>RXJG01000002.1:70567-263139 GCA_003963365.1 Sphingobacteriales bacterium
AATGGTGGCTGATTGTAGGAACCGATGGAAGCTCTCAACACCACATCTTTCTTCCACAATGGTTTCCACGATGCCTGCAAACGGGGTGATAATAAAAACTCTTTATTAAGTGTGTTGTAGTTAAAACGAAGACCAGCCTGCAACGTAAACCGTGTAGTGTCTTTAAACAGAATATTATCCTGTATATAACCTTGTATCCTTGTAATATCAATATCGGCTTTTGATTTTAAAACTTTATTGAGATTAAGAATGTTTGGATTGTAAGGCAATGTATATCCACCGGAGTCCTGCAATTCCCATTCGTTGAGTTTATCAGTAATAAATTGCTTTTCGGCACTCAATCCCCATTGATAAAAATTTCTTCCTCTTTCCAGTGAGCCTTTATGCGATACATTGTACACTTCAATATTAAGACGGTTGCGGTTATAGTTTTGAAACACACCGGCACCGAGCGGATTGGTGATTAAACCAAAATCAGATTTAGCCCGGTCAAATTGTCTTTCACCAAATAAATAAGCACCGGTTATATCCACCGATTCACGTTCGTTGTTTTGAAAACGGCTGACCATCCATTTCAACTTCAGATTTTTTCTTGGTTGATTGTTGATGGCAACACCGACCATATTGGTGATATACCGATCCATCTCTCTTCCATCAAAATAAATATCCAATCCTAAATTGGCGGTGAAGAAAGGAGAGAAGACAGATGATGTTTGTTGTGAGAACTCAGGCGTGAGTTTGAATTTTGTTCTGGATATATTTCCCAATGCTTCCAAACTCCATTTATTGCTTAACTGCCAGGTGAGGTAAGATTGAAAATCGATAGAGGACGGAACATAAACACCTTTTACTTCCTGGCTGCCGAGTAAGCTGGCGTTGGTACGCTGACGAAGACCAGTAATGAACGTGAATTTATTATTTTTTGATGTGCCTTCCAACTCCAATCCCTGCTCTAATAAACTTACATAAGCAGAACCACCAAATCGTTTCGGTTTACGATACTGGATATCGAGCACTGAAGACATTTTATCGCCATACTTTGCCTGGAAGCCTCCGTTATAGAAATTGATGTTACGAACCATTTCAGGATTAATAAAACTTAATCCTTCCTGCTGACCACTGCGAACAAGGTATGGACGAAATACTTCAAAATCGTTTACATAAATAAGATTCTCATCGTAACTGCCGCCTCTTACTGAATACTGAGAAGTAAGTTCATTATTACTTCCCACAAATACTTTGATCAAACTTTCAATACCACCCGTTGCAGTGGGAATGGTTAATGCCAGTTTGGGATTGGTAATTTTTATTAAGCCGGTTTGTGTACGATCGGTTTGATTAGTGACCACCACTTCTTCCAGTTGTTTGGCTCCGCCTTTTTCTAACCGTACAATAATTTTTTCCTGCTCGTTTTCGCTGAGATAGAAATTACGTTGCTCGGTACGATAGCCTAAAAAAGTAAATACTAAAGCAAAAGGTCTTTCGGCCGGTACTTTAATGCGGAAGGTTCCGGAGTCAGAAGAAAGCACTCCATTTTGACGGCCTAATATTTCGATAGAAACTTTAGCAAGTGGTTGCTCATTATCATCCACCACTTTACCGGACACATAAGCATATTTCTTTTGGGCATGAAGGGTAAGTACAGAAAGGAACAGTACGAGCAGTATTGGTAAGCTTTTGCTTTTCACTAAAATGGGTTTAGATAAGTACCTAAAAATATGTATTTAAAAACTGTTTTCTAACTGTCTTCAAAATTGGTTTTACAAGTTTAGCCACAAGGTACACAAAGCGGGACACTAAGTTCACTAAGACTTATTTTGTGTTCCTTGTGAATATCATTGTGTTCTTTGTGGTTAAAATATTTTCCAAAATCTTGTTAACCGCTAACGGGGTTGGTTTATTTTATTACCCGGCCCAGCTTTAGCACAATGGGGAAGCTGATGTGTTTTACTTCACCTGACTTCCATAACGCTTTAAGGGGCGTTTCTATTTTATCTACAGGCGAGTAATGCTGTTCTTTTTCAAAGTTTTTGGTGGCCGACCAGGTAGTTAAGTAGCCAAGGAAATGATCACGGCTCCAATCGAGCTTTATTTCAAATGTTTTGGTGGGTAAAGGCTCGTAATCGAAAGCTACTGTAGTATAGTTATCATTCACATATTTTCGCTCAGCATCCCAGTATGGGCCAACAATATTTTTATAGAAATCCAATAACAGATCATCCACAGCTTTATCACCTGTGGAGGGCAGGTTATACATCCATACCGCAATAACAGCCCCGGGCTTTGTTACCCGCATTACTTTGTGGTGAAAATGATCCCATTTGATCCAGTGATAAGCCTGTGCCACGGTGATGAGATCAAAGCTATTATCATCAAACAAAGTATTTTCAGCAGGAGTAATGCTGTATTCAATATTATCTTTTGCTGTGGCATTTTTTATTTGTGTTTTGCTGATGTCTGTTGCATACACTTTTTTAAAATGCTCCGCCAGTAAAACAGCTGCCTGCCCGTTGCCGGTGGCACAATCCCATGCGGCTTCTTTTTCTTTGCAGAAGGAGACAATGTATTCAATCAATGCTGGTGGGTATACGGGTCTGAACTTTGCATATTCATTTGCCTGTGCAGAGAAAAGATCCTTAGCCATTGCATTAGAATTTTTTCAATAAGGAAATCGTTTCTTTTGGATTGGCCGATTTGAAAACGGTATTACCGGCTACCAGCACATCAGCACCGGCATCCATGATAGATTTAGCATTCTCAACAGTAACACCACCATCAATTTCAATTTTTGCTTTGCTGCCGGTTTCCTTTATTAGGATTCTAAGCTCCTTTATCCGGGTAAGTGTATGAGGAATGAATGACTGTCCGCCAAAGCCGGGATTCACACTCATCATACAAACTAAATCAATATCAGCAATTACATCTTTTAATGAACTGATTGGTGTGTGCGGATTGATGGCCACGCCTGCCTGCATACCCAATGATTTTATTTGCTGAATATTGCGGTGAAGATGCGGACATGCTTCAATGTGTACTGATAAAATATCTGCACCAGCTTTTTTAAAAGCTTCTGCATATTTCTCCGGTTCCAGTATCATTAAATGCACATCGCACACTTTAGTGGTTGATTTGCGAATGAACTCGATGATCATTGGTCCAAAGCTGATGTTGGGAACAAATCTTCCATCCATTACATCTAAATGAAACCAGTCTGCCTCACTTTCATTGAGCATTTTACATTCTGCTTCCAGGTTAATAAAATTTGCGGCTAATAATGAGGGTGCTACTATGGACATGTTATAGTTTGTTGTTTATGGTTTGTTGTTTGTGGTTTTCGTTTAATAGTTTAAAGGTTTAAGGGTTTAAAGTTGTTATGTTGATTACTGACTTTAGCCAGCAACCAGTAACCTATTTAATTATTCCCAATCTTTTCAACGCTTCCCTTGCTTCGGTAAATTCCTGGTCTAACGCTAAAGCTCTTTTATAATTATCAATGGCTTCTTTACTGTTATTTAATGCTTCCTGGTTTTTGGCAATCCAGTAATAACCATCAGCAAAACTATTTTTTACGGTGGTTGCTTTTTCAAATACAGCAATAGACTCTTTATACTTTTTCATTTCGTACAACAACGCACCTTTTTCAATATACGCATCCATGAACGTGTATTTATCATTGATGCACTGGTCAAAACAGGTTAATGCTTTATTGTACTCTTTTATTTTAGCATAATAAATTCCCCGAAACAGTATAAGATCTGTTTCTACTCCAAAAGCCAGTTCATTACGGAACATATAATCGATCAGCTGTAATGCCCGGTTATTTTTTTGTTCAGTATATAAATTGATGAGTCGTATATATGCTTCCTGTAAATTCCTTTGCCGTACAATTGTTTTCTCATACGCATCAATGGCGCCGGCTGTATCTTTTTTGACTTCCAGTAAAGAACCTTTGTTGAGCCATACTACGGCATTATCACCAATTTTTTGCTGAAGAGTATCGTTTTGTTTTAGGGCATCATCAATTTGATTATCCTTTTCCAGTTGCTGAATTAATTGCTGGCGGTAGGTAACAGAATCAGGATTAGACAATACTAATTTTCTCAATGAATCGGCAGCCGGGCTAAACTGTTTAATTACTGGCTTGTTTGAATCTTCCTTCGCCGGTTTATCAGCATTATTACAGGCATAAAAGCCCGTTAAAATAACCACAAGAAGTACAGTAAAGGCTTTCAGCAAAGGGATACCTGAACTCATGGCGCAAAACTAACCGATTTTGTTGAATGGTTTATGACAAAGTTTTGACACATTTGCACTCAGCTCAAGTCATCTTTGCCGTGAGTTTAAACGATTACCAATGAGAAAACTTATTTACCTGCTGCCTTTAGTTTTGTTAATTTTAGTGAGTGCATTTCGTAATTCACCATTTACTATTGACCATTCACCATTCACAGAAGATACACTTCATTATGCTGATGAAAAGCATTTTAAAAACATTCAGCAATTAACCTTTGGTGGTGATAATGCAGAAGCTTATTTCAGTTTTGATGGAAAGTGGATTGTGTTTCAGCGTACCAATCCAAAAGAAGGATTGAACTGCGACCAGATTTTTATTGGCCGTGTGCCAAAAAATGGAGAGAAGTTTACTTACAAAATGATAAGCAGCGGCAAGGGAAGAACTACCTGCGGATCTATTACCAAAGATGGTAAATATGTTATTTATGCATCTACACATTTGGGTGCTGATACCTGTCCGCCTGTTCCTGACCGCAAGAAGTACGGCAACAAATACATCTGGCCGTTGTATGACAGCTATGATATTTTTATGGCGGATATGAATGGAAAGATCGTTAAGCAATTAACAAAGAGTAAAGGATATGATGCCGAAGCAACTTTATCGCCAGATGGAAAGAAAATGATTTATACGAGTGATAAAGATGGAGATATTGATCTGTATATAATGGATTTGAAAACCGGCAAAGAAAAAAGATTTACGAATACATTGGGTTATGATGGCGGTGCATGGTTTAGTCCGGATGGAAAGAAAATTATATGGAGAGCCTCAAGACCCACTACTGCGGAGGAAGTAAAGGAGTATAAAGATTTACTGGCAGAAAATTTAGTGGCACCCACACACATGGAAGTTTACATCGCCAATGTTGATGGAACCAATGTAAAACAAGTAACCAATTTTGGGCAGGCCAACTGGGCGCCGGCTTATTTCCACGACAGCAAGCGTATCATCTTCGCTAGTAATCATGAATATAAAAGAGGGTTTCCTTTTAATTTATATACCATCAATGAGGATGGAAGCAATTTGCAAAAGATAAGTCGGGATAAAGGATTTGATGCGTTCCCGATGTTTAGCCCCGATGGAAAGAAAATTATCTTTTGCAGCAACAGAAATAATGGTGGCACACACGATACCAATATTTTTATAGCAGATTGGGTTGAATAAGCAATTAAAAAATTAAGAATGAATAATTAAAAATTGAATTGTAGATTTGATTCATTATTAATTCTGATTATCAATTATTAATTATATAACATGAATGCAGGATTACTTCATCTACACAATTTATTGCGCTGGGCAATTTTAATTTTATTACTGGTGGCATTGTTCCAGGCCTTCGCTAAAAAAGAAGGACTGAAAAAAACAAGTTTGTTTTTAATGGTCGCTGCTCACATTACCCTGTTAATCGGATTGTACCAATGGTATTTTAGTGATACAGTGGGATTGAAAGTGTTATTGAATAATATGGGCAGCTTTGGTGCTATTATGAAAAATAGTTTTGCCAGGTTTTGGGCAGTTGAACATATCAGCGGTATGCTTATCGCTATTATACTTATAACATTAGCAAGAGGCAGGGCAAAAAAAGGATTGTATGGTCCGGCATCGTGGATGTTATTAATTGCATTGATTGCCATTTTAGCTTCCGTACCATGGCCATTCAGAGAAGGAATAGGAAGACCATGGTTTCCCGGAATGTAAAAAAGATTGATCCCGCCCAACGGCGGGATTTTTTATTTCTTCAGAACTATGTATTCGTATGGATTAATGCTGATGGAAGTGGATAGATTTACCGATGCATTGGTAAAAGCATTTGTCCAGTTTGTATTGGCCAGTGCTGATGGTAAAGTATAATTAATCACACTGTTTCTGGTATTTACCAAAACAACTACCTCCTCAGTATTATAAACCTTTTTAAAACTTGCAATGTCATTATCCGGATAAGCTGTTAATGTTCCTTTTCTTAATGCATTTGAACTGTTATAAAAAGCAAACATGGTTTTATACGCCGTAACCATGTCTGGATTTTGTGTCCAGTCAATAGGAGATTTGCTGAAAAATGGAACCGTTGTACTTCTTCCCACTTCCTGGCTGCTGTATAGTAACGGTACACCATTTAAATAAGATGTGATGACGGAGGCAGCTAATGCTCCCTGTTTGCCATAAAACAATGTATAAGGAGTAGCTTCCCATGCACTCTGATCATGATTGGTGGTAAACCGTAATTTCTTTTTGCCAGATGGAATGCTGCTGTATTCACTGGTGTTGGTAGTAAATAAATTGCTGGCTGCGGCACTGCTTCTGAAAACATTTTTTATAGTAGTATAAAAATCCCATGCATAATTCATCTGGTATCCTGCAGTGAAATGATCTGCCCTGCTGCCTTCAGCCAGGAAAAGTAAATTTCGTCCGGGCATATTTTTTAACGTATCAATCGCCTGTTTCCAAAAATCAAAAGGAACCATATCTGCTGCATCTGTTCTGAAACCATCAATGTTAGCAGCCAGCACCCAATACTTCATCGCCTTAATCATCGCTAACCGCATATCAGCATTATTATAATTCAAATCAGCTACATCATTCCAACCGGTACCGGGCGGACTAATAATATTGCCAGCAGCATCCTGCGTATACCATGATTTGTTAGTGATCCAGGGATTATCCCATGAGGTATGATTGGCAACCCAATCAAGCATCACCGCCATATTTTTTTGATGGGCTGATGAAACGAGATTTCTTAAAATATCCAATGTCCCAAATTCTGGATTTACCTCTTTATAATTGGCAACGCAATAAGGAGAGTTTACGCTTTTGGTTGTACCAATAGGATGGATGGGCATTAGCCAAATTACATTTACGCCTAATGCTTTGATGGAATCTAATCTGTCAATGATACCCTGAAAATTTCCGGCAACACTAAAAGCCCTTTCGTTGATCTCATACATTACTATGTCTTCAGTAGCCGGCACACTGCTATAGGGAGTTCCATATGCAGGGGGATCAATATCTGTTGCTGCAAATACAGTTACCTGCACCCGGGCAGTTGCAGAAGCCCCTTTATTATCAGTTACTTTTAGTTGGAAGATGTAAGTGCCAGCTGATAAATTATTAACTGCAGTAGTTGCTGATGTTTCATTAACAATAATACTCCCTGTTGGTCCGCTTACATAAGTCCATTGGTATGCACTGATGCTTCCGTCAGGATCGGAAGAAGCTGAACCATTCAGGGTAACGGAACTGGTTGGTAACGTTATAGTGATATCAGTTCCGGCATTAGCAATGGGTAATTGGTTAACTGGTTCGGGTGATGAACCTTTCTTTTTGCAGGATACTGCACAACTCAATAATAATATGCAAATGATCTTTACTTTATTTTGCCACATGCCAAAGAATGTTAATATTAAAATGGAATTAACGGACTAAGTTAGTATAAGAAAAGATTGTTACGTGTTAATAATGCTGTCAAAGTTTGAATTTCTTAATAAGTCCAGCCACCTGTTTTTTAAATTCAGCTAACTCATTGTTTTGTTGTTTGATAAAACTATTATCTGTCAGCTTACCAGTTACTTTTTCCATTTCTGCCATACTCTCGTACACCATTTTACGGAAAGGGTTGTTATAATCTTTAGCTCTTGAATCGTAAATCCCTTTAGTGATCCATACTTTTGTATCAATAGCTTCCTGTAATAATTGTTTAAAGAAAGCTTTATCAATTTTATTGGCGGAAATATCAAATACTTCCAGTAAAGAAGCAAATGCATGCTGAAATTTATCAGCAGCATATTTTTCGCCTGTTTTACGGTAAAAAGTATGCACCTGGTCCCAGCTTTTTATTTTACCGGCTTTGATGTTTGTTTTCAATTGTTCCATGTCTTTTTGCTGAATCAGCTGTCCACCTGCATTAATCCAGCTCGTTCTTTTTGCTTTGGCCGGAAATGATTTTTGTAACTCCTCAAACGAACTGATCTTATTTTCGCTGATTAAACCAATGATGTGGTTGACGCCATAATAAATAATCAGCTCTTTAAATAATTGATAAGCCTGCTGTACTTTTATTAACTGCACTTTTCTTCTGCTGTTTTCAAAACCTTCGGCAATTATTTCGAGTTCATTTACTTCACTCCCGGGTGAATTGAGTAATTGTTTGCCCAAATTGATATATTCATTTTCACTGGCTTCTTTAAACCGGGATTTTAAATCAGCTTTGCCCACCAGCTTTTCCATCAGTGTTAATGAATCAAACATTTCATTTACACTATCAGGTGCAAGGAAATTATATTCAATCAACTGAGTTTTGTCGTGCCGCTGGTCACGGTCAATATATTTCCAGGCATTACGGGCCAGTGCATACATGTTAAACATAAACCAGTAGCCCGGCATTACCAATACTCTGTCATTAGCAGCATCTAATGAAACTAATGAAAAAGGAATGGGTATGTTTAACTCATAATTATAATCACCTTTGGCAATTAATATATAGGTGGCAAATTTTGAATTATGTTTTAAACTTACACAAAGCCCCGGCCAGAAACCACGACCGGCAATAATCTCCCCGTCCGGACTTCGTGAATTATGATTAGAGCCAATAGTGGCGCCTGCAGCCATATTACTCTGGCCCATCACCGTGGCTGCACATAAGAATGAATTGTTATGGTGTTGTTCGTGTGCAGGAAAGATGAGTGAGTTCAATACTTCACAACAAGAGATAGTGGCATTATTTCCCAAATAAGAATTGATAAGCCTTGCACCGTATTTTAATTGAGAATTGGAAGCCATAAAGAAACGAACGGCTTTTACTCCATAAAATATCCTGCAACCAAAACCAACAATACCATTTACCAGTTCACATCCTTCTCCAATTTGAGTTTTGGCATCGGGGTCCGAATTAATAGTAAGGTTTTTTAATTTATTTGCGCCTTTGACATAAGCATCGCTGCCAATCCATACATCTTTAATAATTCTTGTGTTTTTGATAACCGTTCTGTCACCAATCTTTCCATAATAACCCCGTTTGTCATCAAACTGCTTTTGTGTAAACTCTTTAAACTTTTGTTGTAGTTGTTCATCATCCCGGTAACGGCTCCATAACCATGCATCACCGGGTAACATACCATTGAATGGAATAACACTCCTTCCTGCATTTTCATTACATATCTCCAGCCATATTCTTATTTTTTCTTCTTCGCCCTCTTTGAGAATACCATTACCAAACTTTGAATAGTTAGTTGTACCCAGTTCATTTACATTCGTTATCATCACCTGGTTGCCGATAATATAATGGCTCATATAGTTTACATTATCGATGACCACATTATCTCCAAAATCGCAACTGATGATCGTACTGTTATATAAACCAACCTGGCCGCGGAAACCATGAAATTCCAGGAAATAAGGTTCTAATTTACCAATGCGAACCAGCCCGTAGAACTTACAATTTTTTACCAGTTCAGGATTAAATGCATCCGATACCAGTATTTTATTCCAGTCATCAGATGTATTGCGGTTACGAACCAGCACTTCTATTTCCAATGCCGTTAAATGCCGGTATTTAATGCCGCTGCGGTTTTGAATATTCCGCAGGTAGTATTCGTCTTTTCCTTTGGGCAGGTATGGGGAAGGAATAAAATTATATCCCAGCGAACTGATGGGTTGTTTTTTTATGTCATTCATTTCGGTGCAATTAGCGTTGTAAAGATAAGTAATAGGGAATAGCAGGAACAAAAAACCCTGTAGTAAAAACAGGGTTTAATTATTGGGTTGGATGTAATATAATTTATTCAACCGTTACACTCTTGGCCAGGTTACGTGGCATATCTACATTGTAACCTTTGGCAGTACCTACATAATAAGAGAGTAACTGCAATGGAATGACGCTGAGCATAGGAGCAATTACCTCATCGGCCGGTGGAACTGCAAATATATCATCACTTAAAGTTGGACTGATAGTATCACCTTCTGTAATGATGGAAATTACCCTTCCTTTCCTGGCTTTTATTTCCTGCATATTGCTCACCACTTTTTCGTGGTACGAATCTTTGGTGGCAACAAATACTACCGGTAATATTTCAGTAACCAATGCTATAGGGCCGTGTTTCATTTCAGCAGCCGGGTAGCCTTCTGCATGTATGTAAGAAATTTCTTTCAGCTTTAGTGCCCCTTCCAATGCTACAGGAAAATTGTAACCTCTTCCTAAAAATAATGCATCACTTGAATCTTTATATTTTTCTGCAATGGCTTTAACGGCGGCTGCGTTTTCCAGTATCGTTTCTACTTTTTCCGGAACAGCTTCCAGTTCGCCCAATAAATTTTTATAACGTTCATCGCTTATTGTTCCTTTTGCTTTAGCAATCTTTAATGCAATCATATTTAACACAGCCAACTGACCAGTGAAGGCTTTAGTAGAAGCAACACCTATCTCCGGTCCGGAGTGGGTATAAGCTCCGGCATGTGATGCACGGGCAATTGATGACCCCACGGCATTTACCACACCAAATATGATAGCGCCTTGTTCTTTTGCTTTTTCAATCGCTACTAAAGTATCGGCAGTTTCACCACTTTGTGAAATAGCAATAATAACATCTCCTTTATTCACCACGGGGTTGCGGTAGCGGAATTCAGAAGCATATTCCACCTCCACCGGTATGCGGCATAAATCTTCAATTACATATTCGGCTACTAAGCCTGCATGCCAGCTGGTACCACAGGCAATGATGATGATGCGGGGAGCATTTTTTAATTGCTCCATATAATTTTCAACACCTGCCATGGTGATCGTTCCATTGGCTACATCCAAACGGCCACGCAGGCAGTCGTAGATCGTTTTAGGTTGTTCAAAGATCTCTTTCAGCATGAAATGTTCGTAACCGCCTTTTTCAATAGCAGCTAAATCCATATCCAGCTTGGTAACATACGGAGTAATCTTTTCGTTACCGAGATTTTTTAAAATTAATTCATCAGGACGAACAATGGCCAGCTCATAATCATTTACATAAACCACTTCTTTAGTGTACTCAATGATAGGAGTGGCATCACTGGCTAAAAAATGTTCTCCTTTGCCAATACCAATCACCAGCGGACTTCCTTTCCTTGCAGCAATAATTGTATGAGGGTCTTCCTTATCAATTAATAAAATGCAGTAAGCACCCACCACTCTTTTCAAAGCTACTCTTACTGCTTCTTCCAATGAGCATTCATTGTGGTGCTGAATTTCATCAATGAAGTTGAGTAATACTTCAGTATCGGTATCGCTTTTAAATGTATATCCTTTGCTGAGTAATTCTTTTTTAATGAGGGCATAGTTTTCTATAATTCCATTATGAATCATAGCTAACCGGCCGCTGGCACTGAGATGGGGGTGAGCATTACGGTCGTTGGGTTCGCCATGTGTTGCCCAGCGGGTATGGCCAATGCCAATATTAGCATGAACATCTTGTCCAATCAGGCTTTCTTCCAGGTCGGCTACTTTGCCTTTCTTTTTGTAAACTTTTAATCCGTTATTGAGTAAAGCTACGCCGGCACTGTCATAGCCACGGTATTCCAGTCTTTTTAATCCTTTTAATATAACCGGGTACGCTTCTCTGGGTCCTGTATATCCTACTATTCCGCACATAAGTTTAGTTTATTGTTTGTTGTTTATGGTTTCTTGTTTTAAAACTTAATAACCTTGAAACCATAATTAATTATTCATTACAATATTATAGAAAAAAAAGCAGCCTTCATAGTGGCTGATTTCCAGCTAAAAGTCAGCCAATCAGAGTAAAATACCACTTAAGAATATATAAGCAACGGAAAAATAAATAACCAATCCAGTTACATCAACCAGCGTTGCTACAAAAGGAGCCGAAGAAGTTGCAGGGTCAGCACCAAATTTCTTAAGCACTAATGGCAGCATAGAACCGCTGAAAGTTCCCCACAATACCACACCTATCAACGAGAAGCCAACGGTGAACGCTATCATTAACGAATGAACGCCGTATAAATGAGGGAATATTTGTGACCAGATGATTACTCTTAAAAAACCAATGGTACCCAGCATCGTTCCCAATAAAAGCCCCTGTAAAATTTCTCTTCTCAGCACCCGCCACCAGTCAGTCAGTGTAATTTCTCCCACCGCCATAGCTTGTATAATCAATGTAGAAGCCTGTGAACCACTATTACCACCCGATGAAATGATTAATGGCACAAACAAAGCCAGCACTACTGCTTTGGCTATTTCATCTTCAAAATATCCCATAGCGGTAGCAGTAAGCATTTCACCCAGAAATAATACCACCAGCCAGGTAATGCGTTTTTTAAAAAGTTGTAGAACAGGCATTTCTAAATAGGGTTGATCCAAAGCCTCGGTACCACCAATTTTTTGAATGTCTTCGCTGAATTCTTCACTGGCAACCCATAATACGTCATCAATAGTTACAATACCCAGTAATTTATTGGTGTTACTTACCACCGGTAAGGCCACCCGGTTATTCATTTTAAATACTTCACTGGCAGTCTCCTGGTCAGCATAAGCATTTAAAGCAATGAAGCGTCCATCCATTATCTCTTCTACCTTTTTGTCGGGGGCAGCCAAAATAAATTCACGGATGCGGATGTCATCTAATAACTCCCCTTTATCGTTGATTACATAGATTACATTGATCGTTTCGCTATCCTTGCCATACTTGCGAATGGTTTGAAAAACTTCTTCCACTGTATTATGCGGATATACATATACATAATCAGGCGTCATTAAACGGCCAATACTATTTTCAGGATAACCCAATAATGATAAAGTAACTTTTCTTTCTTCGGGGTCCATTAGTTTTATCAGTTCACGAACTACACTGCTGGGTAACTCTTCTAAAAAGTCAGTACGGTCATCGGCAGAAAGATGATTGAGTAATTCAGCAGTTTTAAATGCAGGCAGTGATTGAATAATTCTTTTTTGAACGGGGAAATCAAGAATTTTAAATACACTGGCTGCCCGGTGAATGAGGAGGTGACTCATGATTTGGCTTTCATAATCTTCGTTCTCATAAATCAAATCGGCCACATCAGTTATGTTCAGGTCATTCAAAAAATCTTTGATGGCCAGTTTATCGTCACGGGCAATTAGCTCTTCAAACTGCTGCTGCAGCGAAGGATTTTCCAGTTCAAACTCGTTATGTAACTCTTCCGCCATCAACTATATTGAGCGGCAAAATTAAGTGCTTATATCCTAAAATCACCGCTTAAATTGCGATTAACATTTAATTTAGCTGCATGCGTTTATCCTGTTTATATATTGAGAAAACTGCGGAGCGGGGCAGAGGCGTTTTTACCAACGAACCCATTCCTGCTGATACTGTATTGGAAATTGCTCCTGTGATTGTAATGAGTTTAGATGAAAGAAAATTAATTGATCAAACTTTATTGCATGATTATATTTTTTTGTGGGGCGAAAATGAAGACAGATGTGCAATGGCATTGGGGTGGATACCGGTATTCAATCATAGCTATCAAAGCAATTGTGAATATTTAATGGATTTTGAGGAAGAAGCAATGTTTGTAAAAACAGTAAGAGCTATTGAAGCAGGTGAAGAACTGACTATTAATTACAATGGCTACTGGAATAATAATACTCCAGTTTGGTTTAATGCAAAATAAAAAGCCGGGCTATTGATACCCGGCAATGATTTACGACCTCCCGGCAGGAAAAAAGTTGGTTCTTACCCGGTCGCACATACTGGATTTTAAAGACGGGCTCTGCCGCATATACTGTAATAAAATGGTTGCTAAGGAAAAGTGTGGTGATGCAGAATAAAACAGGTAGTGGAATTTTAACGCTTATATTAAATGAAAATTGCAGGGGTTGATAACTAATTTTTACACTTTACTTGGTAATGTGTTGAATTGTTTTTTAAAAGCAAGGGCAAAATTACTGAGGTTTGTATAACCTAACTGTGTACCCACTTCTTTTACTGAATACCTGCGTGATAACAGCAGGGTTCTTGCCCGTTGCATTCTCACTTTCTGATAGTACTCGTACAATCCGGAACCATATACCTGGCGAAAACTGCTTTTTAGTTTGGAAGGGCTCATCGTTGCTGTTTTCGCCAGTTGCGCAATGGTGGGTGGCGACTTTGAAAAATCATTTATAAGCAGGCTTTCCACCTCCATCAGTTTGTCAATTTCTTTGTGTGATAATAAAACTTTTTGTTTTTGAGACAGCAAAGGCATTTTCATTACCAGGCTGCGGAAGAATTTTTCAATCAATTGCATGATTCGGTTCTGCAAAAAAACTTTTTGCATGGGACTGTCTTTGTGATCTTCCAGTACTGCATTAAACAGAGCCCTGTATTCAGCATCAAATGGTTCAAAATTGAAGCCTGCAGATTTTATAGCCAGGTATTGCTGCAGCACTTCATCGCCTGACTGTATACCTAAATGACTTTTCATCCATTCTTTCGTAATCAGTATGCTGATGTTTTTTAGTCTTGTGCCCGGACTAAGTGTATAGGATGTGTTGAACAACGTACTATAGAGTTTGGCGCCAGCATGTACTTTGTCAGACTCTTTTATTTTTTCATCTTGTATTTCAATGGTGATGTTGCCGGGCACAAATATTTCTTCGAAACGAAGATTATATACTTCGGCAGAAGCCCCAACCCGGGATACACTAATTTCTTCTTTTAGTTCGTAATCAGAAACAACGGCCTGTAATCCTTCCGGCAGAGATAGCAATTTGATATAACCTTTACCGATGTTTTGGGGAAATTCAAAATAATCGTCTGTAATCGGGGCATTTACTGCCTCGGCAAATCCCTGAAGAAACTCCTTGTAGTTGATATGATTGTAAACGTAAGTAATCACGGTTAAAAGATATCAGGTTAGCGTTTTTTAAATCTAATTTAATACATAGTGTTAAAATGCCAATGGCTTAAATTATTAAAAATCAGAATTCGCTTGGTAACCGGTTGAATTCTTTTTTAAAAGCCAGTGTAAAGTTACTGAGGTTGGCATAACCCAGTTTGGTTCCTACTTCTTTTACAGAATATTTTTTTGTAATTAATAAATCGGCAGCATATTTCATACGCCTTTTTTGAAAATATTGATATATAGCGTTACCATATACTGCTTTAAAAAGTTTCTTAAGTTTTGTGGGGCTCATAGCAGCCACTTTAGCTAATTGTGGAATAGGGGGAGGAGGAGAACTGAAGTTTTTAATTAAGATGGATTCTACCTGTTGTAATCTTTCCAGTTCATTGGCGCTGATTTTTACAGAAAACTGCATGTTTTTATGTCGTTCATACAAACGGGTAAAAAATCGTTCAATCAGGATGAGCAATTTGTTTTGCATAGATAAAACCGGGAAGGGGTTATCCGGATCATCGTTAAATATTTCACTCATTAGTCGTATGTACTCATCATCCAGTGGTTCCAGTTCAACCCGGTCTGCTTTAATAGAAAGATAGGTGGAGAGTACATCGTCCACATTATTCAGGTCAAGATATTTGGCTATCCACTCCCTGCTGAACAGTATATTAATGCCTTTAAATTTTAAACCATTGCTTCCTATATAATACCAGTCAAACAGTGAACTGGTTAAATAGGCGGCGCCAATTTTTTTCCGGGTTTCCACTTTTTCTTGACGGTCTATAGCAATGGTTAAATTTTCAGGTATTTCCATTTCATCAAAACGAAGGGTATAAAACTCCTCGTTGCTTTTAATACGGTGAATCCACCAATCCTGGTGGAGGCTGGCATTAATAATATTCACCTGTAATCCATTGGGAAGTTTTGCGCAGCGAATGTACCCGCTACCTATATCATCCGGAAAATATAATGTGCAGTTTTTTGTCCTTAAGCCTAATTCATTGGCTATATCATTTAATATAAGTTCGTAGTCATTATGGTTGTACTGTAATACGAACAACGGACAAACGTTTAATTAAAATAAAAAATCAAACTGGCAAATGCCGGGCCTTTACAAATTAAAGATAGCGGAGCGGATTGCGTCTTGCACTGAGGATATAGTTTTTTATGTTCATCCAAAAAGCCACAAAGAGGTACACAATTACGGGAGAACCCATGGTAAGAAAGGATATGTAGATAAAATATTTTCTTATAGTGGAAGAAGCTATGCCTAACTTCTCCCCAATATAGGCGCAAACCCCAAATGCATGCCATTCCACAAAACTTTTAAAGCGATTCATATTGTAAAATTATGGGATTTAATAAAAAATTCTCACTCTTACGATAATTTAATATAAACAGGGTTTGATGGCGAAAGTTCATTCGCAGTGGATTTTTTACTAAAACCTTTCCCGGCGGATATTCTTTTTATAGTAAATTCGCAGCCTGTTAAAAGCAGATTGCAGGTTTTATAATCTTCAATCAATAATTTCCAAATCTTCAAATTAATACCATGGTTTTCGACCTCGACCTCATTAAAAAGACATATAGCGAGATGCCTGCCAAAGTGGATGCTGCCCGCAAAGCATTGGGCCGCCCGTTAACACTGGCTGAGAAAATTTTATATGCCCACCTCTGGAAAGGTGTTGAACCTAAAAATTTTGAAAGAGGAAAAGCATATGTGGATTTTGCCCCCGACCGTGTGGCGATGCAGGACGCTACCGCTCAAATGGCTTTATTGCAGTTTGATACCACCGGACGTAAAAAAGTAGCGGTTCCTTCAACGGTACATTGCGATCACCTGATTGTGGCTAAAAATGAAAGTAAGGTTGACCTGGCTAAGGCCGTTACAGATAATGAAGAAGTTTATAATTTTCTTTCTTCAATCTCCAATAAATATGGCATCGGTTTTTGGAAACCCGGTGCCGGCATCATTCACCAGGTAGTGTTAGAAAACTATGCTTTTCCCGGGGGAATGATGATTGGTACCGATAGCCACACGGTAAATGCTGGTGGTTTGGGTATGATTGCCATTGGAGTGGGTGGTGCTGATGCCTGTGATGTAATGGCTGGATTAAGCTGGGAATTACTGATGCCTAAATTGATTGGTGTAAAACTCACCGGTAAATTAAATGGCTGGACGGCTCCTAAAGATGTTATCCTGAAAGTAGCCGGAATCCTTACTGTAAAAGGCGGTACTAATGCCATAGTAGAATATTTTGGTGAAGGGGCAACCAGCATGAGCTGTACCGGTAAAGGCACCATTTGTAATATGGGTGCTGAAATTGGCGCTACTACCTCAACATTTGGTTATGATGAAAGTATGGCCCGTTACCTCAAAGCAACCGGCCGTGCAGCAGTAGCTGAAGCTGCCGATAAAATAAAAGAATACTTAACCGGCGATGCGGAAGTTTATGCAAACCCCGAAAAATATTTTGATAAAGTAATTGAAATAAATCTCAGTGAACTGGAACCACATTTAAACGGGCCTTTCACCCCTGATTTAGCTACTCCAATTTCTAAAATGAAAGAAGAAGCAGCTAAAAACAACTGGCCCACCAAAGTAGAAGTAGGTTTGATTGGAAGCTGTACCAACTCTTCTTACGAAGATATAAGCCGTGCAGTTAGTTTGGCTAAGCAAGTGAAAGAAAAAGGATTAAAATTAAAATCTGAGTTCACCATTACACCGGGTAGCGAACAGGTTCGCTACACAATTGAGAGAGATGGCTTCTTAGATACATTTGGACAAATTGGGGCTACTGTGTTTGCCAATGCCTGCGGACCTTGTATTGGTATGTGGGACAGGGTAGGCGCTGAAAAGCAGGAACGCAATACCATTGTTCACTCTTTCAACCGCAACTTTGCTAAACGGGCCGATGGTAATCCTAATACGTTAGCTTTTGTTGCTTCACCTGAATTAGTAACGGCCCTGGCCATAGCCGGTGACTTAACTTTTAATCCGGTTACAGATACATTAGTAAATGATAAAGGAGAAAAAGTAAAATTAGACCCACCTGCCGGTGATGAATTGCCGGTTAAAGGGTTTGCAGTAGAAGATGCCGGTTACCAGGCTCCTGCTGAAGATGGAAGTAAAGTAGTAGTGAATGTTAAAGCTGACAGCAAGCGTCTTCAGTTATTATATCCTTTTCCGGCCTGGGAAGGAACTGATTTGAAAGGATTGAAACTCCTCATCAAAGCCAAAGGGAAATGTACTACTGACCATATTTCTATGGCTGGTCCATGGTTGAAGTTCCGGGGCCACCTGGATAATATCAGTAACAATATGCTGATTGGCGCCGTGAATTTCTTTAATGAAAAAACAGATAGTGTGAAAAACCAGCTAACTGGTGAATACGGCCCGGTACCTGCTACACAAAGAGCTTATAAGGCAGCCGGTATTGGTACAATAGTGGTGGGAGATGAGAATTATGGAGAAGGTTCATCCAGGGAACATGCGGCGATGGAGCCACGTCATTTAGGAGTACGGGTGGTATTGGTAAAATCATTTGCCCGTATACACGAAACCAACCTTAAAAAACAAGGTATGCTGGCATTAACTTTTGCAGATAAAACTGATTATGATAAGATACAGGAAGATGACAGCATTGATATTGAAGGATTGCTGGCTTTTAAACCCGGCAAACGTTTACAGGTTGTATTAAATCATAAAGATGGCAGCAGTGAAACCATACAGGCCAATCATTCATACAATGAACAACAGATTGAATGGTTTAAAGCAGGTGGTGCTTTAAATGTTATCCGGGCCGAATTTTCAAAGCAATAAGATTCATCAGTTAATATTAATTCAAATCCTGTTACTCTTGTAGCGGGATTTTTTATTTATATTTAATTTATTCATTCATTATAATTTGCCAACATGAGAAAATTAATTGTATTCTTTTACCTATTAGCAGTTTCATTAATTACCGTTGGCCAGGAAGGGTATACACCCACTCCAGAAAACGTGGAAGCAAGAAAATGGTTCAGCAATGCCAAATATGGTTTGTTTATACACTGGGGGCCGTTTAGTATTCCGGGCTCAGGTGAATGGGTAATGAATGAAAGAAAGATTACTGTTAAGAATTATACAAGGCTGATGGATTTTTTTAACCCTATTGAATTTAATGCAGCAGAATGGGTGAGTATGGCAAAGAATGCCGGGATGAAATACATTACCCTCATCACCCGTCATCATGATGGATTTAGTATGTGGAATACTAAGTATTCTGATTTCAATATTATGAATACACCGTATAAAAAAGATATTGTAAAGTTACTGGCAGATGAATGTCATAAACAAGGAATAAAATTATTTCTCTATTATTCACTGCTCGACTGGAGAAGAGAAGATTATTCCTGGACCACAGGAAGAACAGGCCAAACCAGCGGAAGAAAAGTGCAGGGTAAATGGGAAGATTATATACAGTTTATGAAAAATCAATTGACAGAATTGCTAACGAATTATGGTGAGATTGGTGGAATATGGTTTGATGGTCACTGGGACCAAACAAATCCTGAAGGCGAAGCAGACAGAACATCAAGAGTGAACTGGCATTATGATGAAATTTATTCGCTGATACATAAACTGCAGCCGCAATGTTTGATTGGTAACAATCATCATTTAACTCCTTTTCCCGGTGAGGATTTTCAAATGTTTGAAAAAGATTTACCCGGACAAAATAATTCAGGATTGAGTTATCAAAAACCTTCTGATATAATGCCGCTGGAAACATGTGAGACGATCAATAACTCATGGGGTTTTAATATCACTGACACTACTTACAAATCGACCGAAGCGTTAACGCACTATTTGGTAAGAGCATCTTGTCTTGGTGCAAATTTTTTACTGAATATCGGGCCAATGCCCAATGGAAAAATTCAACCTGAGTTTACCGAACGTTTATTACAGGTAGGAGAGTGGTTGAAGATAAATGGTGAAAGTGTTTATAATACTTCAGCCGGGTATATTAAACCACAGGATTGGGGTGGTGTAACACAAAACGGCAACAAATTATACCTGCACCTTTTCAAAGGGCAAAAGAATATTCACCTGGAAAAATTTCCTTTCAAAAAAATTACGGCTGCTTATTGGCTGGCAGATAAATCAAAAGTTGTGGTGAGCTTAAAGAACGATATATTGGATATTACGCTGCCAGCTGAAACCATGGGTGTGGATACGGTGATGGTGCTGGAAGGTAAGAACTAAAATAATTTCAGTTGCTCCACCGGTTTTTTTCTTATAGTTGGCGTGTGCTTTCCATTTGCCTCTACATAAAAAACTTCTGAAGCTGCATAACGGGATGCTACTAAAATTTTTACATTACCTGCATGCGGTTTAAATAGTGATTCCACAATCTCAGGTTTATTATTGTTTTGGGAAAGATGGGAGAGGATGAGTAATTGCAGATGTTTTGATTTGTGTCTTAAAAATAATTCCAGGGCCTGTTTATTGGATAAATGCCCTAGATCACTGCTAATCCTTTTCTTTAAATGATAAGGATAACTTCCGTTAACAAGCATATCTTCACAGTAATTGCTTTCCAGAAAAACAGCATCACATTTTTTAAAAGCTTTAATTACTTCTTTGCAGGCATGACCAATATCGGTGATGATACCAACATTTACAGATTCATTACTTACTAAAAAACTATACGGGTCTGTTGCGTCGTGATATTTTGTGAAAGGCGTAACAGTCAGGCTTCCTGTAGCAACAGGTTTATTATGCTCAAAGTGATGAATCAGTTCCTGCTGTATATACAAACCGCTTTGTTTATGTGTTGATGCTGTAATGTAAACAGGTAATTTATACTTTTTACAAATGCTGTTAATGCCGTTGATGTGGTCCGTATGTTCATGCGAAACAAAAATGGCTTTTACTTTATCCATCGTCAGGCCAAGTAACTTCATTCGCTTCTCTGTTTCACGGCAACTTAATCCTGCATCTATTAATACAGCTTCATTATGATTGCCCACATAATAGCAGTTGGCATTACTTCCCGAATTGATGGAACAAATAAACAGCGACATAGCATTTCAAAAGTAAGAAGTTTGCCTGTCAATAAATAAAAAGTCCCGTCTCGTTTAAAACGGACGGGACAGTTTATCTCAAGGATATTTATAGTTTTTAATGGGTTATTATCTGTCATCGTTTTCGTCATCATCATCATGTCTTCCACGACGGTCATCATCCTCCCATCTGCCATGTCTGTGTTTTTTATAATGTCCGTATCTATTTCCACGACCGTTATTCCAGTTGTCATTGCCATAACGTTTATTATTGCAGCCCCTGTCATTTCCATAGCCTCCGTTGTTATCCCATCCACCGTTATTATCTCTGCCATTCCACCCGCCATTATTATACCCGTTTTCATTTATCCGTACCTGACCATACCTGTCAATATCAACCTGCAAATCGTAATTCCTTAACTGAAATTGCTGAGAGGAAATTATTGTTCTTTTTCTGCCAATGCCAAAAATTCCACCACGTCGTACTTCATAAACCTGTAAAGTGTGGGTGCCCTGGTATAAATCGGGTATCACTATTGAGTTCCCCTGGTACATGCGCCCATCAATGCTAACATCGTAATCAATGTTGGAATTATTCATGCTGTATACAGTTACGATTACCTGTGGTTGCCTGGCAAAACTGATTACCGTCATCAGCATAACAAAAGAAAGTGTAAAAAGCTTTTTCATTGTTTTCGAGTTTATACTTTTTCTTTTTAATTCTAACCGGTAAAAATTAAAAAGGAAATTGGTTTTGTTCCGGTTGATTGTTTAGTTGATTAGTATATTTCAAGACAGATGCCAGAAAATGTAAAAGAAAACTCAACTACTTGTTAAATGCTGTTAAAATGTGCTATGAAGTAGTGAAAGCAAAAATCCTCCCGCTACAGCAGGAGGATATGCAGATAGGCAATTGCTGTAGCTATTAAACCAAAAGATGTTTTATTAGCACGAGCAAAATCATATACGCAGTAAAATAAATAACAGTTTTGTGAAGAGTAATTTAATGGCCGGAATTTTATAAACTTCCCACCATACAAACTTTGTCAATAGTGGGGCTTTTACTGCCGCCACGTGGTTCAATACTTACCGCAAAGGCGCTTGCATTGGTGATATCTTTTTGCCAGCTGGTTTCAAAATGCCCGTTTTTATATTCAAATACACCAGCATCAACCGGGGTTTTGCCGCCATCCACCATTCCCCACAACTGGTATTGTTCGTTCGGGGAAAGCTGTGGCAGGTTGGCACTCATTAATAACACTTTTTTGGTTTGCGGATGCCAATATAGTAAAATGAAGTTCCCTTCTTTGGTCAGTGTATTTGGTTGCTTGGTAAATGGATTATAGGCAACTGTTTTTACTTCTACCCGTTTACTGAATATGTCCTGCACCAACTGCATCTGCTTTTTATAAGCTTCATCAGCTTCTTTGTATTTAGCATTTTCAGCAAGCAGTTGTTCCTGGCTTGATTTTATTTCAGCAATTTCCTTTCTCAAACTGTTTTGCTGACTCCACATTAATAAAGCTAATGCAGTAGTGAGGAATAATCCACCAATCATCGCAGCTACTGCTATTCTGTTTATAGAAACAACAACTGATTTACCGCGGGGAGTAATTGGAACAACAGGACTTGAACCCGGGTTATGCACAGCAAATATTTCTTTCAAATTTTTATCGGCCTCCGCCTCAGTTAATACTTCGCCGTCAGCAGCATAATAAGCTACCATTGCCTGTTCAATTTGTTCAATTTCCCTGGCCACTTCCGGGTATTGTAAAGCATACGCTGCTATTTGTCTCATTTCCGTTTCGGGTAATGAGCCGGCTACGTATAATTCCAGTTTCCCGGATGATATGATCTCTGACGGATTCATCTATTGTTCGCTAAATTGTTTTTTTAATTCTATAATGGCCGAACGTAATCTTGTTTTTACAGTTCCCACCGGTAAATTTAGTTTTTCTGCTGCTTCACTATGACTGTAACCCAGCATATATACGGTATTCACTACCTGTCTTTGTTCCTCGTTTAGTACCTGCAGCATTTTATTTACACCAATTGTTTCAGGATTAGGCGATACCTGCTGACTTTCCTTTACAAAGCTAACCAGATCAAAAGACTGGTTGCGCCTTTGATTTTTAAAATCCTTACTCCTCGTTTTATCAATAGCCATATTGCGGCATACATTCAACATCCAGGTAAACAAAGTTCCTTTGCCTGCATCATAAGTATGAATATTGTTCCAAATTTTAAGCATAGCTTCCTGTAATACATCCCTGGCAGTTTCCCCGTCGTCATTTAATACCTTTTTAATGATATTCAGCAATGCCTGTCCATAGTTCCGGTATACCATCGCAAAAGCCTGTTCATCCTTTTGCTGAAGGCGTATAACCAACGATGCTTGTATGGGCATGGTCTGCTCCAAGTTAAATTGCCGTTTATCTGCAAATATATGTACGAAGGATGGGTAAAGCTGGTTTTAAACCGGCAGAAATTATTTCCACAGTTTTTTAGATTTAATACGCTACCGGGTTTAAGCGTTAAATTTACCTTATGACAGAGAACGAAACCCTCATTAAAAAATTTTATACAGCTTTTCAACAGCTGGATTATAAAACTATGCAGGATTGCTATGCCCCAGACGCTGTGTTCAGCGATCCGGCATTTGGAACAATTACGGGGCTTCAGGTAAAAGCCATGTGGGAGATGTTATGTAAACAGGCTAAGCATTTTTCACTTAATTATTCAGATATTAAGGCGGTGGATGATGAATATAATACCTGTAACTGGATTGCCACTTATCATTTTTCCAAAACCGGCAGAAAAGTGGTGAATAATATTACAGCGCATATCCGTATACAAAATGGAAAAATTACAGAGCATATGGATAATTTTGATTTATGGAAATGGAGCAGGCAGGCTTTAGGTATTCCGGGGATACTGCTGGGATGGACACCAATGATTCAAAATAAAATACGGGCTAATGCCCGCAGGAGTTTGGAAAAATTTATGAATGCCGCATTAAAAACCAATTAATGTCTTTTGAATTTATTCTTCTTATTTCGTTTTTTATCATAAACAATATTTTCTTTGGCAGAAGCTTCGGCTGTTTTGGAAGAGTGGCTTATTAATGTATTGATCTCTTTCATTTCAGCATCACTCAGGTAACGCCACTTACCAACAGGGATAGCATCCAGTTTTATATTCATTATTCTAACTCTCTTTAAACTTTCCACATCGTAGCCAAAGTGTTCACACATGCGGCGTATCTGGCGGTTCAGCCCTTCTGTAAGAACAATTTTAAATACTTGTTTTCCCATGCGAAAAACTTTGCAGGGCTGAGTAACAGTGCCGAGCATAGGCACACCATTGCCCATTTTTTGCAGGAACAAGTCATCAAAGGGTTTATTTACCCGAACGATATATTCTTTTTCATGTTCATTTCCGGCACGGAGTATTTTGTTTACAATATCACCATCATTAGTGAGGAATATTAATCCTTCAGAATCTTTATCGAGACGGCCAATGGGGAATATCCGTTTGGGATAATTAATAAAAGTGATGATATTGCCTTTTATATTTTCATCGGTAGTACAGGTAATACCTACCGGTTTGTTGAAAGCGAGGTAAACGAACTTCTCCTTTTTTGGCGCAGTAATGTAGCTGCCATCTACTTCCACTGTATCACCTTCGGTATATCGGTTACCAAGCTGAGCAAGTTCATTATTGAGGAATACTCTGCCTTGTTCAATCAATCGATCGGCTTCCCGGCGGGAACAATAACCAGAGTCGGCAATAAATTTATTGAGGCTTACTGAATATTTCTCCAAAACAGCTTGTTTAACGGATGCAAATGTCGTTATAAATTACTTTCAATTTTCAAAACCTTAACGTATAAACGGCTAATTTTATCACCTAAATTTTAGCGAATGAAATTCCTCGCCGGTATATTTTTGTTATTCATTAGTTCCAGTCTCATGGCACAGGATTTTTTCCCTGACTTCCGTAAAAAAAATGAAAGTTTGTTGAAGGTGGGAGAGAAGGATGTAAGGGCTGATATTGTTACTTTCAGTTTAAAAGGGGTAGAAGAAAATATTCACCAGGAAAAATTACCCAAGTTGCCGGTTACTAATTATGATCAGCTAACAATTCAGTATGAAGGAACAAATATACCCTACCTGCAATTTGCCTCTAATACTATTAAAGTAAAAATTACTACCGATTTTTTTGACAGTACCAAAAGTAAAATCATGAAATCAAGCGGGCATGTGGTAAAAATAAATAACCGGCCTTTTTACGGCAGTTTTGGAATAATGCCCCTTACGTATGTAAAAGAAGTGCTGGTGATGGTTAATAAAGATACTATCGCCATTCCACCTGCAGCATACAACGATCTTTTCAATATGAAATTTGCCTACACGGATAAACGGGGGATTGAACGTACACAAAGCGGTGTTTTTCTCTCGGCCGACAGAAGAAAAATATATATTTATGTTTTTTCCAAAGATGATAAGGGCGGCTACGAAGTGACCTGGGTAATACAGGATAAAAAATACCTGCGTCGTGTGCTGGACTATGATGTGCTGAACTAGTTGCTGGTTGTCAGATGGGTTATTCGGTTTGATTTTTTAAACGACTACCTGATTTGCCCATTACCTTTAATAATCCATTTTTCCGACACTAATTTTTCCAGTGCAAAGGGGCCACGGGCATGTAATTTTTGTGTGGAGATGCCTATTTCTGCACCTAAACCAAATTCTTCACCATCTGTAAATCTTGTGGAAGCATTACTATAAACAACTGCAGCGTCAACTTCCTGTAAAAAACGCTGGCATTGTTTTTTATTTTCAGAAACGATCGATTCAGAATGTTTGGTGGAGTATTGCTGAATATGTTCTAATGCTTCATTAAGATTCTTCACGACTTTAACTGCACAAGCCAGACTTAAAAATTCACGGCCAAAATCTGATGATGTTGCTTTATGAAGATGCTTGTAACCTTTTAGTAATGCATGAGCCTTTTTATCAGCATATATTTCCACGGGATATTTATCAAATTCTGGTTGAAGCAGGGTTAAAAATTTTGGAGCAATGGCTTCGTCAACAATCACTGTATCCATTGCATTACAAACAGAAGGCCGGGTAACTTTTGCATTCACTACAATATCAACTGCTTTATTAATGTTAGCATCTTTCTCAACATAAACATGCACCACACCTGCGCCTGTTTCAATTACCGGCACACGGCTATTTTCCCGTACATATTTTATTAACGAATCAGAGCCTCTCGGAATAATAACATCCACATATTTGGTAGCAGTGAACATATCGTTTACCGATTCTCTTTCAGAAGGTAACAGGTTCACCACATCAGGATGAATTTTATTTTGCTTCAGTACTTCTTTAATGAGTTTGACAGAAACTTTATTGGTATGCTCAGCTTCCTTGCTTCCTTTAAGTAAAGCTGCATTGCGGCTACGGATGCATAAAGCAGCAATATCAAATGTTACATTAGGTCTTGATTCATAAATAGCACCAACTACTCCAAGCGGAACAGTTTGTTTTTCCAGTTGCAGTCCATTGTATAATGTTTTCTTCTCTAAAACTTTTCCTGTTGGATCTGGAAGTTTGCCAACTTTACGAATACTGCTGGCAATCGCTTTTAATCGTTGCTCATTTAATAATAAACGGTCAATCTTTGGATTGTTGGCATCATAATTAGCCAAATCTTTTTTATTGGCTTTAATGATAGCTGCAGCGTTGTTTTCAATAGCTGTGGAAATTCCATTCAGCACATTCTTTATTTGTGAAGCAGAAGCAGTTCTTAATGCTCCTGATGCTTTGTATGTTTTTACTATGATTGCCTGAACCTTGTTCATGATTAAAAGATTACAATATCATCTGCATGTGCAGCAATAATATTTTTCTGATTTAAACTTTTATTAATATCAGTTGCCGAAATTTTTGTCTTAGCTACACCCATAATTGCTCCTTCATCATTTACTAATTGCACCACTTCTCCAATATCAAAAGAACCATTCACATTTTTAATGCCCACCGTTAATAAGCTTTTCCGGTTTTGTAACGCTTTTGCAGCTCCCTTGTCTACCTCTATGCTGCCGATAGTGATTGATCCGCTGGCCAGCCATTTTTGCCTTGCTTTTAAATTGGATTTTTTAGCGGTAAAAGTGGTACCTCTTTTACCATCCATAGCTGATGATAATGGATTTTTACCATCTAATCCACATATGATCACTTTTATGCCTAATGATGTAGCAAGTCTTGTAAAAGTAAGTTTGGATAACATGCCGCCTAATCCTAAACTGCTTTTATCTGTACTCACAAAACCCATAATAACTCCATTAATATTTTCAACTAATGGGATGATTTGTTTTTTATCATCCATAAATCCACCAACTGAAGTGCAGATGATCAGTGTTTCTGCATCAAACCCAACCGCAATTAACGTGGCTAATTCATCATTATCACTAAACTTCAGCTCTACATTGCTTACGAGGTCGTTCTCATTTACTACTGGTATTATATTATGTTTCCAAAATTCAGCAAACGTTTCTTTTAACTGGACAAACTGCAGCCGATTGGAAAAATGATGCCGTTCACACAATGCCTGGGCTACATTAATTCCGTGTTTGGAAAAATATTTATCATAAAGCCTGATTAAAATTGGATTACCTACCGCTGCCGCTGCTTTTCTTTCGATTAATGTGCCTTTATAATTTTTGATAAATGGCTTGCCACTTCCCACCGCTCCGCTGGATACCATTACAATATTGTATTCACGGGAAAGCTGCACCACTTCTTCCACCAGTTTTTTGATCAAACTAACATTAATAGCACCATCATTACTGGAAATAACTGCGGAGCCTAACTTAATAACCAATACCGGTTTTTGCATGCTGTAAAAATACTTTAGTAATACTGCTTAGCCAAAGAGCAAACAATTGTTTGGTTATTGATTGGTTTATTTCATTACAGCATTCTTTTGATACGTTTCAGTTATTAAAAACTTCATTTTACCCGTATGTGTATGGAAATATCATTACTTCTTTTCAA
This sequence comes from Sphingobacteriales bacterium, assembly GCA_003963365.1. Taxonomy (GTDB): domain Bacteria; phylum Bacteroidota; class Bacteroidia; order Chitinophagales; family Chitinophagaceae; genus AWTP1-9. Next base: position 98,801 of record RXJG01000002.1, read on the forward strand.
CTTGTGTGCACTTGATAGTCCTGTTCCGGCTTTGCCTTACATTTTATTCAACTTCAAAACAACAAACATGAACGGGGTATCATTCAGAGAGCAGCATTCAAGGGCCATTCGTTTCTGGCATTGGGCTACCGTATTTGTATTAAGTTTTATTTTATTAACAGCTTTTACTGCCAAATTTTTTACAAATCCTTACCAAAATCACCCCATCATTTTTGACGCACTGGTAAAACAGGGTTTAAAACCCAGCGGAGAGGGGGTACACCAGGTAACCAATGTGCTCACGGTAAAAGTCTGGAAGGTTCATACTTATTTTGGTTATATACTGGCAGGGTTGCTGGCATTTCGTTTCCTGGCAGAAATTTTTCAGCCGGTAAACCAAAGGATAGCTGTTCGTATTGGCAATGCAGTTCGTTTGCTGCAGGCCAAAAAAGAAGTAAAAAGCAGCCGTCATTATTTAATTGTGAAATTGATCTACTTAATAGCCTATACTTTGCTGGCCGTTATTTGCTTCACCGGTGTGTGGATGGGCTTACATTCGGAGCAACTGTTTAATGAAACGGCTAACTATCACCAGATGAAGGAATATCATGAAACAGCGGTTAACCTTTTACTTATATTCATGCTTATTCACCTGGTTGGAGTGATAAGGGCGGAGAGGGGGAAATATAAAAATGTAGTATCAGATATGATTAATGGCGGAAAAGAAAATGAATAAAAAAAGGGAAGCATTGCTTCCCCTGATCAGTTGTTGTGAAACGATTACCAACGGTTGTTGTTTCTGCGATCTCCACCGCCACCACCGAAAGAACGTTTTCCACCGCCACCGTTGCCACCTTCTTCTTTAGGTTTAGCAACGTTTACACGGATAGCACGGCCATCAACAGTAGCACCGTTTAATTCAGCAATTGCTTTTTGAGCAGCTGCATCGTCACTCATTTCAACAAATCCAAAGCCGCGGCTTTTTTGTGTGAATTTGTCGGTAATAACTTTTGCAGATGATACTTCGCCATACTCAGCGAAGAATTCTCTTAAGTCCTCATCCTGCACAGAGTAACTTAAGTTTGAAACGTAGATGTTCATTAAAAATGATTAAAAATGATAAAAACTGAATAAAACGGCGAGGCGTAAATGAGACTAACTATTTAGCAGATTATGCGTAGCAGAAAACCTATTACTGACCAAGAGCTGTAATACTCAAATTAACGGCACAAATATAATAAAAGATTTTGGTTAATAAGATTAAGTTTTTGTTTCTTAAGAATTGGTACCACTAACTGGTTGTTCAGGATGACTGAAACCAATAATTAAATGTTATGTAAAAACTCTCTTTAATTATTATAATATAATTTCTGCAGGCATATAACTGATTGAACCGTAACCGATAGCTTTGATTGGCTACAACAGAAACAACTCATTGACAAAAACAAAAAAATCATCTGCCTATTTTTCAGTAAAATTTTTCTTTCGCTTACAGTACTGATTATCACTTGTATAAACACCACCCGTAAAATTACCTGTGTTAACCCATTAGGCTGGCATAATTATAGACAATAATTTTACACCCGAATTGAAAGCTACTAAGGCGCAGTTTAACCCGGAAACTTGAAAAGCCCAATCGTCCGTCCCCCGGAAATTATACTGCGGTAAAAATCCTTCCTTTATTCTATCGAAAGCTGATTATTGTTAAATCCAAATTCAAGGGTCGGCATTGTTTTATCTAAAAATTTAAAACGATGTTGAACAATCTAACAATGAAACGCTCAATTACTATTTTATTACTGGCGGTTTATTCCCCCGGTAAAGCAAAACAGACTCCGGTTACAGATTCATGTGTCGTTACTTGTAATGATGCTATGAAAGCTGATACCGTATCTGCAAATCATGTCGCTTCTCCCACAATCAAACTAAATAAGTTTGCTAATTCTTATGTTAAGTCCTACATTAAAGATAATGGAAAAGGACTGGAAAAGATTAAAGAACAAAGCAAGCCAGGTTTTAAAACAATTGAATCCATCTTTATCAAATATGATATTCCTGTTGAGTTAAAATACCTCGCAGTAGTTGAATCGAATATGAACTCCAAAGCAACATCAAGAGTAGGAGCAAAGGGGTACTGGCAGTTTATGCCTTCCACGGCCATTACTTATGGATTGAAGGTAAAAGGAAAGGTAGATGAACGTACCCATCAGTATAAAAGCACCGTTGCTGCGGCAAAATATTTACGATCACTGTATGATGATTTGGGTGACTGGTTGCTGGTGGTTGCTGCTTATAATTCTGGTCCCGGGTATATTTATAAGGCAATTAAACAATCAGGCAGCAGGGATTTTTGGAAATTACAATCATTTCTTCCCAAAGAAACACGTAATCATGTAAAGCGTTTTATCAGCATTCATTATTTCTTTGAAGGGGAAGGAAGTGAAGCCACTGCCACCAAAGCCGAATGGAATAAATATCAGAAAGACCTGGTAACATTTGCTGCGGTGAAAACAGAAACTGTAACACCGAATACTTCTGCTAAAAGAGTTATTTCTAATGAGCAGAAGTAATCAGCTTAATTCTTCTTCTTTTATTTGAAGTGATATGAAGATGAGAGTGATGAAAGTGAGTATGCGGTCAGCACTGTACAAACCGTTCCATTGAGTGCTTTGCCACATACCAAACCATTCGCCTCCCACTACTTCAAAACCAATAAACCAGATTGCGATACCCGTAATCAAACCATAAATTGCCCATTTTTTGGCAGCATGAAAATCAACGGAAGTTGATTTTCTTTTTTTGTACATATCCACGGCTCCTTTAACACTGCAAAAAGTCATAAACCCTTCCAGTATTATCAGGATAATATAGCTTACATGAAATAATACCGGTGAATGAACCGAGCGATAATGAATTTCGCTGTTGGGGAAAATGGTATCCATCTTCATTACATGTTCTACAAAATAATAGTTGGAGTAATAATCAGTAACATTTCCTACTGTTACCAGCAGGCCCATTAAACCAATTCCAAAAACCGCTGTTATTTTACCAGTTCGAATAGCGATAGCAGTTGATAACATAAATGTACTTTGATTTAAAATTAATAATAACAGCTTAGTTATGGTTATATCATTTAAAAATAAAATCTTTGTAATCTTTGGCAATAGTAAATGGTCAAAGGACAATTATACGATTAACCAGTAGCAAGTAACCAGCAACCAGTATGATACAGGCATATAATTTCTTATTCAGTTGGCAATTGTTTCCCGAAAAAGGTACGTATGAATATGGTGAACGGCCCAAAAGCGGTATTTATAAAATTGACAGTAATAAAGAAAGTAAAGAACTGATCGTTCAGCATAATTGGGTAACACTGGAAAACCAGGCTTTTGCTGCTGAATACAAAGTAATTGCTGATGGAAGCATCAATCCCTTTGCGGATAAAGCACTGGCTGATACTGCACAGGTAATTTTTCCAGATGGTATCAGTTTTGAAATTCATTTCTACCGTAATGGGCAGGTGGTGTTACATGTAGTACATGAAATTATGCCCAATGGATATTTAAAAATAACACAACAAGGCTTTAAAGAAGATAATACTGCATATACCAACACTGAGGTTTACCACAAACAACTGAGCGTACTGCCTTATTCTGCCTCTGTTTCCGGTGCTGTTATCAGGCATAATGAAGAAGGACTAATTAAACATAAAGCTTTAACAGCAATGGAAGAACAAACCAACATGCAGTTAGAGCAAATCCGTAAACAAATTGAACTACTTGCATTGCAGGCACAGGAAATACAAAAGCGGAAAGAACTATCTATGATGATTTATGAAGCGAAACTTACTTTCAAACCCAATATTGGACAACTGTATTACCTGTACGAAAAGAAAGATGGTAACCATATGTTGTCATTAATTGCACCAAAAGAATGGGGAGGCGCAGGACCTTTTAAACGTTTTGTGGCTGCAGTAAAACTATTAGCCGATCATACCTGGGTGGAGTTATAAAATGAGAAACCAGGAATAATAAATAAGAAATTAGAAAAAAATCTTTAAACTAAAATTCTAAATGGATTTACATTTTCCAATTGAACTGAAGAAAAGTGTAATAGCCGGCACTGGTGCTTACGCATTAAAAGCTATAACTGCTAAAAAGAAGATAGGTAATATGACCGGAGAAATTATTAGCTATAAAGAAGCACAAAAACGGGTAAAAAAACAACCGGGTAATGTATTGTTTATGGTGGAATTTGATAACGATGATATTGCTTTAGATGCCAGTGTCAATAGCAACGAACTAAGATTTATTAATCATTCCTGTGACCCGAATGTTTATATGCGCCGTGCTTATCAAAAAGTAGAGTATTATGCATTGCGTAATATTAAAAAAGGCGAGGAGCTTACTTGTGATTATGGTGAAACACATCATGAAGGAACCTTGCCCTGTAAATGCGGCGCAATGAACTGCCGTGGATTTATTTAATTGTAATTTTGAACCATGACTAAACTTTCTGTTAATATCAATAAGATTGCCACCTTACGTAATTCAAGAGGTGGTAGTAATCCGGATGTGGTAAAGGCGGCGGTGGATGTACAATTATTCGGCGCTGATGGTGTTACTGTGCATCCGAGACCCGATGAACGGCATATCCGTTACAGTGATGTAAGAGCCATTAAAAAGATCATTACTACTGAATTTAATATTGAGGGGAATTGTACGGAACAAAAATTTGTTGACCTGGTATTGGAAACAAAACCCAACCAGGTAACATTAGTTCCCGATGCGGAAGGACAATTAACCAGCGATCATGGATGGGATACAATTAAGCACAAGGATTATTTAATTGAAATGATCAGTGTGTTTAAAAAAGCTGGTATCCGTGTTTCTATTTTTGTAGACCCGATTGTTGAGATGGTGGAAGGTGCTGCTGCTACCGGAACGGATCGTATTGAATTATATACGGAAGGTTATGCAAAACAATATGCTGCAGGAAACCATCACGAATCAATAGCACATTATGTTGCTGCAGCAGAAAAAGCAAAAGAGTTAGGATTAGGATTAAATGCCGGTCATGATTTGGATTTACATAACTTAAAATTCTTCAAGCAAAACATTCCCTGGCTGGATGAAGTGAGTATTGGTCATGCATTGATCTGCGATGCAATTTATCTTGGACTGGAGAATACTGTTCAACTATATAAAAGGCAACTGCAATAAAAAAGCCCCCGCCTGGCGGGGGCTTTTTTATTCATCTCAATTCTTATTCTTTAATATCTGTATTTGTCTTTGGTTTGTCGTATTCCCATTCACTGGTTATAAGTTTACGGGAAGCAGGATAAATTTCATCACAGGAATTACCATCATATAATCTTCCGTTCTTCATTACCCATTTAATGGTGTTAGAGTTACGGATATTTTCCAATGGATTCTTATCAAGAATGATCATATCAGCTAATTTACCGGCTTCAATGCTTCCCAGATCTTTATCCAAACCTAATCCTTGAGCACCGAGAATTGTGGCTGTTCTTAATGCATTTAAATTGTTCATGCCACCACTTTGCATAGCCCATAATTCCCAATGATAACCCAAGCCCTGAAATTCGCCGTGGCTACCGATACCAACCATTCCGCCTGCTTCTACAAGATTCTTCATGTTTTTTGCATGTTTAGGGAAGACTTGTTCTTCATCCATCGTCCATCCAGCTCCAAGTCCTCCTAATCTTCTTGTTTTAGAAGCTAATTCTTCATAGGCAAAAAAGTGCTGCACTTTAGGATCGTGATACGGCACTTCTCTTGACCAGAAGTAATTTTCAGCAAATGGCCCACCATACGATACCAGCAAGGTTGGTGTTACAATCATACCAGCTTTTGCAATAGAAGTAAATACATCTTTATACAAAGGATAGATTGGTAATGCATGTTCATGACCGGGATAGCCATCTAATAAGTTGGTCATGTTCAGTTTGAAATCTAAACCACCTTCGGTGGTTGGCATTATCTGCTGATTGTTGGCGGCTTTAATGATCCACTCACGTTGTTTGCGATTACCGGTTAAATACATTTTTATGTATTTGGTATGGAAGTATTTACTGTACTGCTGTAAAATACTTTCAGCCTGGGCAGAATCTTTCACGTTATAGAACCAATAACCAACACCCGGACCTGTTGAATAAATTCTTGGGCCAATCATCATGCCGGCATCTACCATATCACCATATGTAAGCACATCTGTAGTAGATGTTTGAGGATCTCTTGTGGTAGTTACACCATAAGCAAGATTAGCAGCATAAATCCATATTTGATTTTTATGCACTCCCCAGTTAGGCCACATATGCGAATGCGGATCTACAAAGCCCGGTATAATTGTTTTACCTGCGACATCCATTGTTTTTATTCCCGGTGGTGCCGCTAATGTTCCGCTTTTACCAACGGCTTTTATACGATTGTTTTCCACCCACACATCACCATTCTCAATTACTTCTTCGCCTTTCATCGTTACAATCCTGGCGCCTTTGAGTAATACACTTCCCTGGGGAATATCTTTTTTGAAGAAGACCTTCACATCTTTTTCACCGGCCTTGTATTTAGGTTCTTCTTTCTTTACCTCTTTTTTAGCAGTAGTATCTTTTGCTTTGATCGAGTCCTGAACTTTCTTTAATGAGTCGGCTGCTTTCTTTAAAACAGAATCTGCGTTTACCCTGGCAGTTGAATCTTCAATTCTTTTATCTTCTGCTTTTTTTGCGTCAGCTAAACTGTCTTCAAAAAACTGTGCCCGGTCAACATCATAAGTGAAGTGAGCACTACCTAAACTCCAGTGAACTGTTTTACCATCGTTTTGCCAGAAGGGAAACTCTCCACCTAATTCGGTTAATTTCCTTGCAGGAAAATCTGCATTGTCTGCTTCGGCTACGGAAACATAAGTAAGCTTACCTGTTTGCGGAATAGTAACCACATAAATGTTGTTGTTCACTTGTGCTAATGCTCTTTTGCCGTCAGGTGCTATAGTTATTATTGATGCCGGTGAAGGAAGCGTTAATTCTCTTTCTTTATCTGCTTCATCATTTTCCGGAATAATACATTTCATTTTTTCCGGATCAGGTCTTCCGTTTTTTGTAGCTACACTTCCATATGTTGTGATGCCGGTTACATGCAATATTTTCTTCTCATCAGTTCCATCCCATTTAACAGATAACAAATCGCCATTAAAATGAGTGAGATAAATTCTGTCTGGTTCTGATTTTATAAAATGCGGATTGAATCTTCCTAATGCCTTATCTATTACCGTAACATCACCGCCATTGGAAGGTATCCAGCAAAGATCATCTTCATTACCATCGTATCCCGGTCCGTAAGCTTCTTTATAAGCTCTGTTTTTAGTACGATAAAAAACAATTTTATCGCCAGCAGGATTATAAACAGCAGACTGGTAAAGCCCTGTTTCTTTGGTGAGCTTTTGCAGTGCATTTGTTTTAGCAGTTAAATTGAGTTTGTAGAGGTTACCACCATCAGCATTCCATGTAGTGAACACCAATGAATTACCATCCGGACTCCAGGCTGGTTGTGCTTCTGTAAATTCATTATTAGTAACACGTTTTGGTGAACCATTAGGATAATCCATCACATACAAACGATTTAATACGGTAAAAGCTAATTTCTTTCCATCAGGCGAAGGAATAGCATCTCTTATTTGTGTGGATTGCTGATAAGCCGTATCTGATACAGGATATTTGAATGCTAACTGAGGACCTAATTCCAGATCAACATCAACTGTGAAAGGAATTTCAGTGATAGCACTTCCGTCAACCGGTATGCGATGGATCTTTCCTCCATAAGAAGCGAGTACCGCTTTACTATCCGGAGTAAATGCCATAGCTGGTAACACACCTAAAGGAGCGATTGATTCCTGTTCATCTCTTTGTACAGGATAAGCCAGCCATTTTTCATCGCCTGTTTGCAGGTTACGTAAAACCAGGCCCGTTTTGTCTTCATACCTTGTTCCGTACACTAACCATTTACCATCTTTTGATAAAGTAGGGGTAAAACCTGAACCATATCTTGAAGTGATATAATTTGTTTTGGCGTTTTTCCGGTCATATACACCAACCTGGTATTGTGGCAACAATGCATTGTAATTCCATGCACCAAAACGGGCAGAATAGTAAACCAGGTTTCCATCAGGGCTAACTGCTGGATCAATTGTTTTTAATGCATTGGGGCCTTCAATCAGCTGCGCACCACTGCCACCTTTGCGGTGTACTATGAAAAGTTTGGGATTGCGGCGACCTTTAGTATAAATAATATAGTCACCATCAGGTGTCCAGCAAGCGTCGGGAAAATATTGGTTTCGGTCAAAAGTAAGCTGGTTAGTGTCCTTCTTCTCAGTGTCTATATACCAAACATTATCAGCACCGTCCCGATCGGATATGAAAAGAATTTTCTTTCCATCCGGACTATATCTTGGATGTACATCATACGCTAAACCTTTGGTAATAGCCGTTGCTTTACCGCCTGTTGCCGGCATAGTATATAAATCACCCATCAAGTCAAAGATGATCGTTTTTCCATCCGGACTAATATCCAGGCTCATCCAGCTCCCTTCGTTGGTATTAAAGCTGATTTTTCTTGTAGGCTTTAATGGAAGATTTTTGTAAACTGAATATTTAACAGTGTCTTTTTTTGCACTGTCGGCAAATACCTCATACCTGGTTAGAGAAATCTTTTCTTTCTGATTCTGTGATAAATAGGTCAGTGCTCCGTATAATGATGTGCCAAGGAGCATGGCTGAAAGCAGTCGCATAATGGTAGATTTTTATTGTGGCCGGAAGATAAGGAATCTGTTATAGAGCAAATAAATTTATTATGTAAATGGCAGTATGGGTTAATTTTATTCGATGCATTCATATACTAAAGGTCTGATTACTCTTTATAAAAAGCATGGCAATAGAGAAAAGGCCAAAAGTGCCAAAGCGTATTTGCAAAACCAGTTTGAATATGTTGGTTTTAAAGCCACTTAATGGCGGAAATTATTAAAAGAGTATTCAAAACAAAATAAACCAGCTTATACTGATTGCCGGTTGTTGTAAAAGAATTATTTAATGTAGCTGAAAGAGAAATACTTATAAGAACGCTAAATGAGCAAAAGAATTTATAGTGAAAAAATAAGCCCCTGCTGAATGAAGGGGAAATACTGAAAAGAATAAAATAAAAATTACACTACCGCCTTCCTCAGCTTAACTAATTGTTGTAATAATCCTTCCAATAAATCCAGGCGAAGCATATTGGCTCCATCACTTTTAGCAACTGCCGGGTTAGGATGAGTTTCAATAAACAAACCATCGGCACCGGTTGCAATAGCAGCTTTGGCTATTGTTCCAATCAATTGTGGATTACCACCGGTAATACCAGTTGTTTGATTAGGTTGTTGAAGTGAATGTGTTACATCCATCACCACGGGTGTGCCATGTTCTTTCATCCAGGGAATATTTCGGTAGTCTACTACTAAATCCTGGTAGCCGAACGTAGTTCCTCTTTCGGTGAGTATGACTTTATCATTTCCTGCATTGCGGATTTTTTCAGTGGCAAATTTCATAGATGGACCACTGAGGAATTGGCCTTTCTTAACATTCACCACTTTACCGGTTTCTGCAGCAGCTATTAATAAATCTGTTTGGCGACAAAGGAATGCAGGTATCTGCAATACATCAATGTATTTAGCGGCAACTGCGGCCTCTTCATGTGCATGTATATCAGAGGTGGTAGGCAGTTTATATTTTTCTCCAACCTTTTTTACTAATGCCATCGCAGTCTCATCACCAATGCCGGTAAAAGAATTAGCACTGGTGCGGTTTGCTTTACGGTAAGATGCCTTGAATATATAAGGGATACCTAAATTTTTACAGATGCCTGAAACTTTATCGGCCACTTCCATTATCAATTCTTCACTTTCTACCACGCATGGACCTGCTATTAAAAAGAAATTAGTTGAGTCATAAGATTGACCGGCAAACAGGTCTTTCAAAAATTTTTCCATGGCGCAAAGATAGGATAGTTTATAGTTTGTGGTTTATGGTTTGTTGTTGAGTATTGAGAACATCTCATTCAATTGTAATCGAAGAAAAAGTACTTGTAACCAGAAACTAAAGACAAAAAAACCATAAACTCGCTATCTTGCATTTCTTAATCGCTTGCCATGATCAAAGAAAAAATTTTAGTTATAGGAGCTTCAGGACAGATAGGAGTGGAGCTCACGTTAGCTTTGAGAAAAATATATGGAAATGCCAATGTAGTGGCATCTGATTTACGGGAACAAAATCCATTGCTGGAGGGAACAGGCCCATATGTGAGTTTGGATGTGATGAATAAAGAAATGCTGCATGTACAGGTCATTCGTCAAAACTTTACACAGATTTATTTGCTGGCTGCTATTCTTTCTGCAACAGGAGAGAAGAATCCCAATCTTGCATGGAATCTAAATATGTCAGGGTTATTAAATGTACTGGACATAGCAAGAGAAGAAAAAATTCATAAAGTTTACTGGCCCAGTTCCATTGCCGTATTCGGACCAACTTCACCTAAACAAAATTGTCCGCAGCAAACTATTATTGAACCCACGACTGTGTATGGTATCAGTAAATATGCTGGTGAATTCTGGTGCAATTATTATTACCAGCGTTTTGGTGTGGATGTAAGAAGTATCCGTTATCCGGGTTTGATCAGTTATAAATCTGCTCCTGGTGGCGGCACTACTGATTATGCCGTGGAAATATTTCATGAAGCACTGGAAGAGAAAAAATATGAATGTTTTTTGAATGAAGATACTTACCTGCCCATGATGTACATGCCCGATGCAATCCGTGCTACTATTGAATTGATGGAAGCACCGGCCGAGAAAATTTCTATTCGTCATTCCTATAATATTTCAGGCATGAGTTTTTCACCAAAAGAAATTGCGGCTGAAATAAAAAAACATATTCCTGAATTTTCAATGACCTATAAGCCTGATTATCGCCAGGCAATTGCCGATAGCTGGCCACAGAGTATTGATGATAGTGTGGCAAGAAGAGACTGGGGATGGAAAGAGGAGTTTGATTTGTCAAGAATGACAAAAGATATGCTTGATAATTTGAAATAATGAGATACATTTTTTGCATTTTATTACTGGTATCACTTTTTGCTTTTTGCAAAAAGAAAAATACACCGCCACCACCTCCAGCAGTGGATATAACAAAAATTTTATCCCGGGGCATTAATCTTTCTAACTGGTTTAATGATTATTCCGATAAAGGACAATACAGCAATCGTTTTACTGCTGCGCAATTTTCCATTATTAAACAGGCCGGGTTTACCAATGTAAGATTACCCATAGGGCATACAATTTTGTTTCAACCGGCTAATCCATCTCAGCTTAATGCCGCTAATCTTACTTATGTGGATGCAGCAGTAAAAGCCATCATTGATGCCGGTTTAACTGCCACTATCAATTATCATCCATTGAATGATGATTATGAAAAATTAATGGCAACTGATGTAACGAAAGCAGATGCACTGGCAGCTTACTGGAAGGCAGTAGCTTCTTTCTTTAAAAAATATCCGGCTGATAAATTAATATTTGAAGTATACAACGAGCCGCATATCGCTTCTTATAACAGCGGTGTACCTGTTACCAAAAGCTGGTGGGCGCCGGTACAGGAAAAGTTAGTTAAAGCGATCAGGGAAATAACAAGCGAACATTATGTAGTTGTTGGTGGTGAAGGATGGAACAGTATGGATGGATTAAAACTGTTAACACCTTACAATTATCAGCGTATTGTTTATAATTTTCATTATTACGAACCATTTGTATTTACGCACCAGGGTGCCACCTGGGTGGGCGACCCCTGGCCTTTATTAAAAGATGTACCCTATCCTTCAACCCCTGAAAATGTGGCGCCGCTGATTGCGGCCAGCAGCAATCAATCCGTAAAAGATTTATTAAACTGGTATGGCAATTACCGTTTTAATACTGATACTTTATACAATCAATTAAAAGTGGCGGCTGACTGGGCTAAACTAAATAATGTGCCGCTTATTTGTAATGAGTTTGGTTCATATAAACCCTTTGCACCAAGGCAAAGCCGGTTAAATTTAATCAGGGATGTAAGAACAAGTTTGGAACAATTAAAAATTGGCTGGGCTATGTGGGACTGTGATGAAGGTTTTGGATTTATTGACTATCCCGGCGGCAACAGAAATAACCCGGTAGCTGATAATGAAGTGCTGGCAGCGTTGGGGTTAAAATAGTTAATGCATAACTTCAAATCCATTGAATTGCTGAAGGGGCACATCTTCTTTAATTAACTCAGTTACTACTGCCCGTGGCGGCCCTTGTTTACAGTACAGGAGTAAATCATTTAACTGATACTCCTCACCGGTAGCAACAATAAACACGTCGCCGTTAGATAAGTTTTTTACTGTGCCTGTTATCCCAATAGTATCAGCCTTTGTTTTGGTGAAATGACGGAAATAAACACCCTGTACCTTTCCTTTAACCGTAATGGAAATTGTTTTCATTATCTGGCATGCGCCATATCGGCTACCGTTTTCTTTTCTACAATATTGAGAGTGGCATCTCTTACCTGTATCATTACTTCATTAATGCCACAATGTTTTTCATCACAATTCTTGCAGCGTTCATAAAAATATAAACTCACACAAGGCATCAGGGCAATGGGCCCGTCTAATAAACGCATCACTTTCGCCAATGGAATCTTATTGGGGGATACTTTAAAAAAATAGCCGCCGCCTTTTCCTTTTTTACTGTCCAGTAAACCGGCATTTTTTAATTCCAGTAAAATATTTTCCAAAAACTTCAACGGAATTTTTTTCTTTTTGGATATTTCTGCAATCAGCGTAGGATCATTTGGATTTTTTTGCGCCATATAAATTAACGCCTGGAAAGCATATTGTGTTTTCTTTGATAACATAACTAAATTTGTAGATTAAAGGTAGTGAATGTTTCTGGTTGTTGGTTTCTGGTTTCTTGTTGCTTGTTTTCATTTTTTTTTTCTTACAAAGCCAGAACCTTTATTCAAGTTTTAATTTTTAAAATATAATATCGTCTTCAACCAGTAACCAGCAACTAAATCAGCCGGTGCTCATAGGCATATTTCACCAGCCCGATTACTGAATTGGTTTTTGTTTTGCGGAAGATATTTTTGCGATGCGTTTCTACAGTTCTTTCACTCAGGAAAAGTGTTTCAGCAATTTTTTTATTGCTGTATTCTTTTTCTATCAGCCTTACGATTTCAATTTCCCTTGCGGTTAAACGGGCTTCCTCTGTTTCTTTTTTTCGGGAGCTGGCCAGCGTCATTTCCTGTATTACTTCTTCGCTAAAGTAAATGCCTCCATTGGCAATTTTTTCCAGGGCTTTAATAAACTCCTGCTTATTGGTATTCTTCAGCATATAACCGGCTATGTCGGCATCATCAATCATTTCATTAACCAAATCACCCTGTCCGCTCATGGAAAGAGCCAGTATTTTTATATCAGGGAAAAGCCGTCTTACTCTTTTTGCCAGCACATTACCGTTCATGCCCGGCATCATCACATCGGTAAGTAAAATATCCACGTCTTCTTTTTTCAACAGGTTCAGCATTTCTTCCGGGTTATTATTTTCAATCACTACCTGGAAATGGGGATGATTGTGCAAAAGCGATTTCAACCCATCAATTACTATCTGGTGGTCGTCAACAATGGCAATATTGTACTTTGTTTTATTCATAATAACCATATTACTATGGCCGGCAATTCTGTTATTGTAAATATATATGAGAGGTTGAAAAAAAACAAGACAGTTTAATTAATTCGGGCAGCAACTATTGGTACGTGAATCGCCACCAGGGTTCCTCTGCCGGGCGATGAATCAAAATCTACTGTACCTTTTAAATATTCCACCCTCGCCTGAATATTTTTTAAACCCAATCCATTTTTCTTTACAAAATCCGAGGTATCAAACCCTTTTCCGTTGTCCTCGACGGTAGCGCTGATTCCGTCTTCATCTTTTATCAATGAAATATCTAATTGCGTGGCGCCGGCATGTTTAATTACATTGTTTACACACTCCTGTATTACCCGGTACAGTACGGTTTCAGTGTTACTGTCCAACCGTTCATTCAATCCCTCACTGTGCAGGTTTACTTTAATTATTTTCTGGTCAATCTGGTTTATAAACTCTCTTACCGCACTGGCCAGCCCGGCTTTGAGCAAAGCATTGGGCATCATGTTATGCGATACAGCCCTTACTTCTTTGCAACTGTCGTCCACCAGTTTGATAATGCGTAATACTGCTTCTTTCTGCATATCATCTTTAAAGGGCAATTCATTTTCTATCGCCGATAAATTGAGTTTGGCAGCACTCATCATTTGCCCTACCCCATCGTGCAAATCTTTGGCGATGCGTTGTCTTTCTTTTTCTTCAGCTTCCAGGATGGCTTTGGTGGCAAGATCCTGTTGTCTTAATATTTCTGCCTGTAACCTGGCTTCCTGTTTCAGTTGATTACGACGGTACAGCGAATAGCCTAATAATATCATCAGGGCTATTAAAATGCTGCCGCCAATAATCCAGTAATTCTTTTTAGTTAATTCAAATTGCTGTTCCTGTATCCTTTTTTCCTTTTGGGCTGTTTCATATTTCGCAGAAAGTTCTTCAATCTGTTTAGACCGGGAAAGATTAAAAAGCGAATCTTTTAGTTGAATATGCTTTTGATAATACTCCAGTGATTGTTTGTAGTTTCCGCTTTTCTCTTCTATATCGGACAATTCCTTTAAATTATTTGATAATAATTCAGGGTAATTCATTTTGGAAGCTATCTGGCTGCTGGCGTTATAATTTTGTTTTGCTGCAGCAAGGTTACCCGCTTCATTTTCCATATAACCAAGGTCACCGTATGATAATGCAAGGGTAAAACTGTCGTTACTTTTTTTTCTTATTTCAATACAATCATTCAGGTATTTAGCGGCGAGATCAAATTGTTTGAGTTGTGTATAGGCCCCTCCAATAAAATTTAAGGCATAACCAATACCTACCGAATCTTTTTTTCGGCGGACAATATCGAGAGAGCCGTTGTAATGATCAATAGCCTTTTCAAACTGCCCCATGTATTCATATACCACCCCACTTTCATTCAGTATCATTGAGATACCGGCGGAATCATTAAGCTCCCTGTATATATTCATTGACTTGTCGTAATAATGAAGCGCTTTATCAAGATCACGGGTTTTGCGGAAGAGTTTGGCAATCTCATTATAAGTTAATGCCAGGCCGGATTTTGCATTGGCTTGTTCCAGCAGGTTTGCTGACTGATAATAATAATTTGCAGCTGAATCATATTGACCTTTAAAATAATAAGCAACACCTGCCGATCTTTTTAACAAACCGGTATAAACAGGATCTTTTTCTTTTAAAGAAAGCTGCAACCCCTTTTGTGTATAATATAAAGCTGAATCAAAATTGATAGTAGTATACCGTGCTGCAAGTTGTTCCAGCGCCGAAACTTTTTCCTTATAACCGGCAGCGGAATTGTATTGTTTTTTTAATGCTTCCAAACCATCGGCCTGGGCAAATAGCCGGACAATGAAAATTGCAAAAACGAGGAACAGTAAAATTCTTTTCATATTACAGAACTATCAGATGCCAAGCACATCCCTCATTCCATAAACACCCTTTTTATTTAACAAATATTCAGCAGCTAACACGGCGCCGGTAGCAAAACCCTTGCGGCTGTGAGCGGTATGGATAATCTCTATATCGTCAATTTCGGAGGAATATTTAACAAAATGAGTTCCCGGGGCCGGATCTACCCGTTCACTGATGATGGCCAGTTCTGAAGGGTTGTCGGTTGGTTGATTTACCCATTTGGTTTTAGAAGGATAATTTTCCATCAGTTGCTGGGCTATCGTAATGGCAGTACCACTGGGGGCATCTAATTTTTGAGTGTGATGTATTTCCTTTACACTTACATTATATTCTTTATGCGTGTACATTAGTTTGGCTAACTGACGATTTAATTCAAAGAAAAGATTGACACCAATGCTGAAGTTGCTGGCATAAAGAAAAGTGCCGTTCACTTCTTTGCAATAAGCTTTTATTTCTTCCAGTTGATTTAACCAGCCTGTAGTGCCGCTTACAACGGGCACAGCATTCTCCATACAGAATTTTATATTCTCAAATGCTGCATGCGGGTTGGTAAACTCTATGGCCACATCAGCCGTACGGATATTTTCAGCGGTAAAATCAGTAAGATTATAATGATCAATTCTTAATACTACATCATGCTTTCTTTCATGACAAATTTCCTCAATGGCTTTTCCCATTTTGCCGTATCCAATTAATGCAATCTTCATGGAATAATTATTTTTGTACTTGTAAGTTAGACGACTGGCGAATGACCATAGACCATGGTCAATTATCTTCCTGCTGCAAATATATCACGATATACGCCTTTAACGGTATGCGTTTTTTGTTTTCCTATATTCACCACCAGGCTTAAGCCGGTAGTATTGGCCATTGGGCTATACCCGGGGTTAATTCTAAAAGAGAGGTCTTCGTCCACATTAAAATCTTTCAGGTGCCCATCAACGGTGGCATCCACCACATTTAATCCCCAGGCCAGTAAAAAAAATAAAACAGAATAATCCACACTTTGCCTGAACTGGTTGCGGTACGACTTTAATGACTCCGGGTATGCCAGCAAAGGAACCAGTTCCGGGTATACCTGGTCTTTGCCGGTTGTAAGACCGGTTTGTTGTATCTGGTAAGCAATTTTGTAAGCATACCTGGTGCGGTTATACCATTTTATGTTATAGGCAAACACGCCAACAGTAGTTCCTAATGCTCCATACACCAAAGGAACTTTCCAGTATTTTTTATTGTAGATCTGTCCCCAGCCGGGAATGATGGCAGAGCGAATGGTAGCTTTGCGGGGAGAATGGGGTTCTTTTTTTACAACACTATCTTTTTTAACAGGTGCCGCAACTGAATCTTTAGAGGCAGTTTTATCCTGCGCAAAAACATTGACTGCGGTTATGAATAAAATAAAAAATAAAACGGTGACCTTAATCTTCATAGCCTGTTAATGAACCTGCACATTAAATTTAGTGAGCAGGCTATTTAATTCTTCCAGCGAATTGTATTCAAAAGTAATGCTGCCACTTCCTTTTTTAGTATGCGCTACTTTTATTTTAGTGCTGAATTGAGATGCTAATTTATCTTCAATTTGCTTGAATGCCGGTGATAAATGGTTTTTTGCGGAATTATTAACACCGGGAGTTGATTTGTAAAAAGTACGAACGAGGTCTTCCGTTTGGCGAACTGATAAATGACGTTTTTTAATTTCGTTGAAGATATACAACTGTTTATCGGCATGGTCCACATTAATGAGAGCTCTGGCATGTCCCATAGTTATCTCACCACGGCGAACGGATAATTGAATATCAGGTGGCAATCTTAATAAACGGATGAAATTGGCAACGGTACTTCTTTCTCTGCTCATCCGCTCAGCCAGTTCTTCCTGTGTGTAACCAAGCTCATCCATCATCCGCTTGTAGCTAAGCCCAATTTCTATGGCATTAAGATCTTGTCTTTGCAGGTTTTCCAGTAAAGCCAGCTCCAGTAATTGTGCATCATTGGCATGACGAACATAAGCCGGAATATCTTTTAGTCCTGCAATTTTAGTTGCTCTCCATCTTCTTTCACCGGCGATTAACTGATATTTATTAGGTCCGATTTGCGATACCGTAATGGGCTGTACAATATCGTGCAGTTTAATAGATGCTGCTAATTCTGATAATGCTTCTTCATCAAAATCATGACGGGGTTGTTTTGGGTTCACCTGTATCTGTTCTACGGGAATACGCATCATGCTGGTAACAGATTCCACCACATTACTTTTCAGTTGTCCGGAGGTGGTTTTAAGATCTGCATCAATATTCTGCAGCAAGGAGCGGATTCCTTTTCCTAATGCATCTTTTTTATTGGGCTGGGTCATACTGGTTGCTGGTTAGAAGCTTCGAGTTGTGAGTTTCGAGCTTCGAGTTTTTATCCATTTATTTTATTCATGTAGGAAATTATCATCTTTTGCTCCTCGTCAACTTCTTTTAAGATTTCCTGTCTTAAATCTGAATCTCCAAAGTTTACAGCATCGGCTATCAGCAATTGAGTTTCTAATTCAAACGAAGAGCCTAATGATATTTCCAAAAATCGTTTATAGTCTTTGTTGCCAGATCTGCTGCTTCCTTCCGCAATATTTGATGGAATTGAAACTGCCGACCTTGTGACCTGGGATGTAATTGCAAACTTTTCTTCTTTAGGAAAAGTAGCTGTTAACTTATATGCATTAACAGCGATATTAAATCCCTTTTGCCATATTTTAAGGTTTTTAAAGTTTAACATGATATGTAGGTTTTATGGTTACTTCTTCATATTCTTCACTCGCCACTCCCTTCTCACAACTCGCAGCTTACCCCTCCAATATCCGCTCCTCCTGTTTCATCTTTGTCATATTATTCTTCTGCAAAATTTCTTTGGCCAGGTTGAGATAGTTGATGGCGCCTTTACTGTCAGCATCATATAAAATAACGGGTTTACCAAAACTGGGAGCCTCACTCAACTTTGTGTTACGATGAATGATGGCATTAAATACCAAATCCTCAAAATGTCTTCTTACTTCACTCACTACCTGGTTACATAAACGCAAACGACCATCATACATCGTCATTAAAATTCCTTCTATCTGTAAAGAAGTGTTCAACCGGTTTTGTACAATTTTGATCGTATTTAATAATTTACCCAATCCTTCCAGTGCAAAAAATTCGCACTGTACCGGAACGATTACTGAATCGGAAGCAGTTAATGCATTTACCGTGATCAGGCCAAGAGAAGGGGAACAATCTACCACAATAAAATCGTAATCATTCTTCACCACATCCAGCAATTCTTTTAATACATTTTCACGGTTGGGATAATTGATCATCTCAATTTCCGCACCCACCAAATCAATATGTGAGGGTACTAAATCCAGGTTGGGAATATCACTTTTCAGTATCACATCTTTAATACTTGCCTGGTTGATCATGCAATCATATAAACTTTGCTGAACATTGTGCAGGTCAAAACCAACGCCTGTTGTACTGTTGGCCTGCGGATCAGCATCCACCAGCAATGTTTTATATTCCAGCACGGCAAAACTAGCAGCAAGATTGATGGCAGTAGTTGTTTTTCCCACACCACCTTTTTGATTCGCTATTCCAATAATTTTTCCCATGAAATGTACCTCAATTAGATCGCTGAAAATTACTCTTTTTAAATGGATATTGTTTCGCCAATTTGCGGCAGCAACAGGCTTAATCCATTTCTTGTGAATAAATCGTTAGTATCCTTATGATCAATTTTAATAAACCCAAATGTATCATAGTGTACACCTACTACTGTATGGCAGTTTATCATATGGGCTGCCCTTACGGCATCCGTTGGGCCCATGGTGAAATTGTCACCGATGGGTAGTACAGCAAAATCAATTACTGCAAACTGTGGAATGAGCTGCATATCCAGTGTAAGCGCCGTATCGCCACTGTAATAAAAATTCTTCTCCTTACTGCTAATGATGAATCCCATTGGATTGCCACCATAACTTCCATCAGGCAAACCAGATGAATGCTGCGCCGTAACACATTTCACCGTTCCAAAATCAAACTTCCACTGGCCACCAATATTCATTGGATGGACATTTTCAATACCCTGTTTTCCCAGCCAAACATATATTTCCCATGCACAAATCACTTTGGCTTTAGTGTTGGCGGCAATGGCAACCAGGTCCAGCACATGATCCTGGTGGCCGTGGGAAACCAATATATAGTCTGCCTCAATGCTGGTAACATCAATATCTTTTGCCAGTTCATTACCCGTAATAAATGGATCAAAAAGGAGTTTCTTACCTTCAACTTCCACTAAGAAACAAGAATGGCCGTAGTACGTAAATGTCATTTAGTTTATGTTTTTTGGTTTATTGTTTATCGTTTAAAGAGGTTTAGGTAACTACAAACCTTAAACAACAAACTATAAACCGATTTTTTCTGACAGGATGGCAAAAATACGGGTTCGGCATAATATTCACAGAACAAAGAACCATATTACCTGTTATGTCAGGTATTAATAAAGGAGAAAATATGTACACAGTTATTTCCGGTACCAACCGGGATGCCAGCAATACGGAAAAAGTAGCTAAACAGTATGTAAAAATGCTGGCAGACAAAGGAATTAAAGCTAACTACCTGTCGCTGGAAGGATTGAATGTTTTGACCCGCAACAAAGAATACAACGAGATTGAACACAGCATACTCATCCCCACTGAAAAGTTCATTTTTGTTTCACCTGAATATAATGGAAGTATACCCGGAGTATTAAAGGCAATGTTAGACATTAGTGATATAAGAAAAGTGTGGTGGGGAAAGAAAGCATTGCTCACCGGTGTATCTACCGGTCGTGCAGGGAACTTAAGGGGAATGGAACATTTAACGGGTATTCTTAATTATCTCAAGGTATTTGTTCATCCAAATAAACTGCCCATTTCAGTAGTGGATAAACTATTGAACGGGGCAGAAGTGATAACAGATGCATCCACCTTAAATGCCATTAACGTACAGTTAGACGAGTTTATCAAATTTTAACACCCAACACCAGCTTCAACCAGTAATTTTAATTTTTAATTCAACACGATGAGAAGGTTTTTTGGTTCATGGATTTTCTTAGTGTTTATGCTGTTGCTGGATATTTATGTTTTCCAGGCAGTAAAAGTGGTTACGCAAAACAGTTTACCCAAAACAAGATTTATCATACACTCACTTTACTGGGTGATTTCTATTGGAGCATTGGTAACATTGGCCGTTTGGCCTTTTATTGCCAGTGGCAACTGGTTTCGTAACTGGAAGGTGTATTTATTTGCCATCATCATCGGAATATTTCTGGCCAAACTGGTTGCTGTGTTATTCTTTTTGGCAGATGATGTAAGAAGAGTGCTGGTGTGGATCTATACCAAAGTAATTCCTCAAAAAAATGATAATGTAAATGCAGCAGAACTTACCACCGGTATCCCCCGTTCAGTATTTTTAAGCTGGATGGGTATTGCTTTTGGCGGAGGTTTATTTACCACACTGGTGTATGGGTTTGGGAACAAGTACAGGTACCAGTTGCGAAAAATAAAATTATCATTTGATAATCTTCCAACCGCTTTTAAAGGATTTAAAATTATTCATATCTCCGATATACATTCGGGAAGTTTTACCGATAAAGAAGCAGTGAATCATGGCATACAAAAAATACTGAATGAAAAAGCAGATGTAATATTATTTACCGGTGATCTGGTAAATAACAAAGCAGATGAGATGGATGAATATAAAGAAGTATTCAAACAATTGCATGCTCCTCATGGTGTGTTCTCCACATTTGGTAATCATGATTATGGTGATTATGTGGAATGGGAAACACCTCAGCATAAAATAGATAACCTTGAACAATTAAAACAAGTACATGCAGGCATGGGCTGGCGTTTGCTGAATGATGAAAATGTGCTGCTGGAAAAAGACGGGCAGCAAATTGCCATCATCGGAGTACAAAACATCAGCGGAAGGGGAAATTTTCACTCATACGGTAACCTGCATAAAGCATATACAGGTGCAGAGTCAGTTCCTTTCAAAATATTGATGAGCCACGATCCTTCACACTGGAATACAGAAGTAACAAAGAAGTTTACAGATATTGATCTCACTCTGTCAGGTCATACGCATGGTATGCAGTTTGGCGTAGAGATTCCCGGGTTAAAGTGGAGCCCCGTTAAATACATATATAAACAATGGGCAGGCTTATATACCGATGCCAAACAGAAATTATATGTAAACCGTGGCTTTGGTTTTATCGGTTATCCCGGACGAGTAGGAATTCTGCCTGAGATAACTTTAATTGAATTGAGCTAAAACAATTTTCCTGTTAATTACTTGTTGTCAATCGTATGTTGATTGTCCATTCTTAAACCTTTTCTATCTTTGCTTGTCAAAAGTCCAGCTATTAAAACCAGACCAGTAAACCAATGCAATGTAAATTATCCTGCTTAATAATAGCAGTATGTGCCGCTGTTATTACTCATGCACAAAAACCGGTTAAAGACAGTTCCATTAATTACACCAAGGAGTATGTAGATTCATTGCTGGCCAATGATACCCTGATGAAAGAGTTTAATGCATTTGTTGATTCCATCACCGCCACTAAAAGTTATTTTGATTTCAGTGCAGGTTTCAGTAACCGCATTTTCAGTTTACGCAACAATGCTTTCAACAGTCAGCAGGTCAATAGTATGAAATTTACATTTACCCCAACCCTGAGTTATATTAATAAAACGGGTTTGGGTGTTTCTTTCAGTTCCTTCCTGATCTTTGATGGTGGCAACTCCGGTTTTTATCAGCATGCCATCAGCCCATCATATGATAATGTGAAGAACGATAATGTGGCCTTTGGTTTGTCCTTTACTCATTACATAGTAAACAATACAAAGAGTTATAATACTACTCCCTTTAATAATGAAGTGTATGGTTATATTATTGGAAAGAAAGGATGGTTACAGCCTGGCCTGGCAGCAGGATGGGCTGGTGGTAATTACAGTGAGATTTATTCAAAAGATACGTTCAGGCTGGTAACTGTTGGTGGTATAACCCGGAGCGTAAAATTTACCATACGGGATACAGTAAAAACAAGTATTAAAGATATTTCTGTTACCGGTTCTCTGCAACATGAATTTGAATGGAGCAATTTATTTAACGGCGATGATCAATTTACGTTTACACCCATATTAATGCTGAGTGCAGGTTCGCAGGATTATTCTATTAAACAATCAGCCAGTATTTCTCTTACAAAATTTCCGATTCGGTTAAGAAGGTTGGCTAAGATTGCCAATGGTAATACAGGTTTTAAATTTCAGTCGGCAGGTTTATTTCTTTCGGGGAATTATACTACCGGCAAGTTTTATATTTCCCCTCAATATTACCTTGATTATTATTTGCCCAATGATTTGCAAAAAGGTGAAAAAAGATTGAATGGATTTTTTAATGTTACAGTGGGAGTAACATTTTAACGTGAACTTAAAGTTTGATTCAATCTTTTGTTAAAACGAATTTCCCAACAATTTCAGGCATTAATTTGGGGTTATATACAGTAACTAAAAACAATAACACATGAAGACGAAACTCATTCTTATTGCAGCCATGTTAATCATTACCTCTGTTTCTTTTGCACAAGGATTAAAACTGGGAATTAAAGCCGGTGCAAATATTGGTAAAATAGATGGTAAATCCTTTAAAGAAGAATTTAAGTACGGCTATCACATTGGTGGGTTTGCCGAAATTAAAGTCAGCAAAAAATTAAGCCTGCAGCCTGAAGTATTATGGAACCAGGTGAATGCAGACACTTCTTCACAGTTCAGCCAGATTTATCAATTTAAAAATTTAGATAACATAAAGCTGGGTTACCTGAGCATTCCGATATTATTAAATTATAAAGTAGCAAATATTCTTACCCTGCAGGCGGGCCCGCAATACGGGATATTGATTGATAAAAGCAGAACCACTTTGCAAAATGGCGGAGATGCTTTTAAGAAAGGTGATTTTTCAGTGCTGGCAGGTGCACAGGTTAATTTGGCCAGCTTCCGCATTTATGGACGATATAATATCGGGTTATCTAACATCAACGACATTGATAAAAAAGATAAATGGAAAAACCAGGGATTCCAGGTGGGTGTGGGTATAGCGTTATAATACTTTTTGCAATATAGCCATATAAAGTCCCGCAGCGATGCGGGATTTTTTTGTTTGTAAAAGAACCTTTATTATTCCTGGCTAAATACTAATGGCTGACTCATATAAAACTTAACTTTTCTGTTATGATTTATAGCCGGTTTCCATCTTTTTGAATTTTTAATGGCATTTACTGCAATCCGATCAAAGTCAGGATAAAAAGGAGTAGTTATTTCTATATTGCCTGTTTTCCCTTCTTCATCCACTGAAAAACTTACTACTACCACCGCTTTATCAGCATTTACAATTTGAAACTGTGGCGGGAAGATGCAGTTACTGGATAAGTAATTTGTCCAGTTTTTTATTCCGCCCGGGTAGTCAGCATCCCTGTCTTTTGAAGCGGTATCAGCTTCTGCAATTCCTTTCTCATCATAATACTCTTTATTGATCAGCTTGCCGTTGTCGTACCATTCTTTGGCACTTAATTTTCCGTTTGAATGAAAGAATTGCCATACCCCTGTTTTTTTATCTTCGTTATTATAACGGCCAGCCGAGGAAAGATTTCCATTATCAAACCATCCCACACTTATCATACTTCCATTGGAACTAACCACACTTGAGTCTCTCATATAGCCGTTAGGATACCAGCTTATGCTGGTGCCGGTAACTTTTCCATTTTCATATAGGGTTGAATCACTCATCATACCATTCGCATGGTATGATATCCATAATCCTTCTCTTTTATTGTGAACATACTTACCATATGAATTAATATTGCCATTTGGATGAAACCAGTAGAACCAGCCATTTCTTATTTTGCAGGCTTCATCCTCGTATTTTCCTGTCATTTGCAGTTTTTTTTCATGAATGAAATAATCATTTTCAACGTAGCCACTGTCAGTTTTGGTAGTAGTTGAATAAAATCTTGCTGCCCCGGGTTCGCATACGTTCCATTTGTAATCGTAAAATTTTTCTGTTGTTTGGGAAAAAGAATAACTGCTAAAGAAAATCATGATAAAGAAAAATGAATATTTCATATTACCGGCCGGGAGATTGATGATGTTAGTGTTGCTGTAAAAATAATAAAGAACTGTGATATTGGTTGGAGGGGATACTTACCGAAATAAAAAAAGCTATTGGTAGTGCGACCGGTAACGGCAGCAGTTCTGTCTGTGTATTGCGATCAGCGGTCAAGAGTTTATTCTGTTGATCAATAGTAAAGTTAAGCTGGAACAAAAAGCTGAATAGCGTTATTAAAGTTGACCGGCGCCCGGCGTTGCACCCAATAGTACAAATGCATTTGTTGTGCGGTCGTGCTGCTTATCAAGAATTTCTTTTCTTGTTTGTGCATTTATACTATTGTGGCATTCCTTTTCCATCGTTGATAAACATTACCAAACTTTCGGTTACATGTTCTGTCCAACCCGTTTTGCAATCTTCGTAACATTCAAACGAAGGAATTAACCCTGCATGTGTAAAGTCAATTTGAGTAGCATTTTTCTTTTCAGAAATTTCAAAAACAACAGCTGTATCGTTCCATTCCTTTTTATTTTTAATCCATCCGAGGTTGCAATCGGTTACTTTCCAAACCACTTTTTTGTTTGGCACTAATTCGGTGATCTGAAAATCAACCCAGGTCGTTCCAAAGTCAACCGTGAATTGATCGTTCAACTTTTCCGATTTGCCTTTTACTTTTTTTGCCCACCACTTATTTACCTCATTTATTTTTTTGATTGCTTCTTCTGCAGAAGTATTTACTTTAATTGTTGCATGAAAACTTTTGCTGGCCATTGTCTTTATTTTTAGGTGAAATTTTTAGCGTTGTTTAAAATCTCCTTTTCCAGTTGTGAGGTAGGAAAACAAACTTTTTGTTATCCAGTGATTCCAACCGAAATCACAATCTTTCCAACACTCTTTTTCAGGAGTAAGTCCTTCATGGGTAAATTTTAACGCTGTAATGCCGTCCTTTTCTGAAAGGTCAAATATCAATTTGTGGTTTTCCATTCCTTTTTGTCTTGATACCATGGCATATAGCAATCAGTAACTAACCACACTGCTTTTTTGTTTGGAATTAATTCTTCAATGGTCATGTTAAAGAATGAATCGCCTCCCATTTTTATTACAAATTTATCGCCTGATTTTTCTGCCTTACCTGTGCAGGTAACTCCCCACCAGCCGGTAATCCTGCTTATTTTATTAATTGCTTCGCTTGCACTGACATTTGCAGTGATACTGCGATTAAAATTTTGATTAGTCATATTTACTTCGTTTTATCAGCAAGTATTTTGTTCCTGATTTCGGCTGCTTTAGTCATTTCGGGTGATTCTGTTCCATAGGTAATAAAATGCAATAACCAACTTTTAATAATCATAGTCCAGCCTTTCTCACACATAGCGTAACACTCCATTTCAGGAATAAGTCCATAGTGTGTGAAATGTAACGACGTTTTATTGTCCCGGGTTGTTAGCTCAAAGAACATTTTTGTGTTAGTCCATTCGCTTTTGTTGTTTTTAAGCCAGTTCAATTCGCTTTCTGTAACCAACCAAACTATTTTTTTGTTGGCAATTACTTCAATCAGCTTTTGCTTTGAATAGTGTTGATTGGGGTGATGAATTACAAATTCATCATTAAGATTTTTACTGTTGCCTTCAAAATCTTTACTCCACCATTTTGTAACCTCCGTTATACAATTGAAAACTTCTTCCGGTGTATTGATAATCTCAATCGAAGTGGTAAAACTTTCAAGACCTTTGTATAGCAAATCTTTAATGCAGTAATCGCAAATTTCTTTCAATTTGTTTTGGTCGCTTTCAAAAACAACTCCGTCATACGTAAAGGTTATCAGTGTCCCGTGGTTTGTGGGTGTTAATTCAAAAATCATTTTTGTTCCTGTCCAGTCAAAGTTGTCTGATTTGCGAAAGCTTTTGGTTGTAACCCAAACAAATTTTTTGTTTGGAACAAATTCAATCACTTTGTTGCTTGAAAAGTGTCCGTCACCAACTTTTAAAATAAACGTTGAATTGAGTTTCAATTCTTCTCCATCAAACTCCTCCACCCACCATTTTTTAAGGTTAGTGATATAAAGGAAAACTTCCTGCTCTGATTTTGAAACTTCAATAGCCACAGTATAAGTTGTGTTTATCATCTTGAATAAGTTTTATTCAGGAATCATAGTATCATTCCAATCACGGATTACAAAAGATTTTACAAGACCCTCTAAAATGAACGGGTCTTCTTTTACAAATTCTTCGGCTGCTTCACGGGTCTTAAATATTGCCATGTTGCCCTTATCGCTAAATGGTCCAATACCTATTACTTGTCCTTTTGCAATGTATTTATCTGCTACTGCTTTGTGCCGTGGATAAACACGCATTATTGTTTCCATTGTGGCTCCTGATGATTCGCCAATAACTACTGCTTTCATATTTTATCGATTATAGTTTTTCTGATTCGATTCGTGAAAAGTGAATTCCCATTTTTAATTTTTGTCCCTTCCGGTAATATAGAAACGTTTGTCAGTTGGATGTTTTGGCTATGCAACCTTTATTTGCCAGGTTTCCTGCCATTATTGTTTTGATTTGTTGTTTAAGAGTGATTGAAGTTTGTTGAGTTTGTTTGTCCAGAATTTATCAAAGTAGTTGATAAAATCCTGAATTTCTTCAAAGCCGTCTTGTTTGAGAATGCAATGCCGGTGTCTGCCAATGCCAGTAATGGAAATAAAACCAGCGTTGTAAAGAATTTTTACATGCTTTGAAACAGCCGGCCGGCTCATGTCAAAGTTTTCAGCTATGGTGTTTATTGTCATGCTGTCTTTAGAAAGCATCATTAAAATTTGTCTGCGGCTTGGGTCGGCAATTACCTGAAAGGCATCAAGAGTTTGAGTTCTCATTTATTTTTTCGTTTATGAGTTTTTCCATTTTGGTCAGGCAACTATTCCAGCCATTTGAATGTGCGAGAATATCTTCCAGCACTGTAAACCCATCGTGTTGCAATTGTAGTTCTGTTCCGTTGTCTTTTGGAGTAAGGGTCCACACGACAACTGAAGTGTACTTCCTGCTTCTATCATGGGTGCTACCGTCCCACGAATAAGAAAGTTTAGAACAGGGAATGATTTCCAAAACTTCACAGTCAACAACTCCGTGATATTTTGCTTCGGGCTTAGCGGTAAAAGTGAATTGAAATTTCTGCCCTATAATTGGTTTGAAATTGCATTTCATTAACCATTGCTCAATGAGTTCGGGCCGGGTGAGGTATTCCCAAACTTCGCCAGGCGATTGTTTAAAAAACCACGTTTGTTTTATTTTCTTTTCCATAATAAGTAACTTATAAGTTACACAAATATATGTAACTTTAAAGTTACTAAACAAGTTTTTTCTGAAAATATTTTTGGAAGTCAGTAAAGCCAATAACGGCAGCAGATTAATAAAATTGACTTGCCGCCAAGTATTCCCGAACGATGAAAGGATTGCGACGCAACAGGTGATGCTACGAAGAACTAAAGCTGGAATCAAGAATATCCAATACCGAACAAGGAATAACGAATGATGAAGTAAAATATCTTTTAACCAACACCCAGCAACCAGCATCTTGCAACTATTCTGGCACTTTTATTGACCAATATACCCTTCCCCGCTGAACTATAGTATTTTTGCGGTTTAGGTGTTATTTTGTCACAGATAAATATTGATATGAACGATTTGAAATTTTTGATGAAGCCGGATGATGAAATGGAATTTATGCCTATCATTCCCCTCAATGAATCGGATAGTGAAACCAGCGATGATGCAGTAATTCCCAATGAACTTCCGATATTGGCCTTGCGCAACACTGTGTTGTTTCCGGGTGTGGTGATACCCATTACGGTGGGCCGGGACAAGAGTATTAAGGCTGTTGGCGATGCATATAAGGCTGACAAATTGATAGGTGTGGTGGCGCAAAAAGACAGTGCAGTGGAAGACCCGGTAGTGGCCGACCTGGAAGATATTGGTACGATTGCAAAAATTATTAAACAGATAAAGATGCCCGATGGTGGCACTACGATCATCATACAGGGCCGCCGTCGTTTTAAGATTGACAGCATTACCAGCGAAGAGCCATACTTTAAAGCACAAATTAAATTGCTGGAAGATGAACCGGTACAGGATGAAGAACGCTTTAAAGCTATGGCCGGCTCTATTAAAGATCTGGCAGGGCAAATCATTGCACTATCTCCCAACATGCCGAGTGAAGCAGCCGTGATTTTGAAAAATATTGAAAACCCTTCTTTCCTTATTCATTTTGTGAGCAGTAACCTGAGCAGTGATTTGGTGGAGAAGCAAAACTTGCTGGAGATAAATCATATCAGTCACCGGGCAGAACGTTTACTACAATTGCTGCAAAAAGAATTGCAGTATGCAGAGTTAAAGAACCAGGTAACGAATAAAACGAGAACAGAGCTGGATAAACAGCAAAAAGAATATTTTCTTCAGCAACAACTCAAAAGCATTAAAGAAGAATTGGGTGGTGATAGTAATGACCGTGAAGTAAAAGAGATGCAGAAGAAAGCGGAAACAAAGAAATGGAGTGATGCAGCCAGAGAAATGTTTAAGAAAGGAGTGGAGAAGCTGGAACGTATGCATCCAAGCACACCCGATTATTCGGTGGTATATAATCATTTGGATTTATTGCTCGATTTACCCTGGGGAGATTACACAGAAGACAATTATGATTTAAAGAGAGCAAAGAAAGTGCTGGATGAAGACCATTACGGAATGAACAAGATTAAAGAAAGGATTTTAGAATACCTGGCGGTATTAAAGCTGAAGGGTGATTTAAAAAGCCCGATACTTTGTTTTGTGGGTCCTCCCGGTATTGGTAAAACATCGCTGGGAAAAAGCATTGCCAATGCATTGAAAAGAAAATATGTACGGTTAAGTTTAGGTGGTTTGCATGATGAAAGTGAAATACGTGGCCACCGTAAAACTTATATTGGCGCCATGCCGGGAAGAATTTTACAATCGTTGCGTAAAGTAAAATCAAGTAACCCGGTAATGATACTGGATGAAATTGATAAAGTGGGAAATGATTTTCGTGGCGATCCATCCAGTGCATTGCTGGAAGTATTGGACCCGGAACAAAACAATAATTTTTACGATAATTACCTGGAGCTGGAATATGATTTAAGCAAAGTATTATTTATTGCTACGGCCAATGATATCAATACCATTCAACCGGCATTGCGTGACCGTTTGGAAATTATTGACCTGAGTGGTTATGCAGTGGAAGAAAAAATTCAGATTGCCAAACGTCACCTGGTGCCAAAGCAAAAAGAAATGCATGGGTTGGATAAAATTAATTTCAAACTGAGTGATAAAGTATTGCAAAAAGTAATTGAAGATTATACAAGAGAAAGTGGTGTTCGTGAGCTGGATCGTATGCTGGCATCGGTAATGAGAGCGGAAGCGAAGGAATATGCCATGAAAGGGAAAATAAAAAGTAACCTGGCAGAAAAAGATATTGAAAAGATACTGGGCAAACCAAAATACAACAATGATTTATACAAAACAGCCAATATGCCCGGTGTGGCTGTTGGTTTGGCCTGGACTTATGTAGGGGGCGATATTTTGTTTATTGAAACATCGCTGAGTGAAGGGAAAGGTGAATTGCGACTGACTGGTAATTTGGGAAATGTAATGAAGGAAAGTGCCAGCACTGCCTTAACGTATTTACAGGTAAATGCAAAGAAAGTTGGAATTGATTCAACCTTGTTTGATAAAAGAAATATTCATATCCACGTTCCGGAAGGGGCGGTGCCAAAAGATGGGCCAAGTGCCGGTATTACCATGATGACGGCTTTATGCAGTGCGTTCACCGGAAAAAAGGTGAAACCTTATTTAGCCATGACGGGTGAAATAACATTACGGGGACAAGTGTTACCTGTAGGAGGTATTAAAGAAAAAGTACTGGCGGCAAAAAGGGCTGGCATAAAAGAGATCATTCTTTGTCAGCAGAACGAAAAAGATATTGACGAGATTAATGCTGAATACATCAAAGGCATGAAGTTTCATTTTGTGAAAACAATGCAGCAGGTGCTGGAACTGGCATTAGTGTAAAAGTTTTATTAATAAAAAAAGTTGTTCTGTTAAACAACAAAAAATATTTTCAGCCCGTATAAACAATTATTTGCGGCATATGTTATAGATGCATCAACACGATTTTTCATGTTGGTTGTTTTAAGGGTAAAAAAATTCCCCCCGATTCATCGGGGGGACATTTTTTTAGGATACCTGCAAAGATGCCCAGTGGCAAAGCGAAAAACAATCACTTTTTATTTTCCCTTATCTTCATCCGCAAATTGGATTGAAACAGATGCGGAGATACTGGCTTTTAAGCGTCTTACTGTTGACGATGGTTGTTGCCAAATCCCAAACCCTTGGTGGCAATGCCGTTTTCAATTTTTTAAAACTTCCTAATTCTCCTCAGCTTACGGCGTTGGGTGGTGTAAATATCACCAACCAGAATAATGATATCAGTCTTGCATTTAATAATCCGGCGTTATTGAAGGATTCGATGCATACGCAAATGGTGGCAGTATTTAATTCCATGCCGGCTAACATTAAGAACCTTCACTGGATGCTGGGTTATCATCATGCCAAACTAAAAACCAATTTTGCTTTAGGCATCAATTACTTTACTTACGGCAACATTACGCAAACGGATAATATTGGCAATATACAGGGACAATTTAAGCCAACAGATTTTGTGGTGCAGTTGATGGCAAGCCGCCAGTACATGGAGAAATGGTTTTATGGAATGTCGTTTAAATTCATCAACTCCAATTATGGTGTGTACCGCAGTAATGGAATTGCGTTTGACTTTGGTGTGAACTATTTTGATAAAGACAAATTATTCCAGGCAGGCGTGGTGGCTAAGAATATGGGAACACAATTACAACGTTATACCAGCACCGTTAAAGAAGAATTGCCTTTTGATTTAGAAATTGGTATTTCAAAAAAATTAGCCCGTTCACCTTTTCAGTTCTCTGCTACATTGCATCATGTTCACCAGTTTGATATTCGTTATAACGATACTACTTTTCTTAATGAAAATCCTTTTGGTGGAAGTGTAAACCAGGGAAAGAATACGGGCGATAAAATTTTCCGGCATTTTGTACTGGCTTCTCAAATTTCTATTGGGAAATATTTAGAGATCACAGTTGCTTATAATCATTTACGCAGAAGTGAACTGAAGATTTCGACTGCAGGAAATGGATTGAGTGGTTTTTCATTGGGCGTTGGTGCTTTGTTGCCAAAACTGAACATACGATATGCAAGAGCCTATTATCAAAACAATACTGCTTATAATCAGTTAGGTATTAATATGCCGCTGAATCAATATTTCAGTCTGGGTAAGTTTGGTGAGCGGATACATTGGTAAGATTAATTAATAAGTAGTAATTAAAAATTAAAAATAATTTGACAGTAATTTAAGCTGTTCAAAATAAAAAGTTCCGTCATTGACGGAACTTTTTGCTTGTAGCCTGCAGTTAATAGCTTACAGCTTTTATTGTAAATATTTTTTCAGCCAAGCCTGCACTTCACTGTACCAAAAGCGGCTGTTCTCTGCCCTTAATATCCAGTGGTTTTCTTCGGGGAACACCAATAGTCTGGATGGAACTTTCATGCGTTGCAAGGCAGCCCAGTTTTCTAATGAGTTATTAAGTGGTACACGAAAATCCTGTTCGCCAACGGTAACTAATATCGGCGTTTTGAATTTTGCTGCATAACGGATAGGATTCTGTTCTTTCCATACTTTGTTTTGAGTCCACGGAGCGCCGCCATTCATTACTTCTCTTCCCCACATCACATCACTGGTACCATATTGTGCTTCGCTGTTTACTAAACCGGCATGCGAAATCAAACACTTATAATGTGTTGTTGTTGCCTGCATCCAGTTGGCTAAATGTCCGCCATAACTGGCGCCACCGCCTGCCTGTTTTGTTCCATCAATAAACGAATAACGTTTGATAACATCGGCTGCTGCTTCATTAATTTCATTAGCAGGTCCTTTGAAAGGATCGTATTGAATGTCCTGTGCAAACTTATCACCATATCCTGTGGAACCGGTGTAATCAGTTAACACTAAAACATAACCTGGTGAAGCAAGCAAATGATAATTCCAGCGATAACCCCAGTTGTCTTTCCATGAACCGGCTGGCCCACCATGGAATACTACAAACAATGGATATTTTTTAGAAGCATCAAAACCTGCTGGTCTTACCAGTAAGCTGCGGATTTTTTTACCACGACTGCTGGTCATCCATACAACTTCTGGTTGCGGCAAGTCTAATGTTTTTAATTTTTCTTCGTTAAAGTTTGAAATAAAAACATGATTGTTATTGCTGATCTTAACCACTTCCGGTGGCATGGAAGCGTTTTCGTAATTACATAAAATAGTTTGTCCATCTGCAGAAACGCTGGCGGCGTTGTAACAACCGATTGGGTTATTGCTTAATAGTTGTAATGTGCCGCCACTAACCGGTAAAGAAAATAATTTATCATTTCCCTGGTCTTCCACACTCATTACAATGGTTCCATTTGCTTCTGTATAACTATTAACAGGACGATCTAATGCAGGAGTGAGATAAGTTTTGTTTTGCATGGACGGCCAGTCAAAACGAACCAGTTTATTGATATTATAAACTTTGTAGTTGTTATTAGCAGAGGCATAGCATAATAAATATTTGCCATCGCTGCTCATTTGTGCATTACCATAATCATTTCCATCACTGGTGAGCTGCGTGGCATCACCGCCTTTTGCTGATACTTTATAAAGATTAGTAGTTGGGTCCTGGTAAGCTGCCGTGTTGAGATCAGTTGTAGCACTAAAGATGATTTCAGTTCCATCGTGGCTCCATATTGCACTGCCAAAACTGAAACCTTCTTTACTTACGATGGATACATTGGTTAAAATATCTTTTGCTGTTGAGTTGGGTTCAGTTGATTGAATAAAGATGTGAGTTTGTTTATCTTCTCTCCAATGATCCCAGTCACGAATGGGAAAACTGGTGTACACTCTTGCTTTGTATTTTATTTTCTTTCTGTCATCAGCGATTTTTTTATTAGCACTATCTGTAAAGGCACCGGGATAAACACTGCTGTTAAATAAAATGGATTTTCCATCAGGGCTCCATTGCGGAGATGAAGCACCGGTTGATAAATTTGTAAAGCGTTGTGCTTCGCCCCCCTCTTTTACATTTAATAAATAAATCTGTCCCGCATCGTCCCCTTCTCTTTTGGTGGAAAAAGCTAAATATTTTCCATCAGGGCTCCATTGATAACCACCTTCACCACCTTTGCCGGTAGTTAATCGTCTTGGTTTGATATTTCCATCAGTTGAAGCAATCCACAAATCAGATACCTGTTCACTTTCA
The DNA here is from genome assembly GCA_003963365.1 of Sphingobacteriales bacterium. Lineage (GTDB taxonomy): Bacteria > Bacteroidota > Bacteroidia > Chitinophagales > Chitinophagaceae > AWTP1-9. The sequence goes on from RXJG01000002.1 coordinate 133,007, forward strand.
GTATAAGAGGGTTCTGTTACATTAAACACCACCCATTTTCCATCAGGACTTACCTGAGGTGCACCTACTCTTTTCATCAGCCACATCGATTCGTGGGTGATGGCTTGTTTGGTTTGTGCAAATGAAATTGAAATAAATAATACCGCTGTAGTTACGATCAGTAAACGTTTTAGCATATCAATATAATTTAGAAGTAATAAAATTAAGGGTAAAAGAGATTTCCCTGGCTGGTAATAATGAAAATTCAATGAACGGTTATTCCCAAATGACTTTATCCTTTGTATGAAACCATTGGGGATAGAAAGGCTGATGAATCTTTTCTACCTGGTTACGTTTTACTTTTAATGAAGGAGTGAGCAAACCATTGGCGATGCTCCAGTTTTCTTTCATCACTACTGCTTTTTCCAGCCGCTCATAATTTTCTAAAGTTGGATTGACAGCGGCTAATGAAGCAGATAAACTGGCGGCAATTTCTTCTTTTGATTTCTGTTTAGCAGTTTCTGATAAAGTAATTAATGCAATAGGCTGAGGGATTCCCATTCCTACCACACATACATTTTCAATATCTGTGTTGGAAGAAAGTTGCAGTTCAATAGGAGTGGGAGCAATGTATTTTCCTTTATCTGTTTTGAACTGATCTTTTACTCTGCCGGTGATAAATAAATAACCATCATGATCATATTCTGCCATATCACCGGTTTTTAAATATCCTTCTTCATCAAACGCTTCGGCAGTTAATGCAGGTTCCTTATAATACCCTTTCATATTGCCGTTGCTCTTTTCTCTCAACTCACCCTCTTCAGTAATTTTTGTCAATAACCCCGGTAATGGTTTTCCAACGGAACCGTATCGGCGATCATGCACTCTTTCAAAATGACTGTACACACCATCTTCCGTCATACCATAAGCTTGTGTAATTATAATATCGAGTTTATGGAACCATTGCTGTAATTCTGCCGCAATAGGGGCAGCCCCGCTAAGTACTGTTGTTGCACGGGTTAATCCTAGTTTCTTCTTAATTGATTTCTTAATAATGCTGCTGATGATTGGAATGGAAAGAAGCAGGTTTAGTTTCTTTTGCGGAAGTTTATTCAGAATGCCTTCCCTGAATTTTGCCCATATACGTGGTACTGCTAAAAAACAGTGTGGCTGAGTATTTTGAAGATCATGCGGAAATGTTTCCAGTGATTCTGCGAATGAAACAGTACTGCCGCGGTAAAGTCCGTTCATTTCAACAGCCCATCGTTCGGCAATATGACTAAGTGGTAAATAAGAAAATAGATCGCCATTTTTTTTCACTTGCAGGAATTCTAAAACTTCCTGTAATACACAATCCACTGAATTGATAGTATGCATTACTCCTTTGGGATGACCAGTGGTGCCGGATGTATAAATGATGGTAAAAACCTGCTCACCATTCCAGTTATGAATTTCATTAATTGGTTGTGATTGATTGACCAATTGTTCCCATGTTTGTTCTTCATTAATACCATACGCTTCAATGCTGATCTTTTTTATGTTAGCAGGAATACCTTTTTGCTGTTCATTATAATCATCCAGTTTGCCGATGATGATAGCAACAGCATCACTATGTTCTAAAATGGGTTGAATAGAATGGGAGCTGAGTGAAGGATAAATAGGAACAGATACACAACCTGCCATCATAATCGCAATATCAGCCATGATCCAGTGAGCACAGTTTTTGGAAAGAATAGCAACATGACTTCCTTCTTTAATATTTAGTGATCTTAATGCAACTGCCATTCGCCTGCATTCATTTCCGGCCTGGGCCCATGTCCATGTCTTCCATTGGCCATTAAAAGGCTGACGGAGAAAAATACTATTGGGGATTTCTTTTTCCCATTTCAAAAATTGCTTCAGTGGTGATGATTGTTCCATGATTTTTAAAAGATACTGGTTGAGTTAATATGAAAAGATGATTGTTTATTTCTCTTTTTTTAAAGCCATATAAGTCCATGCAGCGCCTAACAGGTCAACAACGCCAAAGCCTATCAGCATGGGTGAAGTAAATTTTAAAGCAACAAAAAAAATAAAAGATATGAATACAACTGTTCTTGCAATTACTGTGAGTGGATAAAATGCAATGAAATTTAGCTTACCCGTCTGATGATAATAAAAGCCTATTAAAAAAACTAATATGCCAACCACCCGTATCCATACTTCATTTGTTTCTGGTAATTGAAATGTTTTTAAAAATAAGTTGGGGATGAAAATTAATCCAATTCCGATGGCATAGAGATAAAAGCCAAAATAATAGACTGATTTTGCAGCAGCAGACATAGCAATCGGTTTTGGTTAAATGATAGTTATCGTAACGGGTTAATGTCCCTAAGATAACGATTTGAAAATTTAATTCGATAATTTTAATTATGCGATTAATAGTATTGTTGATAGCAAGTGGCTATTTGTTTGTTGCCTGTAATAATGCTGCTACACATTCTGCATCGGCTGACAGCACAAAAACCATTGCGGCATATAAGCCCGGATTTGGTGAGTTCATGTCGGGTATACAGGTACATCATGCAAAGCTTTGGTTTGCGGGCATCAATCAAAACTGGCCGTTGGCCGATTTTGAAATCAATGAGATTAAAGAATCAATTGACAATTTGAAATTATATCAACAGGCGAGGGTTGAGACTAAGTATTTAGGAATGATAGACGGGCCATTGGATAGTGTTGCTCATTCAATAAACAATAAAGATGAAGCAGGATTCAGAAAGAATTTTTTGTTTTTAACTAATACCTGCAACAATTGTCACCATGAAGTGAATTTTGAATTCAATAAAGTAAAGATACCCGATACGCCACCTTTTTCTAACCAGGATTTTTCACCGGCAAAGCAATAATAATTTTTTTAGCCGAGTGCTTGTTTCCAGTCATTTATAAGGTCATCAATATGCTCCAGGCCAACTGATACCCGAAGTAAATTATCAGGTGTTACTGAATAAGGTCCTTCCACTGAGCGACGATGTTCAACCAAACTTTCTACTCCACCTAAGCTGGTAGCCGTTGTAAATAATTTTAATCTTCCTGTGAGCTCCATGGCAGCTTTTGCATCACCTTTAATTTGTACTGAAAGCATTGCGCCAAATCCACCTTTCATTTGTTTGGCTGCAATAGCATGTTGCAGATGAGATTTTAGTCCCGGGTAATTTACTTTTTCAACTTTAGGATGAGTTGATAAATACTCCGCTAATTTGCCGGCACTTTCTGTTTGTGCTTTTACCCGAAGCGATAAAGTTTTTATTCCACGACTTATTATCCAGCAATCGAAAGGAGAAGGAACGGCACCGCCTTTTGTTTGAATAGAAGAAATTTTTTCAGCCAGCTCATTATTACTTTTAATGATAAGTATACCGCCGAGTACATCACAATGCCCGCCATAGTATTTGGTAGTGGAATGCATTACAGCATCCGCTCCTAATGTTAATGGCAACTGCATTACAGGAGTAGCCCAGGTATTATCAACCACACATAAGGCTCCTGCTTTATGTGCTATAGCAGCGATGCTTTCTATATCACTCACTTTTAATAATGGATTGGATGGTGTTTCTACCCAAATCATTTTTGTATTTGGCTGAACTGCCTTTTGCACAGCATCATTATTACTCATATCCACTTTTGTCATTTGCAATCCCCATCTTTCATACACATCTCTCAATAAAATTTCAGTGGCATAATAAGCATCATCGGGAATAATTACATGATCACCTGTTTTAAGTGTTTGAAACATGGCATTGATAGAAGCCATACCAGATGCAAAAGCAAATGCCTTGTCACCATTTTCAAGTAATGCAACACTCGCTTCTAATTGTTTTCGGTTAGGGTTATCCAGTCTTGAATAAACAAATCCATGTGGATACGATCCATCCGTTTCCCTTTCAAAGGTGGTGGTAAGATAAATGGGTTGAGTTACTGAGGATGCCTGTGCATCTTTCACTAATGTTGATTGAATAGCCTGCGTTTCAAAATGTAATTTATCGCTCATGCCTTAAAATTATTGAATTGAGGTTTTATTTATAGATACATCCATTACCAGCCAATACCATAATCATCTCCGTGATTACTGCTGCCTCCCCAAAAGCTTCCATGTTTCCAATCGAAAAAGATTGCATTGATTGGCCCGCTGCTTCTGTCTTCAAAACTTAAAGTGTATCCCATTTGTCTTAATTCTTTTTTTACCCAATCAGGAGTAGCGCTATTGACCATGATGCTGCCCGGTTTTGGTTTGCGGTCATCAATTTTTGTTCCGCCTAAGGATAACCACAATTGATTCGTGTTAACATTAGCTGCTTCTGTTGCTTCCTGTACATTCATTCCAAACTCTACTACATTTAAAAAGAATTGTAATAAGTTTTGATCCTGTGTATCTCCTCCCTGTACGGCAAAAGATAAAAATGGTTTACCATCTTTCATTGCTAATGTTGGTGTTAATGTTACCCTTGGTCTTTTACCCGGCTCCAAAACGTTAAATGGATTTAATGATGCATCCAGTACAAAACTTTGCATCCGCTGACTCATACCTACACCTGTACGACCGGCGATGCATGCCGGTATCCAACCACCGCTGGGTGTTACAGAAACAACCCATCCATCTTTATCAGCCGCTTCCACACTGGTAGTTCCTCTCCATAAACGATCTTTATATTGTTCATCAACGGGTATTGCAGAAAACGCATTCAACCCTCTTTGTTTTATCATATCGAGGTAAGGATTTGTTTTTCCTTCATAAGGATAGGGATCACCGGGACCGGGATTAGGGTTGTTTTTATCAAAGCTGATGAGCTTTGCTCTTTCTTTTGCATACTCTTTACTCAGCAAACCTTTGATTGGTTCTTCCGGTGGAAAGTATGGATCGCCGTAATAAAAATCCCTGTCGGCAAAACTTAGTTGCATCGCCTGGCAAATGGTATGAATATATCTTGAGCTGTTATATCCCATTCCTTTCAAATCAAAATTCTCCAGTATGTTGAGTGACTGCAGCATCATTGGTCCCTGTGTCCATTGCTGTAATTTATATACATCAATTCCTTTATAATTTACATGCATGGGTTCTTCTTCAATGGGTTTCCATTTGGCCAAATCTTCCATCGTAATCAATCCACCCTGTTCCTGGCAACCACGAACAAACTCTTTGGCAATATCACCTTTATAAAAACGATCGAATGCTGCATAGATGGCTTCCTTTCTTGTTTTCTTTTTCTTTAATGCTTCCTGCTCTGCGTCTACCATTTTAGTCAATGTTTCCAATAAATCTTTCTGTACAAAAATTTCTCCTGCTTCAGGAGCTTCTCTTTTTTCTCCCGCATGTGGTAGAAAAACTGCTTTACTGTAAGGCCATTCTTTTATCCGCTGTTTATTTCTTTCCATACTGTTAGCTGTTTCGCTTTCTATAGGGTAACCGGCTGCTAATTGCATAGCCGGAGCCAGTACTTCTTTCAAACTCATTGTTCCATACTCCGCTAACATATAACACAACCCGCCGGGAGTACCGGGAGTTAGGGCTGCCAGCGGGCCATACTCCGGAGGAAAAGCGTATCCTTTTCCTTTAAAGAAATCAACCGTAGCACCGGTTGGCGCCACGCCCAATGCATTAATGGCAATTACTTTACCTGTTTTGGGATTGTAAATAAGTACCTGAGTTTCTCCACCCCAGCTTAATACATCCCACATAGTACAGGTAGCCGCTAACATAGTACAGGCTGCATCCACAGCATTGCCACCTTTTTGAAAGGTCATAGCTCCTGCTTCAGCCGCTAATGGTTTACCGGTGATGGCAACCCAGTTTTTACCATGTATAACTGGTTTTTGTGAACGCTGTGCAGTAGTCATAAGAAATGAAAAAAGAAAAATGAAGTGCAGTAGTTTTTTCATGCCAGATTAATTTATTCCTAAAGATAGGAAGAAGCAATTATCTAAAAGATTAACTGGTTTTCTGATTCCCATTCGGTAACCATATTTCCCTGTTCAGTCAAAACCAAAAGGAAACAGTTTGTTGCCAGTGTATCTTTTCAAAGTTCAGCTGGGTTAATGCTAACCTGGAAACACACCTGCTCTTTTTTTTATACGAAATGAACTAATACCAGGAAAATTTGTTAAAAAGATTATATGCGTGGTACCTGTAAGTTTTAAGGTTGACTACTACATATATAAAATAGTCGCTAAGGGTGAATCAATCAAGGTTAGGTCCTGCTTCTGCGGGGCCTTCTCATTTTATGCATATTATTTGTGCACTATTCATAGTATTAGTCTAAATAGATTATTGATTTCATACTTTTAATAAATGCTTCCTGTAAATGATTTTATAAAACAATTGTCAATTGAATCAAAGATCAGTTGCCATCATTACAAGCAGGTACATGGCGGTGATATTAATGAAGCATATTGTTTGATAGGTGATAATAAAAAATACTTTCTCAAAGTAAATGATGATGTTCGTTATCCTGGCATGTTAGCGAAAGAGGCAGAAGGGTTAACTGCTTTGCGTAAACATTCTTACTTCATAATTCCTCAGGTAATTCATAATAGTGTTATTGGAAATAAGCAATACCTCGTACTGGAATGGATAGAAGAAGGCGTACCCGCCATTGATTTTTGGGAAGAGTTTGGAAGGTTATTAGCAACGATGCATCAACAACCACAAAAGTATTTTGGCTGGTCATCAGATAACTATATCGGTAGCCTGGATCAAATCAATCTTCAGCATAAAAGCTGGTCTTCTTTTTATACGGAATGCAGGATTATACCATTGGTAAAACAAGGTTATAACCAGGGAATCTTTAATAAAAAAGATGTTTATCTGGCTGAACAACTCTGTAAAAAATTGGATGATTTATTTCCGAAAGAACCAGCTTCTTTACTGCATGGTGATCTGTGGAACGGCAATTTTATGGTTTCTTCCATTGGGAAATCCACATTATTTGACCCGGCTGTGTATAACGGGCACAGGGAAATGGACATAGGAATGACAAAGTTATTTGGTGGATTTTCATCCCGTTTTTATGATGCATACAATGAATACCATTCGCTTGAAATGCAGTGGCAGCAACGGTTACAGCTTACCCAGTTATATCCTTTATTAGTACATGCATTGTTATTTAATGGCAACTACATAAGTCGCTGCAGGGAGATATGGAAGCAGTTTTCCCAATGAGAATTGAATAAAAATTGTGATTTTCATTGAGAAAAATATTTTGTGCATTGTGAAAAAATACCATCTTTGTCATTGGGAAATATAATTTATATTACATCCCATATTAAAAACTGAAAACCTAAATTAAATTCTAAAAAAATGGCAACAAAAAAGAAAGCTGCTAAAAAAGCAGTAAAGAAAGCCGCTCCAAAGAAAAAAGCCGCTCCTAAAAAAGCTGCAAAGAAAGCCGCTCCAAAGAAAAAAGTTAAGCGTACTCCTAATGCTGCATTCATGAAAGCATTAACACCCAGTGCTGATTTAGCGGTTGTAATTGGAAGCAAACCATTACCACGTACTGAAGCGGTTAAAAAAATCTGGGTTTATATTAAAGCCAACAAATTACAGGACAGCAAAAACAGACGCAATATCAATGCTGATGCTAAGCTGAAACCAGTAGTTGGCGGTAAAAGCCAGGTATCAATGTTTGATTTGGCTAAGCACTTGAGCAAACATTTGAAATAATCAAATCAGTTTTAATAGAAAATCCTCCCCAATTTGTCAGGGAGGATTTTTTATTTGAGGTTGTTTGATTCTTCTTAACTTTCTGTATAAACTACACGACATGAATTCCCGCCGCAAATTTTTATATGGAATATCATCTGCTGCCGGAGCATTTGGTTTTTTATCCATAGCTAATAACAGTTTTGCTGCTGATGCATTGAAAAAGTTTGAACGGTTTCATTCATTGCAGCCAACTGATGCATTAAATGATGAAGATTTCTGGAACTGGGTGAAAGAATCATACACGGTATCGCCCAATATTCTCAATTTAAACAACGGTGGGGTAAGTCCGCAACCAAAAGTGGTGCAGGATGCACACATACGATACTATCAGTATTGCAATGAAGGACCTTCTTATTATATGTGGCAAATTTTAGACCAGGGAAGAGAAGCATTAAGAGGAAAACTGGCAGACTTAGCCGGATGCAGTGCTGATGAAATTGCCATTAACCGTAATGCCACCGAGGGATTGAATACAGTGATCTTTGGGTTGAATTTAAAAGCAGGTGATGAAGTGGTATTGACTAAGCAGGATTATCCCAATATGATGAATGCATGGAAACAAAGAGAAAAAAGGGATGGAGTAAAATTAGTTTGGCTTGATCTGCCATTACCAATGGAAAATGAGGAAGAGATTGTAAGAAAATACGTAAGTGCATTTACACCCAAAACAAAAATTGTTCAAGTAACGCATTTGATTAACTGGACAGGACAAATAATGCCGGTGAAAAAAATTGCACAGGAAGCACATAAAAGAGGAATAGAAGTAATTGCAGATGGAGCACACACGTTTGGTCATTTTGATTTTGCTATTCCCGATTTGGAGTGTGATTACTTTGCTACATCTTTACACAAATGGTTAAGTGCCCCGTTTGGGAGCGGAATGATGTATGTGAAAAAAGAAAAGATCAGGAATATATGGGCCTTATTGAGTAATGGAGAACCAGACGGGCCAGATATAAAAAAATTTGAAAGCCTGGGTACCCGTTCTTTCGCCAGTGAAATGGCAATAGGAACAGCAGTAGATTTTCATAACGGGATAGGCAGTAAACGTAAAGAAGATCGCTTACGTTTTTTAAAAGATTATTGGGTGGATAAAGTAAAAGCGATGCCAAAAGTTTCTTTTATGCAACCCAAAACATCTTTTATGAGTTGTGCCATAGCCACCATCGCTATTGAAGGGAAAAAGCCTGGTGAAGTAGCATCCGCTTTAATTGAAAAATATAAAATTCACACAGTAGGTATTGATTGGGAAAATATACATGCGGTACGTGTTACCCCGCATGTATATACTTCGCTAAAAGATCTTGATCGGCTGGTTACAGCAATAAAAGAAATTGCTAAATAAGCCGGCGGTGGTAATTTATTTGTCCTAAATGATAATTAAAATGCCCGGCTAAATGAAGCAGGAAATATTCTGTATTGATTGGTTCACCAAACACATGAAGCGGATAATCTTTTTCTAATTCTTTTTTACTTACTTGTTCCAGAGTATCGGTAACTACTGCTATGGTGGCGTCTATTTCTTCAATCAGCTTGGCCCGGACTATATTTTTCAATTTAAATTCAGCCTCCCTGTTACGGATATAGCCGGATTCTCCCATTACGGCACCGATATAATGCTGCAGGTTACCACATAGATGAAGGCAAAGGTTACCCGCACTGTTGCTGATACCATCTTTTACAGCCCATATTTTTTCTTCATCGGTATATAAAAAAATTTCTTCCTTAAGTTTTTGCAGGTCTCTTGCAAAGAGTTTAATCAGGTTTTCAGTAATCATTTGCCTGTAAGAATTTAGGGCTAAGTTAATGAGTACAAATTATCTTCCTTACGGTGAAGAAAACTATCCACTTAATCCTACGGCTATTATTTCACTGATTGTTTCTGAATCAGGATGATAAGTCACCTGTACCACAAAATCTTCTATTGCGTAAAAGATTATTCTGTGATTTTCTTTTGAAACATCTCTCAGGTAAGTACTTTTGGCCCAGAGCAATTCCAATTGCTCACTTTCCGGTAGTGTGTTAAACTCTGTAAAATTCATAAAGTTGAATTAAAATAAATAAGGGTACTCTCAGGTGGTGGTTTTTTACAGAAGGAAGATGTATAATTTATCAGTGTCAAAAAAATTATTTGAACTCCTGCCTGGGTCAAAAATAGTATTTTTACTTAAATAAATGCGGAAATTACTGAATTTTTTACACGAGTACTTTTACGCTTTTTTACCCTTCGGAGTTTAAAATCAGCCAGGAAAATTTTTGTCAGGATTTTTGTACGCTTTTCCGGATTTTAAGATATGTCTTAACCCTTATCCTTTCTGCGTAATAGTTTTATCATTGAAAGTTAATAACCAATTTTTTCGTTTGCTATAGACTGATCCTTTCTTCCAGTTTATTTAACTCTACTGGTATAAGTTATACTATATGTGCAATAATGAAAGTGCAAAGTTTATTGTACTGGTATGAGTTGAAAAATAATGATACAGCAAAAAGGGGAAAATACGGTAGGGTTTATGAGGAAAAAACGGTTTATTATCATTGCCAATAGTATTAAGTTTACGTTACAGATTGAAATCGAAGCAAAGAGTTTGAATATGATAAACTAAATTAGTTAAGTCAACCTGTTCCTGCCTTATTTAAGCTGCTTCCATTTACCCAAGACCAGTTAATCGTACATCAAACAACTACCCTGTATGGTACCTCATTTTATTTCTGATTTCCGACAGCGGTTCTGTTAGTTTTTTAATCATTTTGATTATTGCAATCCCTCACAAGGGTGCACGGGTTATAGCTATATCAGCTGTAAATAATTTAACCGGGAAGCCGAAAACGGATTCAGAGTAGGCATTTAAAAATTTACACAATGAAAAATCAACCAACTGCAAGAGGTAATAATACACATAAGGTAAAAAGACCTTTTGGTGATCCTGTCGAACTGTATAAACCCAATCACCGGTTTATACCAATACCCGGAAAATTTAAAAAGCCGGGTGACTTAACTTTAAAACTAAGTGATGTTTTATCGAATAGTTCTGTCAGCAAGATTAACGATTCCAAAAAAATAGTTTTTCATATGGTGGGCGACACCGGCGGTATCCATGGAACGGAAACACAGGAAAATATAGCCTACCAGATGGATAAACAAATTGAACAGGCTGATGCGGCAAGCAAACCAGCTTTCTTTTACAACCTCGGCGATGTTGTTTATTATAATGGCGTCAGTCACCATTATGAAGAACAATTTTATGATCCCTATAAAGATTATCCTGCCTATATTTTTGCTATACCCGGTAACCATGATTGCGACACGAAAACAAAGCCTACTGACGAACCAGACACCGAGGTATCATTGGAGGGTTTCATGACAAACTTTTGTGATAAAACACCCAGCTATGGGCCTTATTCTTCTTACCGTAAAACATTGAACCAGCCATGGCCTTATTGGGTACTGGATGCCCCTTATGTAACTGTTATTGGTTTGTTTTCCAATGTTGACGGGTCGCTGGATGCCAATGGCAGTACTGAGCAATATGATTGGTTGGTAAACGAACTAAAAAAGGCTGCAAAAAATAAATGCCTCCTCATTACCATACATCATCCATCTTTTTCATTGGATACGGCGCATGGCGGTTATCCGGTTATTCTTAATGATCTTGACAATGCTTTTAAAAAGGCCGGCCGGGTTCCGGATGCAGTTTTCTCAGGGCATGTACACAACTACCAGCGTTTTACCCGAACGGTAAAAGGTAAAAAGATACCTTATATAATTGCCGGGGCAGGTGGTTATGTAAATAAGGCACAGAGCATGCACCGCCTGCAACGTAACCCCCAGGGTGAATTAATCACTGTTCCTTTCCAAACTACTCACAAAGATGTTGTACTGAATCATTATAACCAGACCAGTCCCGGTTTTTTAAAAATTACCATAGATGATAAGTACCTGCATGGAACCTATCATACTGTAAATTTTGACGGGTCAAGGCCCCCTGCCACTCCCGAAGATGAATTTAAGTTTGACTGGAAAACCAATAAGCAGGTAGCCATTCAATAACTCAGTTTTTTAATAGCAGAGAAGCCGAAAACGGATTCAAAGCAGGTAGAAAATAGTTTACAATGTAAGTTTAATGATGCAGTATGTCATTGATAAACTTATAACGCTAAATATTTGAAAATGGGAAAGGAAAAAAATCACAAAAAAATTTAAGAAGATGACCGAACAACAACGTCAGCAAAGAAACGCAGAACGCCTGCTGGAACTTTATCCAACTTTTCGCAGTCGCATAGTTAAAGTAATTACTGATTTGGAAGCAATAGATGTTCGGCCAAGAATCCAGGAAGCCTACCGCAGTCCGGAAGATCAACTAAAAGCATATAATTCTGGTCATTCAAAACTAAAATTTGGTTTTCATAATGTAACAGGGCCAAATGGTCAAAAAGAAAGCCTTGCAGTAGATATGTTGGATAATGATAATCCCTCAAAGATGTCTGTTGCTTACCTTTTAAAACTGGCCTGGGCTGCAGAGAAAAATGGATTGATGACAGGCATTCGATGGGGCGTACCTTCAAGATTGGTTCCGGCAATTAATAAGGCCATTGCAGAAAAAGACTGGAATGCACCTGTAAAAATAGGATGGGATCCCACTCATATTCAACCGGTGGGAATGACAGCGGCAGAAGCAAAAGCAGGGAAAAGACCTGTTTAGTTACCCCTCATTCCCGCCATCAAAAAACACCCACAATTCCTTGCCCGTCCGGCATCATAATCCTATCTTTGCACCCCCGAAAATAAAAACCCTTTCGGGATCATTTTATGTCAGAAAACGAAATTGTTAACTCAAACGCTGAAGGACAGGAGACCGCAGTGGTGGCTGAGCCAACACTTGCAGCTACAGCGTCAACAAATGTACCTGTTCAAACCGCTCATGACGACTTCGACTGGAGCGTTGATAAGCGTAATGTTACATCTTACAACAAAGATGAAAAAGCAAAGTATGATGCCGTTTACGAAGGCACTTTCAAACAGGTAACCGATGGTGAAATGGTAGAAGGTGTGGTAGTAGGTGTTAGCAAAACAGATGTAGTGATTAACATCGGTTTTAAAAGCGATGGTTTAATCAGCGCTAACGAATTCCGTGATATCCCCGGTTTAAAAACAGGTGATGTGGTGGAAGTAATGGTAGTGGAAAAAGAAGACCGGGAAGGTAATCTTCACCTCAGCCGCAAGCAGGCCCGCATTACCCGTGCATGGCAGCGTATTGTGGAAGTGCACAAAACCGGCGAAGTGGTTACCGGTATCGTTACCAGCAAAACAAAGGGTGGTCTCATTGTGGAAGTATTTGGTATGGAAACCTTCTTACCAGGTTCACAAATTGACGTTAAGCCGGTAACTGATTACGATCAGTTTGTTGGTAAAACCATGGAGTTTAAAGTGGTTAAGATTAACGAGACTATTAAAAACGCTGTGGTATCTCACAAAGCTCTTATTGAAAGTGATATTGAAGCTCAACGTGCCGAGATCATGGGCAAACTTGAAAGAGGCCAGGTGCTGGAAGGTACTATCAAGAATATTACCGACTTCGGTGCTTTCATGGACTTAGGTGGCTTGGATGGTTTATTATACATTACCGATATCAGCTGGGGACGTATCTCTCATCCTTCTGAAGTACTGAAGATGGATCAGAAACTGAAAGTAGTTGTATTAGACTTTGATGATGATAAAAAACGCATCAGTCTTGGATTGAAACAATTAACTCCTCATCCATGGGATACTTTACCTGAAACCATTAAAGAAGGTGAAGTAGTAAAAGGTAAAGTGGTGAATATTGAAGATTATGGTGCATTCCTGGAAATTATGCCGGGTGTGGAAGGTTTAGTTCACGTAAGCGAAATTACATGGGCAAACACTCCAATCAACGCTAAAGAGTTCTTCAAACTGAATGATGAACATGAAGCCAAGATTGTAACGCTGGATAAAGAAGCCCGTAAGATGAGCTTATCTATTAAGCAAATGACACAAGACCCATGGAGTGATATTGAAACAAAATTTGCTGTTGACAGCCGTCACAAAGGTTTAGTAAAAAACATTACTCCTTATGGTGTGTTTGTTGAATTATCAACCGGTATTGGTGGTATGATCCACATCAGCGACCTCAGCTGGTTAAAACGTTTCAACCACCCAAGTGAATACACTAAGGTTGGCCAGGAAATTGAAGTGATCATCTTAGGTATTGATAAAGAAAACCGCAAACTGCAGTTAGGTCATAAACAATTAGAAGAAGATCCCTGGAATGCTTTACAGGATACATTTGCCGTTGGTACCATTCATGAAGGTACAGTAACCCGTAAAGATGAGAAAGGTGCTATCATTTCACTGCCTTATGGTTTAGAAGGGTTTGCTCCTAACCGTCATCTGAATAAAGAAGATGGTAAAACCGTGTTGGCTGATGAAACGGCACAGTTCATGGTGATTGAATTCGATCGTAATGAAAAGCGTATCGTATTAAGTCATACCCGTATTTGGGAAAGAGCAAAAGCAGATGAGTTAGAAGCTGAGAAGAAAGAAAAAACTGCCGAAGCTGTCCGTACGAAAAAAGCAGTGAAAGACATCCAGAACAAAGTGGAAAAAACAACTTTAGGTGACCTGGGCGTACTGGCTGAACTGAAGAAGAAAATGGATAGTGATGCAGCTACATCAGCTGATGATGCTAAAAGCGAGTAGTCTTTGCAGAGGAATAAAATTAAAATCCCATCGTTAATTACGGTGGGATTTTTTATTAATATTTTAATTTGAGTTTTCATTGTTATTTTAGTATTCTATGCGTTATTTTTTAATTGGCTTCATGGGTACAGGCAAAAGCTATTGGGGTAAACAATGGGGAGAAGCATATGGACTGGCTTTTTACGATTTAGATGAAGAGATTGAAAAGATAGAACGCTTAAAAGTATCTCAAATATTCGATACAAAAGGCGAAGCATATTTTCGTAAGAAAGAAAAAGAAGTGCTGCATTCATTTTTTCAAAAAGATAATTTCATTTTATCCTGTGGTGGCGGCACTCCCTGTTTTTTTAATAACATGAACCGGATGAATGAAAAAGGGGTAACGATTTATTTAAAAACAAATGTGGATGAACTGGTAAACCGACTCACCCTGGAAAAAGAAACAAGACCGTTGATAAAAGGATTAACTGATGGAACATTGAAAAATTATATTTCAGAGAAACTAAATGACAGGGAGCCTTTTTACAGCAAAGCAGTTTATCATTTTAATACTGCTTACCTGAGTAATGATAACTTTAAAAAAATAGTTCGGCAATATGCATAAAACATATTTGAAACTGGCAGCCGTTACAGGGGCGTTATCCGTAGCATTAGGAGCTTTTGGTGCACATGCTTTAAAAGAAAAATTACCGGCTGATGCTTTGGCCATTTATGAAACGGCCATACGTTACCAGTTTTATCATGTATTCGCTTTACTGGCAACAGGAATACTGTATAAAGATTTTTCTAACAAATGGATACACAATGCCGGCAAGCTTTTTATACTGGGTACTATTCTCTTTAGCGGTAGTTTATACCTGCTCACTGCTTTTAAAGGAATGGGTAATGAAAATATGAATTGGATAGGGGCTATTACTCCGTTAGGTGGATTAAGCTTTATTCTGGGCTGGTTATTTTTGGTAATGGGTATTTCAAAAAAATAAGAAGTAATTAAAACTCACTTTAAGGATTTGGAATTTCTCCCGGATGATAGATGCGTTCAGCATGTTTCATCACTTCTTCTTTATCCAAACTCATATGTTTTGTTTTTTGCTGCAGGTACAAAGGCGTTTGATCTTTGTAATGCGGAGAATCAGCATGACTGCTGGCACCAAATGCGTTTACAGATTCAATAACAGGCAATCCTTCTTTTGGAAAACGAACCAGTTCAATATACGCATCACCATAATCATTCTTCACCCTGCCATTTTTGTAAGGAACATTAGCCATTGCTGCCAGCACATCCGGTATGCCACCTAATGGAAATTCATTACTGCCACGAACTAATTTTTGATAATCACCCAGTGTAATTCCTGTTTTGCCAAAGTATTTCAACTGGTAATCTTTTATATATTGAAAAGCTTCCAGTAATTCCGCTTTGGTTAGTGCCCTGGGTTGCTGGCCTTTTAATTTTTCAGCAACATAATTATACAGTATTAAAAAAACTGCCGCTCCTTTATTACCGGCTTCTGAGCTTTTATTCCATTGCTGAAGAGTAGCGATAATTTCTTCCACTTCTTTATAATCTGCTGCATTTATCAAATACACCGAATCAATTTTATAAGGATAATGTAAAGTGGCAGGTAGTTGACGATTGAATTTTATCTTTTTAAATGTTTCAAAATCTATTTTTTCATTCTTGGGTATTAATTCATAAAATCTTGCACTTCGGTTATTATCATATAATTCCCAGCCAACATTTTTATCGTAGTTAGCCGGATTGAGATTATCAGCTTTTTCAGTAGCTAAAAAAGGAGAGTGGTTGGTATTGTATAAAAATCCTGATGATGGATTTATGTATTGTGGTAAATAACTAAAGGGGTAATATTCTGTCCATAAAGTTTTGGATGTATTCCCTGGCAATGTACTTCTCCAGTTGTATTCAGCTGCTGGATTCCTGACAGGTATTTTACCATTGCTTACATAAAAGATCGTATCATGTTTATCTGCATACATAATATTGAACATAGGAATACCGGTCATATTCAGGGCAGACTTAAACTCGGTAAAATTTTTAGCTTTATCCATCTGGTACCATTGTTGCAATGCTTTAATATCCTGGTTGGCCGCAAGGCGGATGGCAAAAACACCATTGGAAGTTTTAATAGTGGCACCGTATTTACTCCAATAAACTTTTTTCTTAATGGTGATGGGAACTCCTTTCACTTTCAGTTTTACTTTCTTTACTTCCAACTCAAGCCAGTTGTTATCAAACTTATATTGGTTGTGGTTATCGGGATTCATTTGTAGCTGATATACATCTGTCTTATCGAAATAATTTACCGTGTGAGCCCAGCCAAGGTTTTCATTCACTCCATGCAGTATGCAAAGAGCTCCGGGAAATAATCCGCCCAGAATATTCAGTCCTTCTTCACTCATCAAATGGGCTTCATAAAAAGCAACCGGTCCTTCTAATGGCTGATGTGCATTGATGGCAAGAAACGCTTCGCCGGTAGTTGTTTTTGATGGATGAATTGCAAAGGCATTGGAACCCCCGGATGCAAATCCCGGAATGGCAGGCACTTTACCACCAAACACCGCAGCAATTACATTATCAACATTAGTGATCAAACAAACTGAAAAAGTAGCGGCCGTTAAATATTCTTTTTCATTAATAGGAAATGACTTTCTTACCAGCACTTCTGATGGATGCGTTTTGGCATAATCATTCAGCCCGGCAATATATCCCTGCACCATCTTTATAAATTCAGGCGAAAGGGTATTGTATTTTTCTTCCACTATTTCCCTGCATCTTAATAATGCAACCACATAATCTGCCTGAGCCCCTTTTTTACCAAAGGCTTTTCCCAGCAAACTTTTACCGGATAAGGCAATCATTTGGATGGTTTTAAAATCATCCTCAGCATGTGCCCATGCCAGGCCATAAGCAACTTCTGCATCTGTTTTAGCAAAGATGTGCGGCACGCCAAAACTGTCTCTGGCAATAGTAATGTTTTGACGATTGATTTGTGTAAAACCTGTTAGCGATATAAAAAGGCTGGTAATGAAAATTGAAACTTTCATGTGGTAATTTAATAAAAAACCGGGAACGATTCCTGTGCCGGTATTATGGTTATGATAAATCTCTGTTTTTTAAATGAGAAAAATCAGTGGTAAACCATACCGGGTGAAATAGCTTAGTAGTGTAAAATGTTGTGATATGAAAACTATTTTAGTCCCTGTTGATTTTTCTGATACTTCAATAAATGCAGTTCGTTATGCAGCACAGTTAGCCGTGCAAATAAATGGAAAAGTAATGATGCTGCATGCCTATCAATACCCTGTTATACACCCGGTGAATAAAGGTATGGAATTGACAGATGAAGGAGTAAAAGAGATTAACCTTAAAGAACTGGCCAGGATAAAACAGGTGGTGGAATCAGAAATTCCGCTGGTAAAACTGGAATATTTAATTATTAACGGAGAACTAAGAGGTGTAATAAATGTATTTGCTGAAAATTTCCGTACGGATTTAATTGTAATGGGGTTATCAGGTGCAGGCAAAGTCAAAGAATTATTAATAGGAAGCAATACACTCGATGTTGCCGCCAATACTACGATTCCGGTAATTATAGTTCCCAAAAAAAGTAAGTTCAAACCAGTAGAAAAAATAGCACTGGCTACAGATTTCAGGGATGTGGTGGCGAATATACCTGATACACAGGTAAAGCTTTTCCTGGCAGCCACGGGTGCAAGACTGCATATTGTAAACGTAGACTATCAACATGAATATGCTACAGTTGATACACCTATGCAATCAGGATTATTAGAAGCCATGTTCCAGTCCTGGTCGCCGGAATATCATTTTGTGGAAGATTATAATGTGCAGGAAGGATTAAGCCGTTACATTGAAGCGAATAACATCAATATTCTTATTGTAGTTCCGCATAAACAAAATATGCTGCATAAGCTGTTTATGCCTAATCATACAAAGCAATTGGTGTTTCACAGCAAAGTACCGGTGATGGTGGTGCATGAATAAATTAATAATGGAGAATTGAAAATGCTGTAAGGATATTATCCCGTTAATACTTTTAATCCAATAAAACCAGGTTCAGGTAAACTACTTCTTCTTAAAATCACCCCGCTTCCATGCTTTAATAAATTCATTCCAGGCCGCAGGATTCAGCAAATTAATGGGTGGTTGCTGACCGGCGTAGTATAATTTGGCAGATTGTGCCCGCAATTGTTTATTTACTGCTTCTCTTCCGTCAGCCGGTAATACGGCAGCTAATGCTCTTAATGTAGCAGCATCATTATTCTTTCGGGCAATGGAAATGTCATCATCCGGAACAGGCGTATTAACAAAATCTCTTTCAAATTGCTCACGGGTGGGTTTGGCCTTGATAATAGTAGCGGGTAAGTATACCGTATCAGTAACCATCAACTGGATAAGACTGTATTGATTGCCCTGAATATTTTTGGGAACTTTTACTGAAATGGGTTTGTAGCTTACATGAGTAAATTCAACAATATCACCTTTTAAAACAACAATAGAAAAAACACCCTGGTTATTGGTGATGGTTCCCCGGTTTTGCCCTTTTACCATAATAGTGGCCCCGGGTATAGCTTTTAAACTATCGCTGGTCATTACTACGCCATATAATTGCACCACAGAATCCTGCATGGTTTCAAACTGTGCTAAAACCGATTTGGGTACAAAGAAGATCAATAAAAAGGCGTATCGTAAAATTTTCCTCATCCGGGTCAAAAATAATGGTATTACCCGAATGAGTAAACAATTAAAGCAGCTAATGGTTAAATTTGCAGCCACAAATTTCTATTTTAACAATTCATTGGAATGACTGAACAAAAAATACTGGAAGCCCTCAGCAATGTACAGGAACCCGATCTTGGTAAAGATCTCGTTACGCTTAACATGGTAAAAGATATAGTGATCAATGGAAATGCAGTTTCGTTTACTGTGGTGCTCACCACCCCTGCCTGCCCGTTGAAAGATATGATCCGTAATGCCTGTATCAATGCGGTAAAATTGCTGGTGAATAAAGAAGCGGATGTTACGGTAAACTTTACAGCTAACACAAGTACTAACCGGAAAGATGCCGCTACTATATTACCTAAAGTAAAAAATATTATTGCGGTGGTAAGTGGTAAAGGTGGTGTGGGTAAATCAACGGTGTCAGCAAATCTTGCATTGGCATTAGCACAGGGTGGTGCAAAGGTTGGTTTGATGGATGCTGATATTTATGGCCCGAGTGTTCCTATCATGTTTGGTATCCGTGGGCAAAGACCGATGATGATGGAGATTGAAGGAAAGGGAATGATTGTACCGATTGAGAAATATGGAATAAAGCTGATGAGCATCGGGTTATTGGTAGATGATAAGAACGCAGTGGTGTGGCGTGGCCCGATGGCAAGCAGTGCTATTCGCCAGTTTGTTACGGAAGTGTTGTGGGAAGAGTTGGATTATTTGATTATTGATATGCCCCCCGGCACAGGTGATATTCATTTAACATTGGTACAAACTGTACCGGTAACCGGTGCTGTCATTGTTACTACTCCGCAGGATGTTGCTTTAGCAGATGCGAAGAGAGCAGTAGCTATGTTTGGACAAGCTCAAATAAAAGTTCCCATTATTGGGTTGGTTGAAAATATGAGTTATTTCACTCCGGCCGAATTACCCGATAACAAATATTACATCTTCGGAAAAGATGGCGGCAAACGTTTAGCAGAAGAATATGATATTGCTTTTCTCGGCCAAATTCCATTGGTACAAAGCATTCGTGAAGGTGGTGATAATGGATTACCGATTATGGTGAGTGAGGATAAAATTACCCGTAAGGCGTTTGAAGATTTTGCCGGACTAGCCGCCAGGAGTATTGCCATGCGAAATGCACAATATCCGGGTACAAAACCACTGGAAGTATTTGTATGATGATGAAATGTATACGGTAAATTAAATGATAACAAACAGGAA
The DNA here is from genome assembly GCA_003963365.1 of Sphingobacteriales bacterium. Lineage (GTDB taxonomy): Bacteria > Bacteroidota > Bacteroidia > Chitinophagales > Chitinophagaceae > AWTP1-9. The sequence continues at coordinate 153,416 of RXJG01000002.1, forward strand.
GATGAATGCCATCTTCCTGTTTGTTATACGGTTGTTTTTCCGGTTATATTGCAAATGATTAATTTCGTTTAATGTACAGTTTACCATACTTCAAAGAAAAAGATGCTGGCGTGGTGCTGCAGTTTATGAAAGATAATCCATTTGTTTTTTTGTGTGGTGTGGATAAGGATAATAAGCCCGTTGCTTCGCAGGTGCCGGTTTTTATTGATGAGAGAGACGGAAAATTATTTCTCACTGGTCATATTATGCGAAGTACTGATCATCATAAAGCATTTGAAGAAAATCCTAATGCACTGGCAGTATTTACGGGTGCACATACTTATGTTAGTGCAGGCTGGTACACTGAGCCTAAACAGGCAAGCACATGGAACTACATGAGTGTGCATGCAAAAGGTGTATTGCGTTTTTTGGATTATAATGAATTGCTTGAGGTGTTGAAAAGAACTACCAATCATTTTGAAAAGAACCCGCATTCCCCTGCTAATTTTGAAGCGTTACCGGAAGATTATGTACATCGTCTTGCCAAAGCAATTGTAGCATTTGAAATAGAAGTGAAAGAAATTGACAATGTATTTAAGCTGAGCCAGAACCGTGACGAAAAAAGTTATCACAACATTATGCAAAAATTGAAAGAGCAAAAAGGTGATGGAGCAACAATAGCAGAGGAAATGCAGAAACGGTTGTCAAAATTATTCTGATGCAGTTTGAAAATACATTGAGTTTCGCTCAGTCATTGGATGAAAAAGATTTGCTGAAAGATTTCAGGGAAGAATTTATTATTCCTGTTGAAAATGGGAAAGAGCAAATTTATTTTTTAGGAAACTCTCTTGGGCTACAACCTAAGCAAACTACTACATACATTCAGCGGATTTTAGACGGCTGGTCTAAGCACGGGGTAGAATCATTTTTCATAGGAGATGACCCGTGGATAGATTATCATTCACATCTTACCAAAGCATTCTCAATTATTATTGGTGCTAAATCATCAGAGATTACGATCATGAATAATCTCACGGTGAATTTGCATTTGATGATGGTGAGCTTTTATCGTCCACAGGGAAAAAGAAATAAAATTATTTGTGAGGGTAAAGCATTTCCCAGTGATCAGTACATGTTTGAATCGCATATCAAACATCATGGACTAAATCCAGACGATGTGCTGATTGAAATTAATCCACGGGCAGGAGAACATTGTTTGCGTACAGAAGATATTCTGCAAGTCATCGAGAAGCATAAAGATGAACTGGCTTTAATCTTATTTGGAGGTATCAACTACTATACCGGGCAAGTGATGGATATGAATGCAATTACTTCAGCAGGACATAGGGCAGGAGCAAGAGTTGGTTTTGATTTGGCTCACTGTGCCGGTAATATTCCATTGCAACTGCATGATTGGGATGTTGATTTTGCCTGCTGGTGTAATTATAAATATCTGAATGCTGGTCCCGGTGCTGTTGGTGGTGCGTATGTGCATGAACGATTTCATAATGATGCAGACATCAATCGTTTTGCCGGTTGGTGGGGTTATAAAAAAGAAACCCGTTTTAAAATGGATAAAGGGTTTCAGCCAATAACATCGGCAGAAGGATGGCAATTAAGTACACCACATATGATGCTATGGGCTGCAGTACGTTCATCAATGGATATTATTGGAAGAGCCGGTTGGGATACAATGCAGCAGAAAAGAAAAATACTGAATGCTTATTTGTGGTTTGTGCTGGACAAGATCAATGCTTCACAAAAAGAAAAACAAATTGAGTTTATTACACCGGGAGAAGAAGAACAGCATGGTTGCCAGGTTTCCATGCTGATGTTACAGAAAGGAAAAGAAGTTTATGATAAACTGATGAGTAATGGAATTTATGTTGACTGGCGGGAACCAAATGTGATACGATTAGCACCCGTTCCGTTATATAACACATTTGAGGAAGTTTGGAAATTTGGTAATACTTTGCATTCAATTTTACAAGGAAAAATATAATGAACCGGCAACAACTGGCAGAACAGATCTTCAAAAAACAATCTTACCTCTGTGTTGGATTAGATACAGACATCACTAAAATTCCTGCTCATTTATCATCGCATCCCGATGCAATATTTGAATTCAATAAACAAATCATTGATGTCACGAGAGATTTATGTGTGAGCTATAAAATCAATACCGCTTTTTATGAGGCATTAGGATTGAAAGGCTGGGAGGCAATGGAAAAGACGGTTAATTATATCGGCAATGAACATTTTAAAATAGCTGATGCTAAAAGAGGAGATATTGGCAACACTTCTTCGCAATATGCCAGGGCTTTTTTGGAAACACTGCCATTCGATTCAATAACTGTAGCTCCCTATATGGGTGAAGACAGCGTAAAACCATTTCTGCAATATGAAGGAAAATGGGCGATTGTACTTGGCCTGACTTCTAATAAAGGCGCCAATGATTTTGAATTGAAACAACTCATTACAGAAAACGGTGAAGAACATTTAAGGGCAGAGTATTTATATGAAAGAGTATTGAGAACAGTTTCGCAATGGGGCTCACCGGATAATTTAATGTTTGTGGTAGGTGCTACACAGGCTGAAGAATTTGTAAACATCCGTTCTATTACACCTAACCACTTTTATTTAGTTCCCGGTGTTGGTGCACAGGGAGGAAGTTTGAAAGATATTTCAGAAAAAGCGATGATAAAAGATTGCGGCATATTAGTTAATGCCAGCCGGGCTATCATTTACGCATCAGAAAAGCAAGACTTTGCAACAGAAGCAAGAGCTATTGCTGAACAGTACCAGTTTGAAATGGCACAATATTTAAAAGCTATTTAAGCTGATCTTTAATAATTGTACTTACCTGCTCTGCCCATTTCGCATATTCTTTTCCGGAGGGATGTAATTTATCACTGGCTAAAAATTCTGCCTTATTGCCATCTTCTCTTTGTGAAGAAGTAATGTTGATGAAATGACAATGCTGTTTTTTAGCTGCAGCTTCGCAGATTTGATTGTATGCATCGATTTCACTGGCTATTTGTTGCTGATTATTGCTGACAGCAAATGGAGTTACTCCCCAATCAGGAATAGATAATACTATTATTCTTTCAGGATTTTCTCCAGATAAGTGAACAGCTTTCTTCAGCAAAAAATCAAAATCATTTTTAAAATCATCAATGGATAAACCACGGTATTGATTATTGACGCCGATTAACAAGGTGACAAAATCGTATTGTTTCTCTAATTGTGTATGAATTAAATGTTCGGCCAGTTCAAATGTTGTCCACCCCGTTTTGGCAATAATTTCCGGAGCATGGAAATGTAAACCTGCTTTACGGAGTAATTGTATGGTTTGATAGGGAAAACTATCATGCAATGGAACTAATTCCCCAATGGTATAACTATCTCCCAGGCAAAGCAATGTTTGTGTCATGAAGTAAAGTTAATTAAGCTGTGAGTAGTGAGTAACGGGTTGCGAGAAAACAACTACAAATTCATTCCGGCTTTCCCGGTTTAAAACTTCCCATCGGTGTGGTGTACCAGGGATGAATATCGTACGCCAATCTTCCTGCAGCTATAGCGGGGTCTGTATCCAGTAATTTCTTTACTTCTTCTTCGGTTTCACAATCAAAAATAAATATGCCACGCCAGTTGCCATCATCGCCAAAAGGTCCGGCTACTTTTAATTTTCCTTCTTTATATAAGCGGCCAATATTGGCCATATGACCATCCTGAAGTTTTGCAGCCGTAACTGAATCCTGTGTTCTGTTGCTTCCTTTCAACAGCATTACGAAATAATATTTCCGAACCTGGTTTTCAGGTTTCTTTTCTGTTTTCGTTGTTTGCTGTGCTGTACTTGTTATTACAAAAAGCATGACGATTGGTACTAATGCGGCCTGGAGTGTATGTTTCATAATTGAAATATAAAAAAAGATTCTGTTTCGATAAAACCATTAAAGGATGAAATCACACTATTCAATGATGGCTGAAAATAAAAAGGGCTCAACATCCCGTTGAACCCCTTGTTTATGGCTTGTGTACTTGCTAACTTATTTTGGTTGTACCAAAGCTGGATTTGATTTTAATCTTCACATCACCATTACCAATCTTACCAGAATATTTGTGATCGAACTTTGGGCTATGATCTTCGTCATCTTCTTTGTCTTCCGTTATTTTAGCTCCTGAATGATTTTTAAAATCTCCAAAGCTGGTTTTTATATCAAATTCAGCAGACATATCTTTTGATAATTCCAGCTCAACTGTTGAATAGGAATTATACAGTTTTAATCCTTTTAATGAATTATCCAGGCTGATAGTAGTTCCTTTGCTGAATTCAAAATTTGCTTTTACTTCTCCGGAAAGCTTATCAACACTTGCTGATGAAAATTTGATATTTATTTCACCGCCATTAATATGTTTAATATCACCTTTGCCAAATTCAACACTCAGTTCCTTATTGTTGCTTATTTTACCGCATTTCAGGCTTCCAAATTTGCTGGCAATTTCAGCTTCACCGGTTAAATCAGGTACGGTCATCGCTCCAAATGAATTTATTGCTTCAATAGGATTACCGGCAGGCATGTACACAGTCATATTAATTTCCATGCTGGTGTTACCATAGTTGCGGTGCTTTCCTTTCTGGCTGTCTTTATCATCATCGTCGTCATCCGCATCTTCATTATCGTTCTTGTTTTTATTTTTATTCTTCCAGTTGCCATTTTTACCATTCGCACTGGTTCTGAAGTATACACTGTTACCTTCTTTGCCATCTTCAAACTTAATGTTGTCTAACAGTTCTTTTGCCCTGTCTTCACTGTTGGCTTTAACGGTTACATCTACATCTACCTTTACTTCACTTTTATCCCAGGTAATGATTTTCATTTCACCAAAGGAATTTTCCAGTTGCACTTTTGTGCTGGCAGTTACCGGGTAAGTTTTTGAGTAATTCTTTTTCTTTTCTATTTTAAAATCACCATCATCATGTGCTTTTACTAATGACGGAGCAAATAATAAGATTGAAAAAAGCAGGTACAAAGGGCCATTTTTAAATTGTCTTGGAGATTTCATTTGCTTTATCTTTTTTAGTTTTATTGATTTCATGTACCACCTTTAATTGTTCGTTTAACAAGTCAATTTGCAGTTGCAGATTCGCAATCATTTTTTCAAGTAGTACTTCCTTGTTAGGATTGGTCTTCATTGCCTCTTTTAAATCATTGTAAGACTTATCCAGTTTGTTGTAATCTGTCACAAAATGCTCGTACAATTCCGGGCTGTATTTTTTAATAGTAATTAACTGCTTTTGTTTGCTGTGAATGATTTTGGTAAAATGAACCAACGCTCCCATTTCATCATCAGCTTCCGTATTTTCATTTTTACGAATCTTATCATTGCTGGCGAGGCTTGTATTTTGTTGTGGTGTTTCAGTACTTTCGGCAGGTTGTTGTTTTGCTGTGGCCGGTTCTTGTTTACTATTTGTGTCGTTTGTTTTAGGTTGCTCAGTTGTTTTTGCTACAGTACCTTCAGTTGGGTTAACTGTATTCTTATTAATCATCTTGAATGTTATCAATCCAACAGCTGTAATCACCGCTGCAGCTGCGGCCATTCTCACCCATTTCATTTCTATTACCAGTGATTTCCCTCCTGTGCTTAAGCTTTGGCGGGCAGGTTTTCCCGGCTGAATCTTATCTTCTATTTTATTCCATAAACCGGCCGGTAAGGGCATATCATCAAACTCATCCCGGTTTTGCTGAACAAATTTTTCCAGTTCATTACTCGTGTTATCCATGTTACTCATATTTCAACTCTGGCTTTTAATTGTTGTAACAATTTTTGTTTTGCTCTCATGTATTGTGTGCGGGCCGTACTGTGTGAGATGTTGAGGGTAGTGGCCACTTCTTCATGACTATAGTCCTCCAGTAAATATAAACTCAGCACTGTTCTGTATCCCGCCGGTAACTCATTGATTGCTTTCTTTACCTCATCCACTTTAAATTCAAACTCCGCTTCGTTGATGGGTTCGTCATCACTTAAATCGGTGTGCACATTATCTATATCCAGTACATTTATCTTTTTCCGTTTAATGCTGTTGATAGATTTGTTCACCACGATTCTTTTTAACCAGGCTCCAAAACTGCTTCTTCCTTCAAAATTTCCGATGTGTTTAAAAGCATCAATAAACGCTTCCTGTAATATATCCTCAGCTTCGGCTGTATTGTTTACAATGCGCAGACTGGTATTGTACATTGCCTTTGCATATTTGTTGTACAAATCCCGGTAGCTGCTGGTATCACCCTGTTTACACCTTTCTACCAATTCGTCGTAATAAACTGTCTGTATAAGCTCCAATCGCCTGGTTTTTATTCGGTTTACATTTTAAGGACATCCACTTAGGAAGTCTGTTGCATAAAAGGTCGAATTTTTTTTTCAGGATAGGAAATTTTAGGTTTAGTCAGTTGGCAGTCTACAGTCCGCAGTTAGCACCACAGTAAATTGATCCATACTGTATATAGCATGCCATATGGTGCCAACCGCCCACTGTGGACTTTTTAAAAGATTAGCAAGACGAGAAAGAGAAAATTTAGGGCAGAAGGCACCCTCTCTTTATCTTTGCGCCACTTTTTAAACGAATTGCTATGGCCGCCAGGACAGACTTATTTCAGAGCCCCGATTATTTTAATTTGGATGAATTACTTACTGAAGAACATAAACTTATACGTGAATCAGTAAGGGCATATGTAAAGAAAGAAATTTCTCCCATTATTGAAGATTATGCACAGAGAGCTGAGTTTCCTCAGCATATTGTAAAGCAATTGGGTGAACTGGGTTGTTTTGGCCCAACTATTCCTGTAGAATATGGCGGTGGCGGCTTAGATTATATTAGTTATGGATTGATGATGCAGGAACTGGAGAGGGGGGATAGCGGTGTTCGTTCCACAGCATCCGTACAAGGTTCACTGGTGATGTTCCCCATCAATGCTTATGGAAGTGAAGAACAAAAGCATAAATATTTGCCCAAACTGGCAAGTGGCGAATGGCTGGGTTGTTTTGGATTAACGGAACCTAATCATGGAAGCGACCCGAGTAGCATGCTCACTAATTTTAAAGATGCCGGTGACCATGTAATATTAAATGGCGCCAAAATGTGGATTAGTAATGCACCGTTTGCACAGGTAGCGGTTGTATGGGCAAAAAATGAAGCTGGTGAAGTACAGGGTATAATTGTAGAAAGAGGTATGGAGGGTTTCAGTACTCCAACTACTCATGGCAAATGGAGTTTAAGAGCCAGTGCGACCGGCGAACTGGTATTTGATCATGTAAAAGTTCCCAAAGAAAATATTCTTCCTAAAGTAAAAGGGTTAAAAGGTCCGTTGAGTTGTTTAACTAAAGCCCGTTATGGTATTGCATGGGGTGCAGTGGGTGCAGCGATGGATTGTTACGATACCGCTCTTCGCTACAGTAAAGAAAGAGTACAGTTTGATAAACCCATTGGTGGATTTCAATTGCAGCAAAAGAAACTGGCTGAGATGGTTACTGAAATTACCAAAGCACAATTACTCAACTGGCGCCTTGGTGTATTGATGAATGAAGGAAAAGTAACACCGCAACAGGTGAGCATGGCTAAACGTAATGCCTGCGAAATAGCTACCAATATTGCCCGTGATGCCAGGCAGATGCTGGGCGGTATGGGTATTACCGGCGAATATCCTGTAATGCGCCACATGATGAACCTGGAAAGTGTGATTACATATGAAGGTACACACGATATTCACCTGTTGATTACGGGTATGGATGTTACCGGGTTTAATGCATTTAAGTAGAGGGCAATTAAATTGCTGAAATATTTTTAAGCCTTTCTATAAATTATTTAAACATGAATTCTACTTACATTGGCTGTAACAAATGGCAATTCTATGGTAAGTTAATTTCAAGCTTCATATTTATTCCCCTCTTTATCTTTTTTTTCTTTTTCGGCCCCTTGAATTTACTATTTAAAGAAAACACTTTAACGGGTATATTTCTTTTATTCTTATGGAGTTTAATTGCTTTTTTTGTGATACTTATGCTCTTTCAACTTCTCTTTTGGCCAAAAGGCGTTGAAATAAATTCGGAGGACAAACTTTTAAAAATTAAATTTTTCTTGTCGGCAACAAAGACTCTTTCCATTAAAGACATTGACAGATATGTGACAACAAAAATTTCAACAAGGTCTACTTTATATGAGGGAGTTTTAATCTATACTTCAACAAATAGGAAATTTATTTTTTCTGATGCAAATCTATCAGATTACAGGCCAGTAAGAGATTTTCTAACTGCTAATGAAATTCAAACTGAAGGACATGAAAAATATGATAACTTAGGTTATTTCGGTTCATATTTTAAAAAATAGATAATGTAATAAATGTTTATAACAAAGTTCTCCCAACCTTACCAGCAACAGGTAATTGATTTAATACTTTCCATCCAGGTGGGAGAATTTAATGTTCCCATCACTGCAGAAGCACAACCCGATTTAAAAAACATTCCTGCGTTTTATCAAAAAGGTAATGGCAATTTTTGGGTTGCCGTGGAGGATGATGTTGTAGTTGGCACAATCGCCTTAATTGATATTGGTGATAATATGGTGACCTTACGCAAAATGTTTGTACATAAAGACTGGCGGGGAAAAGAAAAAGCTACCGCACAAAAATTATTAGATATTGTTTTTGATTGGGGAAAGGAAAGAAACCTAAAACATATTTATTTAGGAACAATAGAACGGTTACATGCTGCCCGTCGTTTTTACCAGCGCAATGGTTTTGTTGAAGTGCCCAAGTCATTGTTGCCTTCATCCTTTGCTGTAATGGCGGTGGATGATTATTTTTATCATTACCGGTTTTAATATGGAATTTAATTAGATCGTCATCTCATAGCAAATTATTTGCTTTATGAGATTCTCATTCTTTCTGCTGCTTATCATTTCCTGTCACTCCACGCCAAAGTCACCAACTAAAATTATTGCTGGCAAAAATAAAGATAGCATCGTCCTTAAATTGGATGTTTCTAAATATCCCGCAACAAAAAAGAATATAGTTCAGCTCGTTAAAAACCAGCACCCGGAAAAATTTAATGGAACTTATTCAAAATTATTTGTGGATGCCGTAACTGATTCAATCATTCCATACTGGTATGGAACCAAATGGAATTTTTATGGCAATACGGAAACACCACAACAAGGAACAATTGCCTGCGGCTATTTTGTAACCACTGTATTGAAAGATGCAGGTTGCCCGATTAACAGGGTGAGGCTGGCGCAATATCCATCAGAGAAAATAATCACCTCACTGGTTAGCAAGAAAAGTATAAGACGTTACAGCAACGTTCCGCTAAAAGAGTTTATTGATGATATAAAAAAGCAGGGAGAAGGGTTGTTTGTGATTGGGCTGGATAATCATGTAGGTTTCTTATTGAATGATGATAAAGGAGTTTGGTTTATTCATTCAAATTACGTTAATCCCGGTTGCGTTGCTAAACAGGATGCTAATAATAATTCTATATTATATTACTCAAAATACAGGATAACAGGAAAGTTAAGTACTGATGACAATTTTGTATTGAGCTGGCGAAAAAATATAGAATCAAAGAGATTGTAAAGTTCGTTCATCAAATTCTTCCAGCGATTTTAATTGCAAATCCGCCGCTTTCCATTTATCCTGTTCCTGCTGATGATGTGCCGGTATCACTACACATTTCATCCTTGCTGCTTTGGCTGCAATCATTCCATTAAAAGAATCTTCAAACACTAAAGATTGTAAAGGAGTGGTGTTTAATTCCACCGCACAATTAATAAAAACCTGCGGGTGTGGTTTTCCATAGGGCAAATGTTCAGCAGAAGTAATCGTTTGCAGATAAGAACGGATATTTAATTTATCCACTACCGGGTTTGCCAGCGACATGGGAGAGGAGGTAGCCAGCCCGATATTAAAATTTCTTTCTTTAAAAAATTCCAGAATATAATTTACTCCCGGCATGGGTTCGCCGTTTGCTACAATTTTTTCAATAGCCTTTTGCACTACCACTTCTTCCGCTTCCGGAATATGTTTGGCATCAATATTAAAATGATGAAACCAGTGCTGCAGCCATTCCTGTGTTCGCAGTCCCGTGGAACTGGCATATTGTTCCGGTGTAAGTGATACATTAAATTTTTCTAATGTTTCTTTTCCTGCTTCTTCCCAAAAAGGTTCACTGTCTATCAGCAACCCATCCATATCAAAAATGACGGTAGTTAGTTTCATGGCCGCAAAGATAATAGAGTCATCTTTAAAGATTCGACAACTCATTTTCTTTATAAACTATTCCCTATATTCGATGTCCGATTGCAACCAAAACCAACTATGCCATGTCAAATTTTATTGACCGCTTAAAACATTTTCGTTTTATACGGGCAGCAGTATATGCTGTTGTGGGCACCATTACATACCCCGGTCTTGCATTAATCAACCGTATTAAAATTACCGGAACAGAAAATTTGGAAAATCTTCCCAAAAGAAATGTGCTGTTTGTAAGTAATCACCAAACTTATTTTGCTGATGTGATCACCTTCATTCATATTTTTTGTGCAGTTAAATGGCGCAAGCGGAATAAGCTGGGTGTTCCATATTATTTATTGAATCCGTTTACAAGAGTATATTATGTAGCAGCAGAGGAAACGATGAAAAGCAGTTTTATCAGTCGCCTGTTTACACTGGCTGGTGCATTGACTGTAAAAAGAACATGGAGGGCGGAAGGAAAAGAAGTAAGGCGTGGACTGGACCCATCGGATACCAGAAAGATTGAAAGGGCATTAAGAGATAACTGGGTTATCACATTTCCGCAGGGAACTACCAAGCCTTTTGCCCCGGGAAGAAAAGGAACAGCTCATATCATTAAGCTAAATCAGCCCATCGTTGTACCGGTTGTTATCAACGGTTTCTGGAGGGCCTTTAATAAAAAGGGATTGAAGTTTAAAAAGAAGGGTTCTTTAATTTCTGTACATTTTAAAAAGCCCTTAGATATTAATTACAACGATACTGTTGATAATATCCTTGAGCAGGTAATGGATGCAATAGAACAAAGTAAAAAATTCATGATGAAGGGAAAGCATCACCTGATGAATGTGATTGATAAATGAGATAAATGGATAATTGAAAGTTGACAGTGCAGAATGTATGTGATTATTTTATAAATAATGCTTTCAATTCCTGTGCATCTTCCGGTTTCATTTTTCCGCCGAGTATTAATCTTATTTGTCTTCTTCTTAAAGCACCTTCAAATAATTTTTTCTCTTCTTCTGTTTCGGGAACTAAACCGGGCACCGGTCTTGCTTTGCCGTTGGGATCTAAAGAAACAAACGTATAATATGCTTCATTGCTTTTGTACTTGAATTGCTGCTGTGGATCTTCACCCCATACTTTCATATGCACTTCCATAGATGAATTAAAGGCACGGGTAACTTTTGCTTCAATATGTACCACGTTGCCCAGTTTAATGGGACTTTCAAATGAAATATTATCAACTGAGGCAGTTACCACCGGAGTAGCACAATGCTTCATTGCAGCCAATGCAGCAGCAATATCCATCCAGTACATTAAACGTCCACCCATCAGGTTACCAAAGGTGTTGGTATCGTTGGGTAATACCAGTTCAGTCATCGTCACCTGTGAGTCGGAAGGTCTTTTTTCCACCCGGTTTGTCATATTGTTTTTATTAAAAAAAGTCCCGCATATAGCGGGACGTAAAGATTATTTTATAACACCAGCATTGCATCCCCATAGCTAAAGAAACGATACTTGTCTTTAATAGCTTTTTTGTAAGCTTCCATTGCCAGGTCATAACCTGCAAAGGCACAGGTCATAATTAATAAACTGGTTTTAGGTAAATGAAAGTTTGTTACTAATGAATCAGCAATATTAAAATCATAAGGCGGGTGAATAAAAATATTTGTCCAGCCTTCACTTGGTTTTAAAAAGTGTTGTGCAGTGAAGGATGATTCCATTGCTCTCATCGTTGTTGTACCGATAGAACAAATACGGTTACCATTCTCTCTTGCTTTGTTTACAATTTTGCAGGCAAAATCATCAATCTTGTAATACTCGGCATCCATTTTATGTTTGCTCAAATCTTCCACTTCAATAGGGCGGAAAGTACCAAGACCGGTATGCAACGTAACTTCTGCAAACCGGATGCCCTGAATTTCCAACCGCTTAATTAATTCTTTACTGAAATGTAAACCCGCTGTGGGAGCTGCTACTGCACCTTCATGTTTTGCATAAACTGTTTGGTAACGTTCTTTATCTTCTTCGTCAGGTTTACGCTTTATGTATTTTGGTAAAGGTGTTTCACCCAGTTTTTCTAAAATAGCACGGAACTCTTCATCCGTTCCGTCAAACAGGAAACGAATTGTACGTCCACGGCTGGTGGTATTATCAATTACTTCAGCTACTAAATCATCTGTATCTCCAAAATATAATTTGTTACCCACACGAATTTTACGGGCAGGATCGACAATTACGTCCCACAAACGGTTGGGCTTGTTTAATTCACGGAGCAAAAACACTTCAATTTTAGCACCTGTTTTTTCTTTGCGGCCATACATACGGGCAGGAAAAACCTTGGTGTTGTTCACCACAAACACATCCTTGTCATTAAAATACTCCATAATGTCCCTGAAAGTGCGGTTTTCGATGAGCCCGGTTTTACGGTGAACCACCATCAGGCGGCTTTCATCACGGTTTTTGGCTGGGTGCTGTGCAATAAGGTTGAGGGGTAAGTCGAACGTAAACTGAGATAATTTCATTTAAATACAGGGTTTTAAATTATAAGCCCTTTGTAACAAACCCTGTGCTAAGCGGAATGGTTATTTGATAAACTTAACCTACCTGGTCTTACGGCACCAGGTTTGTTTCAACTCAAAAGGCCTTTTTGAATGGGCGCAAAGATAATGGATGAGAGCAGCACTTTCCAAATATCTTTTTATATAGTGAACTTTGCTAATCCACCCACAATGGGGGCCTGCAGAGAACAGATGGCACAGCTTTTTTATCTGATTTTATCTCTGTTTTTTCATAGAACCCGTTTCAGACAATGAAATCACCTGTTCAATCCAATGTTCTATTTAAGGCTAACCATAATGTTTAACGGGTTAAATCATTGTTTGGGTAAAGCAATAACGCCTACCGCCACTGCTTAACATTTATCGAGCTTTCAACACATCTTTTATTATCTTACAGTTTTATAATCTGTATGAAAAAAATCATCGTTTTCCTGGTTTTGCTTACCTCAGTAAACCTCGTATCAGCACAAAAAAATAAGAATAAAAAATATCCTTCGTTATTATGGGAGATAACAGGTAACGGGCTAAAAAAGCCTTCCTATTTGTTTGGCACCATGCATGTGAGCAGTAAAATGGCTTTTCATTTAAGCGATTCATTTTACCAGGCTATTAAAAATGTGGAGGTGGTAGCCCTTGAAACAAACCCCGAAAACTGGCAGGAAGATTTTACCAATTCAAAATATACCAATCTCAATCCTGATCAGTTGCGGATGAGAAGATACACTGATTACAACAGCGGCTTTGATATTCCCAGCGATTATTTATCCATCAACACCTTTGCCGTTCATAAATATGAGAAAAGTATAGCCCGGGCTCTGTCTGCACAGCCGGAAATTATCAACAGTTTATTATACCGGAATTTTGCGGGAGCAGAAGATTTTGAGGAAGACACTTTCCTGGATATGTATATATTTCAAACAGGGAGAAAATTAGGCAAGAAGGTAACCGGTGTGGAAAATTTTGAAGAAAGCCAGAAACTGGTAATGGAAGCATACCGGGATGCAGCCAAAGACAAAAATACCAAGCGCCGCAGCTACGATTATAATGATAATTATGCTGATCCAAATAAATTACAGGAAGCATACCGGAAAGGTGATTTGGATTTACTCGATTCATTAAATAAACTCAACGTATTCTCTGAAGCTTTCCAGGAAAAATTTTTATACCGGCGCAACGATATTCAGGCTTCTTCTATTGATTCAATTATAAAATCAGGTTCTTCATTATTTGTTGGTGTGGGTGCAGCCCATCTTCCTGGTACAAGAGGAGTGATTGAGTGGTTACGTAAACATGGTTATACTTTACGACCTGTTACAATGGGTGAAAGAGACAGCAATCAAAAAGATGTGATTGATAAAATAAGAATTCCCCTGGCATTTAATACCCGTTGGGCTGATGATAGTTCCTACAGTGTTGAATTACCGGGCAAACTCTACCGGTTTATACCCATGCAGTACTTAAACCAGGTACAATTTGCTGATATGACCAACGGGGCTTATTATATGGTTACCCGGTTAAAAACAAACAGTTCTTTACTTGGCCACGACGTGAATAAGGTTTACCAAAAAGTGGATAGTATGCTGTATGAAAACGTTCCGGGTAAAATTATCAGCAAAAAAGATATTACGGTAAATGGGTATAAAGGGTTTGATATTACCAATAAAACAAGGCGTGGAGATTATCAGCGGTATAATATCATCATTACTCCATTTGAAATATACTTTTTTAAAATGAGTGGTAACAGTGAATATGTTACCACTGGTGATGAAGCAACTAAATTTTTCGGATCAATAAAAATCAAAGAACACAGGTCTGATAAGTGGGTTAATTACACACCACCATACGGGGGATTTACTGTAAAGATGCCAGCGGCACCGGTAATGAATAAAGTGTACAGCGGCGGTCCTGACCGGATGGAATTTGAATCAGTGGATGAAAAGGATGGGAGTGATTATCTTATTATGAAGTCGGATGTGCAGAATATTAATTTTATTGAAGAGGATACATTTGATCTCAACTTAATTGATGAAAGTTTTGCCAGTAGTGTGGTGATTGATAAAACGGTAAGCCGTAAATCAGGTACATACAAAGGTTATCCTTCGCTTGATGTTAAATACAAACACAAAGATGGCTCCGTAACACAAGCCAGGTATTTAATACAGGGTCCGCATTATTATGCTTTGTTTGCACATGCCAAAACAGAACAGCCTAATCATCAAACATTTTTAAATTCTTTCTCTGTTACCCCGTTTGTATATCCTGCGGTAAAAGACAGAACAGATACCTCACTATACTTCACGGTTAATTCGCCTGTGTACCCTGAGGCGGCTAATGAAACCAAATTGTGGATGGAAAACCTGTTTCGTGACTACCAGGAAAATAACGATGAATATAATGATGCTTTTCCCACCGCTAAAACAATTACCGTTGGAAATGATACCGCGGGGGAGAAAGTAATGGTGATGTATTATAAGTTACCCAAGTACACTTATATTAAAGATTCATCTTTGTTTTGGGACAGGGGTACGCTGGCTGTACATGACAGTGATTTTATTTACCGTAAACTCGAAAAAAAGAATTTGCCTAACGGTGTTATTAATTACAACCTTCAGATGCTGGATACCAACAGTAGCCGGATGATCAATGCCCGCCTTTTTTATAAAGAAGGTGTGTTACATATGATCGCAACATTAACGGATACATTGACACCACCGAGTAGTTTGCTTACTACCTTTTTTGAAACATTTAAACCAGCTGATACGATTAAAGGATATTCTCCTTTTGTAAAAAAATCGAATCTTTTCTTTACAGATTATTATAGTGCAGATTCTGCTACTAAAAAGAAAGCATTAAAGAATTTGAGTACAATGTATTTTGATTCAACAGATGTGCCGCAAATTAAAAAAGCTATCACCCAGCTTACCTGGAAGGATAAAGATTATCTCACTGTTAAAAAACAATGGGTTGAACATTTGGGAAAGATTGGTGATACCACAGTGAGTTACTATCTGAAAGATTTATATAAGGCAGCCGGTGATACCGTTGAACTGCAAAACACAGTGCTGGAATCATTAATGAGGCAGCGTACAAAAACTTCTTACCGTTTATTTAAAGATATTATGCTGGAGGAACCACCGGTTATTGAAAGAGGGGAATATGACAGGAATGAACTAAGCTTTGATCATATAACATTTGGACTTCCCTCCCGTGAAGATTTTTACAGGGACAAGGATATATTTGTGAATTTGTATGATTCTGTTGAGCTGACAAAAAGTTTATTCCCTGAAATACTGGCATTGGTAACGCTGGATGATTATAAGCCTGTGATTATGCAGTTGCTGGCTAATATGGTTGACAGTGGTTATATTAAACCAACTGCGTACCAGGAATACTATAATAAACTCTGGCTGGAGGCAAAACAGTTGCAACGCAAACAAAGTATCACAGAAAAATCGAAAGCGATTGAAAAGAAACAGGATGAACTGGACGAATCTAAATCTGTTTCTGTAAGAAGAGATAATGCGGACGATGATTCAAAAGGAAATGATGCGCTGGATTTGTATGCTGTGCTGCTGATGCCGTTTTGGGATAAGAATGAAAATGTGCCGGCATTGTATGATAAGTTATTACAATCAGGTGATAAAAAGCTGAAGTATAATACTGCCTTACTGCTTTTGCGAAACAAAAAACCTGTTCCCGATACTATGTGGAAATATTTTGCAGCTATGGATGAGTACCGCAGTGAATTGTATAACGACCTGGAAGCAATCAACCAGTTAAATAAATTCCCGGTTCAATATAAAAACCAGGCCGATTTAGCCAGGGCAGTGCTTATTGAATCCCGTGATTATAATAAAGTGGATACCATCGTTTACCTTGATAAAGTTGCCGCTACTTATAAAAAAGACAAAGGATGGATTTATTTTTATAAGTATAAGGAAAAGAAAGATGATGTGGTATGGGAATTTGCCAGTTCAGGATTACAGCCGGAGAATTTAAAAGAAGTGTCAACAGATGATGATTTTACTTCGTTTATGCAGGATAATGTAGATGAAGACAAACCGCTTAAAGAGCAGATAAGTAAACTGGTAAAACAAATGCTTAACTCCCGCAGGAAGAGTGCCCGTAACTTTTACAACAGCGGGTATGGCTACAATAGTTTGCTGGGCGGCAATGTTTCCACATCAGCTGAAGAAGAATAGTTAGCCCGGTATAATCCCTTTCGGAATTGAGTGAATCAATCGTTTGGTATATTCTTTTTGCGGGTGATGGTAAATATCATCCGCAATTCCTTCTTCTTCAATTTTCCCTTTGTTCATTACAATAATACGATCGCTGATGTAACGAACTACTGAAAGATCGTGTGAGATAAAGATGGAAGTAAAGCCAAATTCTTTTTTCAGGTCATTTAACAAATTGAGCACCTGCGCCTGTACACTTACATCTAAAGCTGAAACAGATTCATCGCAAACAATGAATGATGGATTTAATGCCAAAGCTCTTGCTATGCAGATGCGTTGTCTTTGTCCGCCACTGAATTCATGTGGATAACGGTTGAAATGTTCTGCTTTTAAATTTACTTTTTCTAATAGTTCTATCACTTTATCTTTTCGCTGCTGTTCTTTGGTAATTACGCTGTGAACTTTTAATGGTTCAGCTATTGCTGAACCAATGGTAAGTCTTGGATTCAATGAGGAGTAAGGGTCCTGGAAAATGATCTGGATATCTTTACGCATTTCTCTCAATACTTCTTTTGAATAGGTGAGAATATTTTTTCCATCGAAAATAATTTTACCGGATGTTGGCTCAATCAACCTCAATAAAGTTCTTCCTAAAGTTGTTTTACCACAGCCACTTTCACCAACAAGCCCTAATGTTTCTCCTTTCAGTACTTCAAAACTTACATCGTTCACTGCTTTTACATAATCAGTTATCTTTCCTAAAAAAGTCTTTTTAGCCGGAAACCAAACATTGAGATTTTCAACTTTGATGAAAGACGTTGATTGGTTTATTGTTTGTAGTTTGTAGTTAGTGGTTGATGAAGTTTTGTCAACTGCGGACTGTATACTGCCAACTATATTCTCTGTCAACTCAAAATCTGCCACCGTCGGCAATCTTTCTCCTTTAGCATGAAGCGCTGGTCTGCAGGCAAGCAAAGCTTTGGTGTACCAGTGATTGGGATGTTTGAAAATTTCCTCAACAGTTCCCTGTTCCACAATTTCACCTTTATACATCACCATTATTCTGTCTGCTATTTCAGCTACCACACCTAAATCATGAGTAATAAAAATTACACCCATATTTTCCTGTTGCTGTAATTCTTTGATGAGATCAAGAATTGTTTTTTGTACCGTTACATCTAAAGCAGTAGTAGGTTCGTCAGCAATCAATAATGATGGTTTGCAACTCATAGCCATGGCGATCATCACCCGTTGTTTCTGTCCGCCGCTTAACTGGTGAGGATAGCGGTTAAAGATTCCGGACGGATCCGGTAGTTTTACTTTTTCAAAAAGCTGAATCGTTTTTTGTTTTGCTTTTTCTTTTGATATTTTTTGATGCAGTAATATCGCTTCCATCACCTGGTTACCGCAGGTATAAACAGGATTGAGTGAGGTCATCGGCTCCTGGAAGATCATAGCTATTTCATTTCCACGAATAGACTGTAACTCTTCTTTCGGCAGTTTTAAAATATCAATAGTTTGATTATTGTTTTTAGTAAACAATATTTCTCCATTGATAAATTGAGCAGGGGGGGAGGGTAATAGCTGCAAAACAGAAAGAGAAGTAACCGATTTGCCTGAACCACTTTCGCCAACAATCGCCACTATTTCACCACGATCAACAGTAAAGGAAATATTTTTTAATGCAGTAACTCTTGTTTCATCTGAAACAAAATCTACCTGCAGGTTTTTTATTTCCAGTAAAGCGGGCATTAAAATTTAAGGTGACGAACGGTTAATCCATCATTGATGAGTTGCTTGAGCGAATCGATTCCAATGCGTAAATGATTCTCTACATAATCGGCTGTAACTTTCTTATCACTCTCTTCTGTCTTTACTCCTTCGGGTATCATTGGCTGATCACTTACAAGCAGTAAAGCCCCGGTTGGTATTTTATTGTAAAAGCCCACAGTGAAGATGGTAGCTGTTTCCATATCAATCGCATAGGCTCTTACTTTTTGCAGGTATTCTTTGAAAGGCTCATCATGTTCCCATACACGGCGGTTGGTAGTGTATACTGTACCTGTCCAGTAATCTACTTCATAATCACGAATAGTAGTGGAAACAGCTTTTTGCAAAGCGAAAGCAGGCAGAGCAGGTACTTCAGCAGGGAAATAATCATTGGAGGTACCTTCACCTCTTATTGCTGCAATGGGTAATATCAGGTCTCCAATCTTATTTCTTTTTTTCAATCCACCGCATTTGCCTAAAAACAAAACTGCTTTTGGCTCGATAGCAGTTAGCAGGTCCATAATCGTTGCGGCCGTAGGACTACCCATACCAAAGTTGATAATAGTAATATTGTTGGCAGTAGCACACTGCATCGGCTTGTCCTCACCAATTATATTCACACCATTCCATTTGGCAAACATCTTTACATAATTACCAAAATTGGTTAGTAAAATGTATTGACCAAAGCTCTCTAATTTTTCTCCGGTGTAACGGGGCAGCCAGTTTTGTACAATTTCTTCTTTTGTCTTCATGATTTTGACTATAGACGACTGACTATTGACCACAGAAAGAAATATGTTCAATCAGTCTTACGTGTTTATATTTTACTTCAATTTGTTTTTAAACGCTTGTATCATCTTTACCAGTTGTTCACATTCTTTGTATAAGGTGTTAAATTGAGATTCACTCATGTAAAGTCTTCTTCTGGCTTTAATTAAACAAGCGGCTGTTTCTAAAGCTGAACGGTTGGCAAAAGTCAGAAACCTGCTTCGTTCCAAATCAGATAATCCGGCAGGACCTTCAGCAATGTTTAAACCGATACTGTCTGCGGCTCTTCTTACTTGTGTACAAAGATTAAATAGTTCCTTGCGGGAAAAACCATCTGCAATATTATTGATTTTTTCTCCGTATTCCAGCGCATTTTGCCAAACTCTTAAAGATTCGAACTTGAATGACATATAAAAACGTTTAATGGTTATGCTATAAATCTAATAAAATATTATGAAATAATGCGCAGGTTGTTTGCGATAATAAAATAATAGATTCATTGTTTATCTTGCATCAACAGCTATGGTCTGTCGTCCGTTGTCTGTCGTCAATTTATTATGATAAAGATTTCTTATCCGGCTTATGCATTTAAAATAAAAAATGAAGACGAAAAAGAATTTATTTTTGATGAGATACGAAAACAATGGGTAAGACTTACTCCTGAGGAATGGGTTCGTCAAAATTTCCTTCGCTATTTAATGGATGTAAAGAAATACCCGGCTTCTTTAATTGCAGTAGAAAGGGAAATTAAGCTGAATGATTTAAGTAAACGTTTTGATATCGTTGTTTTCAATAGTTCTTCATTACCATGGTTGTTAGTGGAATGTAAAAACATGGAAGAAACACTGAACGAAAAAACGGCCATGCAAGTTATAAGATATAATATGGCTATGCCAGTGAGTTTTTTTATAATCACTAATGGTGAATATGTTTTTGGATTTGAAAAGATAAATGGCAGATTGAAAGAAATTAATGAACTGCCTGATCATTCTTCATAAAACTTCACATTTTTCTCTTTTAAAAACGATTTGATAATATCCACATGCACACACTGACCTAAATGCAGGAAAGAATAATCGGTTACTTTCTTTTGCTTATTGTTGATCAGTATTTCTTTATCTTCCATATCAAAACCAAGGTGAAGATGTTTGGTGGAGGACTGCATGCCATATACGGCTCCTTTGTCATCAAACAACGGTCCGCCGCTTTGGCCACGTAAGCCGGGTGTACTTAATTCAATGCCGGCAATACCATGCTGGTCGCCAAGAAAACGGGTGACCATTCCTTCAATAGGAAACACTGGTGAATTACTAAGTCCCTCACTGCTCCATTCAATATCATCAGTTGCTTCGTTGTATTTGAAATTGCTGAATTCAGGAAAAGGATAACCAATTCTGCATAACATCTTTCCCTGTTTAATTGTGCTGCTGTCTTTTAAAAAAGTAGCCAATCCTTTGTAACGAATTTGTTTATAACCATTGAAACGGATGATGCCCAAATCATATAAAGGATGCACATCGCAGGTAAAACTTTCAAAGCCATCTACACAATCAACAAACGAGTTTTTCATTTGAATGATGGTGCTTTCGTGGTAATGATATTTTAATTCTAATCCCTGTAATGCTTTTTTGAATTTGCCATCTTTAGGTAACTGGTTTCTTTCAGCCACAAACTGGCGGTAGCGGTTATTCTTATTCTCTGCATCAATTAAAATCTCTATTATATGTTTGCAGGTGATGGCACAGGCCTGTTCATTCACAAAAAATAAAGTACCGCTGCCGGGAATAATTTGTTTGCCGCCATAAGTCCGTATAATGGAATGCAACGGACGGGTGAACTGTAATGCTTTTTCTATGGCCTCTACAAACATGATTGTTATTGATGCACAGCTAAAACAGGAACAGTGCTGTGGTAAACCAGTTCTTTAGTATTAGTGCCCAGCACCCTGCTGAGGACTGAATGATATTTAGGTACCATTAAAATAATATCGATGTTATAATCAGCGGCAAACTGGTTAATAGCTTCATGAAAACTGTTCCATCTCATAAAATAGAATTCGGGGTTGTAACCGTTCAGCAATTCCTTCATTCTGTTTTGTGCCTTTTCATATTCTTCATTGATGGAGATATAATGTTCGCTGTCCACATTAATTACATGAAGTTTTGCTTTAAATAAATCCAGGATGGTTTTGATGAATAGTACAGGAGTAGCATCTACATCTTTAAAATCACAGGCGAAAGCAATATTTTTTACTCCATTATATTTCGCATAAGGTGGAATAATTAAAACAGGGCAAACATTTTTCTCTGCCATCTTTAATGTATTACTTCCAATTAATGCCTGTGCAATGGGTGAACGGCCGGTAATGCCCATCACAATCAGAGTGGCTGTTTTCTGAAATGCCAGCCGGTCTAATTTATCTATCAAATTATCACCCATTTCTTTTTCGGTTTCTACATTTACCACCCCTTTTTCCAATAACTCATTCTTTAAACTTTCCAGGTATGACTCAGTGGTTTCAGCTTCTTCTTCTTTTTCAAAAAGCGAATAAAGTATGATGTTGGTAGTTGACCTGTTTTTCAACATTTCAGCAGCATAACGGGCAGCATTGAGTGATGTTTCTGAAAAATCAACGGGGATAATTACATTTTTCATGAAGTGTAGTTAGTTTCTGTTTGTAGTTGGTTGTGTTAAAATTACAGTTTCCCCCTGAATAAAAGTGCGGGTTAAACAAACAAAAATCCCGCCTGCAAAGGCGGGATTGATATAATCAAATTGGTAAGCTATCCTTTATGGGAAAATACCCAGTTCAGCATATGAAGTACCCACTTTGTTAATGGCCACCACGTAAGCTGCTGTACGCATATCCGGAATACCAGGATTGGCTTTCCAGGCATCCATAATTTCACGGGTGGCGGTAATCATTGTTTCTTCCAAACCACTGTATACTAAGTCGGCTTCTTCGGGACCATGTATAATTTCTTGTCTTATTTTACCCGTTACTTTCTTACCAGTTGAAGCTTCTACCTGTTCCAGCATCTGGCGGTTTTGATTTTCGGTAAAACGTTTTTCCATACGTCCGTAACGAACATGGCTTAAGTTTTTCAACCATTCAAAATAACTTACGGTAACACCACCAGCATTCAAATACATATCCGGAACAACCAAAACTCCTTTGGCTGCAAAAATTTCATCTGCTTCGGGAGTTAACGGACCGTTAGCTGCTTCACCAATAATTTTTGCTTTTATTCTTGGTGCATTTTCTCCATTGATAACGTTTTCCAATGCTGCAGGAATTAAAATATCACACTCCAGTTCCAATGCTTCGTTGCTGGTGGCAATTGTTTTTGCACCGGCAAAATTTCTAACTGATCCGGTTTGTTTTTTATGTTCAAACAAGTCTGTTTCATTAATGCCATCTGCATTGTAAACAGCGCCATCATGTTCTGCAATACAAATTACTTTGGCGCCACCTTCACGAAAGAATTTGGCAGCATGAAATCCCACATTACCTAAACCCTGTACAATAACTGTTTTGCCTTCCACACCGGTTGATAATCCTAACTTACCCATCACTTCAGGCATATTCAATACTTCACGGATGCCATAGAATACACCCAAACCAGTTGCTTCTCTTCTTCCCCTTACACCACCTTGTGTTACGGGCTTACCGGTTACACAACCTAATGCATCAATTTCACCGGGACGCATGCTGGCGTAGGTATCAACAATCCAGGCCATTTCTCTCTCACCTGTTCCATAGTCAGGAGCAGGAACATCAATACCGGGGCCAATGAAATTTTTCTTAATTAATTCTGATGTATAGCGGCGGGTAATTTTTTCTAACTCGTAGGGAGTATATTTTTTTGGGTCGATGCTGATACCACCTTTGGCACCGGCAAACGGAACATTTACAATGGCGCATTTATAAGTCATCAGTGCAGCGAGTGCCATTACTTCATCTAAGTTTACACTGGTGGCAAAACGGATACCACCTTTACAGGGCAATTTGTGATGTGAGTGTTGAACACGGTAGGCTTTGATAACTTCAATCTGGTCGCCAATCTTTACAGGGAAATGCATACGATAAACAGCATTACACTGTTTAATCTGTTCCAGTAATCCTTTATCCCATTTGGTGAATTTAGCTGCTTTGTCGAAGCTTTTTTCAACTGCGCCAAAGAAGCTGTACTGCTGTTGTTGATCTGACATGATAGTTCATTTAAAAGTTTGCAATCGTTATTCTTTATTATGTTCCAGTTTTGAAATTTTACGGTCGAGGTTAACGAGATACAATATCAATCCTAATAAAATAGTAACCAGTACGGCTACTACTACATAGATTTTTCCATTGCTGTACAATAAGCCTCTTGTTTCATTGGCTGATTTTACAATATTATTTCCCTGTGCCATAGCAGCAACAGAAAAAAACATACTTAAAAGCATCAATGCTGTTTTGTGGAATAGTTTAGTCATGCATTAAATGTTTGTCTTTTAAATTTTTTAAACGGATGTACAAGGTAGTAATCCATACACCCAATAAAGTCCAGCCTATAACAGCCGGCCAAAAAACAATCCGCATAGATGGATCCAGGTCTCTGCCATTAATACCGGGATTACCCTCCACTCCCTGTCCGCCCGGGTGAAGGGATTGTTCCAGTCTTGGCATAATCCATATAGCAGGTATTAAAATGAAATAAGCAAAAATGTTGTAAACAGCGCTGATTCTTGCCCGCTTGTCCATATCCGTGATGGAATTGCGCAGCACCATGTAAGCGAAGTATATTAACAGACCGATGGCTGCCCCGTTTTGTTTGGGGT
Organism: Sphingobacteriales bacterium; assembly: GCA_003963365.1. Lineage (GTDB taxonomy): Bacteria > Bacteroidota > Bacteroidia > Chitinophagales > Chitinophagaceae > AWTP1-9. Next base: position 177,782 of record RXJG01000002.1, read on the forward strand.
CATTACTCCAGGGTTCGCCCCAGGTATAGTTAGCCCATATCATTCCGGTTGATAAACCCAGAATGCCAAACACAATACCACTGCGGGCATAAGCTTCGGCATAAATATCAAAACGCAGATCTTTTTTATTGAGATAGCGAATGGCGTTAACCAGCGATACGGTGTATAACACCATCATTCCAAACCACATCGGTACATGGAAATACAGGTTGCGGATACTTTCGCCAAGATTACTTAAATAAGGGACCGGTTTTAAAAATCCGGCAATAAAAGCGTAGAGCAGGAGAGCTACGGCTAATATTTTCCACCAGTTTTTCTTCATATTGTTATGAATAATTGGATGCCATTAAAAGGAGAGTATGGGGCAAGCAACTCAGGCTATAATGGCCTTTCAGGACGCAAAAATAAGGGATATGGAATGATAAATAAGGAATAAAGAATGAGAAATAAAAGTGAAGAATCCCCTTTCTAATTCCTTATTTCACATTTCTTATTTCTCATTGTAATTTCGCCGGATGTATTCCCGGGGGCAGTTAGCCGGTAAATATTTTTCATATTATCTAAAAGCATCCAATGGCAGGGGACATGGCATGCATTCACCTTTTGTATTTGATTTTATTACCAATGTGCTGAATGATGACCTCGATTTTTATGCCTATAACGAAATTGAAAACCTGCGCAAAGCATTATTGAAAGATGAACGGGTAATTGAAGTGCAGGATTTTGGCGCCGGCTCTACCCAGATCAATACCAGGCAACGGAAAGTAGCTGATATTGCGCAGTATTCATTAAAGCCAAAGAAATATGCGCAGCTATTGTTTCGTATGGTGAATTATTACCAGCCCAAAAATATTTTGGAAATTGGCACTTCATTAGGAATTACTACTTGCTATTTGGCTAGACCCGGCAAAGAGTCGAAAGTGATAACGATGGAAGGCGCTGATGCTATTGCTGCTATTGCTGAAAATAATTTTCAACAGCTTGGATTAAAGAATATAGAAGTTGTGAAAGGAAATTTTGATGAAACCTTATCGTCCATCCTCCATCGTCCATCGTCTTTTGATTTCATCTTTATTGATGGTAACCATCGTAAAGAACCAACACTGCGTTATTTTGAACAGTTGTTACCGGTAACACATAATGATACCATTTTAATTTTTGATGATATACACTGGAGCAAAGAAATGGAAGCTGCCTGGAAAACTATAAAGAAACATGAACTGGTAACTACAACGATTGATTTGTTCTTTATTGGAATTGTGTTGTTGCGCAAAGAGTTTAAGGAGAAACAACATTTTACTATCCGGTTTTAAATCCATTGATTTGAGTACTTCATTACCCATAGCATTATTAAATTCACTGGAAGGATTAAATGGTTTCGATAAAGAAGCATTTGTTGCGGTGCATGAAAAACAGGAAGCGATTACATCTGTCAGATTAAATCCGGCTAAGCAGTCAATGGACAATGGTCAATGGTCAATAAATGATGTCATTCACCATTCACCATTTATCATTCACGAAAAGATTCCCTGGTGCAGTAACGGTTATTATCTTCCCGAACGACCATCTTTCACTTTAGACCCATTGTTCCATGCCGGCACTTATTATGTACAGGAAGCCAGCAGTATGTTTTTGGAAGAAGCCATACGGCAGACAGTTGATGTATCAAAACCATTAAAAGTTTTAGACTTATGTGCAGCACCGGGCGGAAAATCTACTTTATTGCAAAGCATTATTTCACCGGATAGTTTATTAGTGAGTAATGAAGTGATACAATCAAGAGCGTCGGTATTAAGAGAGAATATTATCAAATGGGGAGCAGCGAATGTAGTAGTGACGAATAATGACCCAAAAGATTTTCAGCAACTGCAGGGATTTTTTGATGTGATAGTAGTAGATGCGCCTTGTAGCGGCAGCGGTTTATTCAGGAGAGATGAAGAGGCGATTGCTGAATGGAGTGAGAATAATGTGCAATTGTGCAGTCAGCGGCAACAACGGATTTTAGCAGATGTATTACCGGCGTTGAAAGAAGATGGTGTGCTTATCTATTCCACATGTTCTTTTTCTGTTGATGAAGATGAAAAAATAATCGACTGGCTAATCAACGACTGTCATCTGTCATCCGTCAACTGTCAACTCAAAGAGGAATGGGGAATTGTTGAATCAAACGGCGGCTATCGTTTCTGGCCCGATAAAATAAAAGGTGAAGGATTTTTTATTGCCTGTTTAAAAAAGAAGGAAGGAGTGGAATTTTCCTATCCACGAATGAGAGCATTTAATAAAGCCACTAAACAGGAAGCAGAAGTATTGAGCAAATATTTAGATAACCCTCAGCGTTTTGAATTTCTTCCACTCACGGATAATTTATTTGCAGTGCCTGTTGAATTAGTTCAGGATGTGCGGCTGCTGAAAAGTTTATTACGTATCCGTTATGCAGGAATTGAAATGGGGGTAATTAATAAAAATGAACTGATACCGGAACATGCACTGGCTCTTTCTGTTCACATCAATCAATCATTGCCGGCTGTTCAGCTGAATAAAGAACAGGCTTTACAATATTTGCGTAAGCAGGATAATCTTCAATTAGAATTGAATGGACTGAAAGGATGGTGTTTGATGCAATATGAAAAAGTAAATCTTGGATGGGCAAAGCTATTACCTAACCGCATTAATAATTACTATCCTAAGGAGTGGAGGATATTGAAGTAGTCTTTCATTTCTTCATGACAAGGTATAAAGCCATCTGCTTGATGAATAGCAGCCTTTCATCCAACTCATAGTGCTTCTTCTTTCTTTTGCTTGTCCAAAAGAAAGAAGCAAAGAAAAGGATCCCGAATTCGATATACAGCACGAATTCGATTGAATATCTATTGGGCTTTGTACTACTGTGGTGAAGGGTTGTAGTTCCCTGATGAATTAGCATTAATCAGCTTTGGTTTTGATTGATTGGATCTACAAGACAGAAGTAGTGCTGCAATAATGATAAGAATGATTTGTTTCATAATCGATATTTCAAATATAAAACTTAGGTTATGAGTAATCGCTACATAGAATTCCCGAACGATGAAGTGAGTGACACAACAGACGATGCCATGAAAATATATAGCAGGTAAAATAATTCTCCTCCCGTTCCATCCAATCCAACAAATCAAGGTTCAGACTTACTTCCTCCCAAAATCAGCAGGATTTTCTCCCCAGGCGGCTGTTTCCCATTTTAAAATTTTATTGGGATAATTGTTTTGCTGTAACCATTGCTCCGCTCTTTCAATTAAATCAAAAATTTTTTCATTCTTAGCGGTGCGTTCCAATTTAGTTTTGGCTTTCTTTCCCTTCACCCACAAAATTGCATTGCGGCTATCACTATAAACAGGAATTGTTAAATTTTTGTTTTTACAATAAGCCAATGCATGCACAATAGCCAGGAATTCACCAACGTTATTAGTGCCATCCGTAAAAGGTCCTTGTTTAAAAATAAGTTTATTGGTTTTATAAAAAATCCCCTGGTATTCCATGGGTCCGGGTACGCCGCTGCAGGCAGCATCTACCACAATACTGTCGTGAATAGGAGTGCCCACATCTTTTTTATTGGGGAGGGTGGATTCCTTTATCAGGTCATCATTATAACCACTAAGGCCTTTGTGGAATGCGGTTTCGGCTGCATCTTTTGTTTTGAACGAACGGTATAAGGCGCCGGTGAAACCGTGAATTTGTTTTTTGCAGTCGTCCCAATTATCATATACACCGGGTTGGTTGCCTTTCCAAACCACGTAATATTTTTGTTCTTTGGCCATTATTGGCACAAGTTTAGCAAAAACAAAATTATTCTGCATCTTTGCTTACGATTAAATTTAATATTCATGAAGTTGATTGTTGGATTATTGATTTCGTTGTTTATTGGTGATAACCTTACTGCCCAGGATTTAGTGGTTAAAACAGATGGCAGCACCGGTTATTTAACGCATACGGTAGGCGCTAAAGAAAATTATTACAGCATTGGTCGTATTTATAATATCAGTCCGCGGACGTATGCTCCTTATAACAATTTGAAATTAGAAACACCGATGAGTATCGGGCAGGTGGTTCGCATACCATTGGTGCAACAGAATTATACTTTAGAAAGCAGTGGTAATGCTACTGAAGCATTTGTTCCATTATATTATGTGGTACAGGAAAAGGAAGGGTTGAATAAAGTAGCGCAGCATTTCGGCATCAGTGCAGATGATTTGAAAAAATTAAATGGATTGAAAGCTGATGGTGTGAATATTGGTGATAAACTGGTGATTGGTTATTTGAAAGTGCTGAAAGAGCAATCTCCATTAGCAGCAAATGCTAAAGCTGGCAAACCTGTGGTGAAGGAAGCTGTAGTTAGTAAGCAACCAGCGGTTGTAAAGAGTGAGCCTAAAAAAGAAGATAAACCTGTAGTGAAAGAGCCTGAAGTTAAGCAGGAAGAAAAGCCGGTTGTAAAAGCTCCTGAAGTGAAGAAAGAAGAGAAGCCTGTTGTAAAACAGGAAACGCCAAAAGTAGAAGAAAAGAAACCTGTGGTGAATAATACAGCAAACACATCAGCCTCGAAAGAAGGTGTGTTTATGAATGAATATTTTTTACAGACCAATAATGGAAGTAATACACAATCAGCTGAAACAATGTGTGGTGTATTTAAAAGCAGCAGTGGCTGGAACAATGGTAAATATTATGCACTGATGAATGGTGTAGAAAGAGGAACGATTGTAAAAATTATGGTGAATGGCCGTGCCATTTATGCCAAAGTATTAGATGCCGTTCCGAATGTAAAAGAGAATGCGGGATTGAATGTACTTATCAGCAATGCGGCGGCTGCTCAATTAGAAGTGAATGAACAGAAGTTTAATGTAGGAGTGATGTGGGAGAAATAATTAAAAATTAATAATGAATAATTAAGAATGGGATGCAGTCATTGTATCCCATTTTTTATTGAAACCTGTATCCTCTCAGAAAATCTTCCACATTCATTTTCTTTTTTCCTTCGAGTTGAAGTTCGACTACATGTACATAACCATCAGCGCAGGCGAATTTTAAAAATGTTTTGCCATCTGTTTCAAAATCACCAGCATTAGTTTTGGGTTGAGTAATTTCTTTTTTGCTGCGATATATCTTCAGCATCTTTCCCTCTAAAGAAGTAAAGGCGCCCGGAAAGGGAGAAAGACCACGGATCAGGTTGTGTACCTCCGCTGTTGTCTTAGTAAAATCTATTTTGCAGGTTTCGGTGAAAATTTTGGGCGCATGGTTTAATACAGACGACTGACCATTGACGATAGACGATGAATAAGAATGGTCTGTGGTCTGTTGTCTGTGGCCAATGGTTCCATCTGCTAATCCTTCCACTGTTTTTACCAATAATGCTGCACCAATCTCCTTCATCTTATCATGCACTTCACCGGCAGTTTCATTTTCATCAATGGGAAAACGATCCTGTAACAAAATATCGCCGGTATCAATTTCATGTTTGAGTTTGAACGTGGTTACACCGGTTTCTTTTTCTCCATTAATCACCGCCCAGTTGATGGGTGCTGCGCCACGGTATTGTGGCAATAAACTTCCATGCAGGTTGACTGTTCCCAGTGGTGGCATATTCCAAACTAGTTCGGGTAACATGCGGAAGGCAACTACAATTTGTAAATCGGCATTGAGAGATTTTAGCTGAGAAAGAAATTCAGGATTCTTTAATTTCTCCGGCTGAAGAATGTGTAAGTTATGTTCAACGGCATATTTTTTTACCGCACTTTCATTGATCTTCATGCCTCGTCCCGCAGGTTTGTCAGGCGCAGTGATTACACCAACTATATTGCAACCGGCTTTTACTAAGGCATCTAAAGAAGCTACGGCAAACTCCGGTGTGCCCATAAAAACAATTCGCAGCGATCTAAAATCTTTCATAATCGCTGCGAAGGTAAGAGAAGCGATGCTACTTCTCAATAGTTTAGCTTATTCAAAATCTTTATACAGCAAATACTTCTTTCTTATTGCTTTAAATTTTTGAATATCTGGTTGCCAGCTTTTTCTTATTTCATCCTCGCTCTTTCCATCTTTTATTTGCTGCATTAAAGTAGCATTGCCGGCCAGTTTATTGAAGAAATAATCTTCAGGCTTGCCCGATTTAGAAGGAAGAAAGAAGGAATCTTTTTTCGGAAATAATTTATAGGCATTTAATAAATAACTTAACTGAATGCGGCCATTGATCTTATTAAGAACATTTTCCTTTGTATCGGATATATCCCAGCCATAGCATAATTTTCCTTTCAGCTTTGGTTCTTTGGCACCTAAATTAGATTCCGGTGTAAAGCTGAATAAATTTTTAGGCAAAGAAGGGTGACCGAATATTTGAAATGGTTTGGGTGTTCCTCTTCCTTCACTTAATACAGTTCCTTCAAAAAAACAGGTGGATGGATACCAGTAAATACCGGTAATGGAATTTAAATTGGGGGATGGATTAACCGGTAATTCATAAATGGTTTTATGCGTATAGTTGTTGCAGGTTACAACTGTTAATTCAAAATTTCCCTGTTGCCCGGCTGTACTATATTGATTTTTCAGATCAATCCATTGTTCGTATAATATCATTTGTGCATATTCACCCATCGTCATACCATACACAACGGGAACGGGTTGCATTCCAATAAAAGATTTGAATTTTTTATCCAGTACCGGGCCATCAACATAAAAACCATTTGGATTAGGGCGGTCGAGTATGATCAAATGTTTATTGTTTTCATACGCAGCTTCAATTAAATATTCCAATGAAGAAATATAGGTATAGAAACGAACACCCACATCCTGTATATCAAATACGATCACTTCTATATCTTTCAGGTCTTCGGCTGTAGGTTTGGAATGAGTGCCATATAATGAAACAATCGGCAAACCTGTCTTAACATCTGTATCATCACTCACATGTTCCCCTGCATCAGCCGTTCCTCTAAAGCCATGTTCAGGTGTAAATATCTTCTTCACCTGTACTTTATTTTTCAACAACACATCTACCAGGTGCTCTTTTCCCACCATTGAAGTTTGATTGGCAAACACGGCTACTAATTTGCCTTTAAGCAAAGGCAGGTAATAATCAAGTCGCTCAGCTCCAACAGTTGGCTTGCCATTTTTTAAGCTCAGGCTTCCCCTGTTGTATTGACAGCAAGCTAAAAAGGGGATTACGGCTACAAAGGTGATAAAGAAGTGCTTAAGCGTTTTCATGCTGAGTATTTGCACAAATATCTTTTATTATTTGCAATCATTTCGTGAAAAAACAAGCAGGTCGGGAATTTCGGGTTATCTTGCATCCCTTAAACTAAAAACATGAAGGCAACAAAAGGAAGTAAAGTAAAAGTGCATTATACAGGCCGCCTTGCCGGTGGCGAACAATTTGATTCATCTGCCGGTCGTGAGCCACTGGAATTTGAAGTAGGAGCAGGCATGATGATCAAAGGTTTTGATGATGCTGTAGTGGGTATGGCTGTGGGAGATAAAAAAACAATTACCATTCCTCCGCATGAAGGATATGGTGAAAGCAATCCAGATATGATCGTTGAATTTCCAAGAGACCGTTTTCCTGCTGATATGGTTCCTGAAGTGGGGATGCAGTTAAATATGAGCAATGGAGCCGGGCAAAATTTTCCTGTTACTATTACTGAAGTGCAAGAGGCAACAGTAACATTAGATGCCAATCATTTTCTTGCCGGTAAAGATTTAATATTTGATATTGAAATGGTAGAAGTTGTTGGTGGAAGTCCACTTATCATTATTCCTTAATAAAGTAAAAAGTCAAAATTAAAAATTCAAAAGCCGGGATAATTTCTTCCGGCTTTTATATTTTATTACTGTTCAGCACCTAATTTCTGCACTTCATACAGTTTTTGCTTCATTTTCTTTATTCGCTAAAGCAACTTTGTGCCAAATTAAACCTTTATGCGAAAGTTATTTTTATGTGCACTTATCTCAGTTTTATTATTACAAGCCTGTAAAAAAGATAATAAACCGGTACCCGGCCCTGTTGATCCGGGGCAAACTACTTTATTGCTGAAGGATATTGCCTATTCTTCATTGCCTTCTCCGTATTATCATTTCGAATACAATACAGCAGGTCAGGTTACTAAAACAAGTTTTGCTGATGAACAGGCGGTATACGCTGTGAGTTACAATAATAATTTCATCAGTGAAATACAAAAAACAAACGGTACCAATAAAGACCGGCTGGTTTATACATACGATAATGATAAGCCGGTACTTATAAAATATATTGATATCAATGGAGTAACTTATCAAAGATGCTTTATTACTTATTACCCGGATGGTAAACTGGCTACTATGGATTGGGAATTTAAATCCGGTACTATGGGTTATGTACTGATAACCGAAATGGGCTTTACTTATTATGCTGATAATAACGTAAAAGATATTACAACTCATTTACCTGCAGTGGAAGGATTGCAAAACGAAATTTCCTTTAATGATCATTACGAAGATTATGACGCCAATAAAAATGCAGATGGTTTTGCCCTGCATCAAAAATTTAATGATCGCCTGTTGTTATTGCCCGGAGTTAAATTGCAAATAAATAATCCACGCAAAGTAACCCGTACCGGAACAGCTATCGATTATGAAATCAATTATACTTACACTTATAACGATAAAAAATACCCGGTGAGCAGTTCAGGGCTGATCAAGATCAAAAGCGGAACAGATGCGGGAAGAACATTTAATCTTTCTGCACAATACAGTTACTATTAACGATTCAGTAAAGACCATGCATAGAAAGACAAACCGGGCATCTTGCCCGGTTTTATTTTTTAAAAATTAGTATCATCAGCACTTGGCCCGTATGTTCCCGGAATGGGAATATTCAGCAAACGAAGGAACACCCCTAATTGTGCACGGTGATGTACTTCCTGGCAGAAACAATGCCTGGTCATATCCCGTTTTGGTTCAGCTGCATGAATTTTATCAGATGTACGCATGGTCCATATTTCATCCAGTTGTTTTTCTGTTGCTCTTTGCAAAGCTGCTTTTCCTTTAGCCAGTGAATCTTCATAATGTTTCAGCAATTCTTCATTGCTGTTGATGACAACTGGTTTGTATTCCATCGTGGCAAAATCCATCCCATCGGAATGTAATACAGATTCCAGCCAGCCGGGAATTTCAGCAACATGTGTAGAAAGTTGACGCAAGGTCATACTTTTCTCATGAGGCTTCCAGTCAAACTTATCAGCCGGAACTCTTTCCAGCATTTTTCGAGTAGCAATGGATTCGGCATCCAGTTCTTTGAGAAATGATTCAATAAATGTCATGGTTAAATTGTTTTTGCTACACAAAAAAACCATGGCTGAGTGACAACCCTATGTCAGTCTGTTTTTACAAAAGAAAAATTTCTTAATAATCAACCGGCAGTTGTTTCATAAACTCGTTAATACTGATATGATTTTCTTTTTTGAAAGGGAGTTCGGTTACTTTGAGTTTGGTAATGCGGCCAACTTTAAAATCACGGTAGTCTTTTCGTAAATGACACCAGCCCATTACATGCCAGCTAAAAGCGTAATAGATCAATCCAATGGGTTCCAGTTTACGTTTACTGATTTCTTCTTTTTTGTCTTTATATTCCAGTTCAACAATAAACTGGTTGGTGATGGCATTTTGTATCTGAGATAGATAGTCCACATTCATCAGCAGCTTAGGATGCATTTGTATGCGGATGCTGCTATCCAGTTCATCTATTTTTTCTTTTTGTGCGGAACGCAAAACGGCTTTCACTTTATTTAAGGCGGTAGCATAATTTTTTTGAATCGACTTATCAGCAAAACCGTAAACGAGTAATTCAGACAGCACTAATGCATTCGCTTCTTCAGTAGTAAAAGCAACCGGTGGCAAAAAATATCCCTGTACAATAAAATAGCCACGGGGCTGTTCAAAGCTTACCGGTATGCCGAGTTCGGTTAATGCTTTAATATCACGGTACACAGTACGCAGACTGATATTATATTTATCGGCGATCTTTTCAGCCGGAACAAATTTTTTTGATTGCAGGATGGTGAGAATACCCAGCAGGCGGTCCATACGGTTCATGCTGTAAATGTAGTTTAAATGCTCAATGAATGCAGGTTGAATGAATTAATTTTGCACATGGCTTTGAGTAACTATGAACGCATGATTCAACTGGCAGAAAAAATATTTGCCACCCGTACTGATCCTGAACAACTGGATGTGGATGAAACCGTAATTGCACACTTACTGGAAATACATCCTTCAACAGTGAGTGAATACAATGAAGGCAACGGCCCCTGTGTATGGATATTAGTAATACCAACCACTACTGCACTCATGCAACAATTCCTGGAGAAAAAGATTACAGAAAAAATGTTGTACGAACGTACACCCCTCCATATAAAATATGAAGCCATTTATTTATGCAGTGCCATGGTGCTGGATGAATACCGTGGCAAAGGAATTGCTACCCGGCTGACTGTGGATGCTGTTAATGCTATTGCTAAAGAACACCCAATAAAAACTTTGTTCGTTTGGTCTTTCAGTAAGGAGGGTGATCAACTGGCCAAAAAGATTTCCGTGTTAACACAGCTGCCATTATTCAAACGATCCGTTTAATTCTTTAAGTTTGTTTAAAATTCATTGATATGAAAATGATATTAACAGTGCTGTTCTTTTTGATGACAACCAGTTTTGTAACCGCACAATCAAATAAGAAAGATATTCATGTAGCAGATACAACAAAAAAAATAATGATTGTAGAAACCGCCTGTGGTAAATGCAAACTTGGTTTAAAAGGAAAGGATTGTGAACTCGCTGTTCGCATTAATGGCAAAGCCTATTATGTGGATGGTACCAGTATTGATGACCATGGTGATGCACATGCCAAAGATGGTTTTTGTAATGCAGTAAGAAAAGCGGAAGTACAGGGTGAAATAGTAAATGGCCGTTTTAAGGCCACTTACTTTAAGTTACTTCCTGAACAAAAGAAGAAAGAAGGAAAGGGTTGATTTTGGTTTAAAATATTTTTTAACCGGCGTTTGGTGCGATTATAATTTGCTCAATGCATTTTGTACAGCATCCTGGTTTAACAGCTCCACTGGTGATTTTGCTGTGTACTGTATGTGCAGTGTATAAATATTGTCTGCTTTATCCAGTGCTATTTCAATATTGCTGCGACTGGTTGTCCATTCAGATAATAATTGCTGGGTGGAATTATTATTGCTGCCATCAATAGTTTTTTTACTCGCCAGGTAGTGCGTATCATCCCAGTTTTCTTTCACCTTTACCGGCTGACCGTATTTCCTTATGAGCAGGTTTTTAAAGTTGAGATAATCCTGTTCATATAATTGAGGGTTAGTATATCGTTTAGTAAAGATATAGTTACCACTTACGAGTTTATTATCTTCATTGAATTCGTAAGTGACATTACAGGTATAACCAGCCAGCTCATCTTTATAAACAAACATGTTGTCATTGTCTTTAAAGGAGAAAGCTGATTTTTCATTTTGCTGTATTTGTTCAGCAGAAGAACCCCATTGGAAATTTCTGAAATCACTCAATTGATTTTGTGCATTCAAAATGCTGAAACTGCAGGCTGCTACCGCAACCAGGATAATATACTTTTTCATGGTTTACATTTTTATAGTGAAACGTATTATGCTACTCTGACTTTTTAAGATGCAAAAAGTATATTGATGCTTTGTTAATGATTGATTAATTAGAAAAGTTGGTTCAGTGATGCTTTAAAGTCATAGGTACAACCTACGACTAGTTAGGGAAATGGTTTTTTGTTACGCACCCGTCACTGCGGGGTACGAAGCAGACTGCTTTATGAATAGGAGCATGACCTGATTTTATGGAGCAGATTGCCACGACAAGCTACGCAAGTCTCGCAATGACGCTTTGGTGTGTTTGTTGAGTTTTTGTGATGCTGTGGTGAAGAACTGTGGTTCTTTGATGCTACGAAGTCGCAGATGCAACCTACGAATAGTAGGGATAAATTTCTTGATACATCCTACAACGAGTTTAATTAGATTAATTGACACGGGTCATAGTCCATGTGGCAGAACCACCAGCCGGATCAGTGACAGTGCCATTGCTAAGTGTAAAATCATTAGCGTTGAAAGTTGCACTGCCATATTGAGTATGTTGTGCGCCACCACCAGGGAAATTGATAGTAATTACATTGAAATTGAATTGTGTTCCTACAAGTGTCCAAGTACCGTCGGCAAAGTTTATATATTCAGCACTTCCGTTATAATACCCTTTACTTTTATAACTTAGTTTTCCTCCAGGATATATTGAAAAGCTAAAGTAAAACTGTGTTCCAGCAGGAACTCCTTGTCCGGCACCAACAGTATAAGTTCCTTCCCATAACCCCTGAATGTTGGGAGAGCATTTGTAAATTGTATCTTTTTTAATTTGAGTAGTATTGTCTTTAGAACAACTCATTTGTGAATTGATAATAATTAAAGTACAGACGATAGCTAGTGACAAGGGAATAAATGATTTTTTCATCCTATTAAAATAATATTTTCGAGAATGTATAATTGTCTATCCAATGATAACATTTATTTTATTTTTAAACCTTCTGATTGTACAGGTGTGTAAGTTATTCATATAAGTGTGCTTCTACAAATAAGACCTATACACAATGGATTTTAAAAGAGTAATGCCGGACGTATCTCCGGCATTACTATAAATTTCATTTTCTCTATAATATTAACGACTATAATTCGGCGCCTCTTTCGTTATTTCAATATCATGTGCATGGCTTTCTTTCATACCAGCATTGGTGATTTTTATAAAAGTGGCTTGTTGTAAGGCTGCAATATCTTTTGCTCCGCAATAACCCATACCGGCTCTTAATCCACCGCTGTACTGGTGAACAATCTCACTCAGGTTTCCTTTAAAGGCCACCCGTCCTTCAATACCTTCAGGTACTAATTTTTTAATTCCATCTTCCACATCCTGGAAATAACGGTCGCTGCTGCCCACCTGCATGGCGCCTATCGAACCCATACCACGGTACTGCTTAAACTTTCTTCCTTCATAAATAATCGTTTCACCCGGACTTTCTTCTGTTCCCGCAAACACACTTCCCATCATCACCGTATCAGCACCTGCAGCCAACGCCTTCACCATATCGCCGGTATATCGTATACCACCATCCGCAATCAACGGAATACCTTTTGGTTTTAATACAGCAGCAGCTTCCATAATAGCCGTGAGCTGCGGTACACCACTACCAGCTACAATACGGGTGGTACAAATAGAACCGGGCCCGATACCAACCTTCACACAATCTGCGCCAGCTTCTGCTAATGCTTTTGCTCCGGCAGCAGTTCCCACGTTGCCGGCAATAACCTGTAAGTTTTTAAAACTCTTCTTTAATTTTTTTAATGAGCTGATAACACCATCTGTATGTCCATGTGCACTGTCGAGTGCTACCACATCCACACCTACCTGCTGCAACGCTGCGGCCCTGTCGAGCATATCGGCGGTAATGCCAAGTGCAGCGCCTACTCTTAAACGACCATAAGAATCTTTTACGGCATTGGGATGGCTCTGCACTTTTAATATATCCCGGTAAGTAATCAAACCAACCAGCGTTCCATCTTTCTTCACTACCGGAAGTTTTTCTACTTTGGTTTGTCTTAATATTTTTTCTGCTTTCTTTAAATCGGTCCCTTCGGGAGCAATGATGAGGTTCTGACTCGTCATCACTTCACTCACTTTACGTTTTTTATTGTCTTCAAAACGAAGGTCACGGTTAGTGAGAATGCCCACCAGTTTATTATTATGACTTACAATAGGAATACCACCAATTTTATTTTCTGCCATCAGCCGCAATGCATCGCCAATAGTAGCTTCTTCATGTAAGGTGATTGGGTCAATGATGAGTCCGCTTTCACTGCGTTTTACTTTGCGTACCTGTTCGGCCTGCCGTTCAATCGTCATGTTTTTATGCAGGATGCCGAGTCCGCCTTCTCTTGCCAGTGCAATGGCCAGCGTAGCTTCTGTTACGGTGTCCATGGCCGCCGAGAGCATAGGCATGTTTAATGGAATTTCTTTGGTAAGGCGTGTGCGGATGTCCACTTCCCGTGGTAATACCTGCGAATAGGCGGGCATTAATAATACATCGTCGAATGTTAAGCCTTCACCGAAAAAACGTTTGGAATAAGTGCTGGAGGAGGGGAGAATATTTCTTGTTGCCATGTGCAAAGATAGGGCAGCGGGCAGATATGTGCCAAATGAAATTTTTGGGAATAGTGAATTGTCAATGGTGAATAGTGAATAGTGAATGTGATGAATATGTACTTAGCTGTGGTGCTGCTATTGCGCTGTTGTTGTGTCACTCACTTGTACGTTTGGTAATACTATGGAGCTTTTTATTTCACGCAGAGGCGCTAAGACGCAACGTATTTTTTTCTTTGCGCCGTAGCGTCTTGGCGTGACACATTAAATGAGTCTATAAAGTTTACCCGGTAACTGGTTAATGATTCCCTGCAATTCTAAATTCAAAATTGCCGCTGCCACATGACTGCTGCTGAGGCCGCTTTTTAAATATAGTTCATCAATATGGATGGGAGAGTGTTCTTTTAAAATTTTAATGATGATATGTTCATCAGGAGTGAGATCAATAAATAATTCCCGCTGCGGCCTGGGTTTTATTTTTTTGTTATGCTGCCATTGCATTTGTTCAATTACATCTTCTGCTGAAGTAATCAACATTGCTTTATTAGTCTTTATTAAAAAATTACAACCTTCACTTTTGCTATCGTTTATTTTTCCGGGAATAGCAAATACATCTTTATTATAACTGTTGGCCAGTTCAGCCGTAATCATGCTGCCGCCTTTAACAGAAGTTTCTATAACAATTACACAATCACTCATGCCGGCAACAATGCGGTTTCGCTTGGGAAAGTTTTGTTTATCGGGTTTTGTTCCACTGATGAATTCCGAAAGCAGTCCGCCCTGCTCCACCATTTCTTTTGCCATAGATGTATGTGTGGAAGGATAAATTCTGTCAAGACTATGTGCCAGCACACCTACCGTTTTCAAATTACTTTTCATTGCCAGTTTATGTGCAATGGAATCCACACCATACGCCAGTCCGCTGATGATGAGTATATCATGATTGGCAAATTCATCAATCAGTTTTTCCGTTACCAGCTTACCGTAATCCGTATTATTTCTTGTGCCAACGATGCTTACAATTTTTGCCGTATTCAAATCAGCATTGCCACGATAGTAAAGCAAGGTTGGAGCATCGTAACAATTCAATAAACGTTTGGGGTATTTCTCTGTACCGTAAATGAGTGTTTCAATTTTATATTTTTCAATAAAAGCCAGTTCTTCTTCTGCTCTTGAAAAATTAGTAAAGTCTTTAATACTTTTTGCCCTTACTGAACCAATGCCGGGTATTTTATCCAGTTCCCCTTTTCTTGCTTCAAATATTTTTTGTGCATCGTTATGGTAAGCCTGCAGCAATACTTTAGCATGTACATCGCCGATGTTGGGAACGAGGGTGAGTGCAATATTATACAGCAGCTTGTTCATATAATTACCGTAATAAATTTAGTTTAAAACCTAACAGCCAGCGTCAACTTGCTTAAAAAATAATCGTAAAAACACTTTTGCGGCGAATTGTATTTACCTGCTGATTACACTATATTTTATTTAAAATGCGTAAAATACCTTCACTATGGCAAACATTTTATGCAGCTGTTATACTGGTGATGAAAAAATTGTACCGGCGTAAATGTTGGTACGGTGTTTGAAAATAACAGCTTAATTAACTGATAACTTAAATCCAGACTATGAAAACCGTTGCTTCACGTACAGGTATTATAACCTGTTTTATTCTTGTTCTCCTCAGTTCCTGTCAAAAAAATTCATTATCAGTCCCCGCTGATGCACTAAGTGAAACGGGCAGGAATGCCATGAATGACCGTGGCGGTAAAGAAGACAGGTTGTTATTAAAATCCATTGAGTTTAGTGATGATTATTCTTTTGGCGGTCCCTATATTGTTACCAACCAGTTTGAATACAACGGCAGGAATTTGTTTGAGAAAAACAATTTCTCTTCAGGCCAGGTACAATTGTATAAATACAACCGTATGGGTGAGACAGAAAAAATTATTAATACCAATATCTCCGGCAGTAATAATGGGTATTACCGTTTTTATTACGGGTATTCCCATGACCGTAACCGGCCTGTTAAAGCTGAATTGAATTATGGCGACATGATTGATGCGGCAGCAGACTGGTATTATTTTGATTACGACCGCAAAGGAAATATTACCAAACTCCAGGTAATTATTGGCGGTACAAAACTGTGCTGCGAAATTCGGTATAAATACGATTGCCGTGATAACCTAATTCAAATGGATTTTTATTTTCCCGATGCTAATGCGGGTACTTCGGCAAGGCAACTGTTACAAAACACTTCCGCAAGAAAAATGGTAAATCAATTTATTCCGGTTGAAAAATTAGATGATACCCATTTTCATCCTTCAGGTGAATCCACTTTTAGTAATGTGCCTTTAGTGCTGGCGGCCACTACTTATATTAAGCACGATAATAAAATAAACCCGCTGTACCAGCAAAATGGTATTTTATTTTATTTAACCAATTATCAGTTGTTGAATGTTCAGGATTATGCATCGTGTATGAGCCGCTCAAACCCGCTGGAATACCGCATTGTTTATAATCCGGGTACTGACAGCCAGAGTGAAGATGTGCAAACATTTACCTACACTTATAATCAATACAACTACCCGTTAACGCAGGAGTTTTACCAGGAAGAGCCGGGGTTTTGGCAAAGACATACCAAAACATTTAGTTACATGGAAAAACACGAATGTGTTAGTTCTATAAATTAATTGGCTGTAACCGTTAATTCGGTTCTCCTGTTCATTGCTTTGCCTGTTTCTGTTTTATTATCGGCAATGGGTTTGGTGGCGCCAAATCCTTTCCATTGCAAGCGTTCTATGCGAACGCCTTTGTAGAGTAAATAATTGATAGCTGCTTTAGCTCTTTTATCGGAGAGGGTAAGATTATCCTGTGGTTTACCAACATTGTCGGTATGTCCGCTGATAAGGATTTTGATGGTGGGATTATCCTTCATCAGCTGCACCACTTTATCCAGTTCCACCATCGACTCCGGTTTTAAATCAAACTTTTTTGTATCGAAGAAAATATTTTTTAATACGATGCTGGCATTTACTTCTATTGGCTGCAAAGGGATATCTTTTGTATAAACAGAATCAACAGGGTTTCTGCTCAATGAAAAATTATCACTGTAAAATAAATATCCTTTGCGGTTTACATTGAAAGCATAATCTTTTCCAACCGGTAGTGTGATTAAATAATTTCCGTTCTCATCAGTTTGCAGTTTGGAAATGGCTTGTCCGCTTTTTAGATCCAGTAATTCAACTAAAGAGGGTAAAGGTTGTTTTGTTTTTTTATCAAATACATTTCCTTTTACCCATAATGTTCTGTTGGGACGAATATCCTCCCTCAGTTCGAATGAATAGATATCCAATTGCCCTTTAGTGTCCTGCATATCGCTGCTGTAGTAAGCAGTTTTACCATCGGCTGTTACTACCAGTGTTCCCTCATCACCAATCGTATTGATAGGATAACCTAAATTTTCAGGCTTTCCCCAATTACCGGTTGAATCCTTTCTCACTACAAACAAATCACTGCCGCCATAACCGGGTAAGTAATCAGAAGTAAAATACAATGTTTGATTATCGGCATGAATGAACGGACAACTTTCATTACCCGGTGTATTAATATTGGGTCCGAGATTAACGGGATTCTTCCAGCTACCATTTGGTAAATGTTCACTTACCCAAATATCACTGCCACCCAATCCATTTGGATCACGGGCGGTGAAATAAAGAAAACGTTTATCGGGCGATAAGCATGGTTGTGATTCCCAGAATTCTGTATTGATCGGTTCACCAAAGTTTAATGGTTCACTCCATCCTTTTGGAGTTTTCATAGAATAATACAGATCACAGCTGCCATTGCCGCCGGGGAAATTACATCCTGTAAATACCAGCATCTTTCCATCCAGCGAAATATTTTGAGCACCTTCATTTAGTTCGGTGTTGATGTTGCCGGATAACGGAACCGCTTTACTCCATTGGCCGTTTGTTTTGGTGGAAATAAAAAAGTCTTCATTCAATCCTTTTAATCTTCTGGTGAATACTAATTCATTGGCATCAATAGTGAGTGAAGGAAAATATTCTGATTCAGCAGTGTTAATGCTGTCGCCTAAATTCTTTGGTTGGAAAAGGTATTTGTCGTTTTTATGTTTATTGGCAAAGTCAATGGCAAACTCATAGCAACGTTTACGGTAGGCCGCTGCTTTTTTGGAACGATCATTTAATGTTTCATCTTTCAAAAATTCATTTACGGCATCCAATGCTTTATCAAACTGGCCATTACCCGCTAATGATATTGAATAGGGAAGATTGAATTCCTCAAAATAACCCGCATCAATAGCTTTTGCTTTTTCAAATGATTCAACGGAAGCCTTATAATTTTTTAATTCAGCATAGGCACTGCCTTTGGAAAGCCAGGCATCTTCAAAGCCGGGTTCAATAGCAATGGCTTCATCCATTAATTGAATGGCATATTTATAATTCCGGTTCTGACTGATTTCATTCATTGCTTTTGAATAAAGTCCGCCGGCTTTTTCACCCACTTTCTTTGGATCGTAACCCTGGGAAAAGGAAATGAGAAATAAGAAATGAGCAATAAGAAATGAGAAAATAATTTTCATTGGTTCGACTATAGCTATAAAACGAAGCTACTGGAAATTTATTCCTTGCGAGTGTTAAAAAAGTTGAAGGTTTAAAGGTTTAAAGTTTAAGCTGTTTGGTCTCGCAACTCGCCACTCACTACCCGCCACTTCTTACGGTACATTAATATACTTATGAATCTGCAAACTCAGTTCCCATTTCGGATGAGCTTTGATGTATTCAATAATGAGCGGCGTCATTTCTACAGCTTTATCCCATTCGGGTTGAAGATAGAGTTTGCAATTGGAGGAAACTTTGGCGGCATATTCTTCTGCCCAGCTAAAATCATGTTGATTAAAAATGACCACTTTTAATTCATTTGCCTCAGGACAAATTTCTTCTAAAGGCTTTTTAAATTTCTTGGGCGATAAACATATCCAATCCCAATCGCCACTCAAAGGATGTGCACCGGATGTTTCAATATTGGTACGGAAACCTGCATCGTGTAATGCCTTGGTCAGTGCATCTAAATTGTGCATAAGCGGTTCGCCGCCGGTAATAACAATTAGAGGAAGGTTGGTCGTTGACTGTTGACCGGTGACCGTATTTTGCCAACTGCCAACTGCCAACTGATTACTTGTTTCCTGCAGTGCTTTTTCAACAATTTTATCAATAGTAAATCGTGGATGTTTGCTTTCATCCCAGCTTTCTTTTACATCACACCATACACAACCTACATCGCATCCGCCTAAGCGAATAAAATAAGCGGCTCTTCCCTGGTGGTATCCTTCACCCTGTAACGTGTAAAAGGATTCCATCACCGGCAGTGATTGAGTTTTATTTTCAGTAATAACTGTCATTATTGCAAAGGTAGTTTACTTGCTGCGCATCATATACGCATTGTATGTGTTCATCATCAGCCCGGCAATGGTCATTAAACCAACACCACCGGGAACAGGAGTTATATAACTGCATTTGGGTGCTACTTCATTAAATGCCACATCACCTTTTATGGCAAAGCCGCTTTTCTTAGTGGCATCGGCTACTCTTGTAATACCTACATCAATTACTATTGCTCCATCTTTTACCATATCAGCTTTTACAAATTCTGGTCTGCCCAATGCTGCCACAATAATATCTGCCTGCAAACACATTTCTTTTAAATTTTTGGTGGCAGAATGACAAGTAGTAACCGTACAATTTCCGGGATAAGTATTGCGGCTTAATAAAATGCTCATTGGTTTACCCACGATATTGCTTCTGCCAATTACCACGGCATGCAAACCTTTGGTTTCAATTTTATAATGTTCCAGCATTAATAAAATTCCATAAGGAGTGGCGGGAATAAATGAAGGTAAGCCTGCTACCATTCTTCCTGTAGTTACGGGATGAAATCCATCCACATCTTTATCCGGATTGATAGCCTCAATTACTTTGTCTTCTGAAATATGTTTGGGTAAAGGCAACTGAACTAAGATGCCATCTACTGCATCATCATTATTCAACTCGTCAATCACTTGTAATAACTCTGCTTCATTAATGGTTTCAGGAAAACGTTTCAGTGTAGATTCAAAACCTATCTCTGCACAGGTTTTTACTTTACTGGCCACATAAGTTTCGCTGGCGCCATTGTTGCCAACTAAAATAGCTGCTAAATGAGGTGTTCTTTTTCCCTGGGCTGATAATGCAGCAACTTTTCCTTTGATAATGTCTTTGATTGCCTGTGATGTGATTTTGCCATCTAAAATTTGCATGGCGCAAAATTAAATGTCAATAATGGCTTTCTGTAATTAATTTTTAACACTTATCTTTCTTCATTAAAACCGACTGATTGCGACAACTTATTTCTTTAGCATTTGTTCTGGCGTTTGCGTCAGCACAGGGCCAGGCTCTTCGTCAACCAATTGCGGCGAGGTACACAGGATTAGGTGCCTACAGTAAAAATTTTGCCGATGTTTATTCCTTCACACAAAACCAGGCTGCATTAGCTAATGTTAAGTCAGCTGGTGTGGCTTTATATGGTGAAAGAAGATTTTTGGTGCAGGAATTAAATCTTTATTCTGCTGTTTTAGCTGTCCCCACCAAATCTGGAAATTTTGGTGTACAGGCTGATTATTTTGGCTATAAGAATTTCAATGAATCACAAATTGGATTGACTTATGCAAGAAGCCTTGGGTCAAAGGTTGATATAGGCGTTAAGTTCAATTATTATGGATTAAAAATTCCAGCTTATGGGGATGCTTCGGCTGTAAATTTTGAAACCGGAGCGTTATTTCACCTGACCGATAAGTTGCATGCCGGCGTTCATGTATTTAACCCGGCAGGAGGTAAGTTGGGCAAGAATGAGAATGAAGAAAAGCTTGCTTCCGCTTACAAAGCTGGGTTGGGATATGAAGCATCGGATAAATTCTTTGTTAGTATGGAAGTAGTGAAACAGGAAGATCAGCCCGTAAATGTGAATGCAGGATTCCAATACAATTTTATTAAACAGTTTATGATGCGGGCCGGTATTGCTACTGGTACCAGTAATAGTTATGCAGGTGTTGGATTGCTGGTGAAACAATTCAGGTTGGATGTAGTTACCAGTTATCATCCCCAGTTGGGCTTTACACCGGGGGTATTAGTATTATTTGATTTTGGTAAACAAAAAGAAAACGCAAACGAGGAGTGAGATATCTTTATATAATATTATTGAACCTCTCTTCTTTGTTTGCAATTGGGCAAACGGAAACACCCATTACTGAACAGCAGTTGGAAAACCTGGCTGATGCTGAACAGGCAGAAACAGAAGATGATTCCTATCTGCAATCATTAAATTACCTGCGCAGAAATCCATTGAATCTAAACCGGTCAGATGAAAACGATTTAAAAGATCTGCGGTTGTTGACTGCTTTGCAAATTCAAAACTTTATCCGTTACCGTTCTGTTTTTGGATATTTTATTAATGTATATGAGTTGCAGGCAATTCCCACATGGGATGTGGAAACCATTCAAAAAGTATTGCCTTTTGTAACGGTGAAGCCTGTTATAAATCTTAAAGAAGAAGCGGGGAAACGATTCAGGGGTGGTAATCACAGTTTGTTATTAAGAGAAACCTACATATTAGAAAAGTCAAGGGGATTTAAGCAAAAGGACTCAGCCAATGCTACCAGCTTTTATCCCGGCAGCAGGGATAAAATTTTCCTGCGGTATAAATATGTTTATAAAAATTTATTACAATATGGATTAGTAGGGGAGAAAGATGCGGGAGAACAATTTTTTAAAGGAAATCAAAAACAGGGATTTGATTTTTATTCGGCCCATTTATTTGCCAGAAATATAGGTGCGATAAAAGCCCTGGCTTTGGGAGATTTTACGGTGAATCTTGGCCAGGGGCTTATTCAATGGCAAAGTTTGGCATTTAAGAAAAGTCCGGATGCTTTGAATATAAAAAGACAATCAGCCATTCTGCGTCCATATAATTCAGCCGGTGAAATTAATTTTCATCGTGGCGTGGGAATTACTTTACAAAAGAAAAGATGGGAAGCAACCTTGTTTGGCTCTTTAAGAAAATTGGATGCCAATACCATTATTGATACCACAGCTAATTACGAAGAATTTATTACTTCTTTTTTAACCTCGGGTTATCATCGTACAGTGAGTGAGGTTGCTGATAAAGGCATGCAAAAACAATTGGCATTTGGTGCAAACTTAACTTACCGGGCTAATAAATGGCATTTGAGTGCAAACACTATTCAGTACAAATTTGATTTGCCGGTTAAGAAGAGTGCCCGGCCATATAATCAATTTTCGTTGTCAGGAAACCGCTGGGCAAATTATAGTGTTGATTATAGTTATACCTGGAGAAACGTTCACTTTTTTGGAGAGACAGCGTTGGATTATAAAAATCATCATGCTACAGTAAATGGTTTACTGGTGAGCATGGATGCAAGAGCTGATTTCTCACTGGTGTACCGTAATATTTCAAAAGCTTACCAGTCTTTAAATGCCAATGCTTTTACAGAAAACACTTTTCCTAATAATGAAAAAGGGCTATACGCAGGATTGACTTTACGACCCGCATCAGCGATCAGGATTGATGCCTATGCTGATATTTACCGCTTCCCATATCTGAAGTTTAATGTTGATGCGCCAACAACTGGTAGGGATTTTTTATTGCAGCTTTATTATAAGCCCAATAAACAGGCAGAGGTCTATACTCGTTACCGTACTGAAACGAAGCAGCAGAATTATAATCCGGATGATTTAACGATGAAGGAGCTGCCTTTTATTCCGAAGCAGAGCTGGCGAACACAGTTTGCCATGAAAATTAACCCCAAAGTAACCGTTCGCAGCCGCTTTGAATTGATGTGGTATGATAAACATGGACCACAGGCTGAAAACGGATTCCTCACTTATTTTGATTTTATATATAATCCTCCTTTGAAGCCACTGTCAGCAACCGTACGTCTTCAGTACTTTGAAACGGGTGGATACAACTCAAGGATATATGCATATGAAAATGATGTGTTATATAGTTACAGTATTCCTGCTTTCTATAATAAGGGCTGGCGAACTTATCTGAATATCAATTATTCTTTCCGTAAAAACTTCCAGGCCTGGTTCCGTATATCACAAACATTGTATAAGGATAAAAATTTGATTGGTACTGGCTTAGATGAGATTACAGGTAATCACAGAACAGAAGTTAAGCTACAGTTGCTTTATGACTTTTAGCTATATTTATCAAGTTGCTTAATTTATTTTTATCCAGCAGATGCAGCAGCTTATCCCCGTTATTTGTCTGTCATAATTATTTAACAAGTTTTTGGCAGTAACAATTATGCCCTTAAATTTGGCGTAGAACTGTTTTTTAAATCTAAACCTCAAAAATTCTGACATGAGAAAATTTTTAACTGTACTGACAGTACTGCTATTTTCATGTGTGGTTTATGCACAAAATCGCACAATTTCAGGGAAAGTAACAGATGACGGTGGTACACCCGTCTCGTTTGCTTCCATCAAAATTAAAGGTTCCAAAAAAGGTGTCGCTGCCGATGCCAATGGTTTTTTCAGCATTCCGGTTGAAAAAACAGGGGACATTACATTGGTTGTTTCTGCACAGGGCTTCGATGAAAGAGAAGTAGCTGTGGGATCTGACAATGTAGTGAACGTAACACTTAAACGAGCAGCCAACCAACTGCAGGAAGTGGTGGTAACAACTGCCCTTAACGTAAAACGGCAGCCAAAATCTATTGGTTATGCCGCCGCTAACGTTACGCCTGCTCAAATTACATCATCTAAGGCCTTCAATTTAGGGCAGGCTTTAACGAACAAAGTGTCCGGGTTAACAGTATATAATACTTCCGCTGCTGTAAATGCTGCACCAAGGATTGTATTAAGAGGTCTCCGCTCAATTACTGGAGATAATACCGCACTCATTGTGCTTGATGGTGTTCCGGTACCTTCAAACACATTAAACTACATCAACCCTAATGATGTTGAAAGTATCAGTATCCTCAAAGGTGGCCAGGCTGCTACGCTTTTTGGTTCTGATGGTGTTAATGGTGCTATTGTTATTACAACTAAAAAAGGAACCGTTAAAAAACCAGAAGTAACTTTCACTCAAACATATAACGTAGAAAGGCTATCATTCCAGGCAAAATTCCAGAATGAATTTGGATCTGGATCAGCATATGGGGCAGACCTGAATGAAGACTTTCATCCAGCAGAAAACCAGGAATATGGTCCTGCTTTTGATGGTTCATTAAGGCCATTAGGTCGTGCACTGGCCAATGGAAAATATCAGTTGGTTCCTTACGCTGCTATACCCGGTATTCGTGATGCTTTGTGGGATAAAGGAAGTACTTCACAAACCGATGTATCTTACCGCTCCGGTACGGAATCAAGTAATTTCTTTGTTTCTTATCAAAATTTATCTTCAAAAGGTATTGTTTTTGGCGATAAGTATAACAGAAATGCATTCCGCATGAATTCATCTAATACCTACGGAAAACTTAAAGTTGGATTTGATGCAACTTATACATGGGATCGGGCTGACAGAACTAACTCCGATTTTTATTTCCTGGCTATTAACCAGAATGCATGGGCGCCGCTTGATCAGTTGAAAGATTGGAAGAATAATCCTTTTGCTGACCCCAGTGGTTATTTTAATGATTATTACAATAACCCATGGTGGGAAATGGACAATAACCGTTTTGAAACAAAAAATAATTTCTTCAACGGTAACTTAAATCTGAATTTCAAAATCAATAACAGCCTTGATATAACTGGTCGTGTTGGTGTTGCCAATACGCAAACAGTTACTACTACTACCAGCAATCCCTATACATACAATGCATGGTCAGCAAGTACCAGTGGTGCGTATCTTACTCACTATAACAGAAACTATGATTTCTTCCTGACCAATGGAGGTCTTTTCAGAGCAAGAAGTACTCCTATTCCAGGTGGACTAGGGGAGAGTTATAGTAATGGTAACCGAATCAATGCTGATATTTTCACCACTTATAAACACAATCTCAGCAGCAGCGTTAACTTAAATGCTATTGTTGGGGGTAATGTTCAGGTTCGTACTTCAAAAGCTTTCAATACGAGTACAGCTGCCCTTGGTGTAGCCGATTTCTTTAATCTTACTAATAGTGGTACCGGATTGTTTACATCTGGTAATTCCAGAACAGAGTCAAGAAAGATGGGTGCTTATGTTGATGTAACGGTTGGTTTCAATAACTATTTATTCCTTCATGGAACTTCAAGGTATGACTGGTCATCTGTATTCTACCTCCCGGGTCGTCCTTCAAGTTATTATGGATACTATACTTATGGGGGTGACGTATCATTTGTATTAACTGATGCATTTCCTGTTATAAAAGGTAAAGTATTGAATTTTGCCAAACTAAGGGCAGGTTATAATACTAATGCCAACGATAACCTGTCGGCTCATCAGCTTGAACCCATATTCACTAATGCTCCCGGATTTCCTTTCTCAGGGTTGCTTGGTACATCTGTAGGAAATACTACAATTTCCCCTTCTTTAAAGGCAGAAAAAGTACAATCATCAGAAGTGGGTGCTGAATTAGGGTTTTTACAAAACCGAATTAATATTGAAGGTTCTTATTATGTACAACAGGCTACCCAGCAAATTCTCAACGTATCCATTTCATCAGCATCCGGTTACAGCAGCTATTTATTGAATGCAGCTGATGTTACCAATAAAGGATTTGAAGTTGATTTGAAAACGGTACCATACAGAAACAGAAACGTACAAGTTAACTTAAACTTCAACTACAGCAGAAATACAAACAAAGTAAATAAGCTTTATGCAGACAATGGATTAAACTCATTGATCTACCAGGGAGATAATAACAAAACGCTTAATGCAGAACTGGGCCAGATGTTTCCTTACCTCAAGACTACAGCCTGGTTAAGAGATCCGCAGGGACATGTTGTAATTGATCCTGCTGATGGATGGGCGTTAAAGCAAACTTCCACAATAGGAATTGGTAACACCATACCCAAAAATATCTTTGGTGTAAACATGAGTGTTACGTATAAGTTCTTAACCCTTTCTGCTAACGCTGAATACAGAGGAGATTATGTAGTTTATCATGATTTAGGAGAAGATATGGCGTTTACAGGATCAAGTGCCATTACTACTTTGTATCATCGCCAGCAGTTTGTGTGGCCCAATTCAGTTTACTATGATGGTTCTAAATATGTACCTAATACCAATTATGCCGTTAACCAATATATAGCAGGCTACCAGGCTACTGGTGACCTTGGTTTCTCAAGAGGTTTCCAGGGTACCGGTGAGGCCTTCTATTCATCCGGTGATTTCTGGAAATTAAGAGAGATATCACTTTCTTACGATTTCAAAATACCCGGTATTGAAAAAGTGATTAAATCACTTTCATTTACTGTATGGGGACGTAACTTAAAAACCTGGATCGCAAAGGATAACTTCTTTAATGATCCTGAGTTTTCCAATACAAACGGTAACTCAACAGGCTTAAGCACATCATTAAATACACCGCCAACAAGGCAAATTGGTGCAACATTAAAAGTGGTATTCTAAATTATTACTGACTTAAAAATATTTAAATAATGAGAAAAAGTAATATTCTTATCGTTTCGGCACTTTTATCCGGCTTGCTTTTTACAGCCACCGGATGTAAAAAGTTCCTGGATGTAAATAAAACTCCTAATAACCTCACTTTTACTAAAGCTGACTGGGTTATGACAGGAGCTTTAGGAACTTCCATGAGAATTCAATATGGTGGTTCTCATATTGTGTTAGGTACATGGACTGGTATGTATGCTCATAGTACCAGTTTTACCGGAGGTGGTAATGAAAAAACATATTCATTTACCAATTCCGATTTTAATTTCTTTAATGAAGCCTATGATAACCTTCAGGATTATCAGTATGTAATTCAAAATGCTGATAAGGACGGGGTGGGATTCTGGAAAGACCCTGCTGATGTTATGCAATGCCTCGTTTTTCAGCGGTTAGTTGATATGTATGGGGATGTTCCATATACAGAGGCTTTCCAGGGTGTTAATAATATCAGCCCTAAATATGATAAGCAAAAAGATATTTATGAAGATCTGATTAAGCGTTTAGATAAAGATATCGCTAATATGAAGGCTGCTACCTGGCCTTTATCTGGGGACTTTACTAAACAAGATATCTTCTTTGCATTGAATAAAACAAACTGGATAAAATTTGCCAACACTATTAAACTGCGCATTTTGATGCGTCAAAGTTTTATGCCTGGCAGAGATTCTTATATCAGCAGTAATATTCTTACTACGGTTGGGGAAGGTTATATCAGTACAAATGTACTTTGTAAACCAGGGTATCAGAATATTGCCGGTAAATTAAATCCTTTCTACAGTACATATGGTTATAATGAAGTTGGAAACGTGTTGGGTAACCACCAGTACCGTAAAATGAACAGAGTTATTATTAACTGGTTAAAAACTTCTTCACTGGATACTTTCCGTTTACAGAGTTTAGCATGGCCTTCTGGTTCTACACCAACAGCACCATTACCAACTGCTCCTCCTAGTCCAAACTCACTCTCCGCTTATGTGGGTGTTCCTTTGGGTGTAGGTAGTGGATTCAGTACTGCTGGTTCTTCACCAATTGGTCCTTTTCAAATTGTAAGAGGTACAAGTACCCGTCCTGCAATTTTTATGACTGCTGCTGAATCTTATTTATTACAGGCAGAAGCAGTTTTAAGGTATCCTGCTGTTGCAACTGCTATTGGTGTTTCAGCCCAAACGTTATATGAAACAGGTATATTAACACACTTCAGGCTTTGCGCTGATCCTACACAGGAAACACCTGCCGCAAACCAGGGAGACGCTGCTTATAACCGTTATATTAACAGACCAATTAATAATGTAAACTGGGCAGTAACTACTGACCATATCCGTGGAGTGTTAATTCAAAAATGGGTAGCTCTTGTACACGTTAATGGTTTAGAGGCGTGGAGTGAATACCGTAAGTCCTCTGGTTCTACCACTACACCCACTTATTATGGGCTGCCTTCTACCCCATTATCAGTAGTGGCCAGTTCACCTGATGAACCAGTAAGGTTATTCTATCCGTTAAATGAGGAAAATACAAATGGTAACAATGTTCCTAAAGGGATAGATGTATTTACGTCTAAGATCTTCTGGGATGTTAACTAATAATGACAATCTTTTAAACAGATATCAAAAAAATTAACAATGAAAAGAATACAATACAGCATAATAGCACTGATTGTCTTATCTCTTTCTTCCTGTCTGAAAACGAAGAATGATGTGGGAGGATTAAGGACGGATAAGGGAAGTATCCTGACAACCATTGCAGAATCAGAATATATCAACCAGGATAATAATGTTATCGGATTTGGTTATTATGCCAACGCCAATTTTAGTTATACAACTGAGCCTAATGAAGCGGTTAAATTTTTTACTGCCCGCATTTCTCAGCCAAGAGAAACTAAATTGAATGGCTCACTCAAACTTAAAATTTCGATGAGATCGATAGGTGGTGATGTCATTCCTGCGGGTGCAATTACTATTCCTGCAGATTACGAAATCCCGGCCTTTACCGATAATGTGAAAGATGTACCCATTAAGTTTGTGGTAAATAAATCTTTATTAAATCCTGCTGCCGACTACAGAGCAGAATTTACAATCACTGCAGCAAACCAGGGTGCGGTTAGTCAAACTAACAATGTAATTGATGTACAGTTTCATAACAGTAAGTTCAGTGGACGATATATCGTTGAAACAACTGTAACCGACCCTGCTAATGTTATTAAAATTGAAAGCAATACTAAACCAGTGTTGCTGGATGATCAATTGGGATTAAGTCCTGTTAGAGTTGGTCCCGGTTATTTAAACTTTTTAGATGAATATTTCTATGGCTTAACCGGCTCCGCCCAGGGTTTTGCAACTTTAGTTGATAACCTTACTACAGGAACAACCGCCACAAGATTTGCATTATTAAACCCAACTTTCCAGATAGATGGTAGTGGAAAGTTATTGCAGGTTTATAATACATTAAGCGGTTCAGGAGCAAGTTATAATGTAACACTTAACAGTGATGCGCCCAACTCGTTTTCATATGCAGCTAATGACGATAAAACTTTTTCAATTAGTTACACAGTAACGCTTACCGCTCCGCTTACCCCCACCACAACTTCCAGCAGGCAGTTTAAAGTGGTGGAGAAGTACAAATATCATCCCATCCAGGTAAGAGTATTTTAATTCGTTTGTATTAACAGATAAATACTTTTGAAACCGCCACTGAATTCCAGTGGCGGTTTTCATTTATATTTGTTGTTTAAAGCTTATATATGGATAATCAAAATCAGCAGCAACAAAACCAGTTGAACATTGAAATTACGGAAGAAGTTGCCGAAGGCGTTTATGCCAACCTTGCCATTATTACACACAGTCATGCAGAGTTTGTTATAGACTTTGTAAATGTTATGCCGGGAACCCCGAAGAGTAAAGTAAAATCAAGATTGATATTAACACCGCAGCATGCCAAGCGTTTTATGAAAGCGCTTACTGAAAACATCAGGAAGTTTGAATCTGCCAACGGTACCATACAGGATATAGAAGAAATTCAATTGCCCATGAATTTTGGCGGACCGACTGCACAGGCTTAATTAATAATTATCAATTAATAATTATTAATTGTATTACATGGAAAAACTTTTCCCTTACGATCAGTTATCGTCATTTACACTTAAGATATTTAAAGCAATTGGCTGCAGCGAAAGCGATGCTGTTACTGCAACAAAAGTTTTATTAAGTGCAGATTTGCGTGGTATCGATTCACATGGCATTGCCCGGTTAAGTGGTTATGTACGGTTATGGGAAGCGAAAAGGGTAAATGCAAAACCCCAGATAAAAATTATTCACCAGACGCCATCAACTGCAGTGGTAGATGGTGACGGTGGGTTAGGATTGATTGTGGCTCCATATACCATGCAAATTGCTATTGATAAAGCTAAGCAGGTTGGTACTGGCTGGGTAAGTGTGCAAAACAGTAATCATTTTGGTATAGCCGGTTATCATGCCATGATGGCATTGCAATATGATATGATTGGTATGGCCATGACCAATGCCAGTGCATTGGTTGCTCCCACTTTTTCTAAAGAAAGATTATTAGGCACCAATCCAATTTGTGTAACAATACCTGCGGGAGAAGAACCGGCCTTTGTTGCTGATCTCGCTACTACAACAGCAGCCAATGGTAAATTGGAAATTCTTCAACGAAAAAATTTAGAAGCACCGGTTGGTTGGATACAGGATAAAGAGGGTAACTCAACTATAGATGCTCATGCACTAAAGAATGGGGGTGCTTTATTGCCATTAGGTGGCGACAGAGATCATGGAAGTCATAAAGGATATGCGTTAGGAGCAATCGTAGATATTTTTTCCGCAGTGCTGAGTGGTGCTAACTACGGCCCCTGGGTACCGCCTTTTCCGGCGTATGTGCCAATGCCGGAAAATCAACCCGGTAAAGGAATCGGGCATTTCTTTGGTGCCATGAGGATTGATGCATTTCGTCCGGCTGATGAATTTAAATCAAATATGGATAATTGGATAAGACGTTTTCGTTCTGCAAAAACGGTTGATGGAGAAGATAAAGTTATTATACCTGGTGATCCTGAAAGAGAAATGGAGGCTATCAGAAAAAAGGAAGGGATTCCGGTATTGCAGGCGGTAGTTGATGATCTTTCGGCTTTAGCCAAAAGATTTCAATTGGCTTTTCCATAACTGTTATTTATTAATCACCAGTTGATTTGTTTGCATACCATCTTTACCAAATCGCTTAATATTAGATAAATCACCTTTGCTATTATAATATTTCCATTCACCTACTTCATGGTTCTTATTATACATCCCCACACTTTTTTTCTTACCGTTATTGTTCCATATCTCCCATAGTCCATTTTTCATTCCTGATTTGAAATTTCCTGAATACATTACCTGCCCGTTTGGATAATAAAATGTATAATCCCCATCCAGCATTGCAAAGCATGGATTTATTACGTCCTGTCTTATACATATTTGTGACACGGAACTGATAACAATGGTAAAAGTTATATTTCTTTCAAATACATTTCTCAATGAGCCTTCTGCAGCAGGAGCATCTGAAAAATTATAATAAAATGGATAGAAAACATGGGTTCCATAGTTGGCTGAAACAAGGGAGTCAGTTATCATGCTTATATCGTTGGGAGCAAGAATATGTTTGATTTTTTCAAGGGCTTTACCCTGCTCCCAGTCTTTTTTAAAAACATTAAATTTTCTTGCATTGTAGGAACATCTGAGTTTTAACTGGTGATCTGCATACCAGCTTTTCCATAAATCATCAGGTATGCCATGATCAAACCTGCCTGAATCTTTTAATACTTTATTGGGATACCAAACCAGGTAAAGACCATGTTCTGTATTGTTTTTGTAACCAATGGTTGCAATCCTGCTGCCAGTGGAGTCAAACCAGTTAAAAATTCCATTTTTTGTCAGTAGGCTTTGATCATTGTATGTTCCGGTTAAAGCCAGTTTACCATTGTAATGATATAAAATAACATCAGTTCCCATTTCTTTTTTAATGGATACACCGGTATATATTGCTTCATCTTTCTTACAAGGCAGAAACTCTTCATTAAAATAAACAACCTGCTTCAACGGGTTATTTTGGGCATCTGCAATAGCGTAAATAAAAAGAAGAATGTTAAATGTTAATACTTGCCGCATAGCTGGTGAGGTTTCCTTTTAAAGTTCGTACTTTTTTTAAACTAAAACAATTGATTTATTCTGCAGATAATCCTAAACTTTATCTTCCTAACAGTCGTTATACCCATCATCTATTATCTTTGCGGCTCAAAATTTTTATTAATGAAAGTAATGAAGTTTGGCGGCACCTCGGTAGGTAAGCCGGAACGTATGCACCAGGTGGCCCAGCTAATCACTAAACATGATGAACCGACGATCGTGGTGCTTTCTGCATTGTCTGGTACAACGAATGCATTGGTTGAAATAGGTGATAATATTGCGAGAGGCGACCGCAATGCAGCTAAACAGTGTATTGATAAACTGCATGCACATTATGAATCTTTCATCAAAGAACTGGCCACTTCGGAAGCAGCCTATATTAAAGCAAGGGCTATTGTTTCCGAGCATTTTGAGTTTCTCAATATCATCCTCAGAATATCTTTTAGTGAGGCGTTGAGTAAAGATATTTTGGCACAGGGGGAATTGCTCAGTACTAAACTTTTTTGTGTTTACTTAGAACAGAAAGGCATTGACCATATGTTGCTGCCTGCACTGGAGTTTATGAGTATTGATGCGAACGATGAACCGCAGGTGGGCAGTATTAAAGTAAAATTATCCCAGTTATTAAAACAATACAGCGATAAAAAATTATTCATTACACAGGGTTATATCTGCCGCAATGCAAGAGGAGAAGTGGATAACCTGAAACGAGGGGGTAGCGATTACAGTGCATCTTTAATTGCTGCTGCCATACAAGCTTCTGTTTGTGAAATATGGACAGATATTGATGGTATGCACAACAATGACCCGAGAGTAGTTGACAAAACTGTTCCCGTAGAACAATTGAGTTTTGATGAAGCAGCTGAGTTAGCTTATTTCGGCGCTAAGATTTTACATCCTGCATCCATCTGGCCTGCCCAGATGTATAAAGTACCGGTAAAGTTATTGAACACCATGCAGCCGGAAGCCAAAGGAACTACGATTGAAGAAGAGGCAAGCAGTATTGGTGCAAAAGCAGTAGCGGCTAAAGATGGCATCTATGCCATTCGGGTAAAGAGCAGCCGCATGTTACTGGCTTATGGTTTCTTAAGAAAAATATTTGAAGTGTTTGAAAAATACCGCACTTCTATTGATATGATTACTACTTCTGAGGTTGCTGTATCATTAACGATTGATAATGCTATTCAGTTAAAAAATATTTTAAAGGAACTGGAACCATTAGGTACAGTAGAGGTAGAAGAAAATCATACTATTGTTTCAGTGGTAGGTAATGAAATTGCTAAAGAGAAAGATGTGTTGACAAGATTGTTTCAATCCATTTCACCTGTTCCGGTAAGAATGGTTTCTTATGGTGGCAGTCCGCACAACGTTTCGTTGTTAGTTCCTTCTGCTTATAAAACTGAAACATTGAAATTGCTGAATAAAGGAATCTTTGGTTTATAATAACCGTTCTGCTTTTTTCCAGAAAGAAGAGAACGAAGGAAAATAACCCGTAACGGATGGGAACATCCAATCCCTTTCATCTTTTATTCCGTTATAATGCATAAAAGCCGGGTGCTCTTTAAAAACAAAGCACCCGGCTTTATTTTGAGCAGTATACAAGCCTTCCAAGTCGTCAAACTCTCCTGTAAATATTTGTATGCCGGGAATATTTTTAGATAATTCAATAATGAAGCGGATTACTTTGTCACTAACAGGATATTGAGTAAAGTGTGAAGGCTCCAGTAATAAAACCCGGTTGGCATCTTCTTCTTTTCTCCAATTCGGGTCGAGGTTGTAGCTATTATAGATTAAAGTTGGTTTATTAATGTCAATGTCAGGTGCTTGATTTTTAGGTAAATTGGTAATCAGCTTTAACTCATTTGTCTCCTGCAACTCACCGGGAATACCAGTAGTTACTAAAGTGTCATAAGTTTTATCAAGGAAAGTATTGTGCTGATTACTGAAAGTGTATTTATTAATATTCTCCTGGTTACAATAATATTTTTTGGATGAAAAACTTCCGGCTACCCATTGCCAGCTTAAACTGTTGCTGGCAATATCTCCGTCCAGCAAATGATAATACATCCATTGGGAAGGCAGCACCCAATGTGCTTTCCCCATATTGCAACATATCGCAGCTACATACATGCGTAAATGATTGTGCATATAACCCGTTTGATATAATTGCTGAATGTGTTTATCAATTGATTCTATGCCCGTATTAGCCAGCAGTATATTCGTTATCATTTGATGATGTGCCACTTCCTGCTGTGGATATTTTAAATCAGTGAGAATAGCGTTGCCTTTTGACTGCCATACTCTTTGCCAGTATTCCCGCCAGGCTAATTCCTGTAAGAATTTTTCTATTTGATATTTCTTATATCCTTTGCTTACTACATAATCCTTTACTTGTTTTACAGATATAATGCCACGGGAAATATATGGCGATAAATAAGTAACAGCACCATTAGTGAAATTTCTTGTTTTACTGTATTGAACAGGATCAATAGCATGTATTCTTTCCACTATACTTTGATAATCTGCCGGGAACTCGTTCATTACTTTCTTTTTGAAATTTTATTCAGACTGATTGTTCTTTGCCTGGAACATTTGAAGCGGTCTGCTTCTTCACTTCTTAATGCTTCGTGTTTGGTAGTTCTTCCATTGGTTCGTTTGCGCCACATTTTAAAACTGGCAGACTTCATTTCTTTGCGCATCAGTTCGATCACTTCTTTTTCTTTTAATCCAAACTGGCGTTCAATGGCATCAAAACTTGTACGGTCTTCCCATGCCATTTCAATAATGCGGTCAATATCAGTGGATGATAAAAGTTGTTTATTACTCATGTTTATTGTTACGGTTATTGCGGCAGTGGTCACTGCAATATTTTACTTCGTCCCAAACCTTTTCCCATTTCTTTCTCCAGGTAAAAGGCCTTTGACAAACTATACAAATCTTTTGTGGCAGGTTTTCTTTTCTAATGGATTTCTTCATCCAGGTTGTTTAAATAATTTTCAGCAATAGTTAAATGTGCCTTTTGTTTTTCTTTTGGCATTTTGTCAAAAGTTTTAATGAGCATACCTAATCGTGGATTTTGTAAAAAGAAATCACGGTGTACATGCATAAACCGCCAGAATAATGCATCCCATATTTTTGTCCATTCTCCTTTTTCATAATCACCCATCTTTAGCAAATAATTACTGCCGCTGATGTATGGTTTGGTTGTCATTAAGCCACCATCGGCAAACTGCGTCATGCCATATACATTGGGCACCATCACCCAGTCATAACTATCCACATACATTTCCATAAACCAGCGGTAAACTTCATCGGGATTAAACTCGCAGAGCAGCATAAAATTCCCCATCACCATTAATCGTTCTATATGATGCGAATAACCGGTTGCCAGTATTTTTTTTATAGTGATATCAATGGGAGTAATACCCGTTTCTCCTTTCCAGAATGATTCAGGAATTTTTCTTGTAAAACCCCAATAATTTTTTGTTCGTTGTTTAGTGCCTTCTCTTTCATAAACAATTTTAATGAACTCACGCCATCCGATGATTTGCCGGATAAAACCTTCCAGCGAATTCAATGGAATGTGATATTCAACAGCAGCTTCTAAAGTTTTATCAATGATTTGCTGCGGATTTAATAAACCAATATTCAGCATGGGAGTAAGCACCGAATGATGCAGGAAATGTTCTTTTGCCACCATTGCATCTTCATATACACCGAACTGGCTGAAGCGTATTTTAAAAAATTTATCTAACCATTTCTCTGCTTCATCAAATGTTACCGGGTAAAATTTATTGTCAATAAAGGATGACTTTCCGTAATTGTTGCTAAAATGTTTTTCAGTATAGTCAATTGCTTCTTTTACATATGGATTATTTTTTGGCCAAACGATTGCGGGAGCTATCCCTTTCTTAGGGAAACGTTCCCTGTTCTCTGCGTCATAAGTCCATTTGCCGCCCAATGGTTTATTGTCGGCTTCTAATAACAGCTTTCTTTGTTTGCGCTGCTGAATGTAAAAGTCAGTTTGGAAATAAGTTTTCTTTTTATCAAAAAAACTTCCGGCCTCGCCGGTATTATTTAAAAAGTTGGGTGAAGGATATTTTACAGTATCCAGGTTATAAGACTTACAAGTATGCTTTATTCTTTTCTCCAGCCAGTTATCAACCGTGTCAGTATAATGAATGGCATTAATGCCCTCTTTATGCAATGACTTTATCAAACGACGAATATCTGCCCGTGGTGTAATGGCTTCAATATATTGTACATCATAACCCTTTTTAACCAGGTAATTTTCGTAAAACTTCATCGATGACCTGTGCAGTACAATTTTCTGTTTGTGAAACTTATACTGGTTAAAAAATAATTCTTCTTCAACAAGAATTACTTTCCTGGTTTTATCCAGTAAAGGATTTTGTTTAAATAACTGGTGCGGAAAAACAATGCTGATGGCATTCATACTCCATCAAACAAATTGCATCCTTTATTGTTTATCCATAGAAAATGATTTTATGGAAACACTGAAAGGAAAAAATATTTTGATTGTTGGTGCAACAGGTGGAATAGGAAGACAAACTGCAAAATTATTAGCACAAAGTGGAGCCAATCTTTTTCTTTCTGGAAGAAATGCGGATAAGTTAAACCAACTGGCTGCCGAATTAAAAATAAATAGCGATAAAGTTTTTGCCGTTGATATAACACAGCCAGCTGACATGAATGCATTAAAAGAAAAATTCTTTACTGTTTATACTGCGATTGACATTTTAGTAAATGCTGCCGGTATCGGCATCATTAAATCCATGGACACCCTGAGTGAAGTGGAGTTTCTCCGTACCCTACATGCTAATTTGTTTGGCCCTTTTTTATTAATGAAATCTTTTTTGCCCAACATGAAAGAAAATAAAAAGGGACTCATTATAAATATTCCCGGCGTACTGGGTAAAGTGCCTATGGCAGGTGCGGCTGCGTATAGTGCCAGTAAATACGGATTGGTAGGGATGATGCAAAGTATACGGGAAGAAGTTAAAAGAACCGATATACGTATTACTAATTTATTCATGGGTGGTGCAGATACACCGTTTTGGGATGCCATTGACCTAAGAGTGCAACGGGATAAAATGATTATGGCGGAAGAAGCCGCTCGTGCCATCTGGTTTTTATGCCAGCAGCCAGCCAGCGGGGTAGTAAGTGAAATGGTTTTACAGCCGTTCAATCACCAAGCTATTTAAGCTGATTAATATCATATTTATGGTTGTTATTCTCTACTCAACTATTGTTAGTTTGCCCTATTTTTGCGGCGGTCAAAGCTTGTCACTATGAGTCAACAGCCAGTTATTTCCTTCGATAATACTGAGTATGCATTTGCTTATAAATCCGATAAAGAATTAAAAAAAGCCCACTTCCTTTTTTCCTCTATGGGTAAGCCCTGGCTGGTTAATGCCGGTGTTAAGTTAACGCCGTGGGCAGTAAAAAATAATATCCCCCTTACTAAAACAATTATCCGCAGCACCATATTTCCGCAGTTTGTGGGTGGTGAAACTTTAGAAGAAACAGCAAAGGTGGCAGATAAATTAGAGCAGTTTGGTGTGCAGGTGATACTGGATTATGGGGTGGAAGGAAATGATAATGGTGATGAATCCTATGAGCACTCCATGCAGCAGTTTATTAAAGTAATTGAATATGCTGCCACGCAACATAATATTCCGTTCATGAGTATTAAGGTAACGGGTATGTGCCGCTTTGCTTTATTGGAAAAATTAGATCACTCTGTTGAGCAAAATGCAGGTTCTTTAATGAAACGTTTTGCCAAAGCAATGGAATCATTAACAGATAGTGAGAAAGAAGAATGGGAACGGTTACATAAAAGAATGGTGACGATTTGTTCCGTGGCGGCAGAAAAAGGAGTAGGTGTATTGATAGATGCAGAAGAAACCTGGATACAGGATCCGGTAGATGTACTCACCATTTTAATGATGGAACAATTCAACAAAGAAAAAGCAGTTGTTTACAATACGCTTCAATTATACCGTCACGACCGCTTAGCTTTTTTGAAAGATTCTTATGAAGCGGCAGTACAACGAAATTTTGTACTGGGTGCAAAACTGGTAAGAGGCGCCTATATGGAGAAGGAAAGACTAAGAGCCAAAGAAATGAATTACCCATCACCTATTCAGCCCGATAAGGAAAGCAGCGACAGAGATTATAATGCAGCCGTTGAATTTTGTATTGAGCATTTAGATCGTATTGCAGTAATTGTTGCATCGCATAATGAGTATAGTAATTTGCTCACTACTCAACTCTTAGATAAAAAAGGATTGCCGCATAATCATCCGCATGTACATTTTTCACAGTTGTTTGGCATGAGTGATAATATCACTTTTAACTTAGCCAAGAGTGGATGCAGTGTAAGCAAGTATTTACCATTTGGTCCAATCAAAGATGTGATCCCATACCTCATGCGCCGTGCACAGGAGAACAGTTCTGTTAGCGGACAAACCGGGAGAGAGTTGGGATTGATTGAAAAGGAAATAAAAAGAAGAGGGTTGTAGTTTATTTTTAGTATAAGATTTATTACAAAAAAGAGAGTCCCAGTAATGCTATAGGGACTCTCTTTATATCCTCAAAATCTATTAAAACAAATAAATCCTGGTTCAGATTATTTCTTCGCCATCTTCTTCAACTCATCAATCGGCATAGTAATTATCCTGCCCACCTGTTTACCATTCTTATAAGAAACAATTCTCATCATCACTGCATCTTTAGGAGCAGTAACAGGGGCGGAGTAAACAGGATAAAAATTATCAGGGAAAGTATTATCAAAACAATAATGAATATTCAGCCCATCAATTTCCGGGGTTAATGTAACCACTAACTCACCTTTACTGTTTATTGCAGTAGCTACATCCGGCTCATACATACTGGGAGCATATTTTACCTGTGCCGCATCAAAGCGTTTAAAATGTTCTTCTACTCTTGGAATAAAAGTTTTCCAGTCTCTCTTTGCTTTGGGACTCCATACCGCTTCGGCAACTGCAAATGCTCTTGGCCATATCATGTACTGCAAGTGACGGATAGTATACATTTGCTCAGTCCATATATTGCCTTGTCCACCTTTAATGAATTTTGGATCAACTCCTTCTGGCACCGGTTCAAACTGGTAAGTTTTCTTCATTCTCAGCGAAGCATATATTCTTGGCTCCATTATTTTATTCCCCTGTACATAATCCAGGTAAACAAAATCAGTCGGGCTCATTACTACTTCATGATTTTGTTTGGCCGCTTCAATACCACCTTTCATCCCACGCCAGCTCATCACTACCGCATTAGGTGCTAAACCTCCTTCCAGTATCTCATCCCAGCCCATAAACTTTTTTCCTTTTGATTCAACGATCTTTTCTACACGTTTGGAAAAATAACTCTGTACTTCTTCCATATTCTTCAAACCTTCTTTTGCCATCAATGCCTTTACAGCATCACTTTTTTCCCAATAGGTTTTAAAAGTTTCATCACCACCTGTATGGATGTATTCAAAAGGAAAGAGCTGCGCTAACTCAGTAAATACTTTATCAAGGAACACATATACGTTTTCGTTTGCCGGGCATAAATTATCATCGACCAAAGCAGTATGAGTACTCCAGTCTTTAATAGATTCACCGGAACAAACACCATGATTATCTTTTCCTCCGGAGCAAGAAAGTTCAGGGTAGGCAGTAATGGCAGCCAGACTATGTCCGGGTACATCCACTTCCGGTAAAATATTTACAAAACGTTCTTTTGCATAAGCCACCACTTCTTTAATATCTTCCTGTGTATAAAAGCCACCATAGTTGCGTGGTTCATCAGGCGCAGGAGCACTAAAAGTTCCAAAGTATCCTTCCTTCTTTACATTCCATGCACCAACTGAAGTTAATTTGGGTAACGATTTAATTTCAATACGCCAGCCCTCATCATCCGTTAAATGCCAGTGAAGAATATTGTATTTGTATTTCACCATCTGGTCAATAAAATCTTTTACTTCCTGTTTGGTGAAAAAGTGACGGGATACATCAAACATTAAACCTCTCCATCCAAATCTTGGATAATCAGTGATCTCTGCAAAAGGCAAAGCAATACTTGCATCTTTCAATCCATTTTTCTTTTCCACATCTGCAGGAAATAATTGCAGCAATGTTTGCACACCATAAAACAAACCTGCATTATCATTAGCCGAAATAGTAACGCCTGAAGCACCTACCGTTAACTGGTAACCTTCTTTGCCAATAGTTTTATCGGCTGTTTTATTTATCAATAAACTGATACTTGCTTTCTCTTGTCCAACTGCAACCGAACAGTTAATACCACTATTCGTTAGTCGCTCTTTTAACAGATCAGCGACCGATTGGGCCCCGGCGGTGACAGAAATATTAATTTGTTTGCCGGCCTTATATTCTCCTTTAGGGGTAACAACAGAAACCGGCTCCGGGATAATAGAAACTTGGGCACTGGTAGTTAGCGCAAATAAAATAATAACAATAAAAGTGAAAAATTTTGCAAGCATAATTGAATTAATTAAGGCAATGAAGATAAGACATTTATAAATCCACAGTTTCCTAACAATCCTTTAATCCTTAAAATCATGGTTCAGACTTTTCTTAACTTGCGCCCATGCAGCAATACCTCAATTTACTTCAGCATATTTTAGATAATGGTGTACAGAAACATGACCGCACCGGTACCGGAACCATCAGCACATTTGGTTACCAGATGCGGTTTGATTTGAACGAAGGATTTCCGTTGGTCACCACCAAGAAAGTTCATATGCGTTCTATCATTCATGAGCTGTTATGGTTTTTGAAAGGGGAAACGAATATCAAATACCTGAAAGAAAATGGGGTGAGTATATGGGATGAATGGGCGGATGCGAATGGTGAATTAGGTCCCGTTTATGGCAAACAATGGAGAAGCTGGGAAGCTGCTGATGGAAAAATAATTGACCAAGTTAGTGATTTGATTGAACAGATAAAAAAGAACCCTGATAGTCGTCGTCTCATCATCAGTGCATGGAATGTAGCTGATTTGCCCAAGATGGCGTTGATGCCCTGTCATACTATATTTCAGTTTTATGTGGCAGAAGGAAAATTAAGCTGCCAGTTATACCAGCGTAGTGCAGATGTATTCTTAGGCGTTCCATTTAATATTGCTTCTTATGCATTACTTACAATGATGATTGCCCAGGTTTGTGAGTTGAAGCTGGGTGATTTTGTTCATACGTTTGGTGATGTACATATTTATAACAATCATTTGGAGCAGGTAAAACTGCAACTGAGCAGAACACCTTATCCATTACCCACGATGAAGCTCAATCCTGAAGTGAAGAATATTTTTGATTTCAAGTTTGAAGATTTTACATTAGAAAATTATCAGAGTCACCCGGCGATAAAAGCACCGGTGGCGGTTTAGGAAATTAGTAATAAGAAATGTGGAATAAGGAATGAGGAATGAGGAATGAGGAAGTGAAAGCAAAACGGTAACCAATAAACTTTTCATATGGAAAACAAGAATCAGAAATTTGATTTGGAAGACCGGCTTGTTGATTTTGCCGCATGTGTTTGGACGTTTGTGATTTATTACCCGCCACTAAGGCAGGACAGAACCTGGAATATCAATTGTCAAAAAGTGGAACTGCACCTGCATTGATTTATGGTGAAGCACAAGCTGCTGAGTCAAGAGCAGATTTTGTACACAAAATGAAGATGGTTTTGAAAGAAGTAAGAGAGTCAAGAGTAAATCTTAAAATAATCAGGCGTAAACCAGTTGTAGTTAATGAAAAAACAGAGAAAGCGTTTAATGGGGCAAACGAGTTAATGGCGATCTTTCTTAAAAGTATTGAAACTGCAAAAAATAATGACCAAAGACGAGCTAAATAATCCTTTCTTATTCCTTATTTTTAATTCCTTATTTCTCATTTATGATTGTTTCTCTCATAGTCGCTGCATCAGAAAACAATATTATCGGAAAGGATAATAAACTCCTCTGGCATTTGCCAAATGATTTAAAATTTTTCAAAAACACCACCTGGGGCATGCCGGTTATTATGGGAAGAAAAACCTATGATTCCATTGCCGGAGAACCATTGCCCGGCAGGTTTAATATTGTTATCACAAGAAGCACTGACTGGAACCCGGGAAGAGAAGATGTGTGGGTGGTGAAGTCTTTAGATGAAGCCATTGAAAAGGCCAAAGAAACAGATTGCAAACAGGTATATGTTGCGGGTGGGGGAGAGATATACAAACAGTCTTTACTTATTGCTGATAAAGTTTATTTGACAAGAGTGCATACAGTTATTGATGGTGATATTACCTTTCCTGAATTACCGGCAAATGAATGGAAACTGTCTTACCATCTCGATTTTCCTGCTGATGAGAAACATGCGTTTGCTTATTCTTTTCAAACATGGGTGAGAGTAAGTAAAAATTAAAAAGTCAAAATTCAAAAGGGTATCAATTCTTCTTTTTTTAAATTTTTACTTTTGACTTTTGAATTTATCGTCAATCTTTCCAAAGAAACGGAAACAATATTATCGCCAGTGCAATTACCAGCACATCAAGTCCAATCAGCAACAAAGTGATTTGCGTTACTACACCTGCTCCATAAATTTCTCCAAAAGCAGCTTTGGATAATTTAATCAACAGTAATAATTGAGGAATAATTAAAGGGAAACCAAGTATCGCCATTAAGGCAGCTTGTTGTTGTGCTTTTGCAGCGATGGCCGCTAATAACGTAAACACCAAACTCAAACTCAATCCACCCAAACAAACCATACCGATAAATCGGGGTGTATCAATAATTGGATTACCTAAAAAGACCGTGAATAAAACCAAACTCACCACACTCATCAGCAGCATCAGTATGCCATTATAAATTAATTTGGAAATAATAAAATCAACAGGCCCGGCAATAGTGTAGAAGTAAAGCATCCTTCCTCTTCCTTCCGCTAAAAAACTTTTAGCCACAGCATTAATACAAATGAATAACTGAATCATCCAGAATAAACCATTCCATACATTCGTCTCCGGTTGTTTCATGGCTAAATACAAAACAAAAATGGTGGAAGCCACATACAGCAGTATGCCATAGAAAGTATATTGCTGCCGGAACTCCAGCAGTAAATCTTTCTTCACTAATGCGGTTATATTTTTAATATGACTCATTATGGTTCATTGATGCAATGCCTGCATCTTGGTTCATACACATCTTTTTCGCCGAGCAATACCTGTTCTGCCTGGTTTGTTTTACGGTAAGAGATATTGGCAATATTGCCACACTTTACACAAATTGCATGCAGCTTGGTGATATAATCAGCAATGGCCAGCAGGTTGGGCATTTGCCCAAAAGGACGACCCATAAAATCCATATCCAGCCCGGCTACAATTACTCTTGTTCCTTTTGTTGCCAGCGTTTCGCATACATGCATTATCTGGTCATCAAAAAACTGTGCTTCATCAATACCAACCACATCCACGCCTTCGGCCATCAGTAAAATGGTTTGCGAATTATCAATAGGAGTGGATTGTATCGTATTCTCATCATGTGATACAATCTTTACTTCATCATACCGCACATCAATAGCAGGTTTAAATATCTCTACTTTTAAATTGGCAATCTTGGCTCTTTTCAGTCGACGGATTAACTCTTCAGTCTTACCACTGAACATGGAGCCGCAAATTACTTCAATCCATCCGCGGCGTTCACCTCTTATATGGGGTTCTATAAACATTCTTAACTTAATTTGTGATAAACTGTTTGTACCTTTAGTCTTTATAAATTACAAGTCGACAAAAGTAATTCAATCCATGGAAAGAGTGGGTGCTCTTATTCAAAAATTACAGCAATTATACAATGACAAGGCAGATCCTGCTCAATTGCTGGCAACCGTACAATTATTACAGGCCGAACTTTCACGGCAGGCCACTGCTCCCACAACCAGCAGTAAAGTAAGTGTGATTATGCCGGCTGCGGCTGTTACCATAAAACCGGTACAAAAATTAGCTCCTCCCGCAAAAGTGGAAGAAGAAAAGATTATTGAAGTATTAAAAGTAGATGAGGCCGAAATTGAAGCCGAACTGGAAGAAATAAAACGTAAGGCCGCACTTATGAATAAAACCAGCACACAGGCAAAACCACAAAGCGGTTATTTGTTTGACCCGGTGGAAGAAGTGCCCACACTGGCCCACAACATACGCAAGCCGGAAACTAAAGCCGTGATTGAAACAGGAAGTGATGGTGAATCACTCAACGATAAACTTAAAACA
This sequence comes from Sphingobacteriales bacterium, assembly GCA_003963365.1. GTDB lineage: Bacteria > Bacteroidota > Bacteroidia > Chitinophagales > Chitinophagaceae > AWTP1-9. Next base: position 222,126 of record RXJG01000002.1, read on the forward strand.
CAGAACAAAGAACTTGCCCAGCATCTCAGCGGTACCGCTATAAAAGATTTAAAAAAAGCTATCGGCATCAATGATCGTTTTGTATTTATCAACGAACTCTTCCGTGGCGATGAGGTTGGGTACGAACGCAGCATCAAAACCATCAACAGTTTTTCCATTTACCAGGAAGCACAATTCTGGATGGAAAGAGAACTGAAGCTGAAGTTAGGCTGGGATATGGAAAAAGAATCCGTTCAGCATTTTTATGATTTGGTAAGGAGAAGGTTTTTGTAACCGGCTTTAGTTTTTCATAGCATCGCCTGTTGTGTCACTCACTTGTACTGCAACAATTCTATTCATCAGTTCAATTATCTTGTCACACTGAGCTTGTCGAAGTATTGTTTTTTATTTTAATTTCCTGATTCTATCTTTCAACTCTTTATCTGAAATATTGGCTGCATCCGCTTTGTCGTAAATAGAAAGCAGGAAGATGTTTTCATCAATAACCTGTACAAACGTAATAACCCTTGCACCGCCCGATTTTCCTTTGCCTTTTGAAGTAATAGCCATTCTTATTTTATAACAATCATTACCCAGCGGTGTTCCCATTTTTGGTTCGGCCAGAAGTTTAGTGATTAAGACAGATAAATCATTTTTTAAAGAAGGATATTTCTTTGCCAGTTGTTTCAGTTCTTTTTCAAAGGGAGGTGTTGGGATGATATTAAAGCTCATTGAGCAATTGGTTAATTGATTTGGTTTTTGTTTTTCCCTTGCTGTACTTTTTCACAAAATCAATGGAATGAGAGAGATTGTCGAGGATTTCTTTTTCCTTATCGGTAAGTTTCTTTTTGGGTGAAGTCTTGTAAATAGCAGCATCTTCCTTCACCAGAGAGGATTTTTCTTCTTTTTTTGATTTGCTGTTTACCCGTTTCATTTAATAAAGATAAAAATAAATTTTATTGGCAACAGCATTGGTAGCTGAATATAATTACAGGATTTTATGGGGAATTAGTCACCCGCAAAAGAAACGGGTTCGCTGTCACACAGAGCTTGTCGAATTGTTGTTCATCTTTTGTACCATTGTTCATCAGGGCTTCGACAAGCTCAGCCTTACAATGGGGATTTAGTCGTAGATTAGTGATGAAAATTTTAATTATGAGCCTTCTCAAACTTTTATTCATTTTCACTCCAGGCTTTTTATTCAATATTTATTCATCAACTACAAACCCGGTTTATATAAGTGGTAAACTTATAAAGTCATCTTCTGAAGATGCGGGATACGTGGCACATGTAATTGTTTTTGTTAAGGGGGCTAATAAAGTATTAGCCAGAACTATAACTGATGATAAAGGAAAATTTGAACTAAGTTTTACACCAGCAGACGAAAAATCATTTGATTTTTATTGTACATCAGTTGGAATTGATACAATCTTGCTTGCTTCTGTTACTTCTTTCGAAAGCGATACACCCACAATGACGTTTTTATTGCCAGCAAAACCGATTAAGAATAAGTTTGGAAAAGTAATTTGTCCTTTATGCAGGAAGTCAAATAAAGTGTATACAATTATTTACGGAGATAATCCATTAGTGAGAATTCAAATAAATGAACGAGGTGATACAACATATAGTCCTATTGTGAATGGGAAATATTATTCGGGTAGTTGTGCTGGAGGACCTGCAGGATATTATTGTGACAGGGATAAAATAAAGTTTTAGTCTATACTTTTCAAATACTCCATCACCCTCTCCGTAGCCCCCTTCTTACTATAAACATAATCCTTAGCCGCATCACCACACGATGCTAAATATTTTTCATCACTAAATAAATCATTCAACTCTTCTTCCAGTTCCAGAGCATTGTCCACCACAATGCTTCCACCGGCAGCTTCCAGTTCAACCGCTTCAGCATAATTTTCAAATACCGGTCCATGAATGACAGGTTTGCCATATACAGCTGCTTCTAATACATTGTGTACACCATCCGTTTCAAACCCACCGCCAACAAAAGTTACCGTTCCATATTTATACAAACGGGAGAGCATGCCGATGTTGTCAATGATTAAAACGTTAGTAGAAGATGACAGATGACGGTTGACAGTTGACGGTGTATTTTCTTCTGTCATCCGTCCTGCGTCAGCTGTCAACTTTGAAAAGCGAACCGAATGCCTGAACAACTTCTCAATATCCAGCAAATGATCCTCATCAATCTCATGCGGGGCGATAATGAATTTTACATCAGGATGAGTGTTGGCATAATGATTCATCTCTTCTTCATCTTCGGGCCAGGTGCTGCCGGCTACCACTACTTTTTTGCTATCGCCAATAAAGGATTCAATGAGGAGAATGGGTTGAAAGCTTTCTGCAATTTCAATTACCCGGTCAAATCTTGTATCGCCACTAATGGAAACATTGTTAGTGAAACCAATGGTTGCTAATAAATTTTTTGAAGCTTCGTTCTGCACAAAAATATGGTTGAAGCAGCTGAGCATTTGCCGGTGTAATCCGCCATACCATTTAAAGAAAGGATGTTTGGGTAAAAAGATAGAAGAAACTAAAAGCGTTTGAATCTTCCTCCGCTTCAGTTCATCTAAGTAATAAAACCAAAATTCATACTTCACATATATAACCAGCGAAGGGTTAACGATATCTAAAAACAGTTTGGCATTCTCCCGGCTATCTAATGGAAGGTAATAAACCCAGTCTGCCCCTTTGTAATTTTTCTGTACTTCATATCCACTGGGAGAGAAGAAAGTTAAGAGTAATTGGGAATTGGGAATTAGGGATTTGAGTTTTTCAATAATCGGCCGGCCTTGTTCAAACTCCCCTAAAGATGCACAATGAATCCAGATTATAGTTGACGGTTGACGGTTGACGGTTGACAGTTCGTTTCTTCCTGCCATCTGTGAACTGTCATCTGTCAGCTCTTTTCCAATATCTGCTTTCAATCTTTCAAACAACCCTTTTCTTCCTTCCACCCACTTCCTTGCCTTGGGATTCCACAATGCAATAATCTTTACCCCAATTCGGTATAAAACGAGGAAAATATCGTACAAAAAAACCATAGCTACCGGGTTGATTCTTAATTTTCAACAAATCTAATGGCATTCTTTCATCCAACCATATTCCTTATTTTTGCGCACCGGATAAAAGCCCGGACATAACCGTTATGAAGCCCATACAAATGGTGGATACCAAGACTCAGTACCTTAAGATAAAACAAGAAGTGGACGCCGCTGTGCTGGATGTGCTGGATAGTTCTGTTTTTATTGGCGGTAAATATGTCACCAATTTTGCTAACGACCTTGCTGCTTACAATGGCAGTAAGCATGTAATTACCTGTGCTAATGGAACCGATGCCTTACAAATTGCAATGATGGCATTGGGGCTGCAACCAGGTGATGAAGTTATCAGCCCTTCCTTTACTTATATCGCTACGGTTGAAGTAATTGCTTTATTAAGATTGAAGCCTGTATTTGTGGAAGTGGATGCCAAAACTTTTTGTATGGATCCCGAAGCGGTGAAGAAAGCCATTACTCCAAAAACAAAAGCCATTGTACCGGTTCACCTGTATGGTCATGCTGCAGCAATGGAAGAAATAATGAAGATAGCAAAGGAGCATAATTTATTTGTGATTGAAGATAATGCACAGGGTATTGGTTGCGATTATACTTTCAGCAATGGCACCAAGAAAAAAACAGGCGCTATAGGTCATATTGGTTGTACGTCATTCTATCCTTCCAAAAATTTAGGTGGATATGGTGATGGTGGCGCTATTTTTACAGATGATGATGTACTGGCAGAAAAATTAAAGATGATTGCTAATCATGGTCAGAAAGTTCGTTATTATCATGAGTTGGTGGGATGTAATTCAAGATTAGATGCTATACAGGCGGCCATACTTGGAATCAAATTAAAACATTTGGATGCATACATCGCTGCCAGGAGAACGGCGGCGGATTATTATGATAAAGCATTTGCCAATCATCCAAAAATAAGTACACCATACAGGGCCTCTTACAGTAATCATGTGTTTCATCAATATACTTTATTGTTAGAAGGAGTGGACAGGGAAGGTTTGATAAAACATTTGAGTGATAATAAAATTCCATCCATGCTGTATTACCCGGTTCCCTGTCATAAACAAAAAATGTTTGCGGCTCTTGGCGGTGATGCCTACGATTTAAAGATTAGTGACTGGTTAACGGAAAGAGTAATCTCTTTACCTATTCATACCGAGCTGGATGAAGAACAACTCAGTTTTATTACTTCCAAAATATTAGAATTTATCAATAAATAATAACCCATTATGAAAATTGCCGTAGTAGGCACCGGCTATGTTGGTTTAGTTACCGGAACCTGTTTCGCTGAAACAGGAAATACTGTTACCTGTGTTGACATCGATGAAAGGAAAGTAAACAAACTAAAGAATGGTGAAATCACCATTTACGAACCCGGTCTGGAAAAATTATTTCTCCGCAACCTGAAGGAAGGACGCTTAAAGTTCACTACTGATTTAGCTGAAGGTATTAAAGATGCTGTCATTATCTTTTTGGCCTTACCCACTCCACCCGGAGAAGATGGCAGCGCTGATTTGAAATATATTTTAGGTGTGGCAGATGATTTGGGAAAAATTCTTACTGATTACAAAGTAATCGTTGATAAAAGCACAGTACCAGTTGGCACTGCTGATAAAGTAAGAGCAACTGTTGCTAAAAATTATAAAGGAGAGTTTGATGTGGTGAGTAATCCTGAATTTTTGCGGGAAGGAGTGGCTGTTGATGATTTCATGAAGCCAGATAGAGTGGTGATTGGGACTTCATCAGAAAGAGCTAAGAAAGTGATGGGTGATCTGTATGCTCCATTTGTACGGCAGGGGAATCCTATCATTTACATGGATGAAAAATCTGCTGAATTAACCAAGTATGCGGCTAATTCATTCCTCGCTACCAAGATCACTTTCATGAACGAAGTGGCAAAACTGTGTGAGTTGTTAGGGGCAGATGTGGATATGGTTCGTCGTGGTATAGGAAGTGATGAACGTATTGGTAAACGATTTTTGTTCCCCGGCATTGGTTATGGGGGAAGCTGTTTTCCCAAGGATGTGCAGGCATTAGTGAAATCTTCTACAGACGTGGGTTATGATTTTAAGATACTCAATGCAGTGATGGAGGTGAACGAAAAGCAGAAGCTGCATCTGGTTCCAAAGATTAAAGAATATTTTGGCGATATAAAAGGTAAACATTTTGCCCTGTGGGGACTTGCATTTAAGCCCAATACTGACGATATTCGTGAGGCGCCGGCATTGTATATTATCGATGCTTTATTGGCAGAAGGAGCAACCATCACAGCATTTGACCCGGAGGCAATGAAGAATGTGAAAGAAGTAGTGGGCGATAAAATTACTTACGCAGAAGGACAATATGATGCATTGGAACAGGCAGATGCATTGATCATTGCTACGGAGTGGAGCGAATTCCGTACACCTGAATTTGAGAAAATCATATCACTGCTGAAGAATAAGGTGATGTTTGACGGAAGAAACCTGTTCGACTTAAATCAAATGAAAGATATGGGTTTCCATTATGTAAGTGTGGGTAGAAAAACGATAACACAATAACAATATTCAACTATTCAAATAATGTCCCGTAAACGAGTTTTAATCACAGGTGCTGCCGGTTTTTTAGGTTCACATTTATGCGACCGCTTTGTTAAAGAAGGTTTTCATGTTATTGGCATGGATAATTTAATTACTGGCGATCTCCGCAATATTGAACATCTTTTTAAACTGGAGCAATTTGAATTTTATCATCATGATGTTTCAAAATTCATTCATGTGCCGGGTGAGTTAGATTATATTCTTCACTTTGCTTCACCCGCCAGCCCGATTGATTATTTAAAAATTCCTATCCAAACCTTAAAGGTTGGATCCTTGGGAACGCACAACTGCCTTGGTTTGGCTAAAGAAAAAAAAGCAAGAATATTGGTTGCTTCCACTTCTGAAGTATATGGTGATCCATTAGTGCATCCGCAAACTGAAGAATACTGGGGTAATGTAAACCCGGTTGGCCCTCGTGGTGTGTATGATGAAGCAAAACGTTTCCAGGAAGCGATTACGATGGCTTATCATACTTTTCATGGAGTAGAAACAAGAATTGTCCGCATATTTAATACGTATGGTCCACGTATGCGCCTTAATGATGGCCGTGCCTTACCGGCTTTTATAGGACAGGCGCTGAGGGGAGAAGACTTAACTGTTTTTGGTGATGGCAGCCAGACAAGAAGTTTTTGTTTTGTGGATGATTTGATTGAAGGTATTTACCGGTTATTGATGAGTGATTATGTTCAGCCGGTTAATATTGGTAATCCCAATGAAATAACTTTAAAGGAATTTGCTGAAGAGGTAATTGCTTTGACAGGAACGAATCAAAAGATAGTGTATAAACCATTGCCGGTAGATGATCCAAAGCAACGCAAGCCGGATATTAGCAGGGCGAAACAAATTTTGGGCTGGGAACCGAAAGTGAGCCGGGCAGCAGGTTTAAAAATTACTTATGATTATTTTAAATCTTTGCCAAAAGAAGAATTAGTAAAACAACCTAAAGAATTTATAAGCAGAAAATAAAGCAACCGGCAATAGACGGTGACTAATAAAATAAAATCATAAGGCCTGTTGTCAATCGTTTATCGTCAAAAAAAGAATAATCACCTTAAAAAATAAACTGTGTACCAAAAGCTAATCAATAAAGAATATAAACTGGCCGTAATCGGTCTGGGTTATGTAGGCTTGCCTATTGCACTTGAGTTTGCTAAGAAGATTTCCGTTATCGGGTTTGATATTAATGCCGGTCGCATTGAACTGATGAAAAAAGGTATCGATCCCAGCAATGAATTGGAAAAAGAAGCATTTGAAGGGTGTGATATTGTATTTACCAATTCATTGGATGTATTAAGGGAAGCAAAGTTTTTTATAGTGGCTGTACCCACGCCGGTAGATGAGCATAATGTTCCGGATTTGATACCGGTTACCAAAGCATCAGAAACCATTGGTAAAGTAATTAAGAAAGGTGATTATGTGGTATATGAATCAACGGTATACCCCGGTTGTACAGAAGAAGATTGTTTGCCCATCATTGAATCACTGAGTGGATTAAAAATGTGTAAAGATTTTAAACTGGGGTATTCTCCTGAAAGAATTAATCCCGGTGATAAAGAACATACACTGGCAAAAATTGTGAAAGTCGTTTCGGGTTGTGATGCAGAATCAGCAGAAGAAATTGCCAAAACATATGAGATTGTGGTGAAAGCAGGTGTGCATCGTGCCTCTTCAATCAAAGTAGCGGAAGCTGCCAAGATCATTGAGAATACACAACGAGACCTTAATATTGCACTGATGAATGAACTGTCGATCATTTTTGACAAAATGGGCATCAACACTTACGAAGTATTAGAAGCGGCAGGTACAAAATGGAACTTCCTGAGGTTTCAGCCGGGTTTGGTAGGTGGTCACTGTATCGGAGTGGATCCTTACTACCTCACCTATAAATCGAATAAGTTGGGTTACGACTCCAAGGTAATACTTGCCGGCCGTGTAATTAATGATGAAATGCCTTATTATGTAGCAAAAAAAGTAGTACAGCATATCATACGAAATACAAAAGATATTACGAAAGCGAAAGTGCTGGTAAAAGGGGCCACCTTTAAAGAAAATGTAAGTGATATACGTAATTCAAAAGTGGCAGATGTGGTAAAAGAACTGAGATCATTCTCGTTGCAGGTAGATGTAATTGATCCGCATGCTGACAGCGATGAATTAGTCCATGAATATGGTTTTGGACTGACTAAAGAGCCGGCAAATGATTATGATGCAGTGATTGTAACGGTGCCGCATAACCAGTATAAAGATTTAACAGAAGATTACTGGTTAAGCATTACAAAACCCGGAGCTTTGCTGGCAGATTTAAAAGGTACTTACCGTAATAAGATTTCAAAAATTAATTACTGGAGTTTGTAATGAAAAAAATACTAATAACAGGGGGGGCAGGTTTTATCGGTTCGCATGTGGTGAGATTGTTCGTGAACAAATATCCCGGTTATCATATTTATAATTTAGATGCACTGACATACGCCGGTAATTTAGAAAACCTGAAAGATATTGAAGCGAAACCCAATTATACCTTTATCAAAGGCGATATTACTGACGAAGCTTTCATCAATTCTTTATTTGCTGAAACAAATTTTGATGGAGTAATTCATTTAGCAGCCGAAAGTCATGTAGATCGTTCCATTCATTCCCCGCTTGATTTTGTCCGAACAAATGTGCTGGGTACAGTTATCTTACTAAATGCTGCAAAGAACAGCTGGAAAGGAAATTATGATGGAAAAATATTCTATCATGTTTCAACCGATGAAGTGTATGGAACATTAGGTGATGAAGGTTTCTTTACTGAAGAAACAGCCTATGATCCGCATTCACCGTACTCCGCTTCCAAAGCAGCTTCTGATCATTTTGTAATGGCATATTATGATACGTATGGGCTGCCGGTGAAGATGAGTAACTGTTCTAATAATTATGGTTCTCATCATTTCCCGGAAAAGCTCATTCCTTTAATGATCAATAATATTAAAAACAATAAACCTTTACCGGTTTATGGAAAAGGTGAAAATGTGAGAGATTGGTTATATGTAGAAGATCATGCCAGGGCAATTGATGTTATATTTCATAAAGGAAAGATTGGGGAGAGTTATAACGTGGGTGGATTTAATGAATGGAAAAATATTGATTTGGTGCATTTGCTTTGCAGGATCATGGATAAAAAATTAGGAAGGGCAGAAGGTGAATCAGCCAAACTGATCACTTATGTAACAGATAGACCGGGTCATGATCTTCGTTATGCCATTGATGCTACTAAATTAAATAAAGAGTTAGGCTGGCAACCATCTTTACAATTTGAAGAAGGATTGGAAAAAACGGTGGATTGGTATTTGGCTAACGAAGAATGGGTGAAACATGTAACGAGCGGAGACTATCAGCATTACTATGAAAGCATGTATGAGAGGAGATGACAATGACAGATGTAATAAAGAAATATAGAAATTAAAATAACTTCAAATCATAAATCATAAATCATAAATTTTCTCATGCCTTTTGTAAAAACCGAATTTCCGGGTTTATTAATTTTTGAGCCGGTGGTATTTGAAGACAGCCGGGGATACTTCTATGAAAGTTACAATGTCCGGACTTATGAAAAAGAAGGTGTTCAAATAGACTTTATTCAGGATAACCAGGCTCAATCTTCCTATGGTGTAATACGAGGCCTGCATTACCAGTTAGCACCCTATGCTCAAACAAAGCTGGTTCGTGCCTTAAGCGGCAGCATTTTAGATGTAGTGGTGGATATTCGCAAAGGCTCACCCACTTACGCAAAAACATTTTCCATTGAACTGTCTGCACAAAATAGAAAGCAACTGCTGGTGCCAAAAGGGTTTGCTCATGGTTATTCAGTGCTTAGCGAAACAGCTGAGGTTTTTTATAAATGCGATGAGTTTTATAATAAAGAAAGTGAAGCCGGCATTTGGCTGAGTGACCCGGAACTGAATATTGACTGGCGTGTGCCAATGGATAAAGCAATCATTTCAGATAAAGATAAAAACCAGCCATCTTTTAAAAACTGCAAAAACAATTTTGTATTTGAAGGATAAACCTGTCATACTGGTTACAGGAGCCAACGGGCAATTAGGAAAAGAACTGCAGGAACTTGCTCCATTGTATCCCTCTTTTAAATTTATTTTTTTATCACGGGAAGATTTACCCATCCATCATTTTGAATTGGTAAGAAATTTCTTTGAGGCAACAAAGCCTGATTACTGCATCAATTGTGCTGCTTATACTGGTGTTGATAAAGCAGAGTCAGAAAAGGAGTTGGCCTTCCAGGTAAATGGTGAAGCGGTGGGAGTGCTGGCAGCAGTATGCAAAAAGTTTGATACAAAGTTCATTCATATTTCAACTGACTATGTTTTTGATGGAACAGCTACCGTTCCTTACACAGAAACATCGGTAACCAGTCCTGTCAATTTATACGGGGCTTCCAAACTGGAAGGTGAAAAACAGGCGTTACATTATAATTCGGATTGCATCATCATACGCACCTCATGGGTGTACTCTTCCTATGGAAAGAATTTTGTAAAAACGATGTTGCGTTTGATGAATGAAAGAAATGAAGTGAAAGTAGTGGATGACCAGTTTGGCTCACCTACTTATGCCGGTGATTTAGCGGAAGCTATTCTAAATATTATTGCCAACTGCCAACTGTCATCTGCCAGCTTTGTTCCTGGCATATATCATTACAGTAACGACGGTGTAATCAGCTGGTATGATTTTGCGGTTGCCATTAAAGAAATAAGTAAGAGTAAGTGTGAAGTAATTGCAATTCCTACAACCGAATATCCTACTCCGGCTAAACGGCCACATTATTCCGTTTTTAATAAAGAAAAAATTATTCAAACTTTTCATTTGATAATTCCTCATTGGGAAGAAAGCCTGAAAAAGTGTTTAAGCAAATTGTTATAACTGATTTTTATTTCTTTCTCTTATTTCTATTTCCTGTTTTCGCTGGGTCAGGCTTATCGCCCTTTCGTAATTAATAAATACTTCAAAGAAAATTTTTACCAGCACAAAAACCAGCATAAATATTTTTCCGGCACCAAAGGTTAAAAAGAAACCCCCCACTATTACCACAAACTGCTGTATAAAAATGCGGATATAAGGAGAAAACATCAGCAGCCCCATTGATGCCCGGCGAAATTCACCGCTGAAAATAAAATCAATGATCATCTTTAATCCGTATATACCAACAAAACCCCAAAGTAATGATCTCGTATAATTATCCATCAGTGATGGCAGAACAGTTAATGCTTTTATTGGATTCATGGTATCCGCAATTTTGCTGCTCCCTAAAAAGAACATCAGCTGTATGGCAACAAAAAATCCATAATGTACGATGAAGAATAAGATAAAAAAGTAACCCGATACTTCTGTTCCTGTTTTTTCATCCCATACATCTTTTGGTTTTACCTGGGTTACAATCAGCATTTTTAAAATATTATATAAACCCACAATAATGCTTTCTGCACAATAGATCAGGAAAATTTGTTTAGGGTCCCATCCGTTGAAGAGAACGCCCCATAACGGAACGAGGTTAATGAGAATGGTGAAAATATCGGAGGTGGAAAGTTTTCTTTTAATCATAAAGCAATCAGCTTTCAGCCGTTAAAATAGTTAATTTCGGGCCAAATTTCTATACCCGCTTACACGTATGAATAAATTTTCGATAGCAATACATGGTGGCGCCGGAACGATTCTTCAATCTTTAATGACCCCAGAACTGGAAAAGGCATATAAAGATGGATTACAAACTGCTTTAGATGCCGGTTATGCAGTATTAAAAAATAACGGCTCTGCAATTGATGCAGTATTGGCTGCTACTATTGAACTGGAAAATGATATTCTCTTTAATGCAGGCAAAGGTTCTGTATTTACCAATAAAGGTTTGCATGAAATGGATGCAGCTATCATGAGTGGTGTTGATCTTTCTGCCGGTGCAGTAGCGGGAGTTACTAATGTTAAAAATCCAATTGAATTAGCTTATCATGTAATGACTAATTCCAATCATGTGTTGTTATGCGGTAGTGGGGCTGATGATTTTGCTAAAGAACAAAATGTGCAATTGGCAAACGATGATTATTTCTTTTCGGAGTTTCGTTATAAACAATGGCAGGAAATTCGTGAATCGGATGGATATGCATTGGATCATTCAGTAACAGGAGCTGGTGAAAAGAAATTTGGAACAGTAGGAGCAGTGGCTTGTGATGCATTGGGTAATATTGCCGCAGCAACCAGTACGGGCGGTATGACAAATAAAAAATACGGAAGAGTGGGTGATAGTCCGTTGATTGGTTGTGGTACTTATGCTAACAATAAAACCTGTGCTGTTTCTGCAACCGGTCATGGTGAATTATTTATAAAGGCTGTGGCTGCTTATGATGTGAGTTGTTTGATGGAGTACAAGGGTTTGTCTTTACAGGATGCGATGAATATAGTAGTAAATGATAAACTGGTAAAAATAAATGGTGAGGGTGGAATGATTGGCGTGGATGCACAGGCAAATATTGCTATGTTATTTAATTGTGAGGGAATGTACAGGGGGAGGAGAAATAATGAAGGAGTAAATGAAGTAGCGATATACAAGTAAAAAAGTAAAAATTCAAAATGAAGAAATACGCTGTAATTGTAGCTGGTGGAACAGGAACAAGAATGGGAAAAGAAATTCCCAAACAATTTTTATTGCTGAAGGGAAAACCTGTTTTATATTATACTATCCATACTTTTTTAAAAGCATTTACTGATCTTGAAGTAATCTTAGTATTGCCGTTGGAATATATTGATATGGGCAATGAGATTATTGACGCTTATTTTGATAAGAAACGAATTAAAGTGATAGCGGGAGGCGAAACCCGGTTTCATTCAGTAAAGAATGGATTGAGTTTGATAGAAGAAGAAGGAATTGTTTTTGTACACGATGGGGTAAGGTGCCTGGTAACTGCTGATTTGATCAAACGTTGCTATGCCCAGGCAAAAGAGGAGGGTAGTGCGGTGCCGGCAATTGCCTGTAATGATTCTGTTCGGCTGATTACAGCAGATAGCAACCGTTTATTAGAGAGAAGCAATATCCGGTTGATACAAACGCCACAAACTTTTCACAGTAAAATTTTAATTCCTGCATTTAATATTGATTATAAAGAACGCTTTACCGATGAAGCGAATGTGGTGGAAGCATTTGGAATGGCAATTAATTTAGTTGAGGGTGAAGAGACAAATATTAAGATAACGAGACCGCTGGATTTATTTATTGCAGAGAAAATAATGGAAGAGAAGAAATGATTTAATTTTTCATCCATCTCAGTAATTTGGGTAGCCGGTTAAGTTTTATTGCTCCGTATTTTTCTTCTGCAGCACCAAAGCTGGAATAAAAGAACGCAAGATTCCGGATATCACTTCCTTCAAAATCTAATAACAATTCTTTGCCTGCATGGTCCTTAATAAATGCATTGATGAGGTGGTGAGAGGCACCAACTGTTTTTCCGTTTGGATGATTGCCGGCTAAAATATAATAGGCTCTTTTATGACTGAAAAAGAAAACACAGGAAGCCAGCAATTCTTTTTGTGATGAATAAATGGCATAGTTGGTTGCCATTCCTTTCCCCTGTAAAATTTTATAGAGCTCTGAAAAATCATTGTAATCTTCTTCTTCTATTGGCGAAACGGCTTGTAATATTTCTCTTGATAAAACAAGTATTTCCGTTAGTGGGATATTCTTTTCTACAGTACAACCTAATGATTCGGCCTTTTTAATATTTCGTTTAATATTTGTATTGAAGTTGGTATAAAGTTCTTCGTATGACTTATTGAGATCAAGCACATAATTCATTCGTTCATATAAACCAAACTCCGGGAGCAAAAAATTGTTGCTATGGTTTAAGCTGATGTCCCAGTATTTGAATTTAGCCGGAACAGATTGCAGAAAATTTTCCAGTAAATCACGGGTGATTTTTTTATTTGAAAATATTCCCAGTGAAGCGCAGAAGAATGGTTGATACAAATAATAAATGTTATACTTCTTCCCCCAGGTTAAAGGCATTACTGTTTCATAGTCATTCAATATTAAGGCATCCCAATTATCGGCCAGCTCATCTAAGTAAAATGAATAAGCATACACCAATCCATTCGCAGAACGGGTAATGCAATCATCCCATTTTTGCTTATTGATCTTTTGGTATGGAACATATTCAATCACTCTTAAAAGATAATATTGTGAACCGGGTTTGGCAAACGCATATTTTGCAAATCGATGCTAAATGAAATATTACGGAAGAACTTAGTATCTGGTTTATAAGATTTGAAATAATCACTATATACTTTACTGTATAATAGCGGTACATAAATATTCAGTGTATTCTTAAACAACGATAACTGTAAGCCGGCATCAAATAAGAATTTGGTAGTTCCTGCATCTTTTTTCCATGCAGCTGCATTGGTACCTATATCTAAAAATGCTTTTAATGGAATTTTTACCGGCAATATGCTTAACGGATTTATACTGTTGGGAACAGAGGTAGTAAAGTTAGCTGCCATTAACCAGTCATCTGAACGACCGGCTCTGTCTGCTAATAAATCTGTACCAACTTTAAAACCTCCGTCTCTGATTATCATCTGCTGACTTTTCCAAAACCGTTGCTCTGTTCTTCCAATAAAATAATTGCTGTAAGTATAATCATCTTCACCTCTTGCGCCACTCATATTGAAATGATACTGGTAAGTTTCAAATGGATTTTCTACTTTGTTGCCAGTGTAAAAAAACTTGCCTGCAAAGAATCGGACATTAGCGCCTCCGCTCTTTGAATAATTAAAGAAATAATTTCCGGTGAAAGCAGTGCGGACAAATCCTTTGCCCTGGTCAATTTGTAATTCAGCATTATAAGGATATAATGCTCTCGAATTTTCAATAACGATTTTTAGCTGGTTTACATATCTTGATGATGTTATTTTACTCGCATTATTGTACACCGAAGTGTCCGCCGGATTACCGGGAGTAATAACAGTATCTGATTTAAAACGGAGTGACCCTTCGTTGATCAAAAAGGTTTTCCACTGAATATATTTTCGCATAGTACTATGCGCATCTTTTTCTTTTATGGTTAACCGGAAGCCGGGAACAATTTTTGTGAAACCGATATGTAGTTGTTTTCTATAGTCATCCGTAAAATTCCTGGTAGTAAATTTTGATGCCGCTACAAATATTTCAGCTTTATCAAATGTTGAATGCGGAAACCAGCGATAACTTAATCTTCCCAATCCACTTAATGTTTTAGCACCAGTTGAATACATGGGTGCCAGCAAATAACGAAAATTTCCTGTTGGCGGAATATAGTTAGTGATAGCAACACCAATCATTGCCTTATCGTAACTGTTTACTCCCACAACGGGACTAATAAAAACAGCTTTATTACCGGTCTTTAAAAAGGTTTCCATTTTTTTAACGGCACCCGGTAACACATAGACTTCTGTTTTAGTAACTGCTTTTTGAGGTAATGGCCCTTTCTTTTTTTGTAAAGCAAATAAGTTGTCTAAATTTTTCCCGCTTACTTCTTCCATCACCTGTTTAAAATCTTCGGGCTGCGGATGTTTGAATTGAAAGCGTTTATAATATTCCTGCATGGCTTTGTCAAAAACTGTTGTGCCTATTTCATTTTCGAGCAACTGCATCCATTTATCAGTTTTATAATAAGCAATTATATCATCATTAATGGAGGTGAAACTTTCTGCTGTGGTTTCAATCGGCTGATCCAGGTGTTCTGCTTCTTCAATAGCCAGTACCCTTTCTTTCATTATTTCCGGGTCTTCCTTTTTATTAAGCTCTCTTTCGTACCGGCCATCGTAATAAGAGTTTATTCCTTCATCCATCCATGGATGTATTCTTTCATTACTACCCAATATCCCCTGGAACCAGTTGTGCCCAACCTCATGTTCAATCACTCTTTCCAGCGATGATTCTTCCATAATGGGTGAAATAGAAGTGATGGTTGGATATTCCATTCCTCCTTCAAACCCCATTTTTGCCATTACAACGGATATGGTGTTGTAAGGATATTCTCCTACCCAGTTTGAGCGGCTGCGAATTGATTTTTTAATAAACGTAATTGCTTTTGACCATGTTTCAGCAGCTGAATTATGATAAAAAGCATATGCTTCCATAATTCTTCCGGAAGCCAGCTGTATGGTATCATGTGCTACAATAAAACGTTTGTCAGCAAACCAGGCAAAATCGGATACGTTATTTTGTGTATAGATTAATGTCTTTAGTGGTTGAATACTGGTTGCTGGTTGCTGGTTGTTTGTTACTGGTTGTTTGTTACTGCCCGCCCGGGTGACCCGGTCAGGCGGGGTTGCTGTTTTTTTATTGTTGCTGTTGACCGGCTTTTTGATTGTTACTGGTTTTTTGCCGGCAGTTTGTGGCTTAAAGCTTGCAGCTTCTTTATAACTGCTTCTGTTCAGGAGCCATATTTTTTCATCTTCATTTTGTAATTCACCGGTGGCGGCCACTGCATAATTTTGGGGAAGGGTAATCTTTACTTCATAATTACCAAACTCATTATAAAATTCTCCCTGGTCAAGGTAAGGCATAATATGCCATCCGCTTTTATCATACACTGCAGGTTTAGGATACCATTGCGTTATTTGGTATGATTGACCGGTATGACCACCTCTTGAAAAATTCTTTGGCAGCTTTACGTGAAATGGCGTGGTTATTTCAACAGTATTACCGGGCAATAGTGGTTGTTGTAAAATTATTTTAACAGCATCAATATAATTGGGATGGTCTTCCGTTTTTAATGATATTTCGTTAATACGAAAATCAAGCCGGTTAATGTAGCCACGATCTTCCCTGTCGGAGAAATAAAAATCAGTCCGGCCAATTTGTAATAGCTGCTCACTAAAAGCGGTACGGTCATTTTTATAAGCATTAGGCCAAAGGTGAAACCAGATATACGTTAAAGTATCGGGTGAATGATTGGTGTATTGAATTTTTTCAAAGCCATCTAATGTATGATCCTTATCGTTAAGTGCAACATCTATCTTGAAATTAACCTGTTGCTGCCAGTAAGAAGATTGTTGACTGTTGACAGATGACAGTAAGCACAGAATGCAGATAAGCAGGGTTAGTGGCTTTTTCAAACGCTGGAATTTGATTCAAATTTAAACGAAAAACTGCTGGCATTATTACCCGGGGGTGAGGAGAATTATTTGCCTTTGCCGGAGAAAATAATACGCAGGGTGTGAATCATGATTTTAAAATCGAGGGCCAGTGAGATATTTTCAATATAAACAAGATCATACTTCATACGTTCCAGCATTTCTTCCACATTTTCTGCATAGCCAAACTTAACCATGCCCCATGAAGTTAAACCCGGTTTTACTTTTAGCAAATAGCGGTATACAGGCTGTTGTTTAATTATCTGTTCTACATAATAACTTCGTTCCGGTCTCGGCCCCACCAGGCTCATTTCGCCAATGAGAATATTCCAGAACTGCGGCAGTTCATCCAGTCTCCATTTACGCATTACTTTACCCCATTTGGTAATACGGGGATCGTTATGCGATGATAAAGCCGGACCATCTTTTTCAGCATCCACTATCATTGACCGGAATTTGTAAATATGAAATGGTTTGCTTTTGTAACCCATTCTTTCCTGCGAAAATAGTACCGGTCCTGCAGACGAAAGTTTCACCCTGATAGCGGTATATAAAAGTAAAGGCGATAATATTACCAACCCGGTTAGGGAAACCACAATATCCAGCAGACGTTTAATGTTTTGCTGCCATTCCGGCATCGGTCCCATATTCAGGTCAATCAATGCTTCGCCCATTACATTACTGGTGCGTACAGAGCCGGAAAGAATATCAATGGTATTAGGAATAATTTTTACTTCCACGTCTATTTCACTCAGTTCATTAATGATTTCTTCCAGCTTATCGGTTTCTTTCTTTTCAATAGCTACCAATACCTGGTCAACCCCGTATTCTGTAATAGCCGATTTTAAATTTTCCAGTGATCCTAATGGCTTCAAATACTTAGTGAGCCCGTTCACACCATTTTTATCCGGGTAAAGAAAACCAACTAAACGAAACCCTAAATCCCCTTTATTACGGGTAAGCTCTTTATACAGCGAAATGGCATTATGGTTGGAACCTATGATGATGGTATTGATCCAGACTTTTCCTTGTATTAATTGCCTTTTTACAATCGTTAAAATAAGCCAGCGTAAAAACCAGGTGAGGATGAATTGTACCAGGAACAGCAAGGCCATTTCTTTATAATAAAAAGTATAATTGCTGATTTTGTCATCTGGTATAAGGAGGAAGAAAAATAACACCAGGCAGCCGATCATAACGTTGATAAAGGTTAGGGTGAATTCCTGCAGCCTTGATTTACGGTAAGGATCTTTATAGGTTCCGGAGAGATGGTACAGGATGATCCATCCAAAAGGAATAAGTAAGACACCCTGCCAGAAAGTTTTATTGATATGACTGTTTAAAAAACCGGAGGGCTCCGTTAATAAATAGTTGCGCAGTAAAAAAAAAGTGGCCCATGCAACAGCCGCACTGAAATAATCAGCTACAACGTACCACCCTATATGTATACGAGATCCGGATTGCATGTGTTAATTAGTTAAATGGTATGTGTTCCCCGCTGAATTTTATGCAGAATCTGGTGGGCTATGTCCATTGCTCTTAACCCGGCCACCTCATTTACAGGCGTGGGGGTGTTATGTACAACAGCATCCCTGAACTGCTCCAGTTCCATTTTAATGGCATTTACTTCTTTAATTACCGGGTTTGCTATAGCTAAGGTTTTTTTACCATTTGGGGTTTCAATATCAAAAGTGAAATTGGTTGTGTCTTCCGGTGTTTTCATTTTAATAATTTCGGTTTTCTTTTCCAGGAAATCAATTCCTATATAGGCATCCCGCTGAAACAAACGGATCTTCCGCATTTTTTTCATGCTGATGCGGCTGCTGGTTAAGTTAGCAACACAGCCATTGTCAAACTCTATTCTTACGTTAGCAATATCCGGGGTATCTGTTATCACGGCCACGCCATTGGCTGAAATATTTTTTACATCACTGTTGATTAAACTTAAAATGATGTCAATATCGTGTATCATCAAATCCAGTATTACACTTACCTCCGTACCTCTGGGATTAAATTGTGCCAGCCGGTGCACCTCAATAAACATCGGGTTCACCGCAACTCCCTGCAGTGCTAAAAAAGCCGGGTTAAATCTTTCTACATGGCCTACCTGCAGTTTAACTCCTGCTTCTTTTACCAGTTTTACAATTTCTCTTCCCTCATCCATGGTATTAGCCATAGGTTTTTCCACAAAAACATGTTTGCCTTTACGGATGGCTTCTTTACACAATTCAAAATGATAATTAGTGGGGGCCACAATATCAGCCGCATCAATTTTATCGAGTAAAGCTTCAGCTGTATTATATCGCCTGAGCTGGTATTTTTCAATCACATCCTTTGCAGTGGTGTCATTAGGGTCGTAAAAGCCTGCTAATTCCACACCGGCCATATCTTTCCAGTTATTTAAATGAAATTTACCAAGATGACCTACACCAAATACACCAACTTTCAGCATACAGAAGTTTTGTATATCAAATATAAGGATACCATAATAAGGCAGTTAATTTATTTGCGGGAAATATAATTCAGCAAACCGGGTTTATTCTTTGATCAGTGATGATTTTTGCAGGTAAGAAGATTGCCCGGGATAAATGAAGAGGCAAGTACCATTTTTAATCGTTTCAATAATTTGCCGGTGCAAATCAAGTGGTACTGCCGGGCAACCCCAACTGCGGCCAATATAACCCTGCTCATTAATGAGTGATTCATTAACATAAGCTGCACCATGCAGCACAATATCTCTTCTTAATGCATTATTATTAATACCGTGTTCAAGCCCGTTTAATTTTAAAGAATAGCCATTACTGCCCAGGTAAGTATCCATGGTAATATAAAAACCGGGACTGCTTTGTAAAGATTGTGGCCGGTTGGAATAATGTTCAGCATATTCTTTCCCCGAGTTTTGACCGTGAGCCACATAGGTATTAAAGAGCAAAGAATAATTGTCAAGATCAATAATGTATAAACGCTTATTGGAAGATGGTTGGCTGAAATCAGCAATGGAAATGATATTATCGGATATAATTACACCCGATTGTTTAAGTTTTTCTAATCCTTTAACGGCCATCTCAAAAATATTCTTTGAAAGTCCGTTTAAATTGAGATGAAGGCTGTCAAAAACATTTAAATGCTTAAGCAGAGAAGAAAAAAAATTATGGTTATTACCTGCGGAAGTAGTAACAGATGTAACGAGTGGGCTGGCGCCATCAGGTCCGTTTTTAATTTTATTAACGGCAGCTTTTGCAAATACACACGGAATATGCAATAAGAAGATGATAACCGAATTTACTATGAGGTAAACGGTGCGGAGTTTTTTATTCATACGCTTCATAGTCATTGGTGATTATTTTGAATTATTATAAACACAAACTGCCCGTGTATAACGGGCAGTAGTTTTGATAATTTTTGCGGACCGGACGGGACGTAAGACCCTTAAAATCCGCTTTTATAACTTTACTTTATCTTATCTAACTTAACAACAAATGCTGGTTCTTAAACATTTATAAACATAACAGCATTTGCTTCAAAACTACCTTTATACAGCTTGGTTCCATTTTAATAGACCATTAAATAGACCAAGTTATGCGACTACCAATCAAACTCATCGTCAGGAGTGCAAAGGTAACAAAAGAAGGTATTACATCCGTCTCTTTACAGTATTGTTTTTCTGGTGAAAAAAGAATATTGTTAAACACAGGTGTTAAAATTCCAATTAAATACTGGAATCGAAAAACTGGGAGAATTTCAAAAGATTTACCGAGCGAATATGGGGATATATTAATGTTGGAAACAGCCCTCACCAATCAACTCCGAAAAGCTGAAGACATGGTAAGCTATGCACTGCGACAAAAAGATGTTTGCCCGATGAAATTTCTGAAAGAGAATTTTCATCGGCCCGATAAATGGCAAATGAAACAGTTAAGTGATGAACCTAACAGCCTTGATGTATTTCAACATATTAATGATTACGCAAGATGCAAAAAGGGTATTGTAAAAGAATGCACCATTAATGTCATCAATGCTATGAAAGCACACTTATTACTTTTCCGGGAACATAGAAAAGAGCCGATAACCTTTGACTCTTTCGATGCCAGGTTTTATGAAGATTTTGTTTACTATCTCACTTATGAAATTCCTCAAGTACGAAGAAAGAAATTATTGAAAGGGCTAAGAATAAACACTATTGGGAAAACTATAAAACATCTCAAATCTTTTTTGAAAGACAGAATGAATAAAAAGATAATCCCTTTTATGGATTTGAGTTCGTTTAAAGTAATGGAAGAAGAAGTAGATACTGTGTATTTAAGCTGGCGGGAGCTTTCTGCCATTTATCATCTTGATTTATCCAGCAAAACCCATCTTGAAAAATATCGTGATCTGTTTGTATTAGGATGTTTAACAGGTTTTCGTTTCAGCGATTATACTGATATAAAGCCAGAGGAAGTAAGGGACGGTATGTTATATGTGAACCAAACAAAAACTGTATCCACTGTTATTGTTCCGCTGCGTAAGGATGCAAGAACAATTTTGATTGATAAGTACAATATGCAAATGCCACAGGTGAGTAATGTAAACTTTAATGATCACATAAAGGAAGTGGTGAAACTTGCCGGCATTGATGAACAGGTAAAAATAACCCACAAGAAAGGCAATAGAGTAATTGAAGAAACAAAACCTAAGTACGCCTGGGTAACTTCTCATACCTGTCGCCGTTCATTTTGTACAAATGAATACTTGGAAGGTACACCGGTAAACCTGATCATGGCAATCAGCGGACATAAAACAGAAAAAGCCTTTCGCCGGTATATAAAAGCAGACCAGGTGCAGAAAGCATATATGATTAAAAAAATATGGGATCAGCGTCCCGGATTATAAACTGAAAATGCAGCGAAATGAATACTGTGAGCAACATTGATCAATTGGCAACAATCATTAAGAAGGCCAATCAGTATTTTTTAAATAAAGTACAGAAGCAGGTAAACACGGCCCTTACCCTGCGTAATTGGCTGGTTGGATCTTATATAGTAGAGTATGAGCAGAAAGGCGCTGACAGGGCCGTTTATGGTTCGGGCACATTGAATACCCTTGCTCAAAGACTCAAAAAAGATGGATTAAAAGGCATGGCCGAAACCAATCTCAAACTGTACCGGCAGTTCTACCTGACTTATCCCCAAATTCGTCAGGCGCTGACTGACGAATTGCAAAACAATGATTTTAAGGCACTTAATTTTTGTCAGGCAGCGACTGACTTTTTAGGTTCTGCTACAGGCAATAGAAACAGACTGTTTCCTGCAAACAGAGCCGTATGCGAACTACTGAATATTCTCAGCTTTACCCATTTTATAGAGCTTTTAAAGGCTGAAAATGAAATCAAAAGAAGCTTTTATGAGGCAGAAGCCGTAAGGAATAATTGGAGCGTAAGAACACTAAAAAGAGCCATGAACAGCCTGCTTTATGAAAGAACGGGAATGAGCCAGGATAAGCAAGCTGTGAAGGCTGACTTTGAAAAGCAACAACCCAACTACCCTGAAGCGGTTTTTAGAAATACCTACTTCTTGGAGTTTTTAGGACTGGAAGAACAGCATACTTATACTGAAAGTGATTTGGAAGAACGGATCATCTCAAACCTACAGAAATTCCTGATTGAATTAGGCCGTGGCTTTTGTTTTGAACACCGGCAAAAACGTATAACATTTGATAACACTCATTACCGGATTGACCTTGTATTTTACCACCGTATTTTAAAATGCCATGTGTTGCTTGATTTAAAGATTGGTGAATTTGACCATGCCGATGCTGGACAAATGAATATGTACTTGAACTATTATAAAGAAAATGAAAGTCACAACGGTGATAACCCACCAATTGGCATTATCCTTTGCAGTGGAAAAAATGAAGCGCTGGTAAAGTATGCTACTATGGGATTACCACAACAGGTATTTGTGAGCAAGTATTTGGTGAATTTGCCGAGTGAAAAAGAATTGCAGAAAATTATAGAAATAGAAAGAGAGGATAAAACTTAGCAGTTAACACTTTAATCAAACCAGATTAGGCTAATGACATAACCATAGCTATTAGAATAATAACACTGCTCATGCATGGTTCTGTTGGCTCTGTTGTCATTTGCATAAAACCAATTATTGGGTTCAACATCTTCTATTGTGGTGTATTTACTGTTTGTTTTGGTAAAGAATTCACCTGCGACTGTTGCTGACGGAAGTTGCTGTCCTACTTTAAAACGAAATGCCCATTTAGGGAAGTCTCTGCTTTGAGCAAACCATTTAGCAGTATTATTTTCAGATATTACAGCAGTAATTTCATGCGTTCCAATTTCAGCAAACCTTAGTACAGTCGCCAGCATACTTGATTGGAAGGCATCGGAAAGATTTGTTATTGTTTCGAGTGAAAACTTTTTGCCTCTCCCACCAGAAAAACTTCTAAATCTTTGCTCAGGCATCAGCAGACAGCTTGCAAAATAATCGGCTTCAAATTCAATAATATTTTTCTGATTTACCTCATGTAGTGAAGCATGCGATTTAAGCACACCTGTCATTAAACCTATCCTGTGTTCATCAATAAAATAGTGTCCTAGCTCATGCGCAAAAGTAAAATTCCCACGTTTAGTTTCAAGCCCATTTCCTCTGTCAATGTTTATATGTATGTGAAAGTCTTTATCATCATACAGCAACATACCATCAAATGAATCTTCGTAGTGGTCATGATAGAAATTCAAGCCCTCAAACTTAGCGGCAGCAATTAAATCAGTTTTGTTTGACTGATAAAACTGTGATGCAACATAATGAGCAATATCACTTATTGTCTTCTTCCTGTGAGGGGTTATCATTTGGCTTTGAATTCAACTGATTTTTTTTCATTTTGTCAAGTATATGCTTTGGTAAGTTGCCGCCGTTTCTTGCTACCATTTTGTATGCTGAAAAATCCTGCTCGGTCGCAGTTTTATCAGTCATCTCTATAATTTTCGCTGGTGTTTTGCCATTCAGAATTCTTTCAGGGTCTATTTCTTTCCCGGTGAGTTGTTCATCTAAATCACCAAACAACTTATTGAACCTGGCTAATTCAAGTTCATTTGTCGGAAACAAGAAACCAGTTGAAGCTAACCAACTGTCGAAGTTATCAGCATTGATGACTTTACTTTTTTCCATAAATATTCAGGTATTCGGTAATTTTATCAAAAGCCTCTTTTTTGTAAACCTGAATTGAACTTTGTGTAAGGTTCAATTCTTCCCTTAAATTCTCCAACAATTTTCTCGGCATTTTGTACCCTTGCTTTGTATAATACTCATAGCCCTTGTAGGTAAGATAAATTGTTTTGTGTTTGGGCCCCAAGCTATCCAACACCCGTTTTACTACCTCATATTCGCTTTTCAATTTAGCTTTTGTTTCAACACTAAGATTCATTTCTTCAATATTAGGAAATTCACGGATGACCTCTTCTTCTCCTGTAAAAGGATTACCCACTTCATTAAGTGATTTCCTATAATCTGCTAACAGGTTAAAGGCGAATCTAAACAGGTATAAAATAACGCCTGTATCCCAATCTTTAGATTTTGATTTTTTGATGTCGAAATTGGGGTACTTCCAAAACCTTTCAAATGCTTTTTCGGCAATCAAGTCTGCAACATCATTATCATAGCCCCAACTTCTGGCTACAACTCTTGTTTTTCTGATTAATTCTTCCTGAAACCTGAAAAAGAACTGGCGGAAAGCATTTTTGGCCGTGTCTTCATAACCGGCCTCATCTTTCCATTGCATATATGCAATCAAATTCTCCGTTGTTTCATCTGTTAGAACTTCTGAACTCATTCTGCAGGTTAAGGTTCTACTATACTACTTAAAACCGTTAGTAATGTTTTTGGTAGTAATGGGTGGATAAGTGTTTTCAATATAAAAATACTACATAAAACATTAAACATGAGTCAATACAGTTCAAAAAGTAAACTCCACGTTCGTATCAGGAATTTTGTGGAATGGATAGCTCCTGAAAAGAAAACCCGTGATGCAATTAAAAAGCAGTCCGGTGAAATAAGGGAGAAAATTAAGAAAAAGGCTGAAGAAGATGGCCTTACAATTACGGATATGCCATATTCCGGCTCCTTTGCAAAAAAGAATGGTTTAAGAAGACATTTGCAGGGAGAAACCACTAACGAGGGTCAGGATATAGATCTGGCATTTGTGGTCAAACCAGATAAGGAAATAGAGTTTGAGCCGCTAATTCAGCGATTTAAGAAGTATGCAGAGCAGGCCTATCCGGACACCAAAATAACTGTTACAAAAAGTTCAGTAAAAATGGAGTTTACAGGTACAAAGCTTACCTATGACATAGTACCGATGTTCGCAACAGACGACCCAGAAAAACAATTACTCATCAGAAATAATGGTGATAAGATTAAAACTTCGGTTCAAAAACACACAGCTTTTGCAAGAAACCGTACAAAGGAAACAGATGAAGTGGATGGTATTGTAGTTTTCAATGACTGTACCCGATTATTGAAATGGTGGCGCAGCCATAAGGAACAAACCACTAATGAAATTATAACACTACCAAGTTTTTTGATAGACCTGCTGGCTGCAAAGGCATTGGATAAGGTAGAAGTTAACACGACTTATGCCCAAACGATAGCAAACTGGTTCTCTTATCTTGAAAATATTGTGCGGAAAAGAGAAACGATATGGTTTGATGATTATTATAGGACACCAAAGCCAGATAATTCAAAACCCTGGAATGTTTTGGATCCAGTAATGCCAGATAATAATGTAGTAAAAGTCTGGTCAGGATGGCAGGTAGATGAGTTGGCCGATTGGTTGAGGGATGCTGCAGAAATAATGAATAGGGCCATTGTTGCAGACTTGCAAGGCAGGGATAGCGATAGTCTTGAACAAATGAAACTGTTATTTGGAAAAATATTTTCGTCACATTGCGATTAAAAGAATAAAAATTTAAAGACATGAGCACTTATACTTTTTCAGGAACCGATACCTACTCTGTAGCAGATGTAAAAGCAGTTATGCAAAATACCTATGAGGACATAATCGGCTTTGCTAATCGCCAAATAATCGAATACGGTAATGCAGAAAGCTGGATTGAAGATTTGACTTACATTCTTAATAAAAAAGCTATGAAGTCTTTTGAATTGCAACTATACAATTCATCAGGCCAACGTTTCAAGAGCTACCGCTATGATGTAAGCACATGGGGGCTTATAACATCCGGTGATAAATCTGGTGGTATAAATTATTTCGACTTCCCGGCAAGTACTAAAGTTGGACTATTTGCTCAACTTGATAAAGAAAGCCCAAACTATCAAACTGTTTTGAAAGAGTTAACTGATAACAGAGGATGGGGTACAAACGGAAGTGCTATGGATGGCAGCACTACCCGTGAAAGAAACTATGTAAGTAATAGCTTGCAATTGAGCAGGTCAGTAATAACTAAATAAAGAAATATGGATTTACAATTAAATGAAGTTCGTCACCCGAATCCGGTAGCTCAGCACAGCTACGACAATCTTATTGCTATTGATGAACAAAAGGCAGCTTTGCTTAACACCCTTCATCTTTTTTTTGATGCTGATAAAGTAAATAAGTGGCATAAAAAGCATCACCATTCGAAGTTGGCTTTTTTTGAGAATATCGTTTCAGGAACACCTCTTATTATTTTGCAGGGTGATGTTGGATGCGGTAAAACAGCATTAGCACATACTATTGCTACTCCATTAGGAAAGTTGCTTGACAAGAGAGTCTTTTGTTTTGAAACTCCTTCAAATATTCGTGGTGCCGGAAGAGTTGGAGAAATATCTAACCGCATTACAGAAGCATTCACTCAGGCTAAAAGCAAAGTAAAGGGTCATGATATCGGAATATTAATCATTGATGAGGCTGATGACCTGGCTACCGACAGGGAGCAAAACCAGGCACACCATGAAGATAGGGCGGGCCTGAATGTACTTATAAAACAAATTGATACCGTTGGTAGAGAAAAGTCAAATCTTGCTGTCATACTTATTACGAATCGTCTCAAAGTTCTTGACCCGGCTGTTGTGAGAAGAGCAACACAAATTATCAGTTTTGAAAGACCGGACAAAGAAGCCAGAAAAGAAGTATTCAAGTACATCTTTACTGGTTCTGATATTTCAGGTAAGGATATTGACGAACTAGTAAAAGCAACTGAACGAAAGGATACAGCCTACAGCTTTTCTGATTTAATCCAAAAAGTTGCAAAGCAGGCACTTTTCAAAGCGATTGAAGACGATAAGTCGTTTGACAAAAATTTATATTTGAAAATAATGGAGAAAGTACAGCCATCTCCATCAATAAAATAAAAGATGAAGACAGTAGTTATAGCTCATTATGGTATTGATAGAAAGATAACCAGCGATGAATGTGTTGAAGCTCTTGGAATAAAAGAGAGTCCGGAAATTGAGTTTGTTGATTTTGAGGCAGGCCATGCAAAGTTGAGTGAATTGTACGACTTGCCCTTTGAAAATATTGCGCTTGCACAACAACGAAAATTTGCTGAAATATTAAAGCCAGTTTTGGATTCGAACCCGGATGCCCACGTTGCCTATTTTGGCCTTACACCCATTCCTGTGGCTTTTCATTTGGGCTATTTAGTTGGCAATACTCATACTTATACCATATATCAGCTTCATCACAAACAAAATAAATGGTTAGCAGAAACTGCAATGCCATACGATGGGTACAAATTTGAAATTATTCAGCCTTCATTACCCAAGGAAATACAAAAAGGAAAGGGAGATGTAACAGTGAGGATTGGCACGTCTTTCAACATTGACCCGCAAGCTACGTACGAAGTAATAGTGAACCCGGCAAATGAGTTTGATATTTCTTTGATTACACCTCATGTTGATTCACTTTTTTCACAAGCAAATATTCAGGCTGTGGCAGAGTCTTTTCAGGAGGTGCTTAATACCTATGCCAATAAACTCACCGACCGTGAGCAAATACATTTATTTATTGCTGGTTCTTCTGGCCTTCCCTTTGCACTCGGAACAAGAATAAACCCTACTATTTATCCTTATGTTCAAACCTATCAGTTTAGCAGAGATCATACTCCTAAATACAGAGAGGCTATTCTTATATCAAGAGAAATCAATGATAGAACTCCGCTTACAGAAGAGGATAAGGAACAAGCACATAAATTAAGGGAAGCCTGGGAGACTCAACTGCAAAATAAGATAAAGCCGTTCATCAAACTCATTACCGGGAGAAAATGGAATGATTGGGTTCATTCAATATGTGAATCCGATGAAGAGTATAATTCACTCAGTCTTTATCTAAAAAAACCATGGAGCGATGTAATTAATATTGGTTTAACTACTCTTAAAGACGACAAGATAGACCTTAACCAAAATAATATTGAAGATGGGTTTGAATATATTGAAAAAACCAATTCATGGCTACTTGATGATGGTTTTTTAAGTTGTGTGAAAAAGCGGCTTGAAAAAAACAAGAACACCGATATTATGCAGGCGGGTCGGTTATTCTTATTTCACGAGGCCTTACATTATAGTAGTGATGGCCATAAGTTAACAAGAGAAGTTGCAAATGGAATTGGTCAATTCCCGAAAGTGATTGAGGAGGCCGACTATCAAGCTGATGTTTGGGCATTGCTGACTGAATATAAATATTGCTGCGTTTACGAAACGGATAAACTAAAGAATGGGCTG
The DNA here is from genome assembly GCA_003963365.1 of Sphingobacteriales bacterium. Taxonomy (GTDB): domain Bacteria; phylum Bacteroidota; class Bacteroidia; order Chitinophagales; family Chitinophagaceae; genus AWTP1-9. The sequence goes on from RXJG01000002.1 coordinate 250,617, forward strand.
AAAGAGTTTTTCTGTAATGCTATCGAAACAGCAGCTGAAACAATGTGGAGTTTTATGGATACAGGTATCGAATTAAGTGCAGTTCAAATACGGGGAATGAACCGCTTTCTTAACTGGTACTGGCAATGGATTTTAATTGAAAACATAAAAGGCAAAGGAACATTAGCTGATATCGTTCAGATTCTTTTGGATAAACCAATTATTGAGTTTGCCGGTGTTCCTCTTGACTTACGTGGGTATAGAACTTATTTTAAGCTAAACATTCGTCAACAATCAAGGATGCAGATTTCGGCTTTTATAAGAAACAGAGTTTACAGATTTGCGCCAAATGAAATACAAAATATTGTAGATGGTTTCAGGCAATTAAATGGAGAAAAGATAAAGATTGCTTTGAAAAGCTACCAGGTATCTCTATAAAAGGTTTGAGAAACCGGTTAGACTCCAGCTTTCTCGTTTTTCAACTTCTCTACCTCCTCCCCAATCAAGCGTTTTACCTCCATCTTAACCTGGTAAAAATTATCCATTACTTGCTGTTGGGCTACGGTAGAAATTACAGGAATGTTTTTATAAGCACCTACTTCAGTATTTAACTTTTCAGCATCATTGATAATCTCCGCATGAAACATTTTGAGTTTGATTTTTTCATCAGGATTATCAGCAACTAAACCTACAAACTCGCCGGAAGAAAGGGTAGCAATTTTACTTGCAGGTATGGCGCTGTCCAACTGTTTGGAATGACTAATTGATGTATCGGTACGGTTTACGGAAACACTCTGCCGGTCCTGCATAATTTTTCCGAAACGTTCCGATAAGAGTTTAGAAGTCTCACCCATTACCTGGCCACTGATTATGTTGCCGGTGATGTTTATAATTACATCGGCCTGTTCTTTTCCATAATCTTTTTTCAACTGGCTAAAATCCTGCATGGCTAAAGTAGTAGCTACTTTGTTGCTTCTTGCAGTTGCAATAAGGCTGTCTATGTTGTTAAAATAAATTGTTGGAAATTCATCAAAAACCAAGCTGCATTTGTGCATTCCTTTTTTGTTTACCTGTCGCACCAATCTAGAAATATAAAGAGATAATACAGCCCCATAGATTTGCTGCTTCTCTGGATTATTACCCACGCAAACTATTTTTGGTTGCTTTGGGTTATTGATGTCGAGTGTAAAATCATTGCCGCTTAATACCCAATACAGCTGAGGCGAAGCCAGTCTTGCCATACCAATTTTTGCTGAAGCCACCTGTCCCTCCAATTGTTCCATTGCATCGTTTTGATAAGCGGTGATAAAAGGATTTACGAGCACTTCAATTTCAGGTTGTGTATTCAAGACAGGAAATAGTTCATCATACTCTGCCTGCATCAATTCAATTACATGCGGTAGGGTGCAATATTTCCCATCTGCATACTTTCTCAAAAACCAAATAATGGCGGTAACAAAGTTGATAGGTGACTCTACAAAGAAGTCTCCCTGCTTATTAATCCATTCCCTGTTTAAACCTAACAAAATTGTTCTTGCACTTTCAGTGGCATCCGTAATATCATTCATGGTTGAAGGGTCGAGCGGATTGCAGCGATGTGATACTGAAAGGTTATCAAAGTTGATAACATAGAATGAAGGATTTATTTCATATCGGTGTTTGTTTTGCTGTAGCCAGTTATAAACTATTCTGCTTAAATCATCGTACTTAAAATCGTACACAAACATGGCAAACCCTTTTTCAATGTGCTGTTTGATGACATGCTGAATTACAAACCAGCTCTTACCGGCTCCAGGGCTTCCAATAACCAATAAACCTCTGAATGGATTAATAATGTTTATCCAGCTTTTTCGTGTCTGCCGCTTTAAATTGTATTTAGCAGGTAGGTTAATGGAGTATTCATTCGTAAGCAACCGCTCTTCTTGCGGAAAAGTTTCATTTAATGAATTAAATACATCATCAGAAAGATTGAGTTTAATTAAACGACTTAATAAATTACCGCCAGCCAGTATTAATAAAAAGCCAATGCCTGTAATAATCATGTAAACTACTGCAACTATTTCAATCGTTTCATTCAACTGAAAAAACCAATTGCTGCCAAAGAAAAGCAGCAAGCCAATTAACAGGTATGCTGCAATGCTTCGCTTGTTTATCTTTTCATCCTTTTTGCCTTGTGCACCAAGTAAAGAAATTATCAATAAGCCAACTGCAATAAGTTTTGAAATAAATATCCCATTAAACAATCCTGTCTGGCTGATGTTTTTCATCAATCGGTCTGTAATGGTGCTGGTTATTTCCCAATGCTCAAAAGCCCGGTAACAGAAATAGTAAAAATGCAGCAGCAAAATAAAGATGCTGGCAAACCTTGTAAGGTCAATTATTTTCCGCAATCCCTGTTCATTTTCTCCAGTAACTGACATACATTATTTTTAAAATTATGAATTTGGATTCTTGCGTTTTTTCTTCCGTTTCTTTTTTAATAATGAGTAAGGCGTGTTACCGAATTGCTCTTTTGCAGAAAGCAAAACATCAAGTAGATTGTCTTTAGTTGTCGAAACCGTATCGGTTCTTTCTTTGTCTTTTCCCACACTGATTTCCTTACCAACTCCACCTGATGAATGACTGCTTTCTTTATCTTCTTGCTTTATTGCATTTTCAACTGAAGGATTTGAAAGTTTGCTTTGGATAGCTGCTACACTGTAACCTTTACCCAAATCACTTCCGTTAAAAACACATTTGTTTTGATTATCAACAAACGTAATTCCATACAATCTGCCTTCTGCATTTTGCCGCAAAAGGGTGTAGATGTTTTTCTGTTTTAAATTCTCCACCAAGTCTTTCATTGATTCCGGAGATTGACCGATACATTCATCAAGCTTTGCTTTTACAAAAGGTCTCAGTTCTTCCTTTGCCGATTCATTTGTTTCAAACTTTTTCTCCAGGTTATCCAACGTGGGCTTGCAGGAAATTGAACTTGCTTTAATGGGCACACCAACTTTATTTCCTTCTGCATCCAGCACACGGTAAATCAATCCACGGGTCTTGTAAATTCTCCCATCTTCTTTGCCTCTGTCGGCAACTGTATTGAACTGTTTCAATGCAGCATTAAATTCTGGCAACGAAGTAAACTTGTATTGACTGAAAACTGAACCCACCACATTTGAAATACTTCTTTTGGTTTCAACTTTTCCATAAACCACTCTTTCTGCATCAACAGGTTTAATGCCTGGGCTTCTAAGTTTTTGCTGCCGTTCTGCTTTTATCAATTCATAAGTTTGTTCTATTTGCTTTCTTGCTTTTTCAGATTGATTTCTTCCAATGTTGTGAGTATTAATTCTGCTGCCATCAGCTTTAATGGTGGTACTTACAATGTGTATGTGCGGATGCCCGGCATCTTCGTGTTTATAAACGAGAAACGGTTGCTCACCAAAACCAATCTTGTTCATGTAGTCATTTGCAATCTGTAACAGCTTACTCTCTGCTAATTTTTCCGAAGGGTCAAAGTTGAGTGATACATGCAATGTTTTCGTTGCTGCTCTTTCATTCAAACTATTCAATCTTTCAAAGCCTGCCAGCTTCTGATAAAAGTTCATCTCTTTTGCATCTTTGAGGTAATTGGCTGCATAAAGACAAATAGCATTTCCTTTTTGCACTTTCTTCTCGTTGTAGTTAAGTGCAGCTTCAAAACTTTTCGGTATGGTTATTTTTGCAACCATTGCTCGTAGAGTTGGTTCATCCGTAATTTGATTTCATCTACCTTGTTTATAAGCACTTTTTGCAAACCGTCATACTGCATTACCCAACTTCTAAACTCCGGTATCTTATCCAGCAGGTGCAGTTTGTGCACGGCCTGGTTAAAATTGTTGCCGATGGCATTGAGTTCTTTTTTCAATCCCAGCATATCCAGTAAAAAATCATCAGCACTTTCATTTCTGTACTTTACAGTAACGGGTTTTTGCAGTGCTACTTTGCGCAGGTAACCGCTGGTATCTTTTTCGGTAGTTTGTTGCTGAAATTTTTCAAGCTGGTTGAACTCGATTTCATTCATCCGCACCACCACCATTTTTCGTCTCACTTCTTTTTCACTTTTCTTCATGGTTTGTAGTTTTCTGTTTCAATACCCCGAAGCGACTCCGGAGTGAAGGGCAAGATGACCCAAACGTATAACGTTTGTACATCTTGCCATGTGCAAGACCCGGCACATTATGCCTTGTAAAAGATGATTGTTGGAGAAAAAATAATAAGGGAAATATTTCAGCAGATTTTTATTCTTCATCACTATTCATTTTCACGTTAAAAAATCTTGATAAGACAAAGGTAAAATCCATGCCATTTGAAGCGGTTGCCTGACTAAATTTTAGCCATGTAAGAGCGGCTTTTGCAGATTCGTATCAGCATTTAAGAACTTACTTGTTAGGATGGTTGGCAGAGCTCTTCAGAATTTCAAGTACTTCATTCAGTTTGTCATCTATTATCAGTATTTCTCTTGAGGCATATTCTTTTCGTTTTACATCAAAATCCCAGTTATAAATTAATAACTCTTTAAGAGAATTATAGTACCCCAAATACATTTCAAATTCATTCATGTCATACTCTGGATAACTGAAATTGGCATTTAAATAACCTGCCGCATCGTAATGAAGGAAATGGAATAAGCTACTCTGTTGTTCTTGGAGAGGGTATCTTTCAAATAATATAGTATGCGTTATACTTTTTTGGTGCAACCCGGCGCCACCTGATAACATACCAATTATTAATTCAATATTGAATGCAGGATTATTTAAAATTAGTCTGCAAGAAGTCGGTTCATCATCATAAATTATTTCAATCTCTGTATCTGGTGGTAAGTGAATTTTATTCGGCAATAATTCTTTCAATAGCTGGTTGAAATTCCACGATAAATTATGAACAAACGATTTATCCCTTACCGGTATTTCATGTATATATAATGAAGTGGATGGAACCGGTGTATTCGTTATCATCGGACCTGATGAAAGCCGGTCAAAACCCTTGTTAATACCAATATGCCATGAATCCTTAAAATATCCGCTTAGCGATTTTAAAATCATGTACGGCAGTAATCCATTTACAAACGAAATAAAATGTTTAGATTCCTTCAAAATCATATTCGCATCCTGCTCATTTAACAAGCTTCTGAAGTAAGTGAACTCATAATTTCCCCAGGGTACAATATCCCCAACCATTTGCATTCGCTTATTGAATTCAAATCCAATTCTAAATGAAGAAGTATAATTGGGCTCTCCTGTATTTTGAAAAAGCCATTGCAATTGCCCATCTGTTACTAATCTTTTGCCATGACTGGTTCTTATATAATAAATACGCTTGTCTATTTCATGATTGCTTCTCTTTTCTATAAATGCATGTGGAATAGTTTTTCGCTTAGGAATATAAACAACTAAAGCTTTATTGTCGTTTTCCTCAACAAATTCGGTAGGTGCTTCAATTACCGGACTGATATTGTCAAAACAAATACTGTGAATCTTTCCTTTCAGTTCATCTACGTTAATATTTATTCCAGTTTCAAAACTTCCATCATCCTTCATTCCAAAAATTATTTTGCCCCCGTTTCGATTTGCCAAGGCCACCATTTCGCAGGCTATATCTTTTCGGTTTTTATCATCCAGATTGGTGATTTTATCAAAGGATTTCAATTCAATGCTGGCGTTTTCCTTTTCTTTTGATTGCGCTATCTGTTTTAATATTTCGGCAGTCACTTTCATTTACAATAATTTGTTTTCTATATTATAAATTTAAGAGGTAAACTATTAATAAAAAAAGGGCCTAAACAAGCCCTTCATCAGCAAAAGAATAATATCCCTCACTTGTTATAATTATGTGGTCAATTGTTCTTATATCATGGTACTTTGCTGCTTCTTTTATTTTAATTGTTAATTCTTCATCTGCTCTGCTTGGTTTCAAATTTCCTGAAGGATGATTATGTGATAAAACTATTGATACTGCCAATGATTTTATTGCAGCAGCCAATATCAATCTTGGGTCTGCCACAGTACCGGTAATGCCACCTGATGAAGCATCATATACACCAATTACTCTGTTAGCCCTGTTAAGAAAAAGAACTTTAAACTCTTCCAGCATTTCAATTTTGTTTCCATCCCAAATTTGTTTCAATACATCATAGATGTCCTTTGAGTCTCTGATTAATGGCCTTTCAGAAGCTTTTACTTTTGATTTGTAAATCAATTCCACTTCTGCTACTCTTGTCCATTCTGGTAAATTCATTGATAACTGTTCCATAACTCATTTTTTAATTGTTTTAAAATTAATTACAGAACATGCCCTGGCTTTTGGCAATAAAGGCCATGAAGCAACGGAATAAATAGTATCTCAAACTTTGATGGAACAGATTTCTTTATGCCGGAATTTCATGGCTACTTCAGCAGCCAAAAGGCGAACTTTGTGAAAGCAATTAATGAAGGGAAATTGTCTAATCATCCCAAATCAATCAGCATATTTTGAAAACACCTAGTGAAGGATTTTGACGATTTTTGCATATTAAATGAACCGTTAATGAGCAAGATCGGCCGAAATGATCCTTGTCCTTGTGGAAGTGGGAAGAAATATAAAAACTGTCATTTATCACAAGACAAAGAGCAATCAATTAAAGAAGATGGTGAACCTGAAATGAAGTCAGTTCCCACGTTTCAGCACTTAATTGAGAAGTTTCATTCAGATCCAATAATAAATCTTATTGGAGCATTACAACTTTTGCCGGAAAATCATGGACAGGAAGCCCGTTTCGAGGAGATGGCAAGAGTGGCGCTTTTATACAGGAGAGAAAATGATACCAGGCCTTATGCTTCATGGCAAAGACTGGTTGCGGTTATTGGTAATATTGGTTATCCTGACGATGACCCCACAAATGCTTTCACGGAAAATGTTGTTTTTTCGGAAGGAAATTATATTGTTTATCCCGGCATATACGTTGACGTAACAAATATTTTAAACCAATTATTAGAATGCATCTATCTGCAAGAAAATACCCTCCCCGAAAAGTTTAAGAAAGAAGTGAATGACGGAGTCGGATTATTGCTGTTTATGAGTAATAAGATAGCCGAAGAAAAGGGACACAACAGATATATGGAAAGAACCCGGACGAGTGATTACAAAATTGCATTTTCAGATTATGATTCAACAATTGATGATGCCTTTAGAATCAAGTTTGAGAAGGACTATTTGAAGAAAGCATGCGGCCTGCTAAATTGCGATTATGATATAATTAAAGAGTTTATTCTCCCTTTAAATGACCCCGACCTTAACAATGATGATCCGGACGAGAATCCTGTAAGCAGAAAGCCATTAATTGATCAGGGAGAAAACATCGTTTTATATATGCCTACTACCGTTGTAAATGCTTTAATGGAGTTTATATTTAGAAAATCAGATGAGCATAAATGTTTGGACTTAGTTACCGAAATGCTGCATGAAAAACAATTTGATAATAGCTGCAAGGCATTGGCACATTTAGACTGGCTTGCTACGGACATACAACTGCCCGAAAATTCAGAAAACCTTCCCGTTCGGGAAATGGTATTCCAATTTGATAACCAAAAATTCGGTTATGTATGCTTTATTGATACATTAACATCGGGAGTAAGTAATCCTATTAAAGATAATGTTCTCGAAAAAAGAAATCAGAAAGTCGTAAAACACCTGGAAACATTCAGTAAAGAACAGACGTTTCAGGTGATGAGTCTGTTTGTTCTTGCAGAGACAGGTAGAGACGGATTTTTTGCATGGCAAAAACCTTCAGCCGGTAATCAATCATTGGCTTTTCAGTATAGTGAACTTATGACACTGGCGTATTCCGAAAATGTTAATGCGTTGACACTTTGGAAATTTGCCAAAACTTATAGCCGGACCAGTGAAAAAGTTCGCATTATGTCCATGGGTGGAACGTTAGATGCCTATGCCATCTATCATAAAAATAATGGGAGTCTTTTGCATTCAGATGAAGCAAACCCTTTCGGAGGTATGATGATGATTGTAAATGGCAGTTCCAATGATTTCCGGCAGGAGGTGCAACAAAATAACGATGAACATGCCGTCTTGTTATTTGACGGTAAAATGGCCGGCTATACAAAAGTTGTTCGGGAGAAAAAGTATGCACCTATCTATACTGATAAGTTTGTAAACCGGGAATTCAGAAGGGTTATTGAAAATTTTAAAATGCCTGTTTGGATAACAAATTATCAGGCGAAAAAGAAAGGTGATTCAAGCTGGGCACATCATATTTGTGAGGCGATTGCTTTCTGGTTTATGAAAATGGAGAGGCATTTAAAACCGGTGTTAGAAAACATAAGCCTCGTTCAATTAGAGATTGAAATAATTGTTGATGAAAACCTTTTACAAGCAGAAAATTTTGAGATTAAAGATGTGCAGACGGATGCAATAAAAATAGCTATAGAGATCGATGCACCGAAAATTAAACTTAAGATACCTTTCGAGTTTCTATACGCTGTTCGTTTAGCAGATAATACTGCTGATAAATTATTAATGAGAGCAGCCTTGCATGGAATTGTAAACTATATTGAAGAGGCCGGCAAAAAGATTGATCTTGACAAAAACAAGATAGCTGAAATTGTTGAAGAAACATTACAGCCATCACAGGCAAAAATGATACTGTTCAGTGATGCTTCCCGAAATGTGCGAATGGATAACAGGAAGCTACCTCCGATGCGATATATCCAAGAAGCTGATATATCCTATATTCTTGACAATTTAGTCAGCTATTTACCTGAAGGCTATCATATACCTGATGAAATTCATTCAATAGATGAAAAAAAGAAATTGTGCGATGATATTGTTAGTGTACTGATAGAACAAATTAAAAACAAAATAAGTGAGTTTGATAGAGAAATGTTAATACAGTGGTTGATTAAAGCAAATGAGAAAGCTGTTCAGGTTAAAGAATTTCGGGAGATACTGATTCCGGCAAAAATTGCCTGCTTTAGTGATTTTGAAAGCGAAGTAAAGGAGATGCAGGAAAAAGAAGAAGACTTAGTAACAACTTCACATGCTCTGCGAACCCTTATTGAATTTGTAGCTATCAACATTCCTGCCGGAAGCAAGTGGGCTAATTTTGATGACATTGATGAGTTGTTGGCTTTAACTAATCAATTGACAACATGGGGTGCCACAAGTGAAGCAATGCGCTTTGATCTGGCTAATCCACGAATGGGATTATTGCCTTCAGGAAGGATAGGCACCGAAAAGACAATGCAGAGAGAAATACTCGAACCTTACAGTGAGGCTAAATCAATAAGCGACGTATTTCAATACATTGAACAATTTGAAAAGAATTATTTGCCAACTCAACACAAAGGTGAGGCAACTCCTACAGATGAATCAATTCAATTGGACGAGGCATTCAAGGAAGAGTTTGGGCTGACACTTACACGTCTATCTCAGATTATTGGTGTGATGATCAACAGAGGATTTTCTAAAGGAGAATCCTGTGTAAAAATCGAGAAATATGAATTAACACAGATTATCTTATCAGATACCAAAGATACTTCAGCAGAGGAAATTGAAATTGCTTTATCACTCCTGACTTTAGTTAATAGACCAGCTATCGAAATTCCGCCATCGGGATATAAGCAGATGGATATTTTCCCATGGAGATATACAAGATCCCTTTCTTATTTGCGGCGACCATTAGTGCGATACGATCAGCAATACGGGAAAGCATATTATTATTTTGGATTTCGTCATTTAATGGCCTATATAGACAACCTGTATTTTCTTTTATTTACAGGTAAGTTGCCAGAATCGTCTTCAGAAAAAATGAGAAGCTGGATTGCTTCCATACTTGCCGAGAAAGGAAAGCCCTATAGAAACACTGTAAGAGATTGGTTTAAAGAGAAAACTTCTTTTCAGGTCACTGAACATGAAGTTACCATGAAACCGGGTGGTCATCTTGAGGCCGAAAAGGATTACGGAGATATTGATGAGCTGGTTATTGACCATGAAAGGAAAATAGTTTATTCGATAGAATGTAAAAACAGTGTTGGCGCAAGAAACATTCACGAAATGAAATCAGAAATGGATTTGTACCTGGGAAGGGATGGCAATGATAAAAAAGCAAAGATTAAAAAGCATGTGGAGAGAGATAAATGGCTTAAAGAAAATCAATCTCAGCTTAAAAAATTCTTGGTTGACCCCGAAACGTATACTATCAAGTCGTTTATTTTAACCGCCGATGAAATACCACTTCCATATTTAAAAAAAGAAGTTCTTCCAATGCCAATAAAGTCTTTTGTTTTTCTCAGAAAGGATGGGACTGCGATATTGGATGATCTGAAATGAGTTTAGATATTTACTTTAAAAAACAAAACTGAATCTTCAACAATCCCTAAAGAAAAAGATTTAGTCGAAACTGTTTGCAATAATCGCAATAGCTAAAAATGCAAGGCCGACTTTTACCAAATCAGAATTTGAAGACTCTTTTCTTACAATTCTTCGTGGTGATTTTGTATTGTTCAAATTAGTATTCATTGGTTTTGTAACTTCTTTTATTGACATAGCAAAAGGAACCCGAAGATCGCCTTCTGCATAAACAATTTCAGGTTCCTGTTCATCACCTGATTGCTTAATAATTTTCCGGGCTTTCCCGATAGATTGTTCAATACTGATCGGAGCATAAAGAGAATCACATTTAATCTTCCTCGCACTTAGTATAAGATTTGTTGTAAATACACCACCTCTACCTTTTTTATCCTCCCATGAGGCAAAACCACTTTTAGTGGCATGGACTATCTTCTTTCCAACGGGTGATTGTAAGATGTAATTATCAAATGCTTCTCTTTCCGGATAATAACCATCAAAAGGAAGCCATTCTTCTTCCTCTGGGATACCACTGATGGCAGGATACTCTTTTTCCCGGCAGGCATCAATTACTATTAATTGCCGGGGACTATCATTAAGCAGAAAAAAGTCAGAAACATCTGCATCACATAAGCATATTTTTCTTTCTCCGATAATAGTCTCGTACCCATGCCCGGCATAATAAACAAAAAGATAATCTGCGATTGTGTTTTCAATGATTGCAGCTAACTCTGTAATGCCCGGATTCCATAACACTTGTATCTCGTTATCCTTCCATTTACCTCCTCTTGAAGAAAGCAGGTGATTTGTGATATTCGTAACATCTGTTGAGGCACTATATAAATAATCGGCACCCTCAGTACCAGGGCTACCAATTATCAGGGCTTTCCTGATGGACTCTATTTGATTAGAATAGCGCATTTCCAAATTTACCAATACAATTAATCTTTACCAACCCAAACTGCCCTGGCATAGCGTCAAACAAATGTGATGTGCCTGCCTTCATTGTCAGCAACAAGAAGAACCTGTTTGTTTTGGCGGACATTTTACAGTTCCGTAACTGCAATAAACACAACAGTCATTTTGTTTGGGCTTTAGTCTTGTCTTGCAGTTTTCACATTCGTAAAAAAATTGGCAAGCGTTAGTAGGCATTGTTTCTTCTTTTTTGTGTCCACAGTTGGGGCAAGTGATTACTGACTGAAGTATTATTGTTGTGTCCATTTTATTTGTCAATGATGGTTGATAAAGTTACTTTATAACCAATGCTGTTTATAATGTTTGCAAGACTGTCAATAGAAGTTTTGCTTTTGTCAAACTTTACGATTGCATTAGCATTCTTATAAGAAGTATTAGCTTCAATTACTCCGTTTACTTTTGAAAGTTCTCCATTTATATGTGACGTGCAACCTTCACAATCCATTCCACTGATGTTGAGTTGAGCAGTCGCAATATCGGTTTTGTCAACTATAATAACTTTTGTTTCCTGAGGCTTGGGATAGAATATTTTGGCGTAGTAAGGAAACGCAATTAGAAGTCCCGCCACAAGTGTGATGATGACTAAAAATAATTTTGATTGCCAAAATGATTTTTTGCTATCTGCTTCACAGTCGCAATCGACTTTTTCCCGTGGTTTGAATTTTTGATACCATGCAAATGCAAATATTGCAATTGTCAAACCAATTAAATAAGATCTGTACGGCTCAATCCATGAAAAAGATGAAGCAAACCCACTTGCTCCACCTAAGAAAGCCAAAACAGGAGTAATGCAACAAAGAGAAGCTGAAACGGCAGCAACAATTCCGGCAATCCAGCTTTTATTATTTTTTGTTGTCGTTGTCATACTGTTTGTGTCACTAAATTTTGTTGATTGATAATTTTAAAAAATGGTCTTAATATTTTTAAATGTTCGTTGCGGAGCGAATAGAAAATGGTCTGTCCTTCTTTTCTTGCTTCAATAACATTCCCGTCTTTGAGTTTTCGTAAATGTTGAGACACGGCTGGAATACTCATTCCCAAAATATCACTAAGGTCGCAGGGGCATAGTTCATTTTCTTCTTCAAGCAAAAAGAGGATTTTCAGTCGGACTTCGTTACCTGCCAATGAAAGGATTTGTCCTAACTGCAAAAATGATTTTGAGTTAGCCTTTAATTTTTCACGGCAACTTTTAATTTGTCCGATG
>RXJG01000002.1:263189-384766 GCA_003963365.1 Sphingobacteriales bacterium
AATAACCAACGAGCCACACCTCAAAGTGTGGCTCGTTTCCGGCCTTTAAGATAGGGTGCAAACTTTAAAAGTTTGCACCCTATTGTCTTAATTATAAATTCCTACCATTTCACCCTTTACAAAATCCTCACAAAGTTGAAAGGCTTTTTGCGTTCTCAACTGTGCTGTGCCGCCATACAGTAATGATTTCATCTTGGCTTCATCATCTTTGTAATTCCTTACATTTTGAAAATAGCCGGTGATGGCATTGTATGCGCCAAACACAGTTCCTTTTGTTGTTTCTAAAAATTGTGATGGGCTGCTCATTTGATATTCATATACATCATCACACATATTTTTAAAGCAAGTAGAGAGTTCATCCAGTTCATCATTCTGAATGTTCTGCAATACTTCCTTATTTGGAACCATTGCAAGCTGTATCAGCTTCAATACTTCCTTATCCGTAATATGAACCTTTGCCCATTGGTTAAATATCCCTTCCAACTGTATTGAAAGTTGGTTGGATATTCCCATTACTTTGTGCGCCTGCTCCAAACGTTCTTTTACATTAGCAGTGTGCCGGATTTTAATGGAGTTTGTACAGTTTCTTAAGGCTGCATTGAGTGTGTTATTACAAACAATCCTTACAGGTGTGAAGGCAGCCATAATACTTCCAAAACCATCATGCGAAGTGGTAAGAAACAGATACTTTTCAATCATATCATCATTGCCCACTTTAATGTAACCGGGCAATTTGGCAGTTATAAAAATCTTCTCTCCCTTGCCCAATGCTCCTGCGGTTTCGTATTGTATGCCATCGCCTTCAACAATTGCATCAAAGAAACTAAACGCATCTGCATTCTGCACCACTTCATAATCTTTGCCCAAACGGTCGCCCAATATTGCACCTGTATCTGGGCGGTAAGTGTAGAATGAACTTTTAGAAATAACTTCTGTGCTATCATCTAATTTATGTGTATTGGGTCTTTTCAATACTTCAAAGTCAAGCCCTGCAAATTGCAATGCTTCTTTGCTGTTGGGGTAATCCTGCACAATTTGCCCCAAACCGTGCCATGCTTTTTCTTTTACACTGAAGAAACTGTGTTTGCCTGTTTGTTCGTTGAAATTGATATTGTGTGCCATAGTTGTAAAATTTAAAATGATTAAAAAATGAAAGCATCCCGCCATTGGCAGGATGCCTGATTGCTTAAAATGGTAAATCCTCTGCTACTTCCAAAGCAGGTGAAGTAGTGATAGGTACTACTGGTGCAGGTGTTGTATTATTCCCGCTTGAACGGCCATGAAGTTTGAGAGTGTTTACGTGAAAAGTAAGACTGGCTTTCACTTCACCTTCCTTACTCGTCCAGGCATTGGCTCCAATGCGACCTGCACATTCAACCAATGTTCCTTTTATTAAGTACGCTGCCACTCCGGGATTAATCCAGTAAGAACAGTTTACATAGGTTACAATCTTCTGCACCTCTGTGCTTCCTTTTGGTTTGTAAGTGTCGTTAATAGCAATGGAAAAGTTCACTACTTTTTTCCCTGCTTTTGTTTCGCTAACGGTTGCGTCTGCTGTTACTCGTCCGATGATTTCCATAACTGAATTTTTAAATGTTTAAAAAAATGATTATTTAATTGTGTTCCGATGATGAAAAAAAATGTTTTGTAAAAGAAAAAATGGAAAAAAAGAAAGCCTTAATGCAAGGCGGCTGCAGGGAAACAAAAAGGAAACGGAATAAATTAAATCTGAAGTAATGTGGGATAGCCTTGTTTATGCCGTAGTCTTTTTGCACTTTGATAAATCATTTGTGCAGCCGCATAACTTCGCTTTCGCTTTGTCCATTTCCTTACAAAACAGGTTATACCTGCTTGTTGTGTCTTTAAGAAAAGAAGAAAAAATAAAAGCTGGAATTGCTATGAGATTTGACTGTCTGGAATTGTGTTTGCTGAAGAATGAAGCAATCTCAATTCCCAATAATCTTAAACCGGCGCAGTTCTCACGACTTATTTGCCGCAGGCGGAAAAGAAATAAGACGGGTGTACTGCGCCGGGTCTTTGAAGATAGAAGAACAGAACGATGAAAGGAGCGTCGCAACGGAAGATGCACAAAGATTTAAAAGCTGGTAACAAAAGAATATTACCCGCCTGACAGAATAGAATAGTTTTTAATTCCTCTTTCTTCATCGGGGTCATGAATACAAATAATAGATTGTAACTGTGAAATGTATTCAGCAGGTAATTTATTTTGGATAGCTCCGGTTACAATAAACTCTTTATACCAATCATAGGGAAGCAAAGTATTATCTATAGATTTACTGTCGGCAAGATAAATCTGTGCAGTATAAGATTTATTTGCTTCATCAAAAAAAGTAAAAGTGTCTTCATTATAACCCTTACCTAAACCTTCTGCTTTATCAAGCAAAACTTTCTCATTGCTATCAATAGTAAACAATACTCCCCAAACCAAGTCCGCAGGAGTGTCAGTCCAAATAATATTCGCTTTTGCAGAACCGTCGTTACTAATTTTGTTACACAATAGTTTATATCCCGGAAGAAATGCGTTGGTAACTTTCATTGCTGAAGGAACCCGTTTTGTAAGTCTGTTCAGATTCATATTTGAGCCATAGGCAAAAATCAACATGTAGCACTCAGATTTAGACTACAAATATATACAGCATCTTTGTTTATCTGGAATTGTGTTTGGCAGGATAGAGTTGTATAATCTTTGACATAGCCAATCTCAATTCCCAATATCATCGTCCGGCGAAATGGTTCCGTCGTTTCGTTATGAAAAGGAATAACAATCGATAAGGCGGCGGAACGATTTCGCCGGGTCTTGTATAAACTTATTGAGGCAAGTTTTTCTGAACATAAGCCTGTGAAATACGTTCCTGTTCCAGTCTCTTATTCTTTTCTGTGAGATGCTGATAAAGTAGTCTCTCTTCACGATTTAAAAATGACAATTCCTTTTTCCTGTATTTATTCTCAACAGAAAATTCTTTAAAAGATTCAAAAGTATCTTTGTTCATCAAAAGGCTTTGGGCATTCGGATAATGTTGTCGTATCATGTTCAGTATTTCAAATCCCGCTGCATCCAAATCGAACCAGCAAAAGAGATTAGTTTTTTCCAGCCAGGGTATATGTTTGCTAAGTCTGCTTTTAAAACCTTCACCGAAAATAGCCACTGCATTTTTAACCTTTGGAAAAGTAAGATAACATACCTGGTTTTCGATGATAAAGACTTTTTCGGGCAACCATTTTAGCCAGGCAGCATCATCTAATGGAAGTGAGCATTCTTCATATCCAAGTACAGGCTTTAATTCATCATCCAGTACCCTAATCTGTGTATGAACATTTGGCTTCTTTAAACTATATCTTAATACAAAATCATTTTCATTCACATTAATCCAATCAGGAGGAAGAATGATGTCCAACAGTTTTCTCAAAATAGTTGAATTGCCTTCAATGAACTTTGAATGAACCGGAATCGGTAATTCACGGATATAAAAATTATGAGGCGGCTCGTTGGTAAGGAAATAATTACATACCTGGATAATATCTGGCCATGTATCATAGTGCGTAAGTAATAAAGCTGGGTTATTAACTGTCCATTCCCTTAACGTTGGCAGAGCAGCAGCTAAAATATTTTGAGAGTCTTTGATCTTATGATAATCTTCAGTTCTTCCAATAAAATGCAGGTAATCTTCAAATGTTTCAAAATAAATCTTGGCTGGTACGCTTTGCCTGCTGCCATTAATTGACTTTTCTTTCCACTCAATAGTATATCCTTTCCCTTTTGCCTCTTTTGATTGTTGATGCAATGGGAGAAGGTCATTTTTCCATTCGCTATAGTTACTACCATTTATCTTTTTATTGCTCGGGATTATCCATGGGAAAATGGTTTCACCCTTTAACTGTGATGAAACAATTTTAAAGAATGGTCTTTCTGCTTTTTCGAGTAATTCTTTCGCTGTAATCATTCTGAAGTTTCTGCTAATTGTTTAAACTCTTCTTTACGTTCATAGTATTCTTCCATTGTTAAGTTATAAAGGATCGAATTCTTTTTATTCTTTATTTCTACAAAATGAACGGCATTAATGTATGGCTCAGCAATATTTATTTTATCAAGAGGAGTAACCACCAGCAACTGAAGGCTCAGTTGTGCGCAAAACTCCATAAGAAATTCACTTTTTTCAGGGTCCAGTTTACTGAAAGCTTCATCCACAGTAATGAAGCGAAGACTCTTGTGTTGCTTACCGGCCTGGAAAATTCCAAACTGATGTGCAATGGCTGCGCCTAAAATAGCATAAGTAAACTGGGCTTTTTGCCCACCGGAGTAGCTTGCTGTATTTTCATGAAACTGACCAGCTTTATCTTCAGCAACCGAGTATTCCCTTGCATTAAAATTTAACCAGTTTCGTACATCAGTTACTTTTTTTCTCCATGCTTCTTCTTTTTGAAGTTCTGTTATCAGGTCTTTAATTTTTTCAAAAACCATTTGCCTGTATGCTTCATCTTTTTTAATAGCAAATTCATGGATGTTCGGAATTGTGGCGCTTAACTGCTCCTTAAATTGTTTTATCTCCTGCTCCTTTGTTGGCTTGTATTCAAGTTGCAGATAAGTATCCGGATTTTTGTTGAATGTTATTTTTTTCAGAGGAACATTCAGCTCTTCTATAACTTCTTTGATTCTATCTTCCTCATTTGTCAGCCATGTGCGGTAATTTGTTAGAGCATCCAGCATACTCTTATCCATGTATTCACGAAATCGTCGTTTGTGTTCTACGAGCCTCTGATTGCGAATTGTTTTATATAAATCTTCCAGTTCATCAAGGCTGGATAAGCTGGCGGCAATATTCATCACATCTCCGCTCCAGTCAGGGAACTCTTTTAAAATAGCTGAATGAGGGTGTACAAAAGCATTGATAAAGGAATTTGTTTCCAATTGAAGATTCTGCAAAGAAGTATTTGCTTGTGAAAGTTTGTTCTTGAGTTTTCGGGAGAAATCATTTTTTAACTCTTGTAACTCTGGCAGCGTTTCAGGTTGAACCTGTTTAATGCTTTCATTTTTTATGAACTCTTCTATCGCCTTTGTACCCTGTTCAGTAAGACCATCAAATTGAATTTGAAGCTTTCGCAAATTTTTTTCGTTTTCTTCCTGCTCAAGCCTGCTTAGAGCAGTTATCAGTTTATCTTTCGATGTTCTTTTATTCCGTAATTCACCTTCTACTAATTCTAACTGTGATATTATGGATTGATACTTATCAGAGGAACTAACCAGTTCGCTAATTTGCCGGTTGACTAATTCAATTTTTTGGGCATGTTGCTGCCAGTTAATGTCGTTAAATGATTTTATTTCTGCAATTAATGTGAGAAGCGGCCTTTTTTCATCAAGAGATTTTAGTTTTGGAGCTATCGCTTGTAGTTTTTGAGATAACAGACCGTGCTGTTTTTCTAGTTCTTGTTTTTCTAATTGCAGCAATCTGACTGTTTCTTTATTATCCCAACCCAAGGTGTACTTTAATTTATTCCACTTATTCGGTCTGTCATCTTTTTCATGCCGGTTCACATTTCTTATGAGGCCATTTGACGTAATTGCCTTAGATGATCCATAAAATACGTCAAGGTCATCTGTACAATAATAATTGAATCTTTCCGCCAGTTGATGTTCCAGCCATTTGGTATATATACCTGACTCCTTAATATCAATCTTGTTTACGAGGGAGTCTTCATCATTTGGCCAGCGTACCAGCGATTCGCTCTGCCTTCTGTCGATTCTTTCATATACAATTTTGGCCTGCAGATTATTGGAATAAACAAAATGATTTACCTGTTTATTATATTTTTCAGGGATAAGTAATCTTAATGAAAAGCTATGCAATACCCTTTCGATACTATCCTCCCAGTGTAAACAATCTTCTTTTACTTTAATTAATTCGCCGACAAAAGGCAATTCATCTTCGCCTGTTTCCAGCAGGTCAAGTAATCTCTCACGAACCCTGATTAACTCCTGTGGGATACGATTCTTTCTGCTTAACAATGATGTAATTTCCGATTGTACATCGTCAATTTGCCCGGATTTAATCTGTTTATCATTATTGGCTCTAAATTTTTGATTCGACAAATCCTCATGTTCGGATTCAACTTCTTTTTTTAGCTTATCAATTCTATCCTGGTTTTCTTTGAAAGAATTTTCAGTAAGCTCTGATTGGAGTTGAAGTTTGGCAGCCAGTTTTATATAATCGGATGCTGACTGCTTTTTAAAATCCATTTTTTCCGTTTCTTGCTGAATATCCTTTTTTAAAAGAAGAACCTGGTTATCTATATTCAGGGAAGCTTTTTGAGCAATCAATTGTTTTTGTTGTTCTTCGGATTGGGTAATCTCTCCCTCAAGATTTCGTTGCTCCCTTTTTTTGTCTTCAATATCTTTTTCCAGTTTGACAAGATGTGCTTCCAGTAATTCATATTCAATTTTATCAGCGTAAAGAGGAAATTGTTCCTGGATATAATTGAGCGAGGAAATATTATTATTGAGAAAGTTTAGAGCCTCTTTATTATTAACAACCGGTTCCAGCAGTTCAAGTTGCTTTTCATCTTTTTGAATGGCTTTATGACTTATCAGCAAATCATTATAGTGATCATAAAGGCTTTTGAACTGCTCTTCCGCTTCAGGTTCTTCCAGCATTTGTTGCCTTATAAATTGAGTCAGATCTCCTAATACTTTTATTCCCACTGTCTGGTTAAAAAGCGAAAGAGCTTTTTCTTTAAGACCAAATAAATCACTAAATCTTGCTGCGTATTCCTTGAAACTATCGAAAATATCTGTTTTGGGAAATTGCTTTTGCAATTTTTTTCTCCACTCACCTTTAATATCGAAATGGCCTTTTCCAAAATGCTCTGTAATATTCAACTGATGAGGCGATACAATAAATACCTTTCTTAACCCGGCGCTGGTGTGCCATCGAACTTGTACAAGAGTAATGCTCTGCAGCATACCTGCATTTTGAAAACAGGCGAGTAATACAGAATAAGGATTATCAGATTTATGTCTTAATTGTTCGGTCTGTGATCTTTCTTCAGCTTCGGAATAAGTTTTGCCGAAATATCCCCAGAAGTATGAATTCTCATCTCGTTCTTTTTTAATTTCCGCACCGCTGGATTGGTTATAAAATCTTTTATTCCCCGGTACAAGGATAGTTAGCAATGCATCAATTAAAGTTGTTTTGCCGCTGCCATTAGCACCAGTCAAAAGAGAGGTTTTGCCATTAGTTTGCAACCTGTATACCTTGCCATTGAAAGTGCCCCAGTTGAAAACTTCCATGTATCTTAATCTGTAACCGCCTTCTGAATTGTTATTGTTGAATAGTGTTGACATGAGTTTGCAGCTTGTTCTTTATTTCTTCTAATTTTTCATTATTAACTAATGCTTTGATAATTCTTTTCACTTCATACTGGTTGTTATCTTTATTAGCAGTGTCTTCACGGGTTAGTTTTAAAATACCCATATTTGTTAAATTATTAATCGGCTTTGACAGTTCTCTCCATAATTTGCTTTTGTTTGCCTGTTCTTTATAGAATAGCTCAATTCTTTCTTTAATCTCTTTTTGAGTGAGAAATAATTTAGTGCCTTCACTTATTATATCAAATTCCTCCAGCATTTCCCTGAGAATTACACAAAGCAATGTGGTTTCATAATTCATTGCCTGTTTTCTCATCAACCGGGGTAATGGATTTTCTTCATGCTCGTCAGCTTCGGGTTGTTTAATTCTCGCAAACCCTTCTGTTTCCGAAATATCCAGTTCTATTCCAATCCGGGCAAAATAATCCCGTATGCTTGTACTCCATGCCTGAAGATCTTTCCATGTTGCTTTTTCATCAACATAAACGGGCCCCTGCAACAGTTTGATGATTACATGGGCATATATGGCTCTTTCAGTGTTTGCTTCCATTCTACTTTAGCGGTTTTGTATAGATTATCATCGGGATGTTAACCCGTCTGTTCTCAATGACAATGGGATCAGGTGTTTCTTCAAGGATGATATGGTGATTACTGCCCGATGCTATGGAAAAATAACCCACTACTTCACTTAATCCATTTTCTAATCCATAAGTTTCAACAATTTCTTTGAGTGTAACGGTTTCCTTTTTCTCCAACATTTCATTTATTCGCAGTGTTAGTTTCTTTTTATCAATTGCAAACTGGTCAAACAGAGATTTAAGGTCAGCTTCGCCGGATTCGGTACCCCCAAGGCCATCAGGGAAAAGGACATCTGTGATTTCATCTTTGCCTTCGTTAAGTTCCCACCGGTCAAACAGGTTAATAAAAGGCTCGTCTTCCACTTCTATAAACGTATCATTCTTGAATCTTGAATCAGAAAGTGTATAAGCCATTTGCCTGATTTCGCCGATTAATTCCATAGCCCGTCTTCTTTCCAATAAATTCTTTTCTGCAAGAACCCGGCTTATTTTTTCACTTAGCTTACGGTTTGAATCAATAACTTTTTTACCTGAAGCATGCAGGTAACGCTTCAGATTTTTAAGAAAGCGGTCGTTGTTATAATCAATATTACGCTCCCTTAGCAGTTGGTAAAGCTGCTCTGTCAATTGGGAGAACTCTTGTTGTTTTTTTTCATCCATCAAAAATTCCCAAAAAGCTTTAAAGCTTTTTCCCTGGTCTTTTCCTTCAATTTCATCCAATGCATCCAAAGCAAATACAAGCAAAGAACCTTTTACTACATCCTTTTCTGTATATTTTCTCTGTATGTCTTTTCTTATCTGCTCAAAATTTTGTTCTACTTCAGTAAAATCGCTCAATAACTCTCTTGCCATTTTATTCAATTCATAAAACTGCTCTTTGATTTCTGTATCATCAGATACAGAAGGTTTTTTCCCAAGTTTAAGAAGATTAATTTCATTTTCTATTTCCCATTTCTTTTTTTCTAATTCTTCAATACGCTGTTCAAGGTTTTCATTTCCATGTTCAATCATTTTCTGAAGCTTGTAAAAAATGTCTTTAAAGCGGCTGTTTGTTCCAACAAATTCCCGTTGCTCCAGGTCATCAATCCATTTCATTACTTTTTGTGTATCGCTGGTAAGCTCATGCAAGTCTTCGCCTTCATCATTAGGGTACTTCCGCATAAATCCTGCATTACTCCATTTTTCAATATACTGCGCTGCTTTTATGGAATAATCATCAAATAATGAATTGGCATCTAGTTCATCATCTTTTTCCTGATATTCCAAATCTTCAAGATAGCCCTCCAGTTTATTTCGTAACTCAGTATTGCTAATCGTAGTAATGTGTCCTTCCCGAAAAATTTTATAGAAAAAGGAAAGCATGAGAGGGGCACTTTTTGCCCTCAGAATAATGAGAGGACGAGCCGTTTTGAATTTTAAGGAAAGGTCATCGAAAGTCATTCCCGAAAATAACAAATTTTACCTTCTTTTCTTCATGACTATGAAAAGTAAGGGCAGAAAAGACGCTCTATATGAGGCAGTTATAATTAACATTGACAGAATTATAAGTTAGAAAAATCCGGTTAATTTTATTGTTTCAATGTTCACAGTTAACAACCAAGCATTATGGCAATCTGGAAATCATGTAAAATATCGGATGTAATTAACGAAATAGAAGAAGAGAAATTTGTTCTTCCCGTTATTCAAAGAAGACTGGTTTGGGATGAAGAAAAAATGGAATTGTTGTTTGATACGCTTCTGAAAGGAGATTCCTTTGGCGGTATTATGGTGATTGAAGAAGAAAAAGGAAGTAAACCGCTTTTTAATTACCGGGCTTTTACAAAAGATGGTGGCATTATTAGTTCGAGACAAGTAGATACATTAACTCAATTACAGAATTTTGTTATTGACGGACAACAGCGATTGCAATCTTTTTATATTGGATTAAAAGGAAGTATCAATGGCAAAGTTTTGTATTTTGATTTGTTTAGCGATTATAACGAGGAATTTGAATTTAAGTTCGAGAAAGAAGAAAGTAAACTGCCAAAACAGTCAAAAGGAAATGAAGACAGAACAATACCCGAACATAACTGGTATCTTGCAAGTTCCTTGTTGAAAAGATTAAAAGACACCAATGATGAAGACCAGGTAGCTGAAGAGATAATAAAAGCACAAAATATTCAGGATGCCATTCAAAGAAAACATGTTGAGAAAAATGTAAAAGCATTTTATAAAAATACATTGACAGCAGATTGTCTCGGCATTTCAAAAGTATCGGTAAATAAATCATTTGATGAAATAAGTAATAAACAAAGAATAGTGGAACTGTTCAGAAGATTGAATGATGGTGGTACCAAGCTGTCTTCTTTTGATTTGGTGGCGTCGGTGCTCAAGGGTTTTGAATGGGAGATGGAGAGTTTTTTGGAAGAAACATTAAAGAGCTATGAGGAAATCGGATTAACACAGGATAATCTTATCAAGTTGATATTTTTGCTGCAGGATAATCACAAAAAAGAAATGGCTGCCATTGAAGCAGCGGATGCACAGTTTGCGATAAAGAACAGGGAAAGAATAAAAACTACACTGAAATGTCTCAAAGACTTTCTCATTAATTCAAAACTATATTATTATTATAAAGACGGCAACCGTTCATTTATCCCGTTATTCTTTATTGCTTATCATCTTTTTCATAAGCAAATCAGTGATGGAGAATTGGAAAAATACTTTGCCAATTTTGATGCTAAGAACACGGAGCACCCCAGAATGGAGAGGTGGATATACCATTCTCTGATTAATGGAGTATTCAAAAGCAAAGGAGCAGGATGGATACCCTACAAAACAGGCATCCGTAAGTTATTAGATGCGATGCAGCATTTTAAGAATAAAGATTTTCCAACCGATGAATTGTTTAAGGTTTATGCTGACCATCCAATAACATTTACCAGAACGTACACTATTGATAATCTCGATGAATTAGAAAGTTCATTTGTTTATTACCTTATGTACGACAGAGGACAAACGATAAGGATAAATGATATTGACCACATCATGCCTAAATCAGTATTGGAGCCTTTAAAGTTTGAATCAGTAAAAATCAATAGCATCAAAAACTTTCAACTGATAGATTTCAGCACTAACCGGGGATTAAAAAATGCAAGCCCGTTCAAAGATTGGATTAATAATCATGTAACAGATAAAGCTGCCTTTGTAAAGCGTCATTTAATTCCTGCTGATGAAACGTTGTGGACAGAGGATAAATTTGAAGACTTTGCTAATGCAAGAGCGAACCTGATTTTGAATTGCATTTTAACACACTTGAAATAGCTTTTAGAATTGACTGTAACAATGTTTAATATCACTTTTTTATAAGGATGCGATGAAAGACAGATTATTTAAGAATCTCCTGCACACCGCCGAAGGTTATGTTGTTCTCAATTCGGGAGGGCAGCTTACGAAAGGATATAAGCCTGATACCGTTTTGCAAAAGGGGAATGAGTACATCATTATGGAGTGTGACACAGGCACAAGTCGTAAAGGTTATTTGGGTGCAATGCTGAAAGCAGCAAGATTCTTGACCGATGAAAAGAATGGAATACTAATACTGGTAATAAAAGAGAAACCTAATACAACGGTTAAGCAAATTGCAGAACATCTTCGGGAATATTTGGCATGGCTAAAGCCACTTACCAACCTGAGAGTGGTTTACATAATAGAAACAACGAAGTATTGCTCTGATAAAATCCCTTTGAAACTTTTAAGTTCAGAATTTAAAAGATGCGCCGTTACGATTAAGGGCGAGGTTTAAAAATATGTGCTCATCCCAAATTTAAATCCTGCCAGCTTAGCTGGTGGGTTACCCAAAATTACTAATGGCGTTTCGTCAAGATAGCGGTATAATTCCGGGTAGTCAGTTTCAATTTTTGCAGTTAGCAGGATTATTTCCTGCATCAGTTCATTAAGTTTTTTCATTACAATAAGATGTCATTAAACCAAATCAATAACCTGTTTTAATTTTTCCCGTACCTGCTCAGCAATATCTTTCAAACCGGGATTTTCTATTGCCTGCATGGAAGCAATAGGATCCACAGCTGAAACCTCTATTTTACCAGACTCTTTTTCCTGAACAATGACATTGCAGGGTAACATAGTTCCTATTTTGTCTTCAGTTTGCAATGCTTTGTATGCAAAAGTCGGGTTGCAGGCACCAAGTATTTTATAATTATAAAAGTCAGCATCCAGTTTCTTTTTTAATGTTGCTTTTATATCAATTTCTGTGAGCACTCCAAACCCCTCAGCTTTTAATGATTCAATTACCCTTTCAATGATTTCTTGAAAGTTTCCTGTTACTGTTTTTGTGAAATAATAGTTCATATAATTTGTTTTAGAAAAATATTTTATAAAATTGTATTGAAAGGTTGATATTACAAATTTATCGCAGGTTCTGTAAATTCCTCTGACCCGTTCTTTTTCCGAAAAAAGATTAATCGAAGTCATCGGAAGCACCGCTGCAAATAACAATTTCAATAGCTTATTGTGAATTTGAGAATTTTAAAATTTCATTCTTTGTATCCTTACTGCATTCAATATTGCCAGCATTGCTACTCCCACATCAGCAAATACAGCTTCCCACATAGTGGCCAAGCCACCGGCGCCAAGAATCAATACAATTAATTTTACCGTAAACGCTACCCCGATATTTTGCCATACAATTTTTGTGGTGGCTTTACCAATTCGTATTGCAGTGGCAATTTTGGATGGATGGTCGGTTTGTATGATAACATCTGCTGTTTCAATAGCCGCATCGCTGCCCAGGCCACCCATTGCAATTCCCACATCACTCAAAGCAAGCACAGGCGCATCATTAATACCATCACCTACAAAAGCCACAACATTCATTTTATCCTGCTTAAGGGCTTCAACTTTTTGTACTTTATTTTCGGGCAGCAGGTCGCCATAGGCTTTATCAATACCCAAATATTTTGCTACTTTATCTACAACAGCTTGTTTATCGCCGCTAAGCATGGTAGCTTTTACATTCAGTTTATGCAAGGTATCAACAGCCTGTTTACTGTCCTCTTTTATTTCATCAGCTATGGTTAAGTAGCCAGCCAGTTTTCTGTCAATGGCAACAATAACGATAGTATCCACGATTTTTCTTAGTCCATCATTCACCGGTACTTTCATCATATCCATCAGTTTTACATTACCGGCCAGCACTTCCTTTCCATTCACTTCTCCTTTTAACCCGTGGCCGCTAATTTCTTCCAAAGCATCAACCTGTATTTTATCAAAGTTATTATTTGCATATTCCACCACTGCTTTTGCAACAGGGTGGGTTGATTTTGCTTCTAAAGCAGCAGCCAGCGGTAACCATTCCACTTCAGATATATCATAGCTCTCCACTTCCTGTACTTTAAATACAGCTTTGGTAAGTGTGCCAGTTTTATCCATTACCACCTGGTTTATTTTAGTCATTAAATCCAAATAGTTGGAGCCTTTGAATAAAATACCACTTCGTGAGGCTGCGCCAATACCTCCGAAATAGCCTAACGGGATAGATATTACCAATGCACATGGGCAACTGATTACCAAAAATATCAGGGCCCTGTATAGCCATGTATTGAACACATAGTTTTCTACAAATAACCAGGGGATAAGTGCAATGCCTATAGCAAGAAATACAACAATAGGGGTATATATTCTTGCAAACTTCCGGATGAATTGTTCTGTTTTTGCTTTCCTGGTCGTAGCATCCTGTACAAGTGTCAGTATTCTTGCAAGGGAAGAGTCATTGAATAATTTTGTTACTTTTAACTCTACTACTTTTTCCTGGTTAATCATACCAGCCAGTACTGGTTCACCTTTGATAAAGGTGGAGGGTTTGCTTTCACCGGTTAATGCTGAAGTATTGAATGAACTTCCTTCGCTTAACATTTCACCATCCAATGGAACTCTTTCACCAACTTTTATCTGAATGGTTTCACCAACTTTTACACTTTCAGGCGGAAGATTGACGTAGATACCATTTCTTAACACATCGGCGCTATCTGGTCTTACATCCAGTAATGCCTTGATGCTTCTTTTAGCACGGTTTACAGCAGCATCCTGGAATAATTCCCCCACCGCATAGAAAAGCATTACTGCAACGCCTTCGGGATATTGGCCAATATAAAATGCACCAATGGTGGCAACACTCATTAAAAAGAATTCTGTAAATACATCTCCCTTAATGGCTGTTTTTATTCCTCTTATCACTACTGGTAAACCCACAGGCAGGTATGCTGTGATGTAATATGAAAGACGAACCCACCCAGAAAACCATGATGGCGTTGGCTTAATCCAGTTATCCAATGCAATACCTGCTATTAATAAAACAAAACTTATAATGGCAGGTAACCAAGGCCTGATGCCGCTGCCTTCTTCCTCACCGTGGTCGTGACCATCCTCTTTATTATGCAGTGAAACCGCTTTTGTTTCGTTGAGTTTTTCGTCCAGGTCACAGCAGGCTTCCTGCTCTGCAATTTTTGTTTCATCGTGTTTATGTGCCATAATACTATGTTTAGTGTAAGAAAAATGTAACAATACCTACTATAATTAATACCATGCCGGTAATGCGTTTTTCATTGTGTTCAATAAATTGTGAGTTCATCATTTGCACTCCTTTAAATGCAAGCATTACAAGAGTAATTATTCCTGTGATGCTGATTGTTGCATATACAATCGCCAGCAATAAAATATCGTCCCACCCATAAGCACCTGCTGCAAGAAAAAGACTTTCTACTTCCAGGCAAGGAGACAGAAACATCATTACTGTAAAAATTAATACCCATTTTGTTTTTGATTTTTTATACTGCAGTACGTCCTTGTTGGCAACATGATGATGGTGGGGCAGGTTAACAGTAAAGTATATCAATCCGAAAATTATCAATAGTACAGGTACAATTACATGCACATATCCTTCATATTGATGTGCCAGTTTTGAGCCTACCATTCCCAATGCAATTCCAAGGATAACAGTACCCATCACATGGGCGGATGCAGTGATGGAAGCCACCAGCATCAATTCATATTTCTCCCATTTTTCCGACCGGGCAATAGCCACTAAAGGCAACCAATGGTTGGGGATGAGGGCATGTGTAATGCCTAATAATATGGTGCCTGTTATAATGCTATACATGTTACAGAACAGTTGTTATACATTTATTTTTTAAAAAAATTAATTACTGTTGGTGTTTTCATTATGCTTGTTTATCATTTTCTTTTTCCAGTTAATGTACCGATGCTGGTGGTGCAACGAAAGAAGAAAATACAATGCAATTGCCCCAACAATAGCGATGATAAACATGTTGAGGCCAATTGCTACACCAACTGCTGCGGTACACCAAATAGTTGCGGCAGTTGTAAGTCCATGTGATGTTCCGGCACTGCTGTCCCGATAGATAATACCAGCCCCAAGAAAACCCACACCTGTAACAATATTGGCTATTACCCTTGAAGCAGCTGACACATCACTAACAAGATGGGCCGCAATAGCAGTAAATAAAGTTGCACCGATACAAACGGCAGCGTAGGTTCTGATGCCGGCATCACGGCCATGCTTTTCCCTGTCAAGCCCAATAAAAGCTCCAAGCAGGAATGAGACGATGAGTTTAGCCACAATAATTAGTTCAATTTGTATATCCATTCTGGATGTATTATTATCTGATTTTTGGTGGGTGCGGAAACCCTGCCACTCAAGGTTTTCCATTTTAAAACGGGATAAAACAAGGCAGGGCCCCGACCCATGTAATATTTAATCTTCTTCCACATTATTCATCTTTGATAACAAATCATAAGCTCCATTTACTACTATTTTACTGTTTCTGTCAAATCCTTCGGGCAAAATCACTTCTGTGTAGCCATTTTCTGAAACACCAATGGTTACTTCAATTCTTTTGAACGGAAGATGCTTTTCAGTTACCTCTCCCTTTTTCCTTTCATCAGTTTTTTGTTCTTCTTTTATTTCATTTGCTGCAATAAAAATGTAAGATTTACCTGCCGATTGTACAATGGCTTTATCGGGAAGGGCGGTAGTAGTGGCAACACCTGTTTCTACAATTCCTTTCAAATACATGCCCGGCAACAGATTCTTATCTTCCTGCAACAGGTGTCCGTGCAGCCGAACCGTTCTTTCAGCACTGATTTCCCTGCCAATTAAATACACTTCTGCAAAACGTTCCTTTGTTTCATTGTTCAACACAAAACGGATTTTCTGGCCTATTTTCAATTTCGGAACATCTTTTTCAAAAATGATAAGCTCTGCATGAAGATGGCGGGTATCTACAATTTCAAACAGCTCTTGGTTAGCATTTACAAACTTGCCTATGTTCACCAGCACCTTGGTAACATAGCCTGATATGGGAGCATAAATATTTGCCCTGCCTGAGATATTTGCCGGATTTATTTTATCAGGATTGATATTGATGAGTTGCAACTTAGACTTTAAGCCCTGTATCCTTGCCATCATACTATTATATTCACTGCTGGCTTTTTGTAATGTTTTTTTTGCATTTACATTTTCTTTTGCCAATTCCTGTTGCCGTTCATATTCTTCTTTGAGATATATCAACTGACTCTTATAATCCAGATAATCCTGCTGAAGCTGGATGAATTCAGGGTTTTCAAGTACTGCTATTACTTCGCCTTTTACTACTGGTTTACCTTGCAGTAAATCGGTACTTTTTAAGGTACCTCCATAGGGAGAAGAAACAGTTAGTAACTGTTGTGGAGGAACATCCAGTACCCCCGATGCCCGGATAACGCTGCTTAGATTTTTATCCTCTACAACTCCGTATTGTATGTTTACTGTTTTGAACTGCTCTTCTGACAAGTTTACCATATCCGCTTCTTTGGTTTCCCCAGCCGGGGCAGTTTCTGCATTGCCTTTAGAAGAGCAGGATGAAAGCCATACAATGGCAGCTGTGAGTAGTATCAGTGAACTTAAAAATTTCTGTTTCATATTATTATTGTTTACCCGTTTTAATTAGTTGATGCCGCCAATAAATTCAATTGCAATGACGGTTTGATTGTATTGGTTTAAAAGTTTTGTATATTCCTGTTTTACAATAACAGCATTGTTGAGCGATTGCGTTAATTCATAATAACCGATTTCACCGGCAGTAAAAGCTTTTTGCGCCTGCGTGATGATGAGATTTGCTTGCGGTAAAGCTGTATTGCGGTAGTAGTTGATTTGAACTCTTTGCTTTTGCAATTCACCAAACAGCCTTGTCAGTTCAGCCTGAAGGGTGTATTGGTAATTCGTCAGTTCTGCTTCACGGCGTACCCTGTTTACTTCTGCCGCTTTCACTTTTTCTTTTTGTGCCTTTGCAAATATGGGAATGCTGATACCCAAGTTAACGCCCTGAAAACGATGACCAGCACCATAGTATTTATCAATACCGTTTATTGTTTGATACCCAACCAGTGACTGATTGAAATAACCTACAGAGAAATCAGGTTTTAATCTTGACTGCTCAACGCCTTTCTCTTTTTCGGCAATATCAATCTGCTGTTTAATAAATGCAAGCACCGGGTTGGCGGCAATGGCTGCACTGTCCAAATTCATCTGTAAAGCCTTCTCAACAAGTAAAGTGTCTTTGATTCCTGTAAAAGAAGAATCTGCTGTAAATACCTTCAGCCGGTGTAACTCAATCCGGTAATCTTCTTCTGCATTTCGCAACTGTGCTTTTATCTCATTCACTTTGCTTTCAGCATTATAATTTTCAAGAGCATTTGTTTCGCCGGTTTTATACCGCAACGCTGACGCTTTCAATACGTTTTCGTAAATAGCCAGCAGTTCTTTCAACAGCCGTATTTCCTCTATCCAAAAAGTCAGTTGATAGTAGGATGTTTTTGTATTGGCAGCAAGTTCAGTTTGATAAACTTTCAATTGCAGCTCACTGCTTTTAATATTTGATTCAGATAATCTGATAAGGCTTTTGAAGTAAGCCGGATTAGGTATGCCCTGGTTAATGCTGAAATTATTATCATAGGCAATACGGCTGTTATATTGCCCGAATGTGAGACCAACATTTGTTTTACCATAATCCTTTACTGTTTTTTTCAACTGTTGCTGGTAGCCAATATCCAGCGTTCCCACTTTTACCAAAGGATTATTTTTCATGGCTGATGTAACAGCATCATTAAAATTTATAACTGTCTTTGGTTGTTGTGCATTTGAAGCAAATGATGAAGCTAAAAACAGGATGATTAATGTAGGGAAATGCTTGGCCGGAGATGATTTTTTTGTTTTTGATTTTATCTTTTCAAACCAGGTGTACAATACAGGCAGCACTACCAGTGTAAGAAAAGTAGCTGTTATTAATCCGCCAATTACCACTGTGGCCAATGGCTTTTGCACTTCTGCACCGGAGCCTGTAGATAGTGCCATTGGCAAGAAACCTAATGATGCAACAGTAGCGGTCATTAACACAGGCCTCAACCTTACAGATGTTCCTTTTAGGATAATTGCATTTATATCTGTCATGCCTTCTTTTTTTAACCGGTTAAACTCACTGATAAGTACGATGCCATTTAGCACCGCCACTCCAAACAATGCGATAAAACCAACCCCGGCAGAGATACTGAATGGCATACCCCGGAACCATAATGCAAATACGCCACCTATGGCACTCATGGGTATAGCAGTAAATATGAGTAAGGAATACTTGATTGAACCAAAAGTGAAATATAGAAGTAAGAGAATTAGCGCCAGCGCTACTGGTACAGCAACAGATAATCTATTATTTGCTTCTTCCAGATTTTTAAACTGTCCGCCATAAGTTATAAAATAGCCAGGCGGCAGTTTTACCTGCTTCTCAATTTTTTCCTGTATCTCTTTTACAACCGTTGAAATATCCCGGCCTCTTGTATTAAAGCCAACAATTATTCTTCGTTTTGCATCTTCCCGTTGTATTTGGTTAGGACCTAATTGTAAACTGACATCCGCTACCTGTTCCAAAGGAATCTGATTGCCATCCGGCGCTGCCACAAATAAGCCCTTTACATCGTCAATACTTTGCCGGTTTGCTTTTTCCAAACGCACCACCATGTCAAATCTCTTTTCACCTTCATAAACAATTCCTGCTGACTCTCCTGCAAATGCTGCGCTCACCGTACGGTTTACATCTTCTACATTCAAACCAAACTGAGCTATCTTATCCCGATTCAGTTTCACTACAATCTGCGGTAACCCTGTAACCTGTTCTACATACAAATCTTCCGCTCCTTTTACTGTAGGTACAATCACACCAATCTTTTTTGCCAGGTCTGCCAGCACATCTAAATCCTCCCCAAATATTTTAATTCCCACATCCTGGCGAACACCAGCAATCAATTCATTAAAACGAAGTTGTATCGGTTGCGACAACCCATAGGAAACACCGGGAATTTTTTCCAACTCTTTTTGCATCATTTCAGCCAGCTCTTCCCGGTTATGGGCACTCGTCCATTCTTTTTTGTCCTTTAAAAGAATAATCATATCGCAAGCTTCAATAGGCATAGGGTCGGTTGGTATTTCCGAAGCGCCAATCTTTCCAATTACTTCTTTTACCTCCGGAAATTTTTTTATCAAAAGGTCTGAAGCTTGAGTGATTTTTTCAATGGTCTGGTTTAATGAACTACCGGTAAGTAATCTTGTTTCCACAGCAAAATCTCCTTCTTCCAATGTTGGAATAAACTCACCGCCTAATGTTTTAAAAATAATCAGGCTGGTGATAAATACACCAACAGCGATACTCACCACCAGCAATTTCATTTTAAGTGCGCCACGTATCAATGGGGTATAAAGCCGTTGGAAAAACTTCATCATTTTATCAGAAAGGTTTTCTTTATGGTTTATCTTTTTGCTAAGCACAAGGGCACTCATCATGGGCACATAAGTAAGTGAAAGAAGGAATGCGCCAAGAATTGCAAATGAAACTGTTTGTGCCATCGGGCCAAACATTTTTCCTTCTATACCAACCAATGCAAGAATAGGGAGGTACACAATTAATATAATTATCTGTCCAAAGGCAGCAGAGTTCATCATTTTACCTGCCGATTTATATACTTCATCATCCAACTGGTCTTGCGTCAGCCTTCCGGGTTTCCGATGGCCTAACTGATGCATGGTTGCTTCAACAATGATAACAGCACCATCCACAATCAAACCGAAGTCAATGGCACCTAAACTCATCAGGTTGCCGGAGACACCAAATAAATTCATTAACGAAATAGCAAAAAGCATGGCAAGCGGAATTACAGAAGCCACTATTAAACCTGAGCGAATATTGCCAAGGAACAACACCAATACAAAAATTACAATCAATGCTCCTTCAATAAGATTGGTTTTAACAGTACCAATTGCTCTGCTTACCAAAGCACTTCTGTCAAGGAACGGTTCTATCACTACACCTTCCGGAAGGCTTTTTTGTATTTGTAAAATTTTTTCTTTCACACTGTTGATAATATTGCTGGAATTTCCGCCTTTAAGCATAAGTACAATACCACCCACAACTTCTCCTTCGGTATTTCTTGTAAGTGCACCATATTGTGTTGCATGGCCTAATTGTACTGTTGCAATATCTCTTACAAGCACCGGTGCACCACCTGAAGTTCTTGTAACAACTATTTTTTCTATATCGGTGATTGTTTTAATAAATCCCTCGCTGCGGATAAAGTAAGCATTTGGCTTTTTATCTATATATGCACCACCTGTATTCTGATTATTTTTTTCAAGGGCATTAAATACATCCGCTATTGATAAATTATAACTGCGAAGTTTATCAGAATTGAGTGCAATTTCATATTGCTTCAAAAGCCCGCCAAAACTGTTAACATCAGCAATACCAGGGGTGCCAAGTAATTGTCGCCGTACTATCCAGTCTTGAACTGTTCGCAACGACATGGCATCGTATTTATTTTCAAATCCTTTTTTTGCGTGTAAAACGTATTGATAAATCTCACCTAATCCAGTAGAGATAGGGGCCATCTCCGGGTTGCCAATTTTATTGGGTATTTGATTGCGGGCTTCAATAAGCCGTTCTCCCACTTGCTGCCGGGCCCAATAGATATTGGCATCATCGTGAAATACAACGGTAACTACAGATAAGCCAAATCTTGATATAGAACGGATTTCTTTGACTTCAGGAATTGTAGCCATTGTTTGTTCAACCGGAAATGAAATCAATTGTTCTACCTCCTGTGCAGCGAGTGACGGGCTTAAGGTAATTACCTGTACCTGGTTATTAGTAATATCTGGTACGGCATCAATCGGTAGTTTTTTTGTCGAATAGATGCCCCATATAATTAAAGCCAGTGTAAAAAGGCCAATGACCAATTTATTTTTTATGGAGAATTGAATGATTTTATTAAGCATGATTCTATTTAATATTTTGAAACAAGACGATAATACTTAATTATAATTCCGGCAATAGCCATAAGCATTATAATGCCAAGCACTATCATTGTAATGATTTTTGTAACCCGCATCCATTTTGGCTTTACAGGATCCTTGATTTTGCTGTAAGTGGGTTTACTGCGGGTTCCTGACTTTATTTTCTTAGTCATAACCTCATGGAAACTGAATAGTAAAATGTAATAACCAGCGCAGGATTACTGCACTGAAAAGAAAGGGGAATTAAGCAGCTATTTTAGGAGGCTGCCAGATAGAATAGAAGACTTCTGTATTGCAGTCTTCATTATGAAGAGGAAATTTCACTGACTGAAAATAAATTTTGGCAGCTTGTACCTTTAATAAAGGAGCATTGAAAGCAGAAGCTGCACAACAGGAACAATTACAGAAAGGAGTACAGGCCTCTGAAGAATGCTTGTGGTCCTGATGATTTGTTGATGTAGAAATTTTTACTTGTGCTTTTGCGCTACATTCTACCTTGTCGCCACACGGAAGGCATGACAAGTAAAGTAAGAAAATGGCTAAAAATCCAAATAAAAATTTCATTGGTTGCAAAAATAAGGTGTTTTATTGCAAATTAAATACTTGTATATGTGCAATTTAGGAATATTGTTGCAAATCAGTTAATTAAGTGACTTTAAATCCACAGCCTTCTTAATATTTCCCCAAAATACCATCAGCTTAAATAAGGCCAACCTTTATGTTTATGGTTTTTCAATATGTACATTCTGCAGAAGCATGATAAGAGCAAAGATTGCGAGTACCAAAAGAGCAAGAATAATCACAAGGGCAAATTTCAGAACTTTTGGTATTGGCCTTTTGTTCTTTGCACTTTGTTTTTTATCATTCTTGTTTTTTGTAATTGTCATAAATGTTGAAAGCAATTAATTACCTGATATAATATGTCCCAATAATTATTAAAGAATAAAACAAAAGCCCCGAACATTGATATTAATTCAGAGATGGGAAATGTGTAACTTTTTTCTTCCTGCGTTTGAAGCTCACAAAGAACAATGTAAACCCACTTATCACTGTTACCAAGCCAAAAATTGAAAAAGCCCGAAGCAGCCAGTTGCTGATATTATCCCTGCTTTCATAGTCCATCGTGTGCATCATCCAAAGGAAGTCAAATATGCGCCATTTGTTATTTCTGAACTTTTGAACCGTTCCTAATTCACTGGCGACATAAACAGTGGTTTTTGATGGATGTTCAAATGTAATGGCATAAGCAGGTAAAGGGTTTTCCCTGTACTCATGATGACCATTTGCAATTGTTAAGTATTCAACTGATTTTACTTTTGGTTCTCCATTAAATCTCATTTTAGCTATTTCAACTGCTTCTTCTTTTGTCAATGGCCCACGAAGCTGGCCTGTTTCTGCATTGGCAAGATGGTTTATTGACTGCATATCATGTTCATGATTAGCTTCATTCTGAGAAACACTGATACAACGAACCTGGTAAAAAGGTTTGCCTAATATTTCAATCAATTGAATGGATACAATTGAGTCAACCTGGTGAACTTTCCTGATAGTATCCAGAACCATTGTTGGGCTTACTAATGAAATATCGGATGATAAGAGTGGTGTACTTTTCTTTTGAAAATCTCCATGTACTTCATCCATATTGCTCCAACTGAAATACAGGCCCCCGATTGTCCATAGTAAAAACTGGATGCCTAAAATAACTCCCAGCCAGCGGTGTGTCTTTCGGATATAGTAGTGTTTGCTTTTTGCCATAAAAAGTGTTGGGTTGTTGGTTTATTTTACTTTAAGAAGACTTGCATTAATAGCAACAACGACAGTACTCACACTCATCAATATCGCACCGGCTGCAGGACTTAGCAGGATTCCCATTTTATACAATATACCAGCCGCCAGTGGCAAAGCCACTACATTATAACCTGTGGCCCACATTAAATTCTGAATCATCTTTCTGTAAGTGGCTTTACCAAATTGAATCAATGAAACAACATCTTTGGGATTGCTGTTTACCAATACAATCCCTGCTGTTTCGGCGGCGATATCAGAACCTGAACCTACTGCAATACCCACATTGGCCTGCGCCAATGCAGGGGCGTCATTTACACCATCACCTGTCATGGCAACATATTCGCCTTTATTTTGCAGCTCTTTAATTTTCTCTAATTTTTGATGTGGTAATACTTCTGCAATAAAACTATCCATCCCCAATCGTTCACTTACACCTTTAGCCACAGTTGCATTGTCACCGGTTAACAGGATTGCCTTGATATTGTTTGCATGAAGTGTTTTTATAGCCTCTTCTGATTCAGGTCTTATTTCATCAGCCAGTGCTACGGAGCCGGCAATATCATCGTCAATTAATACAAAGACCAATGTTTCTTCCGCTTTTACAACGCTATCTTTTGTAAGAAAAGTAAATTTCTCCTGCAAGTATCCGGGGCTTACTACCATCACATCTTTTTTGTCAATGATGCCTGCTATACCCTTACCGGTTATTGCTTCAAATCCGGCAACAGCGGGAAGTTGAAGGTTAAGTTCTTTTGCTTTGGCAGTTATACCCGTTGCAATAGGATGTTCTGAATTTTGTTCAAGCGCTGCAGCGTATTGAAGTATTTGCTCTTGTGTGTATTTATTATTATGTGTTACATACCGCACTACCTGAAATTTTCCTATTGTTAATGTACCTGTCTTGTCAAATACAAGAGTGGTTATTTTTCTTGCATTTTCGAAAGCTGTTCTGTTTTTAATCAGCAAACCATGCTTTGCCGATAGTGCCGTTGATTTTGCTACTACTAATGGCACAGCTAATCCCAATGCATGAGGACAGCAAATCACAATTACTGTTACCATTCTTTCTATGGAGAAGGCTAAGTCTTTTCCTGAAAAATACCAGACAAGAAAAGTGGTAATTCCTGCTATAATTGCAATCAACGTAAGCCATCTTGCAGCCCTGTCAGCAATTAACTGTGTTTTTGATTTTGATTTTTGTGCATCCTGTACCAGCTTTATTACCTGGGATAAATAAGAATCCTTGGCTCCATGTGATACAGTTACTTTGATTGCTCCGTTGCCATTAATAGAACCTGCAATCACTTTATCGCCTTTTGTTTTTTCCACAGGTTTTGATTCGCCGGTAAGCATGGACTCATTAAGATAACTTTCACCATCTGCAATAACACCATCCGCAGCAACCTTCTCACCAGGTTTGATAAGTATCACATCATTTTCTTTCAGCGATTCTGTTTTTACATCGGTTATTTTATCCCCATTCACCAAATGGGCATCATCGGGCATTAGTTGCACCAGCAACTCCAATTCTCTTGAAGCACCGGCAACAGATTTCATTTCTATCCAATGTCCTAATAACATTATAAGAATAAGTGTTGCTAACTCCCAAAAGAAATCCATGCCTTTTAATCCAAATACCGTTGCTACACTGTACACATAGGCTATTGAAATGGCAAATGCTACAAGTGTCATCATACCCGGATTCTTTGCTCTCATTTCTCCAACCAATCCTTTAAGAAAAGGCCAGCCTCCATAAAAGAATACAATGGATGATAAAATGAGCAATAGATATTTTGAACCGGAGAAGCTGAAATGAATATTCAGCCAATGCTGTATCATTTCTGATAACAGTATGATTGGTATGGTTAGCACTAAAACAATATAGAAACGTTTTTTAAAGTCAGCTATGCCTGATGCATGAGCTTTATGCCCGTTATGTGCACCGGGTTTAGTAAGTGGTACGAGTGTCATGCCACATAAAGGGCATTTGCCGGGGGTATCCTGTACTATTTGCGGATGCATAGGACAAGTGTATTTCTGAAATCCTTGTAAGTTTTGTATCTCTATATCTGGTGCAACATGCTCCTCATGGGAAGATGGCTCCTCTTTTTTATGGTCAGTATGTTGATGTTGGGAATGAGAATGTTCTTCCTCTTTTGTGCCAATCGGAATGAGCATCATTCCACACTTCGGGCAAATACCCGGTCTGTCCTCTACAACTTCCAGGTGCATAAGGCAGGTATATTTTTGTTTGCTGTCGTTATTATGTTCCATAAAACATTTTTATGTGTTGTTTAATTTTTCAATAATGCCATGTTAATCCAATTCCCCATTTGTAATCACTGTCATAATTTGTGCTGATAGAAAACGATTTGGCAATCATGTATCTTGCCGCTACATTGTATTCCTTATCAGTATTTACTCTGAAGTCAAAAAAGAAGTTGTTGCTAAGGGGTAAATCCCTTCTTTCTAATTGCAATCGTAAACGGCCTGTATGGTCAATCCTCCATTCAGAACGGATGAGCATTGGCAATAAATAATAAAATCCTGCATCAAAGACATGCCGGTTGTCTTTACTATTTGGTTTGTTAAACAATGGGAGCGTTTTATTCTTCCGGTAATCATATCCTACATAAAAAGCCAGATACTGATTCTTATCAAGGTAGCGCAGCAAATGTGTTTCTGTTTCATAGTTTCCTTTCCAGCTAACACGGCCTTCAAATTCCAGTGCCATTTTATTGTTTGAAATGTTTCCACTCAACCATGCACCTTGTGAATGCACAGATAAATCATACCAGGGATAAAGCGCATTGTCTTCTTTTTTTAATTTCTTATAACCGGTTTTGGCAAATTCATTTTGTTCACTGCCTTCATAGCTTACTATCCGGGCCATACCGGCCATCATGTGGTATAAAATATGGCAATGAAAAAACCAGTCCTGTTGTTCGTTTGCCTCAAACTCAATGGTAACAGTTTCCATTGGTTTAATATCAAATGTGTGTTTCATCGGCGAATACTCACCCTGTGCATTTATGAACCGGAAAAAGTGCCC
Organism: Sphingobacteriales bacterium; assembly: GCA_003963365.1. Lineage (GTDB taxonomy): Bacteria > Bacteroidota > Bacteroidia > Chitinophagales > Chitinophagaceae > AWTP1-9. The sequence continues at coordinate 289,382 of RXJG01000002.1, forward strand.
ATGCAAATGCAGTGGATGCCGCATCATGGTGTTGTTGGTCAACACAAATCTTACTCTTTCGCCTTTTCGTATAAGAATTTTATCAGCAACCGATAAAGTTTTAAAATCAAAAGACCATACATAACGCAGCATGTTACCCGTAAGGGTAAGCTTAACTTCCCGTGGCACTAATGAAGAATCCAGTGTAGTTGGATGCAGTGCCCGTAGCATATTGTAATTAAATTCACCTGGCATGTCCATCTTCATATCCATGCCCTGCATATCATCCATCTTCATTCCCTCCATATTCTGCATATCCGTTTTCATCTTTGCTGACACGGTATCGTTAGACATGTTCATGCCTTTGATATCCATGCCCTGCATTTTACTCATATCCATACCTTTCATATTCATGTTGCCCATTTCATGCATCATCTTAAAATAATTCAGCCTTGGTATGTCGGGAGCTTTAATGGCGAGGCCATTGCCGAAATAAGCAGATGAATATCCTGTTACATCCCATGAAGTAGCCCGAAGTTCTGCAGCACCTGTTTCAGGTACAGTAATCAATACATCATAAGTTTCTGCGATAGCGATTTCAAGTTTATTTACGTTAACAGGTGTAACATTGATACCATCAGCGGCAATTAGCCGCATATAGCTGTTTGCATATTGCAGATTGAAGTATGTAGAAGCTGAACCATTAATAATCCTAAGCCGGACTATTTCTCCTGGTTTGGCATCTTTAAATTCATTTGTTTCCTGACCGTTTAGTAAAAATTTATTATAATAAACGTCTGACACATCCATCGCGGGCATCCGCTGCCATTCCTGTTTCAATTTATCTTTGAATGCTCCTGCGGCAATTGCTTCTCCATAACTTTGCAAGGCACCCTTCTTAATAGCATACCATTCGCCACCACGCTTCAGGTAGCGCATTACCTGATGTGGGTTTTCATCTGTCCAGTCGGATAACAGCAATACGTATTCCTTTAGTCGAGGTTCTGGGACGGAAGGATGTATTACTATAGAGCCGTACAGACCGCTTTGCTCCTGCAGCATGGTATGGGAGTGATACCAGTAGGTGCCGCTTTGTATTAAGGGGAAAGTGAAAGTATAAGTTTTACCAGGCTCAACGGGAGAAGTGGTCAAATAGGGGACACCGTCTTCTTTATTGGGTAATAATATACCATGCCAGTGAATAGATGTTTCCATCTTCATCATGTTATGTACTCTGATGATAGCAGTATCGCCTTCAGTGAACTCAAGAATAGGAGCCGGAATTTGTCCGTTAATAGCAATGGCATGACGGCGTTTGCCGGTAAAGTTTACCATAGTATCGGTTACATACAGGTCGTACTCCACTTTCTTACCCTGATAAATTTTTCCGGATGCAAGTTGGGTTGCCTTTAGAGGAAAATTATACGATGTTATTTTTTTTGTTCCGTCATTCTTTGCTGATGGCATAGAATGTTTCATCTGTGCAACAGTGCAAACAGGAATCATCAATACAAGAAAAAGTAGGGTCTTCATGTAAATATCATTTATTGTTTATTCTGCTTATAATTCTTTTTACGGGTCGGATTATTATCAGGGAACCGCAGGGTATCCATCGGGTTTTTAGCAGGCATTTTCATGTTGTCCATGCCAGGCATGTCCATCTTGTTCATGTCTTTCATATTCATAGAGGAGTCCATTTTCGTTTTATCCATCCTCTGCATGTTGTTCATATCTTTCATGTTCATAGAAGAATCCATTCCCATATCCTTCATGTTTTTCATTTTATCCATACCAGACATATTCTTCATGTCCTTCACCTTATCCATGCCTTTCATACCTTTCATGCCTGCGTTTTTATCCATGCCGGGCATATTCATGTTCTTCATATTCATGGACGAGTCCATTTTCATTTTATCCATTTCAGGCATTTTGTCCATGTTGTTCATACCGGGCATGGTATCATTCATTTTCATTGCTGAATCACTCTTCATATCCATGCCCTCCATGTCTCCGCCGGCACCGTGGCCTTTCATCAGGTATTTGCCCATTGGGCCCACACCAGCTACATGGGTAAGTCTTGCTCCGTGATGTCCTGCTATGGAAAGAAAAACCGCAGCGATGATTGCTGCTACAAGTACGATAATTTCAAAGGAGCGACGATTAATCTTAAAAAAAATACCAATGCCTTTCAGCAAAAAAGTAATGCCGCTCATCCATAATGTTAATTGAGCATACTTCTCATGTTGTTCAAATATTTCCAAAGCTGCTTTGGGGGCATCCGCTGATGGCTCTGCATGAAAGATGGTGCTGGCAGCAAGGGATGAAAAGAAGGCACCAGCCATGATAATAAGTGTAACCCATTTAATCTGCTTCAGGTATTTCCAAACAAGAACAGCCTGTAAAGCAGCAGACAATAAAATAAGTACAATAGGGAAATGTACTACCAGCGGATGTAATGAAGAAAAGTCTTTGAACATTACTTTATTGTTTTCTTGATGAATTATGACTAACTGATATTTTCCATTCACCTTTTGCTTTTCTTAGTATGGAGGTAGTAACACCCTTATACTTTATCTCTGTATTGTCTTTTGCGAATACTACCACATAGTTGTATGTTTCCGCTGCAAAAGCATAATTGCCATCAATCTGAATTTCTACTTTGTAATCATTGAATGCAAAAGATTTAAACTCCTTTAATTCAGGGACAAGATGGTGTTCTAAATAATGGATATAGTTACCTTCACTGTTTCCGTTTTCATAAATGTCAGATTCCGCAGTAAAGAATCTTTCTGTGCCGGTTACATCCAACGCCTCAACTGCATTGTTATATCGTTTCAATACGTTCTTTACTAGTTCAATATTTTTAGCTTGCCGCAGGTCAGGCATAGTGTCTTTGTTGTTCATGTACTGCTTTATGGCGTCCCGGTCGGTGCCTGTTTCTTTACTTTGGGCAACTGAATGAGCAGAGGCTGATACAATAAATAAAATGAATAATAGTGTGTTTTTCATGATTCTTTATTTACGAATGTGATTTCAAATTCAATTTTTAATTTCTCCCAAGCCATTGTAATCCTTACAGTATCGTCTTTATTAAGCTCTATGAAGTATTGCAGCCTTTCTGTATGATTGTTTTTCTTCGGTTTCACTTTTATTCTCACCACGTCATCTTTTTCATCATACTCTGTGGAAAGATGCTGTTCCCAATTTTTATTTATAATCAACGTCCATTCCTTTTTGCCCGGGATGGTGAAGAATGCATATTTACCGGCGGGTATTGCTTTGCCGTTTACAAAAAATGCCTTTGGCATTTCTAAAGTGGTGGCATCATGTGCACCGGTTACCCATACCTCATCATAAGGAACTAATCCACCCCATATAATTCTTTTACGAACACCAGGGGAGTGATAGTTAATTTTAATACTATCGCCATTAAGAATAGCGAAAGCCATTGATTTAATACTTCTTTTTGAAGTGTCTTTAACAAGATTGGGATTGTAGCATACTTCTTCTGTGTTTGGCTGCTGTGCAGTAACAGATAAGCTTGCAGGGATAAAACTGATGAGCAGTATGAATAATTTTATTTTCATGATAGTGACTTTATTTATAATTAAATTTTCTGTGCGCTGATTATTTGTACTTCTCCAAACATGGTTTTAAAACGGTTTTTAATGACCACATTTTCAAATCCGGCATCCAAAATCATCTCAGGTAATAACCCTCTGGCATTTACATCAGTTGATTTAAATCCATCCAGTGCTCTTATTGTATTAAATAGTGCTCTTTGAATCATTGATTCGGAACGGCCAAAATCAGCAATATACAGTTGACCGTTTTTATCTATCACCCTGAACAATTCGGTTAATACAGTTCTTTTAGTGTCCGTTTCAAGGTGGTGAAAAACAAGACAAGACAATATTTTATCAAATCCCTTATCCTCAAATGGCAGTTGCGTTCCATCATAATCTACCAGGAAAATATCAAGTCCCTTCTTCTCACTTTTTTGAATTGCTTTGTTCAATATCTCCGCATCCACATCAATACCGGCAACATTTGCTTCAGGATGAAGTTCTTTTATCATAATAGTTAATGTTCCTGTACCACAACCAAAATCCAGTATTTTTCCCTTCGCCGAAACATTTGCAGCTTTAATCAATGCCCGTTTGATTTTCTTCTCAGGCATTGTTATACTTATCAAAAAGTCATACAAAGGTGTAAGCCACTTAAATCGAAGTGCCGGTATAAATTTTTTTTGCTCCATTACAATTACTTTATTTTATAGTAATACATGAATTAAATCCGGTTTAAAACAGAGTTATCAATTGGTGGGTGCGGAAACCCTGCCACTCAAGGTTTTCCATTTTAAAACGGGACAAAACAAGGCAGGGCCCCCGACCCATGTTTTCTACTTTTAATGATGCCCGCCATGACCTCCATGATGACCACCATAATAATATCCGCCGTGATGCCCAATGTCAATATGGGTAACAACAAAAGGATACCAGCAGCCACTATTCCAAAAGTTTCTCCGGCGAACGGGTTGCTCTGCATAAACAGTTAGCGGTGCAGGTTGCTCTACAATTACAGTAGATGGCTGTTGTGTAGTAGCATTAAATACATCCTTATTTCCATTTTCATATACAATGTTGTTAATGCCTGCTTTGGCAATCACATACAACGGCCCATTTAGGTTAGAAGATTTAAAATACCTTACTTCGCTGATGCCAACTTCAGATACTTTGGCATTGATTGATTCGCCTGTACGTAATGTAATAACATCCTGTGCCTGTAAGAATGGTGTAGATAACAGTATCGTAACAAATGCAAATAACTGTTTCATAATTTTAAGTTTTAAATGAATATTTTATTTTAAATCAAATTCATTTTAATCAGTGTTATTTCCTTGTCCATTGGTCGACCACTCATGAATAAGGTCTTCATCTTCTATTTCTCTTTTTTACCGCCGCAGGGGGCTTTACCGGGTAATTTTCTAAAAGTGTGTGTACGGCAGGATGCAACTCTCTTTGCAGAGTGGAAGGGTCGTATAAATCAGCTTCCACTGTGGCTGTATAAATAAACTTATTTTGCTTCCTGTCAATAACATTTACAGTTATTGCTCCCCGGATGTATTCCACTGTTTTGGTAGTATAGCCGTATGTGTAGCTGTTATAATTGTAATTTAATGGCCTGTTATAATAATAAGCCCTGGGGTTAACATTATAATAGGGGTTGTGAGGTGAAATGGCCCTGTATTGATAAGCACTATTATAATTGTAAGCAGGAACAGTGGTACGTACCTGTTCAGTCCTGCTTTTTTTACTTTCTGTTACTTTGAGTTCAAAGAGCACATCCGGGTTGTCATTATCTAAAGTCATACCCCTTGCCGCCAGTTCATGCGAAAAATAATTGATTGTATTATTGAAAATAATCTGGTTGTGATAAGGCGTATTATCATTATCCGTATGAGGAATCCAGGAAAATGTCTTGTACTTAGCGAAGTCAATGGATTGGTCGTAATCTGTATATGACAAATTATAGGCTGTACTGCATCCTGATACAATAGCTGCCACAGGAAACAGAATGAAAAATAGGTACTTCATTGTTTTCAATTTAAAAGTTTGCCAAAATTGTTTATCAACAATCACCTCTTTAGGAAAGATTTATTTTTATTTCTCTATTACTCTATATCTTTTCTTTTATGTTCAGCTATGTACTGCTCCAATGCTTTTTTACCAAATTGTTTAAATACAACGGGTGTTACAATCATATCTAATAAAGTAGAACTGATTAAGCCACCGAGGATGACAGTAGCAACAGGATATAATATTTCTTTTCCCGGTGCAGTGGCATCCAACGTCAATGGAATTAACGCTAATGCCGCAACTAAGGCGGTCATCAACACCGGCACTAATCTTTCCAGCGAACCACGAATAATCATTTTATCATTAAAGGTTTCACCTTCATATTCTACCAGGTGTATGTAATGGCTTATCATCATAATACCGTTCCTTGATGCTATGCCTGTAAGTGTAATAAAGCCAACCATAGTAGCAATAGAAAAAACACCGCCGGTGAGTAGCACCGCCACCACACTTCCTATCAATGCTAACGGCACATTCAGCATAATCTGAAGCGCTATGCGGCTTGATTTAAAGTGACTATACAGTACTAAAAAAATGCCTGCAATTGAGAAGATGCTCAGTATAGTGATGAGTTTGGAAGCGGACTGCTGGCTTTCAAACTGGCCGCCCCATTGTAAGAAATATCCTTGCGGCAGTTGTAGTTGTTCATTTACCTTCTGCTGCATTTCTTTTACTGTGCTGCCAAGGTCTCTGCCCTGCACATTGGCAGATACCACAATTCGTCTTAATGTATTTTCATGGTACACAGAATTAACACCGCTCTCCATTTCAATTTGTGCGATTTGTTTTAATGGAATCAGTGCCCCATCAGATGTGGCGATTTGTGTATTCCCAACTTCATCAAGGTTATTTCTTATACTGTCAGAAGTTCGCAAAACGATATCAAATGTTTTTTGCCCGTCCAATACCTGCGTACTTACCTTACCGTTGTAAAAAATTTCAATATCCTCGGCTACTTTACCCACTTGCAATCCGTAACGCTGTACAGCTGCCCGGTCTATTCTTATACTTAGCTGGGGCACCAATACTTGTTTTTCAACTTGTACATCTACAGCGCCGGGAACTGTACTGATTATATCTTTTAGCTTGGCGGCATTACTGCGTAAATCAGCCAAATCATTTCCAAAAATTTTGATGGCAATCTGTGCCCGCACTCCTGAAAGTAAATGGTCAAGCCTGTGTGAAATGGGTTGACCAATATTAATCGTTACACCTTTTAATATGGACAGCCTTTCTCTAATTTGAGCAAGTATTTTATCTCTGTTACCAATCTTATCAGCTTTTAACGCTACTTCAATTTCTGAGTTGCTTGGCGGTTCTGCATGTTCGTCCAACTCAGCACGGCCTGTACGGCGGGCAGTAAGTTGCACACCCGGAACTTTTAAAATTTCTTTTTCCGCAATGCTCCCTGTTTTATTAGCTTCCTCCAGCGAAGTTCCCGGTGGCAGAGATAGATTAATGGTAAAACTTCCTTCATTGAAAGGAGGTAAAAATTCTGTTCCCAAAAAAGGAATGACACTCATGGAAGTTACAATCATAGTGATTGCAATGCCAATAACTACTTTTGGATGCTTTAATCCTATTTTAAGTAATTTAATGTCCTGTCGTTTTAAAAACTTTACGAAAGTGCTGTCATCGTGAGAGGAAGCATATAAAGCTTCTTCTTCAATAGTTCGCCCATGAGGTTTGTCCTGTTCTGCTTCTTCAAATGTATGGGTGTGTTTTTTTCTTCCTTTCCAGAAAGCAAGGTTTACATGGTCAAGATGTCTTTTCTTACCTAACAGGTAGCTGCATAAAGCTGGCGTAACAGTAAGTGATACAGCTAACGAAGCTATGATTGAAGTGATATAAGCTATACCCAACGGAGCAAATATTTTTCCTTCAATTCCCTGTAAATAAAACAATGGAAGAAATACGAGTACTACAATGATGGTGGCATATACAATTGAATTTCTCACCTCACTGCTGGCCTCATAAATTACTTTCATCAGCGGTCGGGGATTGGGACTTGTCCAGTTTTCCTTTAACCGTCTGAATACATTTTCTACATCTACAATTGCATCATCTACCAACTCTCCAATGGCAATAGCAAGACCGCCAAGTGTAAGCGTATTGATAGATATTCCAAACATTTTAAAAACAATAGCTGTAATGATAAGTGATAAGGGAATTGCAGTGAGTGTAATAATGGTGGTTCTGAAATTAAGCAGGAAGAGAAACAAAATGATAATAACCAGGATAAACCCATCTCTTAACGCTTCCTCCACATTGGTCAGGGAGTTTTCAATAAAATGTTTTTGCTGAAAGACATCAGTATTAATTTTTACATCAGACGGTACTGATTTTTTTATATCATCAATTGCTTTTATGATTTCTGATGTTAGTGTAACTGTGTTGGCATTTGGCTGTTTTTCTATGCTAAGGATTACAGCAGGCCTGCCATTAAGAGAACCATCACCTCTTTTAATTGGTCCCCCAAATTTCACTTCTGCCAATTGGTGAAGGAGTACAGGTGCCCCATTTTTATTGGCAACTACCGTATTAGCCAAATCCTCTAAAGTATTTGCCCGTGCAAGGTTACGAACCAACACTTCGGAGCCTTTATTATCGTTTACAAAGCCACCGGTTGTATTGATGTTCGTAAGCTGCAAAGCATTGTCAACATCGCCAACCGATAAATTATACTGCCGTAATTTTTCAGGAGAAATTAAAACCTGGTATTGCATCCGAACCCCACCAATGGGAATTACCTGCGCAATACCTTTTACACTCATCAGTCTTCTGCGGATAACGAAATCACTTAGTGTTCTCAAATCTGCGGGGGATGTGGTATCGGAAGAAACGGCTATCATCATAAATTGCCCCATAACGGAACTGATTGGGCCCATTACAGGTACAATTTTATTCGGCAATTGAACCGTTTGTATTTTTTCGGCAGTTAACTGCCTTGCACGATAGATGTCGGTGTTCCAGTCAAACTCTACAAATACCAAACCCAATCCGGGAGAAGCTACCGACCTAACTACTTCTACTCCGGGGGCACCATTCAAAGAAGTTTCAACAGGTAATATAACCTGTGCTTCAATTTCTTCTGGCGACATACCATTAGATTCAAGGAAAATAGTTACCCTCGGCCGGTTTAAATCAGGTAATACATCCACAGGCAGGTTTACTAAAGTAAAAACGCCATACACCATTAACAGAGCAGCCATTGCTACCACAAGTAAACGGTTCTTAAGAGAGAAGTGTATGAGTCTGTTCAGCATTTCAAATAATTTAAATAGTATGTTTTCAGATACACATTATCTGAAGTAGTTCAAAATGATTGATTCAATATTAGAGTTACAATAAACAGGCGCCTGCTGCCTGAGAAAAATCCTCCATCACTGCTGAATGGAAAGAGGGCAGCAGGCTGCCTGTTGTTCACCACCACACCTTAACCACTGCTTTATTCATATAAAATAACTATTGTTCTAATTTTACAATTAATGGTTCCCGACTTTTCTGCATACGCATATACAGGTAAAACCAGAATGCAGAGACCCCAATAAAAACATTCCAAAGACTATGCGGCTGAAAAAAACTTTTCGGGTTGCATGCAATTTTATTTTTATCAAACTCAAACCATACAGCCGCCATAACAACCGCAACGATGGAGTAAATAAGATAATTCGTCCCAGGCTTATGTTTCTCAACTATAACGGTAATAATAGCTGATGTTAAAAACAATAAAACGAGCAACATGGCTACAATCTGTTCCTTGCCCTTTGGCGTTAACAATGCCAGCCCGAGATTGGTACCGAAAAAAATCAATAAGAATCGGATTTCTGATTTTCGCCTTTCTGTATTTGACAATATTTTCTTTTTCATAAGCCACCGCTGATATGAAAAAAACATGACAGGAAACAACGAAAAAGAAAATACGGCTGAATAATCAAGCTTATGAGCTAATTCGATTAAAGAAGCATGATAAAAAGTGCTTGCAGCAAAAACGTACAGCAGCACAAAAGCGAAAAGAATTGAAAAGGTATAGCTTTTATTCAGGTGTCTTTCTGTGTTTGAACGTTTGCTTTTCCACGAATCCCTCAAAATGATGATAGCAGTAAGCAGATAAATTATGTTACTAAAACTATTAACTGGCTGACGGACCGGGCTGTTTATATGTACCTGTTCACAAAAGGATGCTGGTACCTTTTTATCCATGATATAATTATTCCACAAACCCTGTAAAACCGGGTTTTGATTAAGCCACCAGATTAGCAAACCAAAAAATAGCATCACGAAAAACAGCATCACAATTGTTTTCCGTCCTGCGATTATATCAGGTATCAGCGTCAGTTTGACTTTGAAATCATATTTTTGAGCAGGCTCCAACATCTGGTCTAATAAATAATTTTTTAGCGGTACTAATAAAAACAGTGCAATTGATTATATCATGGCAGGTGGATAGCCTGCCATGATATTTTACGGATTAATGATGATGGTCGTGGCCATCTGCTGCAGGCTTGGGCTTTTCAGTCAGGTCAAAAGATGCAGATGCAGTTTTACCCCCGCTTGTAAAGGTTACAATTGCTTTGTTGTACTTTTTAGCTTTGTCCAATGTGTACATAAAGCCTTCATTACCGTTTGGAATCAGCGTTATGTTTGAAGTTTGTCCGTCGGCCGTTTGAATAACCGCAGTTCCGGTTACACCTGTATTCTTCATCACTTTTTCTTTGCCGTCCAGTAAATAGGCCATCACCATACCATCTTTTACACTTACTTCAATATGAAAATCACCGGCAGATTTAACTGTTCCTCCATGTGGAGAACCGTGTTTATGGTCGCCATTACCATGTTGCGCAAATGTTGCGAATGATGCTATCAGCATCATCGCCATCAGAATTGTTATCTTTTTCATTGTTTTAAATTTTATTGTTAGAAAATAAATTGATTACTAATGTGCATGGTCGGTATGTTCGTCCTTCTTCATATCCATGCTTTTCATATTATCAGCATTGCCTTCTGCTACATTCATTACAAAGTCGCTGGTGTAAACTTTTCCTTTACTCTGGAATTGTATCCACCCACGGTACACACCGGGCTTTTCAAAAGTGGTATGCAAATCAAACTTCCCGCCTTCTACACTTGGATGCACATGCAAATATTTTTTATCGTCAAAGCTTACAACTACCATGTGGGCTTTAGCGCCGAGGTAATCTTCCAAAGTATTTACGTCTACTTCTTTGCCATTAAGCATCATTACTCCGTTAATATGCATAGCCATATTGGTTAAAAACTTGCCACCTTCAGGTGTAAGGGAAACAGAAAAGCCATCACCCGCAACGCCAATCAGTTTATCTGCACCATATTTTTTTGCTGCCGGCGCAGTTCCTTCTACAGTTACATTCAGATTGTCAACTGTATGATTACCGCCGCTTGGCTTATAATCAGCAAACAAAGTGTACTTGCCTGGTGCAGGGAATTTTTCTTTTACTGTATAAGAGCCATCAGCATTTAGCTCAGGATGAATATGGTCAAACCAGCTAAGGTCATCGTTCACAACTATCAGGTGAATTTTCTTTGTGTGTTCTACATCCAAAGGAACTTGTTCGTTTGGATTATCTTTCATTTTGGGTGTTAGCGACAAAGTAATTTCCTCGTTTGGTTTTGCAGTTGCCGGAGTGGTGTTGAATTGCATGGATACATTCGTTGCGGCAGTTGCATTATCATTATGTTCCAGTTTCATTCCACATTTAGAACAGGTGTCTCCCTCTTTGCCTGTTATTTCAGGATGCATAGGACAGGCAAAAGTATGTTCACCATTGTGGGCAGCTCCAGTATGTGTTGAATCAGCATTTTCCTTTTTAGAATTTGTTCCACTGTTATTGCAGGCGGTAAAAAAAGCAATTGTACCAATAGCCAGAATTGGCAGGGCAGTTTTAAATACTTGTTTCATCGTTATTAATTTGATTTTTTTAAAGTGACTAATTAATTACTATCCTCTTTCTTTTTTCTCTCATAGTGGCAGCAGCCGGGAAGTTTTTCATAAGCCTGGTCATCCCCGGTGAATTTTTCTGTATCATATCCGGCTGCGGCAATAGACTTTTGTACTTTCTCACTACTAATTACAGCCGGGTTATATACCAGCGTAAATATTTTTGTTTCCCTGTTCCATTCGGCTTTTTCTACTCCATCCACTTTGGCTGCCTTTTCAATAGTGCGTTTGCACATACCGCAATTGCCCCAAACTTTGAATGTGTCGGTTTTAGAATCCTGTGCTTTTGTTGTTGTAAATGCAATTGATGCCAGAAGCAAAAGCGTCATTGATTTTAATTGTTTCATTTTTTTACTTTTATGAGTATAGATTTATTTTGCTTTCCTGAATGAAGAATGGGTTTGCACAATCTTCCAGCTATCTTTAATTTTTCTTAATACTGAAGTAGCCACTCCCTGGCTTTTTATTTCTTTGCCATCTTTAAAAAGAATAATTGTGTAGATATATGTTTCAGTAGAAAAAGCATATTCACCAGTAACTGTTACATCCACCTTGTAATTACTAAAAGAGAATGATTTGAACTCTTTCAGTTCAGGTCCTAAGTGGTGCTCCAGATAATGACCGATTGTGCCCTCATCGCTTGCCTGCTCAAATATTTTTGAGTCTTTTACAAAAAGATTGATTACACCGGTAGTGTCGAGTTTCTCAATTGCTTGTTTATAATTGTTTAGCACTGACTTTACGGCTTCTTTATCTCCGTTTTGTGCAAAGGCTGCCGTACCTGTTGCCAGCAGCAGAAACATCATTAAGAGCTTTCTCATGTTTGTTTGTTTTAATTATTGATTTAAATACATCATTTTCATCTGGTACACATTGGCAGAAACGATGCGTTCACCATCTTCAGCGCCTTTACTGATAACGGTAAACTTATCATTGCTCTGTCCTTTTACAATAAAGCTGATGCTGTATTGCTCGGCCTTATCTTTTACAAAAACTGCAGGTTTGCCATTTACATCTGTGATAGCTTCATTGGGCAATACTACCTGCCGGATGATATTGTTTCCCGTCATCCTTACATTTACATTTTCACCGATTTTGAACTGGCCTTTGGGATTAATGATTTCAAATACTACTTTTTGTGATTGATTTCCGCTGTTAACAGATTGAGCACTGCTAATCATTTTCAATTTATAAACCAGCGTATCCGTATTTGAGATAGTGCTAAACCCGGTGGCGGATTTCAATTTCCCGGCGTCTGTTGCAAATACCTGAGCCTCTACAAACACCTGGTCAAGATTGGTTATTTCAAACAGGGTTTCGCCGCTATTTACCACTGCTCCGATAGCATAGTTAAAAGTGCTGACAACGCCACTAACAGGTGATGTAAGAGTTATAGCTTTTGTACTGCCTGTATTCCTTCCAGTATTAGCATCAAAGAGTGCTTTATTTTTCTTAGCACTTTCATACCTGGCTTTTGCTTCAGTAATATCTCTTTTTGCCGCAATGTCTTCTATAGCCAGTAACCTTTCATATTGTGCTTTGGCCGCTTCATACTCTGCATTTACACTGTTGCTTTGAGAAATGATACTGATTTGCGTTCCGGCATCTACCTGTTGTTCTACAACAGCTACTACTTGTCCTTTACCAACCCTTTGACCGGGGGCTACTCTCAGGGAAACAATTTTGCCGGCCTGTGGTGATTGTATAACAGCCCGGCCTTGCGGGGCGGCAGTTACAGTACCCAATAAAATGGATGATTCATTAAAATCACCTGTTCCAATTTTTTGTGTTTGAATATTAAACAGGAACTGTGTTTCTTTTTCAACAATGAATGTTGTTGACCCACCGCCGCCTTTTGCAGCACCGGCGTCATCATGCCCATCGTGTGCAGAGGCAGTATTATAGGTAGCGGTTGGTAAAAGGCAGAAAAGAATGATGGCTCCTGTTATCATTTTCCTGCTGCGGCTTTTGTTTACAAAAAACATAACGAGTAAGCCTATGAGCAGACCTGTTAATCCAAAAAACCAATTACTGCTGTACCAATGAGCATGAGGACTGCTCTCAGTTGTTGTTTTGGCCAACTCTTTTCCTGCTTCAATATTATTTAACTGAATCAAATCAATACCTGCATAGCTATTGATATTGACTACGAGATTATATGCTTTCTTTTCAGGAAATGTGGTTTTCAATTCAAATAAACCTTTGTCAATTCTTACTGCAGTAATCTTTATATTGGGATTACCGGCTACCGTTATTTCCAGCTTAGCACTGTCAACAGGTTTATTTGTGTTGTATTCACTTAAGTAAAGGCGAAGTGATGTTTCTTTGCCCGGTACTATCGGGCTGTACTTTAGCAGTACTTCATAAATTTCTGAGTTAGCCTCAGACGAGAAGTAACTTGCAGGCGTTACACTTGTTTTTTTTGCATCTTCGTGGTCATCGCCGCCGTGTGCAAATCCCATTACCGGTAATAGCCCTAATAAAAATTGGATGATTAATCGTTTCATAACTGGCCCATTAAATATTTGTGATTGATAACACTGAGATTATAATTTCTTACAGCTTCCAGATATTTCTGGTAAACGGTATATGCGTCATTGCTGTTTCTTAGCAAGCTTATATAGTCAATTTCACCACTTACAAAAAAACGTTGAGAGGTAGTAATAACTTCCTGTGCCTTCTTTAAACCGGTTTGCTGGTAGTAGTTAACTGATTGCCAGCTAGCTTGCATTTCGCTGTTAGCATTTATAACCTGGGCTGATAATTCCTGCTGTAGTCCCTGTTGTTTGTTTTGAATTACCTGTTGCTCTGTTTTGGCAGCAGTGATATTGCTTTTATACTGGCCAAACCATAATGGAATGGTTACACCAAGCCTAAAGCGATTGAACCATTTGGAATTTCTTTCGCCCTGGTTAAAGTAGCCAAAAGCCAAGCCGGGCAAGGCCCTGCTTTTTTGCAATGCAATATTTTGTCTGGCAACATTCTCCTGTTGCTGTAATAACTGCACGGAGGGATTTGAAAGCAACGCTGTGGAATCAGATGCAATGGGAAGCTGTGCCTGAGTAAGTGCAACAGTCAGGGGTTCTACCGAAATTGAGTCTTTGATACCGGTGAACCATTGCAGCTGTGCTTTTAAAGATGCGGCTCTTGTAAGCGACTGCTGGTATTGATTATGAATTTCGCCATACTGTGTTTCCGCAAATGTTTGTTGCAGGTAATCAATTTGTCCGGCTTTAAACTGGCGGATGGCTGACAGCTTTATCTTTTCATACAATGTGTCCTGGATATACAATTGCCTGGTAAGCGAATCAGCATACTGTATTTCTAAATACAAAATCTTAACCCTGTATTTTAATTCTGCCTCTGTTAACTGCTTCTCTTTTTGTGCCACACCAATTTGCTGTTTTTGCAAACGATATTGATTGCTGTACACCGTTGGAAATTCAAAAGATTGGGTGATACTGCCTGTATAAAACTTGCCTGTTGGACTTTCCCAAAAAAAATCAGGATTAGGCAGGTTAATAGCTGATTTCAGTAACTGCTGCTGCTGTTTTACTTGTAGTGATGCAGCCTGGATATTCTTATTATTAGCTAATGCTTTGCTAACGGCTTCGCTTTCCGTAAGCATTTGCTGCGCTGCTGCTGGTAAACCGATAATTCCTGTAAGAAAAACTATGATATTATATCTAAACATAAAAATTGATTACGGTAAAACAAATAGCTCCAAATTGCCAGAGGCAAAATGAAGTTGGATGAAGTCAAAAACTTCACCTGTTTTACAGTAATCAAATCTGGAAACGCTGAATCGCTATGCGAATATCAGGCGGTGGGGGGTAATAAAAACGGGCTGTGTATTTGGGAAGAAAATCCTTAATTCCATTGGACAAATCAATATCTAAAAAAGCACTCAGTACTGCGATAAACACAGGTGCATTTATACTACTGACATTTACAGTAACATTTTTATCTAACTTCTGAAACTTCTGCACTTCATTGCTGCAGCATCCACCAGCGCCTTTGGTAAAAGAGATACTTTTATCAGCAGGAACTTGTTTTGTAGTTTCTGTTTCATGCTGATGTTTAGAACTATTCTGATGGCCATGCTTAGTTACTTCTGATGCTTCTTCGTCATGAATATGCTTTTTACCATCAGAATGTATATGAACTTCTACTGCCTCTTCAATTTCGTTATGATGTGATGTGTTAAATCCCATATCCACGCCTAAAGCACAGGCAAAACTTACTGCTGTATTTGATGCAAATACAATCAGCAGAAATAATGCTTTTAGTCGTATGGATATATTCCGTGTCATCTAATATTTGTAAAAGTAGGGCTATTTTATTGAAAAATAATTCCTTGCAGTGACAAAGATATGTAAGAACTGCTCAGACTATTTGTAAAATTATTGACAATGTTTATAGAATTTTGTGGTTTTAATTAAAAGCGTAATGTGTTTTTATATCTGAAAATGTATGAGTTATACCTAAATGGCCAGTTTCTCATCTGATTTCATAACATCTCTGCCTGGTTAAGCAGGATAGACATCAGCAATTCGTTTAACGAATAACATCCGCAATTCTATGGTACAACCAAAACTCCAAATAAGTTGCCTGCGCATACCATATTTTCAAAGACCCCGGTTTTCCGCATTGCATAACTCTATTTCCACATTGCATAAATAATACTTCGTAATGTGTTAGCACCTTTGCCGTCAAAATCACACTTATGAATAAAAGAGGAATTGTTTTTAGTTTAATAATATTAGCATTAAATGCAGCCAATGCTCAAACCAAAAAGGAAAGTAATGATACATTGCATATAAGAAGTTTGCCCGACGTAACGGTAGTAGGCAGGAATAGCAAAAGTGATTATCAGCAAATGCCGGAAATTGTTGGAACAAATATTTATGCAGGTAAAAAGAATGCATTGATTGTGCTGGACAATGTGCAGGGAAATGTTGTAACAAATAATATGCGGCAAGTAATGGCCAAAGTTCCCGGCATTCATATTTGGGAAAGTGACCCAAGTGGAATTCAGATTGGTATTGCCGCCCGTGGATTAAGCCCTAACAGGAGTTGGGAATTCAATGTTCGTCAAAATGGATATGATATTGCTGCGGACCCTTTTGGTTACCCTGAAGCATATTATAATCCCCAACTACAGGCTGTGCAAAGAATAGAGATAATAAGAGGCCAGGGTTCTTTACAATATGGGCCACAATTTGGCGGACTGGTAAATTATATCCTTCGCAACGGAAGTGAAATAAACAAACCTTTTGAATTTGAAACACAGCAAACGGTTGGAAGTAATAGCTTATTTAACAGCTATAATGCTATTGGGGGAAAGAAAGGCAAAGTTCATTACTATACTTTTTTTGACCACCGTAACGGAGATGGATGGAGAGAAAACAGCCGCTATTTCACCAACGCAGGTTATGGTACTGTAACCTATAATTTTACAACGAAATTTTCATTAACGGCTGAAGTGATGCGTTCGCACATCCGCAGCCAGCAACCCGGTGGTTTGACGGATGCACAAGTAAAACAGGATGCTCAACAAAGTTTCCGCAGCCGTAATTGGTTTGACATAACATGGACAACACCAGCCTTAATCGCCAACTATCAAATCAATGAAAATACCCGATGGAATACCAAATTATTTGGCACTATCGGCGACAGGAATAGTGTTGGATTTTTACAATCCATCACAACACAGGATAGTATCAATGCCACAACACTTGCTTATAATAACAGGGTTGTTAATCTTGACCAATATAGAAACTATGGTTTAGAAAGCCGCATTATTACCGATTATCATTTGGGTAAAATGAAAAATACTTTATCCGGTGGTATCCGTTTATATACCGGCACTACTACAAGACAGGCAGAAGGCAAGGGTACAACCGGCACAGGATATGATGTATCTGTCACTGGTAATTATCCCCGTGATATTACTTTTAAATCCAGAAACATAGCTGCCTTTGTTGAGAATATCTTCCGTATTAGTGATAAAATTTTGATTATACCCGGTGTGAGATATGAATGGCTTGAAGGTTCATCGTCTGGCCGCAATGGATATACTTCAGGTGGTGCTGAAATAATCTTACAAAACATTACGAGGGACAGAAGTTTCGTTCTTGCCGGTGTAGGAACAGAATACCATATTACAAAGTCCACCGAATTATATGGAAATATTTCACAGGCCTATCGTCCTATTCAGTTTGCAAACCTGCAGGCGCCGCCTACAACCGATGTGGTTGACCCTAATTTGAAAGATGCCAAAGGCTACAATGTTGATTTGGGTTACCGGGGTAAAGTGAAAAATTATCTGCAGTTTGACGTAAGCGGATTTTATTTGCAATATGACAACCGTGTAGGTACAGTTACTGTTAGCGGAACACCTTCATACCGACTCATCACTAATGTAGGCAGCAGTACCAGCAAAGGGTTTGAAGGGTATATTGAATTTAATCCCATCAGGGCATTAGGAAAAAGCCAGCATGGCGACTTAATTATTTTTGGTTCTTATGGATATACAGATGCCAAATATAGCGGCGACCATAAGGATGCCAATACAAAAGGCAAGAAAGTGGAAAATGCCCCAACTAATATTTTCCGGGGCGGTATCACTGGTGGCTACAAAGGATTTTTATTAACTGCACAGGTAAGCAGTGTTGGAGAAACCTTCAGCGACGCAAATAACACAATTACACCTTCAGCAAATGGTAATACCGGTTTAATACCATCTTATACTGTAACAGATTTAACAGCTAACTATAAATTTTCAAAAGGGTTAAATTTTAAAGCAGGAATAAATAATTTGTTTGATGAGAGATATTTCACCCGTCGTGCAGGTGGCTATCCTGGGCCGGGTGCTTTACCGGCTGATGGCAGAACATTCTTTATATCAATCGGGGCAAAGCTTTAAAAGAAAAGCGGCAGAAATATTAACTGCCGCTTTTTTTATACCGCTTTCGCTATCTTTTTCATAATATGATGGCTTTCTCCAAACTTACACTGTGCATCGCAATGGCTGCGGAGTTCTGAAAACAGGATGTATTTAATTATTACATTGTTTTGTTTAATTGCAGGATGGGGAAGCTGAAGGCAAATGTCCTTTTCACTTTTATAAAGAGACACTGTATTGCAGTATGTAAATCTTCCTCCCATTTTTTCAATTTATTTCCATCAGATTTAAATTGTCTTTTTTATCTCATTCAAGAAATAGTCACGGATATTTTTTGAAAAACCACTTTGCATATTTTTCATTCTTTCGGGATGCCATTGGAGCAATAATAACAAGTTTTTGCTCCCATCATCTTTAATTTCCATCCCCTCTATAATCCCTTTTTTTGCCACAGCATTCACACATAATCCCTTACCAATCCTATCAACACTTTGGTGGTGTGCTGAAAATACTTCTCCTTTTTTAGTTTGTACAATTTGACTGAGAAGAGTATTTTTCTTTACTGTGATTTCATGCACACAAGGCTTTCCTGTTTTTGTCAAATGTTCATAAGTCTGAAAATGCAAAGGAATATCGGGTATTAAAGTTCCTCCAAAGTAAACATTCGTAATTTGTAACCCTCTGCAAATACCCAATAGCGGCTTTTGCTGTTGCAGTGTTTTACGAATGACCTCCAACTCAAACTCATCTCTTCGCCAGGCCACATTTGTAGGATTTAGCAATTTGTAGTATTCGGGCTTACCATAAAAAAGTGGGTGCACATCCTGCCCGCCGGCTAACAGCATCCCATCAAATCTCCCTGATTCTAATGTGACATAATCCCTGTTTGAAATTCTTAAAACGTCAATATCAGGGTCAACTCCTTTAATCCAATTTGCATAAATATCCCAATGACATTTTCTACAATGTGCCGTAATACCAATAGTAAGCTTCCCTTTCATTTTATTACTTTACGAATATTTATTGAGGCGGAATGCTTACTGTCTTTCCGAAGAAATTTGCAAGTTCGGAAGCCAATGATAATGATGGTTGCCAGGTCATCAAAATCTATGGCATTAGTTCATTTTTACATTCCTCACCTTTTTCAAAGCAATCAAGATTTTCCATCGTTGTTACAGCAATATTATGCAATGCAGTATCTGTTAAAAATGCCTGGTGACTGGTGATGAGAACGTTTGGGAAAGTCATTAGCCTTGCTATGACATCATCCTGCAAAATATCACTTGAGTGGTCTTCAAAAAACAAACCTCTTTCTTCTTCATAAACATCAAGACCTAAGTAACCAATCTGGCCGGATTTTAAACCTATAATTACATCTTTTGTGTTAACCAAAGCTCCACGACTTGTATTAATCAGCATCACGGCCTTTTTCATTTTCGCAATTCTGTCCCTGTTGATGATATACTTGGTTTGTTCGGTTAATGGAGCATGCAATGTGATAATATCGGATTGACTACATACGTTATCAATGCTGCCATAAACCACTCCATATTTATTTGCCCAAATATCATCCTGCATTATGTCGTAGGCCAGTACCCTGCACCCAAATCCATGAAGAATCTCTGCAACTATTTTCCCGATTTTTCCTGTTCCGATTATCCCGATAGTTTTATTATGCATATCAAAACCAGTCAATCCATTTAAAGAAAAATTTAAATCCCGGATTCGGTTATGAGCTACCACCAATTTTCGGTTTAATGCAAGCATTAGCGCAACTGTGTGTTCAGCTACGGCATAAGGAGAATATTCCGGCACACGGGCCACTCTCATGCCCAATTCATAGGCCTTTTTAATATCTACATGATTAAAGCCTGCAGAACGAAGTGCCATGTATTTAATTCCCAAAGCAGATATTTTTTTTAAAACATCTTTTGACCCATCATCATTCACAAAAATGCAAACGGCCTTACATCCTTCGGCCAAACCAGCAGTAGTTAACGAAAGCTGTGGTTCAAGCAATATTAATTCATGTTTGCCTTTTGCAGCACTAAGCAAATAATCTTTCTCAAACTTATGTAGGCTAAAAACTGCGACTTTCATTTTATTAGATTTCTATAAATAATAGTTACGCTGCCGCAAAAGAAATACTATGCTGATTAATCCATTCGTATAGCTTATAAACATCTTCCGTTTTAAATAACTGAGTGCCTGTATTCATTGTTGCTGCGGTGCCACATGCTACTCCAAAGCGAACCACTTCCAACAGAGATTTATCCTGTTCCAGCATCCAGGCTATACCCCCTACCATACTATCACCGGCACCAACGGTACTTAGCTTCTTTACTGTAGGTGCTGGAATTTTTTCATGAATGTCTTTTGTTACAAGCATTGCTCCTGCAGGCCCCATTGAAACTACTACCACTTCACAATGCCCATTTCGTATAACCTGCTTTGCCGCTTCATCCACTTCGTTCATTTGCAGATAATCTTTATTTACAAGGCTGCATAGTTCTGAAAGGTTAGGTTTTAAAAGATAAACCCCTTCTTGTGCAGCATGGCGCAATGGTTTACCTGATGTATCAACAATCAATTTTATGCCTTGCTTTTTTGAAATAACGGCAAGGCGTGCAAAAATATCATCTGGTGTTCCCGGTGGTAAGCTTCCACTGGCTATAATAATGGAGGGAAGTGGATTTAGCGCAGCAATAGCCGATAAGCAAGAATCAATTTCGGCGCTGCTTAAGTTACTACCCGGCATTACAAAACGATACTGTGAATTAGTTGACAGTTCTGTTGCAGTAAAACTTTCTCTTGTTTCATTTTCAACCGGAATGCTTTTGAAAGGGATTTTGTTTTCAAGAAGAATTCTCTCAAGCAGTTTCCCATTCATTCCTCCAGAGGGAAACATCGCCAGACTTTCTCCACCCAATTTTTTAATAGCCTTACTGACATTGATACCACCTCCACCGGCTTCTATCTGCAAGTCAGAACACCGGAGTTTTTTTTCCGGAATCAATTTATCCAGAGTGGTACATTTATCTACAGCGGGGTTAATGGTTATTGAGGCAATCATAACATACTTATTACTGTAATTAAGAATAATGTTTACATATTATGTCCTTCCATTGGATTGGCTCCCTTCTTAAATTTATATTCGCTTTGCAGCAGGTAAGCTCCTTTAACCACTACAATATCCCCCTGCTTCAGTCCTGATTTGATTTCAATTCTGCCTTCTGCTTCCAAACCTGTTTCTACCATTTTGCTTACAAATGAATTTTGCCCGGATTTTATCCATACAGTTGCTCCAAATGCATCATGTAAAACAGCATCCAGGGGCAACGTTAGCGTTTTGCGCTGACTGCCTTTAATAATAACATAGGCCGGCATTCCGGGTTTTAATTGCTGAGATGTATTGGGTATTGCAACACGTATTAAATTAATTCTTGTATCAGGATTGATTTCAGGATTTAAGTATTCAATCCGTCCAGTAAATTCTTTATCCGGCATATCAGGAATTTGAACAACGGCCGTTCCGCTTTTGTCCAGTTCAGCCAATTGTGATGTATATACCTGCGCTTCGGCCCATAGCGTTGATAGGTCAGCAAGCCGCATGATTGTTCCACCTTCCATAGTGTAATCACCTTCTTTAATATCCAATGTTGTAATGAACCCAGTAACAGGGCTGTAAAATGGAGTAAGTGGATTTATTTTCTTGCTTTTTGACAGTTCGTCAATTTGAGCTTCTGTGAGACCCCAAAGCTGTAATTTATTTTTTGCACTTTGAATTAATTCATTATAATCTATCAATGAATTATTAAGAGTTTGCTGTTGTTGCAAAGCCAACAGGTATTCCTGTTTTGCCGTGTTCAATTCTTCGCTGTAGATATCAAAGAGCTTTTCGCCTTTACGGACATAGTCGCCGAGGTTTTTAAAATATAGCATTTCAATTCTGCCCGGCACTCTTGAGCTTACAGAATTGGATTTGTATAAATCAAAATTTAATGTAGCGGTCAGGTACATTTTATCGCCGATGCTGCCTGTGCTGATTGTATCTAATTGGATATTGCCCAGTTTTATTTGGTTTTCGCTTAGCTGTATTTCATATGGATTTCCGCTCTTGCTTTTACGCACCTGGGTCAGTTCCATTTTACAAATAGGACATTTACCTGGTTTGTATTCCACCACCTGTGGATCCATTGAACATGTGTAATAAATATCCGGGTCTTTGGGTGCGTCTGTTTTGCTTTTACAGGAGCTAATAATTAATCCCAAAGTAACTACTGCCAATAGATAAATAACAAACTGCATAATAATATCTTTCAACTGCAGGGTGATGGAGTTATTCAAAGTGGCTGTATAAATATTTTTCTTCATGGTTTATTCATTTACTTTAATGAAACTTTCACTATCCATCAGGAACTGTGCATTTGCTGCAACAGAATCCTGCGCAGACAAACCTTCCAAAACCTGAATTCTATTTTTATAAGTTATACCGGTTTTTACTTTGTGAGCCTTAAAACCAATATCATCTTTTATGAATACAATCTTATCCAATCCCAGGGAGACAACAGCTTGTACCGGAAGCCAGTTTGCTTCACGGCTGTTTCCGAAAATTGTGGCTTTAACCTGGCTGCCGATGGGAATCTTCAAAATGGAATTATCAAAATGAACTCTTGCAGTAACTGTTTTGCTTTCCTGGCGATAAAATGGTTCTATGAAATTAATTGTTGCCCTAAAATCTTTATCCGGTGCCGTCTCCGGTACTATACGTACAGGACTGCCTTCACGTATAAGGCCTTGCTTATCGGCATAAAAATTAAGAATAGCCCATGCCCGGTTTGGATTATATACAGTGAAAACCGTCTGACCTTTTTGAACATACATTCCTTCTTTCAACGGTAATTCTTCTGTTAGAAGGGATATATCTCTCATTTCCCCGGGCTCCTTTTGCATAGATTGCGAACCAGCTTCGTGGATGTGCCCACTGTACTTGCTATATACAGAAATAGTGAAAGCGGCTTTCTTTGTTTCTATTACATCGGTCAATTGTTCCTGGCTCATGCCCAGTAACAATAACTTCTCTTTAGCAGCATTTACTAAAACAGTGTTTTCAATATCATTCTTTAAGAGAAACAGAAGATTTTGCTGTGCCGTTAATATTTCCGGACTATAGATTTCCATCACTTTTTGACCACTTGCTATTTTCTGATAGCGGTAGCGTACATACAATTTTTCAATACGGCCGGATACCCTTGCTGAAATTGTTCCAACCTGCTTTGTATCATAAGCAATTTTGCCCAGTGCTTCAACTTCAATCTCTTCATTGGCTGAATGAAGTGATGTGACGGGTATGGAGGATAAAACATATTCATTCGTAGGCTGTAATAAAAAATCAATATTCAAACCTGATGCATTATCCACTGCTCCACCTTTCTTAACCAGGTCCATACCGCAAATGGGACACTTCCCCGGTTTATCCCGAATGATTTCCGGATGCATGGGGCAGGTATAAACTTCTGTTTGATTTCCGTTGTGCTGATGATTACCTTGTTCCATCTTGACGAGCTCCATTCCACACTTAGGGCATTTACCCGGCTTGTCACTGAATACTGAATCTTCCGGCATAGGGCATGTGTACATTTCCTTTGCAACATCTGTTGTATGTCCTCCATGAGGGGCTTTATTGTTGTTGCAGGAAAGAGTGATGATTGCCAAAAAAAAGCTGCTTAATAATAATAGTCTTTTCATGTGATTATTCATTAACTCAATTGATATTGAAGCATCATTCCATCATCTTCGTGTTCCAGATTGTGACAATGAAAAACAAAAATCCCGGTTAAAGACGCAAAGGGAATAATCAATTTTACTTTTTCCTGTGGCAAGAGCAGAACAGTATCTTTCCAACCGCTTTCAGAAGCTATCAATTGACCACGGCCACCTGTTCTTTCCAGTACCTGGAAGTGTACTCCATGAAGATGAATGGGATGTGGTTCATCACCCTGTGAATTATCAAATTCCCATATCTCTGTTGCATTAGATGAAACATTTTCGTCAATACGATTCTTATCATAAGTTTTTCCATTAATCTGGTGCATACCGGTCATGGTCATACCACCGCTCATTTGCATTACGCTCAGCACAAAGTTTCTTGTTCGGGTTGCGGCTGATGCCGGTATAGAATTAATAAAAGAAAGATTTGCTGGAACATTAAAGCTGTCGTTTACTGTTTGCGTTACTTTAAATTTAAGAATCTTAAACCCTTGCTTTCCCTGTGCACTTCCTGCATTGTCAAACATTTTGTTCTCTAAAAATATCTCTGTACCTGTTGAAAGTCCGGAAAAGTTTACCAATACATCTAATCTCTCACCAGGCGACAATAAAATACTCTTAACGGTGGCTGGATTTTTTAAAAGGCCCCCGTCGTTACCAATAACTATCAAATCAGCATTGTTGCTTAGTGCAAGATTATAAATCCGGGCATTAGAGCCGTTCAATATTCGCAAACGATAGTATCGTGTTGCTATTTCTGTAAACGGCGATGCTTCTCCATTTACCAGAATGGTTTCACCCATATAACCTGTCATTACTTCCATTGAGGTGGGGTTGTATGCAATGCCAGATGAAGTAAGCCGCTTATCCTGAATTACCAGTGGAATTTCATAAATGCCTGAAGGCAGACTGAGAGCTGCTTCCTCTGCGTCGTTAACAATAAATAATCCTGCTAATCCCTGGAAGGCCTGCCTTGCTGTTGCTCCATCCGGATGAGGGTGGTACCAGTTTAATGCAGCCCGTTGATTAATCGGGAATTGAAAATTAAAGTTATTGCCTGCATTCACCACAGCTTCAGGATGACCATACATATTTGCCGGTATCTTTAAGCCATGCCAGTGGATATTGCTTTTCTCCGAAAGATTGTTCTGAAAATTTATATTGGCGTTTGTGCCAGTGTTCACACGGATAGTTGGGCCCAATATACCCCCTGACTGGTAACCTAAAACCGAAAAACTGTTGCCATTGATATTGGCATTGGTAGCCTGTGCAGTTAAAGACGTATTACCAGTTACAGTGTTTGGTATGGGCAGCAGTCTGGTGAAACTTCCTTCTGTTACCGGCACCGGTTGACCACCCATATTCATATTTCCGCCCATCATGTTATTTTTATTACATGAGTCCAAAAAGCTGATGAATGAGCCGGCAGCAAGAACGCTGCCTGCCCCAATGCCAGTGTTTTTAATAAAAGCTCTGCGTTTCATAGTTGAAGAATTTTGATTGATTAATTTATTGTTTTAAAGCTGTTGTCTTTTTCAGGTATTTATTGAAATATTCATTTGCGTTTGACTCTGATACAAAATAGAAGACATCCTCTTTAGACCCGGGTTTGCCAATTATAAATGCTGTTGCTTTGTCCACCTGCTCATTTGACAACGGGTCGTATGTATAATGTGAAGTTGAATCTTCATTAAGCATTTTAACGCAACCCTCACAGCAGCCATAATATGTTTTTCCATTAATCGGAACCGGAATCTGTTCTGAATTCAGAAACCGGTTATTTACCATACACACCTGGTTATTGGGCAATCTGGTGATGGCTGTATCGGAAAATGCTACAGTTGCCCCGGCAGATTTACTTTTATTTTCTTTACTGTGTGAACCACTATTGTTGCATGAGAGTAATACAAACAGGGAAATAATAGATACTAATATGATAGAATAGTTTTTCATTTTTTGAAATAGTTTATTTTAAAAATTGCTTATTGATTTTGTTTTATTCCTGTGTTTATAATAAGGCTTTACAGGATATTGCGCCAGAATATCGTAAACCACCGGGTGCAGGTTCATCCGCAAATAAGCAGTATCATATAAATCAGCATTAGCAGTTCCGCTCCAAACTATTTTTTGTTGCAGCCTGTCAATTACATTTAGTGTTATTGAATTTTTCAGGTAAGTCTCTTTTGGTAATTCCTTTTGCGGTGGATAATTGAAATATTTATAAGTAAAAGGCTTATTATATTTAAATGGATTTGACAAAGGATGCAAGTAGGGGTTAGTATATACCGTTACAGTTGTTGTACTAAATGGTTTTGGGACAGATGGGTCTTCTATTTCTTTTGTTTGACTTTTGATGACGAGTTCCAGCAAAACATCAGGATTGTCAATATCTGCTTTATAACCCCGTTCTGCCATGCAATGAGTGAAATAGTTAATCGTATTATTTCGCATCAGCCCAAAAACAGTTTTTGCATCCGTAGAATCTTTTTCAGGAAGCCAGGCAAACGTTTTGTATTGGTTAAAGTTCGCTGACTTGTCATAGTTACTTTGAATGTCCTTATAAACTTTCCGGTTACAACTAACAAATGCGGAGAATAGTATGACAGTTATAATCAGAACTGTATATAAATATTTTTTATGTCTTTTCATTTTCTTAATGTTTAACTTCCAGCACTTCTATTTTACCGTATTTTTTTAACTCATATTCTTTTGCCATCAGGAAAATCAATGGGGTTACCAGCAATATATGAGTGGCGGAAGTAAGCACACCGCCTACCATAGGCAGTACAATTGGCTTCATTACGTCACTTCCCACTCCATGACTCCATAATATTGGAATCAATGCAAACAACGATACGCAGACCGTCATCAGTTTGGGGCGAAGTCTTTTGGCTGCTCCGGCAATTACATATTCCTTCAAATCTTCTCTTGTAATCGCTTCTCTTGAATTTCCTTTTTTTGCAACCAGTTGTTGCATTGCATCATTGAGATAAATTACCATAACAATACCCGTTTCCACAGCTAATCCAAACAATGCAATAAATCCTACCGCTACCGCAACCGATAAGTTCACACCCCAGAAATAGATGATGTAAGCGCCTCCGATTAATGCAAATGGAACTGTTATCAGGCTAAGAAATGCTTCTCTTGCAGAGTGAAAAGCGAAATACATGGAGAGGAATATTACCACCAGCACAATCGGCAGAATAAGTTTTAATGTTTTTTCGCTGCGGATAAGATTTTCATACTGACCGCTCCATTCAAGAAAATAGCCTTTGGGCAATCGTATAACCATTTTATCCAGTTTTTCTCTTGCTTCACTTACAGTACTTCCTAAATCTCTGCCCCGAACATTGAACAATACTGTACCTCTCAGCATCGCATTTTCAGAGTTAATCATCGGTGGGCCTTCGCTTAATTTAATATCAGCAACAGCCTCCAATGGAATAGGGCCAAAGTCCATTGTTTGCACCTGCAGGCGTTTGAGTGAAGTAATATTATTTCTAAAATCCTGGCCAAACCTTGCATTTACTGAAAAACGCTGTCTCCCTTCCACGGTGGTTGTTAAACGCATGCCACCCAAGGCACTTTCCACAATGGCATTCACATCATCTACACTTAAACCGTAACGGCCGATTTCTTCTCTTTTTACAGCTACATCAATATATTTTCCGCCGGTAATCGGTTCTACATAGAGGTCTTTCACACCATCAATACCTTCAAGCTCTTTCTTTAGCTTTTGGGCAAAGGCATAAATTGTATCAAGGTTCTGCCCATAAACTTTTAAACCAATGTCTGTACGAATACCTGTTGAAAGCATATTGATGCGGTTGATGATAGGCTGGGTCCATCCATTTGTCACTCCGGGTATTTGCAGTTTACTGTTCAGTTCGTTGATAATATCTTCCTTTGTCATTCCTTTTCTCCATTCGCTTCGGGGTTTGAGTAAGATGATAGTTTCAATCATGCTGATAGGAGAATTGTCAGTTGCTGTATTGGCTCGTCCTGCTTTACCCATTACATGGGCAACTTCAGGTACAGTAGTGATGATTTTATCCTGTACCTGCAAAATTCTCTTAACCTCTGAATTAGATACATCAGGTAATGTTACCGGCATAAATAAAAGCGACCCTTCATCCAATGGCGGCATAAACTCACGGCCAAGACTTACAATTAACGGTACACTTATAGCCAGCGCAAGAATATTGATACCAATAGTTGTTTTACGCCATTTAATACATCCTCTTATAAGCGGTTCATATATTCTTTCAAGAACTCTGTTAATGGGATTGGAAGACTCAGGCCTGAAACGTCCTTTCATGAAGAAAGAAATCAGAACAGGTGCAAGTGTTACTACAAGAACGGCATCAACCACCATTATAAATGTCTTTGTATATGCAAGGGGATGGAAGAGTTTTCCTTCCTGCCCCGTGAGCATGAATACCGGTAGGAATGAAGTGATAATAATTATAGTTGAAAAAAATACGCCTCTTGATACTTGCTTACAGGAGCCTTCAATTATACGAATGCGTACATCCTGGGGTATTGGGCGATAAGTATCACTTCTGCCCACCATTTTATTCCACCATTTATTGATTTTATTCATTTTGTTTTTATTTGTCTGGTGAAGGATTATTTTGCCATTCTGACAAATTGCGGTATGAGTTTTCCGACATGATGATTCCATTATCCACTATTACACCAATAGCAAGTGCAATTCCTGTTAACGACATGATATTAGATGACAGGCCAAATGCATTAAGCAGAATAAAACTAATAGCAATGGTAATCGGAATCTGTATGATAATACTAAGGGCACTGCGCCAGTTGAAAAGAAAAATAATCACAACGATACATACTACTATAATTTCTTCTACTAACTTTTCTTTTATCGTTTCAATGGCCGCTTCAATAAGTGTGCTTCGGTCATAGGAAATTTTAAACTTGACCCCTTCAGGCAGGCCTTTTTCCACCTCTTTCATTTTTGCCTTTACGGCCTGTATTACCTTATCTGCATTTTGTCCATACCGCATTACCACAATACCGCCTACAACTTCTCCTTCACCATTCACGTCAAAAATTCCAAGTCGCAAATCTCCTCCCATTTGCACAGTGCCAATATCTTTTACCCTCACAGGAATTCCATTATAATTCTTCAGAGCAATCTCTTCTATGTCTTCCTTTTTCTTTACATACCCAAGACCTCTGATGATATAGGCCATATCACTCATCTCAAACTTTCTGCCACCTACATCGTTGTTATTGGCCTTTACTTTATTCATAACATCCATCATGGAAATGTTATAATACTGAAGTTTTACGGGGTCAATAATTAATTGATATTGTTTTTCAAATCCACCAAATGAAGCTACTTCAGATACGCCGGAAACTGTCTGTAATGCCAGTTTGATATACCAATCCTGCAATGCCCTTTGTTCGCCGAGGTCAATTTTAGGCGCTTCAAGATGATACCAGAATATATGGCCAACACCGGTTCCATCTGGGCCCAAAGTAGGTGTGATGCCTTGCGGAAGAAACCGCTGTGCATAGTTCAATTTTTCCAGCACCCGGCTTCTTGCCCAATACACATCGGCATCATCGTCAAAAATCACATACACGAAACTCATCCCGAACATAGATGTGCCACGGATATTTTTAACTCTTGGAATGCCCTGCAAGTTGCTTACAAGCGGATAAGTAACCTGGTCTTCCATTACCTGTGGGCTTCTGCCCATCCATTCTGTAAATACTATTACCTGGTTTTCGCTCAGGTCAGGTATCGCATCAATAGGGTTCTGCTTTACAGCGAAAAATCCCCACACAAAAAGACTGCCTGCAATTAACAGGATAATATACCTGTTGCGAAGCCCAAGTGAAATCAATTTTTCTATCATAACAACTGATTAATTGATGAAGGGGTTTGTATTATTGAACGATTTCCTGTACAGTACCACAGGTTAACATACTGCTCCCCAAATATGGATTTGTAATTTCCTTTGTTTCGCTTAACCACATGGCGCCTTTATTATTAAAAGCCATCGGGCAATGGTCATAATACAAGATTTGATTTGCTCCAAACAACTTTACCAAATCATAGACCTGCTGCGACAATACCCCAAATAATGCTCTTTGTTCCTCAATCTGCTTCGCAGCCGTAATTCCCTGCAATTGGTCATTCATGTTATCGGCATATTTATCAAATTCCTTTTTCTGACTTGCCGTGAAAAAAGACTTGTCAAACTTTTTTATGGCACTGTTTAATTGAACAGCACCTTTTTTTGCCTCTGTATTGTTATCTCCGGCTAAGCCGTTTTTTATAATGAGATACTGACTGGTGATAGTATTGACAAGTTTTTTAACTGCAGGATCTGTATCGCCCAAATTAACTTTCGTAGCAGTCGCTTCAGCACTCATCCCCGCCATTGAGTGATCCGGATTGTCATGATTCATGCTGCTCATGGTATCATGTTTCATGTCTTTCATGGTATCCATTTGCATTGTATCATGGGTCATGGAGTCATGATTCATATTTTGTTCATGCGTATTATTTTGTTTGTTATTATTACAGGCTGCAATAACAAGAATTGATATTGTCCAAAGCCCGGCCAACAGCTTTTTCATAATTATTTTCTTCAAAATGAGTAATAGGTGAAATGTGACAACCATCAATCAGATGGACGCCAATATGCCGGCACTGAAAACCATTTGAAGGTCGTTGAAGTGCTTCCGGCTTAATGAACTAAATCAAATGCGGAGATTACAAACAGCGATAAAAATATCATCAATCAGAGGACTTCGGAGCTTTGTGTAAAAGAATAACTTCTGCAGGTTTTGCGGGTTATATGGAAACTCATCCTGGATTATAATGACTGGAGTGAATAGGATTTTAGAGCCAGTCTCAGGTAATAAAGAAGATATTTGAGACTGATGATTATCTGATTTAGATATTAAAATTTTGTCCTTACAGCAACCATCTGCCATGTTGTTGGTTTTGCAACAACAGGATGAATGAAACTTGACACTCACAAGGCTTACATTTGAAAGATGCCCCTTGCAAAAATGAAAGTTTATTGCTGTAGCAAAACCAACATTGGCATAAACCAACAATAATATTATGGCGATAATCCTTCGCATAACTATATTAATTTAGTAAAATTATAGTTTCCTAATCTGTGAAGACCTAACATCCGTCATATAATTGACTGATTTGTCTCATTTTCAAGCTAATCTCTATCTGTTTTTCTGAATCTTTTCTTTCTTTTTACTCATGTCCATTCCACATTTTGGACACTTACCAGGCTTTTCGCTTGTAACATCCGGATGCATTGGGCAGATATATTTTCCAACTACCTCCATTTTCATTTTCTCTTTAGGCGACAATATTAAATCTTTCCCGCATTTAGGGCATTTACCTGCCTCTTTGGCAAGCACGTCTGCATGCACAGGACATGTATAATTTTTAACTACTTCTTTTTTCATCTTTTCCTTTGAAGAAAGCGTTAAGTCCATTCCGCACTTTGCACATGTGCCCGGTTTATCACTGGTTACATCCGGGTGCATTGGGCATGCATACAAGATAGCATGTGCGATAGTGTCTTTCTTTCCTGCCTTTTCCTGGGCAAATGATACAAAGGAAATTGTTACAGAGACTATGAGAACGATTAGTTTTTTCATTTTATTCTTTTTGTGTGATTAGAAAATATTTATGAAAAGCAATTTTTACTTTTTAGAATTTAAAGAACTGTTGTTTCCAGAAGATGGTTTATTTTAAGTTTTTTCTCAAAGCTGTCGTAATATGACAATTCACTATCTCTGCCGAATTGGGCATCTAAAAGGTCATGAAATAAATGTTTGTCAGGGAATGACCTTTTCAGGTTATTTATTGTTAAGGCCAGAATGGTGCCATCACCCGAAATAGAATAGAAGTATTTTTTTTCTCTTCTTCTTTCTTTGCCATTTACAATGGTGATGTTCTTATAAAAAACCCAAACAGGGCCCTTTTCCACAAAAGTGTAAGTGGTGAAATTAGAAGTACGGATAACAGTACCCTTATTCTGATAGGCGAAGATTTCATCCTTGAAGAGTTGAGTTTTTTGGCCATCATGTTTAACAGTGATAAAAGGTTTTTCGAAAAATTCATTGAACTGAATTTTGTTTGAACCTGACGGAGAATTGCTGGCATAGGAAAGTTTGCCATTTTCAAAATCGTTAAGACTAAGGTACACTCCGCTTACATTATTTTGGGCATTGGCTACCGCTCCAAACAACCCTGTAATGACCAACGACATTAAAATCTTTTTCATAAAATAATTTTTAAATATTAGTGATTAATGCTGTGTGCCGAAATACTGACTGAAATCAGTTGTAACATTCCGGATAGATAAGAATTGGTGAATTAAAAAACTCATTCGGGTATAAAGAAATACCTATAGCCCGTAAATAAGATGCTACGGACATTTGTGAAGCAAAATCAAATACGGAAAACGCAATTACGAACAAAAAGGAGAACACCTTGCGTTCGTGGAGGTGCATGAGTGACAGGAAATTTTTCCGCTAATGCGGAAGCGCATTTGAATGAATAATCGTGAAACGTATGGGAAATGGTATCTGAAGAAATTTGCGTAAACTGGAAGGTAGCATCAGAAACTTTCTGGTCATTCTCCAGCTTTACAATCTTCTTTTCATCTTTGCAGCAACCTTTACTTTCTTTTGCACAATGTTTGTCAGTAGCAGATTTGGTCATGCCGCAGTATGGACAGGCCTTTTTATCGCTATTTCCATTCATAAAGCCCCAGTCAACCAATTTATCCATGCAATAGTGCAAATGCACAGTGGCACCTATTGTAGAAATGAGATAGATAAAAGCTATTATGGTTGTCAGAAACTTCTTCATAAATTGTCTGCTTAAAGATAGCAGTTCTTTATAGTTTTCAAAAGTATTGCCTGTTAATCTTATCTGATGTCAATTATTCGACAAAGTATTTAGTCCCCCTAAAAATTTCATTTGCAACAGTCTTTTTTTTCTGACAAATACCGCTTTCAGCAATCTCAGTAAGAACTGACCTATAGCCGTCATTATTGCCATATCATTGTTTAAATACTTTACAAAGTTACTAGTAATGCTTGTTTTAGTTCCTTAATTAGTTTTAGTTTATATCACCCATTTCATTCTTTTAACAAACTGTATCAGCAAAAGTGACAGAAAAGAGGCTATTACAACAACCGCCCAATCCTTCCATCCATATATTGTTACTTCCAATACATTCCTTACGGGGACAATCCAATAAGATAACATTGCGATGATGATACAACTCACTACTGCATACCACACATATTTGTTACGGAATACTTCCGTTTTGTGAAATGCCACTCCTCTTTCAAATGACATGTTGAACACATGAAGGATTTGTGAAAAAATGAGTGAGTAAAAAAGTATGTTGTTGCATAATTCACCATTCCAAGTTTCTGTATTATGCAGCAATTCGTGACTTACAAAAACTGCTCCTATCGTTGTGATTGAAATGATAGCAGAATAAGTAAAAATAGCCGACCATCTTTTTTTGTCAATAATGGAAGTCTCCGATGAATAGGGCTTTCTCTGCATGATATGCGGGGCCGCTTCTGTAACCCCCAATGCTAATGCAGGCAATACGTCCGTTACCAAATTGATAAATAAAATTTGCAAGGGGAATAATTGGAAATGCAGGTTAAGCACAGAGGCACTTGCCACTATCAAGAGTTCACTCAAATTACAGCTCAACAGGAAAATGACAAACTTGCGGATGTTATCAAATATCACCCGTCCCTGTTTTATTGCTAATACAATTGATGAAAAAGCGTCGTCTTTCAATACCATATCTGCCACTTCCTGGGCTACCTGCGTACCCCGCTGACCCATTGCAATGCCAATATCTGCTTTCTTTAATGCAGGTGCATCATTCACGCCATCACCAGTCATTCCCACTACCATTTTCTTTTGCTGGAACAATGAAACAAGATTTAATTTATGTTCCGGTGAAACACGGGCAAAGACAGGTGCGTTAAGCCACTTTTCTTTATCCTCATCGGTGAGTTGGTTATAAGGTTTCATATCATTTCCATGCATTACCTCATCTTCTTGCTTTGCAAGTCCTAACTGCATGGCAATATTTTTAGCGGTGGCCGGATGGTCACCAGTAATCATTACTACTTTGATACCTGCTGATTTACATTCTTCAATAGCGGCAGGTACTTCTTGTCTTGGAGGGTCAATAAATCCAATCAAGCCAGCAAGAGTCAGATGATGCAGAAAATCCTTTTCTTTTTCTTTTGAATTTCTGAATGCAAATGCCAGCATTCTTAATCCGGATTGTGCTTTTCGTTCTGCAATTGTTAACCATTCTTTTCTCTTATCAGAAGTGAGTTCAACTATTTTGCCTCCTTCCAGTACAGCAGAGCAACAGGTTAGTAATTCTTCCACGGCCCCTTTGGCTGCAATAAAAAAATCCTGATTGTTTTTGTGAAGGGTCGCCATTATTTTAGTTTCGGAAGAGAATGGTATTTCATCCACTTTCGGAAATTGCCTGTGATGGTCTTCAGGTTTTCTGTCTGAACAAAATACCATCTTAAGCAAACCCACTTCCAGGGGGTCGCCTGATTCTTTCTCGGACTGGCCGTCGTAATAATAGGAGGCTGTATTACACAATGCGGCTGTTCTATGAAGAAGAGAATATGCCATAGAGTTCCTGAGGCTTTCATCGTCTTCAAACTTTATGGATGCATTTGAAATGTCCGCAGCAATGCGTGAAGCTTTGTTATGTGTTTGGATAAATGCCGCTTCAATTTTGTTTTGAGTAAGAGTGCCGGTTTTATCCGTACAAATAACATTTGTTCCGCCAAGTGTTTCAACAGCAGATAATTTTTTTACAATTACGTTATATTTTGCCATACGAAGCATACCAAAGGCCAGGGCCAATGTAGCCACAATAGGAAGACCTTCAGGTATAGCGGCAACGGCCAGGGCTATGGATGTTTCCAGCATCTCCACTATCTTTTGCCCGTTTAAAATACCTGCTACAAAAATTATTACAAGAAGTCCAACGGTAATCCAAATTAATTTCTTACTGAATTGCTGTATCTTTTTTTCCAGAGGTGTAGCGGCCTGCTGTGCCTGTTGAACCATCTTTGCCACAGAACCAAGTTCTGTTGACATACCAGTATGAACTACCACTGCATATCCATTCCCTTTGGTAACAAAAGTTCCTTTATACAGCATATTATTACGTTCAGCCAATGGTGTTTCATTTTTAAGTGAAGATATTATTTTCTCTACCGGTAAGGATTCTCCTGTTAATGCTGATTCATCTGTCTGCAATTGAGTTAATTTTATCAATCTTGCATCAGCGGTAATCATATCGCCACCTTCTACAAACAGTATATCACCCGGTACCACTTCTTCAGACGGGATTTGTGTGAGTTTACCATCACGAAGAACTCTGGCAGGAACCATTGTAAGTTTTTTTAACGCTTCCATAGATCTTTCTGCCTGGAATTCCATTAAAAAACCTATGACTGCATTAATGATGATTACAGCTACGATGGCAAAGCCATCCAGCCACTCTTTAAAGAAGAAAGACAGCCCTGCAGCAACTGCTAACAATAAAACAAAGGGGCTGATAAATTGATTCAGTAGTATTGTGAACACACTAATTTTTTTGCCTGCCTCAATTTTATTGTATCCAACAAATGACAATCTTCTTTCTGCTTCTGTGAGGGACAATCCATTTTCCGGGTCCGCATGGAGATGCGATATTACCGCTTTGTCATCCAGTGACCATGCCACTTTTACTTCATCTATGTCCGGTAGTTTCATAAATATTTATTTACATTTTAAATACTGTCTGCATAGACATTCATCATTATTGTTTACTGGGCTTCCTGCTAATGTGCATCATAATATTGTATATGGCCGCTATACTTGCTCCTGCAAGCCATGAAATAATAAACACTTCAAATAGCCCCATTACAGCTTCCGTCGCTGATACATGCATACGAATAACCGGAGATGTATCAATACCGTGTAAAAGGTTATTGAAGAATTGTATGGTTCCCTCACGACCTACAGTTGCCATTATAATTACACAGCCCAGATACAGAAGCATCCCCGTTATGCCACAGGCAAAGCCAAACCTTTTAATGTGAATGCTGTTCATGATTTGATTTTTTTGAGTTATCAGAATGATGGTGCATCGGCATAAGCAAATGACAGGCAAACATGGCTGCCACGAAAATGAATACCGACCAATTACCCCTGATTCCAAATAGCGGTGCCATAAAAATCAGCAACAGGGGAAGGGCGCAGCCCACCAGCATCATCAGTGTATGTTTCCATTTCATATAATTCCATTTAAACTTCTATAACTTATTAAGCAGGCAACTACTTATTCTTTTCATACTAAATTAGCAGCCTCATTTATCTTTTTTCCTTTTTCCCGAAGCCCAAATAGCGTAAACAATCAAAGCCAAACAAAGTACTGCTCCTCCGATAAAATAATACTTATTCATAGTAAACATTTAAATCATTAAAGACTATCTTTTTCATTTTTATTTTTTATCACCTGGATATTTCATCTCCAGAGATTCTAATTTGCTTACTATCGTCTTTGCTACCAGGTAATTCCTGTACCATTTATTATCTGCCGGAATAATCTGCCAGGGAATATCATCGCTACAACGATTAATAATATTTTCATAAGTGCGGATATAATCATCCCATTTTTCAGATTCCGTCCCATCGGATGCTTTATATTTCCATTTCTTTAATGGGTCGGTCAATCTTTCTTCAAGCCTCTTCGTTTGTTCATCTCTGCTGATATGGAGATAAAATTTTAAAATGATTGTTCCATCATCTTCCAGTTGTTGCTCAAATGAATTGATATAATCGTACCTGCGGTCAATAAGTTTTTTATTCAGCAATCCATGTACGGTTGGAACAAGAATGTCTTCATAGTGTGAACGGTTAAAAATCTGGATGCGTCCTTTTTCCGGCAATCGTTGATAAAAGCGCCACAGAAAATCATGCATTCTTTCTTTATCACAGGGTTCTGCAAAGGAGTTAGCATGCACTCCCAATGGATTAACACAGGAAAATACATGTCGTATTGTCCCATCTTTACCAGATGTATCCATGCCCTGGAAAATGATTAGCATACTTTTTGAACCATTTGCATAGAATAAATGTTGCAGCGAAAACATTTTTTTGTGCAACGACAAAAGTTCCCTTTTCAGTTCCTCTTTATTTGCATTGCCCGGTGCGCCGGTGTCAATTTTGTTTAATTGAATTTGCTTCATGACCAACCTTTATCATTTGTGCAACAATCATTTTTTCTTTTTATTATCAGTCTTTCTCATTTTCTTTTTCTTGAAATCCAGAATAGATACGCTACCACAATAATGAAGAATATTGTTGCCGCTATGTACACAATATCCAGCCCGAAAAAATAATCCTGTTTCATACATAGGTTTTTTACAACAAAAAATATTACATCTTCATACCTTCCATGCCTGGCATACCGGCGCCCTTCTTTAGTATCAAAGCACTATTCAACAAGAAAGCTCCGTTTGTAACAACCAGTTCACCTTCCTTCAGTCCGCTAATCACTTCCACTTCTTTTTTATTTTGAATGCCTAATTCAATCATCCTGCTCTCATACATGCCGTCACCGGTTTTTATCCATGCTGTAATCATATTGCCCACAAGGATGGATGATTTTGGTATTACTACGGTCATCTTTTCATTCCGTTTAATATTGACATAAGCCATCATACCCGGTTTTAACTGCTGGTTACGGCCTGCAACAAGAAATCTTACAAGGCTTATTTTTTGGTCTGCTTCAACAGTTGGATTATCAAATACGGGTATAGCAGAGAAAATTTCATTTGGATAAGCGTCAAATTCCACCGTGATAACAGGTTTTTCATACAACCATCGCAGTTCGCTGGTGTACATCTGTGCTTCTATCCACAGTTGTGATAAATCCGCAAGGCGAAACAATGGGGTACCTGTTTCAACATACTGCCCTTCACTAACAGGCAACTCAACCAAGGTTCCGGATACCGGACTGTAAAAAGTAACAAGTGGTGATACTTCACGATTTTTCTCCAACTGTGTTACCTGTTCTGCCGTTAGTCCCCATAACAATAATTTTTTTCTTGCCGCTTCAACTAACTGCCCCATTACGTCTTTCATATTGGTAAACTGTTGTTGCTGTTGCAGGGCATTCAGTAATTCATTTTCGTACGAAAGAAGTTCTTCGCTATAAATGGAATACAGTGGCTGATCTTTAGCTACAATTTCCTGTGGGTTGCGAACGAAAAGTTTATCAAGTCTTCCCCTGATACGGGACGTAACCACGGTTACCTTTCGCTCATCAAAACTTGTTGTACCCAGCAGGGTGGTATATTCGGCCATGGCTTTTAACCTTACTGTATCAGTAGTAATATTTGCATATTGTTCATCCCGGCCGGTCAAGGTTATCATATCCATGTTATTCATGGCAGGTTGAGAAACATTGTGGCCTGAATGTTCTTGTTTTGTGTTGTTGTTTTTTTTCTTTGTACATGCACCTGCCAGTAACAGGATAGTCAGCATTGCAATAAACCAATATCTATTTTTCATAACTGCTGATTTAATATTTAATAATGGTTTCGCTATCGGCCATATAACCGGCATCCTTTGCTATTAACTCACCGGCATTCAAACCTTCCAGTATCTGCACCATTCTACTATCTCTGTGGCCTATACGAACTACTCTTGACTGAAATATATTACTGCCTTCTTTAGTTACTCCAGTCCGTACCCATACGATGGCAATTTTTCCCAGGTAATACACACTACTGGCCGGTACCATTAATGACCTTACTGGCATGGACGAAGAGACTGTTATTAATGAATTTTGTTTTAATATACCCGAAGTATTAGGGAGATAAATCCTTGCCTGGCTGAATTTCTGCCCGCCCTGGTATATCTGTTCCATAAACTGGATTGATGTTTGAAATGTTTTTTCAGGCATCAGTTCATTTGTAACAGTTACAGGCAATCCTTTGCGCAGGTATTTTTCGTTTTCTTTGGTGAATGCTGCAATACCCCATACTTCTTTAAAATCATTTATCCAGAATAATGTCTGGTCTTTAGCCACATACATACCTTCACGGATGCTGTTATCAGGCAATACAGTAGGAGAAACAGAAGGAGCAGCACTGGCTCCTGAGTTCATACCACCCATACCTGCAGAAGTGTTAACGGTTGTACCCATACCTGACATTGCTGAAGGATTGAACAAAACATATCCTTCAAACGGGCTATAAACTGAAATAGTTAAGGGAGCCTGGCTGGAATTCTGAATTTGTTTTATTTGTGCCGTTGAAAGACCAAGCAGTAATAATTTTTGTTTTGCTTTATTCAGAAGTGCCGAGTCAGCAGGTTGCCGGATAAGAAATAAAAATTCCTCAATATAAGTATTGATTTCGGGGCTATATAGTTCCAGAATTTTTTCACCTTTTTTGATATATTGGTAGTTGTATTTTACATATAGCCGTTCAATCCGTCCGCCGATACGTACCGGAACTTTGTGGCTCCTCCGAAAGTCAAAACTGATATAGCCATTTCCCTTGAAAGTATAGTTCATATTACTGTCAACCGGCTCAATCACTTTTTGGGTAGAGATGACAGTTTGGTTAGCAGGCATCGTATTCCAGTATATTTCGTTGACGGCTGTATCAGCTATACTGTTTTTATCATTCATGCTCATGCCATCCATAGTATTATGGGATGAATGATTTACAGTATCACTGCTCATATTGTTCATGCTTTTGCTACTGTCATCATTCATCTGCATCCCCTCCATAGCATCATGCTGCATGCCGCTGTCCTTTTTGGCTTCTGTTATCTTGCTGTTATGGCCACTGTGTTTGTCTTCCTTGTCATTACAGGCAATGAACACCAGAGTAACTCCGGCCGTCAGGAGGAATAACCCATAATTTGCCATTTTCATTTTTATATGTTGAATACGGTTTAACATTGCTATTTAATTTCCCGTTGATATTCGTATTCGGACTGAACAGTAAATACCTGGCCCAGCTTATCTATTCTTTCCAGTTGTTTCATGAGTACCATATTCCATGCATCCAGTAACACAAAAAAATTACCTGTATTTTGCCGGTAAGCCAGCAGGTTGCTCTCCAGGTTTTTTTGGTATGATGGCAATACATTTTTGTCATAGTTATTAAGTTGTCTTGTTTCATAAATAAGCATGGTAATTTTTTCACGTATCATTTGTGAAGCCATCAGCTGCATGGTTGATTTTTCTTTTTGCATAGCCTGTATCTCAAATCCCATTGATTTTACTTCTGACTTATACATTTTAGATGACCATGGTACAATCGGTATTGTCATCATACCCATGATGGAGAATTGTTTGGGCATGCCAAACATTTGGCCGTGGGAAAATTGAATTCCAAAATCCGGCTTAGAGCCTGTAGCTGCCCATGTTTGATTAAACTTCATTGAGCGAATACGGCTTTCAACAGCAAGAATATCATTACGCAGTAGTTGTGAGCTGTCTAACGCAAGCAGATACTCATTGCTGTAGTCTTTTGGCGTCAATAAAGTATCAATAAAAAAAGGAGCATTAACATCCCGGCTCATTAATGTATTAAGGCCAATATTGGATTCAGCAATTTGAGAGAATAACATTGTTTCCATATTGCCTAATTCACTTAAAGAAGCTTCAGCTTTGAAAATTGTGGGAAGGTCAGACTGGTTGTAGGTATATTTATCTTTTGCTGTTTTAATAAGCATTTGCAATAACTCACGGTATTCCCTGATGGTTTTTAATTTTTGTTCTGCAGTATAGCGCCGGTAATAATATAATCTTGCGGTAAAATGCAACACATTCTTTTGCCATTCTAAGTCGTTATGTTGGACGTTTTCCAATGAAGCGATATAGTCTTTCTTAGCGTTTAATTTTGCCGGGTTTGGAATCATCTGCTGAACAGAAAGCATCAGCCCTGCCTGGTTATCTGGTGTCATTTCTTTAAGGATGGAGAGACGGTAGGGAAACCTGTCAAAGGCTAACGCCACAGTGGGGGGCATCCAGGCTTTGGCGCCTTCCACTAACGAACGCACAGACGAAATCTTTGATTCATACAATTGTAACAGCGGATAATTTTTATCAATTGTTGAAAATATATCCTGTATGCCCAACCTCGCAGTATCCTGTGCTTTTACTTTTGCTGTAACTGTTATCATCATTAATAAACAGTATGTCAGTATTCTTTTCATGTGTATATTTTTACATTTTATTCTTCAATAGCCAGTACTTCCAATTTCCCTTTTTTAAGTTCCCGTTCTTTAATGAGATTGTAAATCACTGGTAATACAATCAGTACAAATAAGGTTGCGGTGATGAGACCGAAAACAAAGGGAATTGCTATCGGCTTCATTACATCGCTGCCGGTACCGGTGGAAGCCATTACCGGTATCAAACCTATTATATTTGCTAAAACCGTCATCAATAATGGACGTACACGCTGCGTAGCGCCAAACAAAAACGTTTCTTTAAGTTCTTCCTTAGTTATATTTTGAATACTATTCCCTTTGGACTCAACCAATTTCTTTATTGAATCATTCAAATAAGCTATCATCAATACACCAGTTTCAACCGCTACTCCAAACAGCGCTATAAAACCAACAGCTACAGCTACAGAGAAATTGACATTATAATAGTAAAGTGAATACACTCCGCCCATAAGCGCAACCGGTATGCTGATGAATACTATCAGTACAGCTTTAAAAGAATGGAATGTGATATAAAGAATAAAAGCAATAACCAGCATTACGATGGGAATAATAATCTTTAGCCTTTGCTGTGCCCTTACCTGGTT
This sequence comes from Sphingobacteriales bacterium, assembly GCA_003963365.1. Lineage (GTDB taxonomy): Bacteria > Bacteroidota > Bacteroidia > Chitinophagales > Chitinophagaceae > AWTP1-9. The sequence continues at coordinate 331,575 of RXJG01000002.1, forward strand.
TTCATATTGACCGCTCCAATCTATATAATAACCCTGTGGTAATTGTTTAAAGGTTTCCTCAATCTTTTTCTTTGCATCATTCACTACACCACCCATATCTCTGCCCCGAACATTGAAAAGTACAGTACCCCTAAGCATGGCGTTTTCAGAATTTATCATGGGTGGTCCTTCTGTTACTTTTACATCAGCCACAGATGAAAGGGGGATGACTCCATATTTCATCGTTTGTACGGGGATTCTTTTGATTTCATCAATATCGTTCCTGTATTCCTGAGCCAGCCGGAGATTAACATTAAATCGTTCTCTTCCTTCTACTGTATTTGTCAGAATCATTCCGCCCAGAGCACTTTCTATGACCATGTTCACATCATCTATATTCAAGCCATATCTGGCTGCATCGGGTCTCCTGATTTTTATATCAAGATATTTACCTCCGGTAAGTTGCTCCACATATAAATCCACTAATCCTGGAATATCTTTCAAGGCGGCTTCTACTTTGCGGCCGATGTTATAGATGCTATCAAGGTTCTTCCCATAGATTTTTACACCCACATCAGTACGGATGCCGGTTGAAAGCATATTGATACGGTTGATGATAGGTTGTGTCCATCCAACAACGACACCCGGAATCTGGACTTTTTCATTCATTTCTTTTATGAGCTTCTCTTTAGTCATTCCTTTTCGCCATTGGCTTTTGGGTTTTAATACGATAATGGTTTCAATCATACTGATTGGAGCATTATCCGTAGCAGTGTATGCACGGCCTGCTTTACCTAATACATTTTCCACTTCAGGAAAACCTTTAATGATTTTATCCTGCAACTGTGTTATACGTTTTGCTTCAGAATTAGATACATCAGGTAACGTAACCGGCATAAGCAATAGGGAACCCTCATCCAGCGGAGGCATAAATTCAGTTCCTAGGTTAATCACCAATGGTACGCTGCCGGCTATTATTGCAAAGCACATAGCTAAAACTGTTTTGCGCCATTTCAAACACCATCTTGCTACAGGTTTATAAATAGTAATAAAAAAGTTAGAGACCGGATTTCTGCTTTCAGGAATCAGTTTGCATTTCATGAAAGTCCTTGTGAGCATAGGAGCCACGGTAATGGCAAGAATGGCTGCTCCCAACAATGAAAATGTTTTAGTAAGTACAAGCGGTGCAAAAAGTTTTTTCTCCTGACCTGTAAGGAAAAGGATTGGTGCAAAAGATATAATCATAATGATGACAGAAAAAAAGACGGACCTGCCTACAGTTCGTGACGATTCTTCAATAATGGCCACCCTTTCTGTTTCCGGGATTTCTTTAGTATGCCCGATTCGTTCCTTTACTTTTATTTCTTTTTGTTTTGTCATACGGGATTACTTTATTTATTCAGAAGAATACGATTGGTTAATTGTCTGTATGCGTTTTCGGCCATCACGATGCCGGGATCCACTACATCACCAATGGCAAGGGCTATACCTCCGAGAGAAAGAATATTGGCTGTGATACCAAAAAATTTCATGAGTATAAATCCAATAAGAACAGAGAGAAGTATGCAGATGATGGCCACAAGACTACTTCTAACGCTGAAAAGAAAAAGAAGCACTACAATACAAACTATAAGCACTTCTTGCCATAATGCTTCTTTTAAAGTATCTATGGCGGCGAGTATCAAATCACTCCTGTCATAAGCCGTTTTAAACTTTACTCCCTGTGGTAACCCTTTTTCTATATCCTTCATCCTGGCTTTTGCTCTTTCAATTACATCTTTGGCATTTTCTCCAAAACGCATCACTACTATGCCACCAACTACCTCACCCTCTCCATTTTCATCTACTATACCCAGCCTTAAGTCAGGGCTCATCTGTACTTCAGCAATATCACTCAACTTTATAGGGATAGATTTATAAGTTCCGATAGGGATTTCTTTAATATCATCAAGACTGGTGATATATCCTAAGCCACGGATGAGATAACCTGTGGAATTCATTTCGTATAAACTCCCTCCAACATCTTTATTATTAGCGGCCACAGAACGGGTAACATCCATCAACGGCACTCCATAGTACACCAGTTTATATGGGTCAATGGTTACCTGGTAACGTTTTTGAAAACCACCAAAAGACGCTACTTCACTTACACCTTCTACATTTTGCAAGGCGAACTTTACGTACCAATCCTGTAAAGCCCGCAGTTCCCCTAAGTTGTATCCTTTGCCATCAAGTGTGTACCAAAAGACATGTCCTAAGCCAGTACCATCAGGGCCCAGAGAAGGGGTAACACCTTGCGGTAAAAATTTTTGTGCATAATTGAGTCGCTCTAATACCCTTGTTCGTGCCCAATAAATATCCACATCATCTTTAAACACTACGAATATGAAACTCATACCAAACATAGAAGCTGCACGGATTGATTTAATACGGGGAATACCTTGCAGATTTGATACCAAAGGGTAGGTAATCTGGTCTTCCATAATTTTTGGGTTGCGGCCCATGTATTCTGTGAATATGATAACCTGGTTTTCTGATAAGTCAGGTAATGCATCCACTGGTGTTTCTTTGATAGAATAAAACCCGCCTACGGCAATAAGAATAATCCCGAGCCAAACAAAGAACCGGTTGCGGATTGACCAGGAAACTATTTTTTCTATCATTGTATTAATATTTAATTATTGATGTAGCCAGATACCTGAATGCTTATTGATAAAATTTTTCAGCAAAAACATTTGAGCAAGGACTCTATATTTTTCTTATCCATACATAAACAGTAATTAATCTTTTGCCCTTGTTGAAAACGACGAACAACACCTGCACTTTTCAGTATATTCAAATGACGGGATACAACCGGCTGCTGCAACTGCAATTTTTCATAAATCATTTTTACACTCAATCCATCTGTTTGATTTTTGCACAACAATTTTAATATTGCCAGCCGGTCAGTATGTGCCATCGCCTTCATTATTTCAGCCATATTCTGCATCTCATCTTTGTTTTGTTTTTTGTTTGTATTCTTTGTCATAGCATTCCCCTTTTTTATGAAGGTCTTTCCCTTCTGAATGAAAAACTATGATTCATCTACTGGTCTTACCTGATTATTATCATATTACTATCTGATTATACAGATAATTATATACTGGTTAATAGTTTTTTAAAATCACCAACTGCATCGGCCTTAAATACAACTTTATATAGCATACCGGATTGGCTGGATTTTCCGAATGCAGTATTTCCACATTCGCTTTTAGCCCATATACCGGCTTCATCCATTTGCGGTTCCGGTTTAACTGGCAATCCACCAGTATATGTTCTTCTTTAACATCACATGTAGAAGAGTTATATACAAATACAACCTCCTGGTCATATAATATTCTTGAAAAGGATAATATACATTTATTACATTCAGGAAGATGAAAGCGGCTGCCGTTTTGCGAAGTTTCCCTCATGAACATTCTGCCAAACCGCAGTACATTACTTTCATTCCGGAACCGTGCAATGGAAGCTATTGCTTTATATATTTCAGATTGCTGATTGAGTACATTAGTAGTTTTATCGTTTGGATTAAACATACATTCCCTGATGTAACGGTCGCCTTTACCACATCCATCAAAACCTTGTTCTGTTCCATAGTAAAGACAAGGTGTGCCAAGGGCGCAAAGCAAAAAGGCAATACCGGCAATTATTTGTTCCGGTTCGGCGTGATGACCAAAACGATGTTTAAAGGCATCACCAATCTGGTCATGATTATCCAAAAATGTAACAAGGAATTCACCATATTCGCCTCTGTCCAATGCGTTCTTCTGCAGCTCCGTGTATCGCTCAATTAATTTACCCGGAGAATCTTTGCCTTTTATTACGCCTTCTAATGCAAAGTGTAACTGAAAATCTAAAACAGAATTCAAACCATAATAAAGATTCTGGTCATTGTATGTTGTAAGTGTTTTAGGACCTACATAATTACTTACCATAGCATCTGAACCAACTAACTCGCCAAAAAGGAAAAAATTTCTCTTTCCTAAAGAATAGGCATACTCTCTTACATAAGAACAAAAGCGGCTGATGGCTAATTCACCCATATGCTTTACGGCATCCAGCCGGAAACCATCAATATCTGTTTCCCTTATCCAGTAGCAATGAATAGCGGTTAATACTTTTTGAATGTAAATCGCTTCTCTTGATTCATCATTTTTAAAAGCTTTCAGGCTGAAGAAATCGCCCTCTTGTGTTTCCGGATAGGCGTCAAAATTTTTGATTTGCCCTTTGCGTCCATATAAAGCAGGGTTTCTTAATTCAATTGGAACAGGTTTGTCTGTGTGTCGCCATTCACCAAAAGGGAATTCAATTCCGTTATAATAATAGTATTCTTGTCCATCAGGATAACACCAGTTATCACCGGAATGATGCAGCACTATATCCAGAAATACCCGCATATCATAGGTATGCGCTAAATCCACCAATTCTTCAAGGTCTGCTTTTGTGCCAATGCGTTCATCAATTTCCAAATAATTTTCAATAGCGTACCCATGATAGGATTCAGGGTTATTCTTAAAGACGGGACTGAGCCAGATAGCCGTGCATCCAAGATGCCTGATGTATTCAAGATTATTAATAATGCCCCGTAGCGTACCGCCACATTGTTTTGTTAATTGAGCATCATCTCCAAACCCCGGATGGCGGCTTTCAAATTCAACGGTATGTCTTTTATTACTGTCGTGAAAACGGTCAACCAGCAAAAAGTAAATGAATTCTTCTCTCCATTCCCGTTGACAATTTCTCCAGTATTTTTTGCCGGGTTTGGGAGAGAGTTCTATATCTTTAATTGATTTCATTTTCGTCTGATTTAATAAGTTGAGAACTATGATTTCATAGCATTAAGGGTCTTTTTTGCGTCACCCAGCATTTTCTTTAAACACCAATTGCAATACCAGTCCGCAAAAAGAAAACAAAGAATATTGTTGAGTAACCCTTTTGGTTTTTTATAAGTGATGGAAAGCTCTGCCTTCGTTCCTTTGTTAAACATAGGAGGAGTAGTTAAATGCATCTGAAACCATGAATAAATAATCATTTTTGATTCCCCGACTGTTTCCCATATTTTTTCCTTTCCTTCCACCCACTGTGTTACTTCCACTGTAAAGTCCATAGTCATGCTCATCATTTTTCCTGTCCATCTGTATTTTGTACCCAAACCATTATGCTGTTCAGTTAAATACTCCAGTTTCAGTTTACTGCCCATCATCATCCATGACGATTTGGTCATGTGCGTGCCGGTTACACCAAGGTTATCAATACACTTAAATACATCTTCCGGTGTGGCATCATATATCTCTATTCTTTCTATAGATTTCATAAAACTTTCGTTTAATCTACCACAAAACAATTTTTACATATTTCATCCGCCAGCAATTCATCTACTTTAATTCCGTTTGAAGGATGTATGATTGAATCGCATGTGATTATTTTTTCTGCTCCGGCCTTTAATAATTTGTCATAGGCTCTTGATGCCATCACGGGGTGAATACCGATACATATTGGCGGTTTCATGTCAGCCTTTTTCAGATGCCCGATGGTTTCAATCATTGTATGTGCAGTAGATATGATATCATCTACAAGAACCGGCACGTGGTTTTGATATTTTTCTACTTGCGGTACGGATACCTGTACATTACGGTCACCTTTACGAATTTTTTCCAATACAATAAAAGGCGCCCCGGCGTCTTCTGCTACTTTACTTACCCATTGCTCACTTTCACTATCGGGGCCTATCAATACAGCGTTTTGTATATTTTCCTTAATCCATTTTGAAATCAGCGGAGACGCATGTAAAACAGAGGTATGGATTGAATAGATTTCATTTAGAGATGTTCGCCTGTGTAAGTGGGGGTCAATGGTAATTAGCTTATCAACAAAACCGGAAATAAGCCTTGCAAATAAATCAGAACTGATGCATTCGCCATCTGTAAACCTTTTATCCTGTCTCATGTAAGCCAGGTAAGGAGCTACCAGCGTTATGGAAGAAGCACGGAATTCTTTCAGCGTTTTTGCCAGAAAGTATAGTGGCAATATTTTATTGTCAGGGTGATGCAGTGAACAAACAATTATTGCTTCTTTCTCATACACGTTTGAAATAACTTTCACATAGGTTTCTCCGTCAGGGAAATGCCGGATGATGGCTTCTCCCTGCTGCACATGCAATAGCTCCGTTAAGGAGTGGCACAGCAGCTCATTGCCAGGTATGCTGAATAAAACACAATTATTCATTGATTAAATATTTAATGATATCCTCGCTATTATTCTTGTAGTATTCATAGGCGTACTCCAGTTCACCGGGTGAATTGGCATGAATCGTAAACAATGGTTGTCCACTTTCCACTTTTTCTTTTAACTGAATACGAAAATCAACTCCTGCTTCCGGTGTATCCGGTGCGCCAGCAAGCTTTGCCACTTGTGCCACTTTCCTGTTGTTTATTTCATGAATGGTACCGGTAAAGTCAGCTTCAATTGTTTTTGTATATCGGGCTTTCCCAGGTTCTTTAAATCCGCCCTGCGCTTCACAGATGGCAATGAATTTTTTAAATGCCTCTCCGCTTTTTAGTTTTTCTGTTACAATCTCCCGTGCAGTATCTTTTGGCATATCCCAGGCGAGGCGTACAAGCTCTGCTGCAATCAGGATTGATTTTTCATATAAATCTTTGGGAGCATCTTTTTTACATTGCAATACATGCAGCACATCTCTTGCCTCAAGGGCCGGCCCAATTCCATAGCCTACAGGTTGAGAGCCATCGGAAAATATTATCTGTGTTTTGATGTCAATGAATTCTGAAACTTCTTTTAATCTTAATGCTAATTGTACTCCGCTATCCATGCTTCTCACTTTTGCTGTTGGCCCCACTGGTATGTCAATCAAACAATGTGTTGAGCCTGCAGCAGCTTTCTTAGACAGGATAGAAGCAATCATTTGCCCTTCGCTGTCAATATCCAACGCTTTTTCCACCCGAATTATCAAATCATCCGCAGGGCTAAGTTTCACAGCTCCGCCCCAGGCAATACATCCGTTTTCCTTTTCTACAACCTTTCGGATTTCCTGTACACTTAAATTCACATTGGTCAATACCCCCATAGTATCGGCAGTACCGGCAGGTGAAGTAATTGCTTTTGAAGAAGTCTTTGGTATGATAATACCCAGCGAAGCAATAATTGGTACTACTATCATTGTGGTACGGTTACCCGGTAAGCCGCCAACACAATGCTTGTCTGCTATAACACCTTTCCCCCAGTAGAGTTTATTGCCTGCATCAACCATGGCATGGGTCAGGTACCGGATTTCGTCCATGTTCATATTATTGCCTGAACAAGCGGACACAAAGGACGACAATAAAATATTGGAATACTTCCCGTCAACTATGTCATGGATTATTTCATTATATGCCTGTTGGTCCAGAATACTTCCATACAACTTAGCTCTTACATGAGCTACTGAATGTAAAGGTTCGGTATGAGAAACACTCAATAAATCACCTTCCTGAACTGCCAGTTTTTTGGCTGCGCTTTCTGACAAACTGATTTCGCCTTCAGCCAGCAGCCCATCACTTGTAACATTCAATGCAGCGATAATACTTTTACCATTCAAAGAAACGGTTACCCGGGTGAGTGCCTGAAAACCTTCAGACTTACAAACATGACAACTGGCTGGCATGAACACTACCAATTCCTGGTTAGTATCAATGCCCAGATTTTTAAAAGCAAGCTTATGAATATGGCCTTCTTTTAAATCTGTTTCGTTAAAGTGATGTTGCGTTTGCATAAACGTTGGTATTAAATAAAGTGATTGCCTGATTTTGTTGCTGTATGTGTGCAGGAATTTTTAATTCATCCTGAATCTTTACTCTTAATACTTCCTGAGCTGATGGCTCACCGTGCACTAAAAAGATTTTCAGTGGTAATTGCTGAAAGCTTTTTAGCCATTCTATCAACTCTGATTGGTCAGCATGGGCAGAAAGGCCTGATATTTCAACAACTCTTGCTTTTACGGGATAATATTTACCATGAATTTTTACTTCATGTGCCTTGTTTTGCAATGCCCGGCCCCTTGTTCCTTCTGCCTGATAACCTATTAACAGGACGATATTGTTTTCATGTATTGCTAAATGCTTCATGTATTCAAGTACACGACCTCCTGTGAGCATACCACTTGCTGAAATCACAATTTTGCTTCCGTGCTTGTGAATAATATCCTTTGTATTGTGCCAATCTCTGTTGATGACTACATCTTTACATACACTCATACATTCTTCATGTTTCAGCTTATGCCATTTTGGATAACGGCATAAAATTTCTGTCGCATCAGCAGCCATAGGACTGTCAAGAAAAACCGGTAACCAATGCGGGATTCTGTTTTTCTTTTTAAGGTGATTGATGAGGTGCATGATTTCCTGTGCCCGACCAACTGCAAAACTTGGTATCAATATGGTGCCATGTTTATCGGTTGCTTCATTGATTACATCAGCCAACTGTTCAGAAGGATCTGCATTTCCATGTAAGCGGTCGCCATAGGTTGATTCCATTACTACGTAGTCGGCCCTGTCTATATTTGCCGGTGGTAGCAAAAAGTCTGAATGATAACGACCAATATCACCAGAAAAAACTATTGTTTTATCATAGCAATTCAATTGAACGCAGGCGCTGCCGAGTATATGGCCATTCTTTCTGAATTGAAAGCTGATATGAGGTGATAATTGAACCACTGAACTATGCTCCACCGTTTCAAAATGACTAATTGCAAAGTCAACATCTTCGGATTTGTAAAGAGGTAATGCCGGCTTATGTTTGGAATAACCTTCCCGGTTGGCTTTTTCTGCATCTTCTTCCTGTATTTTGGCGCTGTCGTATAAAATAATTTCTGCCAGGTCTTTTGTAGGAGGCGTCATATAAATTTTTCCTTTGAAGCCTTGTTTTACAAAGAGGGGAATATACCCGCAGTGATCAAGGTGTGCATGCGTTAACAACAGCACATCAATATCAGCGGGGTGCACGGGTAATTCCTCACGGTTTTTCATTCGCAATGATTTTATACCCTGAAACAGGCCACAATCAACCAGTATATTTAATTCAGGAGTCTGTAACAAATGTTTAGAACCTGTTACTGTTTCAGCCGCTCCCAATGATTGTAATATGATTTCGTTTGTTGTTCTCATTATATTTCTTTTAGCGCATTTTATGACTGCGGTTTACTAAGGGTTTTACCGGATATTCGTTAAGAATACGATGCACAGCAGGATGCAGGTCGTAGCTGATATGGGATGCATCATAAATATCTCCTTCAGCAATGCCTGTCCATACCAGTTTATTGTTTTTTCGGTCAATAAAGTTTAAAGTGATGGAACCATTTACATATTCCTGTTTTTGTGTAGTAGTGTAACCAGGAAAGCCGGAATAGCCATAATTATAGGTCGGGTAATAGCGGTAATAATATCCGTAGGGATAGGGTGAGTAATAGAAACTTCCGAAATAATAAGGCCGGTAATAATAACTGGAAGGATAAGTAGTTATTACCCTTTCTTTTTTTGCATTGGTTATTTCCAGTTGCATTAAGATATCGGGGCTTTCTCCGTCAAATTGATATCCTCTGTCGCTCATGCATTGTCCGAAATAATTGCGGATATTATTCCGGATAATTTCATTGTTATAGGGTGTATTTGCAGTGTCTGCCTTATCGGGCAGCCATGCAAATGTTTTATACTGGCTGAAATTAACTGACCGGTCATAATCGGTGGATACAGCATTGTAGGTAGTGCTGCAGCCAACCAGCACTATTATTGTTGCAATACTTAAAATCCAGGTACTCGTTTTCATAAATTATATATTTAAATGTTATTAATCATTATTATTCACCCGGCCTTTTCAAAACAAGCTGATTAAATTTTGCGTTTATTTTTTCCTCTCCAGGTAAAAGATTTTTCACATTAAATAGCTGCAGGTCTATTAGAAAATCTCCTGATAAAATGCAGCTTGTGTTACCCCTTGGAAAATGCTCCAATACCGAGATAAAACTGAACGGCCGGCTTACTCCGTTCAAAAAAAGAGTTCCTTGCGTAGCAAATTTTTGTTTAGGATGGCTTTTAGTTTGTACAAAAGCAATGTTCATCTTACCACTAAAAACTAATTCCTGGCCTGCCAGTTTTTGCAGGAGGATATTTAAGGAATCATTTTCTGTTATTATAGTGGGAATCACCAGCCGCAGGTGCATTTCTGCCTTATCATAATTCAAATGCATGAATAACTGATTGCTCACTGCCGTTACACCTGCACCTCTGTACCTTCCGCTGGCGAGTATAGTTCCCGACTTTGTTTGGTACACTTGTGCGGCTGATGAAATTCCCGTAACCAGGAACCATGAAACCCATATTGCCATTAAACCTAAGCGCATAGAAAATGATTTTTTAATTTGATAGCAGGTTCACATTTCCGATAACTTCTTTAATACGTATATAATACAGGCCTAAAATCATTAATGATGCCCGTTCATATTCATGCCCTGATGACCTCCGGAATGCATACCTGAACCATGCATCCGCATCATATTTCTTTGAAACATTTGATGCGACCGGTATTTTTTACCATTCATATCCATGCACTGCCCATTGCGCAACTGGTGCTGTTTACCATTTTTTAATTGGTACAAACCATTTGCCTGCATTACCGTGCCGTTTTGTAATGTCATTTGATTTTCCATCATCATTTCCTTTCCATTCATACTGTGGTACATTTTGCCGTCTTTCATTATCAGGTGCTCATCATTTACAGTTGTGCCTTGTTCATTTGTGTTCCCGGTTGATACTTGCTGGGCAAGTGATGCAGTTATCAGTAGTACTATTGACATAGCTGCTAAAAGAATTTTTTTCATATTGTTTATTTTTTTTGTTTGGAAAATTTATAAAATACTCCCATGGACCAGAAAAAAGTATTGCTGAGGTCTTCTTTATAGGTATTCAGATTATCAGTAATTGTTGCCGGGTTTACTGGAATAGCATATATTGGCAGGAACTGGAACCGAAAATGTTTTAAATCATATCTTACAGGGATACTAAACTCATAATTCTGAATATTAAAAATACTTCCACTCATCATGCCAGTGCCCATTGTATTAATGCCGCCCGCATTAATCATGTGTTGTCCAAACCGCTTATTGTTATTGTAGTTGCTGTAATAGTTTTGTGTGCCACTATACAGCGAAAAGGTTGGACTGATTTTTAAATTATCATTCGCTGTATAAAAATTATGACTTATAGCCACACTAAAAATAAAATCACTTTGATTGCTGAAATACACAGTACCATCCACATACACTTCCAGTATGTCAAAATCATAATCGGCGTAAGCATTCAGGTTAGCTGTTAATGCAGATTTGGCTGTATAACTCTTATTATTGAAAATATATCCCGTTGCAGAAATACCTGCAGTAAAATCTTTTTTATAATAATCATAACCGCCGGTTGTTGTGAATAAGTCAATCCTGTTTTGCTGTGAGGATGCCAGGTAGGATACAATACCGGTAATAAAAAAACCTGATTTATGATAATATCCTGCAGATGCTGAAATGTAAGGAGACTTAATTGCGCTTTTACGGCCTAAAAAAACAATGTCGCTGTTAAATGCAGCGCCTGCCAAAATGTAGGATGACTCTTTTGCAAGGGCTGAACTTGAATCTGGAACTTTTTTCTCCTGTGAATATGATGATACTGGCATGATAAGCAGAATCACCAATAACACGGAAAGAACATTTATCTTTTTCATACACAGCATTTAATATTTTCTATAATGCTTTTAAATCAAGGGTACGGATTTAAAGAAACCAACCTTATTCACCTGCCTGCATAAACTCTGTAATCTTTTTGTACTCATCTTCGGTAAGCATGGCCCTTTGCCGCATGTGGGTATTAATTACTTCCCACTGTGAATTAGTAAAAGCAGAACTGGGTGGTGTATTGTGGCATCGCTGACAGTTTTCGCTCCAAAGCTGGCTGCCACTTTTATCGGTTATTTTGGCCGTTACACAACTGGCGATGACTAACCCTGTTGTAAGTATCAGGGCAACTATTATTATTAATGTATTACGTTTCATAAAAACTAATTTTAGCGTTATTAAAAACCAACTGCAAACTGTACGAGGAAAGCATTGTTGTTTTCCTGGCGCTGATAAGCCAGTTTTACTGCCGTACGCCAGTTTATCCAATAATTAAAACCATAGGTATATTGCTTTATCTTGTCGGGCTCTTTTGAACCAGAAGGAGGATTTAAACCGGCATAACGGAATACCAATTCAGTTTTCTTCAGGAACTTATTGGGCGACATGCTTGGCCGGTAGGCAGCCTGGGCAAAAACACTGTTCCTTTTGTTATCAAAAGTGTACGTTGTAGTTCCGGTAGGGTCGTCAGGGTCTTTATAATCTGCTTTATCAACATTAACCCAATTCCATTGTGCTTTTACATCAAACAGGCCTTTGATGAAATCAAGCTGTTTTACATAAGTTAAATCAAGTGCATACTGCTGGGTTTTCAGGTTCTCATATACCGACCCTTTGTCTCCAGGTTTAGCCAATTGCCAGGAACCGCCTACCTCAAGAGAAGAGTTAGAAAAAGGTAATAAGCCAATCCGTCCTCCAAATGTTTTATTGTTATTATTGTCATCAGCATTCTCATAGGAAAGCATGCCCTCTTCACCGGGTTCATCAGCGCCGGTATTTAACACGGGGCCATTAGAAACATAAATGCTGTAATTCATTTTTGCAGAACCGAGGGGAATACCACCTCGTACATCAAAACCCAATTCAGCGCTTGGGCCTACACCATCATGGCCATAACCTGGTGGGGCTGTAGGTAGTTTATTTATCCATGCAGGGTGCAGCCTGTCCTGAAATATACCGTACGGAGAGAGAAACTTACCGGCTCTGAAAGTGATGTATTTATTGAGGAAGTAGGAAACATTGGCATATTCAAGGTTAATAACTGTTTCATTACCTTCCAGCTCTGTCTCCAGTTCTGCTTCAACAAAGATTTTCTCTGATGGTTTCCATAACAAAATCGGGTTTAATGAAAAGCCATTAAACTTTGTATCGTCTTTGGCAAATTTTGCACCAGCTGTAGTATATCCGGTTAATACAAATTTGCTGTTCCTGGATATTAAGGGTTGCACTTTGTTTTGAATTAAACTATCCAGATAGTCCTGGTTATATTGCTGGCTGAAGCCTGTTGCAGAAAGCAGCAATACAGCAGCAATTGAAATAAAAATTTTCTTTTTCATATAATTACTGTTTTAATGTTCTCATATAAACTACAGATTGCCATATCTGAGTTTCATTTAGTTTCTTTTTGAAAGATGGCATTGGCTTCCTTCCTTCTGAAATTTTCCAGAACAGGGCGCCATCACTCTGGCTTTGTGTAACCGCTTTTGTAAAATCTCCCGCTGGTATATCCAGGTCTTTTGCTGAAGGGCCATCACCTTTACCTTTTTTCCCATGACAGGATTGGCATTCTTTTACATACACAGTTTTGCCGGCAGCAATTGTAGTGGCATCAGCAGTTAAGGGATTTTTCTTAGCGTCAGCAGAGGCGGGGGCTTTCCATTCCTTTTGTTGAAAGAATGCACTGCCTGCAATTGCAACCAGTAACAGCAATGAGGCAATCAACATTTTTTTCCGGATAATCTTTTTAACTAATACTTTCATAATTATAATTTTTACTGTTAAGAAATGACTTTCATTGATGCTTTTTTAATGCGGTAAACCAGGTACAGTACATACACAAATAGTAGCCATACAACACCCACCGCTGCTATGAATGAGACTACAAGCCACCACGGTGCATGTGCCCCGGCTATGGAACGGGGTATGGGTTTATCTGCGGGGAAAGTAAGCTTTGATTGAATAGAAACCTGGAAGGCCGTATCCTTCATTACATCGCTTTCCTCTACTTTGGCAATTAGTAAAAAATTCTTTGTGGCATCATGCCCACGGATATCAGATGAGAATTCTGCTGTTATAATGCCCGTACTATCTGTAGTGCCATCCGCCACTTTCATCAATCCAAATGTTCGCTGTACATAAAAGGTCAATTCAACATCTTTTGCAGGTTGTTGAGTAGCAATATTGGTAACCGTAGCTGTAACAACATACATGCTGTCGTTGGAGCTCAGGTGCAGCGCAATGTTTCCATTTATTTTTTCATCCTGCGCAGCTACGGTTGTTGTCAGCAGGAATGACAAGAATATAAAATTGTATATTTTATTAGCTTGCATGAGTGGGAATATTTTGAAGGGTGATAATATTTTCAACGCCAATTTCTTTTTCTCCACGTTTTTCCACTTCTTCCGTTACTTCCCACATTGTAATAACCGGGAAAGGTTTGAAGAGAAGAATGATGAGTAATACAAAACCTGCTAACGACGAAGCGGTAATAGCCCATTCTATGAGTGTGGGATTATAGCTGGCATACCCGTGCTGTGCATGTTGAATAGGTACAAACGGATGCAGCATATTGGGCACAACGATAAGATAGCGGTTGATTAATGCCCCGAGCAGTACCATTACCGATGCAGTTACAACCCATTTGATGGATTGCCTGAATCGTTTGAATGATAAAATAATTATCGGTATTACAAGGCCTGCAATTTGTGTAAACCAGAAAAAGAAAGAATTATTTCCATAAAATAAATCATTCAATACTGCCTTTTCTTCCTTCGCCATTTTATATGCAGGCACACCATATTTATTAATGTTGAGATACAGATAGAAAGCTGTCAATGCCAGTAATATTTTTGCCAGATTATTAAAATGCTTTGGCGTGAGGTAGTGTTCTAACCTGTATCCATGACGAAGCTTGGCAATAATTAAAATCATAATAGCCGTACCAGCCATTAAAGCGCCGAATACGAAATAAGGGCCCATAATAGTAGAGTTCCAGCCAGGCCTTAATGTAAATGCAATTAACCATGCACTGATAGTATGTACGGATATTGCGACTGGTAAAATCACAATGCATAAAATGAGCATCGCTTTTTTTAATAAGCGTCTTTGTAGCAGATTATCTTCCCAGCCCATTGCCAGCCAGCGCCACAATTTTCTTCTCCATTTAGGTGCATCGGTAAGTTTATCTCTCATGATGGCTAAATCCGGAATCAACGGCAGATAGAAATAAATCACACTTCCTATAAAATATGTAGCAATGGCTACAACATCCCACAGAATTGGCGATTGAATGCGACCATGTGTAATGAGATAATACAAACGTTCGGGGCGACCCATATCCAATACGGGCATAAACCCGGCAAAGAAGATAGCAGAAAGTGTTACGGCTTCAGCAATGCGTATCAGAGGGTATCTCCATTTAGCGCCTGACATCCGCAGTACACAGGACACTAATGCACCAATCAGGCTTACACCAACAAAGAAGAACAGCAGTGAAATATATAATCCCCAGGAAACATAATCTCTCATAGCTGTAACACCTAATCCTTTTCGCAGTTGTATAATCCAGGCTACAGTTCCTCCAACACAAATCAAACCAAGAAATATTACCCAAAATGTTTCTTGCCTGTAGCGGCGGCCTACTGTACTCAGCAATTCATTTTCTATTTGATTCTTTATTTCAGGATTCAGCTTTTCCATAATTGTATTTTTTGTTATGGTGAGCAATTGTAATATTGTTTATTCCACACTTTTTTTATAAATCCAGTTAATCACATACATCTTGTGTTGCTTATCATAAGCAGCCAACTCTGTATTGTATTTAAAAAGGCCGTCTATTTCTTCAAGAAATAGTTGACTTGAAGAAATACCCTTTTTGAGATTTTTAATTGTTAGTTTTTGTACAGATGAGTAAGGACCGATACTGAAATAATAATTTGTAACATTGGTTTTGCCAGAAGGAGGATGAGTTACATCTCTTCGGTATATGATAATATATTCTGCAGCATTTAAAATCCGCAAATCGTGACGGTGTACTATTCGGTATTCTGCCCCGTTTTGCAGGCGATACCCGAAAATGTCATTTCTTAAAATATTATGTACCGTATCATTATGTATAACTGTAATAAAGGGTCTATTGAAAAAATTATTTAGCAACAACTTGTGTTTGCCCATTTTGCGATGACCACCGTAAGTCAGCTTCCTTGCTACAAAATCATCAGCGTTTTCATATATTCCACTGCTATCAATTTGTCCTTTAACAGGAAAACTGAAAATGGTGGTAAGTATCACTATGCTAATAATCTTTTGCATAAACATTCTTTGATTTATTTTCCTTCCTTTTCAATTTTTATTTCTTTAGCATCATAGGTTCGGTTAACCGGAGGGAGATAGTACACTCTTGGTTCAGTACCCAACTCTTCCATAAAACGATAAGCTCCCCCATCTTCAAGCAATTGAGACAATTTTGTAGTTGTTCCATCATAACAGGTTACTGCGTCTTCATTGGCATCACCAAACCAGATGGCATTCATCGGACATCCTGTTACACATGCCGGTAGTTTACCTTCTCTTGCCATGTGGGGACAGAAGTCGCATTTCTCAACACAACCTTTTTTGCTTTGAAATACATTTTCTGCAGCAGGAGTTGTTTCAACAATGTTGGGTTTAACTGGTTCTGTCCAATTGAATAAGCGAACTGAATAGGGGCAGGCGGCCATACAAAAACGGCAACCGATGCAACGGTCTGTATCTATCGCTACAATGCCATCTTCTCTTTTGAAAGTGGCATCTACCGGGCATACTTTTGTGCACGGCGGATTATCACAATGCATGCACGGTTTTACGAAATAATATGGCGACACCTCTGGTGAATCCTGCATTTCCAAAACTTCAATCCATTCTTTATTGGAGGGCAGATAGTGCATTTTATTACAAGCTTTGGTGCATTTACCACAGCCATCGCATTTTGCCAGGTCAATTACCATTACGAATTTTTTTCCTGGAATACCTTTTCGTACATCTTCTTCTGATATGTGAGGTTTAAAATTGGCAACCTGTGATTTATCCACTGCAACCAATTTCCCATCGTGGGTTAATACATTCACTTTGTCACCGCTCTCTGACTTGGGACTTGTGCTGCCAGAACAACCGCTGAGAAAGGCAGCGCCAATGCCACCCATTAATCCTTTCAATAGAAAATCTCTCCTGGAATTATCCTGGTTACCGGATTCGTTCCGGTTGCATGTACAATTGTTACCGCATGCCATTGTGATTGTTTTTTAATTGTGAACTGTTTAAAAACAATAGAGAAGCATTTTTAATTGCAATAAACATCAGGCAGGAAGCAATGCTGTATTTCGGTGGTAATTATCAATGCTGTATCCTCACAACAGTAATTTCAAATTAAAATTTACTGTTTACAGGATTGTATCAGCACAGTGAAGTAAGTACAACCTTTGAGGCAATAGATGCTTACCTGTGTGTTTACACAATTAAAGCGGTATCAAATAAGGAAAGACTGTATAAAGACCCGTATATCGGGTGGAGAGTAATCAATTTCCCTTGGAGGAATGCGGGAATGTTCTGCAAAACCCTTTGCATTGAGTAATTCCACAGATGGGGGTGCAAAAACGAGATATAATAAAGTGTTTGTTCCTTTTTGCGGAATGCTGCTTTTTTCGGAAATCTGTTTATCGGTATTCTGAAAACCTACAACAAAATCAGTGCAGCAGTTCTCCTCGCTTTGAGAAGAAAATGAAGCTGTGCTATTTGCTGAATCCGTATGATGGTGAGATGCCGGGCCATGCTGGTGACTGTGGCTCTTATTCCCATCATGATGATGACCATTACCATGCTCATGCTTTTCTCCTTCTTCATGAGAGTGATGCCTGGCATTGAAACCCATATCCACACCTAACGAACAGGCAAAACCAACCACCGTGTTCAGTGAAAAGGTGGTCAGGAGAAACAGCGCCTTGATTTTTATCGTCCGGTTAGATTTCATTATTGAAACATTAAACCCTGTTAAAGCTATATAGTGTATCTTTTAGTAAATATGACCGAAGTCAGTTTTTATTATGAGTTTTATTATACGCATATACTTATAGCTATATAGTTGTTTTGTAAAGGTAGCCTGTATTACAGGTGCCTTAGTTTGATTAATTAAGCATTTTGTTTGAAATGTTGCCATAATAATTTATCCCAATGTATTCTTTTAGGTATCGGATTAAGCCGGTATTCACCTGGCGTTTTGCCGGTTTCTTTTTTAAATTGCGTACTGAAAATTTGCTGAGTGCTGTAACCTAACTGCCAGGCTATCTCGGTAATACTTAACTCATCATGCATGAGTAATTCCTTCGCCTTTTCCATCCTGAGACAGATAAAATATTTTTCAATGGTTACACCGGTAGTTTCGGTAAATCTCCGGCTTAGCTGGTAATAACTTTGGTGAAGCTTTTCTGAAAGGTATGCGGATAATTTTTGGAGCGAAGGCTCTTTGTTTGATATCTGACCAAGATACCCGCAAATGGCAGCATGAATTTTCACTGTAACCTTTTCATTACTTTTTTCGGCAATAGCAAATCCTTTACTTTTCAATTTGCGCCTGATGTTTTCAATATCATTCGCTGATAAATCTTTTACAAATGCGGCTTCCCCTATAGCAACTGAAACAGGGTTATAACCAGCTTCCTGAAGCAAGTTTCGCACAACCTCAATGCATCGGTCGCAACACATATTCTTTATCTGCAAACAAGTAGTGGTCATAACCCGGTTTTAAGTTTTAATTAATGTTGTTTTTTAAAAGCCAGCTCAACTTATACATTTTATGAAAACTGTCATAAGCGTACAGTTCTTTATCGTTTTTAAAGTTTTCGTCTAAAGCATCGTGAAACTTATGATAAGCAGGAAAAGCGGCTTTGAGATTTTCCTTAGTCAATGCCTTCGGTGCATTGGCGGCATCTGTAGTAAAATAATAAGCTGGGGCATATTTATCCGCTTCTTTTCCTGAATGTGCCGGGTGCTGATATACATACAGCAGCAATTGCTCACCAGGATTAAGTATGGTATATTCAACTTCACCGATGAACCTGTATTCCCGGCCTTTTGTATCCCTGTAACCATAAGTTTCTGATTTCTTCAAATCGTAAGTATTACCCTGGTGCTTTACTCTAATAGTATTGCCTTTAAAAAGAACATAAGTGTTTATTTTATGCTTTTCAGTTTTGTAGTTAATTGCATAAGATAGTTTCCTGCTTTTGAAATCATCTGCCGTTATATAAATCCCACTACTGTCTTTTTGGGCAAATAAATTCTGTGTAAATATTAGCAGACTAAATCCCAGCATTAATAAATAATACGTCTTTTTCATTTTCATGTAATTGAGAGGTTATGAATAATATTTTGATATAAATATTTTATTAATTCTTTTCTTTCATTTCCATACCACATTTAGGGCATTTACCAGGCTTACTACTGGTTACGTCTGAATGCATGGGGCAAGTATAAATTTTCATTACTTCCATTTTCATTTTTTCTTTTGGAGAAAGATTTAACGAGGTTCCACATTTTGAACACTTACCTGGCTTATCACTTGTAATCTCCGGGTGATTAGGACATGAATATGTCTGAACAGATTGCGCTTCTTCTTTCAACTCCATTCCGCATTTTGGGCATTTGCCAGATTTATCACTTGCAACATCAGGATGCATAGGACAGGTATAGGTTTTCATTGCTCCCATTTTCATTTTTTCTTTTGGAGACAGGTTCATTTTTGCTCCACATTTTGGGCATTTACCTGGTTTATCGCTGGTAACACCTGGATGGGCAGGGCATTCATAGATGCCCATTGTTTCCATTTTCATTTTTTCTTTTGGAGACAGGTTTCTACCGCATTTCGGGCATTTACCTGATTTGTCCATAATCACATCGGGGTGCATCGGGCACACATAAGTTGTTTTTTCAGTTTCCTGTTTTGTTACATTTTGCTTGGTAGTGTCTTGAGCAATAACAGAAACAGACAAGATGGTAAAGGCTGCCATCATCAGCGTTGCTACAGATTTCATTTTTAATTGATTTTAAGTGTGAAATAATGATTACTGAGTTTTTACATTCTTTTGTATGCTGAATTGAAACAGCACATATAGAATGCCGGCAAGCAATCATCTTGTCCTGGATAGCTACACATGTAAAAAGAATTCAAATCCTTTTGGCGTAGCTCTGCTGAGTATTATATTCTGAAAACCTTGTTGAGGAGATAAATAGGGTCGGAACAACTTCGTCTGACATAATTTTGGGAGTTGTCAGTGTCTAAAGTGTTATTATATAAAATTAAATCAGGAAGATTATTAACTGGCGGTAATTCAGGTATAAATGAAATTTTATTAATAGTATAAACCGCCTGAATAGAATTATGATTGTCGGCTTTGCAAGAAATCAGTTTATCCTCACAGCAGCCTTTAGGCATAGCATCCGGACTACAGGCACAACCTGTTTTTCCTCCAATGTTTAAAACCGAAACATGAGAAAGGTGGCCTTTGCAAAAATGAAAATTGATTGTGGCTCCCAGTGCAGTACTGGTATAAATAAACAGAAGAAATATGGCCCCCAATTTTTTCACTTATAGAAAGTTGTAATGTAAAATTATTGGTAACCTGAACAACTAAAAAAGAGTCTAATCACTTTAACCCATGACTTTCGTCATAAAGTTAAGGATTTAGCTCTCTAAAAATTACACTGCTTTAGCAATCTTCTCCATAATACGATGGGTATCTCCAAATTTGCACAGCGCATCACAATGGCTTCGGAGTTCAGAAAATAAAATATACTTTATTATAACCTGGTTTTGCCTGATGGCCGGGCGGGATAACTGAAGGCAAACATCTTTTTCCCTTTTATCAGGCACTATCAGGTAAAACACTTCGTCACCATCGGCTATTGTATAACTAAGGTCGGTTAATCTTAAAATACCTGAATAGATGCTGGTGCTCTTCTCAACTTCAAATGCTGCAATTACGTTATTGGTTCTTTTCTGAAACCATAATACATCAATCAGCTTTACAGTATTCAGCGTTTCCTTTTCAAGATTGATTTCAGGGAATTGCTGCAAGCTTAAAAAAGAAAAACTATTACCACAATGCGATTTGGAACGGTCATTGGAAGCAGCAATAACATCGTAGCCCAAAGCGTTACCAATTTTTAATAAGTGATATTGCATTTCGGTGTGTAAATCTTCTTCTTCTTTTTCCTGCTGCACATCTTCCTGTCGTTTTTCAATAAGCTTTTCCAGCTTCTTTCTTTCCGGTTCAGATAAATATTCATCTGTTCCCAGTATCAATTTTTGAGTTCCGATTTCAAATAACAGCCCGGCTATTGCCCCAAGGTCTGAGGATAAATCGGACCGGTGCTGATTGTTGCTATCAATCATTACCTCCCGCAGTTTCAGGTATTCAGACCAACTGCCTAATTTCTTTTTGTCTTTGAATAATGAATTGAAGCCATTAATAATCGCCGTATTGAAGGGTGGGATAATAGTAGGGTGCAAAAAATAAAGGATACTCGCCACTGCCGGGCCAAGTCCCTTAATTTTTAAACTATCCAGCCTGATAATTTCCTTAATAATTTGTTCCTCTGACTTTGCATTCAGACAATTTTCAAGAAACTGACCGAATGCCTGTTTGTTGTTTTCATTTTCATATATGTCTGGTATGCGGAGTTTGGGTTTCCAGTAGAAGGGATGAGAAGCTCCTTCAAAAACCTGTTTCTGTTCTGTAATACAAGAAAGCACAAACTCAAGGGAAGATCCCTTAAAATCGTTAGGAAATCTTTTGTTTTTAATATCATCAACCACCTGCATCACTCCACGCCGGATGGAACGAAATGCCTTTAACCGCTCTTCGTTATTTATAAACCAGGTGTTATAAACAGACTGCTTATCTTCTTTGTATTGCCGGATAATTTGAGTAAAGTTGCTGCTCATATTTAAAATATTACAGCAAAATACATTATTGTATGAAAAGAGCATAAAATGAAAGAGACTGAGTAAACTCAATCTCTTTACATTAAGCTCTATGAGTATTTAGAAACTCCTTATTTTGAAACAGGTTTTGAAAGGTAAATACAACTATAATTTAATTACAATTCCATTAGGTTTTTTGCCTACAAGAATATCTTTAACTTTTGTATGTGTAGTTACGTCAACCACTGAAACTGTATTAGCCCCCTGATTTGTTACATAGGCATAGTTACCATTAAAGATAATAGCATGGGCATCAGCGCCGGTTGCAAACTCACCATGTTTCATCCAGCTATTGCCACCCATGTCAATATAATAAGCAACCTTTCCATTGGTAGCATCACTTACCCATAATTCATTGGCGGTTGAATTATAAGCGGCAAAACCAGGTTTGAAGCCCAGCATTATTGTAGCAAGATTTGCATTGGAGGCAACATCAATCACTGAAATACTTTGGCCGTCTTCATTGTCAACAAACATTTTACCTATTGATGAAGGCCATGCACCCACAGGATTCATATCTACATTCACGGTAGCAACCACCGTCTTTGTAGAGGAGTTAATTACACTAACTGAGTTACTCATACCGTTGCATACATACGCCTTCGTTCCGTCAGAACTAAAAGTAACTTCGGCAGGTTCATCTCCAACATTAATTGTGTTTTTTAACGTATAAGTTGCGGCATCATAAACCAACACTTTTCCAGACATATCCATCTGTGAAGTCCATATCTCTGACCCATCAGGAGAAAATACAGCGTTATGATTCATCACTGGCACTTCTAAGTTCTTTTTTAATACTCCTGTTACAGCATCCATAACAACAACCATTCCTTTCATGCCGGGCATCCCCCCGGTATGACCTCCACTTAAGTCCATTCCTGGTACTCCGATTGCCAGGTGATGGTTTCCGCCTGACTGATGATGGTAGATGTGATGGGGCCACATAATCATACTTCCGGCACTATTCATTAAATCAATACTATCGGTAACTGTGTTAGTGCTTAATTTGATAACAGAAATGGTGCTGCTTTCGCCATTTATTACATAAGCGGCAGGATAGTCAATATTTTTTTCATTCATTGGCAGGTCATTCTTTTTTTTACAGGCCGATATGTAAACAACCATAGAAATAACAGCCAGTATAAACACATTGGATTTTAATTGTTTCATTTTCATTTGTTTTAGAATATATTATATGTATGATACAAACAAAGCAGACAAACAGTTGCCTGGGATTTTATAACTTATTTGCTCTGGGCATTATTAATTGGAACACGGTCTATATACTGCGTTACCCTGTCAATTTTATTATTGTCATTAAAATGAAATACCATGTGCATACGCTGATTCATTTCTTTACCTGATTTATACTCTGCATGCACCATACTCCAGCAAAGTGCATAGTTACCCGGTAACTGTGCTGATATAGATGGTTTAGTTACATGAATAGGCAACCACACTTCATTTGAATAGGAGAGCGACGCTATTACTTCAGTCCTTCTTTTTTTCCAATAATCAGCAATTGCAGGTTTACCAGCGAGGCTGTCTCCTCCATTCCAGCGGAACAGTGCATTATCTGCAAAGCCGGCAAGCCATCCGTCAACATTTCCGCTTGCAAGGTCACCCATACCTTTTTTTGCAATATCAATGTACTTGTCATCACCAAACTCATATCCTTTGTAAGTCTGCATGTCGTGTCCGTCGGTATGGGCCGTTTTTTCATCATGGGTATGATTAGTTTTTTCATTGCTGTTGCAGGCAAAAAGAAAAGCAGTAATCAGGACGATAATTAATTTTGTTTGCATAATTGTTGGTTTTGGTGTTAGAGTTTATTTATTTCTGTTTCTTAATGTTGGATTAAACGTAAATATCAATATAGTGCCGAAGGTGGTAAGCTTTAAGTTGCTGTCATTTATTTTCGTAAGAGGTAGTTTGATGTATGGTTCTGCAGCAATACTCCAGTTATGAGAGAGTCTTCTTTTTATACCAATTGAAAAATTTGATGTGACAGATGTAAAGGAGCTGCTCATATTGTGGTATATGCCTGCATGAGTCCGTTCCACAACAGTACTGGCATCTAACAGAAAGGTATAATCTATGTTTTCCATTCTCATTTTACTGATGGATAAACCTGCCCCGGCATAAAATCCTGTTTTCTTTTGTGGTGAAAAATGATAAAGGAACATAATAGGAATTTCAATAAAACGACAATAGCCATTTGCATCCTGAAGGTTGATGCTGCTGTATGAAGGCAAACTAAGTTTTGCCGAGTCAAAAGAAATTACCTTACCATCTGCATTGAAATACTTCTTAGACATTAACAACCCGGTTCTGAGTTCTATGTTTGGCGTTATCCTGTAACCCAAAAGCAAACCATAATCAAACCCTTGTCTTGACGTTTGATTGAATTTTACGTTATTGAAATTTGTGCCTGTGGTGACTGCAATTGAAAATCTACTGTTACGTTTAATTTGTATTTGGGGTTTAGAGGTTGATATGAGAAGATTTGATGTTGAATCAACCCCAGTAGAGATAGTTACTGAAGAATTATTTACTATGTTATTTGTATTTGCAGTTATTTCTTCAGGGTTAGAATCAATTGCTATATGAGCAACTGTGTTTTGCTGAATTGTATCATTAGCAGAACTCACCAAAAGGTTGGTGGTTTTTGTCAGAATATCTGGTTTAATGTTAGTAAATAATTGTGAAGCGGACGAAGTTTTGGAGGGTTCTGATTCTTTTTTATTTATACTGGTTTTTCTTTTATCAATTTCATGAAGATGTTTTGGAAACAACACATCATCACTCCCATTTTCATAAGCAAAAGTATTTTCCTTAGAGTTATTCTCTTGTTGTAACTGAGGTGCCTTATTGAAAGTGTTTTGAATATTATCGGCCACACCAGTAGTCTGGGCATTATTTTGGTTAACCGCATCTGTTTCTTTGATTGTAGAAGAAAGTTGTGTTTCTTTAAGACTTTTGTTTTTCACATTGTACCAGTCGGTAGCAGACAGATAAACAATTCCTCCTATAAAAACAGAAAACAGCATCCAGAAGAAAATAATCCTTCTCCGTTTCTTTTTCACTGGCAATTCCCTGTCTAATTGCTGTTCCATCTTATCCCATGTAGGAATAAGAGACGAATCATGAAAATCCTCTGCAGCTTTCTTGCTAAGCTCAAAAAGTTTATGTTCATTAAATTCATACATACTTTTTAATTGCCATTTTTTTTTGAAGTTCGTTTCTAAGCCAGTTTTTTGCTTTGAACAGATTGGATTTAGACGTCCCCGTTGTAATATCCAGCATATCGGCTATTTCCACATGAGTGTAACCATCAATAACATACAGGTTAAACACCATACGATAAGCTGGGGGAAGCAACCTAATGCTGTTGAGAATTTCCTGGTAACTCATGGTATCAAGCACTGATTCAGCATCGTCTTCCAGTTCTGCAAGTGTAAGTAGTGCGTCTTCGGAATACATTATTTTGGGATGAAACTTGTTCCGGTAGTTAATGCAGTTGTTAATGAGAACTTTTTTAAACCAGCCTTTGAAGGCAGCTTCATTACAGCCATACAGTTCTTCGTTGTATAAATGCAGGTTCTTAAACACTTTTATAAGACCATCGCATACTAAATCCTGAACTTCAATTGTGTGAGAAGCGTAACGAAAACAAATATTTGCAGCAAATTCATTCAGCCATTCAAATAACATCCTCTCACAGCGCCGGTCATTGGCCCTGCAACCATTCAGCATTTCCCTTAGCTCAGAATTGGTATAAGGCAAAAATTAATTGTTTTCTGTAAAGATATTTAGTCAATAATACAAGAGATTTTAAAAAAAGGTTGCCTCAAAGGAGATTTTTTGTACTAAATGAGACCGCTCAGGATTGCTAAAGAGTAAAAATGGCGTTCCAAAAGCCATAACAATTTCAAGTGCGTGATGAGTATGCAGCGTTGCCTCTACGTTGCGGCCCATGCAGACAGGCATCCAGCGGCATTTTCTCTGTTGCTTTATATCCGTAGAAAAGACATATAATAACCGAGTAAAGCTGAATATTCATTTGCAACAATCTTTTTTTCGTATGAAGATGCTTTTGAAAATCCGCCACAAAAATTGCCCTATAGATTTTACTACAGTCATTATAATATAGTTAATATCATTATTCCACTCATACCTATCATCAAGGTATCTTCAATAATTGTAATAGTGCTTATAGGCAAATTAAATACAGCACCAAGACAGGCACATTTTATTTTACGTTTACTTAAAACACTTTGCAAAACCCCAATGATGCTTACAGTCATCACTACAAAGGTAATGATATTGGTTAGGTCAGGGTTGAACCCGGTTAAGAAGGCTAAACCTAAAGCCAGTTCAATAAACGCATAAACATAGCCCCACCCGCTCCATTTTTTGGCTATAATATCATACATACTGTAACTCTCAGCAAATCCTTTCAGGTTTAGTAATTTGAAAAATGAAAAAACCAGAAAGAAGCCGGCCATAAAATGGTTCATCCATCGCATCCAATAAAATCCTCCTTGAAAGTATTCTATCAATAGGGTAATGCTTGTTATATATCCAAAAATGAGCAAAATAGGTTTATATGTTAGAAACCATGATTTAGTTTCCTCTTCATTTAATTCAGCGATTACTGAGTGAAGTTGATGATTAACTTCCGATAACTGGTATTTAGGATAGTCTTTCAATACCGATTTTAATTCAGCGGTTGCAATATGTTTATCCATTTCGATGGTAGCTTCACCTTTTGACAAATCAATACTCACATTTTTAACTCCAGGTATTTTTGATAATAAGCCTTCTACTTTAGCCTGACAGCCCGAGCATGTCATTCCGGTTATATTATAAGTATGTGTCATAATTTATTGATTGATGACACAAAGTTCATTTTATTACATCCTGCATCTGTTATACAATTTTGGAAAAGAGTTATAAAATATTGCTTAAACACCATCTAATGGCTTTCGATGACTGGCGCCTATCTTCTTAAAATGAGTTGGTGTTAGCCCTGTTACTTTTTTGAACTGTGCAGACAAATGTGAAACGCTGTTATAACCCAGACGAAAAGAAATTTCACTTAAGTTGAATTCACCGTATACAAGCCATTCTTTCACTTTTTCTATTTTTTGAAGGATGAAATATTGTTCAAGAGTTATACCCTCAACTTCAGAAAACAGCCGGGAAATGTAACTGTAATCTTTGTTTAGTGATTTACTTAGAAATTCACTGAGGCTAAAATGTTCTTCTACTTCACCTGATTGAACTTTTTTAATTAATAAGTTTTTTATTTTTTCAATTTGTTTCTTCTTTTGGTCATCCAATATTTCAAAGCCAAGTAAATTCAGTCTTTCATTAAACTGCTTCAATTGACCTGAGGTAGGTTCTTTTTTTAGTTGAACCTCTCCAAGATTTATCCAAGCTGCTTGCAAATTCAGTTTTTCGAGTTCATTGTCAACTGCCGTGATGCAACGGTTGCAAACCATGTTTTTAATGTAAAGTGTTATACCCATTGATAGTATTTATTTAGTGAAGATACTAAGTCTCAGACTTTGGTTAATACTTTGAATTTCAGCTTTTTTCAAAGGAATACATACAGAGAAACCTGTAAATTATACTCATTAATTCCATATCATGTGACAAATAAATAATTCAGCTCCATTGATAGGGTAGCTTTCAATCATAAATATTAATTTTGAATTAATAGTTCCATATTGTAACTCTTGTAGACGATAATTAAGGGCTCTAAGGTTTTGATTAGAACGTGTTGATCAATGAAAAATATTTGAATATGGAATTGACTTTATCCAATGGGAATCTCCTTGAATTTGAATCCGGATTACCTTCTGATTATTCCGGACCTATTCTTCATGGTGCTACTGCTATGACATCGAGATCAAATCTTGCAGAACTTCATATCCAGGAATTACGCGGTGACAACTATTCTATACGATTTATTATAGGTAGAATTTTAAAAAAAGTCAATGCAAGCGGTTGGATACATTCTCACGGGCTTTATAGCTACTTTATGTTGAAGAATGGAACTCGTAAAAAAATTAATACGGTTGGTAACTTACATATCAGAGAGGATCAGTATGCTTGTTTTTTTACTGAATCCACAGATTGCAGTGCAGTATTTGAAAAAACTAATGAATTCAGAGCACTTGATCTTTTTTATTCTCCAAAACTCTTAGAAGAACTTCTTCCATTTTTTCCAGAGCTTAAAAATGTTCTTCTCTCATCTAAAGGCGTGATTTTGCCTGGGAAACCGTGCTGGACATTGCCTTCAATGAAGGAAATTGTAAATCAAATTCTGAATTGTCCTTATGACGAAGCAACAAGACAATTCTATTTTGATTTGAAAGTACGGGAACTTTTGTATCAACTATTAGAGAATGCTTTTAAACGAAAACCATCAGAACAGCACTTTACTCCATTCGAGATAGCCCGTATACATGAAACCAGAAATATACTGGAGACTTATATATCCCGAAAACCGCCCTCTATTCGCTTTTTATCACGGAAAGTCGCTTTGAATGAATTCAAGCTTAAGACAGGATTCAAGCAATATTTTAATACTGGAATCTTTGAATGGTTGATGGAACGAAAAATGCAACACGCAAAACATCTAATTCTTACAACCAATAGACCTATAAAAGATATTTGTTTAATGGTAGGTTACCCACGAACAACGAACTTCATAACTGCTTTCCGCAGGCGATTTGGAATGACTCCCGGTTCGTTAAGAAGATAATAAATACTTTTCGCAAAACTTTTGTGCTGTTATTCAAACAACTTTTGTCAAAATCAAATTAGATAAAGCCAGACCTTTATCATCTATCATTG
This sequence comes from Sphingobacteriales bacterium, assembly GCA_003963365.1. Classification (GTDB taxonomy): domain Bacteria; phylum Bacteroidota; class Bacteroidia; order Chitinophagales; family Chitinophagaceae; genus AWTP1-9. The sequence goes on from RXJG01000002.1 coordinate 360,401, forward strand.
ATATATTATGAAAGACACAAGAATTAGTAAACTGATAGTTGAAATTATTGCACTTGTTCTCATTTTTTTATTTGTATATACAGGAGTTAGTAAAATACTTGAACATAATTCATTCAGATCAGTACTTAGAGAATCGCCTGCAATAAAAAGTAAGGCTAACTTTTTTGCCTGGATAATTCCATTGACCGAAATAATCACCGCACTGTTATTGCTTGTTCCGGCTTTCAGAATGAAAGGATTGATGCTTTCTTTAATTCTACTGATAATGTTTACTTCCTATATATCCTATATGGTGTTATTTATTCCCAATCTTACATGCTCCTGTGGTGGCGTTATAAAAGAAATGTCGTGGAGACAACATTTAGGTTTTAATCTCTTTTTTATCATTATTTCTATTGTAGGAATATTGTTACAGCAACGCACTAAAGATTTTATTGCAATAAACAGGCAAAGCCGAAAACCTGTATAAAAAAGTAGGCAAAAATTATAACCAAAAAATTATTTTATGAAAAAGTATCTAGGAATCATTGTTGTGATTTTGGCTGTTTCAGTGTCAGCGTTCACAACAGCAAAAAAAAGTAACCTGGTTGGGAACAGTTACACATACGATTTATACGGGATGCCTGGACAAGACGATCCGGTGAATTTAAACAATGGGGCTAACTACACGTACGTCGGAACAAGTTCATTAAGCTGTACTGGAACTGCACACAGGTGTGGTGTTCAAGATGCAACAGATGATGGGTTTGGTCATCCTGATTTTACCAAATCGTATACTATTAGAATAAGAAATTAGTTATTTATGGAAGCTGAAGTCATAACTCCGGCTTCCATTTCTTTTTTTCGGATAACCAGCATGGGTATATACTTTTTCTTTTTTTCCAGAATCAATCCATTTTTGATTAGTTCTCTATTTAAATTATTCAGACTACTACATGCATTATTAAGTTTTATGTCAATTGGTCCCGGGAACCCGCTATCATCAATGACGGGATTACGAACGAATATTTCTAATGAATTTAAACTATTTACTAATGTCGAAATAGGTAGGTTAGTAAAGCGATACACTGAATCAGAGAATTCAAATGACTTGATTTTTGATGATGGTCTTTGCAAAGCGGTATAACCATATTGCTTTATTAAATAACATTCAATTTCTCTTTCCTCAACTTTAACTTCTAAGGGGAAAAATCTATTTATATCATTCTGCAAATATTGATAAGCTGCATTCGTGTTACTCATTTGCCATTGTGATTCATAACAAACAAGATTTCTTTTTTCCCAATCAGAAATACTATCTGTATTTAAGGGATACAAGAAAGGCTTTTCTGCACCGGGCAAATCAAATATAACCCTGTTATTATGAGAGAAAGCAGATTCTTGGTAAAGCATTGAATAGCCAAAGGCAATCTTGTAAATAGTCAGTAGTGGTATATTAATAAATTTGAAACCAATGGTATTGCTTATTGTATCTCTTTGAAACGAGTAACTACTTTTTCCATATTCATCAATTTTATTAGTGCCGAGTGAATAGTTGGTGATATATTTCTGCAACTTTCCTTGCCCTTCTTTCCATATCTCGCCTTTTTCATCTATTTCAACGTCGTCATTTTTAAAATTTAAAGTGAAATTGACTCCATTAAGTGCATTTGATATGTTTTTGGAAGTTGCATTATAACCATCAGTAATAAATTTAACGACTCCGTCCTTATCTATCCAGACATGATGAGGAACACTTACATGAGGAAACATAGAATTGAAAACGGTATCTTGAGAAATAATCGGCAAGGCTGGTTTTCTGACTTTCTCAAATAACTTTCTGATTTGGGAATCATTATCCGTGGTAACAAGTAATATTTTTATTTTATCTCCAAATTCTTCCTGTAAAGACTCCATTTTAGGGAAATCCTCTATGCAAGTCTTGCACCAACGGTTCCAAAAGTCAATGATAATAAGTTTGCCATTATAGTCATTCAATAAAACAGAATTTCCAGGGTTATTGAATATATGATTTAATTGAATTGATGGAATGGTATCGCCGATCCTGACCTGCTTTATTTTTTGTGCAAATGAAAATAATGGGATAGAAAAGAATATTAACAGTCGCATTGACTTATATGCCATAACATACAGTTGTAATATTATTAAACGATATTTGCGAATGACTAATTAGTAGCCTGGGTTTTGAATTAACGAGGGATTTAAATTGAGTTCGGGTTGCGGTATCGGCCACAAGACGTCTGTGGTTTGCCAGCTTGAGCCCTTTAAAGGTGACAACAATATATCTGCTCTGCTGGTTCGTTTTAAATCATACCATCGATTTCCCCACTCACTAAAAAGCTCGAAGCGTCTTTCTTGCTCGATATAAAGTTTTAAAATTGAAATAGTCCCTGGGCTTATGCTCGGTAGCCCCGCCCGATTTCTGATTATATTAACATCATCTGTTGCCTCTGCTAATTTATTCTGTTGCATGTTCGCCTCTGCCCGTATAAGATATTGTTCCGCTAACCTGAACACCATATAATATTCTGTCAACACCGCACCGTTAGGTTTCTTGTATTTGAAGGGATATCGCAGCGTGTCACCGTTATAGATTCTCGAATTAGTCCATGCATTTTTCCTTTGATCACCATTTTCAAATGAATTATACAAATCTCGTGTCATTAAGTACGTTGGTATCGAAAAAGAACTTGCAGGTATGATTTCTAATCCTTCATACGTATTGAAACCAGGTCTTACTGGTTTAAGCTGCCAAATAGCTTCATTACTTCCAGAAAGAAAGACATTATTTAAATTCGATACTAAAGAGTATTGACCGCTTGATATAATTGAGTCGGCCTCTATCTCAGATTCTGCCCATCTCGTTGAATAAAGATAACAGCGGGATAATAATGCTGAAGCAGTCCACTTATTGGGTCTTACTCTTTCATTTGTCGGGTATTGCGTATTTAGCAATCTCTTAGCGTCAATCAAGTCGGCAATGATTTGATTATAAACTGTAGTAACGGGTGTTCTTGCTAAATAAGCACTCTCACTATACTTGGTGGATAATACGAGTGGCACATCCCCAAAAAGATTGACGAGATGAAAATAACAGAAGGCCCTGATAAATTTTGCTTCTCCGGTCAACTGATTCTTTAGACTGGTGGATAATGATTGTGTCTGTGATAGTTTCTCAACAGCGAGGTTGGCAGAATAAATAGCCTTATAAGCAGGCTTCCAAAAGGAGTTATCTATATTTAGATGATTTGCTTGGGTTATCTGGTTTTTTGTGAATTCGTCTTTGAGGCTTGGAGTATAAGAATACAATTCATCTGCACACATGCCTGCATAAAGTGTAACTGTGGAGTTTGAAAAGAGGTTTCTGTTTGTCAGCATTTCACTATAAATACCCGTAATAGCACTAACAGCAGTAATGCTGTCTGAAAAAACTGAGTTACTGTTAAATTGGTCGTCGGGATTATCAACCTCAATAAATTTTTTGCATGAAACATTACCGAGAGTCGTAATGAAAACTAAAAGAATTATTATAGAAATATTATTGTTTTTCATTGTATTAAATTTAAAAGTTTAGCTGGGTTCCAATAGTTATTAATCTTAATGGCGGCAAAGATGTTATAGACTGATTTTCCGGATCATAACCTTGATACCCGGTAATTGTAAAAAGATTTTGGGCTTGCATAAAAAATTTCCATGAACTAATTCCCTTAATCCTCAAATGCCTTAATGGAATATCATACGATAAAACAATATTTTTAAGCCTGATGTATGAAGCATCAGTAAGTATAGCATCTGATTGGCTGATGTTATTTGAAGCTAAATAGGCGGTGCTTCCGAATTGCTGAGTATATTTCTCATACGGAACAATATCACCTGGTTTACGCCAGTGATTAAGCGCATCGGTAGCTTGGTTTTGAATTGCCCCTAACGTTCCGGAGAAAGAATAAATGGCATGCAATCCTAACTGTCTTCTAAACTCAAATAATATGTTTAACTGAAAACCTTTTAATTGTAACTTATTAGAAAACCCTCCATAAAATTTAGGATCTGTCGTTCCTGTGTATAAGAAATCAGCACTATTGACTAAGCCATCATTATTTATATCCTGGAATTGATAAATGCCCATTTGTCCTTCAACCCCGATAAAATGAAGACCTCTGAAAGCATTTAACGGCTTTCCTATTACATATGTTGAATTGTAGCTGCTGTTTTCCAGCCCGGGAAAATCAATAAGTTTGTTTTTGTTTCTTGAAACATTGAACCCTGCATTCCATTGAAACTTTTTATTTTTAATTATTTCCACAGCTAATGAAATTTCAAAACCTTTATTTTGGACAATGCCTGGAAAATTAAGAAGCACATCAGTAAATCCTGTTTGAGTTGGAAGACTATATCTTATTATTTGGTTGTCGCTTTTGTTTTTGTAATAATTAAAAGTTACTGATAGCTTGTCTTGAAAGAAGCCAAATTCAGCAGCCAATTCTAATTTCTTATTTTCTTCCCAACTGTACCTGGAGTTGAATAGCCGGGAAGGTGTCAACCCTGGTTGCCCCTGGTAAGAAAAAATTGTTCCTCTATAAGTATCTAAATATTGGTAATTCCCTATTTGGTCATTGCCTGTAGTTCCGTAGCTTCCTCTTATTTTTCCAAAACTCATAAAGGGTAAAGCTTTTTTGAAAAACTTTTCATTAGTTATTATCCACGCTACCCCAATTGCAAAAAAGTTAGCAAATCTCTCGTCAGGACCAAATCTGGAAGAACCATCCCTGCGTCCTGTAAGATTCAACAAGTATTTATTATCCCAATCAAATCCTAACCTTCCAAACATTGCTCCGTAATGATATTGTGATTTTGAATTGGTAGCTGTGATGTATGGTGCGGCTGCAATTGAGCCGAGTAATTCATCGTTAGTATAACCACTTCCGGTGATTAATTTTCTTTGTGATTCAGATTTCTGAAAAGTTGAACCAAGCAATGCGTCCATTCTGAATTTTGATTTTAATTTTATTCTGTATGAAGCTTGTGGTTCTATAATCCATGTTCTTATAAAATTATCTCCAAATACTGATGAGCCGGTTGGAGCATACGCAGGGTCAAAAGAAGATAAAGGGGCTATAATTCTCTCATCAGCACTAACTTTATTGTATCCGAAGTTAGCTTTGAACTCAAGTGCAGTTATTGGTTTATATGCAACAGTACCATTGGCAGTTAAACGCTCTGTGATAATATTATTTTTTTGGAGCAGGATAGCTAATGGATTTCCTACAGAATATCCTGCTTCGCTCCAGATAAATTTACCTGACGACTCCTTTAAATCATAACTATTAGGTGGCAAGCTTACATAAGTAGTTAAATCTTGACCCGGAAGCTGGCTTTTATTAAAAGAATAGCTTGATATAAATGAAAGAATCAATTTATTGTCAGCGCTTTTGTGATTTACATTTATATCAGTATTTAATTTCCTTTCACCAAACTCACCTGGGAATACCGTGGTTTCTTTATAGTAACCGCCTCCAAATGAAAATTTTGTGAACTGGTTACCTCCTGAATATCGCAATTGGGCATTGTAAGTTCTGGCTGTTCCTCCAATGAATAATTTTTGCCAATTAGTATAGCGATTTTGACTCCACGACACAAGATCGGGCGCATTAATATTATCTGGCGTAACTCCGTCATTCGTAAAAGCTTCCTTTCTCATTTCAAGATATTCCTGCGTATTCATAAGTTTCATCGTTCTTGTGACTTTGCCCCACCCACTGGATACATTTAAGGAAAAAGAGTTTCTATCAGCTTTACTCTTCTTAGTAGTTATAAGGATAACTCCATTAGCGCCACGAGAACCATATATAGCAGTTGCATCAGCATCTTTTAAAATTTCAATGCTTTCAATATCATTCGGATCAAGAGAATTAAAAGGACTATTGGCAAGCATTCCATTTAGCTGAGTTAATGCATCATTGTCTGATAAAAATGGAACTCCATCGATAATAAAAAGCGGGCTGTTTCCATTCTGAATTGAACTTTGTCCACGGATTAATGCTTTAAATCTTGAACCGGGAAGTCCATTGGTTTGTGTGACAGTTAACCCTGGTACGACTCCTTCTAATGCAAGTATAGGATTTGAAACCGGCTGATCTGTAATTTGTTCGCCATTAATTTTTACAACACTACCCGTATTTAGCCTTTTTGATGTTGCGTAATATCCTTTGATGATCATTTCTTCAAGACTATTCATTGCAAGGCGCAGTTTTATAAAAATGAACCGCTGATTATTTACTGGTATTTCCTCTTTATAAAATCCGACACTTGAAATTTGTAAAATGTCATCTTGTTTAACGCCCTGAAGTAAGAAATCGCCTTTATTATTGGTAGAGACCCCTCTGTTAGAATTTTTTGCAATTACCGAAGCACCTGCAATTGGTTCGCCATTTTCATTTACAACGTGCCCTCTTATGTCTATAAGAGTGTCAGAAGCTATGGAAGTTTGAGTAATGGTGATTTTCGTTTGTACAACGATATAATTTCCTTCAATGATAAAAGAAAGAGGTTGATTTCGAAAACAAAAAGATAAAGCCTCCTTTAATTCTGTTTTTATAATATTAGCTGAAACGGGCCTGGTATTCTTAAGCTGTGCCCTTGTATAAATAAATGAATAACCAGTTTGTTTTTTAATTTCTTTAAAAACTTTTTCGAGTGGTGCGTTTTCAAAAGACAATGTTACCGTCTGGCTATAGCCTCTGGCGGTAACCTGCAGGCAGGCGACAACGGTTAGCAGGATTAAAAGTTTCATAGTCACTAAGGTTTTTAATCGGAATGGGGCAACTTTTAATTGCATAGTTTTGTATTGTTTGGGTTTCTGAATTCAGTTGATAGCCTCAGTTGATAATAGGGTTAACCCAAACACCGCCGGCGGTGCTCGTAACACTTCCGGCTTTTTGTTTGTATTAACCTCTTGATGTTTTAATCGTCAGGGTAATACATAAATAATTTTATTTTCGATTTTAAAATGTACATATCCGTTCAATTCCAATAAATGTAAAAGCTTTGAAAGTGGTTCACTTCTTAATATAGTAGCATTGAACTGTTGTTTTATTTCGCCCTTAAACACCACTTTCGCATCGTACCATCTTTCTATTTGGCTCATGATTGTTTCTATTGGCGTATCATGAAAAACAAAGAGACCATTCTTCCATCCGGTTATTTCTTCTGTATCAATCCCGGTCTTTTTAATTATTGCATTATGCTGAATAGTTGCCTGTGTTCCGGGCTCCAGTTGTTTTGCATCGTCGTTTTTTGTAACAGTAACACTTCCTTCTAATAGAGTGACTTGTTTTTCTAATTCGTTGTTGTAAGACATTACATTGAAATGTGTACCTAAAACAGTAACAACGGAACTATCTGACAGAACAACCTTGAAAGGCTGTTGTTCATTTTTAGTCACCTCAAAATAGGCTTCGCCATCAATTTCCACTTTGCGTTCATTAGATGTAAACCTTGATGGATACTTAAGTGTCGTCGCAGCATTCAGCCATACTTTAGTGCCATCCGGTAGGGTAATCTGAAATTGTCCTCCCACTGGAGTTGAAAGCGTATGAATAGATGATGGACTTTCGTCGGCGCTATGGGGATCATAAAGAAGTATTCCATCTCCTAACTTTATAATATCGGCCCCATTTTCATTCTTCATCAAGCCGTTTTTAGCTGCGGCCAAATCAATTGTTGAGCCATCTGCAAAAGTGAGAGTGGCACGGTTTCCACCCGGCTTTAATTGAGTATTATCAGTTTTTGCCATTTCGTTTTTATTAGCTTGTCTGTTGCCGGCATTTTTAAAAATGAAAAAAACTCCGGCCAATAAAATAACAGATGCAGCAGCTATCCACACGGGATTAATCTTAAATCTTTTCGTTTGGTTTTTAAAGGCGCCTGATTGCTGCAATGCCTGGTAGGATTGTTCCGTCTGTACTTTATCCATCCATACAAGATTGGCTTCAAGATTTTTTTCGTCTGTTAATTCTTCAAACAACCGCATATTATTATCACTCTCATTCACCCAATCATCCAGTTCGTCATGTTCCTTTTCTGTAATTGTACCACGGATATATCCCGCTATTAAATAGGCAGTGCGGTATGCAGGCTGATCCATATCGCTGTAAGTATTTTCTTTCATACTATTAAGTTAACACATGCTGATAATAAGAAATGTAAACGGGGAAAAATGTACTATGAAAAAGGAAAGAAAATTTTCACAATAACATAAAACAGGATTAAACTAGGCCGCAGCAATTTTTTGCGTAATGCTTCCAAGCCTTTGGTCTTTTGTGTATTGATTGTGCTACGGTGCAGTTTTAATTCTCTTGCTATCTGACCAGAAGTTTTACCTTCCAGGTAATGCATAATAAGCACCCGCCTGTTTGCAGGAGTAAGGTCTTGGAGAGCAGTATGAATAATCCGGTAAACTTCGCTGCGTACAATATTGTCAAATGGGGTGTTTGTTTCTGTTGTGGGAGTTTGTGTTTTTTTAAGTGCTTCTTTTCTTTTTTTCTCTTTTCTGATTGCTTCTAAACTATCCCGATGAACTATTTTATAGAGGTAAGCCCTTATAGCGCCGTAGCTGTCCAGTTTCCAATGCATCTTCCATGTTTTTACAAAAGCATCGGATGCTATTTCTTCTGCCAGTTGCCGGTTGTTTGTAATACTGAATGAATAAAGAGATAATGCAGGATGAAACTCGTGGTAAAAGAAGGATAGTCCTTTCTCCTCTCCCTGCTGAAATAGGAGTGCATATTTATGACTAATATTCTTTGGCTCTATTTCCAAAAACTAAATATTGAGTGTTTTTGAATTTGGAGCCGGAAGTGAGAGTGCAAAAAAACGGCGCAGGTCTCCACTTACCGTTCTGAGGCTCTAGGAAGCCTTGCCACGAATAAGGGAGCCCACGCCTAAACGTGAGCTCTTGCTTATCATCCCGTGGCATCGAAATTTCCTAGATTTCAGAACGAGACTCCAAGCGAAAGCTTCAAATGAGTTTAATCTATATGAAGATTCGCAAAAATATCCTTTGGGGCTAAGTTATTAAAAAATAAATAAAACCTCATTATATTGAGGTAATTTTATTGAGTTTATTATGGTAAGTTATTAATACTGAACCTAACCTGTTAATTGCAGGATGGGTAAAAAACTTAAGAAACCTGAACGTAAAAAAGCAACACTTGGACATTTTGACCATGATGATTTTCTGATCAAGCTAAGCAAACGTATCAAACAACTAAGAAAGAAAAACGGATTCAACTCAGCTGAACTATTTGCTTATGATATTGAGATTTCAAGAGTTGGTATGTCAAAATATGAATCTGGCGCATTTGATGATATTAGAATGAGAACACTACTAAAAATAATTGATGGCCTAGGCATGACACCAAGTGAGTTTTTTTCTGAAGGATTTGATTAATAATTTTATGTTTTCTAATAATCAGCATATTCAAAAAAAAGATTGAAAAAGATGTTTAATAATCTCGCAAATATCTCTATTGAAAATTTTAAGTCCATTAAACTTTTGGAAATTACCAAGCTTAACAGAATAAATCTTTTTATTGGCCGACCTAATGTGGGTAAATCAAATATCATTGAGGCATTGTCTTTATTTTCGACTCCTTATCTAAAAGAAAACACTTCTAAGAAATTGTCAAACTTAGTAAGGCTTGAGAATGAGACTGAATTATTTTATAATGGTAATATTGAGAGAGATATAATTATTTCCACCGATCAAGGCAGATGCAGATTGGGTTACAATCCCAAAGAGGGGTTAAAGATCGAGATCGACTTTTTTAGTAATTCCTTTCTTTATAAGGTAGATGATAAACTCAATGTAAAGGGCGGTTTCAAGAGCGAATATTTTGATCCTCCAATAAAGAAATATTTATTTAAACCTGATGTTAAATACAAGCGTTCCCATTCAAAATACCTGATTCCCCCTTTTGGTTTCAACTTACTTAGTATAATTGAGAACTATGATGATTTGAAACAGCAGGTTCACAAACTCTTTAAGGAATATAACCTGGAAATTGCTTTTGACAAGGCAAGCCAGACATTAAAAATCATCCAATCAGATATTAAGAACGAGATATTCCTGATCCCTTATAACTCTATCGCTGATACTCTCCAACGAATTATCTTTTTTAAAGCTGCTATTGCATCCAATAATAATAGCATTTTACTTTTCGAAGAGCCAGAAGCACATTCATTTCCTCCTTACATGGCTCATTTAACTCAGGAAATGATTTACAAAAAAGATAACCAATACTTCGTTGCTACACATAGCCCGTTTATCTTAAATGATTTATTGGAGAATGGTCGTAATGAGCTTGCTGTGTTTGTAGTTCACTACGAAGACCATGAAACAAAAGTTCGAAAACTGAGCAGTGATGAAATGCATGATGTTTATCAAAACGGAGTAGATTTATTTACCAACAATGAAAGTTTCGTTTAATGGATCTGGCAATAATTCCCGAATGCTATGTAGATACTAACCTTGTGGAAACATTAGTTCCTCCTCAAAAGCAATACAATCACCAGAAAGGATGTGGCACCGTTACAAAAGTAATGAAGGAAAGATTTGAAAACAGCTTTGCTGTAGGCGTCATTGATAAAGACAAAAAAGAAGTTGATTACTTAAAAGAGTTTAATGAGGTCGGTAAGTCTGAAGGATTGATTCTTCATAAACATAAAACCAGGTCACATTATATTATTCAGATTGCTCCTGCAATTGAGCTTTTTATTTTTAAATGCCTGGCTGATGCAGGATTGTCTGCTGCAGAATTCGGACTTCCCACTAATTTAGAGCTGTTTCGAAAGGAGTCAAAGACGATCAACAGCAAAAATGATGATAGATTTAAAAAACTTTTTAAAGCATTGAGAAATGCAGGCTCAATTGAGATACAACGGCTATCTACACTTATAAAATATCTGAAGGAAAGAAATTACCGGGCTGATGAAAATGAAATAAAGAATTTGCTCAATTAACTTCTACTGCCGAACCATTTTCGAATATTTTCGTATCAAATCGTATCAAAAAACAGATAGCATCATGGACTACTCAAATGTTACAATATTTCCCAAAAATGTAACAAAACAGATTTGAAAATGTTACAATTATTTGTAGATTTGTAACAATGAATAAGGCGCATACATCCATAAGTAGTTATTTATCAAAGGCTAAAAAAGGGTCGATACTGTTTCCAACTGATTTCAGGAGTATGGGAACAGAGGGTGCTATTAAAATGGCTTTATCCCGGATGGTCAAAGAGGGAAAGCTAAAAAGGCTGGCGCACGGAATATATTATGTGCCAAAAACTGACCCGCTTTTAGGTGAATTACATCCCGGTGCAGAGAACATAGCAGAAGCAATTGCACAAAAAGAAAAAATACTGATAAGACCTTCAGGTGCCTCCGCTCTGAATAAATTGGGTTTAAGCACCCAGGTGCCAACGAGGTTAGTATATATTACTAATGGCTCACCAAGGAAAATAAAGATCGGGAGAATGACTGTTGTATTCAAAGCCACAACCAGTAAGAAGCTGGCCATGGAAGGCCCGATAAGCGGATTAGTAATACAAGCCCTCGAAGAACTGGATTTAGCGAATATACATTCTGAAACTGCAAAGAAAATAAGGGGCTTATTGATGAAAGAAAATCCAGTTAAACTAAAACATGATCTTACATTGGCTCCGGCTCGCTTGCACGACTATATCATGAAACTATTAAACGAAAAAGATGATGACAGGATGGTTGAAACTGACAATTGATCAGCGAAGGGAAACATTGAACCAAGCCCAGCTACTAACCAATATAAATGTAAAAGCACTTGAAAAAGACTGGTGGGTTACATTGGTTTTAAAAGCACTTTTTCAAACGCCAATGGCCGGGCATTTCATGTTCAAAGGAGGAACCTCGCTCAGCAAAGGCTGGAAACTGATTCCACGTTTTTCAGAGGATATTGATGTTGCCCTTCATCCAAATGCTTTTGGCAGAGACTATTTAGACAACCCTTCGCATTCTTATGTGAAGCAATTGAAAAGAGAAGGGTGTACATTTACCAGTACCGCCATTAAAGATGCACTACAACAATCATTGCTTTCTTTAGAAGTACCGGAAGGCATGTTAGAAATAATTGCTGAGGAAGTAAAGCCAACAATGCCAGATAAAGACCCGCAATCGCTTTATGTCAATTATCCATCACTTTACGAACCTAACCCTTACCTGGCTGATGCGGTAAAAATCGAATTCAGTGTGCGGTCACTTGCCGAGCCTTCAGAAATAATACAGATACATTCCTTACTCAATGAATATTTCCCAAATCCGGCTTATGTTGAAACTCCGTTTGCTGTGAGAACAGTAGTGCCAAAGAAAACATTCATTGAGAAAGTGCTTTTGCTGCATGAGAAATTTGCTAACCCTGCATTGTCAAAACTTCAGGGAGATCGTATGTCAAGACATTTGTACGACCTGGTTATAATGATGCGGACAGCCGTTATGCAGGAAGCATTAAACGACAAGGAGCTTTTCAATTCATTATTGCAACACAGGGCTGGCTATATACGTGTCATCAATTATGAAGGACTGACTGTTGAAAGCTTAGCGTTCATTCCTTCTCCGGATTTAATGGAATTGTACAGGCAGGATTATGAGTTTATGCAGGCCAATATGATCTACCGGGAATCTCCTGATTTTGATAATCTCCTAAAAGAATTGAAATGGCTCAATGGTAAATTCAGAGTAGTTAATGAACATTTAAGCCTTGAACAGTTAGCTGATGAAGGTTTACAGCAACTACACGGCGAATGGGAGCACCAAACAGATGATACCCTTTTGCAAACAGTGATAGTAAAAGTGGTAGATCCTTACTTGCCTTCTGGACCTGCGAATAAAGCAGTTAATTATGTAGTTCGATTTACAAAAATCGACGGCAAATTAATATTTGAAGATATTGTGATTCAAAACAAAGTTCAATAGCAAGTCCTACTCTGGAGAATTGAAACAATCAGAAAAACGTGGTTGAAAAAAATCCCGATTGCAAAACTTTTCTGCATTTGCGCAAAACTTTTTCAAACGAAACGGAATAAGTTTTGAGATTTAATAAGGAGCAGTTATTTGCCTGGTGGAAGAGGTACATCAACAACATTAAGACCAATTATACTATAAAGAAATGTTTATGACACAAGCAAATAAAGGTGATAAAAACAGGGTTGTTGATATTCTTTCGAAATCATTTATCGATAATAAGAGTGTTAATTATATAATCAGGCAGGATACGAAAAAAGAACAGCATATCAGAGCTTTGATGGCTTATTCTTTTGACATCTGTCATTTGTTTGGTACTGTTTTTCTAACTGATGATAAAATGGGATGTGCTCTTATTCTTTTACCTGACAAAAAGAAAACAACATTAACATCAATCTTAATGGACATAAAATTGGCTATTTCAGCAATCGGTCTTTTGAATATTAAAAGAGCAATGACCCGGGAGTCTGCCATTAAGAAAATTCATCCTAACGGATTGCTTTACTATTTATGGTTTATAGGGGTTGATCCTGAACAGCAAGGCAAGGGAATCGGAAGCGAATTGCTAAATAAAATTATAGAGGAGGGCATCTCTCAAAAACGAACTATCTGTCTTGAAACATCTACTCTTAAAAATATTCCCTGGTATGAAAAACATGGATTTAAAATATACAAGGAAATGGAATTTGGATACACACTTTTTTGCATGAAGAGAGAACAATAAAGTGAATACAATATGCTGCTCCCAGGAACACAGATGCACATCATAACGTTTCTGTTTATTTGTATAGAAACAGTGATTCTTCTCTATCTTATTATTTATAAACTGGCAAGACCGGATGACACATCAACCTTACTGAACATTGTTCTTATTCTGCTACTTATATTTTACAATGTTACGGGAGGATTATTGCCTGATCCGAATTTGCCAGGCTCTTTTATTGTGCAAGAGTCCATTGCATATGCTACCGGCTTCATCACGCCCTGTTACTTTCCTTACTATGTTTATCATTCCTTTAAGCTACGCAAGATGAAGTTTCATGCATACAGAGGTGTTTTTATTTTCCTTGTTTCCCCTTACTTATTTTTTGTAGTCTTACTAGTAACATCAGGTAAATTAGAAACGGCAAAGAATCTCTTAATTATACCCACTCTATATGCATTATGGGTGATCATTTCGTTGGGGAATGCTGTAAGGTATAAATACAAAGGAAATCTCAGCACTCATGGGTCAAGAGAAGAAATCGCAGTTACTTTTTTAAGCCTTACACCCTGGGTAGGATTACCTGTAATTGATTACTTTAATTTAGGTCAGGCTGTTGAAGCGGCTACCACCAATGCAGGTTTTTTATTACTCCTGGCACTTCAACTAAAGCAGCACATAACTCTGCTTCGGACGGAACATCAGCGACTGATTGAATCTGAAGAATATCTGCGCACATGGAACGAACGACTTCAGCAGGAAGTAGATAAACGAACGAAAGAAATTGAAAGGCTCAGCGCTGAAGAAAGGATTTCAGAAAACTGCAAAAGATATCACCTTACTAACCGGGAGATAGAAATAGCCACCTTTATTTGCAAAGGCATTTCGTACAAACAAATTGCCGAAGTTTTATTTATTTCTGAGAGAACAGTAACAAAACATGCCCAAAATATTTTTGATAAGGTGAATGTCTCCAGCAAACTGGAAATGTTGAACAAATTGGGAACTGCAAATGGGTTGTTAACCTAATTCAAATTAATTGTTGATTAAAATACGCTGGTTTACTTATGAAAATACTCAATTTGACGTAATGTAGTTGGTGTGCCATTTGCTTTTTTTGTTTAAAAATTTGTTTTATGAAGAAAGTGATGAATGCAAACGGCAAGTCGGGAAAATTAATTTTGAACCAGCCTTTTCTTGATCATCCAGCGGATATCCCGCCATACTTAAAATTCACAGTTCAGCAGGCTCTGTCCAAATGGTACAATATTGTAGCGACTGATACAGTCAATCAGAGAGAGAACAATCTGCTTTTTAAAGGTCAGGAAGAAAAAGATATTTCAAAGTGCTTGCAAACAGACCTTGAATTAGTGCCCGGCGTGTTGATGGATGAGATGATAAATAATATGCTGATTAGTGATAAAGAACAATACATCCGGTTGGTGCAGGCATTGCTGGTAAACCTTAATGATGTGTTAGTAATCAAAAAAGAGGAAGAAGGTCTCTTGGAAGAAATAGAAAAAGTATTATTATTTATCCAAAACTTTTTTTATCAGTATTTTGATTTTGAATACAGGGTCTCTGCTTATTGTGAGAAACAACTACAGGATAACATTTATCTTAAACTGAGTTATTGGAAAATAAAATTGCATGACTCACCTCTGATAGATGTATTGCAGGAATGTGTGAATGAGAAAATGAGTTCACCAGAAAGTTATCTTAGCTTTAGAAAGCTGAACTACCTGAAAAACCTGTTTCAGCATATTGAGCAAGCTACTACAATCATCAATGAAGAATTTGTAAGGGAGCTATTCATTACTTATAATTTTAATACTGCATGTTTTATTGAGTATGAAATCGGGTTGATTCGGGAAAAACTCATCAATGAAAAATCAACCGATGAAATCGTTTCGATACTTCAGAATGAACGGAAACGAGTTTTCCAATTGAAAATTAGACATGGCATTATCTATGAATCGAACAAACCTTCTGTAAAGCAGCAATTAAATGATTGGATAACACAGGAAATAAAAAATCAGGAACTCTCTAATCGAAAAAAATCTGATAAGGATTTACAGCTTGATCCGGAAGCTAAAATTCAAACCTCTTTGTCTGTTGCCAAGCTTGCTGTTCTCATCCGTCTGATGGTGGCTGATAAAATCATTATCAATAAAAGTGTAGCACCGATGCTGCGCACCATTGCCAAACTGTTTACAACGCTTCAAAAAGATGAGATTTCATTTGGTAGTTTAGAAACCAAATATCATGCACCGGATAAAGCTACTTTGGGTATTATGAAAGAGATAATGCAGAAGTGGGCTGTCCTTAGTACAAAATTGTAATCTAAAGGCGATATTAAATTTATTAGTTGGCACTACCTCTCTTACCGTACACTATGCAAGTGTGGAAAAATATTTGTATAGAATTTATTAGTCTAAAAAAATAAATCTATGTTTAGTTCAATCTCCTGGAGCCAATATGTTTCAACGCTTGTAATTCTGTTGGCTTGTTATTATGCTTATGTTGCTTACAAATATTATAGCTGGGAATTACTGGCTATTGTTGGCATCAAAAAAGTAGAACCTGGCACAACAACCTTGACTACTGCTGAATTTAAACAACAAATCACCGCGGAGAACCATGCTGATTATTTATCAAAAGATCCAGGGGAAACAGATTTGTCTCCGGTTATCAATTCTCTTGAAGATGAGATAACAGCTTACTTGCAGGAGTCAGGCAATGATGCGACAAAGCTGGATATACTTAACTCACTGAAACAAATTTGTAGTAAATACCCTGTCCTGAAAAATGTTGATAGCCGTGTGGTACTGGATGGATTTATTCATAAAGCGGTAAAAGGAAATTGTGCTGAAGAAATCAGCATCAACGATATTCAGCAGCTTTGGCGCTGATATAAAGTAATGCTTCATTATCTGTGCAGGAAAAACAAGTGCGGTGGGTTAGTATAATGAAGCATTCTTTTTTATTATTCACTTCTCAAAATAAATGTGCGTATGAAAAGGGTAATTGAAAGAAGAAAATTGATTTACGGAATGGTTTCCTTGTTATTACTTTTTATTACAGTTTCTGTACTTGCTCAAGATGGTAATGCGGGTATTAATGAAGCCAATACCAAAGTAAGGAGCTATTTCGCTGCTGGTGTAAACTTAATGTATGCTGTCGGCGCAGTCGTTGGATTAATCGGAGCTGTGAAAGTATATCAGAAATGGAATAGTGGTGATCATGATACGGGAAAAGTTGCCGCTGCCTGGTTTGGCAGCTGTGTATTTCTTGTAATAGTTGCTACTGTTATCCGTTCATTTTTTGGCGTGTAAAACTTGGCTTATGAAAGAAATATTGATAAGCAAATTATTTGACTATATCAGGGACAATAACCCTGATATAGTTTTTGCATTGGAGGCGGAAGATAAACTCCGCTACTGGTTATATGACAAGATAAGTGGTGTTGAGGGACTAATAAAAGATTTAAAGAAAAGCGGCCAGCCTGACTATATAATTGAAGAAACCTGCATGGATGATATGACCAAAGAGCTTCGTCCTTCCCGGTACAACTATATAATCAATTTATTAGAGCATGAGTTTGAAAAGGACTACAACCAATTAATTCAATCAGGTCTTCTGCAACATGAAGTTGTTAATATGATCGGATATTGCCACTCAGTATTTGATGATCTAAAATTTTCCGAAGAAACAGAAGGGAATCGCTTTACCTATTATGCCATAGCTGGTGCCATCAGCGAATACCTGGAAAGTAACCGTGTGAATGAAACTGTGAGCAATGAGTTACAACAGTCAGCAGAAACTGAGGGATAATATTGAAGCGATCCGGGTTGCGTTAAACTGGTCAGGGGGTAAAACATTATCATCTGAGCAGTTTTTTACTTTAAAAAAATATTCAGGCTTTGGTGGATTGAAAGCGATATTGTTTCCAAATGCTTCTAAAGAAGAATGGAAAAAGTTGAACGCATCCAAAGAGGATTTAAAGCTCTATCCTCAAATAATTGAATTGCACCAACTCTTACAACAAACTCTTTCTGAGAATGATTATAAGAATGCAGTTGATTCAATGCGTAACAGTATATTAACTGCTTTTTATACGCCTGAAATTATTCCTCAAACGTTATTTGCCGTATTAAAAGAAAAAGGGATTGAACCAAAATTTCTATACGAGCCGAGTGCCGGTGCAGGAATTTTTGTAACAGAAGCCGCAGCTACATTCCCTTCACTTAAAACTATCACAGCTATTGAAAAAGACGTATTAACTGGAAAAGTATTAACCGCATTGGCAAGTTCATTGCCTGTAACAGCTTCTGTTCAAACCAAAGGTCTTGAAGATACCAGTAAAACTGAAGATGGAAAACATGATTTAATAGTAAGTAATATTCCATTTGGCAATTTCAAAGTATATGATGAAAACATCAAAGAAAAAAATCTTACTGATAAAATTCATAACTACTTTTTTGCAAAGGGTCTGGATAAAATAAAAGAAGGCGGAATATTAGCTTATATCACAACCGATACCTTTCTCAATAGCCCTTCTAACAAGTCTGCAAGAGAATATGTTTTTAACAACAGCAATTTCATCAGCTTGAATGTACTACCGGATAATCTGATGAAAGAAACAGGCAATACAGAAGCTCCTTCACATTTGCTTATTGTTCAAAAGAACAGCAACAAAAAAGACTTAACTACCAATGAGCAATACCTTATTAATACTACTTCACAATCAAATGAGTTTGGAGAGTACAGTCTGAATCAGTTTATCGTCGCTTACCCAGATATAATATTGGGTAATCAAATAAAGCCCGGCAAAGACCAATATGGCAAGGCGCATGAAACCATATGGCAAACTGGTGATATAAATTTAATTGCACCGCTACTGGCAAAAACAATCAATGATGGAATTGACAAAAGATTCAACCACGACAGCTTCAATAAACAAGTAAGTCAATTTCAAAAGCCAGCAGGCAAACAACTCACTTATACAACCATGCCTGAAAATAAAGCTGATAACAGTTCTGTACAATTAGGCTTATTTGATAGTGGACCATCTAATAATATTAATCGAGCCACAGCTTATATCAATAGCTTGGATGCAACAGTAGTAGATAAAAAATCTGCAAGGATTCTCAACATTGTTAGGTCGAATGATAAATCGGATCATGAGTTAGTCGTTTTGATGACGGCCAAATCACTTGCTTTTAAACAATATGTTTACAAGCTCTACTCAAATGCAGATGAATTACAATTCCCTGTCAACTGGATGAATGCTTCGGCACTGCAACATGAACTTGCCGGACTATCCAATAAATTTAAAGATTATGACCATCAATTTTATAATGATGGTGAAGCTGTATTTCATTTATCGTTTGGTGGGGGTGATAAACAAGATGTTCTAACAGACATTCCTGAATTTTATAAAGAAGGAACTCTTATCGTTCACAATAACAAGGTTGGATTTTTTTCTTACCTGGGATCAGAGAATGATAAACCTGTTTTCATACCCAGCCTGCAGGATAAAAAAGATGTTGGCTTTTATCAGCAATACACATCCATCAGGGATATGTATCTCACTTTAACTGAAAAAGAAAGTGCCGATGAGGCTATTGCTGATGAAATCCGAAAAGAATTGAATGAAACATACGAGGCATTGATTAAAGGGTTTGGTCTTCTAAATGCTCCCACTAACCGTCAGCGGATATTAAAAGATGAAGCCTATGGTTTAACCATGCTTTCATCTCTTGAAAGAAAAGAAAGCGGGCAATTCGCAAAGGCCGATATTCTTACCACTTCATTGATTCCAAAGCATGAAGTATTTATAACGGATAATCCTTTAGAAGCTTTAGCAAAGAGCTTAAATGATAAAGGCAGGGTGGATATTGAGTTTATTGCTGCTGCAACGGATAGTACAGAAGCTGAAACAATTGCTGCTCTTGACAATCATATCTATCTTAATCCTGCTAACGATGAATGGGAAACTGCCGACCAGTTTTTAAGCGGCAATGCGGTAAGCAAACTCAGCATTGTAGTTGAGGCAGCCGAAAAAAATCCTGATAATCTGCATTTACTAAAAAGCCTTAATGCACTTCAAAAAGTTCAACCTGAAAAAATTCCTTTTGAATTATTAGACTTTAATTTAGGAGAACGGTGGATACCACAGGATTACTACAATCGCTTTGCATCTCATCTGTTTGAGATGAATACAGAAGTCAATTACTTTTCATCGGTTGATGCATTTAAAGTAAAAACATTTTCAACCAATGCAAAAACCCAACAGGAGTATGCTGTAACAACCAAAAGCGGGAAAACGAATTACGGACCAACTTTATTAGAACATGCGCTGGAGAACACAACCCCGTTTTATACTTATGAAGTTGACCTTGGTGATAAAACCATCCGCGTACAGGATAATGAAGCCATTCAATTGGCGCATCAAAAAATAGAATCTATCAGAAATGGTTTTATTGACTGGTTAGGAGAATTGCCAAACAATGATAAAAAAGAGTTAGAACAATTATATAATGATACATTCAACTGTTATGTTTTGAGGGAATATAATGGTAGTCATTTGCGGTTCCCGGGCCTGGACAGGAAAAGGTTGGGAATTGATGATTTATATAGCTCACAGAAAAATTCAGTATGGCGTATTGTTCAAAACCGTGGGGCCTTGATTGACCACGAAGTGGGTTTGGGTAAAACATTAACGATGGTGGTGGCATCACATGAAATGAAGCGGTTGAAAATTGCCAATAAGCCCATGATACTCGCATTAAAGGCCAATGTGCGGCAGATTGCAGAAACTTACCGCAAAGCTTATCCCAACGCAAGAATACTGGCGCCTGATGAAAATGATTTTAATCCTGCAAAACGCTTGCGCCTATTTCATGAAATAAAAAATAATAACTGGGATTGCATTATTCTTACGCATGACCAGTTTGGAAAAATTCCTCAAAGCCCGGAAATACAAAAAAGAATATTTGAAGCAGAATTGGAGAATGTGGAGAAGGATTTATATACCCTCAAAGAAATGGGAGGAGAAATATCACGCCGCATGTTAAAAGGACTTGAGATCCGTAAAACAAATTTGAATGTAAAGCTTCAGGAACTAAGAAAGAATATCGAGGAAAAGAAAGACGCTGGTATTAACTTCCGTGAGTTGGGGGTTGATCATTTGTTTGTTGATGAAGCACACAAATTCAAAAATCTTACTTATACCACAAGGCATGATAGGGTTGCCGGATTGGGAAATAAGGAAGGAAGCCAGAAGGCATTAAATATGTTGTTTGCCATAAGGGAATTACAAACGAAATTCAACAGTGACTTATGTGTTACATTTTTATCCGGTACACCTATCAGTAACAGCCTTACTGAAATGTATTTGCTGTTTAAATACCTGCGCCCAAATGAAATGGAAAGGCAGCGTATTGAAAACTTTGATGCATGGGCGGCTGTGTTTGCCAAGAAAACTACCGACTTTGAATTTTCTGTCACTAATGAAATTATCGCCAAAGAAAGGTTTCGTCATTTTATTAAAGTGCCCGAACTGGCTTTGTTTTATAATGAGATTACTGATTATAAAACAGCGAAGCACATTAATCTCGATAAACCGGAGATTGATGAGCAGTTAATCAACATTCCACCAACACCGGAACAACAGGAATTTACAAAACGATTGATGCAGTTTGCTAAAACAGGAGATGGTGAATTAATCGGTAGGCCAAGGTTGACTGATGAAGAAGATAAAGGCAGAATGTTGATTGCAACGAACTA
Source organism: Sphingobacteriales bacterium (assembly GCA_003963365.1). GTDB lineage: Bacteria > Bacteroidota > Bacteroidia > Chitinophagales > Chitinophagaceae > AWTP1-9. The sequence continues at coordinate 381,951 of RXJG01000002.1, forward strand.
CGCCAAAAAAATGGCAGCTGATATGCGTTTGATTGATTCAAGTATATACAGCGACCATCCGCACAACAAAGTAAATGTTTGTGCAAGAAAATGCGCAGAGATATATGAGCACAGTCGTGAACATAAAGGAACACAAATCATTTTTTGCGATATTGGAACACCCAAACCTAATGAGTTTAATATGTATGATGCGTTGAAGGAAAAACTTATTAGTGACTTTAATATTCCTTCTCACCATATCACTTTCATACATGACTGGGCGGATAAGCAAAAGCCAGAACTGTTCCGTAAAATGAATAATGGTGATATAAGAATTTTAATGGGCAGCACAGAAAAAGCAGGAACCGGATTAAATGTGCAGGCGAAGGTAGTTGCCATGCATCATTTGGATATTCCCTGGAAGCCATCTGAATTGGAACAGAGAGACGGCCGTGGTGCAAGACAGGGAAATATTGTGGCGAAAGAGTTTTACAATAACAAGGTGAAGAACTTTATCTATGCCGTCGAGCAATCTTTGGACAACTACAAATTCAATTTGTTAAAGAATAAGCAAACCTTCATCAGCCAAATGAAAAACTGTGAATTGAATGTAAGAACTATTGATGAAGGTGCAATAGATGAAAAAAACGGCATGAACTTTTCTGAATACATCGCCATTCTTTCGGGTGATACAACTTTGCTGGAAAAATCAAAAATGGAAAAGAAGATTGCTGTGCTCGAAAGTTTACGAAATGCTCATCATAAGGAAGTATTTCGGTCAAGATTCAAACTGGAAAATTTGCAGGAAGAAAAAGATAAGACGGTTCAAACCTTAGAAAAATTGTTGAGTGATGAGAAACTATATAAAAGCCAGTTGAGCTTTGATAAAGATGGTTCTAAAAATAATCCAATACAGCTTGCGGTTTCAACGTCAACTGATGCTGAAGCCATCGGGCATCATTTAATAAAATTATACACCTCATGGAAACCTGGTACGGGTGAAGATGAACACAAAAGAATTGGTGAACTCTACGGATTTGATTTGTATATAAGAAGGCAAAAGGAAACCTATGAGGATAAGGGGATGTTTGATTATAAGTACAGCAATGTGTTTTATGCCGAAAGCAAGCAAACAGGTATTAAATATTCATGGAACCAAGGACATATTAATATTGATAATCCCAAACTGGCCGCCCGTTATTTTCTTAATGCAATTGACCGTGTCGAAGTGCTGAAAGAAAAATATCAAAATACTTTACACGACTTGGAACAAAATATCCCTATGCTGGAGAAAATAGTGAGTAAGCCTTTTGATAAAGAAGATGAACTGGCACAACTAAAAAAAGATGTATTCAGGTTGGAAAGGGAGATAACTGTTAAAATTCGGGAGAATCAAATGAAGCAGCAAGAGAAAATTGAAAAGACCATTGATGCGCCGGTTATTCAAATGGAACCAGATAACAAAAAGGAAAAATCACTGTTGCCAAAAAAGCAAGCGAATGAAGGAAAGGCAAAGGGACTGAGGGTTTAATGATGCATTAGTCAAACAACCCTTAAGTTAACGACTATTATTTTAGAAGATATATTATATTGGTAATCTTTCAGAGACTGAATTGTTTTATAGGCAGGTTGTGTGTCAGTCACCAATCCAATTTGACCTGCATATCCTTCTCTGTCAGCAGCAAGAAGAACCTAATTGTTTAGGTGGACATTTTACTGTTCCGTAACTGCAATAAACACAACAGTCACCTTGTTTGGGCTTTAGTCTTGTCTTGCAGTTTTCACATTCGTAAAAAAATTGGCAAGCGTCAGTAGGCATTGTTTCTTCTTTTTTGTGTCCACAGTTGGGGCAAGTGATTACTGACTGAAGTATTATTGTTGTGTCCATTTTATTTGTCAATGATGGCTGATGAAGTTACTTTATAACCGATGCTGTTTATAATGTTTGCAAGACTGTCAATAGAAGTTTTGCTTTTGTCAAACTTTACGATTGTGTTAGCATTCTTATAAGAAGTATTAGCTTCAATTACTCCGTTTACTTTTGAAAGTTCCCCATTTATGTGAGCCGAGCAACCTTCACAATCCATTCCACTGATGTTGAGTTGAGCAGTCGCAATATCGGTTTTGTCAACTATAATAACTTTTGCTTCTTGAGGCTTGGGATAGAATATTTTAGCGTAGTAAGGAAACGCAATTAGAAGTCCCGCTTCAAGTGTGATGATGGCTAAAAATAATTTTGATTGCCAAAATGATTTTTTGCTATCTGCTTCACAGTCGCAATCAACTTTTTCCCGTGGTTTGAATTTTTGATACCAGGCAAATGCAAATATTGCAATTGTCAAACCAATTAAATAAGGTCTGTACGGCTCAATCCATGAAAAAGATGAAGCAAACCCACTTGCTCCACCTAAGAAAGCCAAAACAGGAGTGATGCAACAAAGAGAGGCTGCAAAGGCAGCGATAATTCCGGCAATCCAACTTTTACTAGTTTTTGTTGTCGTTGTCATACTGGTTGAGACGCTAAATTTTGTTGATTGATAATTTTAAAAAGGGGTCTTAATATTTTTAAATGCTCGTTGCGTAGTGAATAAAAAATTGTTTGACCGTCTTTTCTTGCCTCAATTATGTTACCGTCCTTTAGCTTGCGAAGATGTTGTGAAATCGCCGGAATGCTCATTCCTAAAATGTCGCTAAGGTCGCAGGGGCAAAGTTCGTTTTCTACTTCAAGTAAAAAAAGGATTTTCAGTCGTACTTCGTTACCTGCCAATGAAAGGATTTGTCCTAACTGCAAAAATGATTTTGAGTTAGCCTTTAATTTTTCACGGCAACTTTTAATT
>RXJG01000002.1:384816-425118 GCA_003963365.1 Sphingobacteriales bacterium
GGTCAGTTTACAATTTTCGTTTTGGAACTGTCTGCAAAAAATAAAAGGCATCGAATCCGTACCAGAAAGTGTATACTTTTCAATTGCAACGCATTACCCCAACGGGCCTAAAGAAAAAAATCCGACGCATAGCTGAGGTTCCTGGTAAAATTTCTGAATAGTACACCTCTTCACAGTAAAGCCTACCTCTCTTACCCCTTGCTCATTTCTTTTGGAAAACTATTTGCTGTATTTAGTAAATATGTCTTCCAGTGTATATCAAATCAACAAAGGCATTAATCGAAGCATTGAGTTCAAAGGCCTCAAAGCACAATACATCTGGTACCTCGGTGGTGGACTGGTGGTATTATTGATATTATTTGCTATTCTCTACATCAGTGGCCTGGGTATCTTTATTTGTCTACCCTTAATTGCAGTGCTCACTACGGCCTTATTCATGCAGGTCTACAAACTGAGTCGTACTTACGGCGAACATGGCATGATGAAAAAGATTGCCCGCCGTTCAGTGCCGGATGTGATAAAGAGTTATTCAAAAGTGAAATTGAAAAAGATGTTGCTGAATGAAGAATCTAAATGAAATATCACCTGTTTATTCTGTCGAAAATAATGCCATCCTCTCCAAAATGGGTGACGTCACAGTTGCATTTGATGCACAGTTGCCGGAACTATTTACCATGAGTAATGATGACTATGAAACCTTTCATCATGCCTGGATAAAAGCAATAAAAGTTTTACCTGTAAACTCTGTATTGCACAAACAGGATTGGTTTACGGAAACAAAATACAAACCTTCTTTTGTAAAGGACGATAACAGTTTTCTTACAAGAAGCAGCGACCGATTTTTTAATGAGCGTCCATATTTAGACCATCGTTGTTATATCATGCTAACAAAAAAGCCTGCGAACCGTAAGTCTGCCTCATCTATCTTCAGCAGCCTGCTTCGAAAAACTATTGTACCGGAAGAAACATTGAATCCAAAACACTTTCATGATTTTATGAATCATGTGGGACAATTTCAGAAGATATTATCAGACAGTGGTTTTGTATCAATGAGAATGCTACAGGATGAGGAACTGGCCGATTTGATTCTTCATTATCTTAATCTTGATGATCAGAATCCCATTCTCAGGGATATTGAATTTAAACCCGAATGGAAGATCGGTGAAAATCATTGTCAGCTTTATACGATGGCTGATGCTGAGTTTGTACCTGCTTTATGCGGTTCGAGGATTAACTATGATAAATACTCAACAGATAAAACAAAGTTTAGCGTAGGTTTTGCATCACCCATTGGGCAGTTGCTTTCCTGCAATCATATCTATAATCAATATGTATTTATTGAAGATGTGCAAAAGACAATACAAAAACTGGAAAGTAAAAGATTGCGTTTGCAATCGCTTTCTGCTTATAGCCGGGAAAATGCAATTTCCAAACAAGCAACTGATGATTTTCTGAATGAGGCAATCAGTGAACAGCGTCTGCCGGTAAAAGCACATTTCAATATCCTGGCATGGACGGACAATAAAGATGAATTAAAAGACATTCGTAATCTCTGTTCATCCGCATTAACACAAATGGATGCAACACCAAAGTTGGAAACTGAGGGTTCAGCACAAATCTTTTGGGCAGGCATTCCGGGTAATGCAGCTGATTTCCCTATAAATGATACGTTTGATACCTTCAGTCCACAGGCGTGCTGCTTCTTTAACTTAGAAACGAACTACCGCTCATCTTTAAGCCCTATCGGGATACGTCTTGGCGACAGACTTACCGGCAGACCTGTGCATGTGGATATTTCAGATGAACCAATGGATAAAGGAATCTGTACAAACAGAAACAAATTTATCCTCGGTCCTTCAGGAAGTGGAAAATCATTTTTTACTAATCACATGGTAAGGTCATATTACGAACAAGGCACACATATTGTATTAGTAGATGTCGGCCATTCCTATAAAGGTTTGTGCGATATGGTGAATGGCTACTACTTTACTTATTCCGAAGCAAAACCAATCCGGTTTAATCCATTTTATATTGGCGAAGGTGATTTGTTAGACACAGAAAAAAAGGAAAGCATCAAGACCTTGTTATTAGCTCTTTGGAAAAAGGATAATGAAACCTTTAACCGCAGTGAGTATGTAGCGCTTTCAAATGCTTTGCAACTGTATTTTGATAAGCTGGAACGTGATTCAGGAATCTTCCCCTGCTTTGATAGCTTTTACGATTTTTTAAAAGAAGATTTTGTTGCGGTATTAAAAACGGACCAGGTCAAAGATAAAGATTTTGACGTGTCCAACTTTCTATATGTGTTACGGCCCTATTATAAAGGTGGTGAGTTTGACTATTTACTGAACGCAAAAGAAAATCTTGATCTATTACAGCAGCGCTTTATTGTATTTGAACTCGATAATATCAAAGATCATCCAATTTTATTTCCTGTGGTAACCATTATCATTATGGAAGTGTTTATTTCAAAAATGAGAAAGCTGAAAGGGATAAGGAAAATGATATTGATCGAGGAGGCTTGGAAAGCTATCGCCAAAGAAGGAATGGCTGAATATATCAAGTACCTGTTTAAAACTGTAAGGAAGTTTTTTGGCGAAGCGGTTGTGGTTACGCAGGAAGTGGAAGATATTATCAGTTCACCAGTAGTAAAGCAGGCAATCATCAATAACAGTGATTGTAAAATATTGCTGGACCAAAGTAAGTATCAAAACAAGTTCGACCAAATTCAGGAACTGCTTGGTTTAACAGAAAAAGAGAAGGCATTGGTTTTATCAATCAACAAAGCCAATGATCCGACTAAAAAATATAAAGAAGTCTTTATTTCCCTTGGTGGTGTATTGAGCAAAGTGTATCGTACAGAAGTATCGCCTGAAGAATACCTGGCATACACAACAGAAGAGAAAGAAAAAGTGAAAGTGCAGGCCTATGCTCAACGGTTTGGTGGAGATATAGAAAAAGGAATCAGGGCTTTGGCAAATGAGATTATTCACTCCAAAAACTGATAGTATGAAAACACTAACCTTTCTGCTCCTGGCTTCAGCAATTATTTTGTGGGCTTGCAATTCTTTTGGTAAAGACGAAGTTAAAGATTTTATTCCGGGAACCTATATCCGTTCTTCGGAGCATGAATTTGGCGCAGAGCATGACACGTTAATTATTTCAGTGCAAAATGCCGGTGCAAATGAATATAAAATAGAAAGACGTTTCCGCTATGACCGTGTGCTTGATGGCAAGCCAATTGAGCCGGAGTATAAACAAACAATAAATTCTGCTATCTACAATGCAGAAACTAAAATGCTGCAAGAATCATCAACTCTTGAAACGTATAGTTTCGATACAAAGCAAAAGTTCCTGTTTGCGGGTACAACTAAATATCAAAAATTAAAATAAACGATTATGGAAAAATTATTGGCAGTTGTGGGATTGAGTATTTGCAGTATATGTTTGCCAATACAGGAAACCAAAGCACAAATTCCAATTGCAGACATCATCAAAGCAGGAATAACAAAAGTAATCAAAGCAGTTGATCTGCAGATTCAGCGTTTACAGAACAAGACTATCTGGTTGCAAAATGCACAAAAGACATTGGAGAATAAAATGTCTCAACTAAAACTAGATGAGATAAAAGATTGGGTAGAAAAACAACGCAAACTCTATGATGATTATTTCCAGGAATTGTGGAAAGTAAAAGCTGCGTTGGCTTATTATAGCCGGGTGAAAGATATTATTCAGCGACAGGTGCAAATGGTAAATGAATATAAAAATGCATGGGCACTGTTCAGACAGGATAAAAACTTCACACCCGAAGAACTGGATTATATGTACAATATCTATACGGGCATGATGGATGAAAGCCTTAAAAGTATTGACCAGTTGTTTTTAGTAGTAAATGCTTTTGCCACTCAAATGAGCGACGCTAAGCGCCTTGAAATCATCAATACGGTTTCCGACAACCTGGAACAACAATATACCGATCTTAAAGACTTCAATAACCAGAACAAGATGCTTAGCCTGCAAAGAGCTTCTGAAAGGGGGGAGATTGAATATGTGAAAAGGCTATACGGATTTAGCCGTTAAGTCATAAATATTTGTGGGAAAAGAAAATTGTGGGTATGAAAAGAATATTTGTGCTGTTGGCGACATCACTTATAGTCACCAACTCTATTGATGCTCAAACATGGGAAGAATGGTTTGAACAAAAGAAAACTCAAAAGAAATACCTGTTGCAGCAAATAGCTGCTCTTCAAATTTATTTAAACTATGCCAGGAAAGGGTACGACATTGCAAACAAAGGAATCACCACTGTTCGTAATATTAAAAGAGGTGACTTTAATCTTCATCGTGACTTTTTAAACTCTCTTAAGAATATAAATCCTCGAATCAGTAAATATGCGAAAGTAGCTGATATAATTGCTTACCAGGTAAAAATAGTTAAGCAAGCCAAACTGGCAATAGCCCACATCAAAGAGAGCAAACAATTCACACAAACGGAACTAGATTATTGCAAAAATGTATTTGACTATTTGCTGGACAAATGTGTAAAGACTATTGATGAGTTAATACTTGTAACAACAGCAGGCGAGCTTGAAATGTCAGATGATGAGAGGTTGAAAAGAATTGATATGCTTTACCTGGATATGCAGGATAAATATTCTTTCTGCTGTTCTTTTAGTGAAGAAATGGGACTTATGGCATTTCAGCGGTTAGGTGAGCAAATAGAAATCAATCGTTCTAAAATTTCAAATAATGTAAAATGAAAAAGATTATTGTGTTATTGCTGATGTGCTGTATGTTATTCAAAGGAAAAGCACAGAGTGATGAAGTGCAACAGTTACTACTGAATGTAGAAAAATTAGCACAGTTTAAAAAGATACTGCAAAACATGTATGATGGATATAAGCTCCTGCACAAAGGATATACCGCCGTAAAAAATATTTCAGAAGGCAATTTCAGCTTACATAAAACTTTCCTTGATGGGTTGATGCAAGTGAGTCCCGCAGTCAGGAGGTACAAAAGAATTGCTGACATTATTAATTATCAACTAAGAATTGCAAAAGAATACAAGATTGCTTTCAATCGCTTTAAAGATGAAAAACAATTTACTGCAGACGAAATTGATTATCTCGGTAAAGTTTATAGAAACTTGTTCAACGAAAGTGTCAAGAGCCTGGACGAGTTGATAATGGTTATCACCTCGGGAAAATTAAGGATGAGTGACGATGAACGGCTACAGGCAATAGACAAAATTTATCTTGCTGTGGAAGACCAGTTTTCTTTTTTGAAAGATTTTACCAACAGCACGACTATGTTCTCATTGCAAAGAAAATCGGAGCAGGCTCAAATTGAGATGTCAAGGAAATTAAACGGGATAAACAGATAACCTGATTGCAAACTTTTAAAGTTGTGAGTATGAAAATGAGTGTAAGGATACTTTACATAGTAATAATTGTACTGCTGTTGCCGCATATTGCAGATGCCCAGGGAGGGTTTGCAGGCAAAATCCGCAGCCTGCATGATGTATTGGAGCAGTTGTATGATGATATGATGCCTCTTTGTAGCCGGCTGATTGGTGTAGGCCGTGGTTTAGCAGGCTTTGCTGCCACATGGTATATTGCAGCAAGAGTGTGGGGGCATATTGCAAGAGCTGAGCCTGTTGATTTCTATCCTCTGTTTCGTCCATTTGTTTTGGGCTTTGCTGTCTTAATATTTCCTTCTGTAATTGCAATGATTAATGGTGTGATGAAGCCAACCGTTACGGCTACTGCTGCAATGGTTAAAGATTCTGACAAAGCTGTTGCTCAACTGCTGTTGATGAAAGAAGAAGCCATAAAAAAAACAGCTTACTGGCAAATGTATGTGGGCCCATCAGGATCTGGTGACAGAGACAAGTGGTATAAATATAACTACGGTGATAAAGATGAGGGATGGTTAAAAAGTATCGGTAATGATATAAAATTTGCGTTCGCAAAATTCTCCTACAATTTCAGAAACTCCATCAAGCAGTGGATGTCAGAAGTATTGAAAGTATTATTTGAGGCGGCGGCTCTTTGTATAAACACTATCCGTACTTTTTATTTAATTGTACTGGCGATATTAGGCCCATTGGTATTTGGTATTGCAGTCTTTGATGGATTTCAACATACACTCACAGTTTGGATTGCCCGTTACCTCAATATTTTTTTGTGGTTACCTGTTGCAAATATTTTTGGTGGCATCATGGGGAAGATCCAGGAAAACATGCTGAAGGAAGATTTACAACAAATAGCTACCAACGGCGATACTTTCTTTAGCACTACCGATACTGCTTATCTTATTTTTATGATCATAGGTATCATTGGTTATTTCACAGTGCCGTCAGTAGCCAATTATATTGTTCATGCCGGTGGTGGCAATACATTGCTTTACAAAGTAACCAATATGATGAGTACTTCCAGTCGTGCTGTTGCTGGTGGTGCAGCATCAATGACAAAGGATGCGTTGGGAGGCGGATATAATAAAATAAGTAACAGTATGGCCGATGCAGGTGTATCCAACGGATATTTTAAAGAAGGAAATAGCAATTCAAATGGAGGTTATATGAGAGATAAATTGAGCGGGGAGAGTTAGGTAGTCCTACTAGATTTACTTATGATTCATAATTATTGGAAGAAAATTTGTCCTGAAAGAGTATGTGCGTAAGAAAATGTGTAAATGATGTTTAAGAAAACAAAAAATATTGATACTGCTTTCCGGTATATCCGTTTCTTCAGCATAGCATTTTTAGCAGCTTGTGTTGTTATATCTGTTTTGATAGCTTACAAAAGCTTTCAGCTTTCCTCACAATCTCAGAACAAAATTTTTATACTGGCAAATGGCAAAGCATTGGAGGCCTATGCGGCTGATAGAAAGGATAATATTCCTGTAGAGGCAAGAGACCATGTAAAAATGTTTCATCATTTCTTTTTTACTCTCGACCCTGATGATAAAGTCATTCAGAAAAACATCACTAAAGCTCTTTACTTAGCAGATCTATCCGCTAAGCAGCAATACGACAACCTGAAAGAAAACGGGTATTACTCCAACCTTATTTCCGGAAATATCAGCCAGGAAATTGAAATGGACAGCATCATTATCAATATAGATGTATATCCTTTTTATTTCAGGTATAAAGGGATGCAAAAAATCATTCGGCCAACGACAATCGTAACCCGCAATCTTATTACTGAAGGTTATTTGAGAAACGTTTCCCGGAGTGATAATAATTCACATGGATTTTTAATTGAAAAATGGCGAACACTGGAAAATAACGACATAAACACTCAAAGTCGCTGATATGTGGTTATTGAAAAGAAGGAAGAACAGTAACAAGGATGGAAGCAAAACTGGAATCTCAGATAAAGTGGCTGGCAAAATTGCCCGTGCCGGTATAAAAATTCAGGAACTGTTTGCTGAAAAGATGAATACAATGTTTATGAATATTGAAATAAAAAGGTTGAAAGTTTTGCTGATTCTCTTTTGCATTTGTGCAGGTGGTTATAGTATTTACCTGGTTGCAGATAGTATCACCAGTCCGGATAAAAAGCAAAATGGATTCAAAATAGAGCAAATGAATGTGCCCAGGCACATCGATAAAACGGGTGATGAATCATTGATTCCAGAAGCTTATGTAGATGATGAATCCTATCAGAGAATTAAACGATTCAGAAATTATATGGACAGCCTGAAACAAAATAAGAGTACCGAATATGATAGCATACTTCAGGCAAGACCTGGTTTGATGGATAGTGTGCAAATGCTTGAACAAATTTATTTATCACAAAAACAAAAATGAAGCGTATGAATAAAGTGCAAAGGTCGCAGGCTTTTCTGCGTAAGCGAAAAATGATGTTGGTGTTGCCGTTACTGGTCATACCATTTTTGACAATGGCGTTTTGGGCTTTAGGTGGTGGGCAGGGCAAACAAACTGCGGCGGTTGTAAAGCAACCGGGACTGAATTTAAACCTCCCGGATTCGAAACTCAAAGATGAAAATTTAACTGACAAACTCAGCTTTTACGATAAGGCAGATAAAGATTCGCTGAAGATGGAAGAATGGATGCGAAGTGATCCATATTACAAACAAAAACAAGATACAGGTGCTTTTCCTGGTAATGAGTTGGAACAGATAACACAGAATACAGCAACAAAGTATAATCAACGCCTGAATCCTTCACCGTATGAACCCACTAAAAATAATCCTGAACAAAAGCTAATGGAGAAATTAGCTTTGCTTCAAAAAGAGATTAACAAACAACCAGACACCGATGTAAATAAGCAAAAGGAAACACTTCAAATAAGACCGGACGATGAGTTTTCAAGCGAAGTAGACAGGTTGGAAAACCTGTTTCAGTCAATGAACAAATCAAATACCGGTGATCCTGAGATGCAACAGATCAACAGTACATTAGAAAGAATCCTTGACATACAACATCCTCAACGAGTAAAAGATAAAATAAAAGAGAAATCACTAAAACAAAAAGAAACCGTGTTTCCTGTTAATCGAATACCTGTGATAACTAATATAAGCTTACTCGATACGTCAAAGAGTAAGACATCGTACGGAAACAAATTTTATGGAATAGACGATATTGATTTAGAAAGTAATGAAAAAAATGCTATTGAAGCGGTTGTTCATTCCAATCAAATTCTAGTAAACGGAGCAGTCATCAAGCTGAGATTAACGACTGACATTTACATCAATGGTACACTCATCCCGAAAGGTAACTATGTAAATGGTATTGTGTCGCTAAATAATGAAAGACTAGAAATTGAGATCAATTCAATACGGTATGGCAACAGTTTATTTCCTGTAAAACTTGAAATATATGACTTGGATGGGTTGCCAGGCATTTACATTCCCGGGGCCATTACCCGTGATGTAGCAAAGCAATCGGCAAATAATAGCCTTCAGTTGATGGAGCTAACAACTCTCGATCCCTCTTTAAAAGCACAGGCTGCAGCGGCTGGCGTAAATACTGTAAAAGGTTTATTAAGCCGTAAAGTAAAGCAGGTGAAAGTAATGGTTAAAGCCGGTTACAAAGTGCTATTAAGAGATAAGAATACAGAACAATCTTATTAATCATTTAAATATTAAATCATGAAACGAATTGTGAGTTTGATTTGTACGGTTGGGATATTTGTTTCAGCAATTGCCCAAACTTCACTTTGCATAACAACTGATAAAACTACCAGTCTTGTTTTCCCTTTCGCTATTCGCCATGTGGACAGGGGTACAAGGGATGTATTGGTGCAACCAGTAAAAGAACTGCCTAACGTGTTGCTGGTAAAAGCTGGTGCAAAGGATTTTCCGGAAACTAATTTGAGTGTGATAACTGAAGATGGGAATGTTTATTCCTTTTTGGTTTGTTATAATTTCAATCCATCCGAATGGGTATATTATTTACCAGCAAATAAAAAAGCAACATTGGCTACTTACGCCAATGCTATTCTTGATAATACCAGAACCATTCACGGGATCAACGATAAAGAGTGTGATATGCTTGCTATAATCAAAGGCATATACATAAAGTCAGATGTTGTGTATTACCAGCTTCAGTTAAAAAATGAAAGCCCGATAGATTATGATATTGATTTGCTCCGCTTTTATATCACAGATAAGAGAAAAAGTAAACGCACTGCTGTACAGGAAAATGAATTGAAGCCACTTTACATTGCTGGTAACATTTCACAAGTAAAAGCATTCAGCAATTCCGTTATAGTGATTGCCTTGGACAAGTTTACCATTCCCGATGCAAAATATCTGGCCGTTCAGGTGATGGAAAAGAATGGGGGCAGGCATTTTTTGCTGAAAGTTCATAACAATGACATTATGAAAGCAAGGGTGTTGCCTGATTTGAAATGAAAAAAAATTCGTCATTAGAATATCAATTGAAAAAGCTTGGGTTTGCAGGCACATTAAGCCAGGTCAGGGACTATGCTAATGGCAATAATGACTCATTTGAGGCATACAAGTTTGTCATAAGAAATAATGACCATCTGGCTTATACATTAAGTTTTGAGCAAAAAAACAATGAATGGAAATTAAAGGGGTATCATCTGATAAAAACTTCAATCGAAATTCCGGCACAAATGGTGCAAGACATTATCGTAAATGAACTGGAGCAACGATTTAAGAAAGCCGATAAGATTTACAATAATTACTATGCCGGGAAGGAAAGAAAAAACGACATACGGTTTCTTGAAAAATTAGAAGAGGATTTGTTTAAGGTTTATAACTCCGGTGAACAAGGTAAAAAAATTGCTTCGCTCCTGATGATTAAATACTGGCCGGAAAGTGAATATGGTAAATATGTTCATGAAGGAAACAAGTTAAAGGCTAAATATGAAACCGAATTACGGATTGATGTTGCTAAAGGAGAATTTGTTACTGCATCTGAGGCTTATAAACGATTAAAACAAATTGAAGTGCTGACGAAGGAACACGCCATATCTGATGAAGTGCTTGACCGGGTGAATCTTGCTTTATCAAAGGGCGAACACTTTATGGCGTACAACAACACTCTTTACTTTGTTGATAAGGATGATGTTTATTTTTTTAGAACCAGGGAAGAAGCAAATGAGTTTGCTGCAGCTAATATCAGCGACCATGATAATTTTTCTATTCTTCATTTCAACTCACTCAAGGACGTGTTGGAGAAGATTCCATACGGAGAAGCCCTCAGCCACCAATTAAAATCAGACCCGGACGCAAATGGCTTGTATAACAAAGATGGCAATGCGTTCTCTGACGCTTTAATAGAGCATATCGAATTACAGCAATTATCATTATTCGATAAACAATTAAAAACAAGTATTATGAACAACGAAAATTTTCAGTATTTGACAGACAATATCAAATACATGGGCTTTGGTGAAACACTCAAAGCTGAGTTGGAGCGAAACATGAAAGAAGGCAAAGGAGAATTTCAAGTTCACTTCAAAGCAGAAATTAATAAGAAACCTTTTGAAGCGACACTCAATTTCCGAAAGTCCGATTCTTCGGATATGTACTTCTTCAATAACTACAACGCTTCTTTAGAAAAGAGCAATGGCGAGAAAAATGAACAAACTTTTTACCTGAATAAAGGAAAAGGGGTAACGGCAAAAGAGGCTTACAACCTGCTGGATGGCCGTGCTGTTCACAAAGACCTGGTAACAAAAGAAGGTCAGCCATATAAGGCATGGATACAACTTGACTTTGAAAAGAAAGACAAGAACAACAATTTTGAAGTAAAACAGTTCCATGAAAATTATGGTTACGATTTGAAAGCGGCTGTTGAAAAATTTGCAGTGGCCGAATTGAATGACCCGGAGAAAACAAAAGCATTAATGCAATCTTTGGAAAAAGGAAATGTTCAATCAGTAACTATTGAGAAAGATGGCAGTAGCCACAAAATGTTCATGGAGGCAGATCCGCAATTCAAAAAGGTGACATTGTATGATTCTAACATGAAGATGGTTGCCAAAGAATCGCTTGATCAATACAAAGCCGGTATTGATAAAGGCAGCAAAGAAATAAAGGAGGACATCGGCAACAATAAAAAAAAAGATTTGAAGCAGGGAGTAAAACCTGAAAAAGAAAAATTAGAAAAAAAGAACGGGCAAAGTCTACTGCCAAAAAAGAGAGAAAGCAGAGGTAAAGGTTTAGGGGTGTCTTAAAGCATCCCTAAACTATTTTTCAATCAGTCAACATTTTGATATGAATATTCAAAATATTACCGCATTAGCCGATCAACTACAATCGCTGGGATTTGATAATCTTGGAAACTTACTATTGAAACGGATTTGTTTCAAACCTGAGAATTTTCTGTTGACCCATAAGATTGCAAAGGGAAAAGAGTTTTTGGATTTCCGTTTATATTTTGAAAAACAAAAGAAGAATGAGGCTTATGTTTTAAGTTATTATGATGCAACCCTCCAACAGGAAAATACTTTGGATGAAGCGATGTTAGCCGGTGTTGATGTATCACAGCTCGAAAACAAAATGGGATCAATAAACTGGAAGCAAATATTTAATCTTGATGAAAAAAAGAAATTCGATCAAAATGATAAATTAACATGGGAGGCAGAGGCAAAAGTTGAATCTGTTATTGAAACCCTGGCTGTCTTAGAGCAAGATGAACATGGCAAAGCTATTGCATCATCTCTCAAATTGAAGTATTGGAATGGGGCGTCGTTTTATGAATTATTTGGTAGTATTAATCCGGTAAAAAATAAATCAGATGTTAGCCAACGGTTTTACTTTTCTGAAAACAGTATTGGAATATCCGTTGAAGAGGCTTATCGCTTTTTGCAAAATAAGTGGCTGGAAAAACAAATGCAGTTGAAAAGGAAACAGGCTGATACTACACCTGAAAGTGAAAATGATGAAACCAGTGAAACAAATGGCAGCGGCTTGTTAAAAAAACGCAGATTAAATCAATCAGCAAAGGGTAAAAGAAATAAGATTAACCAGGATTAATCAGTATGGAATACTTCCCGCCATTAACAGATTTTTACCGGGCCATAGCCGATGATCCACGAATTGGAAGTACCCATATCAGTATTTATATGGCTCTGTTACATCAATGGAATTTGAATGGCGGGCATAATCCTGTAAAAATAGAAAGATCATGTATTATGAAAGCTGCAAAGATCAATGCCAGGCAGACCTATAATAAGTGCATTAATGAATTACAAGATTACGGATACATTCGTTATGAACCGGCACCCAATGGCTCTGTGAACAGTAGGGTATTTTTAATTGAAAGAGAGAAATGAAACAGTGAGTTATGGCAGCAAATTCGGCAGTACCAATTTTAATACCATTTGAGCCTGATGAATTCTGGTCTCAAATACGCTTGATTATACGTGAAGAAGTGGAGCGGAATCGAGTCACCAAAGCAACCACTGAAAATGTATTGGAAACCCCCGGCCTTACTGAAAAACCTTTGTTTAAAATTGAAGAGGTTTGCAGTCTGTTCAAAGTAACAAAACCTACCATTTATGACTGGATTAAACATGGTAAATTGAAGCGGGTTAAAATCAGATCTCGGGTCTATTTTTTGGGTAGTGATATTCGGCAGTTGATGCAGGCGTAGATGTAAGCAGGCAGCATGAATTGCTGCCTTTTTTGTGCATAAAGGATTTAGGTTTTTAAGGCCTTAGTTGCACTACGAAATGTATCTTTGTAATGATAACGTATCAAGTTGTATAAAGTAAGATAATATCAGGTAAAGTTCTTCTCCAAAAATGGGTTTTAATAGACCCAAAAATAGACCTCCTCAAAATAAAAATCGCCTAAGATATTAATCTTAAGCGATTTGCAAAATAACAAAAGGTCTATTTTGCGGACCGGACGGGACTCGAACCCGCGACCTCCGCCGTGACAGGGCGGCATTCTAACCAACTGAACTACCGATCCTTAAATGAGTTTTTACTAACAGGTACCTCATTTTTTGGGATGGCAAAGATAAGGGGAAATCGCTTGAATTGAAACAAATCTTTTTTAAAAATATTCAGCCTATCCCTTTAATTTTACACCCCTTATAACGACCAATTATGCCATCTATCCAAAACAGACAATTTTTAGAATTTGAAAAGCCGATTAAGGACCTGTATGAGCAAATTGACCAGTTGCAGCAAACGGCTGAAAAAAATAAAATTGATTTATCCAACAGCATAAAAGAGCTGGAAGAAAGAGTTATTGAAAAAAGAAGAGAAATCACCACTCATCTCACCAGCTGGCAGAAAGTACAATTAAGCCGCCACCCCGACAGACCGTATACGCTAAAGTACATTCAAAAAATGTGTACTGATTTTACTGAATTACATGGCGACAGAAATGTGAGGGATGATAAAGCAATGGTGGGCGGTTTTGCTAACCTCGATGGACAAACAGTAATGATCATTGGTCAGCAAAAAGGTATTAATACCAAAATGCGCCAGTTGAGAAATTTTGGTATGGCCAATCCCGAGGGTTACCGTAAAGCGCTTCGCTTAATGAAGCTGGCAGAAAAATTTAATAAACCCATCATTACATTAATTGATACTCCCGGTGCCTATCCCGGCCTGGAAGCTGAAGAAAGAGGACAGGGTGAAGCCATTGCCCGTAATATTTATGAAATGATGCGTTTGAAAGTGCCGGTTATTTGTGTAATTATTGGTGAAGGCGCCAGTGGCGGTGCGTTAGGTATTGGCGTGGGAGATAAAGTGTTTATGCTGGAGAATACCTGGTACACTGTTATTTCACCTGAAAGTTGTTCGTCTATTTTATGGCGCAGCTGGGATATGAAAGAAAAAGCAGCGGAAGAATTAAAACTCACTGCTGATAAAATGTATGAGTTTGGCCTGGTAGATGGAATTATACCTGAACCGTTAGGCGGAACACATTGGAATTATGATGAAGCAGGCACATTATTAAAACAATATTTATTACCGGTACTGGAAGAGCTGAAGAAGATGGATCCTGAAGAAAGAGTAAATAAACGTATTGAGAAGTTTTGTAAAATGGGTTTTTGGGATGAATTGCCTGAATAGTTGCTGGTTGCCCGTTACTTGTTGCTGGTTTTTATTTGTCAATATCTTTTATAAAAATTAAATGTCGTTAAGAGAGAAATTTACCGGAACAGGAGTTGCCATTGCCACTCCTTTTGATGCGCAGGGAAATATTGATTATCCCGCCTTTGAAAAATTAATCAATCACATCATTAATGGTAAGTGCGAATATATTGTTGTATTAGGTACAACAGGGGAGAGTGCCACTATTCACGGTAAAGAAAAGCAGGAAGTATTTTCATTTGTAAAAAAAGTTAACCAGGGCCGGGTATCATTAATTGCGGGTATTGGTGGTAATGACACAAAGGAAGTATTAAAAGGATTCAAAGAATTTGATTTAGCGGGGTACGATGCCATCCTGGTGGTAAGTCCTTATTACAACAAACCTAACCAGGAGGGATTATTTCAGCATTATAAAGTTTTAAATGATAACACACCGCTGCCTGTAATGATGTACAATGTGCCGGGCAGAACAGGACAAAATGTAAGTGCAGAAACCACCGTTCGTATTGCGAATGAATGCAAAAATATTTTTGCTACGAAAGAAGCCTGTGGCAATTTTGATCAGTTTCATTATATCATTAAAAATAAACCGGCAGATTTTATGGTCATCAGCGGAGATGACGGTATTGCATTGCCAATGATTGCAGTGGGGGCAGAAGGAGTTGTATCTGTTGTCGCCAATGCTTACCCCAAAGGTTTTTCTGAAATGATTCGCCTGGCATTAAAAGGTGATTATGCGGCCGCCAGGAAATTACATTATCAATATACAGACATCATCAACTCATTGTTTGCAGAGGGCAGCCCTTCCGGATTGAAAGCTTATTTAAGTGAAATGGGAATTGGCGGAAACTATTTCCGCATGCCGGTATGGCCGGTAAGTGAAAAGCATCATGCAAAAATTAAAGAGCTGATGAAAACGGTGAGTGAATAAATTCTCATAAAATATTTTCAAAGAAAGTCTTGCTTGTGGCGGGACTTTTTTAGTTTTAGACATTAACCGTCTGCATCCCGCCATAAGCGGGAGTCTGCCGGTTTTAATAAGATGCTTGAATTATGAAAAATCCATTGCTTGTATTATTGTTACTGTTATTAAGTGTTGTATCATTTTCGCAATACAGGGTAAGAATCATTGTAAACGCACCGGCCAGCAAACAGGAGTCTCTTTTTATTGCCGGAAATTTTAATAACTGGAATCCTTCGGATGAAGATTATCTGTTTACAAAAAACAGTACAGGTCAATACGAACTTACAATTAATGAAACCCCAGCTGGTACGTATCAATTTAAATTTACCCATGGCAGCTGGAATAATGTAGAATGTAATAAAGACGGAAAGGATATTGAGAACCGCTCAGTTACCATTTTGTCTGATACAACATTTGAATATGTTGTTGCTGCATGGAAAGATGATTTTACCTCTACGGCAATACTGCATACGGCCTCTTCTCATGTAAAAATAATAGATACTGCTTTTGCCATTCCCCAATTAAACCGTACAAGACGAATATGGATTTATTTGCCCGAAGGATATGAAAAATCGAAAACAAGATATCCTGTTTTGTATTTGCAGGATGCACAAAATGTTTTTGATGCTGCTACTTCTTTTGCCGGTGAATGGGGTGTTGATGAAACATTAGACAGTTTAATTAGGAAAGGGACAAGGGCATGTATTGTAGTAGGTATTGATAATGGTGGTGATAAAAGGCTGAGTGAATATTCTCCGTATGATTTTGAATTGAAGGGGAATGGAAATTCTCCCTTGTCTGTAAAAGGAGAAGGAGACGCTTATGTTGATTTTTTAGCTAATACACTCAAACCTTACATTGACAAAAACTATCGTACCCGCAAAGAAAAAGAATCAACAATGATTGCCGGCAGTTCTATGGGTGGATTGATTTCCTACTATGCGGTGATGAAATATCCTGAGGTGTTTGGCGAAGCTGGTGTGTTTTCTCCATCCTTCTGGGTTGTTCCGGAATTTGATCAGTTCGTAAAAGAATCAATTAAAAAGGTAAAAGCAAAGATTTTCTTTTATGCCGGTGAACAGGAAGGTGAGTCAATGGTATCACTGATGGATAGTGTAGCAGATAAATTAGGCTCGTCAACACCCAGCATTATTTATAAAGTAGTAGATCCCAAAGGAAAACATAATGAACCCACCTGGCGCAGATGGTTTCCTGAATTTTATCAATGGATTATTGGGGAAGGGTATGATGGGAAGATAAAGGCGGAGTGATTACAATAAATAAGTTACCCCTTCAATAGCCAATTCACAATTTTCAAAAACCTCCTTCGCTTCTTTTTCAAATTCGTCTAACTCTTCATACTTACTGCTGAAATGGCCAATAATTAATCGGTTTACATTGGCTTTCCTGGCTATCATGGCAGCTTGTATGGTTGTGGAGTGAAAACGGGCAGCCGCTCTTTCTTCCTGGTCTTTTAAATAAGTGGTTTCATGAAAAAGTAATGATACATTAGTTACATTATCAGCTAAATTCTCATCATAAATAGTATCGGCACTGTAAGCATATGATTTAGGCGCTGTGTTAGCTTTGGTTACCCAATCATTCTTTATTATTTCACCATCTTTATTGGAATAGTCTTCTCCCCAATGCAATCTTTCGTAAAAAGAAGAAGGTATTTCATGTTTAATACATTCATCCGGTAAAATCTTTCGGGGGTGTTTCTTTTCTTTAAATAAAAATCCCCAGCATTCAATTCTGTGTTGCGTTTTAAAACAGCTTACGGTAAATTTCTTTTCTTCCAGTATTACACCTTCTTCCAGTAAAAAATGATAATGAATTTTAAAAGGTAATACCGCATTGGCCACTTCAAATTGCAGTTCCAATATGGTCTTTAATTTTTCAGGAATAAACAAGTGCAGGTCCTGTGTTCTTCCCTGCAGGCCCATACTGTTTAACAAACCGGGTAATCCAAAATAATGGTCGCCATGCAGGTGAGAGATAAATATGTAGTTGATTTTGCTGCGGCGAATTTTATAACGGGCTAATTGCATCTGGGTTCCCTCACCACAATCGAATAAAAGCAAATGTTCAGGCGTAGTAAGCAATTGGGCAGTCGGGTGCCTGTCATGAGCCGGTAAGGCTGAATTGTTTCCCAATATGGTTATGCCCAGCATATGTTAAATAAAACTTATTCTGCTTCTTCTTCACCCCAGTCATCCATCATCTCTCTTTCTATTTCTTCCATCTGCACTATATCCCATGCCTCGCTTTCGGTGGGGGTGTGGTTCATATCTTCCAGTAATCCTGCGTCATCCAGTTGTTGTTCGGCTGTTTCTGTTAATTCACAAATCACAAATGATGAACTGTTTTCATAAAATTGCTGCTGTGTCTTCAACAATGCTTCACCAGAACCTGCATCCACTGATTTTACTTCCTTCATGTTCAATACCACGTTTTTTACAGGTCCTTCCGCCAATTCAAGCATCTTTGAACATAATTCTGCTGTCATATTAGCAGAAATAGCAGCATCGGTTGGTGTTACGACATGAAATTTTTCCTTGGTATCAATTTTGACATTCATAAAAGTAATTGATTCGTCCACAAGCCGTTAATAAGTAAGGGACAAAGCAAGTCAAAAATATTTCTTATTATTGTAAGGAACGAAAAACCAATAAAACTTTTTAAATGGATCATAATTTTTCGGCACAAGTAAAAGAAATCATATCCTACAGCCGTGAGGAAGCTCTCCGGTTGGGGAATGATTTTATAGGAACTGAGCACCTGGTATTAGGATTGATTCGGGAAGGAGAGAATACCGCCATCAAAATTTTAAAAACGCTCAATGTAGATTTATATGAATTGCGAAAGGAAATAGAGCTGGCAGTAAAAGATAAAACCGGAAAGAACATCGCTAATATAAACAGCCTGCCGCTCACTAAACAGGCAGAAAAAGTAATTAGGGTGACCGTACTCGAAGCGAAATCATTAAAGAGTCCGCAGGTAGAGACAGAGCACCTGATGCTATCTATACTTAAGAATAAGGAAAACATTGCTACACAAATCTTAAATCAGTTTGACGTGGATTACGATATTTTCAGAAACGAATTAGGCGTACTGCAATCACCTAACAATCCATCTCCCAAAGCTGAATATGATGACCCGGGCGAAGAAGATTTTGAAGATGAAAAAGCCCGTTATCAATCTAAATCAAAACAGGCAGCGGGTACAAAAAGTAAAACACCTGTGCTGGATAATTTCGGAAGAGATATTACCAAGTTAGCCGAAATGAATGCGCTGGACCCGATTGTTGGCCGTGAAGAAGAGATTGAAAGGGTATCGCAGATTTTATCAAGACGTAAAAAGAATAACCCCATATTAATTGGTGAACCCGGTGTTGGTAAAACAGCTATTGTGGAAGGGTTGGCATTGCGTATTATTCAGCGTAAGGTTAGCCGTGTGCTGTATGATAAAAGAGTGGTTTCGTTAGACCTTGCTGCATTGGTTGCCGGTACTAAATACCGTGGCCAGTTTGAAGAAAGAATGAAAGCCATTATGAATGAGCTGGAAAAGAACAGGGATGTAATTTTATTTATTGATGAAATACATACCATTGTTGGTGCAGGTGGCGCCAGTGGTTCATTAGATGCTTCTAATATATTCAAACCAGCTTTAGCAAGAGGTGAGCTCCAATGTATTGGTGCTTCTACGCTGGATGAATACAGAATGTATATTGAAAAAGATGGCGCTTTAGACCGTCGTTTTCAAAAAGTAATGGTTGATCCTCCGTCGGTAGAAGAAACTATTCAAATCCTCAATAACATCAAACCTAAGTATGAAGAGTTTCACAACGTAAATTATGCTGATGATGCTATTGATGCCTGTGTTAAACTCAGTGACCGTTATGTAACAGATCGCTTATTGCCTGATAAAGCAATTGACGTAATGGATGAAGTGGGTGCAAGAGTGCACTTGAAAAATATCAATGTTCCGCAGAATATTCTTGATCTCGAAAAGAAGATTGAAGATATTAAGCAGGAAAAAAATAAAGTAGTAAAGAGCCAGCGTTTTGAAGAAGCCGCTTCTTTAAGAGATACAGAAAAACGCCTGGGTGAGGAACTAGATAAAGCTAAAGCCCAGTGGGAAGAAGAGTCAAAAAATAAACGTTATCCCATTACTGAAGAAGATATTGCTGAAGTAGTAAGTATGATGACAGGTATTCCTGTTCGTCGTATGGTACAGGCTGAAACAGATAAGCTGCGTAAGATGGCTGAAGATTTGAAAGGTGCTGTTGTAGGACAGGAAGAGGCTATCAGCAAGGTTGTAAAAGCTATTCAGCGTAACCGGGTTGGTTTAAAAGATCCAAAGAAACCGATTGGTACATTTATTTTCTTAGGTCCTACAGGTGTTGGTAAAACTGAGCTGGCCCGTGCACTGGCAAGACATATGTTTGACAGTGATGATGCACTGGTTCGTATTGATATGAGTGAGTACATGGAGAAATTTACCGTGAGTCGTTTAATTGGGGCTCCTCCCGGTTATGTGGGTTATGAAGAAGGTGGCCAGTTAACAGAAAGAGTTCGCCGCAAACCTTACTCCGTTATTTTGTTAGATGAAATTGAAAAAGCTCATCCTGATATCTACAATATTTTATTACAGGTGTTGGATGATGGACAGTTAACAGATGGTTTGGGCAGAAAGGTAGATTTCAAGAATACGCTGATCATCATGACATCAAATATTGGTGTTCGCCAGTTAAAAGATTTTGGTGATGGTGTTGGTTTTGCTACAGCCAGTCGAGTTCAAAACCAGGATGAAACCAATAAGGCAATTATAGAAAAGGCGTTGAAACGCACTTTCTCACCAGAGTTTCTGAACCGCATAGATGATGTGGTAATCTTTAACGCACTGGAGAAACATCACATTTTCGAAATCATCGATATACTGATGAAGGGTGTAATGAAACGTTTGAACAATCTTGGTTTCTCACTGGAGTTAACAGAAGATGCTAAAACATTCTTGTCAGATAAAGGGTATGACCAGCAATTTGGTGCCCGCCCCTTACACCGGGCCATTCAAAAATACCTGGAAGACCCGTTGGCGGAAGAAATCCTCAATATGCACATTAAAGAAGGGGATGTTTTGATTGCTGATTTGGATAAGAAAAACCAGAAACTGGTATTCACTTTTAAAAGTAAGGCAAAAGATAAGGGTACGGAAAAATCAAAAGCATAATTGATAAATCATATTTGTATAAAGCCATTCTAAATAAGAATGGCTTTTCTTTTAGCGATAACGTTCTTTTCCCCATTTTTGCACAAATCTTTTTTGTGGCCGAAGAAAAGAAAATCATCATTACTATAGATGGCTGGTCATCTTGCGGAAAAAGTACTTTAGCCAGGCAACTGGCAAAAAGCCTGGGATATATTTATATTGATAGCGGCGCCATGTACAGGGCCATCACCTTGTTTTTTTTGCGAAATCATGTGGACTGGACAGATCAAAAAGAAGTTGCTGAAGCGCTGTCTGATATTTCCCTCGAATTTGAATACAACCCTGTTCATGACAAGTCTGAAATACTATTGAATGGCGAGAATGTTGAATATGTTATTCGTGATTTGGTAGTGGCAGAAAAAGTTAGTGATGTAGCTGCTATTAAAGCGGTAAGGGAATTTGCTGTGGCCCAGCAGCAAAAAATGGGAGAGAAGAAAGGTATTGTAATGGATGGGAGAGATATAGGAACAGTTGTTTTCCCCAATGCGGAATTAAAAATTTTTATGACGGCAGATAATGCTGTACGGGTAGAACGACGTTTTAAAGAGTTGTATGAGAAAAACCCTAATATAACGATTGAGGAAGTGAAAAATAATCTTGAATTGCGGGATTACATCGATTCTCACCGGGAAGTGAGCCCATTGCAAAAAGCAGAGGATGCACTTGTTCTTGATAATACTAATCTTACAGAGGAGGAACAATTGGCATTAGCTGTTAATTGGGTAAAGGAAAAAAATAAGAGGTAATTCTATTGGCAACTCCTGTGTGTAAGTTTTCGTCCAATTATTATGATTTGAGCTATCCGAAATTAATTTCATTTTATTATTGTTCTTCAAGGTTCCTTAAAAATCTGCACTACTTTATTCAATAATCCCGGTTTTGTAAAAGACCAAACCTGTTTCTTTTTTCCTGCGAATTTTCCATTTGGACAATACCTATTTAACATTATTTCCACTACCCTAAAAACTTATGAGCCATTGGCACAGCCAACGCCGGGATGCCACTCTGCTTAAGAGTATCCAGAGGAATTATATACATTAGGAGGATAAAAATTTAATTACACAAAATTTCTATTCTTCCGTAGGATTTACTTAGTTTTGCGCCGCCAAAGGGAAGCACCAATATTGGGGTTTTGGTAACAGTGGAATAAGGATGTTTCTGATTTGGCGTTTTATGAGAGTCTAATCTTCACATATCGAACCCCCCAAGCCCACTAAAGGGAAGTATCTCCGGGGAGAGTGCTCACAAACGGAGCCTCAAAAGTACAATAACGATATACGGTACAAGTGAGTGACACAACTAAAGCTGAATAAAATTGTTTAGCTGGTCAGCAAAAAATAAAAATTTAAAGAACACAAACGTTTAAAACAATAAATCAAATCAATAGTCATGGCAGACTTAAAATTTCAGAGAAACTTTGGTATTGCGGCTCATATTGATGCCGGAAAAACAACTACTACCGAACGTATCCTCCGTTACACCGGTATGATACACAAGATTGGTGAAGTGCACGATGGTGCAGCTACCACAGACTGGATGGAACAGGAGAAAGAAAGAGGTATTACCATTACTTCAGCAGCAGTAAGCTGTCAGTGGAATTTCCCTACTGTATTAGGTAAGGCAACTCCCGATACGAAGAAATATAACTTCAACATCATTGATACTCCGGGTCACGTGGACTTTACCGTGGAGGTAGAGCGTTCTATGCGTGTACTGGATGGTTTGATTGCGTTGTTCAGTGCGGTGGATGGCGTTGAGCCACAATCTGAAACTGTATGGCGCCAGGCCAACCGTTATAATGTACCCCGTATCGGTTTCGTAAACAAAATGGACCGTAGCGGTGCTGACTTCTTAAATGTGGTTAAGCAGGTACGTGAAATGCTCGGCAGTAAAGCCGTGCCGTTGCAGTTACCTATCGGCGCAGAAGATGATTTTAAAGGGGTGGTTGACCTGATAAAGATGAAAGGTATCATCTGGCATATGGAAACAGAAGGAATGACTTTTGATGAAATTGATATTCCTGCTGATATGGTGGAAGAGGCAAAAGAATGGAGGGCACAGTTAGTAGAAGCAGTGGCCGAATATGACGATCATTTGATGGAGAAATTCTTTGATAATCCGGATACGATTACTGAAGCGGAAATTCATGAAGCAGTACGTAAGGCTACTATTGATTTATCAATTGTGCCAATGATGTGCGGTTCTTCTTTTAAAAATAAAGGTGTGCAAACTGCATTAGATGCAGTGTGCCGTTACCTGCCTTCTCCCTTAGATATTGAAGCGATTAAAGGAACCGATCCTGATACTGGCGAAGAACTGACCCGTAAGCCAGATGCAAAAGAACCTTTTGCTGCATTGGCTTTTAAAATCATGACTGATCCTTTCGTGGGTCGTTTAGCGTTCTTCCGTGTTTATTCTGGTCACCTGGATGCAGGTTCTTATGTATTGAACGTACGCAGTGGTAAGAAAGAGCGTATCAGCCGTATCATGAAGATGTTTGCCAATAAGCAAAACCCGATTGATTTTATTGAAGCGGGTGATATTGGTGCTGCGGTTGGGTTTAAAGAAATTAAAACCGGTGATACTTTGTGTCACGAAGATCACCCGATTACACTGGAAAATATGTTTATTCCCGAACCGGTAATCTCTTTAGCAGTTGAACCAAAAACACAGGCTGACGTAGATAAGATGGGTATGGCTATTTCTAAATTAGTGGAAGAAGATCCAACACTTCGGGTAAAGACTGATGAAGAAACAGGGCAGACCATTTTAAGTGGTATGGGTGAATTGCACTTGGAGATTATTGTTGACCGTATGAAACGTGAGTTTAAAGTAGAAGTTAACCAGGGTGCACCACAGGTTGCTTATAAGGAAGCATTTAAACAAACTATTGAACACCGTGAGATACTGAAGAAGCAGTCTGGTGGTCGTGGTAAGTTTGCTGATATTGTATTTGAAATAGGGCCTGCTGATGCTGAGTGGCTGAAAGAAAATCCGGGTAAAAGCTTCCAGTTTGTGAATGATATCTTTGGTGGTTCTATCCCTAAAGAATTTATTCCTGCTATCACTAAAGGGTTTGAAGCAGCTATGTCTAATGGTGTTTTAGCTAATTACCCGATGGTGGATATGAAGGTCCGTATATTTGATGGCAGCTACCACGATGTGGACTCTGATGCAATGAGTTTTGAATTGTGTGCTAAATCTGGTTTCCGTGAAGCAGGCCGCAAAGCAAAACCAACCTTATTGGAGCCAATTATGAAAGTGGAAGTAGTAACACCAGACCAGTACATGGGTGATGTTACCGGTGATTTAAACCGTCGCCGTGGTATGCTGGAAGGTATGGATACAAAAGGTAACGCACAGGTAATTAAAGCTAAAGTTCCGCTGAGTGAAATGTTTGGTTATGTTACGCAGTTACGTTCATTATCTTCAGGTCGTGCCACTTCAACCATGGAGTTTAGTCATTACTCTCCTGCACCCAATAACATTGCAGAAGAAGTAATTGCTAAAGTAAAAGGTAAAGTAACAGCTTAATAAAATATAAGCATAATTTGAAAGATGCCCCGGCAGGGGCATCTTTTTTTTGCGTTAACACTGAAACAACAAATAGCGCATTAAACTTTTTTCAACGTAACCAATCCTATTAAAAATCTTCGTTATGAAATCATCTTTGTATAAAACAGTTTTCACATTATTGTTGGTTTTATTTATTTCAGTTTATTCAAATGCACAACGTTTTATTGTACGGGTAAGACCAGAGCCACCTGTAGTTGTTAGGATTGCTGCCCCAAGCCCCAGGCATATATGGGTTGATGGCGATTGGATATGGAGAAGTGGTGCTTATGTATACCAGCCAGGTTACTGGTATTTGCCAAGAGCAAGGGAAAGATGGATACCCGGCCACTGGCAAAGAACAAGGGGCGGATGGTTTTGGGTTCCGGGGCATTGGGCCAGGAGAAGATGGTAGATAAGTTTTGTAATAATTATATATTAAACAAAATCCCCGGCTCAACCGGGGATTTGTTTTAAAAGTAGGGCATGAAATTTTAGCCAAAATGCTCCGTTATACAGCCGCAAAACTATTTTATGAAGCATATCCGGTTGACTTTTGCGTTTTTATTATTGACTTATATTCTTTTTGCTCAAAAAAGAAGAATGTGCATGACGAAGATGAATCCAAACTCCGGTTTGGATTTAAAGGGACAGTCAATATCAATAATGTAACCGATAAGGATAAATGGAAGAGCCAGTCTCTTCAATTATTTGCCGGTATTACTTTTTAAAATATTCCGACTAACCCTTTGAACCGCAGAGTATTTAATTTGCGGCCCGCCAAAGCGGTACTTTTTTTGAAATCTTCAGACAATTATGGCTGATTTGGGAAAATTATTTCTCAAATAGTTGGCAGATAAGTTTCTCAACCCTACCTTTGCACTCCCAAATAAAATTGGGCTTTTACAGTATGTCTCAGCGAATCAGAATCAAATTACAGTCTTACGACCATAACCTGGTGGATAAATCTGCCGAAAAAATCGTAAAAACTGTACGCAGCACAGGCGCCGTGGTAACAGGTCCTATTCCTTTACCTACCAAGAAGAAAATTTTTACTGTATTACGTTCACCTCACGTTAATAAAAAGAGCCGTGAACAGTTCCAGTTAGCTACACACAAGCGTTTACTGGATATCTACACTTCTTCCAGCCGCACTGTAGATGCTTTAAGTAAGCTGGACTTACCAAGTGGTGTGGAAGTTGAAATTAAAGCGTAAAAGATGGTCAGCCCGGGGCGGCAAGACCAGCTACAAAAGTTCTTTTAATAAGTTATTCATCTATGCTTGTGCAACCACAAGCCGCTGGATGCGACATACACAGGAAGCGAAAGCCAACTGTATTTAATAATAAAGGTTGAACATAAAAACAAGCTGTTCAGGGTTTGTTTTCCTTAGGTAACTCCATAATGGAAAGTACCATAGGCAAACGGGGATTGAAGTTAAACACCGCAGGGTGTTCCCAACTGTCCTTTCAACCCACAGCGTAAATTGATATAAAATGAAAGGTATTATTGGAAAAAAAATTGGGATGACCAGCATCTTCAGTTCCGATGGCAAGCAAACTGCTTGTACCATCATTGAAGCTGGTCCTTGCGTTGTTACCCAGGTTAAGACTACAGAAACCGACGGTTATAATTCCCTTCAATTAGCATTCGGCGATAAAAAAGAAAAGCATACCAACGCTGCACAAAAGAATCATTTCGCCAAAGCAAATACTCCGGCTAAAAAAGTTGTAAAAGAATTCAGAGATTATTCCATAGAAAAAAATTTAGGTGAAACTATTACTGTTGACATTTTCGCTGAAGGCGATAAAGTTGAAGTAGTAGGTACTACAAAAGGTAAAGGCTTCCAGGGTGTAGTTAAACGCCATGGCTTTACCGGTGTGGGTGGGGCATCTCACGGTCAGCACGACCGTCAAAGAGCTCCGGGTTCTTTGGGTAACTCTTCTGATGCATCCCGTGTAATGAAAGGTATGCGTATGGCCGGCCGCCTGGGTGCAGACAGGGTAAAAGCAAAAGGGCTGAAAGTAGTGAAAATTTTTCCAGAGAAAAATTACATCCTCGTGAGCGGTTCTGTTCCGGGTTACAACGGTTCAATAGTATTAATACAAAAGTAAACGCACTGTAAGGTGCATTACCAAATAAACGAAGTACGATGCAAGTAGATGTATTAAGTATAAAAGGTCAGAAAACCGGTCGCACAGTTGAGTTACCGGAAGAAATATTTGGTGTGGAACCAAACGACCATGTGATATACCTCGCTGTTAAGCAATTTTTAGGTGCTAACCGCCAGGGAACACACAAAGTGAAAACCCGTGCTGAAGTAAAAGGTGCCAGCCGTAAACTGCACCGTCAAAAAGGTACTGGTGGTTCACGTAAAGGGAATATTCGTAACCCATTGTATAAAGGCGGTGGTACCATCTTTGGACCCAAGCCTCATGGTTACGATATCAAATTAAACCGTAAGGTGAAGGATATTGCTAAAATGAGTGCCCTTTCTTACAAAGCAAAAGAAAACGCTATTGTCGTTGTGGAAGATATCACATTGAATACTCCTAAAACAAAAGAGTTTGCTGGTATTTTAAGCAGCCTCAATGTTGCCGGTAAAAAAGCATTAGTGATAACTCCTGAGTACAACGATAACCTGTATTTAAGCTTGCGCAATATGCCTTCAGTTGAAGGAGCATTGCTGAGCGACATGAATACATACGATTTAGTTAATGCTGAAGTATTAGTATTAACTGAAAGTGCGGCAAAGATTTTTAGTGAAGAAGCGGAAGCTTAATTAACAAATTAGAAAACTGAGTAACAATGAAACTCTCTGAAGTTTTAGTAAAGCCGATACTGAGCGAAAAAGCAAATGCACAGCAGGAAAAACTGCACCGTTATGCTTTTAAAGTTAGTCGCAAGGCTAACAAGCTGGAAATTAAAAAAGCAGTAGAAGAATTTTATGGTGTGAATGTAGTGGATGTAAATACTGCCGTTGTTCCTTCTAAGAAAAAATCAAGGATGACAAAGTCCGGTGTTCTTAGTGGTAGCAAGCCTGCTTATAAAAAAGCTCTGGTTACTGTAGCAGAAGGTGATACTATCGACTTATACGGTAATATTTAATAAACAAATTCATTAAAGCAGCGAAGCTGATAAGTTCGCAACAAAACAAATAACAATGGCATTAAAAAAGTACAAACCAATTACAGCCGGAACCCGTTGGAGGATTGGTAATGCTTATGCAGAGGTTACTACCAACGTTCCTGAAAAATCATTGGTAGAAAAGAAAAGCGGTACAGGTGGCCGTAATGCCCAGGGCCGCAGAGCAATGCGTTACATTGGTGGTGGTAACAAAATCATGTACCGTTTGATCGATTTCAAAAGAGATAAGAAAAATATTGAAGCAACTGTTGCTACAATCGAATATGATCCAAACCGTACCGCATTCATCGCATTGCTAAACTATGCGGATGGTGAAAAGAGGTACATTCTTGCCCCTGCTGGTTTGCAGGTAGGTGCAAAAGTTGTAAGCGCAGATGATGCAGCTCCTGAATTAGGTAATGCATTACAAATGAAAAATATGCCTTTGGGTACTATTATTCATAACATTGAAATGCAACCCGGGCAGGGTGGTAAACTGGTTCGCAGTGCCGGTGCATCTGCACAGTTAACCAACAAAGAAGAAAAATATGCGGTTATTAAAATGCCTTCCGGTGAATTGCGTAAGCTGTTAATCAACTGCTATGCTACCGTAGGTGTGGTAAGTAACAGTGATCATAGTTTGGAAATGGCTGGTAAAGCTGGTCGTAACCGCTGGAAAGGTATCCGTCCACGTAACCGTGGTGTGGCGATGAACCCTGTTGATCACCCAATGGGTGGTGGTGAAGGCCGTGCCAGTGGTGGTCACCCACGCAGCAGAACTGGTAAATATGCTAAAGGAGAAATTACCCGTACAAGAGGTAAGGGCTCTGATAAGATGATTATCCAGAGAAGAAACGGAAAGAAATTAAGTAAATAATTATCGTGTTAAAATGGTCCCGACCTGTCGGGACAAATCAACAGAAAATAAAATAATATGGCTCGTTCAATTAAAAAAGGTCCTTACATCGCTGCTCACTTGGAAAAGAAAGTGCTGGCAGTTAACGAAGGCAAAGCAAAAAAAGGAGTTATTAAAACATGGAGCCGCCGCTCTACTATCACTCCTGATTTTGTTGGTCACACATTCGCAGTGCATAACGGTAACAAGTTTATCCCTGTGTATGTAACGGAATTTATGGTGGGACATAAGTTAGGTGAATTTGCACCAACCCGCCAGTTTAAAGGACACTCAAGTAAAAAAATAGCATAAACGTTTAATGGTTTAATAGTTTAATGGTTCTTTAACCTTAAACCTTTGAACCCTTAAACCCTGAAACTTAAATATAATGGAAGCTGTAGCAAAACTTAGAAATTATCCCACATCACCCCGCAAAATGCGTTTGCTGGCTGATGAAATAAGGGGACTGGGTGTAGAAAAGGCATTGGCGTTACTGGAGTTTCATCCACAACATAATTCTACTCCTTTATTCAAATTGCTGAAGAGTGCTGTAAACAACTGGGAGCAAAAGAACAGCGGCAGCAGCGCAGCTGATGCAAACCTGGTGGTAAAAACAATCTTTGTGGATGGTGGTCGTACCATTAAAAGAATGTTACCTGCTCCGCAAGGCCGTGCTTACCGCATGCGCAAGCGCAGCAATCATATAACAATCATTGTAGATACTAAAAATTAATAAACATATTTAAACCATAATATGGGTCAGAAAACAAATCCTATTGGTGCCAGGTTAGGAATTATCCGCGGATGGGAATCTAACTGGTTCGGTAACAAAAAAGATTTTGCCACCAAGTTGATTGAGGATAACAAAATCAGGAACTACCTGAATGCCCGTATCAACAAAGGCGGTATTTCTAAAATCGTTATTGAGCGTACACTCAATAAGCTGATTGTTACGATTCACACTTCCAAGCCCGGTATCATCATTGGTAAAGGTGGTGGTGAGGTTGACCGTGTAAAAGAAGAGTTGAAGAAACTTACCGGAAAGGATGATGTGCAAATCAACATCCTCGAGATTCGCCGTCCTGAACTGGATGCGATGATTGTAGGTGATACGATTGCCCGCCAAATCGAAAACCGTATTAACTATAAACGTGCCATTAAAATGGCTATCGCTTCTGCCATGCGTATGGGTGCTGAAGGGATCAAAGTAAAAGTAGGTGGCCGTTTGGGTGGTGCTGAAATTGCCCGTAGCGAAGAAATTAAACAAGGACGTACTCCTTTACATACACTCCGTATGGATATTGACTACGCTAACGTAGCTGCTTTAACTGTATACGGTAAGATTGGTATTAAAGTATGGATTTGTAAAGGTGAAGTATTAGCCAAGAGAGATTTGAATCCAAACTTCGTTAGCAGCAAGAGCGAAGTAACTGACAGAAGAGGTGGTGATGACCGCAGAGGTGGCGACAGAAGAGATGACCGCAGCCGTGGCGGTGAAAGAAGAGGCGGTGGCGGAGATAGAAGAGGTGGTGGTCACAGTGGTGGCGGACAAAGAAGAGGCGGTGGAAGATAAGCTCAGCTTAATAAAGTGAAGAACGATGAAGTGAGTGACACAACGGAAGTAAAATAAAGGACAGAACGTTGGTCAACAAAAAATAACAGAAACAGAAACAGAAAAAGAAACTTAATACAATGTTACAGCCAAAAAGAACAAAGCATAGGAAAGCACAAAAAGGCCGCATCCGTGAAGTTGCCAAACGTGGTACTTCACTGTCTTTCGGAACCTTTGGTTTAAAAGCTTTGGAACCGGTGTGGATGACTAACCGCCAGATTGAAGCTGCCCGCCAGGCTATGACCCGTGCCATGAAGAGAGAAGGTAATGTGTGGATTAGAATTTTCCCTGATAAACCAATTACCCGCAAACCGGCGGAAGTGAGGATGGGTAAAGGTAAAGGTAACCCTGAATTTTGGGCTGCTGTAGTAGAACCAGGTCGTATGTTGTTTGAGTGTGATGGTGTTACAGAAGCAACGGCAAAAGAAGCAATGTTATTAGCAGCACAAAAACTGCCAATCAAAACAAAGTTTGTTGTTCGCCGTGATTACAGTGCAGCATAATTAATTAAGAAAATTCAAAACCATATACAATGGCAAAAAGAATTGATTTTGTAAAAAGCATTAAAGACCTGAACGAAGCGGATTTGCAGTCCCGCATTAAAGAGGATGAGTTGAGGTTAAAAAAACTGGAGTTTGCTCATGCTATTTCTCCACTGGAGAATCCAATGAGCATCCGTGATATGCGCAAGGACCTTGCCCGTTTAAAAACAGAATTGCAAAAAAGAAAATTAGGTGTATAACCTGATATAAATTAATCAGACAATGGCTGAAAGAAATTTAAGAAAAACAAGGATTGGGGTTGTTACCAGTAACAAAATGACAAAGACTATTACTGTTTCTGTAGAAAGAAAAGTAAAGCACCCCATCTATGGTAAGTTCCTTAAAAAGACCACCAAGTTTCATGCTCATGATGAAAAGAATGAGTGTACAATTGGTGATATCGTAAAAATTATGGAAACCCGTCCGCTGAGTAAAACAAAGCGCTGGAGACTGGTGGAAGTAGTGGAAAAAGCGAAGTAGAAAAAAGCTACGAGCTACGAGCTATAAGCTACGGGCCGTATTTAAAAACTGATATTAAGTAAACGCTAAAGGCTCGCAATTCGCAGCTGATAGCTCAAAGCTAAATAATATGATTCAGCAAGAAAGCAGGTTAAACGTAGCAGATAACAGCGGTGCAAAAGAAGTACTGTGTATCCGTGTACTGGGTAACAGTGGCCAGGATTATGCAGGCATCGGCGATAAAATTGTTGTTACCGTTAAGGATGCATTACCAGCCGGTGGTATTAAGAAAGGTACTGTTGCTAAAGCAGTTATCGTTCGTACTAAAAAGAAGTTACGCCGTAAGGATGGTTCTTATATTCGCTTTGATGATAACGCAGTAGTGTTATTGAATGCAGCAGATGAGCCACGTGGTACCCGTATTTTCGGACCAGTTGCCAGGGAGTTGCGTGATAAAGGATATATGAAAATTATTTCATTGGCTCCTGAAGTACTTTAAAAAAGCTACGAGCTACGGGCCTTGGGCTACGAGCTTGTATAAATAAAAAAAATAGTTTCATTGCTATAGAGCCGGGCTCAAAGCTCACCACTCATAGCTCAAAGCTTAAAAAAAATGAGCAACAGATTCAAACCAAAGTTTAACATTAAGAAAGGCGATTCAGTAGTAGTGATTGCCGGTGATGATAAAGACCTGAAGAAGGCACGTAAAGTGTTAGAAGTTATCGTGGACAAAGGACGTGTGGTAGTAGAAGGCGTAAACATCATTACCAAACACACTAAACCATCTGCTCAAAATACAAAGGGTGGTATTGTAAAGAAAGAAGCGCCAATCCACATCAGCAATGTTATGTTGTACGATGCTAAAAAAGGTGAAGGAACAAAAGTTACCCGTGAACGTAAAGATGGTAAACTGGTTCGTGTTTCTAAAAAATCTGGCGAAGTAATTAAATAGAAAAGTTTCCTGAAAAGGGTAAATTATAAAAACGATGAGTAACACAAAATATACTCCGAGGTTAGCAGACAAGTACAAAAAAGATGTTGTACCTGCATTAATGAAAAAATTTGGATACAGTTCAGTGATGGAAATTCCCCGCCTGGAGAAAATCTGTTTGAACCGTGGTGTTAACGGCGCTGTCAACGATAAAAAGTTAATTGACATTGCTGTTGATGAATTATCAAACATCACCGGTCAGAAAGCTGTATCAACTTTGTCTAAGAAAGACATCTCAAACTTTAAATTGCGTAAAGCAATGCCCATTGGTGCAAGAGTTACTTTACGTGGTGTAAAGATGTATGAATTCTTAGACCGTTTAATTGCTACTGCATTACCCCGTGTACGTGACTTTAAAGGTGTAAATGAAAAGTCATTTGATGGCCGCGGTAACTATACCATGGGTATCACTGAGCAGATCATCTTCCCTGAAATTGATATCGACAAAGTGAATAAAATCACCGGTATGGATATCACTTTTGTTACCACAGCTCAAACAAATGAAGAAGCGTTTGAATTGCTGAAAGAACTGGGAATGCCTTTCCGTAAAAAAGACTAATTAATTATTTAGAAATTTTTTGATAAGAAAAGTTTCCAATCAAATTAAAATAAAAACATGGCAAAAGAATCAATTAAAGCCAGACAAAAGAAAAGAGAAAGAATGGTTGCTCAGTACGCTGAAAAACGTGCTGCATTAAAAGCCGCCGGTGAATGGCAGGCATTAGATGCATTACCAAAAAACTCTTCTTCCGTAAGATTAAAGAACCGCTGCCAGTTAACTGGTCGTCCTAAAGGATACATGCGTTTCTTTGGTGTAAGTCGTGTAATGTTTAGAGAAATGGCTTTAAACGGAAAGATTCCGGGAGTTAAAAAAGCAAGCTGGTAATAACTGGTTGCTGGTTATCGGTTGCTTGTTAACTGGTAACGATAAACAAAATTTTGAACTGAATAATTTGAAATAACATGGTAACGGATGCAATAGCAGATTTCCTTACAAGAATTCGTAACGCACAAATGGCGGGTCACCGTATTGTGGAAATTCCTGCTTCTAACCTGAAGAAGCGTTTAACTGAAATCTTATACGACCAGGGATATATCCTGAAGTATAAGTTTGAAGATGACAGCAAACAAGGCGTTATTAAAATTGCTTTGAAGTATGACCCTCAAACAAAGGAACCAGCTATCAAAGAATTAGAAAGAATCAGCCGCCCTGGTTTGCGCCAGTACGCCAAGCCTGATGAATTCAAACGTGTAAAGAATGGGTTAGGTGTTGCTATCATCAGCACATCAAAAGGTGTGATGACGGATAAGCAGGCTAAATCTCAGAATGTAGGTGGCGAAGTTCTTTGCTATATCTATTAATCGCTGCATGCTTTTTAGCTGCAACCGGCAATCAGAAAAGAAACGTTGATGATACATTAAGCTGAACTATACTAAGCTGACCGGTTATCAACCACAAACAATAAACAACAAACTACAAACAAGAAATTATGAGTCGTATAGGTAAACAACCAGTAGTGATTCCGCAGGGAGTAACTGTAACAGTTGGAAAAGATAACAGCATCACAGTAAAAGGACCCAAAGGTGAATTGAAAGAAGCTATTGACAGGGACATTACTGTTGAAGTAAAAGATGGTCATGTAAACTTCGCCCGCCCTACTGACCAGATTCGCCACCGTGCAATGCATGGTTTATACCGTGCTTTAGTTGCTAATATGGTTAAAGGTGTTACAGAAGGTTACAAAAAGAACCTCGAATTAGTGGGTGTGGGTTTTAAAGCATCTAACCAGGGTAACTTACTGGATCTTTCGTTAGGTTATTCTCACAATATCATTTTTGAAATTCCTAAAGAATTAAAAGTTGCCACTGCCCAGGAAAAAGGTCAGAACCCTACTATTTCATTAGAAGGTATCGACAAACAATTACTCGGACAGGTAGCAGCAAAACTCCGCAGCTTACGTAAGCCTGAGCCATACAAAGGGAAAGGTGTTAAATACGTGGGTGAAGTACTGCGCAGAAAAGCTGGTAAAGCTGCTGGTAAGTAATCAATATTTAAAAATTATCCCGGCAGTATCGGGAAACAAAATAAAATAGCAATGGCTACTAAATTAGAAAGAAGACAAAAAATCCGTTACGGTATTCGCAAGAAAGTATCGGGTACTGCACAAAAACCACGTTTGTCTGTTTTCAGAAGCAATGCAGAGATTTATGCTCAGCTGATTGATGATGTTACCGGTGTAACATTAGCAGCTGCTTCTTCCAGAGACAAGGATATTGTTGCCCAAAAAGTTACCAAGCTTGAAAAAAGTAAACTGGTAGGTGAAGCAATTGCCCGTAAAGCAAAAGCGTTGGGTTTGGAAAATGTAGTGTTTGACCGTGGTGGTAACTTATACCATGGCCGTGTTAAGAATGTAGCGGAAGGTGCAAGAGAAGGTGGCTTAGTATTTTAATTTAAAAACTGATTAATACAAGAAAATAAATGGCAAACGTAAATTTAAAAAGAGTTAAAGCCGGAGACCTGGAGCTGAAAGAAAAAGTGGTGGCTATTAACCGTGTTGTAAAAACAACTAAAGGTGGTCGTGCATTTAGTTTCTCTGCTTTAGTAGTGGTAGGTAATTCAAATGGTGTGGTTGGTCATGGTTTAGGTAAAGCAAAAGAAGTACAGGAAGCAATTACTAAAGGAATTGAAGATGCTAAGAAGAACCTGATTAAAGTTCCTGTAATGCATGGTACTATTCCTCACGACCAGTTGGCGAAAGAAGGTGCTGCTAAAGTGTTGATTAAGCCTGCGGCACATGGTACTGGTGTAATTGCCGGTGGTAGCATGCGTGCCGTATTAGAAAGTGCAGGTGTTACCGACGTATTGGCTAAATCTCTTGGTTCAGCTAATCCTCACAACGTGGTAAAAGCAACCTTCAAAGCATTAGCATTGTTGCGTGAACCAATCGCCGTATCACGTCAGCGTAACTTAGGATTAAAGAAAGTATTTAACGGATAAAATTAGTTGCTGGTCATTGGTTGCTGGTTTTTCTACTGGTAACAAGAGTCCGGCAACCAGAAACAAATCAGTTATGAAAAAGATTAAAGTAACTCAGGTTAAAAGTGCTATTGACAGACCAGAGCGTCAAAAGCTCACTTTAAAAGCATTGGGGTTAAACAAACTGAATGCTTCCAAAGAAGTAGAAGCTACTCCACAGGTACTGGGTATGATTCAGAAAGTGAATCACCTGGTGAAAGTGGAAGAGGCTTAATTTGAAAATTTGAAGATGAGTTGATTTGAAAATTTTCTGCTCATCATTTCCAAATTATCAAATTTCCAAATCATCAAATTAATAAGCGAGGGGAGATTCCCCGTTAAGTAAAAATCAAAAAATGAAACTACACAATCTTAAACCTGCTAAAGGTTCTACTCAAAAAGAAAAGCGTCTTGGACGTGGTGAAGCATCTGGTAAAGGTGGTACATCTACAAAAGGTAATAAAGGTGGTCAAAGCCGTGCCGGTCACAAAAATAAAAGAGCTCACGAAGGTGGACAGATGCCCATTCAGCGTCGTATCCCCAAACGTGGTTTCAAAAATATAAGCCGGGTTGATTACAAAGTTTTCAACTTAGGCCAGATTGAACAATTGGTTGCCAAATACAATTTAAGCGAATTCACAATGGAAGCGCTTTATGTTAACGGGCTGGCAAGCAGAACAGATTTAGTGAAAATTTTAGGAAGCGGTGAGCTGAAAACTAAACTAAACTTTAAAGTAAGTGCTGTAAGCGAAAAGGCAAAAGCAGCTATTGAAGCAGCCGGTGGAACAGTTGAAATTCTAAAGTAAATCATTAACTTGCACTGACGCATTTTAAAGTGCGTCATTTTTGTTTAAAGAAGGATTCAAAAACAACAAGCAAATCCGTGAAGAAGCTAATACAGACTTTAAAAAATATCTGGAGCATTGAAGAATTAAGAAGTAAAATTGTTACTACTTTATTGTTACTCTTAATTTATCGTGTAGGTACGCATATTGTATTACCCGGTATTGATGCTACAAAACTCAGCCAGTTAAGTACAAACACTTCAAAAGGCATTTTGAGCATATTTGACTCATTTGCCGGCGGTGCTTTTTCCAGTGCATCCATTCTTGCATTAGGTATCATGCCCTACATCTCTGCTTCCATTTTTATGCAGTTGATGACTATCCTGGTTCCTCAAATGCAAAAGATTCAAAAAGAAGGTGAAACCGGAAGAAAGAAAATCAACCAGTGGACACGTTACCTCACAGCAATTGTAACAGCTTTCCAGGCCGGAGCTTATGTTACTTATATCCATAACATTGCCGGTGAGGCAATTATTCCTTCTTATGCCGGCTATTTTTGGTTATCAACTGTAATCATCTTAACTGCAGGTACTTTGTTTGTAATGTGGTTAGGCGAAAAAATAACTGATAAAGGTCTTGGTAATGGTACATCTATCATAATTATGATAGGTATCCTTGCCCGCCTGCCCCAATCATTAGCAAGGGAATTTACCGTAAAGCAATTACAGGGCGGAGGTGGTTTATTAATTTTTCTTATTGAGATAGCTGCATTAATAGCCATTATCATGGGATTAATTGTATTGGTGCAGGGTGTAAGAAAGATAGCTGTTAACTATGCAAAACAAATTGTAGGTAATAAACAGTTCGGTGGTGCCCGGCAGTTCCTCCCTATTAAAGTAAACAGTGCGGGGGTAATGCCTATCATTTTTGCGCAGGCTATCATGTTTTTGCCAACTTTATTATCCGGGTTTGAAACAACACAGGGTATTGCTAAAATTTTTAATGATCATGGTAATTTATGGTATATGATCATTTACTCAATATTGGTTATTGCTTTTACGTTCCTCTATACAGCATTAATTTTTAACCCGAAGCAAATTGCAGATGATATGAAGCGTAATAACGGGTTTATTCCCGGGGTTAAACCCGGCGAACCAACTGCTGCATACATAGGAACAATTATGGACCGTGTTACCCTGCCCGGTGCCATATTCCTCGCATTAGTTGGTATTTTACCCGGTATAGCCCGTAACCTTAAAGTGGACCAGAGTTTTTCAACTTTTTTTGGAGGCACCTCATTATTGATTATGGTGGGTGTAATATTAGATACATTACAGCAAATAGAAACACAACTGTTAATGCGTCAGTATGATGGTTTGATGAAGAGTGGAAGGATCCAGGGAAGACAAACCACTACTACAGCCGCTTACTAGTTTAGTTTATAAAATAACTTTAATCTAACCCTGGTGGCCTCCATCAGGGTTTTGTACTAAATAGCATTAAGATGATGTACCATAAAACAGAAGCTGAAATTGCCCTTATGCGGGAAAGCGCCTTGCTGGTGGGTAAAACTATTGCAGCCGTTGCAAAAGAAATTAAACCCGGAGTTACCACCAGGCAATTAGATGCTGTTGCTGAAAAATTTATTTTTGATAGCGGTGCCGTACCGTCTTTTAAAAATTATAAAGGATACCCCTTCGCTACCTGTATTTCGGTAAATGATGCGGTGGTACATGGGTTCCCCAATGATATGCCATTGAAAGAAGGCGATATTGTAAGTGTGGATGTTGGCGTTTTTAAAAATGGTTTTCATGGCGATAGTGCTTATACTTTTGCTATTGGTAATACTGCACCGGAAGTGCTGGCATTACTCAAAGCAACAAAAGAATCTTTATATAAAGGAATAGAAATGGCTGCTGCAGGAAACAGGGTGGGAGATATAGCCTTTGCTATTCAGGATCATACCGAAAAACAAAAAGGTTATGGTGTGGTAAGAGAATTAGTAGGACATGGATTGGGGCGTAAACTGCATGAAGATCCGCAGGTACCCAACTTTGGTAAGCGGGGAACCGGTGCAAAATTAAAAGAAGGATTAACCATAGCGATAGAACCTATGATTAACCTGGGAGTAAAAGATGTTATTTATGATGAAGATGGCTGGACGGTGAGGACAAAAGACCGCAAGCCATCGGCTCATTATGAACATAACGTTTGTATAAGAAAAAATAAAGCAGAAATTTTATCTTCATTTGTGGAAATTGAAAAAGCAGAAAAAGAAAATACTGCTTTAAACAGTTCCTATTATTAATGAAAGATAAACGGATCAATAATTTTTTTTCCAGGCAGGGGTATATCCTACTCTCTTTACTGGTAATTAGTATCTTTCTTTTCAAAACTTTTCAGTCATTACAATACAAAGAATCTTATGCATCTCCCGACCTGCGTAACCGAATTACAGGTGCCAGAATCCTGAAACATTATCAATCTGCTTCACCTTATTTTTATAAATGGAAAGAAGGCGATGATGAACATTTGCTTGATCCATACGATTCGCCCGAAATAAAAGTAAACCGTAATACTGTTACTCCATTTACACTTCAGCTCATTCAGCCTTTTTGTGATTATTCTTTTCAGTCAATTGCTGTTGGCTGGTACATGGCGGAAACTATTGCCCTGATAATAATATTATTGCTAATGTTAAAACAGGCAGTTAATCAACGGCAAAGGTTTATGTGTATGGTAATAACGTTCGTGATAACAGGATGCTCTCAGGCCTGGTTACTTCATAATATCAACGGGCAGGTTTATATTTTTTATACTTTACTGCTTACCTTATTATATTATTCCAGCCTGTATAAAAACAATTGGGCCTGTTTGTTAAGCGGGCTGCTGTTAGCTGTGCTGATATTAATGCGCCCAATAATGATTGCATTTGTAATTCCGTTCTTACTTCAAAAAAAATGGAGACCGTTGTTATATGTTATAACTTTTACCGGGGTTTATTTTATAACACAATGGTATGATGGTTCAATATGGATTTGGAAAGAATACATCCACGCTATGAATGTATGGGCAGAACAACAATTTAACCTGCAACCTGTAAAAGATTACCTGGATGTTTATTCAATTACCAAAATTGAAGGTTCATTGGCTGTTCAATATTCTCCTTACCAGTGGTTAACGGAAAATTCTTCATTGACCGGTTTGGCGTTCAGGTTTTTAGGATGGCAATTGCCAGTTACAGTATTAATGATAACGGCTTTATTTATTTCAGCCCTGCTTGCCTTTTCTGTAAGAAATAAATTAAATAAGTTTGATGCCCGCCGGTTGTTTGTATTTGCGTTTATGGTTTATTTTATTGCTGAGATATCTTTACCTGCTGTTAGAAATATTTATACCGGCGTTCAGTGGATATTTCCGCTGCTGGTCATATTCTCTCAATCATATCTTCATAAAAAAACAATTATTTTATTGTTGATAGGAGGGTTTTTTGCAATGGGATTCTTTAAATTTCTTCCTTTTGACCTTACCCTGGCAGAACTTATATTTGCCGTCATTTGCATTCAATATATCAATACTAAGTTAGTTCATGCGTAAAGCGATTATTATCGGAGCAGGTCCGGCAGGGTTAACAGCAGCATATGAACTGCTGAAACGTACCGATATTAAACCAGTGATAGTTGAACAGTCTGTTTATGCTGGTGGATTAGCTAAAACAGTTAACTATAAAGGTAATCGCATTGATATTGGTGGTCATCGCTTCTTTTCCAAATCTGACAGGGTAATAGAATGGTGGCTGAATATTTTGCCTGTTGAAAAAAACGAGACTGATCAGTCACTGGATATAACTTATCAAAATAAAACACATCATGTACCCGAAGGAATAATAAAAAACAATATGGCGGATGGTGATAAAGTAATGCTGGTAAG
The DNA here is from genome assembly GCA_003963365.1 of Sphingobacteriales bacterium. Taxonomy (GTDB): domain Bacteria; phylum Bacteroidota; class Bacteroidia; order Chitinophagales; family Chitinophagaceae; genus AWTP1-9. The sequence continues at coordinate 424,518 of RXJG01000002.1, forward strand.
AAGCAGGCTTTCCCGTATTTATTTTAAAAAGCAATTCTTCCCCTATCCAATAAAATTGTCGGCCGGTACTTTACGCAAGTTAGGGTGGTGGAATACAGTAAAGATTGGTTATTCTTATATCCGCTCAAGAATTTCCCCGGTACTACCAGAGGTGAGCCTGGAAGATTTTTTCATCAACCGTTTTGGCAGCGAACTGTATGATACTTTTTTTAAAGATTACACTGAGAAAGTGTGGGGTATAAGTTGTAAAGAAATTTCTGCTGAATGGGGTAAACAACGCATTAAAGGTTTATCGGTGAGTAAGGCTGTTGGCCATGCAGTTAAATCAATATTTGGCCGTGCAAAAGATATTCGTCAAAGAAATACGGAGACCAGTTTAATTGAACAGTTTCTTTATCCTAAATATGGGCCGGGACAAATGTGGGAGGAAGTAGCTGCCCGGATAGTGGCGATGGGTGGTGAGATTCATTATAATCATAAGGCAGATAGTATTATTGCCGGAGATAATAAAATTGTTGCAGTGAAAACTATAAACAAGATAACAGGCGAAGCAGTACGATGGGATTGTGATTATTGTTTCTCCACTATGCCCGTAAAGGAT
>RXJG01000002.1:425168-451671 GCA_003963365.1 Sphingobacteriales bacterium
GGGGCCAGTATAATCAAAGATAACTGGATCTACATCCAGGAAAAAGAAGTAAAGATGGGCCGGCTGCAGGTGTTTAATAACTGGAGCCCTTTTATGGTAAATGATGCCGGTAAAGTTTGGCTGGGATTAGAATATTTCTGTAATGTGGGCGATGAGCTGTGGAGTAAAGATGATGAGGCTTTTATACAGTTTGCCATTGATGAACTGGATATGATTGGTATCATTAATAAGGCAGATGTGGCAGATGCAACTATCTTAAGGGAAGAAAAAGCATACCCCTCATATTATGGTTCATACGGACAGTTTGATGTTTTAAAAAATTACCTGAAGCAATTTGATAATTTATTCCCTATAGGCCGCAATGGAATGCATAAGTACAATAATTCCGACCATAGCATGTTAACAGCTATGACGGCAGTTGATAATATTGTAAATGGTATTACTGATAATGAAAATATCTGGCAGATTAATACGGAAGAAGATTACCACGAGGAAAAATAATCATAATACACGGTACTTCATTAGCACTCTTTCATCTTTCCATATTTCCTGCGGACTGATATAGCTGTCCTTCTTTTTGGTAACTGCTTGCGTCTTACGGAATGTTTGTATAAAACGAACTTAATAAAAAATAACCTTTATTTGCATCAAACTTTTTTACGTGGGCAAACAATTAGTGGTGATTGGTGGCGGTGCCGCAGGATTCTTCTGTGCGGTAAATGCTGCACGGATGAATCCGGATTTGAGCGTTACTATTATTGAAAAATCGAATAAGTTTTTAGCAAAAGTAAAAGTGAGTGGAGGCGGAAGATGTAATGTGACGCATCAGTGTTTTGAAATGGGTGAAATGATAAAAAATTATCCACGGGGAGCAAATTTTTTAAAGAAAGCTTTTCACCAGTTCTTTACTACTGATACCATCAAATGGTTTGAAGCAAGGGGGGTGATATTAAAGGCAGAAGCGGATGGCAGAATGTTTCCCATTACTGATTCATCACAAACAATTATTGATTGTTTACTAAGAGAGGCGAATAAGTACGGAGTGGAAATTCTTTTGAAGACGGAAGCAAGAAGTATACAGTATGACGACAATAAATTCACCATTCAACTTTCAGACCTCCGGCGCCTGGCGCCCGATTTCATTTGCGTTGCTTCCGGTGGCTTACCTAAACTTTCACAGTTTGACTGGATAAAAACACTGGGTCATACAATTGCTGAACCTGTACCTTCCCTTTTTACTTTCAATATGCCCGGTAATAAAATTTCAAAGCTAATGGGGGTAAGTGTGCCCGATGTAAAAATTAAAATCAGCGGAACTAAATTGGAATCACAAGGGCCGTTACTTATAACACATTGGGGTATGAGTGGACCGGCAGTATTGCGATTGAGTGCATGGGGAGCAAGAGCATTGGCAATGGGCAACTGGCAATTTGCTATCAACATTAACTGGTTGCCGGATTATAATGAAAATACATTAAGAGAAAAATTTGCTTTACTGCGTACACAACTATCTTCTCAAAAACTTATTAATAAAAACTCTTTTCAATTACCACAACGGTTGTGGGAATATTTTTTACAACAGGCAAACATCAGCAATGAAATGCGCTGGGCTGATTTACCGGCCAGGAATCAAAACCACTTAATCTCTTTTTTATGCAATGGGGAGTTTGCAGTAAAGGGCAAAACAATTTTTAAAGAAGAATTTGTAACCGCTGGTGGTGTAATGCTGAATGAAGTAGATGTAAATACGATGGAAAGTAAAAAACAAAAGCATTTATATTTTGCAGGAGAAATATTAGATGTGGATGGCATAACCGGCGGGTTCAATTTTCAAAATGCGTGGACTACCGGGTGGATAGCTGCCAAAGCAATTGCTGCTGAAAGTAATGTGTAATATCATAATAAAATTTCAACAAATGAATGTAACTTGTGTCCTGTTAGCAGTAACTTTTTTGCAATGAGATTCATTTTAAGTATACTTATTTCACTTGGCATTTTATTTGGCATCACCTCTTCGGGCTGTAAAAAGAAATCCTCATCACCCATAATACCGCCTGATACTACTTCTTCCAATTCCACTTTTGCCAAAGGGGCTGACGTAAGCTGGGTAACAGAAATGGAATCATCCGGAATTAAATTTTATAATAGTGCAGGTGCTGCAACAGAATGCATTGCATTATTAAAATCTTTAGGATTAAACAGTATTCGTCTTCGTGTTTGGGTTAATCCACCGGCTGGATGGAATAATGCTGCAGATGTGGTGGCAAAAGCAGTAAGAGCAAAGAATTTGGGTATGCGGGTGATGATAGACTTTCATTATAGCGATGACTGGGCTGATCCAGCCAAACAAACAAAACCTGCCGCATGGAATGCTTTAGATTTTACCGGGTTAAAAACTGCATTAGCGAATCATACAACGGATGTATTAAATCAATTAAAATCAGCAGGTGTAACACCGGAGTGGGTACAGTTGGGAAATGAAACAAACGATGGAATGCTGTGGCCTGAGGGTAAAGCATCAACCAGCTTTAGCAATTTTGCACAACTCATTAACACTGGATATGATGCGGTAAAAGCAGTGTTTCCATTGGCAAAAGTGATCGTTCATATTTCAAATGGATGGGATAATAGTTTGTTCAGATGGATATTTGATGGACTTAATAGTAATGCTGCCAGGTATGATGTAATTGGAATGTCTTTATACCCTTTTGGTGGATGGAGTTCAGCTAATACACAATGTTTACAAAACATGAATGATATGGTGAGCCGTTATGGTAAAGAAGTGATGATTGTGGAAGTGGGTATGCCATGGGATAATGCTGCTGATTGTAAAAGTTTTTTAACGGATTTAATTGCCAAAGCAAAATCGGTTTCAAATAATAAGTGTTTGGGTGTGCTGTATTGGGAACCTGAATGTTATAACAATTGGAAAGGATATACATTAGGCGCTTTTGATAACAGCGGAAAACCTACTGTGGCTATGGATGCATTCAAATAACCGTTAAGTTATTTTTAGTTTGGCCATTGCCCTAACCGGAAATGTTCCAACTCCCTTAAACTTTGGAGGAATAGCGCTGAACACAAATCCGTCTGTTGGCAAAGCCGATAAGTTACAAAGATGTTCTACTATCAATATTTCTGCGCCTAATAAAATTGTATGCACAGGTCTTGTTCTGGCTCTTGTGTCATCAATATTATGTGAATCGATACCAACCAGTTTAGCGCCTCCTTTTTTTAAATACTCAGCTGCTGCTTCCGTAAGAAATGGATGATTTTCATAATAGCGTTCAGTGTTCCAGTTAATATCCCAGCTGGTGTTTACTAATACTGCTTTATTTTTTACATTGATATTCTTAAAATGACCGGGTGTTACCGCTAATGTTTCAGTATAAGGAACACGTATAACAACCGCATCTAAATCTGTAAAACTTTCTATTGAGATTTCTGATAAATCTTTTCCGTGTGCATAGCGGTGAAAAGGACAATCAATGTATGTTCCGGTATTGGAAACCATTTCTATTTTGCCGATCTGAAACGCTGTTCCTTCTTCATAAAACTTTTTAGAATCCTCCCTGCTGAGGTAGTCGCAAATGATAGGGGCGGGAAGACCTTTGTAAGTTACCAGTCCGTTTTCAATTACATGACTGAGGTCAATAAAAATTCCGGACATATAAATAGTTTTATTCGTTTGATCCCAATCGGTCTTTTACATAAGTGATTTCAGTTTTGCCATGTGGTACAGGTTTGCCGTTTTCATCTAAGTTTACAAATACTATTTTATCAATCGTAAGAATCTGTTCACGGGTGAGTTTGTTTCTTACTTCACATTGCATGGTCATAGATGTTTTGCCAAAGTGTGTAGCCACAATACCAATCTCAATAATATCGCCCTGCTTTGGCGAAGAAATAAAATTGATCTCCGAAATAAATTTGGTAACAATATGTTTATTCTCCAGCTGAATAATGGCGTACAAAGCGGCTTCTTCATCTATCCATTGTAATAATCTTCCACCAAACAAACTATGGTTGGGATTAAGGTCTTCCGGCTTTACCCATTTACGGGTATGAAAATTCATGTTCGGTTCCATTTGAAATATTTTTATTGCCACAAACTATCTTTTCAATTCTCCACTATCAATTATTATTCCTTTCCTCCATTAAAAATATAAGATATCAGGCCTTTGTTCTTTCCGAATTCATTAAGAATAACACCACCTAAATGTAAGAACAGAAATCCCAGCAATACATGATAAAAAGTTTCATGCAGTTCTCTTACTTCGCCAAATGTGTCTCTTGCAGAAGGGTTACCATTATTCAACGCCAGCCAAATACCTGTACCAACAATTCCTGTCATTAAAAGATAGAAAATTGCATAGATGAATTTTACGAATAAATAGTGCCGGGCATTTTTAGTATCGTTAGATTTTTGGGCAGCATGTATTCCTTTTTTGAACTTGACAATAAATCGTTCTTCTTTTGGCTGAAAAAATTCTAGCAGTATTCTGAAAACAAATAAACCGATCAGTATATAACCAAAATAAGTGTGCCATTTCCAAATGGTATCTCTGAGTGACATCACTATTTCCCTGTTTTGTTCCTGTGTAAGTATGGCGCCTTTCCTTTGCGCCGCTGCATTAATTACAAAACTGCTGTGTTGCCAATCCAAAAAGGTTTCACCTACCATTACTGTAAATATCTGGATGGTGACCATTACAAATGTTAACCAGTGCCATATACGGAGAGATAATGAAAATCTTTCATGGAAGATCGTCTGCTGCATAGTATGAATTTAAGAACGTAAAAAATTTAAATGTGAAAATAAGCGATTTGCTGAAATTTATGCCGTTGAATGATGGATGGCAACTCTTTATTAAATTTTTTCTCAAAATTTATAAAAACCAAATTGCGTATTTTTAAGCAAAAGATACTGATGAATAAACAATTTGCCGCACTAATAATTTTTGCGGGAATGACACTGGTAAGCAATGCGCAAAACGACAGTAAATGGAATGCTATGGAGCAGCAGGTAAAACAAAAACTGGCAGAACAAAAAGCATTGTTTGCTGTAGCATTTAAAGACCTTAAAACGGGAAAAACTTTATTGATTAACGAACACCAGTATTACCACGCGGCCAGTACTATGAAGACACCAGTGCTGGTGGAAGTATTTAAACAGGCAGCAGCCGGTAAATTTAATTTAACCGATTCCATAATGGTGAAAAATTCATTCAGCAGTATTGTGGATGGTAGCCCGTTTACATTGGATTCGGCTGATGACGGCGAAAAAGAATTGTACAGTTATATTGGAAGGAAACGAACGGTTTATCAACTGGCTTATGATATGATCATCGCCAGCAGTAACCTTGCCACCAATATCATTATTGAACTGGTAAAGGCAGAGAATGTGATGAAGACGATGAAAGAATTAGGGGCAAATGATATTAAAGTATTGCGTGGTGTGGAAGACAGCAAGGCATTTGAAAAAGGACTAAACAATACTACCACCGCTTATAATCTGATGCTGGTATTTGAACAAATTGCGAAAAGGAAATTAGTAAGTAAGAAGGCCTGTAAAGAAATGATTAAAATATTGCTGGATCAGCAGTTCAATACCATTATACCTGCACAGTTACCGGCTAATGTGAAAGTGGCACATAAAACTGGTTCTATTACCGGCATTCATCATGATTCAGGTATTGTGTTTTTGCCGGATGGAAGAAAATATGTGCTGGTGCTGTTGTCTAAGTTTGAAGGAGCAGAGGAAGGACCAACTACCACGATGGCATCAGTATCTAAAATTATTTATGATTATATGATGAGCACCCGTTAATTCAACAAGTGCTCATCATAATATTTTATGGAAGATATTTCGTCTCCCAGCAATGCCGTTCTTTCCTGATGTTATTAAACCAGGCCTGTAATTTTTTTATTACTGTGGAGTACCTGTTTTTTTAGCATTATCAGCCTGGCTTGTTTTTACCTGTACATTACCAGCATAAATGCTTGTGCCCACTATACCATTTACAATATGATAATGATTGCTGTAAGTTGTTTTAAAAGAAGATAAATCACCGCTTACGTCAGTTAGTGATTTTTTTAGTTGTCCTAAAGAGTAATCCAGCACTTTATAATCTGCTTGTTCAGCTGTTTTAAGTTTTGCCAGTTCGTCTTTCAATTGTTTATTCTCAGCTTCCAGTGCAGCCAGTTTTTTTGCCAGTTCTTCAACCGTAACCCTTGTGTCAATATTTTGAGTGGCGGTTTGCGTTATTGCAGGGTTGATTTTAGTTGCCTGGGCCGCAGCGCTTAAAGAAAAAATAAAAGTGGCAAATAACAAAGTGGTGATTTTTGATAAACTGATCTTTTGCATGTTGAGTTTTTTAGATTAATGATAGCTTAAAGTAAAAACTAAAAAACCAGACTATGAAATTAATGCCGGCATTTAACAAACAGGTGTTATGTGATTTACAATCAATCTTTAAAGATTCATCCTTTCAGCATGTTTTCTCCAAACGTAAGCAGGTTATGATCCGGGTCACGGATAGAAAATTCTTTTTGATTCCATGGTTTTGTTTGCAGGTGACCCAGTTTCGGAATATCTAATTTTTTATCAACTGCCAGTTGATGCCATTCTTCTACATTATCGGTGCGGATATAACACATACCATCATGCTCGAGTGGGTTGAGTGTTTCAAACAAAAAGAAATGGATTTCAATTTTGTCTTTTCGTATCATTAAGTATTGTGGATACTTATCTGCATTTAATGCCGTAAAGCCTAATTGATGCACATAAAAATCATGAGTGATTTGTTTGTTGTGCATCGGCAGCATGGGATGAACTTCGGTTAGCATGATATTAGCTTTTTAATAAAGATAGGGAAGGTGCTGCAATGGTTTTTTCATTTCTTACTATAGCAGTCACCCTGTTAACTTTCTTTTGCTTGCCCAAAAGAAAGTTACAAAGAAAAGGGCCCCGAATTCGATATACAGCCCGAATTCGGATGGTTCGTTGATTGGGCTTTAGTGCAAAGTGGTGAACAACTATGACGCTTTGATTGAAAAGCGTAATTACGAGCTACGCTAAGAGTTGGGTGTCCATATTTAAAGCCATGTTACTGCCGTCTTCTTTCTTTTTTTAATGATTCTTTTAATGAAGTTGCATCAGGATCATTGGGAAACAGATTCAATATATTATTACAATATTCAATTGCCATTGAGTAATCCTTTGTTATTGAGGCATGATAACCTACAAAATATCTATAAGCAAGTTTTAATTGAGCCTTATTATTTTCTTTATCCATCTCAGCTATTGTTATAAGCTTTTGAAAAAACTGGTTAGCTAATCCAAGTTTCATTTCGGGGTCTTGCCTCCAATTGGCCAGAGCTCTACCGTAATATCCAAAAGTATGATTGGGATATAGCTTTGTATATATCATAAAAATGCTATCTGCAATATGAAATCTTCCTACGTCTAAAAAATTTTTTCCTAACAAATACAAATCTTTATTCGATTTCCCTTCTACTCTTTTATCTTCAACCAAAGATTGATTCGAGGTTTTGTTGTTTTTGGCAGCATTATTCCATCCATTGTATATTGCCAGAAGTCTTGTAGTTTGATTTGGGTGTGTTGTTGATTCTGTGGTAGATCCAAAAATTTTCATTGCTATTGTAGCATCCTGCAACGATGCACCAAGTTTATTTAATAAAAAGCCAGAAAATTCATCTGCTTCTAATTCTTGTTTTTGGCTTGAGCTGCCCAATGTCGTATGACCTTGTAAATGATGCCCGATCTCATGTGCTAATATGCTAATTAAAGCCCAGTCGGTATTTGTTTTTTCTTTTACTCGATTTTCAAAAGATGGGTTAACTAAAATCACCCTTTCATTAAGAAACATAATTGCGGCAGCATTATCAACTAAGGAGGTTTCAAATAATACGAAATTGGGTTTTAGGCCAATTGGGTCAAGCATCCAAGAAATTAAATTGCTAGCATCAGCTTCTTTAAATTTGGTTTCAGAATAATTTTTAGTTAACTCACTATTGTATTCTGAATTAACGTAATTACAAAAAAAAGTTTTTTTATCTGTTTGGGCTAAGGCTATAGAAAAGCTAATAAGTATTAACAGACTTGTATTTAGTAATATTCTAAATCGTTGCATATGATTTTAAATGTCATTGTTTATTTAATATCGGTTCTTGTAAATCCTCTGAATATTATTTCTTTAACGTTTTTGTAAGGTTCAAATGCTAAACCAAAACTTTTGTGTAAAAGAAATTCTTTTGGGATATTATTAGATTGATTATTTGACGGCTTGGATAGTTTGAATTCTAAAACTCTTAATTCTCTGTAATAAATAAAGTTATATTCTTCTTGTGTAAATGTCTCTATGTTTTGACTATGGATTTGAAAATCCAAACGCATAACAATAATTAACTTGCCGGTATAAGTTCTGTTTTCTACTGCTTTTAAAGGGTTGCCGGGTATTATTAAGCGTTGAAGATTTGATAAAGACCAATTATAATTTATTTTGCCATAAAATGTAAACATCCCATCTCTTAGCATGTTTTCTTCGAGTTGGGTGGATATATTTTCTCTATAATCAAATTCACCTCTAAAGTATCCACTGCTCAGAATATCACGAATATTCATAATTAACCCGCTCTCCTTTCTTCCTTTATTTTCCGCTAATGGTTCTGAGTCAAGATAGTTTGCATATATGCCTATAAATTCACTATTGAAATTTTGTTTTCTGATATACCGAAACCAGAATATTAAAACTAGTGGAGTGACTATACTTACAAGGGCACTAAATTGTTCTATTGATAAGCATAAAACCATCTTAGTCGCTTTACATAAAGATATGAGTTTATTTTTTGGCTTTGGTATATACCATTTTAGAATTTACTACACGATATATTTCCTAGATTTTACTTGTTCAACAATTAAATCAGTATCCTCCCAATCAGCAAAATCACTTAAATCCAGGTTCAGACAATTAGCTGAATAGCATTACCACCGTACAAGTGTGCGACGCAACCAAAGCCCAATAGAAGCAATAAGCTAAGTACATAAATCAACTTCGTGCAAATTCTCAGCAGATTCCTCCTTACGTCGGAATGACGAATGCTGATGGACAAAATAAAAACCCGTCTCTTCCGAAACGGGTTCTATCTCGAAGCTCGTAGCTCACTACTCGCAACTTATTAATATCTGTAATGCTCCGGCTTAAACGGACCTGCAGCAGTAATGCCCAAATATTCAGACTGCTCAGCAGTTAATTCATCTAACACAGCGCCTACTTTAGCTAAATGTAAACGGGCTACCTTTTCATCTAAATGTTTCGGTAACACATACACTTTGTTTTCATAGTTCTTATGGTTAGTCCACAATTCAATTTGTGCCAGTGTTTGGTTGCTGAATGAGTTACTCATCACAAAACTTGGGTGACCAGTAGCACAACCTAAATTCACTAAACGACCTTCAGCTAATAAAATGATGTCTTTACCATCAATGTTATACAGATCAACCTGAGGTTTGATAGTATCTTTTGTATGACCGTATTTGTTATTCAACCAGGCTACATCAATTTCAATATCAAAGTGACCAATGTTACATACAATCACTTTATCCTTCATATTACGGAAATGCTTTTCTGTAATCAGGTCACGGCAACCAGAAGCGGTAACAACAATATCAGCTTCTTTAACCGCATCCACCATTTTCTTTACTTCAAAACCATCCATGGCAGCCTGTAAAGCACAGATAGGATCAATCTCTGTAACAATCACACGGCAACCGGCACCAGCTAATGAAGCAGCAGAACCTTTGCCCACATCACCATAACCACCAACCACAGCTACTTTACCAGCTAACATAACATCCGTAGCACGGCGAATAGCATCCACCAAACTTTCTTTACAACCGTATTTGTTATCGAATTTAGATTTGGTAACAGAATCGTTTACATTAATAGCAGGAACAGGTAATGTACCTTTTGCCATTCTTTCATATAAACGGTGAACACCAGTGGTGGTTTCTTCACTCAACCCTTTCACATGCTGAACCAACTCAGGATATTTATCAAATACCATATTGGTTAAATCACCACCATCATCCAAAATCATGTTCAACGGACGATCAGCGCCGCCAAAGAATAATGTTTGTTCAATACACCAGTCAGCTTCTTCAATACTTTGTCCTTTCCATGCAAATACACCAATACCGGCAGCAGCAATAGCAGCAGCGGCATGATCCTGTGTTGAGAAGATATTACAGGAGCTCCATTTTACTTCGGCACCCAACGCCACCAGTGTTTCAATTAACACAGCGGTTTGAATAGTCATGTGTAAACAACCCGCAACACGGGCACCTTTCAATGGTTGAGAAGGTCCGTATTCAGCACGGATGGCCATTAAACCGGGCATTTCTGCTTCGGCTAAACGTATTTCTTTACGACCCCATTCGGCGAGGCTGATATCAGCCACTTTGTAAGGCAGACTGAAGTCAATAGTAGATTTGTTAATTACTGACATATTATGTTTTTTATACGGCCGCAAAAGTAGGATTAATGTGCCAATATGCCAATTAGATAATAGGTCAATTACCCACAATTAATGGGCTTTTGTTCAACAAAATTCCTAATAGCCTAATAGCGTTCGTCATACCGACGTAAGGAGGGATCTCCTGAAGGTATGCAGTTAGCTGAATTATGTACTTAGCTGGTTTACTACTGTTAAAGTTTGGTGTAACCTGTGCGGAGTAACCTGGTAACACTGTATCGAACTCTTCAGGGGCCTTATCTATATTCAACAGGATAGAATGCAGATAGTGCAAACGATTATAATTAATTAAGATGCACCAGCATTAATAATACTCAAAAAAATCTTTACCCCCTTCAGTGTACGGGATAATTCTTTTGTTTCCCGGAGTAAAACATATTACACAAACTATTCTTAACTTTAGTTTACACAAAACAGAACCACTATATGCTTCGCCGTCAATTCATTAAAACTTCTGCATTAAGTCTCGGTGCATTAACCATTGCACAGCAAAAAATATTCGCTGCTTTTTTTGATAATCCATGGAAAATAAAAATGCTTACTGATAAACTGGGCATTTTTAGTGAAAAAGGCGGCACCATAGCTTTTTTATTGGAGAAAGAAGGAATAGTAGTGGTAGATGCACAATTCCCGGATACAGCCCCGCATTTAATTGATGAATTGAAGAAGAAATCGGATCAGCCGTTTCAATTATTGATTAACACACATCATCACGGCGATCACACCAGTGGCAATATTGCTTTCAAAGGGCTGGTAAAAAATGTACTGGCACACAGCAATTCAAAAGCCAACCAGGAAAGAGTGGCTAAAGAAAAGAAAACAGAAGATCAGCAATTATATCCTGACCAAACATTTGGAAGTATTTGGTGTCAGAAAGCAGGTAAAGAACAAATATGCCTGCATTATTTCGGTGCGGGTCATACTGATGGTGATGCTATCATCCATTTTAAACATGCTGATGTGGTGCACATGGGTGATCTGTGTTTCAACCGCCGTCATCCGTTTATAGATAAATCTGCCGGGGCCAATATTAAAAACTGGATAGAATTACTGGATAAAACCGCTAACAAGTTCAGTAAAAAAACAACCTACATCTTTGGCCATTCTGGTGATGGGTATGAAGTAACAGGTACAAGAGATGATTTAAAAGCTTTTGGCGATTACCTGGGTAATGTTTTAAAGTTTGTAGATGGAGAAATAAAAGCCGGTAAAACCAAAGATGAAATTTTAAAAGCAAAAACATTTCCTGGTATTGGCGATTGGAAAGGCGATGGTATTGAAAGGCCATTAACAGCCGCTTATGAAGAACTGACTGCTAAATAGTATCTTCTTCATCTGCGTTCATTAGTGAAATTCGTTTAATTCGTGGTTTAAAAAGCTCTCAGCAGGCGGTCATTTAAATTCAGTTTGCGTTGCTGCACAATTTTCACCTGCTTCATATCCGGGTGAAGTGGATTGATGATATAGTTGAACTCCTCTTTTATTATAACACTTGGTACTTTAAGTAATAATTTTTTCCTGGCCATCAGAAATTCATCTCCTGTTTTTTGCGTAAAGAAATGAATATTGATCTCATCCCATCGCTCAGGAAATTTTTTTATGTCCGTTGTTTGGACAGAAACATCATCAGGAACTGAAATGCTGATCAGCACATAATTTTTTTGCTGTAAGATTTTTACCGGGGTGTGGACTAATGTTTCCAATAATGCCAGGGAACGATGAGAAGAAGTGTATAAGGCATAATTCCCTTCACTATTCCATCTTCCTCCAAATAAACGGGCACCGTTACCGGAGAGGTCCTCTGCAAAGTTATCCTGGCAAATACGGTAAATTTCCATATATGATTATGAATAAACACCCTGCTCTAAACGGCCTAATATTTTTGAAACGAGTTGGATGCCAAATGTGGTATCTAAAAAATCTACTGGTAGTTTATTTCCTAAAGCTGCAATGGGTGAGTGCAACCAATCAATGAATGATTCTTTACTGCCGGTTACATCCATCCCTCTTTTAACAAAAGCTGCCAGCTCAATTACCTTTTCTGTTTTTAGTGTATCGAGTAAGTCATCTTCATGCTTGCGTTGAATATTGCGATGGGAAGTATGGAGCAATGTGCTCATCTTTTCCATACTAATACCAAGGTAGGCACAGAGTGATTTAAGGGATGATTTACGCACCCCTTTACGGGAAAGATTAATGAGATCTAACTCGCCACCAATGGGCTGCGATACTGTTTTAGCACCACCCATAATTAAACGCATTGGCTCGTACTGTATGGCCGCTTCTTCCACATAAGGCGGTGTTTCCTGGTGAGTGGGGTATGATTTTATTGTTTTTGTTGCTTTGGGCATTTTTTCTTTTTCCAAATATACGACATTTTGGTTAATTATGTTTCAAAATGTCGTTATTTTTTTAATTTATCTAAAAGCCCTTCCAGTACGAAATAAGTAATGGGGCAGAAGGTGGAGTTTTTTAAAGTCAGCGGCTGTCGTTTGAGGATCACATCTTCATCGGTGTAGGGAAATCGTTCGCAATCAGAAGGACGAACATCATAGATGCCACAGTAATTATCACTGCCTAAAAAAGGACAGGGTTTGGTGTTCACCACATAATCTCCGTCTTCATCAAGCCTGAGGTATGTATCAATAAAATCGCTTTCCCTCATTTTGAGATGTTTTGCAATACGTTTTATATCGGGAGTTTTAAACCGTGGGGAATAATTTTTGCAGCAATTGGCACACTGGAGGCAATCGATCTTTTCAAATGCTTCTTCATGCAGGTCAGGCAATAGTTTTAATACTTTATTTTTATCGGCCCGTTGCAGCATTTGCTTGTACAGCTTCTGATGTTCAGCGCTTTTCTTTTCCCAGTTTTGTAGAACTTTTTCCTGCATATTGCAAATAAAGTTAATTCAAATCATTTCACCATTTTTCCCCCACAATGATAACTCAGGTTTTTTGTGAGTTATCTCCCGTAAATTTGCGCAACTTTTTTAACGGTCAACCCCTCAGATTTATGAATCTTTTTGAAGTACAGCAAAATGAGTTCAGGCAAAGACATATAGGACCCAATGAACACGACGCACAGCAAATGCTGAAAACAATTGGTGAACCTTCTTTAACTTCTTTAATAGATAAAACTGTTCCAAATTCTATCCGGATGCAGCATCAATTGGAAGTACCTGCTGCCATGAACGAGCATGAATATTTGCAACACATTAAAGAGGTTAGCTTTAAAAATAAAGTTTATAAAAATTACATAGGCCAGGGTTATTATGATACCATCACACCCAGTGTGATACTGCGCAATGTTTTTGAAAACCCGGGCTGGTACACGCAATACACACCTTACCAGGCAGAAATTTCACAGGGCCGTTTGGAAAGTTTACTCAACTTTCAAACTATGGTGAGTGATTTAACAGGCTTACCTATCGCCAACGCTTCATTACTCGATGAAGCTACGGCAGCAGCGGAAGCAATGACTATGTTTTTTAATACCCTGAATAAAGACCATGATCATATCAGCCGGCCAAAATTCTTTGTCGATAATCAAACTTTTCCACAAACAAAAGATGTATTAGTAACAAGAGGAACACCGGTAGGAATTGAAGTGGTATTTGGCGATTATAAAACTGCTTCTATAGATGATAAATATTTTGGTGCCCTGGTACAATATCCAAATGATAAAGGAGCAATAGAAGATTATCGTGACTTCATCAATAAAGTACATTCGGTGGGTGCATATGTGGTAATGACCACCGATTTATTGGCACTCACTTTATTAACACCACCCGGAGAATTGGGAGCAGATGTAGCTTGTGGTTCTGCCCAGCGTTTTGGTGTGCCTTTGGGCTATGGAGGTCCGCATGCGGCATTCTTCTCTGCTAAAGATGAATTCAAACGAAGTTTACCTGGCAGAATCATTGGTGTGAGTATTGATGCACAGGGTAACCGTGCCTTACGGATGGCTTTACAAACAAGAGAGCAGCACATCAAGAGAGAAAAAGCTACATCTAATATTTGTACTGCCCAGGCCTTATTGGCAAATATGGCAGCGATGTATGCAGTATATCATGGTCCCGAAGGATTAAAGAATATTGCCAAACGTACGGCCCTGTTAACACAAACTGTAGCAGAAGCTGTAAAAGAAAGAGGATTTGAATTAGTGTCAGATAGTTTCTTTGATACCATTACGGTAAAGACGGATAGGGCCAATGCTATTTATGAAAAAGCTTTACGCCAGCAAATAAATCTTCGTTTTAACAGCGATAACCTGATTGGGATATCATTAGATGAAACAACAACAGCCTACGATCTGTTTGACCTGATCAATTGTTTTGAAAACGATGAAAACCCGGTGGCTTTTGATATTGATGAAGAAGCAACACTCAGTCACATCCCATCGGCTTTAACCCGTACATCCGCTTATTTACAGCATCCTAATTTCAATTCACATCACAGTGAGAGCCAGATGATGCGTTATATCAAGATGCTGGAGAATAAAGATCTTTCTTTAAACACTTCCATGATTTCATTAGGAAGTTGTACTATGAAGCTGAATGCAGCAACAGAGATGATGCCGTTGAGCTGGACACACTGGAGTAAAATACATCCTTTTGCGCCTATTGATCAAACGGAAGGTTATCAATATATCATAGATGAACTGGGCGATTATCTCAGTAAAATAACCGGGTTTGATGCCTGTAGCCTGCAACCGAATAGCGGGGCACAGGGTGAATACGCCGGTTTGTTAGCCATTCGTGGTTATCATAAAGCTAATGGTGATGAACATCGCAATGTAATGCTTATTCCAATTTCCGCACACGGAACCAATCCAGCCAGTGCAGTAATGGCGGGTATGAAAGTGGTGGTGGTAAAGGCATTGGAAAATGGATATATTGATTTGGATGATCTGAAAGCAAAGGCCTCACAATATTCAAAAGAACTGGCGGGTATCATGATCACTTACCCCAGCACATACGGTGTGTATGAAGAAACAGTAAAAGAGATCACGGATATTATTCATCAGCATGGTGGTCAGGTGTACATGGATGGTGCCAATATGAATGCACAGGTTGGATTAACTGCTCCGGGTTTAATTGGTGCAGACGTTTGTCATCTTAACCTGCATAAAACATTTGCAATTCCGCATGGTGGTGGCGGTCCCGGTATGGGGCCCATTTGTGTGAAAGCACATTTGGAACCTTATTTACCCGGCCATACCAATACACACTTGCAGGCAACTACCAATGCAGTTTCTGCTGCTCCTTATGGCAGCGCTTCTATTTTATTAATCAGCTATGGTTATATCCGTATGCTGGGTTATAATGGAGTGAAGGCTGCTACCGAATTTGCCATTCTGAATGCCAACTATATGCGGGCCAGGCTGGAAAAAGATTTTGATATTCTTTATACTAATCACAATGGCCAATGTGCACATGAATTTATTGTTGACCTGCGTCCTTTCAAAAAATCAGCAGAGATAGAAGCAGAAGATGTGGCCAAGCGATTAATGGATTATGGATTTCATGCACCCACCATGAGCTTCCCTGTTCCCGGTACAATTATGATTGAACCAACAGAGAGTGAAGATAAAGCTGAACTGGATCGTTTTTGTGATGCTTTGATTGCTATTAAAAATGAAATTAAAGCTATTGAGGAGGGGAAGGCCGATAAAAAAGATAATGCTTTGAAAAATGCACCGCATACCCAATTTGTAGTTACAGCTACTGAATGGAAACATGGCTATTCAAGAGAACAGGCTGCATTTCCTTTAGCGTATGTGAAACAAAATAAATTCTGGCCAAGTGTAGCAAGAGTTAATAATACGCATGGTGACAGAAATCTTATTTGTACCTGTGAGCCTGTAAGCAGCTATGCAGAAGCAGAAGCTTAATAAATTCGTATAGATAAATAAAAAAGGTCACTTTAATTAGTGACCTTTTTTATTTGACTAAATGTTATAGTTTTATTTCAATATTACTTCAATTGCTCCTTCCTTTGCTTTATCTCCATACTTAGCGGTTGCTTTATCACCTTTCAAAACGTTCATTGATTTGATCTGTTCGGGTTTGTACCTGGTTTCAAAATCATTCCAGCTCATTTCTTTTCCATCAACGATTAATAAAGCTTTTTTGGCTGTATAGTTTTTAGTACTTACCTGTATTACTCCATTATTCCCTTTTTCCCCATACACAGCGGTTGCTGCAGTTCCTTTTAATACATTTACTTTTTTGATGGTAGATGGGTCTATTTTATTAACGTTATAATCTATAGGCATGGCAACACCATCAACCACTACCAATGGTTTGGGCTGTTTAGGAGCTGTGTCAGGAATAATAACAGGTGGTGTTGATGGTACGGCATCTGTAGATGGTATTACACCATCTGGTACAGGCGGTGCCAGCAGTTTACCATATTTTTCCTCGTATAGTTTTTTTTCTTTAGGATTACTCAGGTTGTACGTTTCTATTTTGCCATTCTTACGCTTAATACTAATTTTTTGTTCGCCTTTATCATTGATGTAGTCTTTTATAATTACATCATCTGGCAATTCTGCTTTAGCCGGAGGTGCCGGTGGGGCAGGAGGCGTTGGAAGTTCACCATACTTTTCATCAAATAATTTTTTTTGATGCTGGTCACTAAGATCATAAACCTCAGTCTTACCGTTCTTTAATACAACCGTAGCTTTTTTAACGCCATCTTTTTTGACAATATTGATAGAGCTAATATCGTCTGGTTTGGGGGTGGTCTTAACATCAGGTATAATTACAGGTGCTTTCCCTGGTATTACATCTGTATCAGATGATGTAGCCGGCGAAATATCAGTAATGGTTACCTGTTTGATTGCCCTCATCATTTCAGCCCTGTTGCTGAATGCCATGAGCATTACCGCCACTACCGGCACCAGCAAAAGATATTTTGCCAGCTGGTAAGGACGGCTTTGTTTTTTGTTCATCATAATAATTCTGTTTTTCAGTTTTAAAAAATGGAAATGATTAGCTGCAGCTATATTGTTTTGTATTCCGGACACTTTAAGTAGATTATACTGGTAATGCTTCGCATCTATACCACTTTCCAATACCAGTTTATCAGTAAGAAATTCTAAATTCTGTTTTAATTCATTTTTTAATAACCAGGCAAAAGGATTAAACCAGAAAACAATGGTAAGTAATTCGCCCAGTAAAATATCAATGGTGTGTTTTTGCTGAATATGAAATTGTTCATGGCGAATAATTTCCTGCAGTTCAGCTTCTGTATGAATAGATGGATTTATATAAATGTCATTAAAAAATGAAAATGGATTAACCGCTTCTTTTAATTCAATAATTCTAAAATCACTTTGTGCAAGGATCGTTTTATTTTTTTTGAGTAATAACAATGCTCTGAACTGGATAATTAACCGGAACAGCATTACCAGCATCCCTGCAAAAAGCAAATTGTTTACAATGATTGTGCTAACGTCAGCTGAATATACCTGTTGAGTAAAACTAAGATTGGGTATATAGCTGAATAAGATGGTTGTTTGTTCAGGTTGCTGAATTATTTTAGAAACATCGATCAATGGAATGAGGAAGCTTGAAATAATCGCTAATATAAAATACAGGCGGCTCCATTTAAAGAAGGTATCCCGTCTCAGCAGTGCTTTATAAAACAATAAAAAAATTACTGTTACCAAAGACCCTTTAATAAACCATGAAATGAGTGGCGTCATGCTCCTTATTTTTTTTCAATTAAGTTGATGATCTCTTTCAGTTCATCTGCAGTGATCTTTTTTTCTTTGGCAAAGAATGCTACCAGTTCTTTATATGAATTTTCGAAATAGTCTTTTACCACTGAATTCATAAAACGCTTTTTATAATCAGCTTCTTTAATAATGGGCTTATACAAAAACATATTGCCCATCTGCCTGCTTTCGAGATAACCTTTCTTCTCTAAATTTTTAATAGTTGAGGCAAGAGTGGTATAGGGTGGCTTAGGGTCATTGATGTTTTCTAAAAAACTTTTCACATTGGCTTCGCCGGTTTTCCAAACCGCCTGCATGGCTTCTTCTTCCTGTATAGTTAACTTTTCCATCTACGAATTTTTCGTAAATCTACGGAGATTTCGTAATTCTCCAAATTTATTTTTAAAACTTTTGCTGTTTTCAATAAGCTTTAACATTTACCAACAAAAAGCCCCGGCAAAATTGCCAGGGCTTGTTTCTCTGTAATATTTAAAATTTATTCGTCTCCATTTGTTTTCTGTATAGTGTATTCATAAACACTATCGCTGCCGGGATAAATACCTTCAATAGTAAATCCTTTATCAGCTTTAGTGATGGCTGTATTTAATTCTTCCACACTCTTTACTTCTTTGCCATCCACACGAAGAATGATAAAACCATCTCTCATAAAAGACTGATCACCTAACCAGCCGCCTTTTTTTAATTTTTTAACTACCACACCGCCATTTACACCATTAGTCTTTGCTTTATTTTTATCTAAGGTTTCCAAATCAGCGCCAAGATTATCCAGGATATTATTTTCACCGTTCTTCACCAGTTCAAAGTTGCCTACTTTGTTTTTTAAAGTAACGGAAACTGAATAGTCTTTACCATTACGTTTATATCCTAAATTTAGTTTATCTCCCGGCTTGTAACGGGCTAATTGTTCCTGTAACTCTGCAGCTGAAGTTATATTAGCATCATTCATTTTTGTTATAACATCACCTTTCTTAATTCCTGCTGCTGCGGCAGAACCATCACTTACCACATCTAATACATACACTCCTTCCCCATCTACTATTCCTAATTTCTTTTTCTCTTCATCACTCAGGCTTTCTCTTGGATAAGAAATTCCGAGATAAGCTCTTTGCACGGTACCATATTGCATAATATCATTTACGATTTTCTTTACAATATTTACCGGTATTGCATATGAATAACCCGAGTAGAAACCGGTAGGAGAAGCAATAGCTGAGTTAATGCCGATCAATGCTCCATCTGTATTAACCAATGCACCACCACTGTTACCCTGGTTTACCGCAGCATCCGTTTGAATAAATGATTCTATTGGGAATTTGCTCTGGCGGGCATTTATTTCCAGTGTTCTTGCTTTGGCACTTACAATACCGGCTGTAACAGTTGTTTCCAGGTTTAAAGGATAACCTACTGCCAGCACCCACTGACCAATGCGTACATCATCTGAATTACCATACAGCATGTAGGGCAAATTGGTAGCATCAATTTTTAACACTGCCAGGTCAGTACTGGGATCAGCACCCACCAATTTACCGGTATATGTTTTTTTATTGCTGAGGGTAACACTTATTTCATCGGCATCTGCAATAACGTGATTGTTGGTGATGATATAACCATTTTCGCTGATTAATACACCTGAACCAGATGCCATTTGCCCGGGGATTACCCGCTGACGATTCCCATCACCAAAGAACTGATCAAAGAAATCATTGTCGCCAAACAGATCCTTAAATGGATTATTACGCTGGTTACTACTGTTATTACTTACCTGCTTGGGATTTGTTTTTGTTTTGATATGCACTACAGCGGGTACTGATTTTTGTGCAGCGGATTGAAAGTCTGCAGGCTGACCTGTTGTACCACCTCCATCATAGCCTGTATAATTAACAGGCAATTTGCCCTGGCTGTTAACTACAGAATACTTTGATGCATTCCATTTGTTGTAGAAATACATACTGGCAACAGTGGTAATGACGCTGATGATTACTGTAAATAGGATTTGTCTTGTTTTCATTGCTGAATATTTTTCTTTTCTAAGAAGATGTTTTTCAAATTTTATGCCTTTGCCATGTAAAGTAACGAAGACTGACACAATGACTAAATACCGGGAAGCCCATTTAACAATTCATTATGAAGAGTTTCGTACTTCTTAACAAAGATAAACATGATGTACGATGTTAATTGTACCGGGTAAGGGGAGAAATAAAACAGCAACGAGCGATAAATAACCAGCAATAACTCCTACAATCCCAGTAGAAATTGCATGGTATCTGCTCCGTCGGCATAATCCATTAAGGAGGGTTGCTGACTCCGGCCAAACGATATGAAATTTTTACCGACAATGGCCTGTACCTGCTGATTTTCTGTCAATGAAATTTTGACGCTTTCAATATCAGAATAAAATTCATAGTATAATGTGCCAATGGGGGAGAAAAGGTTTTTATTTTCAACCAGTACTATGGAATCATTGGTCATGTAGTACAGGTTATTCATAATATAAATAGCCAGCTGGTAATCGTAATTGTTTCGATATTTATGATGTTCAAAGAAGTGATGATATTTTTTTAAAGCTTCCAGTAAAGGAACAAAATCATATCCCTGTGGTACATAAATTTTAGTAACGCTCCGGCAACCTAATCCAAAGTATTGATGAATATCATCTGCAAGATTTAATAAGTCTGCCGTTGTTTCGTTTCCATCCAGCACCGCAACAGATGTTCTGTTTTTGCGGATGATGCCGGGATATTTACCGAAGTAATATTCAAAATAACGGGCACTGTTATCACTGCCCGTAGCAATATAGGCATCACAATTTTTCAATTGCTCTGCAAAAGCAACAACTGAAGAAGTATCATTATTGAGCGATTGCATTTTTTCAATCAAATGCTTTAGCAACACTTCATCTTTAGAAGATAGTTTGATTAATGATTTATGCCCGGCAATAAAGCAGCATAAAAAATCATGAAACCCAACCAATGGTAAGTTGCCGGCCATTACAATACCCACTTTCTTTGGAGTTATATTATCATCCAGGTGATAATGAGCTGCCCATTTTTCCAGCTTATCTTTTTGTAAAAAACTTGCTGCTATATTTTTTAATGCCAGGTCCACAAACTCCGGCGTAAACCAATTATTACGCAGGTAAGCCTGTTCTTTTGCTTCGTTTAATAAGGCATTTTCTGTGGAAATATAGTGACCAATATCAGCTAATAAATTTATTCTTTCCTGTATATTCATATTATTGTATTCCTTACATTTGTTTTAAAGAATCCCGGCTTAAGGGAAACTGCAAATGTAAATCGTTATTGTACCACAAAAAATTCTGTACTAATGGCAATTAAGATTACTGAAGAATGTATTAACTGCGGTGCTTGCGAGCCCGAATGTCCAAACAACGCTATTTATGAAGGTGGGGTGGAATGGGCTATTTCCGATGGCACTACTGTAAAAGGTGCTTACACTTTATTAGATGGAACCGTTGTAGATGCTGATCAGAAAAATGCCCCGCTCAGCACGGATACGTATTATATTACACCCAACAAGTGTACGGAGTGCCAGGGTTTTCATGAAGAACCACAATGTGCTTCTGTGTGTCCTGTTGACTGCTGTGTGCCCGATGAAATGTATGTGGAGACTGTGGAAACATTATTAGCTAAGAAAGACAAACTGCATATATAGGTTTTATGGTTTAAGGTTGGGAACATAAATTACCAGCAACCACAAACCGGCAACTGCAAATTTTTGGTACCACTGATGAAGTAGTACTTTTCAACAAACGCCGGTGATATGTCCCGGCAAAAAGAAAAGGTGAAGGTCTTAATACCCTTCACCTTATTTTTTTATCTTGCACCAACTGGAGAAAACTAAAAATGAATTTATCTCTCTTATTTAGCAGGACAGGATTGATATTCCTGTTCTCGTTTCTTTTTTATTCCTGTGATTTGTTGCAAACACACCGGGATACAGAAATTCCGGCACCCAAAAAAAAATGGAATCAGGTAGAAGAATTGATGAATATAGACCGTGAATTTGCCGCCTACAGCAGGGACTCCGGCATGAAGAAAGCTTACCTGGAGTTTTTAGATGAAGAAGTGGTGATGCTTCGGCCTAATCATAAGCCTTTAGTGGGTACCTATGCGTTGGATTTTGTAAGCCAGTTAAATGATAAAGAAAATGAAGTAAGCTGGGAAGTTAAGGATGGGCTGGTATCATCATCAAATGATCTTGGCTTTACTTATGGAATTTATACCGTAATCAATAAAAAAACAAAGGATACCCTGCAACAGGGTACCTACGGAATGGTTTGGAAAAAAAATAAAGAAGGCATGTGGAAAGTAGCTTTTGATAATGGTAATTCAGGTTTAGACAATGAAAAAGATTCAGCTGAATAATAAATCAGAATAATAATTTTAGCGTTTCATTTAACAGCAATTCATTTATTTCTTCAATATTTGTAACACAAAAATTTAACCCTGCACCACATGAGTAAAAAACCCAATATTGCTTTTGTAACCGGCGGATATTCTACCGAAGCGCAGATTTCCTATAAAAGTGCTGTTACCATTGAGAATAATTTAGACCGGGATAAATACAATGTTTATAAAATTGATATTGCTCCCGGAGGATGGTTTTATATTGATGCTGCCGGTAATAAATCGGCTGTGGATAAAGGAGATTTTACAGTTATTGATAAGGGGAATAAAATAAAGTTTGACGCTGTTTTTAT
This sequence comes from Sphingobacteriales bacterium, assembly GCA_003963365.1. Lineage (GTDB taxonomy): Bacteria > Bacteroidota > Bacteroidia > Chitinophagales > Chitinophagaceae > AWTP1-9. Next base: position 448,192 of record RXJG01000002.1, read on the forward strand.
AGGAATACACGGAACACCGGGAGAAGACGGGAAACTGCAGGGATACTTTGACCTGTTGAATCTGCCTTACACGAGTTGTGATGCACTGTCTTCTGCCTTAACTTTTAACAAGCGTTATACCGTAGCCGTGGCAGCATTTTCAGGAATTAATGTGGCTAAATCGGTACACCTGTTTAACAATGCTCCTTATGATGCTGCTGCAATCTGCAGCACATTACAATTCCCGGTTTTTGTAAAACCAGCCAATGGGGGCAGCAGTATAGGTATGTCAAAAGTAAATACGCCGGATACTGCAGCATTGGAAGCAGCTATTCAAAAAGCTTTTGCAGAAGACACACAGGTGTTGATTGAAGAATATATTAAAGGAAGGGAGTTTACTGTTGGTGTATATAAAAATAATGGCATAATAACTGTATTGCCTATAACGGAAGTGTTCAGCAAAAGAGAGTTTTTTGATTTTGTTGCGAAATACCAGGGGGAGTCAGAAGAAGAAACACCGGCAAAGGTGGATGATCATAAAGCTGAAAAAATAAGAGCTGCTGCCAAAAAAATATACCAGGTATTTAATTGCCGGGCTGTTATCAGGATTGATTTTATTTATAATGAAGAAAAGGATGATCCGTTTATGCTGGAAATAAATACGGTGCCCGGACAGAGCGAAATGAGTGTGATACCACAACAGGTAAGGGCTACCGGCGGCAGCCTCCGGGATTTTTACAGTGCTATGATAGCCGAAATTCTTCCCCAACAATAAAATCTCATCCTGTGTTCCAAAACATAACCAAGCGTTCCTTTTTGTTCAACCTGCTGATAGCAGGAGTTGTTTCATTAATGATAATATTGATATTTTTATTCTCTCTGGATTTCTTTACCAACCATGGTCAGTCCAAAACAGTGCCTGCAGTAAAGGGAAAAAATTTGAATGATGCTATTAAACTTTTAGAACAGGCCGGTTTTGAAGCAGAAGTAACAGACTCTGTTTATTTCGATACCATTCCGGGGTTGCAGGTAACCCGTCAGCTGCCTGATCCCGGGGAACTGGTAAAGGTTAACCGGGTAGTTTACCTCACTGTAAATCGCATGGTGCCGCCTGTTATTGAAATGCCTAACCTGGTGGGCCAAAGTGAAGCAAGTGCTTTAGTAATTATGAAAGCGCTGGGATTAAGGGTAGGTGATACTATAATGAAACCGGATTTTGCCAAAGGATCGGTGCTGCAGCAGTTAAAAGATGGCAACGATATAAAACCCGGCACTAAATTACAGATGGGCAGCAGTATTGATTTGGTTATTGGGGCTGGTATCGCTGATGAGGGAATGACAGTGCCTGATTTAGTTGGATTAACTTATGCCGATGCGAAAGTATTATTAGAGTCTAATAAAATATTGTTTGGGGCCGTTGTGCTTGATCCCGGTGTTACAGATACCCTGAAAGCTTACATCTATAAACAAAACCCGCCAAGAAGAGACGAACAAGGGAAAACTTTGCGTATCAGTCCGGGACAATTAATAGATGTATACCTGAGTAGCACGATGCCTGTTAAAGACTCATCAGCAGTAAAAAAAGAAAATGAATAGTGATAACACGAATTATGATCAATCACACTAATTGTTTTAATTCGTGCAATTCGGATAAATTTGTGCTTTAAAAAATAAGATATGACAACCATTACAGCAGAAGAAGTAAAAGCAAGATTAGATGCCGGTGAGAAGATCAATTTAGTGGATGTGAGAGAACCACATGAGAATGCAGAATTTAATATTGGAGGAATCCTTCATCCATTAGGTAAAATACAAACCATGCAGGTTGAAGAACTGGAAGATTTAAAAGATGAGGAAGTGATTGTTTATTGCCGCAGTGGTAACCGCAGCGGACAAGCCTGCCTGATTCTGGATACTCTTGGTTTTAAGAATACAAAAAATCTTGTTGGAGGTATGCTGGGTTGGCAGGAAAAGTATGCGAAATAAAATTACTCTTTAAAAGCTTTAATAATAAAGGGGCAGAATTAATCTGCCCCTTTTATTTTCCTTTCAGTCAATTTAATCTAATAAATCCCGGTTCAGACTTATAGTTTAATATTTACACCAAACATAAAATTGGTTCCCGCCATTGGATAATAATAATTTTCTGTAGCTAATGATCCGCCAGAATAATAACTGTAAGTATAACCATTCGGCTCGTACTTCTTATTGAAGATATTATTGACAGCTAAAATAAAGTCGATCTCTTTTATTCCAGCATTCTTCAAAGCATAACTGATTCTTGCATCCTGCACATAGTAAGGATTTAAACTTCTTGCTTTGTTGGAAGTGTTATCTAAATACTGGCGACTAACATACTTACCTTGTAATACAATATCAAAGTTTTTAAGTGGTGTTATGTTGATAGCAGCTCCACCAATTACACCGGGCGAAAAAGAAATATCAGACTTACTGTAGTTATTTACTTTCTGTCCGCCGTTATCATAATCATCAATGTATTCTTTAAACTTCAATATTTTATTTTCACTGATGGTTAAGTTGGCTGATGCACTGATCCAGTCAGCTATTATCACTTTGCCCTGCAGTTCTATTCCCAGGCGATAGCTGTTAGGAATATTTGTTCTTGTATAAGAACCAACATCATTGATTTTACCAGTTAATACCAATTGATTTTTGTAAAGCATGTAATAAACAGTTGCGCCAAAATTGTAGCGACTATTTTTCTTCTCAATACCTGCTTCAAAATCATGTAAGGTTTCCTGCTTTGGTTGTTCATTAACTCCCGCCTGGAAATCATCCCTGTTTGGCTCTTTATTCCCCAATGAATAGGAGAGATAAGCCTGCCAGCTTTTACAGGTATAGCTCACACCCAATTTTGGATTGATGAAATTATAAGCCTGGTTAATGTTGATATCCGGGTTGCCTTCAAAACCATGGATAATGTGTTTTACATTACGATACTGCAGATCTGCAAAGGTTTCTACGTGTGCATTCCATTTGTGCTGATATTTTACATAAAAGTTCCCGTCAGTTTTCCTGGCGTCATAATTATAATACTTGTAATCTTTTGGAATATCTGTTTGCGACCATACGATCAGGCCAAAATGTTTACCATCATATCTTGTATAACCTCCGCCAACAGTTAACTGGTCATTTCCTTTTTTATATTGAATGGAAGTAACATTGCCATAAAAATAATTATCAAGCCAACGTTGTCTTACCAAATCAGCAGCAGTAATAGTGGAGTCACCAATTTGAATAGCATTCAACCCATAATCAGCCAATGCCTGCTTACTTTTATATTCTTCATAATAACCTCTTCCTCTGGTTAAGAAAGCAGCAGTATTAAATGAAAGATGATCGTTAAACTGGTGATTGAAGAATAGCTGGTAATGATCCTGCTGATAATTGTCTGTTTGATTATCATAAGGTGCTCCGGGTTTTTCTGTTCCTGCAGGATTATCGGTGCGATGAGTTTTCAACAGACTTTCTGCCACACCA
>RXJG01000002.1:451721-734773 GCA_003963365.1 Sphingobacteriales bacterium
CTGCTGGCCCGGTCAATGTATCCATCGCTGGAAATTTTAGAGATACGGGCATCAATGGTAAAATGATCATCAATTAAACCACTGCCTGCTTTGATCGTATGCTTCCAAGTGTTGAAGGAGCCATATGCATTGCTGGCTTCACCATAAGCATGTTCATTAAATTCATTGGTGCTCATGTTGATGGTAGCGCCAAATGCTCCTGTTCCATTGGAAGAGGTTCCCACACCTCTTTGAATTTGAATACTGCTTACAGAGGAAGAGAAATCAGGCAGGTCAACAAAATAAGTCCCCTGGCTTTCTGCATCATTATACGGAATGCCATTCAGTGTTACATTAATCCGGGTAGCATCTGTACCACGTATGCGAATGCCGGTATAACCTACTCCGTTACCGGCGTCAGAATTTACTACAACCGAAGGAGTTTGATTCACAATAAATGGAAGATCCTGCCCAAGGTTTACTTTCTCAATTTCCTTTTTGCCAATATTGGTTTTGGTAAAAGGAGCTTTGTCTCCGGCACGGGTTGATTTTACTTCTACCGGTTGTAAAAAGAGGTTGATCTTTTCTAATTCAAATACGATTGTTTCACTGGCGGGAATCGTTACACTGTAATCGGCAGTGCGATAGCCAATGCTGCTGATCTTTAAACTGTACTTTCCGTTTTTAAAATTCTCCAGTACGAATTCGCCTTTTTCATCCGTAAGTGCCCCGGCATTATTTACGTCAATGCTGGCGCCGGTTAGCGGCTGTTTGGTTTCTTTGTCAATAACTTTTGCTTTGAAATTCTGTTGTGCCCAGATGGCATTTGCTGTAAACAATACGCAAATACCCAAAAGCAATTTTTTCATCTTTTTTGTTTTTGATGGTTAAAAAATTGATTTGGGGTAAAAGCTGCGAAACGAGGAGGAGTTTGGCGTCCTTCCCTGCGCAGGCATTACCCTGTTCAGGTTCTACGGGTGTTATCTCAGCCATCTTTTTTACGGACAGCACCCCGGGAATCTGTTGCCATTGGTCATGTTTAATAACCGTTAGCGGGGGCAAAGATAGGGTAATGATAATTTATAACCAGCTGTAACTTTTTGTATTCAACTTCGTAATATAATTATTCCAACCAGCCGTGCAACAGGATAAGCAGGCGCTTGTCCTTTAAATTGAACTAAAGTATTAACCAAAAAACTAAAGACGAATGAAAAAGCTATTATTCTTATTTCTGCTGGCAGGATTTACCGCTTCAGCACAGAAAGTTGTTAATGATGAAAATGCGGAAAAACGTACGGTTACTTCTTTTCATGCTATTAAAGTAAGTGATGGTATCGACTTGTTTTTATCGCAAAGTAATGAAGAGGCGGTAGCAGTAAGTGCCAGCGAAGCCAAGTACAGGGCAAGGATTGTTACGGTGGTGGAAGATGGGGTATTAAAAATTTATTACGATCATGAAAATAACTGGATCAATTACAATAGCGATAAAAAAAGACTGAAAGCTTACGTTTCTTTTAAAAATTTAGATAACCTTAAAGGCAGTTCTGGTGCTGATATCAGTGTGGATGGTACGGTAAATGTCCCTAAGCTGGAAGTAAAACTTTCCAGTGGTGCTTCTTTCACGGGTAAAGTGGATATAAATAACCTGGATGTGGATCAAAGCAGTGGTGCCGGCTCTAACTTTACCGGTAAAGCATCCAGCCTTACAGTGGAAACAAGCAGCGGTGCTGTTTTCCGTGGGTACGACCTGGCTACTGATTTTTGTACTGCTAAAGCCAGCAGTGGCGGTTCAGTAAGAGTTACGGTGAATAAAGAATTATCTGCTAAAGCCAGCAGTGGTGGTGGTATTCACTATAAAGGAAACGGTGTAATTAAAGATGTAGATACAGGAAGTGGAGGAAGTGTAAGTCGCAGCAAAACTGAATAAAATAATTGACCGATTAAAATAACAACTCATGCGCAAACTATTATTATTAACTGCTCTCTCTCTTACTGCCATCATCTCTTATGCACAAAAGAAAGTGTATGATGAAAATGCTGAAGTAAGAATGACCGGAAAAGATTTTAATGCTATAAAAGTATCAGGCGGTATTGATCTTTATTTAAGCCAGGATAATGAAACAACGGTGGTTGCCAGTGCATCCGAAACAAAATACCGTGACCGTATTAAAACAGAAATTACAGATGGTGTATTAAGAATTTGGTATGATACAGAAGGAAGTATGTGGAAATGGAATACCGGTAACAAGAAGTTGAAAGTATATGTTGCCTGTAAGAATATTGATAAGCTGATTGCATCCGGAGCAAGCGATGTACATATTGAGGGAACATTGAGTGCTAATAACCTGGATTTAGATATAACCGGAGCAAGTGATTTAAAAGGAAGATTACAAGTAAAGGGCAAATTGAATATTGAACAAAGCGGGGCATCTGATGCAAGAGTGGAAGGCAGTGCCAGTGAACTGTATATAAAGGCAAGTGGTGCCAGTGATTTTAAAGGATATGATTTTGAAACACAAACCTGCGAAGCACATGCCAGTGGCGCCAGCGATATTCAAATTTCTGTAAGTAAGGAGTTAAAAGCATATGCCAGTGGTGCCAGTGATATATACTACAGGGGTAATGCATCTATTACAGACATGCATTCATCCGGTGCCAGCAGTGTTAAGAAAAGGAGTTGATACTTTAGCTGTCAATAAAACAAATGGTCAGTGCTTTATGTATTGGCCATTTTTATTTTGTAATGGTTACTTTCAACAGTAGTTACTGAAAGCCCTTCCCGGTATTCAGCGTTAAAAGATTATTTTCTATTGGCGAAAGTGATATCTTCAGCAGGGGCATTCATTTTCGTTTAATAACAACGGGTGAATAAAAATTTATTTCGGTTAATATTAAATGTTTTAAAAGTAAACCCGTAAAGCAATCAATACAAAAGAAGCTAAAAGCGTACACATACAATTAAATTAATTTAAGTTCTTCAATTATTTGGCGGCAAAGTATTATTGCCGTACATTTGCGCCTCACATCGCGAAGTAGAGCAGCGGTAGCTCGTCGGGCTCATAACCCGAAGGTCGGGAGTTCGATCCTCCCCTTCGCAACAAAAGCCCCGCAAAACGGGGCAATTTTTTTCTTGCAGGCTTTAGTACCAGCAATGAATTTGATTATCTCCTCAATTCTTCGCTATCAGCTAACGGCTTGCGTTAACAGTTAACACAATGAAAGCCGGTTTCGTCAACATCTTTGGTAAACCTAATGCAGGTAAAAGCACACTTCTCAATGCACTGATAGGAGAAAAACTGGCTATTGTATCATCCAAAGTACAAACTACCCGTCACCGTATTAAAGGATTTCTTACTACAGATGAATACCAAATCATCTTCTCTGATACACCGGGCATCATTGAACCTAAATACAAGTTGCATGAAAAAATGATGGGGGCTGTTAAAACCAGCCTCGAAGATGCCGATGTGGCTTTACTGCTGGTAGATGTAAAAGATAACCTGGATGAAGTAAATACCATCTTTGAAGGATTACAATTAAAAGTACCAGCTATTGTAGTTATTAATAAGATTGATAAAGTAAATAAAGAAAAGACAGCAGAGGTGGTTGAGTATTTTAAAACGAAACCTTATGCAAAGAAAGTAATCACTATCTCCGCTTTACAAAAAGCAAAGCTGGATGATCTGCTCAAAGAGATACTTTCTTTTTTGCCTGACGGTCTACCTTTTTATGATAGTGATGATATTACTGATGCTACGCAACGTTTTTTAGCAGGAGAGTTGATAAGGGAAAAGATATTTGAATTATTTGGAGAAGAAGTTCCTTATCAAACCACTGTACTGGTAACTGAGTTTAAAGAGAAATCAACTTTAATAAAAATAGCAGCCGATATTATTGTACATAGGGAAACACAAAAAGGAATTATTTTAGGAGAGCGGGGAAAAATGATCAAAAAGCTTGGCACGGAATCCAGGGCATCCATAGAACAATTCTTAGGATCAAAAGTATTCCTGGAGCTTTTTGTAAAAGTAAAACCAAAATGGAGAGATGATGATTTGCGGTTGAAAGAGTATGGATATAGTTAAGTTTAAAAGTCAAAAGTAAAAATTCAAAATCCTTCATAATTAACCAGCAACTAAAAACCCCGTCCAACCGGGTCATCCGGGCGGACAGTAACAAGCAACAAGAATATGGGATTCACAGTAGCAATAGTAGGGAGGCCAAATGTTGGCAAGAGTACCTTCTTCAACCGTATGCTGGAGCAGCGTAAGGCCATTGTAGATGATCAGAGCGGCGTTACCCGTGACCGCCAGTATGGGGTGACTGACTGGAATGGTAAAACTTTCAACCTCATCGACACAGGAGGTTTTGTTCCCGACAGCCAGGATGTATTTGAAAGAGAGATCCGCAAGCAGGTGAAGATCGCCCTTGATGAATCCAACGCTGTTGTCTTTATGGTGGATGCTGCTACTGGGGTAACAGATTTGGATGAAGCTATGGCCGATGTATTGCGGCGTACCGCTAAAAAAGTTTTCCTGGTGGTAAATAAAGTGGATAACAATGAACGCATGCTGGAAGGAGCAGAGTTTTACAGCCTGGGTTTTGAACATATCTTTTTTGTTTCTTCCATAACGGGTAGTGGCACGGGCGAATTACTGGATGCATTGGCTGAACTTATTCCCGCCGATACATCGGAGGAAGAAGAAAAAACAATTCCCCGCTTTGCCATTATTGGCCAGCCCAATGTTGGTAAATCATCTTTACTCAATTCACTCATAGGAGAGGAGCGTACCATAGTAAGTGATATTGCCGGAACGACAAGAGATACTATTCATACTCACTATAATTTATTTGGCAAAGAATTTATGCTGATCGATACAGCAGGGTTACGCCGCAAAACAAAAGTGGAAGAAGACCTGGAGTTTTATTCAGTGATCCGTGCTATTAAAGCATTGGATGAAGCGGATGTATGTTTATTACTGATCGATGCTACCAAAGGAATTACTCAACAGGATTTGAATATATTTTCACTGGCGGTAAAAAAAGGAAAGGGTATTGTGATACTGGTAAATAAATGGGACCTGGTTGAAGATAAACAAACCAACACGGCCCGTGATTATGAAAAAGAATTAAAAAACCGGTTGGCTCCTTTTAATGATGTACCGGTGATCTTTATCTCTGCCAAAGAAAAAACAAGAATACACAAAGCAGTGGAGACTGCCCTTGAGGTATATGAAAACCGCCAGCGTAAAGTGCCTACCAATGAATTAAATGAGGTAATGCTGAAGGCTATTGAAGCCTATCATGCACCGGTAGTTCGTGGCCATGCCATTAAGATCAAATACATTTCGCAATTGCCTACGCATACACCCTCCTTTGCTTTCTTCTGTAATTTTCCGGATGATATCAAAACACCTTACCGCAATTATCTCGAAAACCAGTTACGAAAGAATTTCCAGTTTACGGGTGTGCCGGTGAGGATTTATTTCAGGAAGAAGTAGGGGTTTGTGAATGCTGGAGGCCGGCCCCAATTTCTGTATCACAGCACATATGAGTGGGCAATAATTATTAACTTTAACCGGCATACTCTTATTGAATATGAAAAAATTGTTCATCCTTTTCTTTCTTTCACTATTTTTATTTTCCTGTAACAGCGAAACAACCAGGGAAAATAACACTGATAGTTCTTCAGCTAAAGAGCCGGTACCTTTAAACGACAGTACGAATGTGCATCCCGGAGATAGTATCAATACTATAATTAAACCTGCACCAGATAGCCTCAAACCTGTTAGCATCCGCTTTGGTGATAACAAAACACGTGACTCCACCCGGTAATAGTTTTATTGGTGTAACCAGATGACATAAAAGCTATGCCGCAAAGAACCTTTTAATAAGTTTACATAATTGGGATTTGTATCTATTGTGCACCAAAACACGGCCTGGTTGGTTATATCTTCTCTTTATCTAACCATGCAAAAAAGCATACAATTTTAAGCTGATCCAATACCCCTTTAAAGCCATTTCATCCACCTGTTCTAACAGGCTGGTTTGATCAGCCGGTAATCCCGTTTGGGTAATTTTTCATATTTACACTATTGGATTATGAACAATTGGCACAGCCACTTGTTTCTTAAGTAATTACATTTTATATTAGTGTTTAGTTTTATTGCAAATCCCTTTCCTTTTAAAGCCTGTACCCTTCTCCTAATGATTTACTTATTAAAAGGCGTATCCACAAAGGCTTTGTATGAGGAAATTTTACTTGCTTTTTTTATTAGGTATTACTATTTCTAAAGTATTATCCGCTAACTCTGGTATATGTGAAAGTTATGCCATCTTAAATATTAATGGTGCAGGAAATGTATATTATGACATGCAGGCTGTTACTGCAAATCCGGATTTTAACGGGAATAATCTTGGTTCTTTCAATATCGGTAGTAATTCACTTATTTTAAACGGTGCTCAAAACAAGATTTACAAGTGCGTTTCGGATAATATTTATCAATCCTATTTTTATTATCGTATTTACAAAACTACTGCTACACCCGGTGTATTTAATTCTTCCGTAATTCTTTACAATTCTAATATTGCTCCTACAGCCTGTAGTTGTGGTGGTACTGATCAACTTTGGGAATCATCCGGGGCAAATATCAATGTGTTAAATGGCCTTACGCCGGGTACTTATTACCTGGAAATATATACTAATGCTGATTTTACCTATGCAGGTGGCAGCGGCACCCATTATGCTAATAATGGCGGTGCAAATTATAAAGCTACTTTTACTGTTTCGCCGGTATATGTAACATCCACCACCGGTACTTCTCCGGCTACCTATGCAACACTTAAAACTGCTTTTGATGCCATTAATGCCGGTACACATAAAGGAACAATTGCTGTTACCATTTATGGCAATACAACTGAAACAGCTACTGCCGCACTTAATGCCAGTGGTTCCGGCAGTTCCAGTTACACAACAGTTACCATAAAGCCGTCCGGACTTATAACAGTGAGCGGCTCTATAGACGGTTTACCATTGGTTGATTTGAACGGAGCTGATAATGTAACCATTGACGGGTTAAATGATGGTACCAACAGTTTAATAATATCTAATACCAGTGTTTCCAATCTTGCAAATACATCAACCATACGGTTTATTAATGATGCGACCAATAATACGATTACAAATGTCACCATACAAGGTTCTTCAACTACGGCTCTCAACAGCAAAGGAGGTACAATTTTTTTTAGTACAGCTGCAACTGGTGGTTCGGGGAATGATAATAATTTAATTTCTAATTGTAATATAGGGGCGGCTGGGTCAAATATTCCTAATACAGCCATTCTTGGACAAGGAAGTAACATATCAAGTGCTCACAATAGTAATGTAGTAATAACTAACTGTAATATTTACGATTTTTTTGATGTAGTGGGTGGTTCGAGGGGAATTTATATTGATGATGGGAATACCAACTGGACAATTTCCAATAATAAAATTTATCAAACAAGCAACAGGGCATGGACCTCTTCCAGTGGTAGTGGGTATGTACAAAGAGCTATATCCATTATTCAATCGGCTAGTGTGGGTAGTAATTTCCAGATTACAAACAATACCATTGGCTTTTCAAATTCAAGCGGCACAGGGACATACAATCTACAGAATTACACCAACGCATTTATAGGTATTGATCTCAAAACAGGGTCAATTACCGCTACTACAGTTCAGGGTAATATCATTGCAGGTATAAGTCAAACCACCACCGCTCAAAACAGCAGCAATGGTGTTCCTGCTTTTGTGGGCATTTATGCAGAATCCGGCCTGTTTACTATCAGTAATAATACAATTGGAGGATCCGCAGCAGGCAATAAAATCAGTTTTGCCTCCAGCAATGTAAATCCAAATGACTGGATTGGTATTTATTCTACGGCATCTTCAACTATAACATCTAATACCATCGATAATATTGCGGTAACCAGCACAGGTAACGCAACCACCTTATCGGGCATACGGGCGGCAACAAGTGTTACCAATGTCATTAATGGTAATACCATTGGCAGTACAAACGGGTTAAGTTCTACAGCCACTTCCGGAAAAGTAGTGGGTATATATATTGAGTCAGGCACGCCCACTGTTATGAACAATAAAATTGCTGCCCTTTCCACTCCTTATTTTATAACCGGTATTGGTGTATATGGTGGCAGTTCAGCACTTGTGTATAATAATTTTATTGCCCTTGGTTCAGGGGTTACATCAAATAGTATAATGGCTGGTATAGAGCATAACGGGGGCACATCGCCGTCCTTTTATTATAATACTGTACGCTTACAGGGTGCAGTCAGTTCGGGCGGGAATTCCACTGCGGCTTTTATGGTAAGTGCGTCTTTGTCAGCTACGGCAATCAATAATATTTTTTATAATGAGCGTTCTGGTGGCACGGGGGTACACTACGGTATCATGTTTGGCCTTGGTGTAAATTATACAGGTGATTATAATGATATTTATGCAGCAGGCGGGCAAACTGGTACCATTAACGGGAGTGGCAATTTTTCAGGAATTGCAAACTGGCGCACTGGCTCGGGACAGGATGCTAATTCCATCGAAGCCGCTATAACTTTCACCAGTACAACGGATCTTCATATTGCACCGGCATCCTATACTGTGGTTAAGAACAAAGGGGTCGATATTTCCCCAACAGTTACCACCGATATTGACGGAGAAAACCGCAAACCATCCTGCGGTACAGATGTGGGGGCCGATGAAATTTATTTTAATAATACAGCCGGTATTAACCAGTGGACGGGTGCATCTGACACCAAATGGTGTAATGCCTGTAACTGGGATAAAGAAACTATTCCTTCTTCCAGCGACAGTGCAGTTATTACAACCAGTTTATATGGCAACTACCCGGTATTAAATACTGCTGCGGGTTGCGGCGCCTCTGTTATTGGCGGGTTATCCATTACCGGCAGCGCCTCCTTAACCATTGGTACGGGAGGTTCTCTAACCGTGAATGGCGGCTTTAATAACGCTGCCACCTTTACGCAAACGGGAGGCGATATCAACTTTGCCGGCACAAGTTCCAAAACCATTGCCTCCACAACTGACCTTAGTTTTTATAATGTAACCTTTAGCGGGGGAGGGGCAAAAAATTTAACCGCTAATGCTACTGTTCATGGTACACTTGGTTTAACCAGCGGTATAGTAAATGTTTCTGCCAGTAAATATCTTGCTTTGCCGGCAGGTATTAGTTACACTGGTGGGGGCCCTGCTTCTTATGTAAATGGCACACTGAGAAAATATTTTAGTGCTGCTGAAACCAGTTTTACTTTCCCGGTAGGGAACGCCACCCGTTATGGTTCTATCAGCCTTACCAATATAGTGGCGCCTTCCACTGCAGAATATATGGATGTTAGTTATGCCACTGGTGCATTTAGTGGTAATCACCGTAACATACTTACACCAACACCTGCTGCTCCAACTAATTCAACAAACCCCGTGGTATTTGCCAGTTATGTAGAATACTGGAATATTAGTTTTATTAATACCGGCAGCAGTTTTAAAGCACAAGTAACACTTAATTATAATGATAATAATTTCAGCCAGCTTTATAATAAAGGAGCTGACTGGCTAAGGGTGACCCGGTATGATGCTGCTGGAGTAATGGATTATGGAAATGACAACCCGTTGGCAGATCAGCCTCTCGGCTCCGGTACCTACAGCGGTTCTATTAATTCAGCACAACAGTTGGGTGCTTCTGCATTTGCCCCGGGCAGCATCTTTACATTTGGCACCACTGCCAATGGAGTAAACCCATTACCGGTATTGATAAAAGAATTTACCGCTGTAAAACAAAATAATTTCAATCAATTAAACTGGAATATAAGCTGCAGCAGTGAAGAACTCAGGTTTGAGGTTATGCGTTCCACTGATGGACGTAATTACCAGGTGATTCAGCAACTGACTGCCAGCCAGGAACGTTGCAAGCAGCCGTTTGATTATAATGATTATACTGCAACGGGTGAAAAAGTATATTACCGGGTAAAAATGACAGACGAAAATGGTAAGATTGCTTATACCCAGGTAGCAGTAATTATTAACCGTAAAAACGGTTTAGAGATTACGGGCTTATTCCCCAACCCTTCTACGGATGTGATTTATCTTAATGTTAGTGCGGCTGCAAGAGATAGACTGCAATTATTTGTTACCGACATTACAGGCAAACAAGTTATATCCAATACAATTGTATTAATAGCAGGTTCTAATCTCGTTCCTTTGCAACTTAAGTCTCTTGCCAAAGGGGTTTACACTATTAATGGTATATACAGTGATGGAAAAATAACAACACTTAAATTTATAAAACAATAAATACCGATAAAATAAAAAATTGAATACGATCTCCCCGGTAAGGGGAGATTTTTTTTAACTGCAGAGTACAGTAAACGTTTAATTTTTTAATTTGATTTGAAACAGAAACTTAGCTTATAGTTTTTAACACGGTACAAAACTGCCGCATCTCTTCCACCGTACCCATACTAACCCGGCACCATTTGCCGCCAAAATGAGGACGGAACTGTACATAGATATTTTGGGCCTGCATTTCTTTAATAAAGTCTTTTTGAATAGCATCAATATGGAATAAAATAAAATTAGTTTGCGAAGAGATATATTCCAGTTTTAGCTGATTGAAAAAGGCATAACAAAGTTCTCTTGCTTTAGCAGCATTTATACGGCATTGCTCCACAAAATTTTTATCTTCCAAAGAGGCCGTTGCTGCGGCAATGGAAACCACACTCGCCGCTGAATCCGGCCATGGCTGGTAACTGCTAAGTTTGTTAATAGTATCAGGATGTGCAATAGCATAACCTAATCTGGCGCCAGCCAAACCATAGATTTTAGAAAAAGTTTTGGCTACAATAATGTTTTTGTTTTTTGTAGCAAGATCAGCCAGGGAAGGGAGCTGTGCATATTCTGTATAAGCCTCGTCAATAAAAACCATCGTTTTTTTAGATGCTTCCGCTGCAAAAGCGCTTAATTCATTTACATCATTCACAGTACCGGTAGGGTTGTTGGGATTACAGATGTACACCATACTGGTTTCGCTGGAAATAGCACTAAGCATTTTGCCCAGGTCATGCACTCTCTTTTCATTCAGTGGAATGCGGTTAAATGATAAACCAAATGCTTCTGCCTGTCCATTCCACACTTTGTATGCTGGTTCTCCCACTAATACATGACCTTTATTGGCAGATGCATGATGTGTTGCCAGCCCGATTATCTCTGACGAACCTGCCCCCAGCAAAATATTTTCTGTTCCCACATTCCAGTGTTCGGCAATTTTTTTCTTGAAGCCCGGTACCAGATCATCCGGGTAACGGTTGGAATCTACGTAAGCATCCAGCATCGCTTTTCTTGCCATAGGCGAGGGGCCATATGCATTCTCATTGCTGTTGAGTAATATCTGTTTGGTTACGGGAGAAAACGGTTTTATTTCCTTTGCTAAAAGCTCGGAAGCAAAACCTAAACCTGCTAATGCCAAACTGCTCTGGCGTATCCATTGACGGCGGGATGATGACATAACTTAAAATTTCCATTAAGTTACGGGATTTTCAAAACATGGTGTGACGTTCCCATCTGATCATGTTTTGAATTGTTTTGAAATTTATCTGAAATCCCAGCATTCATAATGCTGCACAGCCGGCTCAAATTCCAATAAATATTTCTCATCCTCTTCATAATACTTAGCTTTTTCATAAGCTTCACCCGCAAAAGCTTTAATGCTATCATAACCATCCCACCAGGAAACTGTATAAATATGTGTAATAGCTCCTTCCTGTTGTTGCCATATCTGTGCAGCAATATTTCCTTTGGTGGCACGGTAACCCGCCATACCTGTTTTAATTACATAATCCCTGTATTTATCAGCATCACTTGTTTTGGTTCTTCCATGCCATATTCTTACGATCATACTATTTTGTTTATGCGTTCTTTAAAGCTAAGGCTATTTGCCCAATATGGTAAATATCATGTTGTATCTGTCCATGCAAAAATGTTCTTAATGGATAAGCTGAGCCGGCAAAGTTTTTATCTAATGAGTCATCCTTCCATTTAGAAAGACTTTTGATGAGCTCTTTTTGATTTTGCTGAATCTTTCTCACCAACGCATTCCATTCATTGGCCGTTTGCTTTTCGGGTAATGATGACCAGTCAGTTTCTGAATCGGTTTTAATAGTTGATTGTGTATCTCCATTCAATCGCTTCACCAGTAATTCCCGCCAGGCCAATACATGATGCAGCACTTCATACGCAGAGTGTCCATTTTTATGTTGCTTTTTAAAAACTGCCTTTGCATCTGCCTCTTTTAATACGGCCATTAATGGTTTGCCATACCATGGCTCTCCGTCATAAATCGTTTCAAATTCGGTGATGTAGTGGTTGATCTCCTTGTTCATAATTATAAAATTTGGGTAAGCAAATTGATGATTAATAAAAAAGCCGGGCTTAGGAATCTTGCTCTTTTATGCAATGATGATCTTTTATATGAATGGTTGAATTATGTTTACCATAATAAATAACTTTAGAGAGTGACACTGGCAGATGTACATACATTACACCAGGGGGATTTTTACCGCATACTTGATTTTCGCTGTCATTGCGTGGAATGTAATGTGAGCGGAACAGAGTACAACAATTCATTTTGTTTTTCCTTTACCCGTAAAGGGTTTTTTGAATACAATACATTCCGGAAAAAGGAAGAAATACATGCGGGAAGAATATTGCTCTCCAAACCCGGTTATGAAAGAGTAGTGCGGCATATAGAAAACCAGCCGGATATTGTTACCATCTTTGAATTTAAATCCTCCTTCTATACGGATTGTTTAGTGGAAGTGTATGGTAAAAAACTTTCCGGTTTTTTGCTGAATAAAGATATTCATTCGCTGATGCTTACGGCTACTCCTGAACTGGAATATATGCATCACCGCCTGTTTCAAATTCTCCATTCAAAATTTTATAATTCATTGGACGCAGATGAAATGGTGATTATGCTGCTGGAGAAGATCATGATGGTGCCGGGTAATTATACAAGCCCTGAAGTGGTGGATGATAAACTTAAGCAACATCACCTGGTTACAATTGAATCGGCAAAGGAATACCTGTTGAAACATTTCAACGAAAATATTTCGCTGGGGCAATTAGCGGCACATTGTTTTGTCAGTCCTTTTCATTTCAGCCGCATCTTTAAAACCATTACAGGAGAATCGCCTCATCAATACTTAACCAAAGTAAGATTAACACATGCTAAAATGCGGCTTGTGGAAACCAATCTGCCGGTGACGGATATTGCATATGAGTGTGGTTTTAACAGTGCAGAACATTTTGTTACCGCTTACAAAAAATATTATAATATCAGTCCTTCCTCCTTCAGAAATGTGATTGCGTAATTATATTGCTTTAA
This sequence comes from Sphingobacteriales bacterium, assembly GCA_003963365.1. Taxonomy (GTDB): domain Bacteria; phylum Bacteroidota; class Bacteroidia; order Chitinophagales; family Chitinophagaceae; genus AWTP1-9. The sequence continues at coordinate 465,152 of RXJG01000002.1, forward strand.
TTTTCTTTTTATCGGTTTCCTAACTCTATTACTTCACAGTTCTTCATTTCTTTACCATCAATTACGAGGCGGATGATGGTTCTTACTTTATGCCAGCCCTGTTTACCTGCTGCACCGGGATTTATGTGCAGGCAATTGAGTTTATCATCATACATCACTTTTAAAATATGGCTGTGTCCGCTAATGAATAGTTGTGGCTGATGAATCAATAATTCTTTTTTTGTTTCCGGGTTATACTTTGGGGGATAACCACCGATGTGCCGAATCATAACCTTTACTTCTTCACACATGAAAACTAATTGCTCCGGGTAAACAGTTCGGATGTCCTGTCCGTCAATATTTCCATAAACACCTTTTAAAGTCTTTTTCTCTTTTAATCCTGTTGCTACTGCTTCTCCGCCAAAATCACCTGCATGCCATACTTCATCACATTGTTCAAAATGTTTGAACACTGCCTCATCCAGGTAACCATGTGTATCAGATATTAATCCAATCCTTGTCATGCTTAATCTATTAACCCATCTTTTTTAATTGTTCTAATCTTAATACAGCACCGGGTGCAGTTTAAGGTTGCCGAAAACCAGTAATTGTTTTCTGTGCTTAATAGCCAGTAATCCTGCACAGTGTAATTGCATGCGATAAAATTTCAGGCTGTAAATTAGTATTTCCTAACTTTACTATAACGAACCAGCTATGCCATTCTTCCGCAACTTTACATATTATATTGATAAACGCCGGTGGAAATATATTTTTCTGCTGGCTATGCTGGAATTGTCAAGTATAAAGAATTAACTGTAGACTTTTAGCTGCAAGCTTTTGTATTTTCAAATTATCAAATCTTCAAATCATCAAATTACTATGCCTCATTATTACCGATTAGGAAACATCCCTCATAAACGTCACACACAGTTTCGTAAACCTGACGGAAGTTTATACAGCGAACAATTATTTTCTACAGAAGGGTTTAGTGATGATTATGCATTGTTATATCATTGTCACCCTCCCACACAAATTATCAAAACAGAGCCACATAAAGATGTGAGTCCGCAAATTGCCGAAGAAAAAATGCTGCGTCACCGCAGCTTCGAAGGGTTTAATATAAAACCGGCGAAAGATTTTTTGCTGAGCCGTGTCCCTGTGCTGGTAAACAATGACTGCCACATTGTGCTGGCGGCGCCGCAACAAAGTATGACGGATTATTATTACAAAAATGCCGATGCTGATGAAATGATTTTTGTGCATGAAGGAAGCGGTAAACTAAAAACGCAGTATGGTGAACTGCCATTTGGTTATGGAGATTATATTGTATTGCCCAGGGGAACGATTTATCAAATTGAATTCAATGATGATAAAAATCGTTTGTTTATTGTTGAATCGTTTACGCCTTTACGTTTCCCCAAACGATATATGAGCAGGTTTGGACAACTGATGGAACATTCGCCTTATTGTGAAAGGGATATTCGTCCGCCACAGGATTTAAAAACTTACGATACAAAAGGAGATTATTTAATTAAAGCAAAAAAGAAAGGAATGCTGTACGGATTGCATTATGGTACACATCCGTTTGATGTAATTGGTTGGGATGGTTGCTGCTATCCCTATATATTTTCTATTCACGATTTTGAACCCATCACGGGTCGTGTGCACATGCCACCACCCATTCATCAAACTTTTGAAACCAATGCATTTGTAGTTTGCTCATTTGTACCAAGGTTATTTGATTATCATCCGCAGGCCATTCCTGCTCCATACAATCACAGTAATATCGATAGCGATGAATTGATTTATTATGTGGATGGAGAGTTTATGAGCCGGAAAAATGTAACCCGGGGTATGATGACGTTACATCCGGCCGGTATCCCGCATGGCCCGCATCCCGGTGCAGTGGAAAAAAGTATTGGTGCCAGAGAAACAAAAGAGCTGGCGGTGATGGTGGATACTTTTCATCCACTGATGCTGACAAAACAAGCATTGGAAATTGAAAATCCAAATTATGTGATGAGTTGGGCTGAGTAGAAAGGGGAGAATAAAGTGAAGGAGAGAAAAGGGTTATAATACCTTTTCTCTCTTTTTTTGATTTACCCGCTGTTTATATCATTTTATGTTGCTGCTTAGGCAGTAAGTAAAAAATATTTGGCAGGAAAATAAAAGAGTCTATTTTTGTTAACCATTTGGTTAAACTATATGGTTAAGAAAATAAAAGATACCGGTGCAGAAGAAAAGATATTGGCCGCAGCCCGTAAAGTTTTTCTTACTCAGGGAATGGCCGGCGCCAGGATGCAGGATATAGCTGATGAAGCCGGCATCAATAAAGCTTTACTGCATTATTATTTCCGGGATAAGGATAAATTATTTGAAACCATTTTCCTGGAAGAGGCGCAAAAGTTTTTTCCCAAGATTAATAAGATATTTAATTCAGACGATGCTCTTTTTGAAAAGATAGAAAACTTTGTACATGAGTATATAGATGAAATGCAGCAAAACCCCTACCTGCCCTGGTTTGTAATGAACGAAATGAACCGTGACCCGCAAAAGTTTTTAGATAAAATATGGGGTAATAGTAACCGGCCAGACCCGTCAAAGTTTTTATCACAGATTGAAAAGGAAGTAAAAAAGGGGACTATTAAAAGAATCAGTCCGCTTCATCTGTTGTTCAATTTGCTCGGTATGACCATTTTCCCTTTTATATCAAAACCTATGATAACCCGTAACCTTGGAATGGATGAATTACAGTTTCGTACCGCTATGGAACAACGCAAAAAAGAGATACCCAAATTTATTATGGATTCAATAAGTAAATAATTTTTACTTATTCATTAACCAAATGGTTAAACATATTTTTATGAAGAAAGGGCTTTTTATTTTATTGCTGTTGGGCGGAAAATTGTTTGCCCAGCCTTATACGCTGGACAAAGTAAATGAACTGGCCAAACAAAACTACCCGTTAATAAAGCAGCAGGACTTAATAAACAGAACAAGAGACATTACCGTAGAGAACCTGCAAAAGAATTTTCTGCCCCAGTTTGCGTTGAGCGGACAGGCAAGCTATCAATCGGAAGTAACGAAAATAAGTGTACCTGTTCCCGGTATTACTATTCCATCTCCTTCAAAAGATCAGTATAAAATTCTGGCCGATGTAAGTCAGCTGGTTTATGATGGAGGAGCTGTAAAACAGCAAAAAGAAATTCAGCAACTAAATGCTACAGTTGAGCAGCAAAAGATAGAAGTGGAATTGTATAAGTTACAGGAAAGAATCAATCAACTATATCTTTCCGTGTTGTATATCGATGAACAAGTAGCACAGGTTGATTTAATTAAAAAAGATTTGGAGAATGGAATGAAGAAAGTAGAGGCGCAGGTGAAGAATGGTGTTTCTTTTAAATCTAATCTTAATGTATTAAAAGCAGAATGGTTAAAAGCAGATCAGCGAACCATCGAATTAGCAGCAACAAGAAAAGGGCTTTTAGAAACAATTGGTTTGTTTATTAATCAGTCAATAGATACTGCTGCTGTTTTTGAAAAACCGGTATTGCCTCTAACGAAAATGGCATTTGATATACGTCGTCCGGAATTGCAATTATTCTCTGCACAGCAAAAATTATTTAATGGTCAGAATAAATTAATCGAATCTAAAAATCTTCCCAAAGCCAGTTTGTTTTTCCAGGGAGGATATGGAAGACCGGGTTTGAATTTTTTGAAGAACGATTTTGATTTCTTTTATACAACTGGTGTTCGTTTTAACTGGAGTTTTGGCGGATTATATACTTCTAAAAAAGAAAAAGAATTAGTACGCATCAATAATCAAATAGTAGATGTGCAGAAAGATTTGTTCCTGCTTAATACCAATACACAATTAAGACAACAGCAGGCAGAGATTGATAAAATTGAACAGCTGATAGCAAGAGATGAAGAAATCATTGAGCTGAGAGTTTCCGTTAAACAGGCAGCTAATGCACAATTAGAAAATGGCGTAATAACGGCCAACGATTACCTGCGGGAAGTAAATGCGGAAGACCAGGCAAGACAAACCCGTATCACCCATGAATTACAGTTGTTACAGGCAAAAATTAATTATCTAACTACATCAGGCAATAAATAAACGATTATGAAGAATTATTTACTTATAGCAACGGCAGTTTTGTTGATGACTGCGTGTAATAAGAATGGCAATTCATCCGATGCTTCGGGAACTTTTGAGGCAGAGGAAACAGTAGTATCTTCTATGCAGGCAGGCAAACTACTCTCGTTGAAAGTAGAGGAAGGGATGCAATTGGCTAAAGACAGTGTGGTAGGATTGGTTGACCCGCAAAATCTTATTCTGCAGCAGCAACAGGTGGAAGAAAGTATTAAAGCATTGAATGCAAAAACTGCAGATGTAACACCACAGGTTCAGTTGTTGTATGACCAGTTGAAAGTACAGGAAACACAATTATCCAACCTGAATCACGAAAAGACAAGAATTGAAAACCTGCTAAAAGCCGATGCCGCTACACAAAAGCAACTGGATGATATTAATTACCAGATTGAATCATTACAGCGGCAAATGATGGTAACCCGTCAGCAGGTAGCTGTGCAGGTAAATAATGTGAATACGCAAAACAGGAGTGTGCTGAGTGAGTCGGCGCCGCTGGGAAAAAGAGCTGAGCAATTAAAAGATCAGATAAATAAAGCAGCTGTTGTTAATCCTGTGAGTGGAACTGTGCTCACAAAATATGTGCAGGAAGGAGAGATTGTCAGTTCCGGTAAGGCATTGTATAAAATTGCTGATTTATCAACACTGAAACTCCGTGCCTATGTAACAGGTGACCAGTTCTCTAAAATAAAATTAAACCAGCAGGTGAAAGTGCTGATTGATGATGGGAAAGATAAGTACAAAGAATATCCCGGCACTATTACCTGGATAAGTGATAAAGCGGAGTTTACACCAAAAACAATTCAGACAAAAGATGAGAGGGCTAACCTGGTGTATGCTATTAAAGTGAATGTGAAGAATGATGGATTGCTGAAAATTGGCATGTTTGGGGAGGTTAAGTTTTAGTTTGAGGTTTGTGGTTTGTGGTTTGTGGTTTGTGGTTTGTGGTTTGTGGTTTGTGGTTTGTGGTTTGTGGTTTGTGGTTTGTGGTTTGAAAGTTCAACTGTGTAAGATAAAAAATGTTCCGTAGGAACATCTCGTGGGTAAAAAATTGAAATGATTCGTTTTGCAGGAACGATTGGTGATAAAAAAATATTGAATGAATGCAGTTAGGGTAAATAGCATTATTAAAACATACGGTAAGAAAAAAGAAATAACTGCTTTGCAGGATATTTCATTTGAGGTAAAGCCAAGTGAGTTGTATGGGATTATTGGACCGGATGGTGCTGGTAAAACATCTTTGTTCCGCATATTAACCACTTTGTTGCTGGCTGATTCCGGTAATGCAACAGTGGATGGATTTGATGTGGTGAAAGATTATAAAGAGATAAGAAAGAGAGTGGGGTATATGCCGGGTAAATTTTCTTTATACCAGGATTTAAGTGTGGAAGAAAATCTTAACTTCTTTGCTACCATCTTCAATACAACCATCAGGGAGAATTATGATTTGATAAAAGATATCTATCAACAAATAGAACCTTTTAAAGACCGTAAAGCAGGAAAGCTGTCTGGTGGTATGAAACAGAAGCTGGCATTAAGCTGTGCATTGATTCATCGCCCCTCTGTATTGTTTTTAGATGAACCTACTACCGGTGTGGATGCTGTTTCAAGAAAAGAGTTTTGGGAAATGCTGAAACGATTGAAAGAGCAGGGGATTACTATTCTGGTATCCACTCCTTATATGGATGAAGCTGGTTTGTGTGATAGGGTAGCTTTAATTCAAACCGGTAAAATTCTTTCTATCAATACCCCGCAGGGAATAGTGGATGATTATAAAAAACCGTTGTGGGCCGTTAAGTCGCCCAACATGCTGCAGCTATTAAATGAGCTGAAAGAAAGAAATGAAGTGGAAGATATTTATCCATTTGGTGAATACCATCACCTGGTGCTGAAGAATAATATAAAGAGAGAAGAACTGGAACAATGGATAAAACAATCTACTCCCGAAGCAGTAACTGTGGAGGCTGTGCGACCGGATATTGAAGACTGCTTTATTTCCTTAATGAAGAATTAGTATGAGTACCGATAAAGTAATAACCGCAGAACAGCTAACTAAACGCTTTGGAGATTTCACAGCGGTAGACCATATCAGTTTTGAAGTGCAAAAGGGTGAGATATTTGGTTTTCTCGGTGCCAATGGCGCCGGAAAAACAACGGCCATGCGGATGTTATGTGGGTTGTCGTTGCCAACATCCGGCAAAGCAACAGTGGCGGGGTTTGATGTTTATAAAGAAAACGAAAAGATAAAAAAGAATATTGGCTACATGAGCCAGAAGTTTTCGTTGTATGATGATTTAACTGTGAAAGAAAATATGCGTTTTTATGGAGGCATTTATGGAATGAGTGATAAACAGATAAAGGATAAAACAGTTTTTATCTTAAAACATCTTCATCTTGAAAGTGAAGGTAATAAACTGGTTAAGTCTTTGCCTTTGGGATGGAAACAAAAACTGGCTTTTTCTGTTGCCATCTTTCATGAACCTGAAATTGTTTTTTTAGATGAGCCAACAGGAGGAGTGGATCCTGTGACGAGAAGAGAATTCTGGAATATGATCTACCAAGCAGCAGCCGATGGTATCACGATTTTTGTTACTACTCACTATATGGATGAAGCCGAGTATTGTAATCGTGTTAGTATAATGGTGGATGGAAGAATTGATGCATTGGATACACCATCGCAGCTAAAGAAAACTTACGAAGCAACATCAATGGATGAAGTGTTTTTGAAATTAGCAAGAAAAGCAGTGAGGAACGCAGATTAACAATTGAATAATCAGGCAATGAAACAATTTTTATCTTTTATAAAGAAAGAATTCCTGCACATCTGGCGTGATAAACGTACCATGTTTATCCTGCTGGGGATGCCCGTGGTGCAGATCATCATCTTTGGGTTTGCCCTCACCAATGAAGTAAAGAATTCTAAAATTGCCATACTCGATTATGCGAAAGATGCTGCTTCCACTTCATTGATAACAGAATTGGATGCCAGCCGTTATTTTGAAATAGACAAGAATTTATATTCTTACGATGAAATAGAGGCGGAGTTTAAAAAAGGGAAAATAAAACTTGCCTTAGTTATTCCACAGCAATTTGCTTCCGACTTACAACATTTCAATAAAGCACAGGTGCAACTGATTGCGGATGCGTCAGACCCTAACACCGCTAACCAGCTTACCAACTATGCTACTGCTGTAATAATGGATTATCAAAAGAGGATTACCAACGACAGGAAACTGCCTTATACTATCAATACTGAAATAAGAAATCTATATAATCCTCAATTGAAAGGCGCTTACAATTTTGTGCCCGGCGTAATGGCTATGGTGTTGTTATTAGTTTGTACAATGATGACAGCTATCACCATTGTGAAAGAAAAAGAAATGGGCACTATGGAAATTATGCTGGTTTCCCCAATGAAACCGCAAATGGTTGTGATTGCCAAAGCTGTACCCTATCTTGTTTTGTCCGCCGTAAACATCAGCAGCATTTTATTATTAAGCCGTTTTGTGCTGGATGTTCCAATTAATGGCAGTCTTGTTTTATTGTTATTTGAAAGTATATTGTTTATACTTGTTTCCCTGTCATTAGGGTTATTGATTTCATCTGCTGCTGCTTCGCAACAAACGGCTATGTTCATTTCATTAGTGGGTATGTTCTTACCAACGGTTATGCTGAGTGGTTTTATGTTTCCCATTGAAAACATGCCGTTGGCTCTGCGTATTGTTTCCAATATTGTTCCGGCTAAATGGTATTTCACTATTGTAAAATCAGTAATGATCAAAGGAATTGGGTTGCATGCTATCTGGAAAGAAACATTGGTATTAACCGGCATGATGCTTTTCTTTCTTACGGTTGCGATTAAGAAATTTAAAATTCGTTTGGCATGAGGACACTGAAATTTTTATTGCAGAAAGAGTTTCGCCAGATATTCCGTGATAAGGCTATTATCCGCATCATCTTTATAATGCCGGTAATACAATTGCTGATTTTACCATTGGCAGCCGATTATGAAATGAAGAATATTAAACTGAGTGTGGTTGACCATGATCATTCAGAATATTCCCGGCAACTCATTTCAAAAATTACGGCTTCCGGTTACTTTTTGCTGAACGATTATTCTTCTTCATTTGATAAATCCATGAATGAAATTGAACATGACCGTTCTGATCTGATTATGGAGATACCCGCCAATTTTGAAAAAGATCTGGTGAAACAAGATGAAGCCAAAATTTTTGTTGCGGTAAATGCTATTAATGGAGTGAAAGGCAATTTAGGAGGAGCATACCTGCGTACTATCATTCAAAACTATAATACTGAAGTAAGAACGGAGTGGGTGCAACTGCCAAGGTTTAGTCCCGAAACACAGATAGAAGTTACTTCCTCCAATTGGTTTAATCCATTGATGAATTATAAATACTTTATGGTGCCGGGTATACTGGTGATTTTATTGACGATGGTTGGTGCTAATCTCACCGCAATAAACATTGTAAAAGAAAAGGAGATAGGCACTATTGAACAGATCAACGTAACACCAGTCAAGAAATATCATTTCATATTGGGTAAACTAATTCCTTTCTGGGTATTAGGTTTGGTGGTGTTGACAATGGGATTGACAGTGGCAAGAGTGGCGTATGGAATTATCCCCACCGGTAGTTTTTTTACTATATATGTATTTGCAGCCGTGTACCTATTGGCCATACTTGGATTGGGTCTTTTGATTTCTACCTATTCAGTAAACCAGCAACAGTCAATGCTGTTATCGTTTTTCCTGATGATGATATTTGTATTGTTAGGCGGATTATATACATCAATCGACAGTATGCCGGAATGGGCCCAATGGATTACCAAATTCAATCCCGTGTCTTATTTTGTTAATGTAATGCGGATGGTAGTGCTGAAAGGAAGCAATCTCGCAGATATTAGCAAGGATTTATTGATAATGGGAGGTTTTGCCGTAGTGCTGAATGGCTGGGCCATTTTGAGTTATCGTAAACGGTCGTGATAAAATTCATTTTTCCATAATCCAAACTTTTGTAAATTCAGGAAATCAAAATTGATCCTTGCTATGATTAAAATTTCAGACCTCCAATTAGGCGATATTGTTAAAGCCACATTTGAAGAAACTACCAACATCGGCGAAGTAACACGAATCGACAAGGCGGAGAGAAAGGCCATTGTCGCCCATGGCGACCAGGAATTCTGGTACGATGAAAAAGACCTTGCTCCTGTTCCCCTTGATGAAACTCAGTTATTGAATTTGAAGTTTACCAAAGAAGACCAGGAAGATGGCTCAGTAAAATACCTGAAAGGGGCTTTCCGCATCCATCTTCCTAAAAAAGGAGATTTCAGTCGCATGGAGGTTTGGTACCGCCAGGAGAGAAGCATTATCGATAACCCCATCAATGTGCATGATTTGCAGAATCATCATCTCCGGATGACCAAGATTCACCTCACCGAAGAGGCTTATTAGACCCTGAACGTCACCGTATTTAGCTATATTGGGGAGCTTTTCCACCAAAAGGGGAAAATTTTCCCCATTTTTTTTATTTCTCCGCCATTAACTCATATCTTTGCGCACCCAAAAAGAATATGGCTAAACAGGCACTCATTAAACAGGACGGAACTATCATCGAAGCATTGAGCAATGCGATGTTTAAGGTGAAGCTTGAAAATGGTCACGAAATACTGGCCACCATCAGTGGGAAGATGAGAATGAACTACATCCGCATATTGCCGGGTGATAAAGTAGGAGTGGAGATGAGTCCATATGACTTAACAAGGGGAAGGATAATATTTCGTTATAAATAACAAGCTACGAGCCCTGAGCCACGAGCTGCGAGTAAAAAATATAATTATGAAAGTTAGAGCATCCATTAAAAAACGCAGTGCCGATTGCAAAATCGTTCGTCGCAAAGGCAAGTTGTTTGTAATTAACAAAAAGAATCCCCGCTTTAAGCAAAGACAGGGATAAGAAGCTGCGAGTATTGAGCTGTGAGTTGCGAGAATGACTCGAAACCCGAAGCTCACAACTCGAAACTAAAAACAAAAAACTTAAACAAATAATATGGCTCGTATTGCCGGTGTTGATTTACCAAAAAATAAAAGAGGAGAAATAGGCCTTACCTATATCTATGGTATTGGCAATTCTACTGCCCGCTACATTTTAGAAAAAGCTGGCATCAGTTACGATAAAAAAGTACATGAGTGGAACGATGATGAGCTGAATGCCATCCGTAATATCATTACTAACGAGCTGAAAGTAGAAGGTCAGTTACGCAGTGAAGTGCAAATGAGCATCAAGCGTTTATTGGATATCGCTTGTTACCGTGGTCTCCGTCACCGTAAAGGTTTACCTGTTCGTGGTCAGCGTACTAAAACAAACAGCCGCACACGTAAGGGTAAGCGTAAGACAGTAGCCGGTAAGAAAAAAGTAGCTAAGAAATAACCGGAAGCTTCGGGAAATGAGCGGCGAGCCATGAGAAAATAACTCGAAACCCGCAGCCCGAAACCCGAAGCTTCTTTTTATATGCACCATAACTACTGGTTTAATTACGGATACTCCGGTGCAGGTGGAGGATTAAACCAGGACTCGTCTCAGACGAGTTACATTTTAAAACAAGATTACCTTTTAAAGTACAATGGCAAAAGCACAACAACAGCAGCAACAATTAAGCGCTAAAGCGGCTGCTAAAAAAAGAGTGGTAAAAGTGGATGCTCAGGGTGATGCACACATTACTGCCAGTTTCAACAACTTAATTATCAGTATTACTAACAAACAAGGCCAGGTTATCAGCTGGAGCAGTGCCGGTAAAATGGGTTTTAAGGGTTCTAAAAAGAATACTCCTTATGCTGCCCAGATGGCCGCTGCAGATGCTGGTAAAGTAGCATTTGATGCAGGTGTAAAAAGAGTAGAGGTTTATGTAAAAGGCCCCGGTTCAGGAAGGGAAGGTGCTATCCGTGCATTATCTCAATCTGGTATTGAAGTAACTATGATTAAAGACGTAACTCCGTTACCACATAACGGTTGCCGTCCTCCCAAGAAAAGAAGAGTTTAAGATATTATGCTGAATGCTAAATGTTGGATGTTAAATGAAGGCATTCATCATTTAAAATTCAACATTCAAAATAACATACTGATAAGCACATAGCTTTCATTTTAAAAAAGGGTGACTAATTGATTTTTTAACGCTTTTACTGATTAGCTCACCGGTTTCTAAAAAGCGTAAATGAAAAAAAACTATGGCACGTTACACTGGTCCCAAGACCAAGATTTCCCGCATTTTTGGTGAGCCCATTTTGGGCAATGGCAAATGGTTAACTAAAAACAGTTTACCTCCAGGTCAGCATGGTGCAACCCGCAAGCGTAAAACTTTAGGTGAATACGCTTTACAGTTGCGTGAAAAGCAAAAAGCTAAATACACGTATGGTGTATTAGAAAAGCAATTCCGTAAAACATTTGAAGAAGCAGCCCGTATTACTGGTGTTACCGGTGAAAACCTCATTAAATTATTAGAGGCCCGCCTGGACAACACCGTTTACCGCTTAGGTATTGCTCCTTCACGTCCTGCTGCACGCCAATTGGTAAGTCACAAACACATCACAGTAAATGGTGAAGTGGTTAACGTTCCTTCTTTTTCATTAAAGGCCGGCGATGTAGTTGGCATTAAAGATAAAGACAAGACCAACACTGCTATCATCAGCGCTTTTAAAGGAAAGAATCCAAAGTTCAGCTGGTTAGACTGGAACGAAGGTGAAATGAAAGGTACTTTCATTGCTTATCCTGAAAGAGAAAGTGTTCCTGAGAATATCAAGGAGCAACTGATTGTGGAATTGTACAGCAAGTAATAGCTGCGAGCAACGAGTTGTGAGTGGCGAGTTCTTTTTCTTAGTGGGCAGTATTCAGTGGGCAGTTGGCAATTCAAAATATGAGAGGCAAACTGTGAACTGGCAACTGCAGACTTTTAAGCTGAATAAAATTACAGAACGTACAAGTGAGTGACACAACAGGCGATGATAAGAATTGTCAAAGCTTGTAACCAAACATCAAAAAAACTACAAACGTTTAATATGGGTATTTTAAATTTTGTAAAACCAGATAAAATTGTTCTTCAAAAAGCAACGGACTTTGAAGCACAATTCGAATTTCGTCCGTTAGAACCAGGATATGGTGTAACCATTGGTAATGCACTTCGCCGTGTGTTATTAAACTCTTTAGAGGGTTATGCTATTGTTGGTGTAAAAATTGAAGGGGCCGACCATGAGTTTGCTACTTTAAAAGGGGTAACTGAAGACGTGGTGGAAATCATCCTCAACTTAAAACAAGTTCGTTTTAAGAAGAAAGTTGACCACGATGTGAACCAGGAAAAATTAATGCTGAGCCTGAAGAACCGCACTGAATTTACTGCGGCTACTATTGGTGAAGCTACTCAAAGCTTTGAAGTAATGAATCCTGAGCAGTTAATCTGCACCATGGATCCTTCTGCAAAATTAGATATTGAAATCACTATTGCTAAAGGCCGTGGTTATGTTCCTGCTGAAGATAACAAAGTGAAAGATGCTCCGTTTGGTTATGTCCCAACTGACTCTATTCACACACCAATTAAAAACGTAAAGTATTCTATTGAGAATACCCGTGTGGAACAACGTACAGATTTTGAAAAACTGATCATGGAAGTTGTTACTGACGGTACGATTCATCCTGAAGAAGCAGTAAAACAAGCTTCCCGCATTTTGATTCAGCACCTGATGATCATCACTGATGAAAACATCACTTTTGATAATAAAGAAGATAAGAAAGAAGATGTGGTGGATGAGCAAATGCTGCAATTACGCAAAGTGCTGAAGACTCCATTGGAAGATCTGGATCTTTCTGTTCGTGCCTTTAACTGTTTGAAAGCTGCTAAGATCAACAGCTTAAGTGAACTGGTACAATATGAGCAGGAAGACCTGATGAAATTCAGAAACTTTGGTCAGAAATCTTTAGCTGAAATTGAGCAGGTGCTGGGTGAAAGAGGTTTGCACTTTGGTATGGACCTGAGCAAACTGGGTGTTGATAAAGATGAACTGTAATACAGTTGTGAGTAGTAAGAAAAGTAGATTGTAATTCCTGACACGGTACAATCGAATTATTTAATAACAAAGATTAGAAGAAGCGATTTATTTTCAAATTATCAAATCTTCCAATCGTCAAATTAAAATGTCATGCGTCACGGAGACAAAATTAAAAACCTCAGCAGAACGGCTTCGCACCGTAAAGCATTGCTGAACAATTTAGCTTCACAGTTAATTACGCACAAGCGTATCGTTACTACTGTGGCAAAAGCTAAAGCATTAAGAGTGTTCATAGAACCATTAATTACTAAAGCAAAAACAAACAGTACGCATCAGCGTCGTGTAGTATTTAGTTACTTACAGGATAAAGAAGCGGTTACTGAATTGTTTAGCACAGTGGCCGAAAAAGTAGCCGCTCGTCCCGGTGGTTATACAAGAATCATTAAGCTGCATGCCCGTGTGGGTGATAATGCTGACTTAGCGATGATTGAACTGGTAGACTTTAATGAAATATACGGTAAGGGTAAAGGAGAAGCAAAAGCTCCTGCTAAGAAAACCCGTCGTGCCGGTGGTGCTAAGAAGAAAGCTGCAGAAGCAAAAGCTGATGCACCTGCTGCTGAAGAGAAGTCAGCAGAATAAGTTGAACGAATTGCTTACTATAATGAAGTCCCGCCGAGAGGTGGGACTTTTTGTTTTAATAACTTTCTATATCTTTAAATTAACTTTAATTCATTGAACCTTTTTAAGTATGAAAAAAAGGCATATAATTTTATTAACCTTCCTTTTTTTTATCTCGATACATGGCTTTTGTCAAAACAATTTATTAAGCTCATATAAAACTTATTTCGATAAAGACCTCAAAAATTGGACACATACATTTAAAGATTTTAGACTCTCTGAATTTAAACTAATTGACACACTAAGATTTGAAGACCTTCCGTTCGGGAATACCGATAATTTAAAAGAGTTTTTCAAATTGTATAAACCTGCTTTGACTTTTTCAAACGACAGCAGCCGTTTTATCGACATATACAGTTATTGGCTTAATCTTGAAAAACACGGAAATAAAATTGTGGCAAATACTGATATTGATCAAGCTGTTTCTCTTTGTGATATTAAAAACAAAAAATGGCTACGAATTTTTTTCTGCGGTTATTCAACAAGAATCGACGAAGTTATTTGGACGAGCAAAACGACTTTTATTCTGGCAGGATCGGAAATGAGTGAGGGGGATAAATTCAACCCTAAAATTTTAATCGGTGATATAAAAAACAGAATGTTCTTGATTTATAAAGATGACTTGTGCATAAGTAATAAAATTGGTTATTCTTCCCCCAAATTAAAGCGATTAAATGTTCATGATGAATAGTAATAAGTCAAAGTAGTAAACAGAATATTATGTTAGCATTCTAAGTTTTTAACTACTATGATCCTTCACAATCACCCACTTATTCTTAACCTTCTGAAACAATAAAGTAAAATATCCTTCCGCATCACCAATGCTTCTACTTAAATGCCATTTGCCGGTAACAAAAAAGTAGACAGGGGATAAACGTTTTACTTCAAGCAGGTTAAAGTTTAGTTTGCCCATTGCTGCGGTGTCAGGATATCCTTTTTTATAACTGTTCAAGGTGTTTTGCCAGCCGTAGGTTATTCCATGACTGCCAATAAACATTACCGAATCACTTTTCCAGTATGTTTGCATGAAGGCTTCCAGGTTTCCTTCGTTCCAGTATTTTACCTGCTCATTCATTACTGTTCTTATGGCTGTTTCTGCAGTTGATTGGCTGTAAGATAATAGTGGAACGAGGCCGCTAAGGAGGCAGGCCATCAAAATTTTCTTCATGCTGTTTTTCTTTCAATTTACAACTATGAGTTGTTATGAGGATAACTAATTGACGTTAGTCTTAATTCTCACTAAAAATTTGTGGACAATTGATGGAGGTTCCCATTTGATATTTTCGTTTCTTTGCAAAATCTCTTTTAAAAAATGTCCACACCTCAACAAACCGCCATACTCGTTCTGGAAGATGGCAATGTTTTTTTCGGTAAAGCTTTTGGAAAAATTGGTACTACTTCCGGTGAATTGTGTTTTAATACCGGCATGACTGGTTACCAGGAAGTGTTTACTGATCCCAGCTATTATGGCCAGGTGATCATTATGAACAATGTACACATCGGCAACTATGGAACGTATGCCAAAGATGTGGAAAGCAAGAGTGTAAAGATACGTGGATTGATTGGCCGTAACCTTGAAGAAAAATATAGCCGTTATTTCGCTGATAAATCATTACAGCAATACCTGGAAGAACAAAATATTGTAGCGATTGAAGATGTAGATACAAGAGCATTGGTGGCACATGTACGTACCAAAGGTGCAATGAACTGTATCATTTCTTCTGAGATCACTGATGTAGCTCAGCTGAAAGCCGAGTTAGCTAAAGTGCCTTCCATGGATGGATTGGAATTAGCCAGTATTGTCAGCACAAAAGAAGCTTATACATTAGGTGATGAAAATTCTCCCATAAGAATCGCTGTGCTTGATTATGGCACTAAAGAACATATCATTCAATGCATGGTTGAGAGAGGAGCATATGTAAAAGTGTTCCCAGCCAAAACAAGTATTGAAGAACTGAAAGCATTTAATCCCAAAGGATATTTTATCTCTAACGGTCCCGGTGATCCGGCAGCAATGGATTATGCCATCAAAACAGTGAAAGATGTATTGAAGGAAAACAAACCCACCTTTGGAATTTGTTTGGGGCACCAGTTACTGGCATTGGCCAATGGTATTCCCACTTTCAAAATGCATCATGGGCATCGTGGATTAAATCACCCGGTTAAGAATTTACAAACCGGTTTGTGTGAGATCACCACACAGAATCATGGTTTTGCTGTGGATAGTGAAGCGGTTCGTAAAGCGGCGAATGTTGAAGTAACGCATCTAAATCTGAATGATCAAAGCATAGAAGGGATTAAATTGAAAGATAAACCGGCTTTCTCTGTTCAGTATCATCCTGAGAGCACACCCGGTCCACATGACAGCCGTTATTTGTTTGATGATTTTATAGGAATGATAAACCCCAACTCTTAAAGGAGCTTTAACTTTTTCTTTCCAATAAAACTGCCGCTACCGCATTTATATTTGTGTATTCATGACGGGATGAAGCAAACTTTAATAATCATTTATATTATTTGTTCTTTTGCTTTCACTGCACAGTCACAGCAGGAGAATAAGTATTTCAAAGTAGATGAGTTTGTAAAAAACTATCCGCAAAGAATCAATAACCAGCAGGATTTAGATCAGTTTATTGACGCCGTGAATAAGAAGTTCAATTCACCAACCGATAAAGTAAGAGCAGCTTTCTATTGGATATCAGAAAACATCAGTTATAATTACAAAGCGGTTAATGATCGTTCTTACAGAACAAAAGATATTACTTCTCTTATTCAATCCGGTGAAGCATTGTGCAGTGGTTATTCTAATTTAATGGAATATTTCTGTAAAAAGTTTGGAATAGAATGTGTAACGATTGATGGCACCGGAAGAAGTTTGTATTCAGATGTAGTGTTGAATCCACAGAAGCTGAGTGCAGATCATAGCTGGAATGCTGTAAAACTGAATGGTGAATGGAGACTGATTGATGCAACATGGGGGAGTGGTTATACGGATTACACATCTGGGCAATATCATAAAAGCCGTAATGAAAAATATTTCCTGGCAGATCCGGCTTTTTTTATTTATAAACATCTTCCGTTAAAACCTGAATGGCAATTACTGGATTCATCTGTATCAGCTGCACAATTTTGCAACTGGCCATTTATTGATGAGGGATATACAGCGAATAATATTACTAAAGTTTATCCCTTTCAATTATACATTGACCGTAAGGCTGGTGATACCGTGCAGTTTAAGTTTTATACCAGCAAACAGTTTAGTCACATTGCCCTGGAAAGTTTGGATAACCAGGTAGTGGAAAGAGAAAGACTGAATGCAGGGAATGGTTATTACAGTTATACGTTTCGTCCCGGGAAAGTGGGCGAGTACGATTTGAGAGTCTCCTTGTTTTATATAGATGAGAAAGCCCGTTACAGTTATATTACGTATACGCCGGCACTTATTTACCGGTTACGGGTAAAAGCCAAATAGAATCTTCTTATTCTGTATATTAGTGCTATGAAAATAGCAATCATTAATGGTCCTAATTTGAATTTGCTTGGCAAAAGAGAACCGGATGTTTATGGCAACCAATCATTTGAAGAATATTTAAATAAACTGAAAGCTAAATTTCCCAATGTAAATTTTACTTACTATCAAAGTAACGTAGAAGGGGAATTAATAAATGAAATTCAAAGAGTGGGTTTTGAGTATGATGGTATTGTGTTGAATCCCGGTGGCTATACCCATACTTCCGTTGCTATTGGTGATGCTATTGCTGCTATTAAAACTCCGGTGGTGGAAGTACATATTTCTAATGTGAATGCAAGAGAGGAGTTTCGTAAAATATCCCATGTAAGTGCTAAGGCTGCAGGAAGTATTATTGGGCTGGGGTTAAAAGGATATGAGTTAGCTGTTCAATACCTGCTGGAAAAATAGATTATCTCTTACGAATTCTTCTGCCGTATTCCATATATCTTTTTCAGGTCAGGTTTAAAGAAAAGCTGAATGGATTTATCCTGTAACAAATCATAATTAGTATGGAAGTAATGGTTGAATAAAAGTCTGAAAGTATTAACCGGGCTTACACCATCATAATAGTTTGTATAGTTTTCATCGGGCAAATAAACAGCATTCAAATTTTCAAAAGCTTTTTCCTCAAAATTTTCTTCGCCCGGCCATGATTTAAAACCATGATCTCCCTGTAGTATGATTACGGCTTTGTTTTTACTGTTAGCTTTAATATAATTCACTAAATCAATTAATATTTTACTGGCATATTTTGCCTGGTCAAGGTACCGGAGTTTGATATCCATATATCCAAAAGAACGTGGGTTCCCCATTGAATCATAAATAAACGGGTCATGCGGTAACATAAAGTGGAAGTAAAAGAAATCTTTTTTAGCAGGATCCTGTGCCCGTACTGCGTCTTTAGCATCGGCCAGAGTTTTTTTAACATAAGGGTCTCTTATGTTAAACGTTTCCACATGGGCTAAAGAATCTCTTTTCCGCTGGTTACGAACAAACGGGTTGGATAAATTCCAGCCAATATCCCTCATGGTTCTGCCAAACAATGTTTCGTCGGAAATAAAAAGATCAGTCAGTTTGTCAAAATATATTCCATTATAGGCCGGATGATTCTTCATATCGAAGATGGAATAATTATGAAAAATGTATCCCTGCTTTTCAAAAATATTCACCACCGCATTATTAAATAATGTGTATTGGCCACGGGCCAGATCTATGGCACCGGCTTCTGTATAACCGGGTGGCAGGTTGAGGTATTGCATTTCCATTGTACAGGGCAATGAAAAAGTAGTGAAAGAATAGTTGCTGTGTGATTTTTCCGAAACAAAAAAATGGTTATCCCTGAAATAATTAATCAGTGTATCGTTGGAATAATTCCAGTATTGTTTCAGACATCGGCTGCTGGTAAATTCATCAAACAAAATAAAATACACATCTGGCTGCACACAGGTATCGCAGGGTGTAAAGTTTTTCACCATGGTCAATTCCGGATCACCTAAATCGTTTTTTATATCATTTTTATTAACGATATTCTTTGTAAGAAATACTAATTCAATAATTAAATTAACACTGATTGCGATAAAAAGAAAAGTAGTGAGCCGGTTAAAACTGCGGGATGATTTTTTTAAATAGATCAGTAAAGAAAGCAGCATAATAAAAACCAGCGGCAGCATAAGTCTGTATGAACTCAACCTGCTTAGTGTATGTGACTCTGCCAAAAAATCTTTTACTGAGCCAAAACCAAAGAAATAACCTAATGCGATAAAAGAAAACAAGCAGCTTTTTACGAGGTCACGATAATAAAACTGGGCAAAAAGAAAAACGGAAATAGTTAATGCTGTATAGGCAAAGCTGTGCCGTACCATAATATCACCGGGAATAAGCCCGTAATAGAAATTATTAACATGCAGCATGAAAAATACGGGGAGCAGTATAAAGTGAAAGTTTTTTATTTTATGGTAAAGGTTTTTCAGCATCAGTTATTTTCTTTTCATCAGGTATAAAATCCTGTTGGTGGTTTGAATGGTTTCTTTATTCAATATTTCAAAATAAACCAAAAAACTATTTTCAAAAGTTGTTTGATCATAATTTTCAAATACATCTTTCCGGTGGCTGAGTAATTGCTGTACTTTAGGATCACCCTTTGGTACAAACTCAATCAGCAAATATTTTGTTTTTTGGCTAAACCGTTCAGCCATCATGGCAAAGCTGATATTAAAGCTGATGGCCAGGTGATGAACCAGGGCCAATGCCAATATAACATCTGTGTTGATCCTGTCCCAAAAACTGTTTCGTTCAGCATTGGCCCAGCCAATAGCCGGACTGGGATTGGCCAAATCGATCACCAGCGGAAAAATATTATTTATTTTTTGTGCTTTGGTATGCAGGTACAACTCATTAATACAGGCTGCATCAAAATCAGCAGCGATAATCTTAGTTACTTTTTCTTTTAACAGCAATGAAAATTCACCTTTATTAGCTCCTAAATCTGTAAGTGTGCTAAATGTAAGAGGCATTAAGAAATTTTTTACCAATTCCTGTTTGTGCATCAAATAGTCATTGCTCAGAATAGTTTCGTCATAATAATTGTTCCAGGTTGTTTTGGCACCGGATGCTGAAAGTTTTTTTATAAGATGGCGAAGACTTTCAATTATGTTGATTAATTGTGTGGTTGATAAATGTCTTTTGTTTTGCTGCTTATCATCAGCTCCTTTCTTTTGCATTTTCGCCTGCAGGTGTATATGCAGGTAAAGATTCAGGTTGAATCTTGTTTTAAAAGGCAGCAGCGATGAAACAATTGGTAATGGAATTCCATTGGGAAAACTAACCAGTAATTTATTTAACTCATTACCCCGGTAATGCATCAGCAGGAGCGGAGCCAGGAAACATTCGCAAAACTGTTTATAAGCAACCCATGGTTCACCTTCTTTATGTTTTTCAAATGAAAGTGTGTCAATAAAGATAGCCTTGCTATTTAACCATTGTATATTAAAAGGAGTGGCATCTTTTAATATCATACCATAATTCAGGGCTTCTTTTTGAATATTGAGTGTAAGCAACGCAGCATCTTTCAGCTGATCAAAACTCCATTCGTATGGATAACTTATAAAAGGTAATTGTTCGGGTTGTAAAGTTTTGAACCATTGTGATGCATCACTTTTTATAGTATCAATTTCAGTATGACGGATCAACCTGTTTTTTGAAATAAGCTTTTCATATAACCCTGAACTCACCAGCAATGAATAATCTTTGCTGCCAGCCTGGTTAACCTGGCGGTAATAAATACCTTCTGCAATAAAAATAAATCCTGCAGGATCTTTAAACGAAGAAGGATGCGCAGGTAAATTATTCATCAGTATTATCTTCTGTTGACGTTTCTTTTTTATCTCCTTTGTAAAAGAAAGATTTTATTCTCCACCAGATGGTTTTAAAATAAACTGCCACCCCCACAATAGCAGCAATAATCACCTGCAGTAAGTAACTGGTGCTGCCCGGGTCAACATAAAGAAGCATCATTTTCATAAGCGTCAAAGGTAACTTAAATTCGTTTTTGGTGAAACAGTAAGCAGTGTTTCATAAATAAGCTTTATAGTGTTTTCAATATCATCTTTATGCAGCATTTCTACCGTGGTATGCATATAACGCAGCGGGATTGAAATTAATACAGAAGGGCACCCGTCATTCGCATACGCAAAAGAATCGGTATCGGTGCCGGTACTGCGGCTTAATGCTCTCCATTGTACCGGTATTCTTGATTTTTTAGCTACTTCTTCCACCATGTTCAGTAATTTATTATGAACGGCCGGGGCTGTGGCTAATGATGGACCTTTACCACAAGTAATATCGCCTTCCACGGTTTTGCTGATCATGGGTGTGGAAGTATCATGTGTAACATCCGTAACAATAGCGATATTGGGTTTAATTCTGCGGGCAATCATTTCAGCGCCACGCAGGCCAATTTCTTCCTGTACGGCATTTACCACATATAATGAATAAGGAAGTTTCTTTTTGTTTTCATGTATTAATCTTGCTACTTCGGCAATCATAAATCCACCGATGCGATTATCAAAAGCACGGGCTATATAATTGCCGTAAGCCAGTTCTTCAAAACCATCTTCATACGTAACTACCGCACCTACATGTATGCCTAAGCTTTCCACTTCTTTTTTGGAACGGGCGCCGCAATCCAGCCAAAGATTATCTACTTTAGGACTGGTTTCTTTTTCACCGCCCATCCGGGTATGTATAGCCGGCCATCCAAACACAGCTTTTACCATTCCCTTTTTGCCATGTATCAATACTCTTTTTGATGGAGCAATCTGGTGATCCACCCCACCATTTCTTTTCAAATAAATTAAACCCTCGCTGGTAATATAATTTACAAACCAGCTGATCTCGTCGGCATGTGCTTCTATCACTACTTTAAAAGGCTGATTGGGGTTGATGATGCCCGCCACACTTCCATAAGGATCTACAATATGTGAATGGATATAGGGCTTTATATACTCTAACCATACTTTTTGCCCGGTGCTTTCAAAACCAACCGGAGAATGTGTGTTATGGTAATTTTTTAAGAAGTCGAGTGATTTTTCTGTAAGAATTGATTTCTTTTTTGCTGCGCTTGCTTTTGCCATAAAATATAGTATTTACTAAAAAAACAAACCTACTGTAAAATAGCTTACGGCCAAAGAAATGATGACCACTGTTGAAATGAGGTTAATAAAAAGGAAAGGAACATCAGGCCATCTATAATAAAATAATACAGGTAATCATTTTTGCTTTGTTTAGCTTTTTTAAAAAATAAGGTGGCAATTAGCAGCGGTATGCAAAGTAAGATGCCCTTTAATAAGGCATTAGCATTACCTGCAAATAAAACTGCCATTACTATACCGATGGTAACCGACAGGTAAAAAAGTATGGTAATACCATTATCACTTAAAATGGTAATGAGGGAGCGGATACCCTGTTTAATATCTTCTTTACGATCCCTGTAATCAAACAATATGCAAAGCGCATAGATAAAGAAATACCGGTGAATAATGAATGCTATGGTATGAAGATTAAACGGTTGATTGGTGATGATCAGTGGAAGAATGGTGGTAACATATGTCCAGGCAAGGGCCAGGTAGATTGTTTTGGCAATTGCAATTTTTCTTAAAAGCATACTGAGTTTACCCGGTACTTTAGGGGCAGTGTAAAGTGCCGCCAGCAAAATGCCTGTTAGCAAAGCTATCCGGTATTGATCAAGAAAATAAAATGAAATGACGGATAGTATACCTCCAAAAACTGCCAGTGGGAGTAAGAGATACTGGTGCTGGTGTGTCCATTCATAACGTACCGACTGCGCATGATTTATTTTTGTATCAGTAAAATACCAGTGCAAATTATAACTGGTTACGGTGCCCCCGGCTGTAAAAAGAAAATAAAAGGGATTTAGTTGGTGGAGCTGAAATAAATCAGCCGTTTGAGCAACCATTGCCAATGCACACAGCATAATAAATACAGAACTGAAAAGGAAGGCATTTAAGATTCTTGTAAGCACCGGTAATAATTAATTCTTTGCCAGGAAAAATAATGGTGCAAAAATAATTAAGTTAAACAGTAAGCTATTTTTATTTCTTCAGTAAAATTTTAGACGATTCAACATAATCGCTTTTGTTACCGGCACGGTCTTTAATGATTATACCAAATGAGGCTTCTGTATCATTTAACACTCCGGGCAAATTAGCATAGTCAGAACTTGACGAGTTGTAAAGAAAGGTGATATCAAGTTCTCCCTTTTTTAAAGAAGCAGGTAACCCGAAATTGGCAAAAGTATATTTTATTGTATCGGTGGTTGGTGGGTTTATATTATCATTTCGTTTTAAAACGAGGATAACAGAATCTCCTATGTCTCCCTCTTTATCAGTAAAGGTTGCTTTTACTTTTATCAGGTTTCCTGTATTAACAACAGCGGGAGTGATCGATTTAATTTTCACCTGGGGTTTGGTACTAACACTATCTTTTTTGCAGGCTGTTATTGCCATAACCGTCAATATAATCAGCAATACCTTTGTCTTCATTTCGTAGGTTTGTTGTCAAATTTAATTAAAAAAGAGTATCCGCTTTAAATGAACGCTGCTTTTATTAACAATATTTTCAATACAGTTCCGCATGCTTTCCCCTCTCTTGCATTGGAGGTTTTTCATTTTCAATACAGGGAAAATGCATTATACAGGAAATTTGTAAAGCAACTGGGAATAAGAAAAGAAGAAGTTACTTCCCCTGAAAAAATCCCTTTTCTGCCGGTTTCTTTCTTTAAAACACATACTGTTAAAACCACTTCCTTTGATTCGGAACTGGTATTTGCCAGCAGTGGAACCACCCAAACCATCAACAGCTTTCATTATATAAAAGAGACTGCAATATACAGGCAGTCTTTTTTCCAGTTTTTTGAAGAAAACTATGGCAATATCAGTAACTGGTGTGTGCTGGGTTTGCTGCCCTCTTATCTTGAGCGAAATAATTCTTCCCTGGTATATATGGTGAATGCCTTGATTGAAGAAAGTAAACACCCGGAAAGCGGTTTTTACCTGAAGGAGTTTGATCAACTATTTTCGGTATTAAAAAAGCTGGAGGCCAGGAACCAGCCTGCTATTTTAATAGGCGTAACATTTGGCCTTCTCGATTTTTTTGAACACTACGAAATACCGCTAAAGCACACCATCATAATGGAAACTGGTGGAATGAAGGGGAGAAGAGAGGAATGGACCAGGAAGGAAGTGCATGATTTTATAAAGTCAAAAACAGGTTTAAAACAGATCCATTCAGAATATGGAATGACGGAATTATTATCACAGGCATATTCAAAAGGGGAAGGAATTTTTCAATGCCCTCAATGGATGAAAATATTAGTAAGAGACGAAGATGACCCTTTGCTGGTGAAAACAGAAGGAAGGGGAGTGATCAATGTAATTGACCTGGCAAATATTTACAGTTGCAGTTTTATTGCCACAGATGATGCGGGTACATTACATATGGATGGAAGTTTTGAAGTGATCGGCCGGGTTGACAACAGCGATATTCGTGGGTGCAGCCTGATGGCGGTTTAGTAATCAGCACCGGCTGGCTAACACTTTTTTACTGTAGTATACCCCTCCAAAAGGATCTGTTTGTTTTAACCGGTATTCCGTTTTAGCGGTAAAATCTTCCGTATCAACAAACTTGTATACTTCTTTGCCGGTGTAATTAAAATGGGCTATTTCAACATACTCACCATTATCATTTTTTCTTTCAACTGAAAATCCCCACCTGCCTGTTTTAGCATCTGATTGCCAAATCAGCACAATGCCATTGCGGCTTTTGATACCATTAAAGAAACAGAGTTTTAGAGACTGAACAGCATCATGTACATTGATGGTTGCATTATTGGTGTGATTACGTTCAAGACTGATCAAATACAATCCTCTTATCAGGGAAATAAAGGACATAGCAAAACATAAAACAGTCAGAATAATTCTGGTTTCCATAGTTAGGGTATGTACGGATTACGGATTAAATTACCCTCAATAAACGCCTAACTGCATAGTTTAGTATGCCTGGCAAAAGAAAGTTTACAGTCAATGTTTTACGGAATCGACTAGTTTACAGCGTTTAATCAGCGTATTTCACATCTATGAGCTCCGTACAGGGAACGGTTCTTTTTTCCTGGTTACTTTTTATTGCCAGTTCAATCAGTCGTATGGTATTATACCCATGTTCCGGCTTTTCTTTTAAGGGGGCATTGTGAATAATGGTATTATAGAGGTTGGTATAATAAAGACCGAAATTTCCGGGTTTTGATGGTAGATACTCTTTAATAACTTTCCCGTCTCTTTCAGTGTGCAAAAGTCCGTAATAAGAAGTAGGTTCCTGTCCCCATCCGGGTCCTCCGGGCATTTCTCCTTTTCTCAGGGCTGCTTCCTGTGGATCTTCTCCATATTTGATAAATGAGCCCATGGTTCCATGAATCATATACCTTGGTCCTGGTTCCCTTACCAGCATACCTGCTTTTAAAGTCACCCTGGTAAATCCATAATCTAAACGGATATCAAAAAAATCATCCACTTTGGCATGAGGTCTTTGCAACCTGATGTCAGTAGTAATATATTTGGGTAAGCCAAATAAATAAAGAGCCTGGTCAGCAAGGTGTGAGCCAAGGTCATAAAGTATTCCACTGCCAGGTTTATTTTCTTCCCGCCAGGCATTGGGTTTTGCTTCTGGCCGGTAACGATTGTAGTGCCCTTCAAATTCCACAATATCACCTAAAATTTTTTGCTGCAGCAGTTCTTTAATAGTGAGAAAATCTGAAACATATCTCCTGTTTTGATATACACTCAGGATTTTCTGCTCACGGCTGGCCGTTTCAATTAATGATAAAGCTTCTGCACTGGTAATGGTGAACGGTTTTTCAATTACCACATTTCTTCCCGCCTCCAGGATTGTTTTGGCATAAGGATGATGCGTTTCATTGGGAGAGGTAATTACAAATAAATCCAGTGTTGTATCATCTAAAGCTTCCTCAAGCGAACGATAGGTTTTTATGTCTGCTTTTAATAGCTGGCCATTATTGGAAGATCGTTCTACCACTGCAGTCCAGTTAAAAAAGGGATTATTAAAAAAAAAGGGGGCATGAAAAACCTTTGCTGAAATACCAAAACCAATGATGCAAACATTTAATGGAACTGTCATACCTGGTATAAAAAATTATAAACAAATGTAACTACTTAAAATATTAACGGGCTGTAGGATCAATTCAAAAAGACTGGTAATATTAAGATACCCTAAATATGCTTTTATTATTGGTCAATCAGCCGATTATTTTATTTTTAAAACAGTAAAATAGTTTTAAAACCTATTATGAATATATTTGTAACGAACTGGTTACATTACATAGGGTTTTTGCAGCTGAAGAATTTACGGTAAAAGAGCAAATCACTTAATTTGCCGGAGGGAGGTGAAGAAAAGTGTTCCCTGGTGATGTCATGTAATCAGATAATATTATAAAAGCAAACCCGATTATTCATATTGCATCGTACAGGTAAAATGAAAAAAGAATAATACCTGAAACCCGTTTAAATAAGATGAAAAAAATATTAGTTACAGGGACTGCCGGATTTATAGGATTTCATGTGGCCAAAAAATTATTGTCACTCGGGTATGAAGTCACAGGCATCGATAGCATCAACGATTATTATGATACGGGTTTAAAATTCGCAAGGCTCAGAGACTGTGGTATTACACAAGAAATGATACAGCACAGTAAAATAGTTCAGAGTGAGGTTTATCCAAATTATAAGTTTGTACAGGTTCAGCTGGAAGATAAAAAGTTCATTGATAAACTCTTTAGTGAGAATCAATTTGAGGTGGTCATAAACCTGGCTGCACAGGCAGGGGTAAGATATTCCATTGAAAACCCTTATGCTTATCTCAACAGTAATTTACTGGGGTTTTTAAATCTGTTGGAAGCGAGCCGCCATCACAATATCCGGCACCTGATCTATGCCAGTACTTCAAGTGTATATGGGTTGAATGAAAAATTTCCGTTAACAGAGAATGAAGCAGCTAACCATCCTATGACCCTTTATGCTGCTACCAAGAAGAGTAACGAAATGATGGCCCATTGCTACAGCCATTTATTTAATCTTCCTTCAACCGGTTTGCGTTTCTTTACTGTTTATGGCCCATGGGGAAGACCAGATATGGCTTTGTTCCTGTTTACTGACGCTATTATAAAAGGCGAACCAATAAAATTGTTCAACAATGGGAACATGATCAGGGATTTTACCTTTGTGGGAGATATTGCTGAATCTATTGCAAGGCTGGTACCGTTGCCACCACAGGGCGATGCCAACTGGAGCGGTCTTCAGCCAAACCCCGCTACCTCCAGTGCACCTTACCGTATATTAAATATTGGCAACAATAAACCCGTACCGTTAATTGAATATGTAGAGGCTTTGGAAAAAGCATTGGGTATTAAAGCTAAAAGAGAATTACTACCCATGCAGTTAGGCGATGTGCCCGCTACACAGGCAGATTGCAGTTTGCTGGAAAACCTTACCGGCTATCGTCCCCTTGTTGATGTAGAGGAAGGAGTTGCGGAATTTGTAAAATGGTACCGGCAATATTATACCCTATAGCGAGATGCTGCTGATAATTTTTCTGCTGAAACTGGCAGATTTAAGCAGTGCTTAAACGGTTTTAATTCTATCCACAAAATAATTTTAGTGGTAAAACCTGTTAGCTAAGGCAAACTCATTTCTGGTTGACTATCTTTTAAATATCACTAATAAAAAATTCCAAAAATGATTTTTTACTGCTAAATATAAAAGCTTTGCTGATATGCATTCAGCAAAGCTTTTAGTGCCCAGGACTGGATTCGAACCAGCACGCCCTTTCGGGCACCACCACCTCAAAGTGGCTTGTCTACCAATTTCAACACCTGGGCTTGCCTGTCCCGATTGTTTCGGGAGGGTGCAAATATAAACGAAAACCGGATAGAATGACGAGCCGAAACAGGGTTATTTCTTCAGCTCAATGCGGAAGCAGGTACCTTTTCCAACTTCGCTCCATTTTACAAATAGTTTTCCTTTGTGATATTGCTCCACTATTCTTTTAGACAGGGATAATCCCAAACCCCATCCACGTTTTTTGGTGGTAAAGCCGGGCTTAAATACCAGGCTTATATTTTGCCGGCTGATGCCTTTGCCGGAATCTTTTATTTCTATAATCACATCATTAGCATCCTGCTTAATTTCTACACTTATTTTACCCTTACCTTCCATAGCATCCAGCGCATTTTTCAATAAATTTTCCAAAACCCAATCAAACAACTGTGGTGAAATTTTAACCGGTATAGATGACTCATTGTAGGTATTCAAACTAAAATGTACTTTTCCGGCAGCTCTTTTCTTCATATAATCCATTACCTGCTGTACCTGCTGTATAATATTATGCTCTTCCAACTGTGGTGTACTGCCAATCTTGCCAAACCTTTCGGAAACTAATTTCAGCCGGTAAACATCTTTCTCCATTTCATGTGCAATTTTTTCGCTGCCGCTATTTTCTTTCAGCATTTCCACCCAGCCTTCTAATGAAGTAACCGGTGTGCCCAATTGATGCGCTGTTTCTTTAGCCATACCGGCCCATACCTGGTTTTGTGTGGATTTATTTCTAATGGTGATGGAGAATATAGTAATGATAATAAAAAGTGCGACAATGATTAATTGAATAATCGGGTAATACTTCACTTGCTGTAACAACAATGACTGTCCATAATAATAACGATTGATCAAAGAAGGATCTTTACCAATTACTACTTCAACAGGTTTGTTAAGCGATTTGAATTCCTGCAGTTTATCAGCAAGGTAATGGGGGTCATTAGTTATTCTACCGGAATCAAGGTTGATATAAGTACCAGTGATGCTGTCTCTTTCGTTTGTTTCAATGATGGGTACAGTTTTGTTTTCGGTGGTAATTAAAGAAGCCAGCCTCGTATCAGCATCAGAAGGGGAGGTGGCAAGAAAACGAAGTGCTTCGGCACATTGTTCAACCTTTTGTCTTTCCTCACGGGCAATTTTATTGGCTAAAAAGTTAGAATAAAAAATTGTGCCGCTTACAATCAGTATGGCAATAATGGCCAAACCTGTTCGCCAGTTGAATATTTGTGAAAACATTACTTAAAAATAGAAAACGATTGCCATCCTTCTGTTATTTTTGAAAAAATATTTCTGTTGACCCATCATCCATCAGTAGCGGTTGTTATTTTAAACTGGAATGGAAAAAACTATTTACAGCAGTTTCTTCCTTCCGTTATGCAATCTGCCTATTCCAATTTGCAGGTGATTGTGGCTGATAATGGTTCAACAGATGATTCAGTTTCTTTTCTTCAAACCAATTATCCTCAAATAAAAATTATCATCAATCAAACAAATGAAGGTTTTGCCAAAGGCTATAATACTGCCTTAAAGCAGGTACAGGCCGATTACTGTGTTTTATTAAATTCAGATATTGAAGTAACGCCGGGCTGGATTGAACCAATCATTAGTTTAATGGAGACAGATAAAACCATTGCTGCCTGTCAGCCTAAACTTTTAGCTTTTCATAATAAAAAATTATTTGAATATGCCGGTGCAGCCGGTGGATGGATTGACGATTATGGTTATCCTTTTTCAAGAGGCCGTGTGTTTGATGTATGTGAAGAAGATAACGGGCAATATGATGAGGTGCAACAAGTGTTTTGGGCCAGTGGCGCCGCTTTCTTTGTTCGTTCATCCGTGTTTACTGAAATGAAAGGCTTTGATGAATTCTTCTTTGCTCACCAGGAAGAAATTGATTTATGCTGGCGGATGCAACTGAGCGGTTATAAAATATATGCCTGCCCTCAATCAGTGGTGTATCATGTGGGCGGAGGAACATTACCTAAAGGAAATTCTAAAAAAACATGGCTTAACTACCGCAATAACCTCATAATGCTTTACAAGAATTTACCAGTTAGTGAAAAACTCTGGAAAATTCCATTTCGTATTTCATTAGATGCTGTTTCAGCATGGAAAGCATTGTTAACAGGCGATGGTGGTTACTGGATAGCAGTATTGAAGGCGCATATTGATTTTTTTAAATGGGTAATCATCCAGCAATCGCAAAGTAATTTTGCCCCGGCAGGAAAAGAAAAGCCATCCTGCGTTTATCATGGTAATATTGTGTGGCAGTATTTTATCAACAAAAAAAGGACTTTTAAAGAAATAACGGGCAGATGAATTTTAAAATAAATTTCCCCTTATTTTTGCGCCAGTAAATTCTGCATATGGATCAACAGGAAATATTCACCGAAGACAATACGAAGAAAGACTTCTCCCACGACTGGGTTAAATCTTCCCGCTTTTTA
The DNA here is from genome assembly GCA_003963365.1 of Sphingobacteriales bacterium. GTDB lineage: Bacteria > Bacteroidota > Bacteroidia > Chitinophagales > Chitinophagaceae > AWTP1-9. The sequence goes on from RXJG01000002.1 coordinate 495,425, forward strand.
TTTTATGTACAGGTATTGTGTATAGTAGCCTTTATTTTTGCTGGCTGTTATAAACTGTATGAAAAAAGATATAAGGGCAAGCCGGATGTAGTAGTGCCGGATAATACTTTATACGATCCTAAATACAAATAAACTGTAATAGATTTTATACTATTAATCCCGTTTTAAAACGGGATTTTTTATGCGAAAAACAGGACAAAAAACAGCAAATAGTTTTTTGATAATTAGCTTAGTAACCCTATTTTTGCATCCCCAAAGTTCTTAAACAGTATGCGGAAGTAGCTCATTTGGTAGAGCACGACCTTGCCAAGGTCGGGGTGGCCGGTTCGAGCCCGGTCTTCCGCTCAAAAGAAGGTGTGGGGACATTCCCGCACCTTTTTTATTCATCACCAGGTGAATACCCGGGTGGTGGAACTGGTAGACACGCAGGACTTAAAATCCTGTGGCCAGTAATGGCTGTACGGGTTCAACTCCCGTCCCGGGTACAAAGGCCGTTTCGATTTTTTCGGAACGGCTTTTTTGTTTTAGTATTACCGGCTGTATATTTCCATAGCATCACCTGTTGCCAATAGGGGTCATGTATCAAATTATTTGGTTTCGAAAAAAATAATTGACATTCACCATTCACTATTGACTACTCACCACTCACTATTGCCCATTATAACTATACTCAATCTTCCCCACTAATTTTCTGTCCTTGTCAACACAAGCTTCTTTTAATTTCAATCCTCTTTCATCGTAGAGGTACATCCAGGTAAGATAATCGCTGCCGCTGCTTTGTACACGGTAAACCGTCATTTCATTTAATCTTCCGGCATCATCGTAATCAAAACTGTAATCGGGCAGCATTCTTTTATAACGAATGTTGTAGCGTACAATATCGGTGAGTTGTTTTTTAGCATTGTAATAAAAATAGTAACGTTCTAATTGTTTGCCTTTGGCAAAATCAACCTCTTCACCGGCATTACCTTTTTCATCGTAATTAATGCGAATGGTTGCAGTGTCATTATCATTTTTAATTTTCAGCATTTTTTCCGGCAACCCATTGCTGTTATAAAACCATATATGTTTTTCAGAAAGAGAAAAGCTGGTATCTTTTGTTATGGAATTTGTTTCAATGCTTATCAGCTTCCCATCATTATCATACGTATAAACAGCGCTGTTTTCACTGTTATCATTTTTATCAACCGTTTTTATCAATTGATCTTTTTCATTAAAATAACTGGTGAGTAAAGATTTGCCTGTTGCTGCAGAACCGGTAGTAGTTTCAATAGTTTTGTTTTGCAGGTTTATTTTTTGTTCCAGTAAAAAACCTTCGCTTGGCTGGCCGTCGCTTTCGGTGCTTTTAGTGGTAATGCTGATAATGGCATTTTGTTTATATAATTTCCACAGGTCATTGGTCTTTTTTGTTCCTACTATATCATTGTAGTAATGCTGGGCATACAAAATAGGTGTTGTTAGCAAAAGGGCTACCGGCAAAAGAATTTTTTTCATGCTGCTGGAGGTATAATTTTTGTCAAAGATAACGGTGTATATTGTAACGTAATTTATACGTGTTTCTTTTATATTTTTATTAAAATTTAACTGCTTTGTCGCACGCCAAAGAAAGAGCCGAAAAAATATGCCTTAACTGCGGGGCCGAACTGAAGGGAAGATATTGTCATCGCTGTGGCCAGGAAAACATTGAACCTAAAGAAAGCTTCTGGCATTTAGTAACCCATTTCTTCTACGACATCACCCATTTTGATGGTAAATTTTTTGAAACCGTTAAAATTCTCCTGTTTAATCCGGGTTTTTTAACCAGGCAATATATGGCCGGTAAAAGGGTTAGCTACCTCAACCCCATCAGGATGTATGTATTTACCTCCGCTATTTTCTTTTTGATCTTCTTCACGTTTATGACACCGGAAGAAACATTAAAAATTTCGGAAACAAAACCAAAAAAATCTCCCCTTTTAGTTGAAATACTGGAAGAAGCAAAAAATAATGCTAAACAGGAGTTAACTACGATTAAAGACTCTTCGGAAAAAGCAGATAAAGAAAAAGAGATAGCGGCTATTGAACATGATTTGAAACGATTGGCAACAGACAGCACCATTACGGGGGACAGCCTGCAATCGGTTTCCGGTATTTTTAAATACAAGAAAAAGAATCCATTTGAAAAGCGCTTTGAAACGGTGGAAGCATATGACTCTGTTCAAAACACACTTAAGGGTGATGCAAAAGACAGCTGGCTGGAGCAATTCTTTACCCGTAAAAAAATTATGTGGGACAAGAAATATGGGGAAGGACATGTAATGGAAGCTTTGAAAGAAAAATTTCTGCATTCCATTCCACAGTTATTGTTTGTATCGTTACCATTTTTTGCGTTGCTGCTGAAACTGCTGTATATCCGGCGTAAGAAATATTACTATGTTGATCACGGAATATTCTCCATTCATCTTTATTGCGCCATCTTTATTATTCTGTTGTTCATATTTGGATTGGAAAAGTTAAAAGTGGCTACGCAGTGGAACTGGATGTCTACCCTTATCGGCATAGTTATATTATCTGTTTATTTTTACGTGTACATTGCCATGAAGAAATATTATGAACAGGGATACTTAAAAACATTTTTAAAATATTGTATCCTGTTTATTTTATATCCAATAGTGGCGGGGTTACTGATGATGGTGTTTCTATTATTGTCAATTTTTAGATTATAAATTATGCAGGAAGATTTGAGCAAAGCGTTTTTACGGATGGTAAAAATAATGGATGAGTTAAGGGAGCAATGTCCGTGGGACAGGAAGCAAACCATTCACACATTACGGCAACTTACCATTGAAGAAACATATGAGCTGGCCGATGCTATAACTGATGCTGACTGGAAAAGTATAAAAGAGGAATTAGGCGATTTATTGCTGCATATTCTTTTTTATGCTAAGATTGGAAGTGAGCAAAAACAATTTGAATTAAAAGAGGTGCTGGATGGTATTGCTGAAAAATTAATTTTCCGTCATCCGCATATATACGGAGATGTGAAAGTGAATAATGAAGAAGATGTAAAACAGAATTGGGAAAAGTTGAAACTGAAAGAAGGAAAGAAATCTGTTTTGAGTGGAGTCCCTAAATCTTTGCCTTCAACTGTTAAGGCCATGCGGTTACAGGAAAAGGCTAAACAGGTGGGATTTGAATGGGAGAATAAAGAACAGGTATGGGAAAAAGTGGAAGAGGAGATGGATGAATTAAAGTTAGCAGTTAACAGTTGGCAGTCTTCATCTCAGGATGAATCGGATAATGAACATAAAAAAGTTGAAGAAGAATTTGGGGATGTTATATTTTCTTTAATCAATTATGCACGGTTTTTGCAAGTGGATGCTGAAAATGCATTGGAACGTACCAATAAAAAATTCATTCAGCGTTTTACACAGATGGAAGAAAAAGCTTTAAACAGGGGCAGGAGCTTACACGATATGACACTGGAAGAAATGGATTCTATTTGGAACGAAATAAAACGTGTTAAATAACACACTATCATTGAAACCAGGTGAAAACTTCAGTAAATTCTTTTACCAGCATGGCTATTTGCTTATCATAGCCGGCTGGTTACTTACTATTTCTTTATTCTTCAATAATTACTGGAGCGACACCTCTAATTTAAAAAATGCACATCGCCTGCTTCAATCAGATATTCAGCATAAGGAAAGGGATATTAACCAACTCATTGCCGACTCAGCAACCATACAGTCACTTATCAATAACCAGTACAGCGAGGCAACACTGGAAAGCTTAACCGGTAAGGCATATGATTTTTTTATTTACTCAATACCTGAGTTTGGTGCGCCAAGAATGTTATTTTGGAATACAGCTTTGGTGGAGCCTACACCATACCAACTGCAAACGAATGATACCGTTTTTTACGAATCCATGAATAATGGCGATTATGTGGTGGTTACCAAAAGCATACAGTATAATTCCAGGTTTTATAAAATAGTAGCCCTTATCCCGGTAAGATGGAATTACTTTATAAGTACTGATTACCTGCAAAATAATTTCATTGTAAATGATCAACTGGAGAAAAAATTTATCATTACCAACAGGTCTGCCGGAATGCCGGTTAAAAGTATCACCGATAAACCATTATTTAATATTGCAGAAAAATCATTTACCCCAATACCGCAGCTCAGCTGGTGGGCAATAGTTTTCCGGCTGGGGGGAATATTTTTTGTATTGTTTTTTATCCAGTTGTTATGTTTATGGCTGTCAAAAAAATACGGGGAATATACCGGTGTGATAAGTTTTACTGCAACGGTGGTGGTTTTAAGAGTGGTGAGTTACTACCTTCCCGTTCCTTTAAATTTCCGCCAGTTTGAATTGTTTGATCCTCAAATTTACAGTTCCACTGCGTTAAACCGTTCGTTGGGAGATGTGTTACTTAATGTATTACTAACATTATGGATATTGTTATTTTCTTATAACACGGTTGGTAAAATACGGGTGCCGGCTTTTTTAAAAACCAAAGCAGGCAAATGGACAACAGCGGTGCTGCTGAGTTTTTCCATAGTAGGCATTACTTTTTTGAGTGGCAACCTCATTAAAAGCCTGGTTACTGACTCAAGAATTTCATTTGATGTCACCAACTTTTTCAGTTTATCGGTGTATAGTTATATCGGTATATTGGTGCTATGTGGTATTGCCACCGGTTATTACATCATTATCAAATTCTTATTCGGGTATCTTCGGCTGATTTTAAATTACAGGAGTACCGAAGTAGTGCTTTTTGTGATTGTAAGCGGGTTAATTTTTTTATCGTTTAAAGCAGGGAGTGGTGGTTTCTTTGAGATTTATCTTTTTCTCTGGATGCTGCTTTTTCTTTCACTGCTTAATTTTCCGGCACTCTCACTCAATTTTCGTTCGCTGCAGTCTTCGGTGTTATTGTTGTGGTTTTTCTTTTTCTCCGCATCCATCGCCTCCCTGCTGATGGTAACAAACAGTGTTAAGGAAATTGAAGAAAGAAAAAGAATAGCAGAAAAATTAGCGATGCAGTCCGATCCCTCCAGTGAAAGCTTAATGAGTATCGGGCTGTCTAATTTCAATAACTTTTTTCTTTATGAAAATTTCGACCGGTTTAAATCACCCGGTGCTGCGCAAAAAATTAAAGACAGTTTAATTAACGAAAACTTCAGCGGGTATCTTAATAAATACGATACTAAGTTTTACACGTTTGATAAAGATTTTCATCCACTGTATAATGAAGACTCGGTATCGTACAACACATTAAACACCATTATCAGTGTACAGGGAAAAGTAACTACGGTTCCGTCGCTTTATTATTATGAAACATCCTATGATAAATTTAATTATATCTGCCGCAAGGAGATCACCAATCCCTTTACACAGGAACTTTTAGGATATGCATTTATTGTTTCAAAGCCACGGAAGTATAAGAGCGAAGCATTGCAGCCAGAATTGTTCAGCCGCAGTAATAATCCAATAGCTTTAATAGAAAAATCTCCCAACTATGCATACGGTATTTATGCTGAACTCCAACTGGTGCTGAACTATAATGATTACCCTTTCTCACTGAACCTGACAAGTAATGAAATTCCTAAAAATGAATATGAAATCAGGAAAAACGGTTCAAATGAAGAATTATGGTATAAGGCCAGCGCCACCCGGCTGGTGATCCTGGTAAGGAAAAGTAATTTTATGCTGGAGGCTATTACTTTATTTGCCTGGTTCTTTTGCGCCTTCCTTGTTACGATCGCTGTTATACAGTTTTTTAATATGATCATTATGTCCCGCTTACGCTGGAGCAGGATGAAACAGTTTTGGGAACTGAACATACGCAGCCAGGTGCACAGCACAATTATATTCATCAGCTTATTGTCTTTTATTGTAATTGGTTTTTCAACCATCCAGTTTTTTAAAGAAAGATTTAACCGAAATAATAAAGAGAAACTTTCCCGTACTATACAGATTGTTGCTTCAGAAGTTAAAAATGAATTAGATAAGCATAATACGTTTGATGATGTGCTGAAAGTGTACGACGAAGCCACCAACAGGGATTTGGATGCTGTGTTTACCAAGATATCTGAGATTCATAATATAGATGTTAGTTTATACGATTTGGAAGGTAACCTGAAACTGGCATCTAATAAACTGGTATATAATAAAGGATTGCTAAGTGAGAAGATGGAACCCAATGCCTATTATCATTTAACAAGGATGCGGCAAATACAGCATGTGCAGAATGAGCATATTGGTACCAGGGAGTTTTTAAGTATTTATGTTCCGGTAAGAGACGAAAAAGGGGCGGTTTATGCGTATCTTAATATTCCTTCCTTTTATTCTCCGGATGAATTAAACCAGGAGATTTCAAATTTTTTAGTGACCATAATAAATCTTAACGCATTTATCTTTTTGGTGGCAGGGTTAATAGCTTTATTAATCACCAACCGCATTACACAATCATTCTCAGTTATATCAGAAAGGATGAAAGCATTAAAGCTGGGAAGAAATGAAGAGATAAAATGGGATCGGAATGATGAAATAGGAGATTTGGTAAAGGAGTACAATAAAATGGTGAAGCAACTGGATGAAAGTGCACAACTGCTGGCGAAAAGTGAACGGGAAGGGGCCTGGAGAGAAATGGCGAGACAGGTAGCACATGAAATTAAAAATCCACTCACACCCATGAAACTAAGCATTCAGTATTTACAAAAAGCTGTAGATAGTAATTCACCCAATGTAAAAGAAATGACCAGCAATGTGGCAGCAACATTAGTGGAGCAAATAGATCATCTTTCTAAGATAGCCGGTGAGTTTTCACAGTTTGCCAATATTGGTAATGTAAATAATGAAGAATTTGATATTAATGAAGTGCTGGCTTCCATCATCTCTCTCTACCGTATACAGGATGGGCTAACGATTAACTGGAACCGGCCGGAAGAAAAACAAATAATAAATGCGGATAAGACTCAAATAAACCGCCTGTTTACTAACCTGTTTCAAAATGCAGTACAATCTGTGCCCGAAACAAGAGTGCCAAAAATCGTGGTAATGCAATCTTTAGATGATAATGTGCTTACTATATCTGTTTCAGACAACGGAACCGGGATACCGGAGGAAGTGCAGTCAAAAATATTTACTCCTAATTTCACTACTAAAACTTCCGGTGCAGGATTGGGCCTGGCCATGTGTAAAGGCATTGTGGAAAATGTAAAAGGAAAGATTTGGTTTGAGACTGCTGAAAACGCAGGCACCACTTTTTATATTCAATTTCCGGTAATTTAATTTTTAACAGTTTTGAGATAGGCTTCAAACTCAGCCAGGCTAAAGCTGCTCAAATTTTTTTCTTTGGTTACACCAGCTTTTTGTGCCACCAGCACTCCGTATTTACAGTCATCAAATCCTTCAATGGCATGTGCATCGGGGTCAATAGAGATTAACAGACCGTTGTTGATAGCCGCTTCAATATAACGCCAGTCAATATCCAACCGGCTGGGGTGAGCATTTAATTCAATTACCACTTTATTTTTAATACAAGCTTCAAATATCTTTTCATAATTTACCGGGTATCCCTTACGGCTCAATAATAACCGGCCGGTCATGTGACCAAGAATGGTAGTGTGCGGATTTTCAATCGCTGTTAATAAACGCATCATTGCTTTCTCTTCTGTCATCTTTAAATTGGAGTGAACGGAAGCAATTACCAAATCAAAAGTGGAAAGGATATTGTCGGAATAATCCAGCTTGCCATCATTCAGGATATCAGATTCTATACTTTTGAAAATTTTAAAGGGCTTTAGTTTTTCATTCAGTTTTTCAATTTCCTCATGCTGGGCTTTAATCCGGTCTTCTTTTAATCCATTAGCATAAGCAGCTGTTTTACTATGGTCGCTTATGACGAGATATTCCAATCCTTTTTCTTTAGCAGCTGTAGCCATTTGCTCTAATGAATGGCTTCCATCACTCCAGGTACTGTGGCTATGGATGATTCCTTTTATATCATTGGGCTGAATGACTTCGGGCAAAGAATTAGTTTTAGCTTTCTCAATGATGGAGGCAGTTTCTCTTAAATAGGGAGGTATATATTGAATCTTTGCCTGTTTAAAAATATATTCATCATCTGCTGATTTGCCATCGGCAAAATTTATTTTCGGAAAGGCTTTTATAAATGCATCCACAAATACATCAGAAGCTGATAAACGGAATAACTTTTCACCTGTACCTTCTTTACCAGAATATAATTTAAGCTTCAAACCATTCTTCAGCTTATAAATAATATATTCTTTGGTTTCTTCTATAAGTTCAGGGGGAAAAGCAGTTTGAAACTTAGGTTTGATGTTTTCATTTGTTTCACTGATGATAAATTCTAATTCATCTATTGTTTCCATCTGCCGCCTGAAGGCGCCGGTTAATCTTACCTTATCTGAACCAAATAATTTCCCGAGATAGTTTTTAATATCCGGAACCACCGCTTCTACCTGCGCATATAAATGACTGCCCTGGTTTTGCTGGTAAAATTCAATAGCTTCTTTTACATTTTGCTGCGTTTTATCACCAAAGCCTTTGTATAATTTTAAACGGTTCTCATCACAGGCATACAACAACTCACCAATGGTTTCAATTTCCATTTCTTTCCAAACGGTCGCAATTTTTTTTGGTCCCAATCCTTTTATGTTGAGCATTTCAATTACACCGGGAGGAGTTTTTTGAATAATATCTTTCAGCGCCTGCAGTTCACCCGTTTCCAGTAATTCAATAATTTTCTTACCGGTTGATTCACCTATTCCTTTTATGCTGAATAGCTCTTCATGTGGAACTTCAGAAAGCTGCATGGGCAGTTTTTCAATATTGAAAGCCGCCGCACCATACGATCTTGCTTTAAATGAATTTTCTCCATGTATATCCATTAATTTGGAAAGGAGAGAGAAGTGTTCTGCTATCTGGTAATTATCCATATGTCAAATCTACAAACGAATTAAATTAATAGGCATTTTCCCTGTTTGTTATTTAAAAACCCGCATTGCCTTTTTGGAGTTTCAAATGCTAATGAAAGATTTTTCCACCTAAAAACATGTTTGACAAATCCGGGCAGCACCTGGTTTATCCGGGAAAAATTTTCAAGGTAAGCATGGAGATACAGCAGTGGCAGTTATCAGAAAAAGATAGAAAGATATAGTTTGTGCTATTGACAAGCGAATAACGAACCAGCCTGCAGGATTTGGTGGTGTTGGTAATGCACCTGCTCTTATTGCCGGCATCATCAACAAGTATTTGCCTGATGCTGGATGGTAAATAATACAGAAACTTTCCGGAACCTGTGCGTCAGGTTCTGTGGATTGAGGATGTTTTGCAGCTGACATCGTTTATTCATAACCGGAACATTAAGAGAAGAGTGCAGGTGCAACCTGCGATTAGGGAGGAATCATTCTTTGTTGTGTACTGTTACTTTTTAAACAGGAACTCGATACTCGTACCTTTCCCCGGCAGACTATTTATTACCAGCTGGCTGTTAACTGAAGCAGCCCTGTTTTGAATGTGCTGTAATCCCTGCCCTGAAATTGCTGCGGAAGAATCAAAGCCTCTGCCGTTATCTTCAATAATAAAGGAGATAATGTTTTCTGTTTCTGTTATCCTCAGCGCCGCTGCTGATGCTCCGGCATGGTATAGGATATTTTGCAAAGCTTCCTGGCAAATCCGGAAGATATCTAATTGCACTTCCATTGACAGCAGGGCAACATTACAGGAACCGGTTACGGTACAGGGTATTCCACTCAAAACGGAAAACTCTTTGCAAAGCCATTGTAATGTTTCTTGCAGGCCAAGGTCATTTAACATGGCGGGGCTGATGGAAAAAGAAATCCGGCGGATACTGTTCATCAGCAGATGTGATACCGTAACCGCCTCTTTTAATTTTTCAACTCCCTCTGCGGAAAGTTGCTGTTCATTTTTTTGCAGGCATTCCAGGTTCATTTTTACAACGGAGGCCAGTTGCGCCAGTTCTTCGTGCAGTTCAACGGCAATGTATTTCCGGTCCCGCTCTGCTTTATTTTTAAAATGATGAGCTAAGGATTTGTACTGTTCATACTGCCCGGTTATTTCCAGCTCAACCAGCTTTCTGATGGTGATATCTTTTGCAATGGCAAAAACAACTTCCTGCTCCGGAATATAAACAGAAGTCCATTCAAGCCATATGGTGGAACCGGTTTTTGTGAGGTAACGGTTTTGGAAATTAAGCAGTGGTGTACCTTCCAGCAGCCTGTTACGGAATGCTGCAGTACGATCTCGGTCTTCGGGATGAATAAAAGATGCTATAGGCCTGGAAAGTAATTCCTCCTGGGTATAACCCAGTTTTTCGGATACCGAGTGGTTTATTTCTTTAAAGTATCCCTGTTTATTGGCGATGCAAACCAGGTCAAGTGTGATATCAAAAAAAAGATGAAATTCTTTAAGGTTTGGGCGGACAGCTAACATGAGTGTAAATTAAACAAAGCAATCAGTAAACCGAAAACAAAAATGTAAAACAAATATTTTACTTAAGTAATTTATTATTCATTGTTGGTTCTCTGTAATCATTTTTACAGGTAAGTAGGGTGTTCAACTAAGCCAGCCTTTTCTTTTTTAAAATATTTTGCTGTGTACAATCATCATTGTTGTGGGTAAAAAGGATTTCGGTTGCTCTGCAAATGCCTATGTATAGCGCTTGATTGGGTATTTGAGCACTATATAGGTAAAGATTTGTGATAAGGTTTCCTGATGCCGTCCCGCCCAGGCGGGATATTCAGCTATGCACAAGCCGGTGGAGGGACTCTGCGGGGAAGGAAAGTTGTTGTGCAGCTGTTGAATATTTTAATTTATTTTCTCAACAATAACGGCTGTTCCATAAGCTAATACTTCTGTAACTCCATTCATTACATCATTGGCATCATACCGCATGTTGATGATAGCATTACAGCCGATTTCTTTTCCATGCCGGATCATTAATTGTAAGGCTTCTTCTCTGGTTGTTTCGCATAGTTCTGTATAGATAACACTTTTGCCACCAAATAAAGTCATTATTCCACCGGCTATATTACCCGGTAAACTTCTGGACCGTACTGTAATGCCTCTCACCAATCCTAATTGTTTTGTTACCCGGTAACCCTCCAGTGAGGTGCTGGTGGTGATCAGTATATTTTCGTTCATAAATAATTTTTAGATGAATTAATTAGTAATTGTTTAATAATAAATACTAAAGTTAGGAATTTTTACCTCTTTGGGAATTGTGCTTTTGTACTTTGATACTGCAGAAGCGTAAGTAAACCTACCCTTAGTTGAGCCATTTATTTGCAATCAACTAACAAATACAATTAATAACTTTAGAAAAAATCAGTGACAATTATGGAAGAAATAGAAGTTCCAACCGAACACCTGCAGGAGACAATTAAAGAAAAAATTGAGGAAGCTGAGAAAGAAGAGAAGGAAAAAGAATCAAAATGGAGTATGTACGTGGCCATTTCTACTGCCCTGGTAGCTGTATTTGCTGCTATTGCCGCACTCATGGCAGGACATCATTCCAATGAGGCTTTGATAGAACAGATAAAGTCTTCCGATCAGTGGGCTTTTTACCAGGCCAAGGGTATTAAAGCAGAAATAAAAAATATTACCAACGATGCTGAAAGCAAGGCAACAGCAGAGCGCTATAAAAAAGAGCAGGAAGAAATAAAGCAAAAAGCGGAAGAAGCGCAAACATTATCTGAAGCACATTTAGCGCATCATGTATTACTGGCAAGATCAGTAACGTTGTTCCAGATATCCATTGCTGTTTCTGCTATTGCCATCTTAACCCGTAAAAAAATCATGTGGTATGCAGGGCTTTTGTTTGCCATAACGGGGATTGTTTTTTTTGCCAGTGGATTATTTTAACGGACCTGATATTTTTTTCTCCGCTGGGTCTGGCCTAAGCCGACCCAGCGGAATTTGAAATACTGTAGTTAAAGATTTGCACTGTTGTTCCCTGATGCCGCAGAGTCCTCAGCCGTACACAAAGCCCGGGGAGTGACTCTTTGGAGAAGAGAGATAAGATATAGCTATCTTTCTTTGTTTAAACATCCAAGTCTTTCTGTTATACTATAAGTCCCTTTGATTGTTGTGTCAGAATGATATAGTTTGTCAACTCTACATTGAAGAGTACTGGACTCAAGCCAATATGAAATCATTTTTGGACCTCTAGACCAATTGTGGATTTCGCTATCTAGTACTTTAAAGTTTTTATGTTTAAGTTTAAAAACCAAAAATAATGTGTCAATCTCTGGGATTTCCCGTGTATTGGGATACATATCTATGAATTCCACTGCTGACCTACTTAATAAGTTATCAATAACAGAATCAACAAATCTTGTTTGTAATTGTATAGGGTTTTCAATGAAGTCATAATTTAATTTACTAGTCTGCACATAATTATTTTTTTTAGAATCATTGTTACCGCATGAAGAGATAGTAAAAATAGCAATGCTGGCTATGATAATTTTAACCTTCATCTAAAAGATTTTAATCAAGATATATACCTTAATAAAAGCAAATTAACAAAAAAAATCCCGCCTCAAAGAGACGGGATTCATTATTTCGATTGTTACTGTTTATTACAGTCCCATTTTCTTTTTCAAGTTGCTATCAATAGCATCTAAAAACTCTTCGGTGTACAAATAATGTTCACCATGGTTTACTTTATTGCCATGGATACATACGGCTAAGTCTTTCGTCATCTTACCCTCTTCAACCGTTTCAATACAAACTGCTTCAAGGGCATTGGCAAAATCAATCAATGGCTGGTTGCCATCTAATTTACCACGGAAAGCCAATCCTCTTGTCCATGCAAAAATAGAGGCAATAGGATTAGTAGAAGTTGGTTTACCAGCCTGGTGATCCCGATAGTGACGGGTAACCGTACCATGTGCCGCTTCTGCTTCCATTGTTTTTCCATCAGGAGTAACGAGTACAGAAGTCATCAAACCTAATGAACCAAAACCCTGTGCAACGGTATCGCTTTGTACATCACCATCATAATTTTTACAGGCCCATACAAAATTGCCATTCCATTTTAATGCACTCGCCACCATATCGTCTATCAGGCGGTGTTCATATACAATACCGGCTGCATCAAAGGCTGTTTTAAATTCATTTTTATAGATCTCTTCAAAAATATCTTTAAAACGTCCGTCGTATTTTTTAAGAATCGTGTTCTTGGTAGAAAGATATAATGGCCATTTTTTGCTCAACGCCATATTAAAACAACTGCGGGCAAAACCTTTAATACTTTCATCGGTATTATACATTGTCATGGCCACGCCATCTCCTTTAAAGTTGAACACTTCAAACACCTGAGGTTCACCGCCACCTTCGGGAGTAAAAGTCATGGTTAATTTTCCTTTGCCTTTTATTACCGTATCAGTAGCACGGTATTGATCACCAAATGCATGACGGCCTACAATGATAGGGGCAGTCCAGTTGGTAACCAGGCGGGGTACATTTTTTATAACGATAGGTTCCCGAAACACCGTTCCGTCTAAGATGTTGCGGATGGTTCCGTTAGGGCTCTTCCACATTTGTTTAAGATTAAATTCTTTTACACGGGCTTCATCCGGAGTAATGGTGGCACATTTGATTCCCACACCGTATTGCTTAATGGCATTGGCACTGTCAATAGTAACCTGGTCGTTGGTCTGGTCACGGTATTCAATGCCGAGGTCATAATATTTAATATCAAGTTCAAGATAGGGGAGAATTAATTTGTCTTTAATGAATTTCCAGATGATGCGGGTCATTTCATCGCCATCGAGTTCAACAACCGGATTGGCTACTTTAATTTTTTGTGCCATTTTATAAAACTATTTTACTTGTTTAAACGTAATTAAAGACTGCGAATGTAATTAATATAAACGAAATGAAAATGTCAGTAATCATACCATTGCTGCTGGTTGTTAGTATGGCCTGTAAAAAAAATAATATTATGGTAAATGGTGATACAAACAGGCAGGATACTGTAATGAACCCGGCGGATACTACTAAAAAAGATACCACGGTATTCAACCCGCCAGCCAACAGGCGTTATCTTGCCCTGGGTGATTCATATACCATTGGGGAAGCGGTGGGGGAGAATGAACGTTACCCGGCTCAGTTGAAAGATAGCCTGGCGAAGTATAATTTTAATATTTCCGATTTGAATATTATTGCCCGTACCGGATGGACAACAGCCAATTTATTAAATGCCCTTCAATCTACTCCACCCGTGGGTAACTACGATTTGGTTACGCTGTTAATTGGTGTAAATAACCAATACCAGGGATTAAGTTTACAACAATACAGTGTTGAGTTTACTGCATTGCTCGACAAATGCAAACAATACGCAGGCTACGATAACAAACGGATTGTAGTGATTTCAATACCCGATTACAGTGTGGTACCCTTTGCCAAATACAGCGATACCGTTAAAATAAGAACACAGTTAGAGCAGTTTAATAGCACTAATAAAAATATTACACAGTACAATGGTATAACGTATATTGATGTTTTTGGTTTATCGCAGGAGGCGAGGATTGATAAAAGCCTGGTGGCAAAAGATAGCCTTCATTTCTCCGGTAAAGAATATGCTAAATGGACGAACTTGTTGCTGCCCTTAGCGAAAGAGATATTAAAATAAATATAAGTAGCGAGTTGTGAGCTACGAGTTGCGGGAAAGACTCGCTACTCACAACCCGAATCCCGCAGTTACAAATTCACTATCAGCACCGGTACTTTCAATTCATGCCGTACAGTATTAACCGTTTCACCGTATAAAAAATCTTTCAGGCCACTATGCCCATGTGCACCAATGACGAGCATATCGGCTTTTTGTTCCGTAACTAAGCGAACAATTTCTTTGGCCCGGTAATGATAGCCAATATAACTGCTGGCAGTATATCCTTTTTGAGCCAGTTGTTCAGCATAAGATTCTAACCTTTCAATATCACCTCTTGTTTCATAATCATCTGACTGTTCTCCTAAATACCTGGCCGAAACACTTTCCACAACATGTATCAGTAAATACTTTGTAGTGGGTTTGCCCTGCCCAATAGCATGTGCAATCAATTTTTGATCATTAACACTAAAATCAAGGGCAATCGCTATTTTATGATATTCGGGAATAGCCATCTCTTTCAGTTGTGGTACATCCGGATGAATATGTGTTGGTTTACGGCTTTTTAGTTTATGGAGTAATGGGTGCAGGGTGATATACAACAGTAAAGCAATAAAGCCAGTTGCTACCGCAATGATGAGTGTTTTCCATAAAATACTTTGCGATTGCGCAAAGAAACTGATGGACTCATTAAACACCATTTTGATATTGAGATAAACTAAAATGGAAGCAATAAGCCAGGCAAATATTTTAGTGGGCGTTTTAATGGCAAATTCACCCATCGTTGTTTTATCACTCACAAAATGTATTAACGGTATAATGGCAAAGCCTAATTGCATACTTAGTATCACCTGGCTTAACACCAATAATGCATCCACTTTATGTTCCCCGTAAATAGAAATTACAGTTACAGCCGGAATGATGGCTAATAAACGGGTTAATAAACGGCGCATCCATGGATTGATGCGTAACTGTAAATAACCTTCCATTACAATTTGTCCGGCTAAAGTTCCTGTTACAGTAGAGCTTTGACCTGCTGCTATTAATGCTACTGCAAAAAGGATAGGAGCAACTTTTGATCCCAATAATGGAGCCAGTAACTCATGGGCAGTTTTTATTTCAGCTACATCATTTCTCCCTGTTTTAAAAAATACGGCGGCGGCTAACACTAATATCGCAGCATTGACAAAGAAGGCCGCATTTAATGCAATGGTACTATCAATAAAATTCCATTTGATAGCTTCTTTCATTCCTTCTGAATTTCTTTTAATCTTCCTTGTTTGTACCAATGCTGAATGCAGGTAAAGATTATGCGGCATCACGGTAGCTCCAATAATTCCTATAGCGATATACAATGCCTCCTCATTAGGTAAATGCGGAATGAAACCTGTTACTACTTCACCCATATTGGGTTTAGCTAAAAATATTTCTGCTAAAAAAGATAAACCTACAATCAACACCAAACAAAGAATAAAAGCTTCCATCTTTCTCATGCCTAATTTTTGCAGGTATAATAAAAGAATGGTATCAAATACAGTGATGGCAACACCCCATGTTAACGGCAAACCCGTTAAGAGTTGGATACCGATGGCCATACCGAGTACTTCAGCTAAATCACAGGCGGCAATGGCTACTTCTGCTAAAATATAAAGTACCAGGTTAATGTATTTGGGATATGCTTCATGATTAGCCTGCGCCAAATCCTTTCCTCTTACAATACCCAATCTTGCACTTAAACTTTGCAACAACAAAGCCATGATATTACTCATGAGCAATACCCATATCAATGTATAGCCAAACTTACTTCCACCGGCAAGGTCAGTGGCCCAGTTGCCCGGGTCCATATACCCTACACTTACCAAATAAGCCGGACCAAAAAAGGCAAATATCTTTTTAAACCCATTGGGTTTTCCATCAATTGAAATGGTGGAGTGCACTTCACTCAACGAAAGTTCCTTGTGAATCTTATTTACCATACTTCACCAGTAAATTTTTTGCTAATTGTTCGCTGATGGTAAAGGCCGGCAGGTTGCGGATCTTTATTTCCAGCGACTGGTCAAATTCAAAACGTTTTTTTACTTCAAGCTTCGTACCGATGCGGATGTTTTTATGTTTCAGCAATTCCAGCAGTTCACTGGACTGATTGCCCACACCGGATACTTCGGCAGTTTTATTTAATTCCAGTTCATGTAACCCAATAGCTGAACTTGTTTCCATTTTTCCCTGGTTATCAGGAATGGGATCACCATGCGGATCTACTTTGGGAAAGCCAAGGTATTCATCCAGTTTGTCAATGAGTTTTTTACTGCTTACATGTTCCAGGTCTTCAGCTATATCATGTACTTCATCCCAGTCGAAATGTAATTTCTCTGCCAAAAAAAATTCCCATAAACGGTGGCGCCGGATGATGCCTAAGGCAATCTTCTTTCCCTCGCTGGTTAAAGAGAACCCGTGATATTTTTCATAATGCACCAGTTTTTTTGTCTTTAGCTTTTTCAGCATATCCGTTACCGAAGCCGGACGGGTATTTAACTGACCCGCCAGCAGGTTAGTGGTTACATCATTGTTATACCGCTGCAGGTGCCAGATGGCTTTAATATAGTTCTCTTCGGCAACTGTAAAGTTCATAAATTCAAAAATTAAATTTAGACAAATCTAAAAATTAATCCTCAAACCACCAATATTGCCGGGGAAAACAGGCTTTTAAGTATGGGTAAATCTGCTTACATTGGCAGCCAATTGATTTTTATGCGATTGATACCTGTATGTTTGGCCGCTATTATTTTACTGCTGGTCTCCTGTAATGGCAACAAAAAAGTGAAAACGCAGGCAGATGATGATATTACATTAAAAGAGTTCGTGGATTTTTTTCCCAGGGCAACCTTCCCTTACACCATTAATGATACTGTGCTCAACCGGAAAGAAAAGGATTCCCTGAGGATATCACTGGTGGCATTTAAAACATTTATTCCCGATTCTGTTTTTACCAGGTATTTTGGCGCCAAACCAAAGGCAAAATTATTTCCATTAGTAAAAGGAAAAGATAGTAATGAAAACATTTTCCTGTTTATTAAATCTTTAGCTGCCGCCAAAAAAGCTTATGTATTCTGCTTTACAAAAAATTTGCGATACATCAATTCAAGAGAGATTGCCGAAACAGATAAAGATCCCAGTTACCGTCGCTATTGTGAGGTGAGCAAAAATATGAATTTTAAAATTGTTACCGAAACAAAGAAACCGGGTGAGCAGGTAGATATTAAAGAAGATAATTTATTTTTAGATAACAGCGGGCATTTTCGCACAGCGGTAATTGTGAGCAATAAAGACCTGAGTGATGAAGTGCCGGTGAACCCCCTGGATACTTTACCCCGGAAAAATAAATTTTCAGCTGATTATTTGCAGGATAAAAAAAATATTGTTTCTATACGGGATGGAAAGAATTTCAAAACTTGTTTGTTCTTTATTCACTTTAGCAAAAACGATGGTGAATGTATGGGTGAGTTAAAAGGGAAAGCTGAATTTACCGCACCCAATAAAGCCATGTTTACCGATAAAACCGGGCCCTGTGGTATTGAATTTATCTTCACCAATTCCACTGTAACTATTAAAGAAACGGGTGGATGTGGAAACTATCGTGGCATTACCTGCTTTTTTGAAGGATCTTACACTAAAAAGAAAGAACCGGTAAAACCGAAAGAGAAGAAAAAGAAAAAAAGTGATTTGAAGAGTTGGTGATTTGAAAATATGATAACGTGGCATGATGAAGAAATACTTTGCGTCTTTGGGGAAACATTAAACAGTAACCAATATGTCTCAACGAATAAACATAACCTCAGGCTCACCGTGGGAAGATATAGTAGGATACAGCCGTGCGGTTCGTATAGGAAATATTATTGAAGTGGCAGGCACCACCGCCATGGATGGTGATGTGTTAGTAGGAAAAGACGATTTGTATGCACAAACAAAATATATTTTTCAAAAGGTAGAAAAAGCATTGAAGGAGGCCGGTGCATCTATACAAGACGTGGTAAGAACCAGGATGTTTGTTACGGATATTGATAAATGGGAAGAAGCAGGAAGGGCACATGGGGAATTTTTTAAAACAATAAAACCCGTAGCCACTATGGTGGAGGTAAATAAACTGATTAATGAAAACCTGTTAATAGAAATAGAAGTTACCGCAATCGTTAGCAGTATATAAGATCATTTAATACTATCAGCTGTAAGCATTAATATTGATAATGGCTCTTCACAATCCTGCTGATTTTCAATTTTTAAAAGTATATTGCGGCCCGTTTGCAAATAATCTGACTGCTTATGAGTTTTAAGAATTATAAAGTCCCCTATGCTGTTGATGAAAAATATAGTAAAAAGGCAGCTTATTTCTCCATGGAGTTTGCTGTTCATCAGCCGTTGAAAATTTACAGTGGTGGTTTAGGTTTTCTCGCCGGTTCACATTTGCGCAGCGCATACGAGTTACGACAAAACATGATTGGTATTGGTATATTGTGGAAGTATGGTTATTACGACCAGGCCCGCAACCAGGACCAAACTTTACAAGTGCAGTGGAATGAAAAAATCTATAGTTTTTTAGAAGATACGAATATAAAATTCCAGATTACCATTCATGATCATCCTATTTGGGTAAAAGCCTGGTATCTCAACCCGGAAACATTTAAATCAGCTCCTTTATTTTTATTAAGTACTGATTTACCGGAGAATGATTATGTTTCTCAAACCATTACCCACCGTTTATATGATGCCAATGTGGCTACTAAAGTTGCACAATTTATATTGTTAGGTGTGGGGGGGGCTAAACTGATTGATGAATTACTTTTTCAACCCGATGTTTATCATCTGAATGAAGCCCATGGTGTTTCTGCAGCTTTTTATCTTTATAAAAAATTAGGCAGTAAAGAAGAGGTGAAAAAACGATTGGTCTTTACTACACATACTCCCGAGGAAGCCGGCAATGAAAAGCATGATATTCATTTATGCGAAAAGATGAGTTATTTCTGCGGAGTGCCTTTGGAGGAAGTAAGAAAAGTTACCGGCATGGAAGGCGACCAGTTTAATCATTCATTGGCGGCCTTACGTTTTGCAAGGTTAAGTAACGGGGTTTCGCAACTGCATGGTGAAGTATCCCGGCAAATGTGGAGTAAGTATGATAATGTTGCTCCTATTAAAGCTATAACCAATGCACAAAACTGGCGTTACTGGGCCGATAAGCAAATGTATTTTGCTATGGATGAGAGTAACGACGAACGTTTTGATGACCGCAAGAATTATTTAAAACGCCGTTCTTTTGAGATAGTGGCTGATCAGACAGGAAAATTATTTGATCCAAATATTTTAACCATCGTTTGGGCAAGACGTTTTGCCGGGTATAAAAGAGCTGATATGATTACCCGTGATCAAAAGCGTTTCAATGCATTGATGAATAACAAAAAATATCCTGTTCAACTGATATGGGCCGGCAAGCCATACCCCGTTGATTATCCTGCCATCAGTGAATTCAACAGCCTGGTTCATTTAAGCAAGCAGTATAAGAATATGGCTGTTTGTATTGGATATGAACTGGGGTTAAGTAAACGCCTTAAACAAGCAGCTGATATCTGGTTAAATAATCCACGGGTACCCAGGGAAGCCAGTGGAACCAGTGGAATGACGGCAGCTATGAATGGTGCTGTAAACTTCAGCACATTTGATGGTTGGATATGTGAATTTATAGATCATGGTAATAATGGTTTTGTTGTTCCACCGGTTGATTACAGTAAGATGAATGTACAGGAGCAGGATCAGTATGATCTTGATCAGTTGTATGATATACTCGAGAACCAAATTCTGCCAATGTATTATGAACGTCCGGATGTATGGCGCCAGATCATGAAAAATGGTATGAGAGATGTTCGCTTCCGGTTTGATGCCGGAAGAATGGCAAATGAATATTATGAAAAACTGTATAACGGGTAATTAATTTCTGCTTTAATAGATTAAACCGTCCTGTTAATAGTAATAGCAGGGCGGTTTTTTAGTTGCATTCAACTAATTTTGACGAATGGAATATTCAAAACAGGTGGAAGTACGCTGGGCTGATCTTGATCCTAATTTTCATGTATTACATTCTAAGTATTACGATTTTGGTGCGTATATCCGTATGAGTTATTTAACGGAGAACGGAATTACACCACAAGCATTAAGCAAGCATCATATTGGTCCGATTATTTTCAGGGAAGAATGTATTTTCAGAAGGGAGATAAAATTTAAGGACCAGGTACAAATTACTTTAGAATTAGCTAAGGCAAAGAGAGATATAAGCCGATGGTCAATGCAACATCAAATTATTCTCAATGAAAAAACACTGGCAGCACAAATAACAGTGGATGGGGCATGGATGGATACTATGCATCGCAAACTCGCCACACCACCGGAAGAATTTATTGCAGCATTTGATGCTATTCCCAAAGCAAAAGATTTTGAATGGATGTAAATTAATCTTCCATTCCTGGTGTTCTCAGTGTTCTCCCCGGTGAATTTTGTGGTAAATCCTTCGATAAACTCAGGATGACAAACCACAGGGAACACAAAGAAAAATGAGTAAATTTTATTGTTTGTTTTCGCAATAAGTTTTTAATCTTTCCAATCCATCTTCTAAAACAGGCCCGTAGATTTTATCCAGTACAATGCCTTTTAGTTTGGCCCACGGGTACCATTTAATATGCACATTCATTCTCCATTCCACTAAAACAAACTGTGCCTTTGGATTCGTGTACAATTTTAAAGAGCCGGGAGAAAGATTATAACCGGTCAATTCATTTTCTGTTGCTACTTCATCTGCTGTTAATTTTTTAATGGTAATCTTACCTTTTTTGGAGAGATTACTCTTTACATTCCATGCATAAGAAGAATTGATTTTATTGGGAGTTGAATCCACCCGAACAGTAAACAAACTATCAGCTGCCGACCATGGCATCCATTGCTTCCATTTGTTTACATTGCTGATGGCTTCATATACTTTTTCTTTAGGTGCATATACTTCAACCACACGGGTAACTTTTACTGTGGATGGAATTAATAAAGAAAATAAAGCAAAGATGATAGCTAATACAACCAGTCCCACCATCAACATTTTTACATTTCGGATCATAGAAAAGATTAAGTCATTAAAATCAGGATTCCCACTTAAATACTCTTGAGGCAATAATAAACATAATTATTCCCCATGCTGCTAAGATGATCACTTCAGATGGTGTTTCCCAGATATGCAGTCCTTCAAAAGAAACTTTACGCATGGCATCATTCAATGCCGTAAGCGGAAGAAATTTGATGAACCCCTGCATGCCAGCAGGCAATGCTGATTTAGGAAAGAAAGTTCCGCTTAAAAAATATTGAGGAAACATAAACAGGTTAGCATAAATAGGGATTACGTTTTGGTTTTTAGCCACACTACTGATAAAAAATCCAAAACCCATAAATACAATGAGGCCAAAAAAGCTTAACAGGATCAATTCAAAGAAAGTGATCCAGCCGTTGGATAAAGTAAACCCGTAAAAGAATTTACCAAACAATATCAGTACTACTGCAGTTGCCAGTTGAAATAAAATACGGGCAATACTTTCGCCGGCTACAATATATCCTTTCTTAATAGGAGTGGAGTACATCCGCTTCAGCACGAGTGTTTCTCTTAAGCTGAAGAAAACAAAAGCAACTCCAAATACCGCCGCACCAATTAATGAAAAGCCAAGCATGCCGGGTAAATAAAAATCTATTAGTTTATAGGGCCTGCCTTTTATTTCATCGGTAGTTATTTTAGCAATTGTTTTAGTGGAAGGAAAAGCTGCCTCATCAATTTTAGCAATAACACTATTTAATATCGTGGTAAGAATATTAAGGTCCTGTCTTTGTACTGCAGAACTTGTTTTTAAATTCAATACATAGGGATTGGTACTATCATTGCTTTTATTAATGCTTATAATGGCCGTTATTCTTCCTTTCTTTAACCGGTCTTGTATATCCTGCTCATCACTTTTAATAATATTTACCGCACTTATATTTTTAATAGCAACATAAAGCACATTTAACGTATCGCTTTTTTTATCAATAGCCACATCTACGCTAATACCCCCGCCACCACTTAGTGCCCCAAAAATGACAATAAGCACAATTGGGAAAAACAAACTGAAGAAAACAGCCTGCGGACTTTTAAATATTGCTTTGGTACTTGCCTTTACAATAGACCACATGGCGGTCCATTGACTGTATGGTTTATTCATAATGCAAAATAAGGCTCAAATCTATTAGATAATTCGGCCCCTGCAAAAACATTTGCTTAATCCGCTATTTTATGCATCTTGCTGCCTGATTGTAATTATGGCAAAATTGGTTTTATTAATCGGGGCTAATATGGGTAACAGGGAAAAAAACCTGTCAGCAGCCGTTAAAAAAATTGGTAAACGGATTGGTAAAGTACTTCGGTCTTCTGCTTATTACGAAACAGCCGCCTGGGGCAATACTGAACAACCCGATTTTTTAAACCAGGTGTTGATTGCCGAAACAAAAAAAACTGCCTCTGCAGTAATGCAGCAAATTTTGGCTATTGAAAAAGAACTGGGCCGTATCCGTACAGTGAAAAATGCCCCACGTTTAATTGATATTGATATCTTATTTTACGATAAAGAGATTCATGCTGAAGATGAACTCAGCATTCCGCACCCGCAAATACCTAACAGGCGTTTTGTTTTGGTTCCGTTAAATGAACTGATCCCTAATTTCAAACACCCATCGATTAAGAAAAGCATCCACAAATTATTATTACAGTGCAAAGACAAACTGGAAGTAAAAAAACTGCGTTGATTACACAGAACTTTTCCACAACTTACTCATTCCAAAATTTTAATTGACTCGTATTTACTTATTTTGGCAGCGAAACGTTTAACGGTTTAAGAGTTGAATGATTATTTGTTTTCAGCAACCAGTTACATGAACTATCATTTCATCACCATAGAAGGCAATATCGGCGCAGGTAAAACAACATTATCACACCTGCTGGCCAGGCATTACAATGCAAGGCTGATATTGGAAGAGTTTGCTGATAATCCTTTTTTGGCCAAGTTTTATGAAAACCCTCAGCAATATGCTTTTCCGGTTGAATTATTTTTTATGGCAGAAAGGTATAAGCAGCTGAAAGACCTTATTCATACTAAAGATCTTTTTCAGAACATTACGGTTTCTGATTATTTGTTTACCAAATGTTTGCTTTTTGCCAAAGTAAACCTGGCGGAAGATGAGTTTCGTTTATACCAGCGATTGTTTGATATCATTCATCAGCAATTGGTGCAGCCGGATATATTAATCTACTTACATGCACCGGTAAGTAAACTGCAGGAAAACATCCGCAAACGTCAGCGCAGCTATGAACAAAATATCCCGGATGATTATTTGTTCAATATTCAACAAACTTATACGCATTACATCAAACAACATAATATTAAAACGCTTTTTGTAGATGCCAGCAATGCCGATTTCACCGGTAATGAAGAACATTTAAAAATTATTACCGATGCATTGGATAAAGAATATGAATATGGCCAATACTACATCACTTTGCCCTAGCTGTGCCGGTAATCGTTTGTTTCTTAGTTTTGCATCTATTACATGAAACCAAGGTTTAATCTCCCGCAAAGTTTATCACCTCTCCATGAAAAAGAATTCCGGTTCTTTGTAACGGCCCGTTTCTTTTTAATTATGGCATTGCGTATGGTGGGTACCGTGGTGGCCTATGAATTATTTCAAATTACTAAAAGCTCTTTTTCAATTGGCCTGGTTGGTTTATCGGAGTTTGTACCGGTGTTTTCATTGGCTTTGTATGCAGGACATATAATCGACCGGTCAGATAAACGAAAGATATTACTGCGGGGAATTTTTTGTTACGGTTTGTGCATAGTAGCATTGATTGTAGTAACCGTTCCGGCAGTGCAGCAGCTATTCAATAAACATTTACTCGAAATATCTTTTTATGCAGTGATATTTGGCACCGGTATTACCCGTGCTTTTGTTGGGCCTACAACCAACGCTATCATTTCGCAGTTAGTACCAAGAAATATTTTACCGCTGGCGGCCAATATCAGTTCCTCCACCTGGTTAGTAGCGTCTATTCTTGGTCATGCTTCGGCAGGATTTTTTATTGCCTGGTTTGGGGTAAATACCACTTTCACTATCATATTGGTGTATGCGGTAACGGCAGCAATTGTTATTTCTTTTATCAAACCCAAACCAATTGTGGCAAAAAATATTGATATCGGTGCATGGGATAGTGTGAAAGAGGGATTACAGTTTGTTCGCAGTAATAAAATTATGCTGGGTGCTATTTCGCTGGATCTGTTTGCGGTATTGTTCGGTGGCGCAGTAGCATTAATACCTGAGTTTGCCAATAAAATTTTAAATGTTGGTCCCATTGGTTTTGGCTGGTTAAATGCGGCGATTGATATTGGTTCAGTTATTATCATTGTTACACTTACTTTCTTCCCCATGAAGAAACACCAGGGCTATAAATTATTTTTTGCCGTAGCCGGTTTTGGTTTGTGTATTATCACTTTTGGATTTTCTACTAACTTCTGGTTATCTTTTTTTGCAATGGTGATGGCAGGTGTGTTTGATGGTATCAGTGTGATTGTTCGGGGTACGGTGCTGCAGTTAACTACTCCTGATGAAATGCGGGGAAGGGTGGGGTCGGTTAATTCTATGTTCATCAATTCTTCCAATGAGCTGGGACAATTTGAAAGCGGGTTTACTTCAAGAATAATGGGTACGGTACCCGCAGTAATATTTGGTGGAACGATGACTCTGTTGGTAGTAATCATCACCTGGTTCAAAGCCCCCAAACTTCGCAAGTTTGAATATTGATTCCTTCGTAACTTACACTAAGAACATAAAACTTACAACTATGATCTCCTACGACACCGTTTCTGAGGCCGTAAATGGACTCAAACAAAGAGGCTACAATATTGATTTTAATGTGGAGTATGATTGCATTGTGTGTCATGAAACACCATTGTCGTTACTGCCCAATGAATTTGAGATAACAGAAGTACATCGCTTTGAAGGTGATACCGATCCGGCTGATGAAGCGGTGGTGTATGCTATCGAGAGCAAGCATGGAGAAAAAGGAGTATTGGTAAATGCATTTGGAATTTACAGTGACAGTGTGAGTGATGAGTTGATTGAAAAGCTGAAGATGCAGCATCATAATTAATTGCCGGGTTTATTATATTAAATGAATACAGACTTACTTCTTCAACATATATCCAAACACATAAGCCTTACCGGTGAGGAAGAGGATATTTTAAAATCGGTTCTTCATTCCAAAAAAATAAAGAAGAAACATTTTTTATTGCAGGAAGGTGAAGTGAATAAAACGGCCACTTTTGTTACTTCCGGCATCCTCCGCATTTATTCTATTGATAAAAATGGGTTTGAACATATACTGCAGTTTGCCCCGCCGGGCTGGTGGATTGGTGATATGAAAAGTGCGATTACCCAGCAACCGGCCACTTTGAATATTGATGCTATTGAAGACACCGAAATAATATGGATCAGTAAAGAAGATTTAGAGAAACTCTATGCTGCTGTTCCAAAGTTTGAACGTTTCTTCCGCATATTGGCGGAGAATTCTATCGCCTCGTACCAGCAACGATTAGTTAATAATCTCAGTCTTTCAGCGGCAGAACGGTATGATAATTTTTGTAAGCTCTATCCATCTTTAGTTCAGAATTTACCACAAAAGCAAGTGGCTTCTTATATTGGTGTTACACCTGAGTTTCTCAGTAAAATGCTGAGTAATCTTTCTGAAAAGAAATAAACATCCCGGTTATTTAATCTTCAGGGCTTTAGCTCTCAATTTATTGGGCAGTAAATATTCTTAATCTACATTAAGTCCGCCCCTTAATCTTTATTATTGGAAGAGGAGTAGTGTTGGTTGTAGTTTTGTGTTCATTAAGGAGATAATATGAATACAACAAACATTTTACTGGTTGGCAACAATGAAGAACAATCAAACAACTGGATCAAACTTTTAAATGACCGCAACGAATGGAAAGCAGAACATGCTTTAACAGACGAAGAAGCGATTGAAAAATTTCATCAATACCATTTTGATGTGGTAGTGCTGGGCAATGATCTTTCTGCAGATGCAGTAAAGAAACTGAACAAACTGTGTACGTTTCAGCATGAAGATGTAATAGTGATCAACAACACGGCTGATCTTGCAGAAAAGATAAGTGAAGCATTGAAAGCACAAAAAAGAAATAATACTACTTTCTCATTTGTGGATGATGCTTTGAAAAGTGCAGGATTAAATATTAACATACAATAACCTCGTGTATTGAGAGACTTCTTTGTGCACCTTGTGGTAAAGATTTTAAACCACAAAGTACACAAGGAAAAAACACAAAGGTCACAATAAATAAAAAGGGAATAATTATGAAAAGACAAATTGAAAGAGTAATACCAAAACAGGCAAGACCCGGAATGGTGGGTGATGGATTCAGGGTGTATAATTTTATTCCCGGTGCTGTTTTGCAAAGAAGGATCAGTCCATTTTTAATGCTCGATTTTGCAGCTGAATTTAATTTCACTCCATCTGAAAAAGTAAGAGGTGTGGATGTACATCCGCATAAAGGTTTTGAAACCGTTACCATTGCCTATAAAGGAAGTGTGGCGCATCATGACAGTGCGGGTAATAGCGGTATCATCAATTCCGGTGATGTACAATGGATGACTGCCGGTGCAGGTATCTTACACAAAGAATATCATGAACAGGAATTTTCTAAACGGGGCGGACCATTTGAAATGGTTCAGTTATGGGTGAATCTTCCTAAAAAACATAAATCCGTTGCACCACATTACCAGGCTATCACTGCTGATAAGATGGGTAAATATGTTATTCCAAACAATGGCGGTATAGTGAATGTAATTGCCGGAAAGGTAAATGATGTAAAAGGACCGGCGGCTACTTATTCACCGGTGAACTTGTTTGATATTAAATTAAACAAAGGAGCGGAGTTGAACTTTACGATCCCTGCCAGTCATAATGCTGCTATGTTAATGGTAAACGGAACAGCCCTGGCAGATGAAACAGCAGTGGCAGAACATAGTTTTGTATTATTCAAGGATGGTGGTGAAGAAATAACTATCAAAGCAGATAGTGATGCGGTGATCTTATTCATGAGCGGAGAACCTATCAATGAACCTATCGCCAGCTACGGACCTTTTGTGATGAACACACAGGAAGAAATTTATGAAGCGATTGAAGAATTCCAGGCTGGTAAATTCGGAACCTTAGTATAAAGCGATAACCGGGTAAAGTATCTACTTCCCGGTTTTTTTATTCCTTGTGCCCTTTGTGTAAATACTTTGTGTTCTTTGTGGTAAAAATTCTCATACCACAAAGAAGACAAGGAAAACACAAGGAGCACAAGGAAAGATAATAATCGAAACACAAAATTTTTTTGAAACCTTTTATCGAATATTGAGATATGAAAAAAGCAATTGCACACATTTTATTAGGAAGAGAAAAACAGATCACGAAAGAAGAAACTGTTCTGCAACCATTGCCACATAAAGATTTTCGTTTTGCCAATCCGTTTATTGTAATTCATCATTTAAAACCGGAGATGATTGAGCCGGGTGCTGAGTTTAGAATTCACCCGCATCCGCATCGTGGTTTTTCTCCTGTTACCTTTGTGTTGCAGGGTGAAGGATATCATAAAGACAATGCCGGTCATGATGAAATTGTAAAAGCCGGTGATGTGCAATGGATGTTTGCCGGTAAGGGACTGCTTCACAGTGAAGGGCCAACTAAAGAATTATTGAAAAAAGGGGGTGTACAGGAATTTATACAGCTTTGGATCAATGCACCAAAAGCAAATAAATGGGATGAACCATTTTATCAGTCTGCCAGAAAAGAAGAATTAATACAGGTTATCAACGAAGAAGGAGTGAACTTGCGGTTAGCAACAGGCGAATACGATGGAAAGAAAGGGCCCATCAATAAAAGTCATACACCGGTTGTTTCAATTGTGGGAGAGATCAGTAAAGGCAAACAGGTGCAGTTAACCGCTACCCCGGGTTGGTGGACATTATTATACATCGCTAAAGGGAAACTTTGTATTGACCAGGAAAGTATTGATCAGTATCATTTAATAATTTTTCAAAAAGAGAATGAAGAGATAGTGATTACTGCCGAAGAAGATACGCAACTATTGTTTTTATCTGCCGAACCAATTGATGAGCCCATTGCCGCAAAAGATAATTTTGTAATGAATACAGCAGAAGAAATTGAACAGGCGATGAAAGACTATGAAAACGGTGTGTTTGGAACATTAGTATATTAAAACAATTTTATGAAAGAAGAATATCAATCGCTTGAGCTGATTAAGAACGATTCACTTAACCGTTTTGAAATGAAAGTAGGAGAGCACCTCGCTATCATTGAATATAAAGAACTGCCGGGTAAGATAGCTTTGCTGCATACAGAAGTAGAACCTGCATTGGAAGGTAAAGGTGCCGGTACGGCAATTGTTGAGAAGACATTGGATTATATAGAAAAAAATAACTTGAAACTGATCCCATTGTGTCCTTTGGTGGTAGCTTACATTAAACGCCACCCTGAATGGAACAGGATTGTGGCAGCACATGATGAATAGTAGTAACTTACTTAAAATTAATTTGTATGCAGTATAAATTAGACAAGCCCGTACACGGAACTATTGGTACGGAAAAATATAAATGTGTAATAGAGTGGCGCAACGGAAAATTGATTGCAGATGAACCAGTAAACAACGGTGGAAAAGATGAAGGTCCCGATCCTTATACCTTATTACTCTCCTCACTGGCAACCTGTACACTGGTAACCCTGCGTATGTATATTGACCGCAAAGGATGGAATATACCAGAAATAGCGGTGAAAACAAATATGTTTCAAACAAAACAGGGAGATGAAACCACCACATACATTGACAGGGATATTTCTTTTCCCCAACCATTACCTGCAGAACAAAAAGACCGGTTACTGGAAATTGCACTGCATTGTCCCATTTCAAAAATTTTAGAAGGAGAAATTAAGATCCGCAGTTTTGTATATCATGATGAAGAAGTGGATAAGAATATTAAATACAAAAACGATGAGGTGACAGTTGTATGGAAGCCCGAGCTATGTAAACATTCAGGAAGATGTGTTACGCAGTTACCGCAGGTATTTAATTTAAAAGCTCATCCATGGATTAATGTAAATGGAGCGGATGCACAAACTATCATTGATCAGGTCGCTAAATGCCCAACAGGTGCCTTGTCAATTCAACCAAAAATTGAAGAAACAAAATAATTAATTCTTTTCAACCGCATGTCCTCCAAACTCATTGCGTAAAGCAGCTACCACTTTAGCAGCATACGTTTCCTTTTGCAGTGAAGCATAATGTAACTGTAAACTCAAATCAATTACTTCATGTTCTTTTGTTATATTAAAGGCCAATGGATAACCCGTTTTACCTAAACCAATCAATCCTGTTTGTATATAGAAAAGTTGATATGATCAATATTTGTTATTGCTGTAAAGTTCTTTGAATATGGCGTAATTGTCCATATAAAAATCATGATTCCAGTCTTCAGGCTGATAAATATTAGCAGCAGGATGTACGGTAAGATTTTTTTCAGTCATTAATCCCAAACTATAACCGCCCCAGATAGCAGCACCCAATGCAGAAGCATCTGCATTATCTGACACATGTACCGGTAAGTTAAAAACATCCGCCACCATTTGCAACCATTTGGGTGATTGAATAAACCCACCGCTGGCAATAATGCGGCTGATGCCGGGTTGTTGTTTAATAAGTTTCTCTGCAATAGAATATAAATTCATCACCACCCCTTCAATCATCGCCCGGCAAAAATGATCAGGCGTATGATGTGCCTGCATACCATATACAACCATCTTTGCTTTGGCATCCCACACAGGAGCTCTTTCACCATATAAATAAGGAAGAATAACGAGCCCTTCACTTCCTGCATCAATCTTAAAAGCTCTTTCTAATATTTTTGCTTCGGTTAAAGTGTTGTCTTTTAAAAAATCTTTTAACCAGTTAACTACATTGCCTCCGTTATTGCTGGCACCGCCGCTGATGTATAAATTATTGGCCAGGGCATAATTGAAAATGCTTTCATCCGGATCAAAAAAAGGTTCAGGTGAAGTGATGCGTACAGCAGCACTGGTTCCAATAGTGATGGCTAAATCACGATTGGGAATAACATGACTGCCCACATTGGCAAAACAGCCATCGCTGCTGCCGGCTACAAACAATATATCATCGGGCAGATTCAATTCCGCTTTTATTCCTTCTCTCCATTTATTGGTGTAAGCCGATGTAGGAACTGGTTCTGATAACAATTCGTAAGTAATACCGGCATTGTTTAATCCGGTAATATCCCATTTCAATTCCTGTATATCAAACATACCGGTGGCGGAAGCAATAGAATAATCAATGATATATCTTCCTAATAAATGAAAACAGATATATTCTTTAATAGAGATGAATTTATAAGCCGCAGCAAAAGCTTCCTTTGCATTTCGCTTCAACCATTTGATCTTGGTGAGCGGTAACATAGGATGAACAGGAGTACCGCATTTGCGATAAATAATGGAGGCATCTTTTTCATAACGGATATCATCTGCTTCCTCAGTACTACGGGTATCACTCCATAATAACAGCGGAGTTAAAGGTCTTCCTTCCGCATCTACAATCATAATACTGTGCATGGCTGCACTAAAACAGATGGATTTTATTTGTTGTGGCTGATTGCATTTTCCAATGATTTCTTTAATTACACTAAACGTAGCATTCTTTACCACATTTGCATCCTGTTCACGATAGCCCGGTTCTGGTTCGTTGGTGGGATAATGTTGGTGAGCAGTACCAATGATCTCTCCATTAGTATTGATCAGTACGGCTTTAACGGATCCGGTGCCTATATCTATTCCTAAAAAAAACATGGGTGTAAGATAATGGAAGATGTTGACAGTTGACAGATGGCGTTTCACAGAAAGAAAGGAAAATTGTTCAAATACCGGTAACCAGTTACCCGCAACTAACAACCAATAACCATCTCCCAACTTTCACTTACCTTTGCCCGCTATGACACAGGAACAACTTAAGGATATGAGAGACCGTGTAGTGGTCTTGAGGAGGTTTCTTTGACGTGGAGAACCGCCAATACAAAATCAGTGAAGAGAAACAACTCTCTCTAAGTCCGGGCTTTTGGGATGATAACAAACGTGCCACGGAGATACTAAAAAACATTAAGCAAAATGAATTTTGGGTAAATCTTTATACAGAAGTAGATACAGCTGTAGAAGATTTTGCTGTGCTCTTTGATTTCTGGAAAGCAGGTGATGCCACTGAAGAAGAAACGAAAGAAGCATACAACAAAGCAATTGAAAAAATTGAAGAAGCAGAATTTAAGAGTACCCTGAATGAACCGGAAGATGAACTGCCTGCAGTTTTACAAATCAACAGTGGTGCTGGTGGAACAGAAAGCCAGGACTGGGCAGAGATGCTGGCCCGTATGTATCGTATGTACGGACAAAAACAGGGCTGGGCAATAAAAGAACTCGACTGGCAGGATGGTGATGGTGCCGGGATAAAAACCTGTACGTTTGAATTTGATGGCCCTTTTGCTTACGGGTTTTTGAAAGCGGAAAGTGGTGTGCACCGGTTGGTTCGTATCAGCCCGTTTGATAGTAATGCAAGAAGACATACTTCATTTGCGTCTGTATTTGTATATCCGTTAGTGGATGATACGATTCATATTGAAATTAATCCGGCAGATGTAAAAATGGAAACGTCCCGTAGTGGTGGTGCCGGTGGACAGAATGTAAACAAAGTAGAAACAAAAGTGCAGTTAACACATATTCCAACAGGTATTGTAGTAGTTTGCCAGCAGGACAGAAGCCAGTTAGGTAACAGGGAACTGGCTATGCAAATGTTGCGCAGCCGTTTGTATGAAGAAGAACTGCGTAAACGGCAGGCCCTGAAAGATGCTGCTAATGCCGGAAAGAAAAAAATAGAATGGGGTTCACAGATACGTTCCTATGTTTTTCATCCATACAAAATGATTAAAGACCACCGTACCGATTATGAAGTGGGGAATGTGCAGCCGGTAATGGATGGAGAACTGGATGGATTTATTAAAGCATACCTGATGAGTGAGAAAGAGAATGCCTGATTTGAAGATGTGTTGATTTGAAGATTTGGAAATGAGAATTTCAAAATTGACTAATTTTCAAATCTTCAAATTACCAACTCATCAAATTAAACTTTATGCAGAATAACAAAGAAGGAAACCTTATTGTAGAACTTAGTTTTAAGTTTGCGCTGGATATTATTCGCTATGCAGAGTTATTGGAGCAGAATAGGAAATTTGTAGTAGCTAATCAATTATTGAAGCAGGAACTTCCATCGGAGCTAACATAAGAGAAGCACAAAACGCAGAAAGTAAAGTTGACTTTATTCATAAAATGAAAGTAGCTGCAAAAGAGGCAGATGAAACAGAATATTGGTTATTGCTTTGTAAAGCATCTGAACATTATCCGGGAACTGATGGGTTGATAGAAAAGCTGACATCAATTATAAAAGTTCTTTCAAAAATAATATCATCATCAAAATCCAGTATTCATTAACAAATTACCAAATCTTCAAATTAACACCATATGAATTTAGGTTATTTCAATTATCCAATGCCGGCAAACGAACCGGTGTTGAGTTATGCCCCCGGAAGTAAGGAAAAAGAAATTTTAAAAGCCACACTGGAGAAACTGAAAAGTGAGGTGATAGATGTGCCCATGTATATTGGCAGTAAAGAAGTTCGTACTAATACAAAAGGGGAGATTCGTCCTCCGCATGAAATAAAACATTTACTGGGTTATTATCATGAAGGAAACGAAAAACATGTGCAGCAGGCTATTGATGCGGCATTGGCAGCTAAAGAAAGCTGGGCTAACATGAGTTGGGAAAACCGGGCAGCTATTTTTTTAAAAGCAGCTGATCTCCTGGCAACTAAATACCGGGCATACATGAACGGCACTACTATGCTTGGTCAGAGTAAGAATGCTTACCAGGCAGAGATAGACAGTGCCTGTGAGCTGATAGATTTCCTTAGGTTCAATGTTCATTTCCTAAGTGAGATATACCGTCAGCAACCAATAAGCGGACCCGGTATGCACAACCGTATGGAGTATCGTCCCCTCGAAGGGTTTGTGCTGGCAATTACTCCTTTTAATTTTACCGCTATTGGTGGTAACCTCCCCACTTCTGCGGCTATGTGTGGTAATGTGGTGGTTTGGAAACCGGCACATACACAAATTTATTCGGCGCAAATGTTTATGCGCATTTTAAAAGAAGCAGGATTGCCGGATGGTGTTATCAATTTGATTTATGTAGACGGGCCAACATTAGGTAAAGTATGTTTCAGTCATCCTGATTTTGCCGGCGTACATTTTACCGGAAGCACAGGAGTATTTAACTATATGTGGGAAACCATTGGTAAAAATATGAGTGCTTATAAATCGTATCCACGGATAGTTGGTGAAACGGGGGGTAAGGATTTCGTAATAGCCCATAAATCCGCCGATGTGGATGTAGTGGTAACAGCTTTGTTACGTGGCGCCTTTGAATTCCAGGGACAAAAATGTTCTGCTGCCTCAAGAGCCTATATTCCTTCTAACATAGCGGAAGAAGTAAAGAAAAAATTAATTGCCGGAGTAAAGAGTTTTAAAATGGGTACGGTGGAAGACTTTACCAATTTTATAAATGCGGTGATTGATGAAAAAAGTTTTGATAAAATAAAAGCTTATATCGATAATGCCAAAAAAGATAAGAAAGCAGAGATATGGGTGGGAGGTAAGTGTGATAAGAAAGAAGGTTATTTTATTCAACCAACCATAATTGAAGCAAAGGATCCAAATTATGTTACCATGTGTGAAGAGATATTTGGTCCGGTATTAACGGTGTATATATATCCTGCCAATAGTTTTGAAAAAACATTAGAGTTGGTGGATAAAACATCTCCTTATGCATTAACAGGCGCAATAATTGCCCAGGATAAAGCAGCGGTTGAATTAGCGACAAACAAATTGCGTAACGCTGCAGGTAATTTTTATATAAACGATAAACCTACTGGGGCAGTGGTGGGCCAACAGCCTTTTGGTGGGGCAAGAGCAAGCGGTACAAATGACAAAGCAGGTTCTGCGTTAAACCTTTACAGGTGGTTAAGTGCAAGAACTATTAAAGAAACATACAACCCGCCGGTGGATTACCGCTATCCATTTTTGCTTGAAGAATAAGTTAAGAACAATGTCAAGACTGTTATTTGACGGTCTTTTCATTTAGTTAAAATAAATTTCACTTTCACCGATACAAAAGATAAATTCGCTTTATTAAAGATTACCGGTGAAGACAATTTTAAATTCATACCAGCTTAATTTAACGATTCAGCGTTTAACGCACCAGTTGATAGAAAACAAGGTCGATTTTAAGCACACTACTTTTGTTGGGATACAGCCAAGAGGAATATTATTATCAGATAAGATCATTGAAAACATACGGTCAATTTATCCCAATGAAAAATTGCAATACGGAAAACTGGATATAACTTTTTACCGGGATGATATCCGGAAAGAATTACATGTTCCCAATCAAACCGATATCCCTTTTTCCCTCGAAGGGAAAAAAGTGGTTTTAATTGACGATGTGCTGTACACCGGCAGAACAATAAGGGCTGCCTTAGATGCGCTGCTTGACTTTGGCCGCCCGGAAAAAGTAGAGCTATGTGTATTAATTGATCGTCGTTTCAGCCGTCAGCTTCCCATTCAGCCGGATTATTGCGGCAAACCCATTGACTCAATCATTTCTCAAAAAGTAAAAGTGCAATGGGATAAAGGGGAAGTTGTGTTGTATTAAAATACCCTTTACCTTTGCTCTTTAATGCAACTATCTACTCGTCACTTACTAGGCATTAAAGACCTGACCTCACAGGACATTCAATTAATTCTCGACACCGCCACTCAATTCAAAGAAGTTTTACAAAGACCGATTAAAAAAGTTCCATCGCTCAGGGATGTAACTATTGTCAATCTTTTTTACGAAAACTCAACCCGCACCCGTATTTCATTTGAGCTGGCAGAAAAACGATTAAGTGCTGATACCATCAACTTTGCCGCCAGTGCTTCCTCTGTTTCAAAAGGAGAAACCTTACTGGATACGGTCAATAACATTCTATCTATGAAAGTGGATATGGTGGTAATGCGGCACAGTGCCAGCGGTGCACCTCATTTTTTAGCTAAACATATTCCGGCTGCTATTGTAAATGCCGGGGACGGAATTAATGAACATCCAACCCAGGGCTTACTCGATGCTTTTTCTATGCGGGAAAAAACTGGTAAACTGGAGGGCCTTAAAGTGGCTATCATCGGTGATATTATGCACAGCCGGGTGGCAATGAGTAATATTTATTTACTGAAGAAAATGGGAGCAGAGGTAATGGTTGCCGGTCCGCCAACGCTTATTCCAAAATACATACAAGAGGCATTTGACATAAGAGTAGAATACAACTTAAGGAGGGCACTGGAATGGTGTGATGTGGCGAATGTATTGCGGATACAATTGGAAAGACAAAACCAGGTATTGTTTTCTTCATTAAGAGAGTATAGTCTGGCTTATGGTATCAACAAACAGATACTGGATTCGCTCAATAAAGAAATTGTGATTATGCACCCCGGCCCGATAAACCGTGGAGTGGAATTAGACAGTGATGCAGCAGACAGTAAACAATCTATCATACTGCAGCAGGTAGAAAATGGTGTGGCAGTGAGAATGGCAGTACTGTACTTGTTAGCCGGAGGAAGAGGGGAGAACAATTAGGCAATTTGATCATGTGATGATGAGAATAAGAAAAGTGAAATAAGGAATAAAAAAGTAAAATAGATTTTCACGCAAAGACGCAAAGTCGCAACGACAAGCATGCAAAATATTGATCATCACAAATCAATCAACTATTAAACCTTTAAATAATTAAACGAATAAACCAGTAACAAGAAACCAGCAACCAGATGCGTACCATATTGCTTCTCCTATTTTCTAACATCTTCATGACCTTTGCGTGGTATGGGCATTTGAAGTACCATAATGTTCCATTGTGGAAAGCAATTTTAGTGAGCTGGGGAATAGCTTTCTTCGAATATTGCTTAATGGTTCCTGCTAACCGTATCGGTTATGGCGGTGGGTTTAATGCCTACCAGCTTAAGATAGTGCAGGAGGTAATCACTCTAACAGTGTTTTGTGTATTTGCAATTATTTATTTAAAAGAACCTTTTCACTGGAAATACCTCGTAAGCTTTGGCTTCTTAATCGGAGCCGTATATTTTATGTTCAAATAGGCTGCAGGGACATTTTTTTACATGCCCGGAAAACGAAAGCCTTTAAAAAACAACTGTTGTTTATTATAATCAGCCTGTTCCATTCCCTTTACATATAACACCGCTATTATTTTCCCATCTGTCCAGCCCTGAATGCTCCATTGGTTTTTATCTTCTGCCTGCCAGTAATCAATAATGCCAATGATGTCTTCATTATTATTTAAGTGCATGCCTTTACCATAACCACTTGCTGAACGGATATTAAATTGTCCTTTTAAAAAATCGAGATAAGATTCCAGCAATGCTTCTCCATCCTGGCCACTGCTTACAGAATCTTTTAATTGCACACAAATCAATCCGTAGGTAAATCCATCTTTCACACATTCACCGGTATATACTTTGGAAGAATCTTCGCTGTAGCTTTTTTCAAATTCTCCCGGATCACAAAACATATAAATGGAACAACCGCTTTTACTGACAGGATATTTTTTCAGCGACTGACTTTTTGTATTAACTGCAATTAATAAAAGAAGGATGCTTAAAATCTTTTTCATGTGTATGACATAAAATTAAGAATTGTGGCTTAGAAATTAAGTACCCAATGCTACGGATTTTAATAAACCAGTTTACCAATCTTTCCATTGATGCCGGCAAGATAAACAGCTTTACCACTTTTAGCTTTTTTCACCACATGAAAACTTTCATTGCTGATTAAATTCCATTGCTGACCATTTGTGGTTGAATAATCTACGCCTGTTAACCCGCAGCAAATCCAATTGTTTTTGCCAATATACTCCACGCAACTTCTGTAACCATGCGGATTGATGGCCGGTGCATTCCAGTGCTTGCCTCCATCTTTACTGATAAAACAATTTTTATCAGCTGAATCTTTTGTATTAAAATCTCCGCCTACAATAATCAGTATCTTTTCATTTTTAACAGCAATAGAATTAGCACCGGTTGTTTGTTTACCCTGGATGATTGGTAAATCAATTTTATTATTTCTTACAAATAATCTTGATCTCAATCCACCGGTAACAAATACCGCTTCACTTTTATTGATGGCTTTTACATTCGTTCCACTGGAAGCAAACATCGCTTCACCGCTGTCAGCTTTGGGGTAATTTTCTTCCGGCAAACCACGCCAGGTATCACCACCATCAAAGGTTCGGGCAATAAATATTTTCCCATCAATCGGGTCGCCAACTACAATGCCGCTCATTTCATTCCAGAATTCCATTGCATCTAAAAACATTCCCGGTCGTTTATCTTCAAACACTACTTTCCATGTTTTGCCGGCATCATTTGTTTTTAAAATATAAGCAGGCTCTGCCACTCCCATAATAATGGCTTCAGTGCTGCTGAACGCTTCTATATCACGAAAATCAGTTTTCTCAAATCCTTTCACCGTTATCCAGTCCCATGTTTTACCGGCATCGAGTGATAAACCAACCTGCCCGTTACTCCCACTCACCCAAATGATATGATCATTCACCACACTCAATCCACGTAAAGATGTATGATGACCCGAATCAAGCACCTGTATCTTTTGTGCTGATAAATTATTGATGAAACACAACAGCAAAATGAAAAAAATGTATCGCATATAGAAGAATGATGAGGTGAAAGATAGCATATTAATCAATAAGCGGCGTTTCATTACATTTGCTGCCAAAGCTTGCCAGTTTATGATATTTAATTACGGAACGGATACTTTAACAACAGGAAAGGCCCTTGACCTTGCAAAGGGAAAAGTAAAAGGTGTATTGAATAATGAAGCGGTAAAAAAAATAAATGCTTCATCGCATAATGTACAACAGATCGTTGACAACGATAAAACCGTTTACGGAGTGAATACCGGTTTTGGGATTTTAGCTAACACTGCTATTTCCAAAGAAGATACGGCAACACTACAGTATAAAATTTTACAAAGTCATAGTGTGGGAGTGGGAGATGCAATTCCAACGGAAGTTGCCAAGATTATGCTCATCACCAAAGTGCATGCATTAGCACAAGGTTATAGTGGTGTACAATTATCAACACTGGAACGTATCATCTGGCATATTGATAATGATGTAATACCTGTTGTTCCTGAAAAGGGTAGTGTGGGTGCCAGTGGTGATTTAGCTCCTTTATCACATTTGTTCCTGCCATTGATTGGATTGGGTGAAGTGTATCATAATAACCAGCGACAAACAACCAGCAACGTTCTGGCACAACTGGGTTTATCACCCATACAACTCGGCCCCAAAGAAGGATTAGCCCTCATCAACGGAACACAATTCATTTTATCCTTTGCAGTAAAAGCAGTGCAACGTATGCACAATTGTTTGGAAGCTGCTGATATTATTGGTGCGATGAGCCTGGAAGCATTAACAGGAACTAAAGCTCCTTTTGACGAACGATTGCATGAACTGCGTCCTTATAATGGAAATAAATTAGTAGCACAGCGTTTGCGTTTATTGCTGAATAATTCTGATATCATGCAAAGTCATATTGATTGCGGACGGGTACAGGATCCTTACAGCCTCCGTTGTATGCCGCAGGTACATGGTGCTTCGAGAAATGCCTGGTTACATCTGAAAGAATTAACAGAGATAGAATTAAATGCAGTAACTGATAACCCTGTAATACTGGGTGCAGATGATACCATCAGTGGCGGTAATTTCCACGGACAGCCTTTGGCGTTGCCTTTGGATTATGCCTGTTTTGCTGCTGCTGAAATAGGAAACATCAGCGACCGCCGTTGTTATTTATTGTTAGAAGGGAAATGGGGATTGCCGATGTTGCTGATGAAAGATGTGGGATTAAACAGTGGTTTTATGATTCCACAATACACCACTGCTGCATTGGTAACAGAGAATAAAACATTATGTTTCCCTTCCAGTGCAGATAGTATTCCCACTTCACTCGGACAGGAAGATCATGTAAGTATGGGAAGTATCAGTGGAAGAAAGCTGAATAAAGTATTGGATAATTTAGAATTCATCCTGGCAATAGAATTATTATCCGCCTGCCAGGCAATAGAATTCCGTCGGCCATTAAAGAGCAGTGAATTACTGGAACATGCACATGAAGTAGTGCGTAAATGTGTAAGCTTCGCCAGCGAAGACCGCATCTTTGCAGAAGACATCAACAAAGTGGCTACTATCATCAAAGACTTTTCATTTGTGAATGACTTAAATACATTTGCCGCAGAAAAAGCAGTGAAACTGAACGGTGGGTTTGAAAGCTTTGCGGTGTAATAATTTCACGCAAAGGCGCTAAGTCGCAGCGAAATAAACATTAAACTTTGCGCCGCAGCGCCGTGGCGTGAAATAAAATGATAAAATAATTATTCACAAAAAGCCGCGGGGTCGC
Source organism: Sphingobacteriales bacterium (assembly GCA_003963365.1). Taxonomy (GTDB): domain Bacteria; phylum Bacteroidota; class Bacteroidia; order Chitinophagales; family Chitinophagaceae; genus AWTP1-9. The sequence goes on from RXJG01000002.1 coordinate 535,888, forward strand.
AACGATTAAGATCGCAAAGAAAAAATCATTTTAGCTTTCCTGTTAATCCTGAAAATCCAATCAATCCAGGTTCAGACAACTCTCCAGCGCCAGCTCCATCATCGGCAACAAAGCTGTTTCCCTTTGATCAGCGCTGATGAATTCATGTGTGGGAATAACATCCGATACGGTAAGTATTGTAGCAGCAGTTTTTCCTAAATACTGTGCATTGGCAAATAAAGAAAAGGCTTCCATCTCCACTGCCAAACATTTATTCTTCTCCGCCACTTTAGGAACCTCCTTACTCTTACGGTAAAAAATATCGCTGGAGTGAATATTACAATGTTTTAAAGCGATCTTAAGTTCTTTAGCTGTTTTCTTAATTATTTTATGAGCCTTTCCCTGGTGTTTTATCACATCACCTTTAATGCCCCAGGCATATTTGGCATAAGTGCTTTCGCTGGCAGCTTCATCCACATTAATCAGGTCAAACACTTTCAGCTTGGGAGTATAAGCGCCGCAGGTTCCAATACGGATGATGGTATCCACATCATATTCCGTAAACAATTCATAGCTGTAAATACCAATACTGGGACAGCCCATACCACTGGCACCAACCGTAATACGCTTACCTTTATAGTTTCCTGTAAAATAAAAAGCATTACGGGTCTGGCTTACCAGTTCTACGCCCTGCATATACTTTTCTGCAATAAATTTTGCCCGCAAAGGGTCCCCGGCCAATAATACAGTTTTAGCAATATCTTCGGGTTTGGCGCTGATGTGTAAACTCATAAATAGATACAATTAGAACTGACGAATATATTCATTTTATTGCGACTTTTGTAATGGTTCCACGCAAAGTCGCAAAGAAAATAAGCCGCAATGAAAATTTCCTTAGCGTCTTCGCCTCTTTGCATGAAAAAAACAATATTATGGATACGATTGCTAAACGCTACGATGTAATTAAGTACAAAACTCCCACCGGTAACCAGCTCAACTGTAAAGGATGGATACAGGAAGCCGCTTTAAGAATGTTATTAAACAACCTTAACCCCGAAGTGGCAGAAAGGCCAGAAGATCTCATTGTATATGGTGGCCGTGGTAAGGCGGCCCGCAACTTTGAAGCCCTTGATAATATCATTAAAGCATTAAAAGTGCTGGAGAATGATGAGTCTCTTTTAATACAAAGTGGTAAACCCGTTGGTATTTTAAAAACACATAAAGATGCACCAAGGGTTTTAATCAGTAATTCGCAATTAGTACCTAACTGGGCTAACTGGAAGCATTTTGATGAGCTGGAAAAGAAAGGACTAATGATGTACGGACAAATGACAGCTGGTTCATGGATATACATCGGTTCACAGGGAATTGTACAGGGAACTTATGAAACCTATGCCGCAGCAGCCAATAAACATTTTGGCGGTACGTTGAAAGGAACATTAAATGTAACAGCAGGGTTAGGCGGAATGGGTGGAGCACAACCCTTAGCCATTACGATGAATGAAGGCGTGGCTTTGATTGCTGAAGTAGAAGAATGGAGAATAGATAAACGTATTGAAACAAGATACCTCGATGAGAAGCATACCAATATTGATGATGCTATTAATGCTGCTATGCATTATCGCCGGGAAGGAGAAGCAAAAAGTATTGGCGTATTGTGCAATGCAATTCATTTACTGGATCGGCTGATACAAAGAGAAATCATTCCCGATACTTTAACAGATCAAACCTCTGCACATGATCCGTTGATCGGTTATGTGCCACATACATTAACCAACGAACAGGCCAATGTATTAAGAGAACAAAACCCGGAAGAATATATCCGTCGCAGTTATGAAAGTATGCACCTGCATGTGCAACTCATGCTGCAGTTAATGGATAAAGGTGCCATTACTTTTGATTATGGAAATAATATAAGAGCAAGAGCACAGGAATTTGAAGAAAAACATTCAACATCCAACATTCAACATCCAACATTCAAAACCGGTCGTTGTTTCGATTTCCCCGGCTTTGTACCTGCCTATATCCGTCCATTGTTTTGCGAAGGTAAAGGTCCTTTCCGCTGGGCAGCCTTGAGTGGTGATCCTGATGATATTGCGGTAACCGATGAACTCATCATAAATATGTTTCCCAATAACAAAGGCATGATCCGCTGGATGCAAATGGCAAAAGAAAAAATTGCTTTCCAGGGGTTACCGGCAAGAATATGCTGGCTGGGACAGGGCGAAAGAGAAAAAGCAGGATTAGCATTTAATGAATTGGTAAGAACAGGAAAAGTAAAAGCACCAATCGTTATTGGTAGAGATCATTTGGATACAGGTTCTGTTGCTTCACCTAATAGAGAAACAGAAGCGATGCTCGATGGTAGTGATGCTGTTGCTGACTGGCCTTTGTTAAATGCATTGGTGAATACTGCCGGTGGTGCATCATGGGTAAGTTTGCATCATGGCGGTGGAGTAGGGATGGGTTATTCTATTCATGCCGGTATGGTGATTGTGGCAGATGGAACAGACGATGCAGAACAAAGATTGAAAAGAGTATTGCGTAATGATCCGGGCATGGGTGTTATCCGTCATGCTGATGCGGGTTATGATATTGCAAAAGACACTGCAAGGAAGAATGGGTTGGATATAAATGAGCGGTTGAAATAGTTTTAAGGATTTGGTACCTTACTGAATACAACAATTGGGGTTCCGATTGAATACACTGATGATTTAATTATTTAGGTAATAGTGTTACATATTTGATTTAAAAGTAAGTACGATCACTTGAAAACACAAATAGAACAATTAAGTGAATGGATAGAAAAGTTTACCATTAAGGATGTTCCTGTAACTACGCAGGAGCAGGCCAAACTCCAGGTGCTGGATTGTGTTGCCAGTATTGCTGCCGGATTCAGATCTCATGCCGGACAAAAAATATACGCAGCTTTAAATGAATTATCGTGTAATGGGGGGAAACATTATATACTTCCAACGGGAGAATACTGGTCGTTAGAAAATGCCGTGTATTTGCATTCATCTTTAATAAATGCATTAGAATTAGATAATTTTTGCTACATGGGACATTTGAGTGAATCCGCTTTCCCAGTGGCTTTATCCGTAGCTGAAAAACTAAAGACTGGTGAAGATGCGTTTCTTGCCGCATTAATTTGTGCACAGGAAGTATCAGGCAGGCTCGGAGCTTACCTGGCATCAGGTCCCCTGCAGGGGCATATGCGCTCCTTTATACACCGTATAGGCGCAGCCGTTGCAACTGTTAAACTTTATCAAAGTCCGGCTCACGTAATTGCCAATGCAATCGCAATAGCATTATCATCTCCGGAACTCCCGATGTTTCCTGCTTCCTTCTCTCCGGATACAAAAATCAATTGTGTTTCCTCCGCAACAGTAGAAGGCCTGCGTTCAGCTTTTTTAGCGATGAAAAGTTTTGAAGCCAGTCTTGATATTATTGAACACCCGGCAGGATTCGTAAAAAATTTCAGCCGCCTCAAATACATACCTGGTTTCTGGCAGAGCCTGGGAAAAACATGGTCCATCGATTCCCTGTCATTCAAATATTACTCTTCCTGTGCCTATTCGCAGGGCCCTGTTAATGCAGTATTAAATGCTGCAGAAACAAGAAAGATATATGTAAATGAAATTAAAGCCATTCATTTGCATAGTCCAATCTTAACGGTAGTGATGGAAGAGTTTTCTGTTCCGCATTATAAAGCTGGATTAACACAGGTGAATATTAATTTTTCAACCAAAAGAAGTGTGAGTGCGGCTCTTTTATACAATGGACTGGATGGTAATTTTTTTGCAGACAGAAACGATGAGCAATATCACGAGCAAATTAATCAGCTAAGCGAACGTGTTTTTATTCATCATAGCTGGAAACATACAATTGAAATGATTATGGGTATGGATGCCTGTTTGGAGAATGCTGGTTATCCCGGGGTTTTTGATACGGGAACTTCTGATAAAACTATGAAGTATTTGAAAAAAGTGTATAAAAATCGAACATTATTTCAATCTTCCGAGTGGAAGGAGTTCTTAAAATTGCCAAAGGGCTACCTGGCTTATTTTTTGAAACGGATATTAAAGTCTTATGCCGGTCATAAAGGCTGGACCCGGTTGAAATCGTTTGAGAATGATTTGTCAAAACTTCAATTCAGGGTGGGAAGTACAGCCCATATTCATTTACATAGTGGAGAAGTATTGACGGGTGAATGTACTGTTCCAAAGGGATTTGCAGGCGACCCTGAAAAAAATATAAGAGTTATTGAGAAATTCAGAAGGGAATGTATTCCATTATATGGCATGGATAAAACCAACCGCCTTTTCAATTACATTATGACTACCGGATTTCCGAAAGTTACAGAGCAGAAACCTGTCAATGATATTTCCGATTAACACAATACCTGTGAAAAAACTGTTTTAGCGGGTGGGTCACGGCCGGGTAAATTTTATCCGTCGCAAAGACATCGCTTTGATTAGCCAACGGGGAAGGGGCTTATGGGGATCTCTTTTTGTTAAATTTATGTTCCAGTTTATTTTTTTTAGCAGCGGCACTTTATGAGTTTCTACAAATTCTATCAGCGTACCATCTGTATCCTCAATATATCCCCAGTATCCATTTGCCTGCCCCATTTTAAAAGAATCATTACTCAGCACTTTAAAAGGAAAGCCTTTTTGAGCACATTCTCTTACCAGTGCCTGCATGTTTCGTATATCAAAGCATAAATGAATGAAGCCTAAGTCGCCCCAGTACCGGTTGTAAAAAATATGGGGATGTTTTTTATTAATTGATTGAATTAATTCAATTTGACTTGTGCCTAATAATTGAGCAAAACCACCCGTTCTGTTGCTGTCATGTGTAAGCAAAATACGTCTAAATTTTTCATCACCTTCGGGTAACTGGTAAAAATCATCGAAAAAGCCCGTTTTATCATAAAGGATATTTGAGTAGCCCAAAATATCTGCATAAATTTTCAATGAACAGTCAATATCCGAAACACCAATGATAGAACCACAAATACCTCCGGTATCTTTTTTATAATCAGCATACCAGTCAGAAGACTCAAGTAATTGAAAAATATTTTCATAGAGGTCTTTAATATAAAAGCACGGAGTTTCGTCAGGCGTGTTTATTATGCCTGTTAACAAGTTAACTTTTTGCTGCTTGAGGCGGCTGTAAGCTTTTTGGATATTTCTTGTTTTGATTTTCGCAATATTTATTCCCAGGACACCTAACCTGAATGGTTCCAATGAATGCAATGGCTTCCTGTCAAGATACTGCCAGAGCTCAACCCCGCTTCCTCCCTGCAGGTTCATGGCTAACAAGGCTCTCTTTTTATGCGGTTGTCCCCCCATATAAGGAGCCATGTAAGTAGCAGTGTTACTGTCATCAAATATTGGTACATCATAACCCAGGCGGGAGGCATACCATTGAAGGGCTTCTTCGGCGTCGGGAACGCCAATTCCTACCTGTTGTATACCATATATTAATTTGTCGTCCATGTATAAAAAGTTTTTACTTAAGGTTACTCACCTGTGTTGCCTCAAAAATTCATCACAGGTATTTTTTATGGATTGTTCAACAGGCGTAAAGTTTATTTGAGTCGCCTGTCGAATTTTTTCGTTTGAGAATTGCATTTTCTTCCTGCCGGAGATTACGGTTTCTTTAGTGATAAAAGGTGTTTCACCAGTCAAATATTTTTTTAATGCTGCCACACGCCAGGCTGTTTCAAGCAAAAAGTAGTTTGCCCGAAGTATTGGTTTAGGTTTACCCAGGTGAACAGCAATAGTTTCAAATACTTGTTTATAGGACAAGTTTTCGCTGTTTATAATAAATCTTTCCGAATGAATACCGCTCTCCATCAAAAGAATCATAGCAGTACAAACATCCCGGACATCTACAAAACCCGCAGTACCGGCGGGGTAAAATTTTAAACCTTTCCATACCTGGTTAAACATAGCTGCACTTCCGTTGTTCCACTTGCCGGAACCTATGATGATAGTTGGGTTTACAATCACAGCATTCAATCCGTTCTTAATGCCCATCCATACCATTTTCTCTGCTTCGTATTTGCTGATGGCATAGTTAGAGTTTTCTTTAGAAATCCGCCATGGAGTGTCTTCTGTTATTATTTCATTTTCATTAACTCTGTTAATGGCCGATACTGAACTTACATAACACAATTTTTTAACACCGGTTTCAAAACAGGTCCTGACTATATTTTCAGTGCCCCTTACATTGATTGTATTCATCCGTGCAGCATCGCCTGGTACATAAGAAACCTTTCCTGCACAGTGATACACATAATGAGCGCCTCTTAATACAGTTTGTAAGGAAGAAATATCCAGTATATCCGCATCCTTCCATTGAATATATTTATAAAGTTGGGGTTGATGATAGAATACGTTTTTCACCAGACATTCATCTGCTGTGTTTCGTTTGATGGCTATTACAGGTACTTTTCTCCTTGCCAGTTGGAACAGCAAGTGAGAGCCAACTAATCCGGTTCCGCCTGTAACTAGAATCATAACTTCATTTTTTTATAAGTTGAATTCCGTTTTTTGCTCTTAAGGTTATATTGATCTCAATTTCTGGCTGATAATCTTCAGCTATAGCAAACTCAAATTGCTTTATTAACCGGCACACCGTAACTTGCATCACCATCATAGCAAAATTGCTTCCAAGACAAAGCCTTGGTCCGCCACCAAAAGGAAGAAAAGTAAAAGGATGCCTGCTTTGTTCTTTTTCCACAGTAAAATGATTGGGCTCAAAATCATCGGGGTGCTCCCAAAAACGTGGATGATGGTGTATGCCATAAATATTGATTAGTGCATAGGATGAACGGGGGATTTCAATACCGTTTATGTTTTCATCATGATAAGGTTTACGTACGAGTGCCCATATGGGAGGATACAGGCGGAGCCCTTCCTGAACCACTTGTTTTGTATAAGCCAGATGCGGAAGATCATCAAGCTCTGGCAACCTGTTATTTAAAATGTTGTTGCTTTCTTCTTTTACTTTGGTATAAATGGATTTGTCTTTAGCAAGATGATAAAATATCCAGCTGAGTGTTTGAGCAGTAGTTTCATGCCCGGCCATAAACATTGTGGTTACTTCATCTCTCAATTGTTTTTCTGTCATCCCATCTTCAATATTTTCACCGGTATAATCCAGTAACATATCTAAAAGGTCGTCATGCGGTGATAACAACAAATCAGACCGGTATATCTTCCTTTTTTCAATCATACTGTAAATAATGTCATCAAATATTTTACAGTTCTTTCTGAAATCATTGTTAGAGGGAATTCTCCAATTAGCAGGTATTTTTACGGGGCTTTTCATCCATTTGGAAGCATAATTTGCCAGGGTCTCCAGCGCATGTATCATGCTGTCCATTTCTTTTTTTAGAGCAGTACTGAACATAGCTCTGCTGATGATAGCAATAGTTAATTGCAGAAATTCATGACTCAGGTTAATTGTTGAGCCGGTAGCAAATGATTGCAGCCGGTCAGTTAATTTTGTGATTTCTTCATTGATGATACGAAGCACCAGGGCAATTCTTTGTTTATGAAAGGCTGGTTGCATAATTCTTCTTTGCCTTAGCCATAACTCACCATTGCTGGTGGATAATCCTTCGCCAAGGAATAGCCGTAGTATTTTTGTAGCTCCGGGCTTACTGTATGCTTTGTGATTATCCAGTAAAACATTCTTAATATAATCAGGGTGCTGCAATACGAAATAGCTTTTAACACCTAAAGTGAAATGAACAACGGGGCCGTAGCACCTGGGCAATTCACCAAGAAAGGTAACCGGGTTTTTTAATATCCGGAAAGTATTGCTTAATAAGAATTTTCCTTTTAACCGTTCAGCTACTGGTGCTATTGATGATTGATAGTTCATTTAAACAAAATATATTACTTGTTTACAATGTAGGCGGCCACTTTGCCGTAAACAAAAGAACGGTCAGCCTGCTGCAGTTCTTTACTTGATGCTGTATCCTTAATGATGAATGATTGTAAATCCTGAGGAACCTCTCTTGGAATCATCAGGTTTCGAAATATGATTTTTGCATCGGGTTTAGCTGTCCGTATTACCTCTGAAAAAAGTTTGTGCGTATCTGCATCATCCATCAGCTCACAAATATTGGATAGGGCAAAAGCATCAAATAATTCAGGTGGTTGCTGTTGCAGCCAGTATTTACTGTCAGCGGTAACAGGTTTAATGCGGCCGATATTTTTTTTAATGATATCAAAATTATTTTCCTGTAAATACGCAGGAAGGCTTTCCTCACTAAGATAATGACCAAGCAGGTAAAGGGCAATAAAGTAATTGCTGCCAACAGGAATATCTTTTATGGCATGACCGGCTCTTTTGTAAAAACTTTCAGAGAAAGAAGACGAACCATCATCAAAATGAAAGTAGTCAGCATTTAATCCTTTTTTTGCCAGCCTCCTTTTATTGAACATGGTTTTAAAAATCCATCTCCATCGCCGGTTATCCCATTGTGTCTCGTAAAATTTTTTTTGCTCTTCTATTGTCTTTAACCTGAAAAAAGATTTTGTTTTACCGGGTCCCTGCAGCAAACGCATTAAAGTGCCGGCGATTTTTACAAACCGTTCGTACCGGCCGTTCATAACAATCCCTTTTTTAATAAGAGGCAGATGATTTTGCCAGAACAGCTGTCCTTCTTTGCTTAATTCATTTTGTAGTGATAGATAAATGGATTTTCTGTCATTGTGATGCCGGATGCCAAAAAACTCCAGCAGGGAAGAGTAGTCAAGTTTTTTAATGGCCGCCTGTTTTAATTCCATGAGCCAGGTTTGTGCAGGGTTGATATCTGTACAATAAATCAAACCCGGGTTAAACCGCAAGAAACCAAGTGAATTACATCCTCCGGAAGTTATAGTAAAAACAGTTTGACCGGGTTTTAGTTGCAATGCACTTTCATCACAAGCCGGGTCCTCCCAGTTATGCGTAAAAATTAACTGGTGCAACTGCACCTGTCCTTTTATTGTTTCATTCATAATTTGTTGTTGCAGGTGATGGGGAGCTCAGCCATATTTCTTCAGTATTAAAGAAAGGTGATACATCTATTCCGTTCCGTTTACTCATTGCCAGTATGATTTCCATTTTTTCTTTACTAATATTGCCACGGCCGGTTGAAAAAGCTTCGAACTTTTTTTCCATGCTTAAAACAATACTTTCCAGCAGGCAGCCATGGGACACACCGGCACAAGGATACTGGTAAAAATCCTCCATATACTTTGGGGTGAAGTAGAAACCGGGAGAAATAAATCCCATTCCACCACAGAAGATGGACTGTTTTAAATGAACCGGTAAATGCCGAATAATATTTTTAGGATATCCTGCATCGCATATAATTACGGTTTCTTTTAAAAGATTGGTATCCCAGTTTTCTACCGGTGAGCTGGCTACCAAAATGATTATATCTGCCTGTGGCAACAAAGCATTTAAGCTGACAGAAGCCTGGCAGTTAATATCTTTTTCCTGCAGGGATGCGGCCTGCTGTTGCAGTTGCTTATTATTTCTTGCACATAGCAACAATGAATGAATTACTCCGGCAAAATAGTTTACACAGGCAGAACCTATATCACCAGTAGAACCCACCACCAGCAATTTACACTGATGAATATCTTTTCCCTTCTGCTCACAAGCTTTTATAATTCCCTTGCATATAAAAGAGGCAGTTAACGTATTGCCGGTTGTGAAAAAAGTGTTTTTAACTTCCTGCAAAGGATTACCTGCTGCTTCCAATACAATGGAAGTAAATCCCCCCAAGGAAGCAATCCTGGCTCCTTCAGAAGCCGCACAAATACAAGCAGCTTTTACTTTAGACAGGTTTTGCTGGAGGTGTTTTATGTTAATATGTTCCGGCGATATAAACGTTTCCACATAAATACCCTGTACTGGCTCGCCCCGGAGTGTGTTAACAGTTATATCAAACACCTTTCTTGGCGGAATATATGGGTAGATGTCTTTAATAGCCGCTAAGCTTAACGGCTCAGTACCTTCCATTTTTCGCATTGTATTCACCAGTATTTCTACTTTCTGCCAGTTTTCCTGGTGGCCAATTAAAGCAAAGTCTATGCGGGGAGCTGAATGATCCATTGCAGGGTTTTTTGGCCGGGTAAACCAATACGGTCTAATGTTTTCATATAAAGATTGAGTGCATTACCCCGTATAACCGACAGATCCAGTTGTGCATGATGCAGGGACTCTTTCATGCAACTGTCTTTACAAACACCGCAATGGCCTTTGAGATCAGATTTGGCGGTCCATTCGCCCAGTATAGTCATACAATCTTTATGTATCTGTTCTATCTTAAGAAAAAAAGCGAGGGGATCTTTATCCATCTCTGCCCTCAACAGGTCAATGGAGTGTTCAATATGTTCTTCTTCTTCTTTAGAAATAGCAAGAAATAATTCTCCAATATCGTTTTGCAGCGCTTCACCCGTATCTTTATACATACTTACCGCAAAACATTCCAGCATTACTTCCTGTATGATTATGCAGCCAATAAAATCTTTTTGCGCAGCATATTTTAAAAAGCACTCACGAACACTTTTCCAGTAGTAACCGTTTAGATTGATGACGGGCTCCAGCTGATGTTTTTGGGCGATAGCCATAAATCCTTCGGCATGGCCTCTTTCGCAATTAGCATGTTCCACTGCTTCCATTTTTTCAAGTACATCATCCACACTGTCGCAGAGAGTGGCAAAATTGCTCATGCCAACCAGTTCACCGGTAATAGCCTGGGATAGAATGTCAGTAACAAGATGCCAGTATTCTGCACTTTGTTGTGTGTGGGAGTTTTGTGTAGCCAGCATAAAATTGGTTTTAATGAATGATTAAATAACGCTGTAATCTTCAAAGGTGATGCCGGTATTAATTTGTTTCAACAGGAGGGGGTGTTGTTGCAGGCTGGTGATGTATCCGTTGGACTGGAAGGTAAACATACTTTGAGGTCCTACCAGTTTCTCAAGGATGCTGTCTTTTTCTTGTACGGTAAAAGATACAAAATGAAATCCATTCTGAAAGGCATCATGCCGGATTTTTTTTAAAATGGCAAGAAATTCTTTTTCTGCGCCGGGCACAAAAGCATAATAACGGATGTATAAAATTTTTAATGGCTGATTTTTTACTGGTACTTCAGGTAACGGATATACCTTTTTGGAAATACGCAGCAGGATGAGCAGCATACCGGTAAAAAATGGGTGGCCTATTACTACATTTTGTTTAAAAGGCAGTGGATTAAATACGGTTGCGGCAGCTTTTATTTCCTGATCTTTCTGCCATATATAATGCGTGGAATCGCTTTCTGTTTTTATTAAGGGATGAAGGGAGAACCGGGAAAAATAATTTTGGTAAAAAGAATCCAGGCGGGCCATTGGCTGATGAACTGATATAAACGGGAAAACCCGGTTACATTTCCGGGGGAGCAACTGGTGTACTTTAAACACACCCGTATTTTCAAACGGAGTAAAACCTGCCCTTGCACCTTTGAATAGTTTCTGTACTGCGGTATTGCCTGCAGCCGTGGTACAAAGTACCAGGTCAGCATTTATTCTCTTCAATTCTTCCGCCATCGCTTTTAACAAACGAAAAGCAACCGGGCTGCGGGTATACAAAGGATGAACCTTTAAATCACCAAGATAGTAAACGGGATATACATTACCATTAACAACAGCATAGTGCATGGAACAGGAAACCGAACCAATTAACTGTTGCTCCAGCTCTGCTACCAGTACAATATAGTTCCCTCTTTTTCTGAGCAGTTCAAAAAAATCAGGCTTACGATCAATGCGTAAACTGATAATACCTTCCATGGGTGCAAGACCAGTTAAGGCAATCAGTTTCTCATTATCCTGTATAGTTGCCCTGCGGACAATCATTATTGTAAGTTACAAAAGATGATTTTACACAAAATCAGTAATCTTAAAACAATTTTTCTTAAAGTACAAGCTTTGGTATCTTCACTGTAATGAGAACTATCCGTCATGCTGATGCGGGTTATGATATTGCATTGGATACAGCGAGGAAGAATGGGTTGGATATAAATGAAAGACTGAAGTAAAAATTCAAAAGTCAAAATTCAAAAATAAAAAGGTTTTTGTTTTTACATCATCAAATTTTCAAATCACCAAATCACCAAATCAATCAATGCCCACCACCCGTAGAAAGTTCATCATCAATACCGCCATGCTCACCGGAGCAGCTGCACTCGGTATGTCATTTGCCCCAAAGAAAGCACCCAAACTTTCTTTCTCCACTCTCGGCTGTCCTGATTGGGATTTTAATACCATTGTTGATTTTGCGGCAAAGAATAATTACAGGGGCATTGAGATAAGGGGTATTCAACGGCAAATGGATTTAACCCTGTGCAAGGAATTCAGCAAAGAAAATATAGCAGCCACCAAAGAACAGCTGACAAAAAATAATTTACGCATCATCAATCTTGGTGCCTCTGCCAACCTACATACTGCCGAACCAAAAGAAAGAAAAAAGAATTTAGATGAAGCCAAACGTTTTATTGATTTGGCCAGTGAATTGAATTGCCCATATATAAGAGTGTTCCCTAACAATCTTCCCAAAGATTCAGCAAAAGAAGAAGCACTGCAGCTTATCAGCAACGGACTAATAGAACTTGGCAACTACAGCAAAGACAAAAACGTAAGGGTGCTGATGGAAACACATGGAGATCTGGTGCACACCAAAGACCTTATCACTGTTATGCAGGCAGCTAAGTTTGCGCATGTGGGTTTGGTATGGGATGTATGTAATATGTGGGTCATCACCAAAGAATCACCTAAGCAAGTGTACCAGCAGTTAAAACCGTGGATACATCATACGCATATAAAAGATGCGGTGCTAAAGGACGGTAATCCCAATTATGTATTACTCGGCAAAGGTGAAGTGCCCATCTTTGAAGCGATAGATGTGCTGCGTAAAAATAATTACAAAGGCTACTACAGCTTTGAATGGGAAAAACTCTGGCACCCGGAAATTCTGGAACCGGAAGTAGCGATAGCGGATTACCCGGTAGCGATGAATAAGCATTTTAATAATGAGAAATAAGAAAGGTGAAATAAGGAATGAGAAAGTAAATGTTCACGCAAAGGCGCTAAGACGCAACGGGTAAGTTCGCAAAAAAAAACGTAGCGCCGCTGCGCCGTGGCATGAAATAAAAATAAGCAACTAATTCAACATTCATCATTCAAAATTCAACATAATAAAAAGTGCCTCAACCCTTAACTAAAGCAAAACAACAAAACACTTACGATGCTATTGTGGTAGGCTCCGGCATCAGCGGCGGATGGGCGGCTAAAGAATTGTGTGAAAAAGGATTAAAAGTATTAATGCTCGAGCGGGGAAGAATGGTGGAGCATCCCAAAGATTATATTACTACCAATAAAAGTTTATGGGAGTTTGAGCACCGGCTCAATTTATCTATTGATGATAAACAAACACATCCCATACAAAGCCGTCACTGGTCTTTCAGGGAAGACAATAAACATTTTTACATTAACGATCAGCAAAATCCTTACGAAGAGAAACAACGGTTCGACTGGATACGGGGCGATGTTGTTGGCGGACGATCCTTGTTATGGTCAAGAGCTACTTACCGCTGGAGCGACCTGGATTTTGAAGCCAACCTCAAAGATGGGCATGGGGTAGACTGGCCCATCCGTTATAAAGATATTGCGCCGTGGTACGATTATGTAGAACGTTTTATTGGGGTGAGCGGCAGCAAAGAAAATATTCCGCAGTTGCCGGATGGTATCTTTCAGCCGCCTTTTGAAATGAATGCGGTGGAAAAACATTTCAAGCAGCAAATAGAATCGCATTATCCCGACCGTAAAGTAATTATGGGCCGCAGTGCTAACTTAACGGCTCCCGTAAAAGACCGCGGACTTTGCCAGAGCCGCAATCTCTGTCACCGTGGTTGTCCATGGGGTGCTTACTTCAGTACTAACGCCAGCACCATGCCGGCAGCTTTTGCCACCGGTAATCTTACGCTGAAAAGCGGTGCACTGGTAAATAAAGTATTGTACAATGAAGCAACGCAAAGAGCTGAAGGGGTGGAAGTGATACATACCGATACCAGACAAACAGAAACCTTTTACGCCAAATTGATTTTCCTCAACGCCTCTACGGTGGCTACAGCTTTTATATTGCTCAACTCGGTAAGCAACCGTTTCCCCAATGGACTGGGTAATGGCAGCGACCAGGTAGGCCGCAACCTGATGGATCATCACAAAGGACTGGGCTTTGAAGCAGGCGTGGAAGGTTTTGCTGATAGTTATTACAGCGGTTACCGCCCGGTGCCTTTGTATATACCCCGTTTTGAAAATGTAAAAGAGAGTAACCCCCATTTTGTGAGGGGTTATCATTACGGTGCTTCTGCTTACCGGCCAAGGCAAAGCAACGGTGCTCCCCTTGGTGAAGAACTGAAACAAGCCCTTAGCGAACCCGGTGACTGGCGCATAGGTTTGTATGCTTTTGGTGAATGCCTGCCTTATTCCGATAACCGCATTACGCTAAGTAAGGATAAGCAGGACCCATGGGGAAGGCCACAGGTAGTAATGGATTGTTCTTTTAAAGAGAACGAGCACCGCATGCATGAACAGATTAAAACCAACGGTCTGGAAATGCTGGAAGCAGCCGGTTATAAAAACCCGCAGGTGAGCGGAAGCATCAGTTACCCCGGTAATGCCAACCACGAAATGGGTATTGCCCGTATGGGCCGTGATGCGAAGACCAGTGTCTTAAATGCTTTCAATCAAATGCACGAAGTACCCAATGTATTTATTACCGATGGCAGTTGCATGACGAGCAGCTCCTGTGTAAACCCCTCGCTTACCTATATGGCGCTGACTGCCCGTGCCTGCGATTATGCGGTTACTGCGTTGAAGAAAGGGGAGTTGTGAGTGGTGAGTAGCGAGTTGCGGGAGGCGAGTAGTGGGAATGGTGAATAATGAATAATGAATAATGAATAATGAATAATGAATAATGAATAGTGAATCAAGATACTCAACTGTTATATCTTTTACTACCGTCATTGCGAGACTTGCGTAGCTTGTCGTGGTAATCTCCTGACTGAAAGAGAAACTCAACCAATGCTCCTTTCTTGTCATTCCGTGTATGCCGGGAATCTCAGAGGGTTTAATACTGATGAATGTTATAATCTCGGGGATGTCTCCTGCGTTGACATGACAACACGGGTGTGCCTGCGATTATCGGTGAAGGAGTTGAAGAAAGGGGAAGGTGTGATGCTTGTTTCGTGGGACACGAACCAAGGCGGTTGAATGTCATAGTCTCTGAGATGTCTCACTACGTTCGACATGACCAGAAGGGGACTATTACTCCCCACACCGTCATTGCGAGACTTGCGTAGCTTGTCGTGGCAATCTCCTGACTGAAAGAGAAACTCAACCAATGCTCCTTTCTTGTCATTCCGTGTATGCGGGGAATCTCAGAGGGTTTAATACTGATGAATGTTATAATCTCGGGGATGTCTCCTGCGTTGACATGACAACACGGGTGTGCCTGCGATTATCGGTAAAGGAGTTGAAGAAAGGGGAAGGTGTGATGCTTGTTTCGTGGGACACGAACCAAGGCGGTTGCCACCATTGCAGCAAAACGCTGTTAGCTGAATTGCATTGTTGAAACATGTTCAAATGTTCTTGTAAATCGCTTTACATTTCTTGTGTTTTGTCCCCAAGCGATTGCTTGTGTTGCATAAGTGTCAACATTGCATATATTATTGATGAATATTCTGTTGTCTGTAATTACAACCGAGAACATCTGGTCAGCCCAAGTGATGATGCCAAAAATTTCTGTATAAGCTTCGATGAAGCCCTTGTTGTCAACTTTTATTTGCCATTTTAGCTCTTGTAGTGTCGCTTTAACAGCCTTATAATTGTCTTGCTTCGAAAGATTTGTTTCTAACTCTGTTAGCCGTAACGAGTTCTTTTGATGCAAGTAAAGTAGTCCCGCCGTAAGTGGAAACACAATAAAAATGGCGAAGTACGGCGACTTATAGTGTCCTTCTTGGTTGATGAACCCTTTCGCTATCAAGAACCAGAAGAAAATCGAGAGACCTGTCACAATAAAAGTGTCCATATAGTACCGTCGCTTTCGTCCTCTCGACAAGTGCAAGCGTTTTGTTTGTGTCATCTCTTGCTGCTGTAGGGTTGTCATTGCATTTTAGCTAACTCAAAAATATGCGAAAGTTCCTCTTTGTTCAAACTTGAGCTTTTTTAAATAATAATTTAATTATCAAAAGATAAGAAAAAATGTTTTTGGAATAAAACTTTCGCAAATACAAATTTCTATTATCCGTTGCAAACGTTTATAATCGGATCTAATGTCTCCAATACCTTGGTTGGTTTCTGCCCTCATGCTTTGGTTCCTGTCCCCGGGAAACAAATATCACAACCGGCATTATTATTCTTGTAATTCAAGGCAGTGAAGAATCTGAGAGAGCAGGAAAAATACCTCTTTAGTGGTATTGTTTATATTTAAGTAATCCATTAACTTGTATGTAAATATTTAGTTGAAAAAGTCTGCACTTTAAAAACATCAATCCTCCTTTAGAAAATAAATAGCTTTAAACATCTTCGGTGGTGGTTATCGGGTCTCATACCTCTGGCGATAACCTGTTCAAATAACAAGTCCGTTACTCCTGATAAGTTTACTTAAGGAAAATAAGTAAATACCTGACAAATAAAATATACCGTATGGCAAAGAAAGTAACTATTAAGTGTTTAGTGGTTGGATGCCTGATTTTATTAATGCAGCCGGCAAATGCACAAAAAGGTGCACAATCAGATCTTTTGCAGGGCAGGGTGTTGGAAGCAGGGTCAAACTCACCTGTTAAAAATGCAAAGGTGGTAATATATAATGCGGATGATAATAGTGTATTATTCAGAAAAAGTACAGATGATAAAGGTGTGTATGAAATAGTGTATGGTAATTTGCGAAATTTCAGGATTGAAGTTTCAAAAGTTTTTTATGAAAGCAATAGTGCAGGCCCTTATAATATAAGAGAAATTTTTTCATCCCCTAACCGGTCTATCCCTGATATTTTTTTAAAAAGCAACCTTGTATTTACACCGCCCAAAATTGATACCCCTTTACCACAGGTACTTTTTGAAAGAAGAGTAAAGGAAGAACATATTTTTCCAAACGAAGACATTTTTGAATTGATCTATGCACTAAACCCGGGGCTGGATCGCCACAGGCCCATACCTTCCAATACACGTTTGGTAATGCCAAAGTTTCCCCGTCCTGAAAAAAGGGTGCGTAAGTCATTTCGTAAATCCCATAAAAAGGAAGTAAAGCCTGATAAAGAGCAAACAGCAAAATACCAAAGTAATACAACTGCTTTTAATGAAGTTTCAGCCAGATTTATTGCTGCTAACATACGGGCGGGAAGAGGTGTATCAGCAGATGCGGTACCGGCTGTTAAAAGATCATTGGAGACACTGGGTTCAGCAATAAATCAGTTTAAACAAAAAGCTTCCCATACAAGCAAAGCAGCATTAACGATAATGAACAGTGAATTAAGTATACTAAACCAGCTGTTGCAAAAAACAGTATCAGAAAACATCCTTTCATCCGAAACACGGGATAAATATTATGCTATTAAAGAAAATATAGAACAATATTTTCATGTAGTATTTTTTAATGCGGGTGGGTTAAAACAAAATGAGTATAAGTTTGCTGTTATGACGGGTGAAATAAAAAGAACGATTGTTTTCCATCCGGTTAAAAATAACAATGCTTCATTTTTTTCAATAAGTCTGCTGGGCGTGAATACAGTTAGTAGTTTGTACGGGACGAATCAATATGCAGCAACATTTTTATTTTCCGATCCCAATGATCCAAGACCATTTAATATTTATGTTTTTATTAATGACCCTGTAACCGGACAGGCAAGAAATTCTCCCGAAGAAAAAATATTTGACATTACCTATTTTCCTCCGGGGCTGGAAGCTGAAGACCCCATCAAGCCGGGTAATTTGCCGGCATCGGTATCCACAGCATCTATTCCTCCTGCGAAGTTTACTTTCGTTATAGAAGATGCAAAACACAACCGGACCAGTTATGAAAAATATCTTGACCAGGAAACATATAAAGATGAATCTGTAAGCTGGAGTCTTTTTCATAAAAGACCTTATAAACTGGTATTTTATTTAAACAATAACCAATGAAAGTAAAAACAACAATGCTGTCGATCCTTAAATCGAGGGTAATTTTAGTTACCGCTTTGTTTGGGGTATTTGGTGGTGCACTTTCTTTATTATTAAAGATTGATGAAATGCAGCGATATTATGTGGCGCTGTCAATGCTGGTAGCGTTTCTTATCAGCCTGCTCTTATCCTTTTTATTGAAAGGATCTTTAAAAGGCCGCATGAAACAAACATTAAAAATAATACTGAGTGTGGGCTTTGTTTTATTTATTGTTTCAGCTCTTTATCATACTAAGATATTTCTTGAAAAGACAATGGCATACCACTATCCCGCCGGCAGCAGGACAAGCTACCTGGTAAAAGCAAATAATTATTCAGAAGATGGAAAAAAAAGAAAAGCGCTTAATGCAGCAATGACAGATGAGGAACTGCTTTATCAGCAATTAGGAGGGCCTGGTGGTAAGCGGCATTTATGGGATTCGGGTGAAATTGATTCTAATACATTTAGCCTGATTACGAGTTACATTATATTGATCATCTTTTTTTCAGGCAGTGTATTTGCCCTTTTAGAAATACTTTCATTAACTAATGCATCCAATCTTGCCAGGACGGATGGATTGTAGGCACATGCATAGTTGTCCATTAATAACAGGAGGTATTCCTCATAACGGTGGTCCGGTTATTGGGCCGGGATGTACAACCGTATTAATTGAGGGCAAGCCGGCATCAGTAGCAGGTGATGTGTTACAATGCAATGGTGCAATGGATACAATCGTTACAGGTTCGGCCAGTGTTTTAATTAATAATAAACCTGCTGCAAGAATTGGTGACAAAACCGCACATGGCGGAACTATTATTACTGGCAGTTCGAATGTACAGATAGGGGTTAACTCAAAGCAATACTCAACTCAATATAGTTTATAAACACGGTTCATTACGATACCTGGTTCATCTTAAAAGATCACCTGTTTACTTATATAAAATAGCCTATGAACGAGAGGAAAATCATTTTCATCAAATAACAATAAAAAGGGTAACAGGCAACAGCTAATTATTCCATCCGGTAAATGATGGATAACATCTTATACAAATCCGGGTGATGAGCCTGCAGTAATCCAGGCTGTTCAAAAAAATATTCGGAAACAACGGCAAAGAATTCTACGGTATTTTTAGCCGCATAACTATGAATAACGGAATGGCCATTTCTTATTTGTTCAGTTGTGGCATACATCAGTTGTTTCCATTGCTCCACGTATTTTCTTTCTAAAATTATTTCGGGCACACCATCCATGGTGCCATCCATTTTATCAACCAGGTGTACAAATTCATGTATGGCAGTATTGTGTACGCTGTTGTTGTCAATAAATCCCTGTCTTAATTGCCATTTCGTAATAATCATGGTATTTTGTAAACCACCCGTTCCCACCATGCCGGCAATATAACGGTCTGTTCCTTCCTGGTCAAAGTCTTCATTAAATGCACCCGGGTACACTAATACTTCGTGCAGGTTAATATATTGCCAGTCGGTAATGGCAAATACAGGGATCACCGCTGCAGAAGCAATTAATAACAGGTCAATATCTTCCACCACAGCATTTACACCGGTTATTTTGGTGGCAGCTAAAAACTGTTCCACTCTTTTTTCAAAATGTGCCCGGCCGGTGCTATCTAACCGGCGGTAGAATTTTACATAAGCTTCCAGCAGTTCTTTATAATTTTCGGGCAGCGGTGTAACCACTTTTTCTTTATTCTTTCGAAAAGCAAAGAGTGTTAGCAGTACGATTAAAAACATGACCAGCAGAATTTGAAACACCATGACCATAGTTTAGTGAAGATAAACAACCTTATTAACTTAACTCGCTGCCATAATAACACATTTCGCTATCCGGCACAATTTTTAACGCAGCATTACTGATATTATATTTTTCACTAAAAGAAAAAACATGTACTACAATCAGTCATGCGCCGCAAAAGGCAACGCTTACGCAGGTTCCGCCAGGTCGGGATTTATGCGTTCATTACAAAGGGCTGCTGTAAACATTTACAAAACCAGCAACAGTTATGAAATGCTGGTGTTTGCACCCGGCCGTATTAAAGAACATTTTCATCTTGATGTAGATGGAAATGAGTTATCGGTTTCTTACACACCACCGGAAGGTTTCCCCCGCCCCGATTGGGTAGTGAGGGAATACAGCCGGGGTGGATTTAAACGCAGTTTCACACTGGATGAAACGATTGACAGGCAAAACATCACCGCCAAATATGTGGATGGTGTGCTGCAGGTTAGTTTGCCCATTATCCCCGGTAAAGAAGCTACCAAAAAAGAAATCGTAATTAACTAAGCGATTTAAACAAAGTAAAGGTGATTGTGAAAGCAATCACCTTTTTTTATCCAAAACCAGGATATATACAGCCAGTGAACGGACTTTACTTTGTCATAATGGCAATGGTATTATTTGTTTCCTTATTAACTGAACAATTGTTTTGCTTAATCCTGCCACATTTAAGAACTTTAGGAAGATAACTTGATTATTTATTTTTAAAACCAACTAAAATGATCATCGTACACGATATTTTTATCTGCAAACCGGGGAATGCTTCCAAACTCGCCAAACTGTTTAAAGAAGTAATGTCTGCCATGAGTGAATTTGATTGTGTTATGACGGATATGACCGGTCAGTACAACCGGGTTATAATGGTTACTAAATATGAAAATCTTGGAGCGTATGAAAAGAATTTTGAAAAATATATGCAGGATACTGATGAGATGAAAAAGATGAAGGAGATGATGAAAGGATATACTGATCTTTATCTCTCCGGATCAAGGGAGATATATAGAATCATGTAACAGATTATTCTGTACATCAATGGGGATTTTCTTCTGCATCCACATCTGCTTTGTCGTGCTTTGGATGCGGATAATCATCTTTTAGCAGTTTTTCTAATTCACCCTCATCTTTAATGTTGCTACGGATAAAAAAAATTAGCAGTACCAGCACAGCAAAGCCAACAGCAATAATTATATACCAGTTCATATCAATATTTTTAATTAACAAGGAACAAAAGCCGGTTATAGTATTTGTCAAGGGTAATAAAAGTTTACATATTGTGAACAGCATTTATCTGCCTGTGTATAATTATGATTTGAATGTGCACACTAACATTAATTTAAAGATATGATAACATTATGTTAATACGTTTTCATTTTACTCATTGGTGCCTGTGCTGGCTAAAAAAGAAAACCATGACGGAGGTAGTCAAATCATATTTAATTTTATAAGAGAGCACAAACAGGATATTTATCAGGCCAATTTTTCATGGATGGAGAAGTATGGATTAGCTGCGTTGGATATTCTTAACTTAGGTAAAATATTTTTATGTATTCTTCACGCCGGAAATTTATTCAAACGACTATCACCGCTTCTGCCGGATTGAGCCTTGTTTCTTATTTAAATGCGATGTCATTACCGGCAGGCATTAATAAAAAAGTAGTTTGTGTGGGTGGTCATCCGGATGATCCTGAAAGTGGTTGTGGTGGTACGTTAGCAAAGTTTATTAAAGCCGGGTATGAAGTAACAATTATTTATCTCACCAGTGGTGAAGCAGGAATAAAAGGAAAAACGCATGAAGAAGCTGCATCAATCAGGACCAAAGAAGCCATTGCAGCCTGTAAAATATTGGAAGCAAAACCTGTTTTTGCCGGGCAAATTGATGGCGATACTGTTATCAGCAATGAATGGTTTAATAAAATTAATAAACTAATTGAAGCAGAAAAACCGGCAATCGTATTCACACACTGGCCAATCGATTCACATAAAGATCACCAGGCTGCCAGCATATTAACGATTCAGGCATGGATGAAGAGCGATCGTTCTTTTGAATTATATTTTTTTGAAGTTTGTGCCGGCGCCCAAACAATGAGTTTTAAACCGACCGATTATATAGACATTACCGATACCAGGGAATTAAAACGAAAAGCAGTGTATGAGCATATAAGCCAGGTCCCCGAAAGTATATATAATGCCGTTGATTGTAACCATGCGTTAATGGAACAACGCAGGGGTAAGGAAATAAATGTAACATATGCTGAAGCCTTTGTCAGGATGGACGAATCAGTAAAGCATGGCTTATTGATCAGGTAATAGCTAAAATGGTTCCGTAATAGATTTGGCAAAAGGTGAAAATGATTTCACACCTTCTTCTGTCATGTACACACAATCTTCCAGTCTTACACCAAACTCACCCGGTAATGAAATGGTTGGTTCTATACTAAAACACATTCCCGGTTGTAATAACTGCTTGTTCCCTTTCACCATATTACCCCATTCATGCCCGTCCATTCCTATACCATGGCCGGTGCGGTGTGGTAACCCCGGTAATTTATAACCCGGTCCAAAGCCTGCGTCCGTAATCACTTTTCTTGCCGCAGCATCCACCATTTCACAGGCAACGCCTTTTTTGGCAGTATTAAAACCTGCTAATTGTGATTGCTGTTCAAGATTCCATACCTGTAATTGTTTAGCAGTGGGTTCGTTGCCAAATACAACGGTTCGGGTTATGTCAGATGCATAACCTTCCACACTGCAGCCGCAATCCATCAAAACGATATCGCCTTTCTTTAATGTTTGTGGTTTAGTACTGCCATGTGGAAAAGAAGAGGATACGCCAAACAAAACCAGGCCGCCACCACCATTACCACCTAACTGGTCATGTGCCACAGCAATGATTTCGGCTAACTCACCCTGCGTCATTCCTTCTCTTAGCTGACTGATGCCATGTTTTATTGCAGCTACCGTAATATCAGCCGCTTTTTGCATTAGTGCCAATTCTGCTGTAGATTTTGTAAGGCGGCAGGGCATCGTTATGGGTGTGCCACTTACATAATTATAGGCGCCTCCCTCTTTGCGCATGCCATCCACAATAAAAAAACGTACTCTTTCTTCAATACCAATATTGCCGGAGCGATAACCAGCATCTTTAAAAACTTTTATCATTTGTGCATAAGGACTTTCATCTTCCTGCCACACATACACGTTTTTTCCTATAGTGATTAATTCTCTTAAACGGGCTTCTTCAAAACCCGGACATACATAACTTACCTCACCTTTAGCTGGTATAATAGCTACCATGGGTCTTTCACTGGGCCACCAGCTGATGCCGGTAAAGTATTTTAAAGAAGTACCAGAGTCGATTACTAATGCGGCTATCTTTTGTTCATTCATTAACCGTTGGGCTTTGGCCACTCTTTCCTTTCTTTCTTCAGTTGTAATTGGTTTAACATCACCCGTAAGTGGTTTTAATTCCAATGCAGGCTCCTGTAATAATTTTTTTTGATTCCCTGCATAACTGCTAATACCGGGAATAAATGCTGATGCTGAAAGAGCTGAGAGCTTTAAAAAGTCCGTTCTTTTTAGTTTCATATCGTTTACTTTAGAATAAGGTTAAAGATAAAATAATTAAATCAGCTGAAGCGGTTGTAAAAAATTAATCATTGGAGTATTTATTCTCCAGCAGTTTTTCTTTAAAACTGGTACCAAAAGTATAAGCAAATGTAACCACAATAGCCCTTGAATCAACTTTGCCATACCGGTTGTAGGAGAAATTACTTGCTTTTAACTCTGAGCCATATTTTAAGGTATTGAAAATATCTGTTACTGCTAAACTCAATCGTCCATTTCCTTTTTTGCCGAGCTTTTGCTGAAAACCCATATCAGCGTAATAAGTAGCAATTCGTTTTCCCTGTGGTAAGGCAATGGGTGAATTATAAACTCCGGTAAGCTGCAACTTGCTTCCTTTCCATAAAATAAAATTATTGATCAACTTTCCGTGCCAGCTTACTACATCATTACTTAATTCCTGTCCGGCAGCGCTGCCCTTTATGTTTTGTTTGTATAAAGAAGCACTGAGATTAAAATCGTATTTAGAAAAAGGTTTTGCTGTAAAAACATTTTCAATACCATAAGTAATGACGCTGCCAAAGTTTTGTGGTATAGAAAGTGCTACTCCATTTGTTTGCAAAAGCGTAAACTGACGGATGCTGTTGCTGGCATTACGGTAATAGGCTACCGCATAATAAGAAATTTTATTCCAGTCTTTATTATAACCTAACTCAAACGAATGAATTAATTCGGGTTTAAGAGTTGGATTACCACCATGCTGGTTTAATGTATCAGTTACGTCAATAAAAGGATTGAGTTGTCCAAAACCCGGGCGATTAATTTTTCTGCTATAATTGAACCGCCATGTTTCAGAAGAAGATGGATTGAATGCAAGTCCTGCTGAAGGAAAGAGTTTGAAATACTGGTTACTGAAATTTTGATTGGTGGTTTTTACCGTTCCATTGTTACCTGTTTCTTCCATCCTTACACCAATATCATATTTCCATTTTTGATTATTCGCTTTTCCTGCTGCAGCACTGTACTGTACATACCATGCATGTACATTTTCATTGAAACGAAAGTTACTGCTGGCAATTGGATTGGGTGTATAAACTCCATTCTCATAATTGAGTGATTGAAAATTGGCATCTAAATAACGCAGTGTTGCTTTATAGCCGGTTTCAATCATACCGTTTTCAGTAACCGGGTGAGCAAAATCAACTTTTATATTAGTGGTGCTGCCATTCTCATGATTATTGGTTCGTTGTAATTGCGGATCGCCAATTTGCCCGTCTGATTCTGTAAGAAATTTTGTAGTAATGCCGGTATTTTGCCCGTCACGTTCAATAGAAGTACTGACCATTCCTGTAAGACTAACTTTCTTATTGGCAAATTTTCGTCCGTAGTTTAATACAAACTCGGCTTCTTTACCCCGCTCATATTCATTGGAAAAGCGGTCGTTCCTGGAAGTAAATGCTTTATTGTTGTTACGGATGGTGTTATTCAGATCTTCATGATTATCCTGGTAATCCAGTACTCCAACAGCTTCCAGTTCAAAACTGTTTTTTGTGTCGGGTGAAAAACCAATCACTGCTCTTAAGTTTTGTAATTGATCAAGCCGGTTATCATTACGATGCTGAATTAAATAATATTGATCAGGTATATCAAAGCTTTGCCGCTCAGCATTTATTTTGCGGATACGACCGGCGAAACGATTATCATAGGCCAATGATAAATTCCAGTTTCCTGTTTTATGACTGATCATAGCAGCACTGTTGAAACGGGCTTTTGCACCAAAACCAGTTCCTATTGCCAATGCACCATTAGTTCCGTTTTGCCTGTTCTTTTTTAAAACGATATTGATGATGCCAGCTTCGCTGTTGGCGTCAAATTGTGCTGATGGGTTATTGATGATCTCTATCCTTTCCACTGCACTGGCTGCAATTTGTTCAGTATTGGTAATAGCTGAATTTCTGCCGTTGATTAATATTAATGGCGTTTTACCACGTAAAGTTATATTTCCATCTTCATCTACTACAACCGTTGGAGTATTTCGTAACAAATCAGTTGCAGTACCTCCGGCCTGTGTAAGCGTTGAAGCTGCATTTAATACTAACCCACGATTCGTTTTTTGAATAACAGGTTTGGTGGAAGTAACAGTCACATCACCCAATTGCTTTGCTTCTGCAATTAATGTAATTGTTCCTGCATCAATGATTGATTGCTCTTTATTCAAATTGATATTTTGATGATAGGGTTTATAGCCAATAAGACTTACAGTAAGAAGATAACGTCCTGCAGATAAATTCTCCAGTGTAAACTTCCCGGTAGCATCTGTAAGACTGTTACGTACGGGTTTGAGAGTATCAGGTAAATTGTATAAGTTGACCGTTGCAAACTCAAGTGGTGTATTCTTATCGGCAACTGTTCCTGTAATGCTTCCTGATTGCTGTGCTGCCGCAGACATGCTTACAGAGCACATAAGAATAAATAAAACAAAGCGAAGATTTCTCAATTGCAAAAAAATAAATCCTTTAGGTGAAAACATAGGGTGTAAAAATAAGCAGGTATCAGCAATTCTGGAAGATTTGTTAACTGAATCCATGAAGGTGTCCAACATCTTTAAGACGTCAGATACCCGGCTACCGAAAGAAAATAAATACAGCCCCAATTAAGGTGAGTACGATCACCACTTTACGGTAACTGTCATCTTTAATGCGATTGACTATTTTAAGTCCTGACCAAAAACCCAGGAATAAAGCTGGTAATAAATACAGGTCAATTAAAAGGGTATCCTGTGTAATGTTTTTCCAATAAAATACCTGGAACGGCAGTTTGAATAAATTAATAACCAAAAATATCCACGCCGCTGTACCGATAAAATCATTTTTAGTCATTCGCATGGCAAGGAAATAAATATTGGAGAAAGCACCGGCTAAATTCCCCAGCATGGTAGTAAAACCTGACACCAATCCTGTACTTGCTACAAATAATTTATTATGCGGCACCTCTGCAATTCTTTTAAACTCCATCACCAGCATGATGATAACTGTTAGTACAATGATCCCCGCCATAATTTTTCTGAAAACATTTTCATTCATATCCTTACCAGCAGCTACCCCAATTAAGATGCCTGCAGCCATCCATGGAATCAGTTTCCAGAAATGATTCCATTGTGCATGACGGTTGTAATAGAGCACAGCAGCAATATCAGCCGCACATAAAAGCGGCAATACGATTCCGGTTGATCCTTTGCCACCAAATACCAGTGCCATGATAGTAACATTGAGCATGTCAATACCTTTCAGCCCGGCTTTTGCCAAACCTATTATAAAAGCACCGCTGAAGATTAAAATAATATTGAGTATACTGAATGAAGAAAGAATGCTCATTGGCCATAAATTAAATAAGCCTAGATGTTGCTAATTATCGCTGCAGATTCGCAGATGAAATCTGGTGTAATGCCGGTTGATTTTATTCTTGTTTCCGCATCTGCCGGCAAGGTGGTACCGGTTAATACCAGCATTGTATCTAACCCAAATTTATTGGCGCCGATAATATCTGTATGCAGCGTATCACCAATCATCAGTATTTCACTCTTGGTTACGGGTTTAAAACTCCGCACATGATCGTATGCAAAAATGAAAATCTGTGAATCAGGTTTACCAAAACGGAGAAAGCGTTTGCCTACAATACTTTCAATCATAGTAGCAATGCCGCCAATAGCAATCGATACATTATTCTTGGTTACAGGATAAATATTATCCGTGTTTGCTACAATGGCGGGGATAGTTCTTTGTCTTAGCAGGTTGACAGCTCTATTAATATCTCTATACCAGTCAAACCCTTCATCATCTAATAATACGAGTGCATTTACTTCATTTATATTAGTTTCATCAATCGCACTAACAGGTAAGGTTTTTAAACCAGAGCTTTCAATATAGTGTGCCGAATTTTCTGTCCCGAGATAAGCAACGATTCCATCTTTCACTTTCAAATCTAAATATTCTTTCGCCAGCATTCCGGATGAAATGATATGGTCTGCATTAATTGGCTTTAACCCTAATTTATTAAATGAAACGGCTAATTGCTCAGGGCTTCGGGATGCATCGTTGGTAATGATGAAATATTCTTTCTTTTGCTGAATGAGGTAATCAAATGTTTTTTCAATACCGGGAATTAATCCTTTATAATTTTTAATGACTCCATAAGCGTCGAAAAAGATTACCTGGTACTTACTGATGACAGATTGAAACGATGCAATTTCCATGAAATTAATTTTTGATTTTAAGTGCTTTGATGATGACCTCAGGATCAAAATCACGGTCTACAGAAGGAAGATACGTTTCAAACGCTTCTGCTTTTAATGTTTTTGCATAGTGTTCGCTAAAGAAGTGGCGGCCATCTTTAATTACATAATTCAGAATAAAGAAACGGTACACTTCCCGCAGAAAACGGATTTCATTTGCTGTTAAAGGATTTATTTTATGATATTCTTCCAAAAAAAGTATAAACCGGTCTTCCATCATGGGATTGATCAAATAACTGAATACTGTTTTGTCGCCAGCATCAGAAACTACCCGGCTGAAGAAATAAAAATCCATCATCCGGTAACTCACCCTGAACCAGTCATAATCCCAACGGGAATATAATTCCAGTTTATCTGTTACAGAGAAATTTCCAATGTTCCAGTCAATAAAAATAGGAATCATTTCAAATGAGGATGGATTGTATTTTAAACGGTTCTTTAAAAATTGTTCGCAGTGATATTTGAGATAGTCTACCTGTGTTTTTGTACCGAACTTTTCTTCATTTGTTTCTAACTGGTGCAGAAATTTGTTGATATCGCTTCTTAATGTTTTTGACGTTTTGGGCAATACATTTTTAACTCTTGAACAAGCTTTATGAAATTTGGCGATCTGCTGACCAAATTTTTTGATATGTTTTTCCTCTAATCTCCCCGGGAGTTTATTTAAAAAACGAACAGGGTTATAAAACACTACCCATGCATCTAATTTATTTTTCCGGTAACGGTAGATGTAAACACGATTGTTTTTTAAAAGCGATTTAGCAAGAAAATTTTCATAAGGATAAAGCAGGTTGTTACCCAGTGTATGAATGATGCGGTGGTCTTCCCTGAAATATTCATAGGCACCAAAGAGTGAAAGTTTTGCCACCACCATATCATCATCTTCAAAAGTGATACGGTAAACTTTATTGGTTGATACATTTACACTGATGTCTTCTATTGTTTTAATTTTCTTTGACGCATCATAACCGTTCCAGGCTGCTTCAATAATGGGTAAATAGTTTTTTGTCATGGCTGTTGTCAGGATAAAGGTTAAATGATTTTTATAAATGCTGGTAATTGATTCTTGTTAGGGTACAATATTTTGATTGTAAATATACCTAACTGCGAGGTTTTAGCAAGCCCGGCTTTTTTTACCTTTCATAATATTAAATGCCTTCACCCTTATATTTTCTTGCCTAATTCTTATTTTTACAGGCTTTGTTTATTCAATGATCAATTTCTTCGATAAAGTATTGAGCTATCCGCAGTTTTGCCGCCAGTTTACCTGTGGCGATTCGCTTATTACTGTGTTTAATTGCCCCGTGGAAGCAAGATTAATGCAACAGAAGTTTGCGGGTATATGGTCTAAATACAATTATATTTTTTATGTATTGCAGGGAAGAAAAACCTGGCATACACCACATGGCGTTTTTGAATGTGAAAGCGGCAGTTGCCTGTTTGTAAGAAAAGGGGCATCCATTGTGGAGCAGTTTAACGAGGAAGGGTTTTGTGTAGTTTTATTTTTTATTCCCGATGATTTTCTTTGTGAAACACTAAAGACCAAATCAAAACCAATTAACCGGAATAATAAAAAATTTTCACCCATTATACCACTTAATACCAGTGAAACGCTAAAAAGCTTTTTTGTTTCCATGTTTTCCTATTTCAGCGAAAACCAGGAACCAGACCAATCCCTGATTGAATTAAAATTTAAAGAACTGGTATTGATGCTGGCCGATAATTCCAATAATGCTGAGTTACTGGCTTATTTCTGCTCATTGATACAGGAACCACAATCCGTATCACTGCAGCGTATTATGGAAGATAACTTTTGTTATAACCTTAGGATGGAAGAATATGCAGTACTGTGCAACCGGAGCCTTTCGGCTTTTAAACGGGATTTTAAAAAACACTTCAATAATACCCCGGGCAAATGGTTATTGGAAAAAAGACTGCAGCATGCCCACCACTTGCTGCAATACTCAGGCAAAAATGTAAACGAAGCTGCTTTTGAAAGTGGCTTTGAAAACACCTCTCACTTCAGCCGTTCTTTTAAAGAGCGATTTGGTTATTCTCCTCTTACAGCAAAGACTGCTTTGTCAAATTAATTGAACTTTTGAGCAATATTACTGGTCTCATCAGCAACAGTAAACAAAAGGTGGCAGTGTAGTTTTATGCCCGCAACATTCATTCATCATTTAAACTTTTAAACAATGAACCCCAACAAAGCATTATGGGAAAAAGGAGATTTCACCCGCATTGCTGAAACGATGCGCCAAAGCGGTGAAGAATTAGTTTCTTCAATCAATATTAAAAAAGGAATGAAAATTCTTGATCTTGGTTGTGGTGATGGCACCACCGCTATACCTGCTGCAAAAAAAGGGGTGGTGGTTATTGGTGTGGATATAGCGAGTAACCTGGTGGAAGCAGGAAACAGAAGAGCAAAAAAAGAAGGATTAACCAATTGCATTTTTAAAGAAGGGGATGCTTCTGATTTAAGTGAATTGGTGGATGATAGTTTTGATGTAATAGTAACTTTCTTTGGAGCTATGTTTGCACCAAAGC
This sequence comes from Sphingobacteriales bacterium, assembly GCA_003963365.1. GTDB lineage: Bacteria > Bacteroidota > Bacteroidia > Chitinophagales > Chitinophagaceae > AWTP1-9. Next base: position 566,319 of record RXJG01000002.1, read on the forward strand.
CATTTGATGTGGCAAAAGAGATGGTAAGGGTAACCAAACCCGGGGGCAAAATTGTAATGGGTAACTGGATTCCCGGCGACCCGACCCTGGTAGCTCAAATTTTAAAAACCTGTTCCGCTTACATGCCACCACCACCAGAAGGCTTTGTTAGCCCGGTGACATGGGGGCAGGAAGATAAAGTGGTAGAGCGGTTTACTAAAGCAGGTATTTCAAAAGAGAATATTTCCTTTGAAAAAGAAACCTGGACGTTTCGCTCTGCCGGTTCTCCCAAAGAATTTTTTTTATTATTCAAAAACTACTACGGGCCCACAATGAATGCTTTTGAAGCTGCTGAAAAGAACGGTAAGGCCGGGGAGTTGCAGAATGAACTGGAAAATCTTTTCAACAGTCAAAATAAAAGTGACAAGGAAAATGAAACGGTCATTCCTGCAACCTATTTAAAAGTAACTGTGAATTGCTAAACAACTATTATCATAACAAGATAACAAACAAGCTGGCTTGATTATATAGAGTGGATATAAAAAAGCAGGGCCATCAGCATTGATGGCTTTATTTTTTTTATGGTAGTACCGGTCTTCCCTTTATCAGCTGAACCTGCACTGAAAAAAAATCATTTTCTGCTGAAATTTTTTCAGTTGAAAAAGTCAAAATTTCTTTTTTTAACCCGCTGGCACCCGGTTTGAAAAGGCATCATTAAAATAAAAGGAGGTTTTATGACAACCAGTATTATCAAAAGAAGTAACGGCACTACCAACACGCCGGCAAAAAATGTCAGCAGCTGGATGGACCAATTGCTGCAGGATAATCTTAACCGTTTCTTTAATGATGATTTTTGGGGGTTCAACGGGCTTAACCAGCAGGTGAGTGTACCCGTTAACCTTCGTGAAACCGACAAGAGTTATGAAATGTCTATAGTAGCTCCCGGGCTGCATAAAGAAGATTTCAAACTCAATGTTACCAACGATTTGCTCACTGTATCTTATGAGCACAAAGATGAAAAGAATGAAAAAGAAAAGCCGGATGGATGGTTGCGTACCGAATACCGCATGCAGTCATTCTCCCGCAGCTTTACACTGGATGACACGGTGGATGTAAACAAGATTACAGCCAGTTACAACAATGGCATCCTTCATCTTACCCTTCCTAAAAAGGATACTGCACAACGGTTAAGCAGAACGATTGAGATTAAATAAAAGGGCGATTGCCTTATTCTTTAAGGTTTTGGAGTGAACGTTACGTTAAGGTGTCTGACATCTTCAGGAAGTTGGGCACCTTTTTAATTTCTCATCTTACCTTCGCTTAAAAAAAATATGGAACTGGGCATTAGTATGTTTGGCGATAATCATTATGATAAAAATGGTAAACCTTTATCAACCGGAGAACGTTTAAAAGAACTGATAGAGGAAATAAAGCTGATGGATGAAGTGGGATTGGATTTTTTTGGGATTGGTGAACATCACCGCCCAGATTATGCCGTATCTGTTCCTGAAATTGTATTGGCTGCGGCAGCTTCAGTTACAAAAAATATTAAACTTGGCAGCGCCGTTAATGTGCTGAGTTCATCAGACCCGGTAAGAGTTTATCAGAGTTTTGCCACGATAGATTTACTAACGGATGGAAGAGCAGAACTGGTGGCAGGGCGTGGCAGTTTCATTGAGTCATTTCCATTATATGGTTATAATCTTGAAGATTATGATGCGTTGTTTGAAGAGAAATTAGATTTACTGGTAAAGATCAACCAGCAAAACCCCATTACATGGAAAGGAAAGTTCAGACCGGAACTAAGGGATCAACCCGTATTGCCCCGTGCAGTAAACAATCACCTTCGTATTTGGGTGGCTGTTGGTGGTACGCCTGAAAGTGTGGTTAGAGCAGCTAAACATGGGTTACCGGTTATCTTTGCTATCATCGGCGGCGATCCCGCACAGTTCGTTCCTTTGTTTGATTATTATAAAAAAGCCTGGATACATTTTGGGAATGATATTAATAAGTTGCAGGCTGGTGTACATATGCATGCATTTTTTGGCGAAAACAGCAATCAGGTATCTGATGAATATTATCCCGTGTATTCATCGCAAATGACAAGAATAGGGAGCACCAGGGGCTGGCCCCGGTATCAGCGTTCACAGTACGATACCGGCCGAGGCAAGAATGGGCATTTAATTATTGGTGATGTCAATGAAGCGGTTGAGAAAATTTTATACCTGCAGGAAATCTTTGGCCTTACCCGCTTCTCCGCACATATGGATGTAGGAGGCCCCTCTCATCAATCGCTGATGAAGTCCATTGAAATTTTTGGAAATAAGATTGCCCCTAAGGTAAAAGAAGCTTTAAAGAAATAGTTACGGTATCTCTATTCTTTAATCTGCCAGCATAAAATCATGTTCGGCAGTTGGTGCGGCACCTTCTTCGGGTACTGCTACCGGCTGACGATAGTAAGAAAGTACAGCACGGCGTAATTGCTCTGCCAGTACAAATTTTGGATTATCACTGCTGAAAACAAAGGCCGTTCTCTCGTTGGGATTATAATCTTTGGCACACAAAATATCGTAGAGGTGAAACAACTCTAATTTTCCAATACGGATGAGCGGTTTTCTTTTTACGAGTATGCTGGAGAATACTTCCGTTTTTCTTTGTGTTTTAATACCAATACAAACACCAAAAGAACGGGTATCCTCATCATTTAGCCGTTTAACCAGTAATTGCTTCAGCTTTAAGGCGTCGGGGTTATAATCTTCCACCTGAAAATTTAACTCGTTGGCTGCATGCCGTACATTTATATAATACCGGTCAAGTAAATCATTCCATTGGTTACGGTTCTTTTCTTCTATGCCTTTTATCATAATGCTTTTCCACGGAGTGGAGCAAAGTTGTTCTGAGCCGGTACTGATGCAGAGCAAACAAACCTCTTTTAAAAATTGGATGCTGAAGAGCTCATCTCTTCTGTAAATGCCCAGCCAGTATTTATCACCATACCGGTTTAATCCCTCGTAATAAGGAAGTTTGAATGGTGGTAAAGCACAGGGAGCAGCTGCGGGTTTTGCATTAAATGTTTCTTTCTTTATCAGCGCATATAATTCATCACCACTGGCAGTTTCATTATCATAAAATTTTTCTTTATGCTGAAGAATGTTTTCTTCAATATAATGACTCATTACCGGCAGGTCTTTTGTATGTACCACATCTTTCCATTCGTAAATAATGTTTGTTTTGGGAAAGCGGATAAACAAATGCCAGAAATTGGTATCTGTAATGGAGGCCACCCAGTTGATATTACCGGTGAGCAGCGGGGTAAAACTTTGATTACTGTCGCTGATATTGATTTTAAGCTGGGGTGGATAATCAAATGCTGAAAAAATTTCTTTATAGATATTTTCAGTAAGCCAGGTGTTGTTGATAAAAACTTCTTCGGCAGGATAGGAGCTGATGATGTTTGGATAATTTTCTGTATTTACTTCGTAGCGGATGCCAAGTGCATCTAGTTCGGCGGTAAGGTTGTAAACTTCTTCAATGCCCACTTCCAGCAAAAATTGCTGGCGTAAACCAAACTTGGCATACAACAATCTTGATTTTTCTGCTGCTAATAATATATTGTAAAATTCAGCGGGGTTGATGATACCTCCTTTGAAGTTAACCTTGATGATGTTAAAATTTTTCATTCCGGCTGTTTTAGATATTAGGTGGTAAGTGAATTACTGCTAATATCCGCTTTTTTCAAATAACAGTTGTTCATGTAAAGATTTGTTTTATAAGACGAGCACAGGGTCCGGTTCAGTTTCCGCTGGATGAAAAGCTTCCTCTCTCATTAATTAAGAATATTGTTCAATTCAGGGTGAAAGAAAATAAGGAAGGAACTATCAAATGGAGATCATGATATAATCAATTTACTTTTTGCCTTTTTTTAAAGGCCGTTGGATTTTCCCCGGCAAAACGCTTAAATGTTTTATTGAAGTGTGACAGGTTTTCGAAACCACTGTCATAACAAACTTCCGTCACCGTTTTATCCTGCAGCAAAAATTTCTTTGCCTGGTTAATTCGGTATTGATTAACAAAATCAGTAAAGGTGAGATGGGTTGATTTTTTAAAGTACCGGCAAAACGCAGCGGTAGTCAAATTTGAAAGTTTAGCTACTTTATTTACATCAATATTCTGCTGGTAATGATTCTCGATATAATGATAAATCTTATGCATCCGTTCCTGTTCTTTTAAAACAGAAGCATTGGCAATGGGTCTTGTTTTTAACGGAACCACTTCTTTGCTTTCGGCCAGTAGCTGGAATACCTGTAATAAAGCAATCAGCTGATCAAAGTGCGACAGACCAGTAAGCCGTTTTAATTTTTCACCTGCTTTCTTTTTTGTTTCTCCATAAAAAGCTAATCCGCTTTTAGCTCTTTCAAATAAATTATTGATAGCTGCAATTTCAGGCAATGCAAAAAAATGCTGACCTAAAAAATGTTCTTTCATCTGCACTACCACTGTTTCAACAATTGTCTTAACTCCATAATCAAAATTCAGGTGGGGAATGTTTGGACCAATCAACGCCAGGTCACTTCCCTCATATTTGGAAATATGGTCACCAATATGACGGATGCCTTTCTCTGCTTCCACATAAACAATCTCATATTCAGGATGAAAATGCCAATAGAATAATTCATTCAGTTTTGGAGTAAGCAAAATTTTGAATGAACTGTCAATATCTGGTTTTATGGCTTCTCTTAGAACCCTCATTTGTCCTTTATTAGTATTGTTAGCCCCAAATTTCTGGAAAAATGTCAATACAGCACAAAAACTGGCCAGTATAAGTGTAGAAAATGGGGTGTCGCTAATGCTAATTTTACATCAGAAACCAACTCGATTATGAAAAAAGCTATAAGTAAATTACCAGCTTCAGAAGAAGCAATGCTGGTAGTACTCACTACTCAAACAAGCATTCAACAAACAACAACCCATCATCACAGCAAAACTGCTTGTAAGAATTTAACACCGTCGGGATATTGTACAGTCTGCAAAAGACAATGCCCGGCAGCAACTATCAATTCATCATTCAATCAATAAAAATAATATCGCATATGCAACAGCAAACAATGGCCGCTACAATGGCTCCAACTATGATTCCCAATAATGCACATACAGACATACCGGGAAATCCATCCACTGCCAAAAGCAGTGCTACTAAATTAAATGACCGCAGCAATGGAAAACCATTGAGAGTGTTAAGTGAAGATGATTGGAATTTCTGGATCACGAATGGATATATAGTTATTAAAAATGCAGTGCCAAGAGAACAGGCAGAAGCAACTGCAAAATTTTTATGGGAGTTTGAAGAAAAAGATCCCAATGATTCCAACACCTGGTATGCACCACCAAGAGCAGAAATGAAAATGAAAGAGTTGACCAATACTGGTATGGTGGAAGTGTACAATAACCAGCATTTGTGGAATAACCGGATGACACAAAAAGTATATGATGCATTTGCAGATATATGGGGCACAGAAAAGTTGTGGGTTACGATTGACAGGGCTAATTTAAATTTTCCTATTCGTCCCGGTTTTGAATACAAAGCATTTATTCACTGGGATTATGATCCGGAAACAAAACCGGTGAATGTACAGGGGGTATTGGCATTGGCTGATCAGACAGATGAAAATATGGGTGGCTTTCAATGTATTCCTGAATTGTTCCGGACCTATGATACATGGAAGTTAACACAGCCGGAAGACAGGGATCGTTTCAAACCCGATACAACAGGGTTTGAGCCGGTAAAAGTGAAAATGGAAGCCGGTGATTTATTAATATTCAACAGTCTTCAGCCACATGGCATAAGGGCAAATCGCAGTGAAAATAAAGTTCGCATTGCCCAATATATATCTATGATGCCGGCTGAGGAAGATAATGAAGCTTTAAAAGAATGGAGAATTAATTCATGGAAGAATCGTATTGCACCGGAAGGTTATGCCTTTCCCGGGGATCCACGTAAATGGGAGCAAACAAAATATGATACAGCCGTGTTAAACGATTTAGGTAAGAAATTATTGGGATTAGAAAAATGGTGAGTTACACTGAATGCTGAACGCTCAATGCTAAATGCTGTATCTTGAATGAAAATGGTAATTAATGACAGAACAAGTAAAACCAGTTCAACCATACACTACACTCAGCAATGGTATTACCATGCCGTTGCTGGGTTTGGGGGTGTATGATATGTATAATGCAGAAGCTGAACAGGCGGTAAGTGATGCACTGGAGATTGGCTACCGTTTAGTTGATACGGCTTCATTGTACCGTAATGAAAAAGAAGTAGGCAATGCCATAAGGCAAAGCGGTATTAACCGTAATGAAATTTTCGTTACTACCAAAGTTGGTAATGGTGATCATGGTTTTGATAATACACTCAGGGCTTTTGATGTAAGCATGAAAAAACTGAACATTGATTACATTGATTTGTATTTAGTTCACTGGCCCATTAAAGGAAAAAGGAAAGAAACATGGCTGGCGTTAGAAAAATTGTATAAAGAGAAAAGAGTAAGAGCAGCAGGGGTGGCCAATTATTTAATCCCATTTCTGAATGAGTTAGAAAGTTATGCTGCTATTCAACCTGTTCTTGACCAGGTAGAGTTATCACCCTGGTGTTTCAATAAAGAACTTTTTGACTATTGCCGGAAAAGAAAAATACAGTTACAATCCTATTCGCCTATTACAAGAGGAAAAAAACTGAATGACCCACGAATAATTCAGCTTGCCAAAAAATATAACCGGACAGCCGCTCAAATTGTGTTGCGCTGGAATATTGAACAGGGTATATCCACCATTCCTAAATCATCCAGCAAAATAAGATTACAGGAAAATTTTGATGTCATCAACTTTTCTATAGCAGCGGAAGATGTAGCCTTTATGAATACATTTAATGAGAACTTTCGTATTTGTGACGATCCTATGCTATTCTTATAAAAAAGAAACATGCCCACAATTGATGAGCATGTTTTTTGTAAACTACCTCTGGATTGAACACTATCTTTTATAATAATTAGCTTCTGTATCTCTTAGTTCCTTATTCCGCTCCGATTTAAGATTTCTGATTATCTCTTTTCGCTCAGCACGGGACAAAGACTTGTCATGTCGTGCAGAACGGATTTTATCCTGGTAATCGTTTCTTATATCTTCCAGTTTCATATCCAGTTTGGAAGGCCGGTTATAATATTGGCTGGAAGGCTGATACCAATAAGAAGGATAATAACCGTAGCCATAATACGGAGCCCAGCCCGAAACTATATACGTCCGGGGATGATAATAATAACGACCCCTGGATCCTTTTTGTGCAGATACATTCAAAACCAATAAGCCCAGTAAGGCTATCAATGCTATCTTTTTCATATCTACAAGATTTAGATTTTACCAATTGATTCAAACAACTAATAGACGCAAAAACTATCTGTCCTATTACTCCATTTTGAGTGTATAACAAGAAAATAACGAATGTTAAAAGCTTTAGGGCAGCGTTAATCTTTTGTTAGTCATCTGCCCTGTGTATTTGTAAGTATACACGATGGCTATATTTACATGGTATATGGTTTCATCTAAAATTCTTTAGAAAGTATGATCAGGTTACTCCTCTTGTTCCTAATGGCCATTAACATTTCTGGTAATGGCTGGCTTGTTAATATAGATGATGCAAAAGCTCAGGCAAAAAAAGAGCACAAGTACATTCTTCTCAATTTCTCCGGTTCAGATTGGTGTGGTCCATGTGTCCGCATGCACAAAGAGATCTTCGATTCGGAAGTATTTAAAGTGTTTGCCAATGATAAACTGGTATTGGTAAACGCAGATTTTCCCCGCTTAAAAAAGAATCAGCTTCCTAAAGAGCAGCAAAAGCTTAATGATGCCATGGCTGACAAATACAATGCTGATGGCAAATTCCCTTACACCGCTTTGTTAAATGAAGATGGAAAGGTTATTAAAGATTGGGATGGTTATCCTAAAGAGGGTATGAATGAATTTTTGAATGAATTAAAGCAGGCCGTGGATGGTAGCTATTGAAAAGCATGCAAAAAATATGATACACAAGCAGGCGATGCGCCTGATGGGAAATCATTTTGAAATTACGGTGGTGGATGAAGATGAATCAGGGGCTAATTATTTAATTGGCCTGGCAGTAAAAGAAATTCAACGGATTGAAAAGTTGCTTACCACTTATAGTGATACCAGTGAAACAAGTTTGATCAACGCAGCAGCAGGCATTCACCCGGTAAAAGTGAGTGAAGAAACCTTTCGCTTAATTCAACGTTCTATCCGCATTTCAGATATTACACAGGGAGCTTTTGATATTACTTATGGTTCGGTTGATAAAAGTCTCTGGAATTTTGATACTAACATGACGAGCCTGCCTGATGCCAGAACTGCCAGGCGAATGGTAAGACTGATCAATTACCATAACATCATCTTAAACGAAGAAGAGAAAACTGTTTTTCTTAAAGAGAAAGGAATGCGGATTGGTTTTGGTGGAATAGGAAAAGGATATGCTGCAGAAAGAGCCAGGCAAATTTTACTACAGCAAGGAGTGAAGAGTGGTATTGTTAATGCATCGGGTGATTTAACTGTTTGGGGTTATCAACCGGATGGTAAGCCATGGACGATTGGCATTGTAAATCCAAATTTGAAGCATGAAGTTTTTTCTTATATCAATGTGACTAACATGGCTGTTGCTACCTCTGGTAATTATGAAAAATTTGTAATGATCAAAGGTGAAAAATATTCTCACACTATTGATCCACGAACAGGTCTGCCGGTGAAAGGAATTAAAAGTGTAACCATTATTACACCCAACGCTGAAATAGCGGATGCGATGGCAACGCCGGTTACCATTATGGGCATTGAAGCCGGGTTAGATATGATCAACCAGATCAATAATATTGAAGCGATAGTAATTGATGACAATGATATTATCTACACGACCAAAAATTTACATTTTACTTAAAACCACCAGTATGATAAAACAGTTTTTTTCATCCGCATTTTTATTAATGGCAGGAATATTTTCTTTTTCTTCCTGTGCTACTGTTAAAGAGTATCAAAAAAGTAAATTGAATGATGCAGATATGGCTTTGCACAGCCGTAAATGCCAGAAAACAGAAATGAATTTTCATGGTTACCGTGAAGGTTCTGCCGGTGCCAATGGAGGTAAAACCGGGGGAGGCTGTGGCTGTAATTAATATTTAATCAATTTATTTTTCTGAATTAACATGCGTAAAATTTGCTTAACCGTTATTGGATTATACATCAGTTTTCTCTCCGCCTTCTCACAGAAAAACAGGCCCGATACAGTTTACACACCTAAGCCTTTAAAAGTAGATGAGGTGAATTTAATTTCCAGTTATTATACACAGGAAGGTAATCACTCTGCAGTAACAGGTGGAATTGGTAATGAACATGTGATTGATCTCTCGACCGGGTTAGAAGTAAAGTTTGTTGGGTGGGATACACAACACAATAAACATACATTGAGTGCTGAATTGGGTTTTGATCATCATACTGCTGCTTCATCTGCTTATGTATCAAAGACCGGTGCTTCCAAAACAGGCGGTACCCGAATCTATCCATCTCTCAACTGGTCAGTAGAAAATTTAAAGGGAAATAGTTTTGGTATAGGAGTGTATTATTCTCATGAATATAATTACCAGTCTGTTGGACTGGAAGTAAATGGTTCAAAGAAATTAAGTTCCAATACTGAGATCAATGGAAAAGTTTCAGGATTTTTTGACAGGGTAAAAATGATCTATCCATCTGAATTAATTCCGGGAACAAATAATAACACTACTGGCGGGGGCTATTCAACGTACACTACCGCCAGCGGAAGAACTGTTACCGTAAGAGATGGACAGGAGTATAGTGACGATATCCCATCCAGTGCCCGTAATACTTTTACTGCTTCTGCTTCATTGGCGCAGATAGTGAATAAAAGAATGCAGTTTAGTGTGATGACAGACCTGGTAGAACAAACAGGTTATTTGGGTTTGCCATTTCATCGTGTTTATTTTACAGATGGAACAGCGCATGTAGAAAATTTGCCCGATAACAGAACTAAACTTCCTCTTGGATTTCGTTTGAATTATTTTATGGGTGACCATTTTGTATTCAGAGCTTATTACCGTTACTATATGGACAGTTGGGGAATAAGATCGCATACTGCAGATATTGAAATCCCGGTGAAATTTAATTCGTTCTTCTCGGTATCGCCTTTCTATCGTTATTATACACAAACAGCAGCAAAGTATTTTGGAGCTTATGCTACACATACATCAGCTGATACTTATTATACCAGTAATTTTTCTTATTCTAAATTAAACAGCCAATTTTATGGAGTGGGAATACATCTTGCTCCACCAAAGGGAATTTTAAATCAGCATTTGAATACACTGGAAGTAAGGTATGGACATTATACACAATCAACAGATTTGTATTCTAATGTTATTTCATTTGCCTTTACATTCAAGTAAAAATTAGTGGTGGTTTTTAACAGCACGGGTATTGTTTACTTTTTAAACAATATCTGTGCTTGTACTATTGCTGCAATGCCCTGAATAGTTCCCATAGTGATGAAAAGAATATTGAACGAACCGTAATGCGCAATTAATCCACCCACCAAAATAGCGGCGCCGGTTACTATTTGTGATTGACCGCTTGATAATCCCCATGCATAAGCATCATGTTCATCAGCAACATTCTTTGCATACAACGCATCCCATGCAGGTGTACCGACTGCTTCTGCCATTCCTAACCCGGCTTGTACAAGAAACAGTTGCCAGGAATTTGACACAAATAAATAAAAAAAAGTGAACAAGGCATTTAATGCATAGCCGGCAACCATTACTTTATCTTTGTATGGTTTACCATTGATGAGTTTGCCTACAATAATATAACAGATACCGGTAATGGCAAGATAAGTAGCCCATGCCCAGGTAATATCTAAAATATCTCCGCCAACTTTTTCTGCAAATACAGCAAACAAAGGTCCGAGCATACCTTCGCCAAAGTACCATATATTGGCACCCATCAATAATATTTTGCTAGTTCGGGATAGTCGTGTCATGTTTGTCGTCGGTAAAATAAAATTACATCAAAATAAAGAACGAATTAATAAATCTGTTCATCAAAAACTGGTGGAGGTGTAATGTTTTTGGTGGTGATGAAACGATTTTTCCACGCAACCGTTGCAGAAGCCAATGCCATTATGATGAGTAATGCAAATGCTTTGGATAAGCCCATTACTTCGGATAATACACCAATGATGGATGGACCGGCTAAAAAACCAATCAAACCACCGGTAGTTACCATCGCAAAGCCTTCTACTTTGCTCAGTCCGGGAATATTGCCCGATGTTCTGAATAATACAGGAACAATACAGGAACATCCAAAGCCAATGATGATATAACCGGTAACCGCCATCCCGATTACTGGGGCAAGCACTACCAGGGCAAAACCAATAGCGGCTAATAATGCCCCGCCAATCACTGCTTTTTTATTGCCTATGGCAGTAACGATAGCGTCACCATTCAGCCTTCCAATCGTCATAGCAATACTAAAACCTGCATAACCAATACTGATCAATGCTTTGGGTGAATGCATTACTTCTTTAAAATAAATAGCACTCCAGTCGGCCACGCAGCCTTCGGCCATAAATGAAACCATGCACATAAATGAAATACCCAGGATGCTGAGGGAAGGCCATTTCAATCCTGAGCCGGAATGGATAATTTCTTCATTAGCCAGTAAATAATTTCTGCTGCAAGTGATAACCGTTATTATAATAACCGCTACAATAACTATATGCCATCCGGAAACCAATTGCAGGGAAAAAAATAATGCAGCCAGTCCGGCACTTACTGCGCCACCCATGCTGTATAACCCATGACAGGTACTCATAAATAGCCGGTTGTATTTTTTTTCCATGATGTTTACCGTGGCGTTAGTGGAAACGCCATTTAAAAAACTGAGCAGCCCAAATGCATACAAACAAGCCCAGAACATTAACCGGTTAACTGAGTTGATCTGCAGAATCATTATACAACTGGTAGCGATATAACCCCATGCCATCCATTTACCTACTGGTATTTTACTGAATATTTTAGTAGATATTAAAACCCCGGTGATAGCTCCAATTGGAGAGAGTAATAATGATAAACCAAGACTGGCATCAGAAAAACCAAGCCGGTATTTAACCGATGGAATGGATGCTACCCAAATACCAAATAACAAACTGGATGCGGAGAATAAAAAACCAACCGCCAGCACTGGTTTAAATTTGATGAAAGTCCGGAAATTTTTAAGCAGCATGCACAAAATTAAGTTGCATAAACTTCACCCAAGTAATACAAAATTGATGAAAGGTGATGGAAAATAACCACATCCAACGTTTGCAGAAAGCTTATTCACCTTTATAAGGATCAGCTATTTTCTTCGCTTTATATACAATGTCGCCAAAACTTACTGTACAATTTTTTCCCAGTGGTGACTGGGCTAAAAAACCAAGATGGAGTGTGTATGGGAAATTGATTTGAAGATGCCGGACCAGTAACCAGTTTTTACCATTATCGGAACAATATAGCGTAATTACATTGTCTGCTTTTGCAATTTTAAAATATACCTTATTACTGGTATAAGAAACCGAATTACAATCATCAGAAACATCTTTAGTCACTACTGTAACCACTCTTCGGTTACCGGTATAATCTTTTTCATAACAAAACTTAATCCAGTTAATACTATCGGCTTTTAATACAATAGCGCCGCCATCCCATTTGTTGGCAAAGGAGTGTTTTATTGAAGCGATCAGTATAAAGTTCACATCCGGGGTAAACAAAAGCTTGGGTGCATTATCAGTATTATAAGTTACGTTTGGATCCCGGAACATATCTGTTTTAGCGCCGCTTTCAATAATAAAACTGTCTTTTTTATTGATAAACTTTTGCGGTTTTATTTCCCAGCCAAGTTTATGCGGTATGCCTTTAATCGTAATTGAATCTTCCGTTTGTGTATGAGCTGTGATAAAAATAAGCAGCAAACAGCAAGCGATTAACGTAATTTTCATTGTTGAGTATTTACAGCCTTAAGTTAAGACAAATCTTTCGGTAGTTATTGTTTGCTGAAATGATTGAAGGAAAAAGGAGTGGAATATATGATGATATTTTTTTGTTTTTGCCTGTATTTATTTCGCTTATCTTTCAATTAAAAAATATATGAGAAAATTAATGGCATTGTTCATCGGTATTCTTTCCTGCAGTATGGGGGTGGCACAAGTATCCAAAACCGACAGCATAATTAATGTACTGAAGCATCAGAGAGATAGTATATTGAAGGCTATTTATAAGGCCGATTCAATAAAAACTGAAAAAGAATTTGGTGATAAAATCCGCTGGGAAAAATTGAAATCAAATGCCAGTTTCCCAGTATTGAATGCCGGTGAATTTTCAGGTGTATTACAGGTAAAAGATCCAACTGAGGTCCCCGATCCAAACCAGGATTATAAATTGTTATTTGAACTGGTTAATAATAATCCGGATTCCATTATCAAGGATAATAACGAAGGACTGGTAGAAGTAGTGAGGGTAATTAATTTACACGTAGCTTCCGGTATTCCTTTAAAAAGAATTATCCCGGTTATAGTGGTACATGGCGGGGCTTTGAATGCATTTACTACCAATGAATATTACAATAAAAAATTTAAAAGTGATAATCCCAATATTAAAGTAATAGGTGAACTGGAAAAACTGGGTGCAAAAATTATTGCCTGCGGACAGGCGATGGCTTATAAAAACATACAGAAAGAAGACCTCTTACCCACGATTAAAGTATCCATCACGGCACAAACTGTGTTAACTAATTACCAGTTAAAAGGATTTGTGTGGATGAGTAAATAATTCCATTACGTAAAGATGATTTAAATTACCGCTCAAATTTTAGTACAATGAAAAAATTGCTGCTGGCCCATTTGGCATTTTTATTTACTGTTTCAGTTATTGCACAATCAAAACCTGATACTACTTCCGCTGATGTAAACAATTACTTCAAACCATTAAAATGGCGTTGTATTGGCCCGTTCAGAGGTGGCCGTTCAGTTTGTGCTACCGGTGTGGTGGGTAACCCAATGGTTTATTATATGGGAACAACCGGTGGCGGTGTTTGGAAAACAGAGGACATGGGCATTACGTGGAATAATATTAGTGATGGATTTTTTAAAACTGGTTCTGTTGGGGCAGTGGCTGTTGCTGAAAGTGATCCCAATGTAGTATATGCAGGCATGGGTGAACATGCGGTACGTGGTGTAATGTCCAGTTATGGAGATGGTGTTTACAAATCAACTGATGCCGGTAAAACATGGAAGAAGATAGGACTGGATTTAACGCAGCATATTGCAAGAATCGTAATTCATCCAAAAGATCCTAACATTATTTATGTAGCGGCACAGGGGCAACTCTATGGTAAATCCAAAGAAAGAGGAATATATAAATCAACCGATGGTGGTGTTACCTGGAAGAATGTGTTGTTTGTAAATGAAAAAACCGGTTGCAATGAATTGTCGATTGATGTAAATAATCCCCGCATATTATATGCCAGCATGTGGGAACATGGCCGTGAGCCGTGGCGCATAACCAGTGGCGGACCAGGCAGTGGTTTATATAAATCAACCGATGGCGGGGATCATTGGGATAGAATGACAGAAGGATTGCCCAAAGAAATGGGTAAAATGGCCATTGCAGTTTGCCGGTCTAATTCAGATAAAGTGTATGCATTAATTGAAAGTGATTGGGAAAAAGAGGCACAGGGATTATATGTTTCCAATGATGCCGGCAAAAGCTGGCAGCAGGTGAGCAGTGATCACCGGTTGATACAACGGGCATGGTATTATATTGAAGTTTTTCCCGACCCTAACAATGAAAATACTGTGTATGTAATGAGTGCCCCTGCTATGAAAAGTACAGATGGCGGTAAAACATGGGAAAATATGTCAACCATGCACGGTGATCATCATAACCTGTGGATTAATCCCAATAACAGTAACAATATGATTATTTCTGATGATGGTGGCTCAGCTATTTCATTTAATGCCGGTAAATCATGGAGTACATTGAATAATCAGCCAACGGCACAGATGTATCGTATTAACGTTGATAATCTTTTCCCTTATAATATTTATGGTGGGCAGCAGGATAATTCCAGCGTAAAAATCGCCAGTCGTGAATTAGGCAGTTACGGAATTACGGAAAGGAGCTGGAGTTATAGCGCCGGTGGTGAAAGTGCCTTTCTTGCTTTTAATCCTGATGATCCGCAATATGTAATGGGTGGCAGTTACCAGGGAACTATTGAAGTGTTAGATACAAAAGCAAAAGGAAGTACCAACATTATGGCGGCACCTATTCAATACCTGAGTAAGGATGCAAAGGATATGAAATACCGGTTTAACTGGAATGCTCCTATCATCTGCAGTAAGTTTGAACCAAATGTTTTTTATCATGGTGCTCAACTGCTGTTAAAGACTACCGATTATGGTAAAACATGGACAGAAGCTTCGCCTGACCTTACCCGCAATGAAAAAGAAAAACAAGGTAAACCCGGTGTTCCTTACACGAATGAAGCAGTAGGGGCGGAGAATTACGGAACTTTGGCTTACGTTATGGAATCTCCGCTGGAGAAAGGCGTTATCTGGACCGGAAGTGATGACGGCTATGTTTACGTAACAAGAGATAATGGTGCTACCTGGAAAAATGTTACACCGGCTGGTTTGCAGGAGTGTTTGGTAAATTGTATTGAAGTTTCTCCTTTTGATAAAGCAACTGCTTATATCGCTACTACACGTTATAAATTTAATGATCACACTCCGGGTTTATATAAAACAACTGATTATGGAAAAACCTGGACAAAAATTTCCAATGGTATTCCTTATGGTGCTTATACCAGGACAATCAGGGAAGATGAAAAACGAAAAGATTTATTATTTGCCGGAACGGAACTCGGGTTATATGTATCATGGAACGGAGGTAAAGACTGGAGTCCATTTGGTTTGAATTTACCAGTAGTACCTATTACAGATTTGAAAGTTTACAGAGATAACCTGATTGCCGCAACAATGGGACGTTCTTATTGGATACTGGATGATATGAGTTTATTACGTCAATATAAAAAGGGTGATAGTGCAATGACTTTATTTCAACCAACACCTGCTTATTTGGTAAATGGATACAGTGATATGGATAATGCAGGAAATGATTTTAAAGGTGTTACTACATCTTACGGAATAAACCCGGCAACCGGAGTGGTGTTGTATTATCAATTACCTGATGTGAAAGATGCAATTGTTACAATGGAAATAAAAGATGCAGATGGAAATATTGTGAGGACATTTAGTTCAAGGGCAGATAGTACTTATAAAGCATTTGACGGTGCAGCACCACGGGATCCTGTATTATCAAAATCAAAAGGGCTAAATAAATTTGTATGGAATATGCGTTGTGCTACTATACCCGGTGTTCCTTATGCTGATTTGGAATTAGGATTAAGAGGTCATAAAGTTCCTCCCGGAAAATATACCGTTATATTAAAAATGGGTACTCAATCCGTATCAGCAGCAATAGAAATATTGCCGAATCCATTGTATGCGACAACTGCGACTGAATATAAAGAATACCATTCAGTAATGGGCAGCATGGAAGCTGAAGTAACAATCATGCATAAGATGATCAATACAATAAATGCGAAAAGAGAACAACTGGAAACTTTGATTTCTAATTTACCCGCAGACGATAAATTTGCAGCAGTTAAAAAAGATGCAGCTGATTTGGTAAAGAAAATGAAAGCATGGGATGAAGACATGGTGCAGCGTAAGTCAAAGACCTATGATGATGTGGAGAATTTCCCGAATAAATTTACTTCAGATTATCTGTATCTTATTAATCAAACAGAAAGTGATATTGCAAGAATCAATAAACCCAATCTTGATTTATTAAAAGAAATGAATGCCAAATGGGTTGCACTTAAGCAAAGAGGAGAGGAGATATTAAATACTAATTTACCGGCATTAAATAAGCAATTAGCTGATGCAGGTGTTGGACCTGTTTGGATAAAATAAACATTGGCTTCCTGTAAATAAAAAGCTCCGGTAAATCCGGAGCTTTTTTGTAAGAAGCGAATAAATAATATTTATTTAAGTTGCAGCCCGGAAATTAATTATGAAAGATGAGTAAAGAAAGATCAGGTTTAAAACTGGTAGTCATTGGTATTTTATTTGCCATTCTCTGGTCATCAGCTTCTGCCGCAACTAAGATTGGATTAAAATCTGCACAGCCATTTGTAATTGCCGTAAGCCGTTTCTTTTTTGCCGGAGTATTAATGCTGATCATTGCTCATGTAATTATGAAAAAGCGGTTGCCTGAAAAGCAGGAGTGGAAACAACTGGCAGTTTATGGTTTTTTAAATATCAGCGTATATCTCGGCCTCTATGTAATTGCAATGCTTTATGTTTCTGCCGGGCTTGGCTCATTAGCCGTTGGAACAAATCCTGTGCTCATCAGTATTATTGCTGCTGTTTGGTTAAGACAGCCATTAAAGATTTCTACCATTATAAGTTTGGTATTATGCACAGCAGGTGTAGTAGTAGCAGCGTATCCATTATTAAAAAATAGTTATGCCACGCCAATGGGCTTATTGGTGTTGTTGATCAGCATGCTTTCCTATTCAATTGGGGCAGTTTATTTTTCAAAAAACAAATGGAATGATCTGCACATACTTACTATTAATGGATGGCAAACAATAATGGGAGGAGTTTTTCTGTTGCCGTTCTTATTTGCTTTTTATGATGGAAGTAAAAATAAATACGATATTCATTCCATTGGTGGAATACTCTGGCTGGCGATTCCGGTTTCAATTGGTGCTGTTCAGTTGTGGTTGTATTTGCTGAGAGATAACCCGGTGAAAGCTTCTTTCTGGTTATTTCTTACTCCGGTGTTTGGTTTTATCATCGCAGCACTCACCCTGCACGAACCAATCAGTTTATATACTTTAGTTGGTGTATTGTTAGTTATTGGAGGTTTGTATATTGTTCAGAAGAAGAAATAAAAAAATCCCCTTCGGTATTGAAAGGGATTTAAAATATTTTAATTAATAAGATTATTTATTCTTTGGTCTTTCTCTTAAATAATCAAAACGCTTTCCACTTACCTCAGCCATATCAGGAATTGCTTCTACACGGTAAGCACCGGCATCTAATTTCTTTTTTGTTTCATCAAATGCTTTGAGTGTGATTTCAATATCCTCATCAGTATGAGCAGCAGAAGGAATCAAACGATAAATAATATGTCCTTTAGGAATTACTGGATATACGACAATAGAAGCAAACACACCATAGTTTTCTCTCAGGTCCATCACCATTGCTGTGGCTTCTTCCACACCACCTTTCATATAAACCGGCGTAACAGGGCTGTCTGTTTTACCTATATCAAATCCACGGTCTTTTAATCCTTTCTGTAATTTTTGTGCATTGCTCCACAACTTAGCTTTTAACTCAGGCATTGTCTTCAGCATTTCTAAGCGCTTAAGGTTACCAATTACAATGGGCATTGGTAAGCTCTTCGCAAAAATTTGTGAACGGATATTATAACGGATATAATCAATGATCTCTCTTTTGCCAGCTAAGAAAGCGCCGATTGAAGCCATTGATTTAGCAAAAGTGCTGAAGTAAAGATCAATTCCATCCTGGCAACCTTGTTCTTCACCGGCACCGGCGCCTGTTTTTCCTAAAGTACCAAAACCATGTGCATCATCTACCAGTAAACGAAATTCATATTTATCTTTCAGGTCAACGATCTCTTTTAGTTTTCCCTGGTCACCGGCCATTCCAAACACACCTTCTGTAATAACCAGTATGCCGCCGCTTTTTTGTTTTTCAATTAAAGCCGTAGCTCTTTGCAATTGCTTTTCAAAATCTTCCACATCATTATGTTTGAAAACATAACGATGTCCCGGGTGCAAACGCAAGCCATCAATAATACAGGCATGGCTTTCTGCATCGTAAACAATTACATCATGACGGCCACACAAGGCATCAATAGCACTCATAATTCCCTGGTAACCGTAGTTCATCAGGATAGCATCTTCCTTACCTTCAAAAGCAGCTAACTCAGCTTCCAGTTGTTCATGATAGTTGGAGTTTCCACTCATCATTCTTGCACCCATGGGATAAGCTAAACCCCATTGTGCTGCTGCTTCCGCATCTACTTTACGTATTTCCGGGTGGTTGGCCAAACCAAGATAGTTATTCAAACTCCATACGATCACATCTTTACCGCGGAATTTCATGCGGCTGCTGATTTCTCCTTCTAATTTTGGGAATGCAAAATAACCGTGTGCTCTTTCTCTGTGCTGACCAATGGGTCCGAAGTTCTTCAGTAAGCGTTCAAAAATATCTGCCATATTTCTTACAATTTGAAGATTTGGTGGTTTGAAAATTTGAAGATTAAAATGGCATGATCTGATATCTCATTGTCATTTTAAAACCGGCGCAAAGGTAACTTTTTGAGGGTTATAAGCCAAGAATAATGATGGAAGGGGTTATGGCTTTTTTTCTTCTTTTAATGCATTGGCCAGTTCTACAATATCCATAAAATTATTGGGGGAGGGAGCCAGCTTGCTGAGCTTGTTACGCAAATTATAAAAGCGTTGTTTCCACACGGCACTTTCTTTTATAATAACATTGATGTTTTCTTCTGAGCCGCCATCATCACCCAGCATTTGAATGATATTAGCCAGTTTGTTTGACACTCTTACTACTTCACCATTAGGTCCGGTGGTGATAAAATAATTGTTGCCGGCGGTAATGGCATTAATTCCGCTGGGAATATTGCCATTAAGATCATGCGCTACTAAATGTACTCCTTCATCAGGATTGTAAAGGTCTGCATAGCTTACAGGTTCGGCATCTGCTTTTTGAAGATTTACATTATTGTCAGCGTAAACTTCATCCTTGCCATTGTTTGTTTCCAGAGGTAAGCGGTTGGTAGTGTTAGATTGGGAAGAAGAAATATTGGTATCGTTGGATTGATTATTATCGTTGGAGGCAATATTGAGTGATGTATCCGGAGATTGATTCTGGTTATTGCCTGCGATGGTTACTGATCCGGGAGTAGAAATATTAGTTGATGAGTTAGAGGTTAAATAGTAGTTCATCACATTATAACCGATAATTCCAACTAATGCTGCAGCCACTGCATACAATAAGCGTTTAGTATTTCGACTCCTAAAAGGGACTACCTTCTCAGCATTTTTATCTAACTCCTTTTCTATTTCACTCCATACAAAAGAAGGTGGGGCAACTTCCAGTTGATTCATTTTAAGTTGAACGGCTGCTGATCCGCTGATTGCTTGTTCATCCAACCGGGCAGCAATAAAATCCCAGGCAGTTGCTGGTGGAGCCACTTCCATGTTAAGGATCTTATTTTTTAACTGTTCACTCATTGGGTTTAGCCGGAATTTTATTTTCTAATCTTGTTTTCACAAGGTCCTGCAATATATTTTTAGCACGGGCTAATTGAGATTTACTGGTGCCTTCACTTATGCCCAGCATGGATGCAATTTCTTTGTGTGCGTAGCCTTCAACAACGTACAGGTTAAAAACGGTACGGTAGCCCGGGCTAAGTTCCTGGATAAGTTTAAGAATGTCTTTTTCGCCTAAATTGTCAAGCGCCGTTAGTGATTTGTCCTCAATGCCTGTCTCTTCGGTCTCGTTTACGGTTCGGAGGTTGGTTTTGCGGCGGAAATGTTCGATGGAGGTATTAATGAAAATTCTTCTGATCCATCCTTCAAAGGAGCCTTCGCCCCTGAATTTTTGAAGGTTATTGTACACTTTAATGAAGCCTTCCTGTAGCAGGTCCTGTGCATCATCGGCATTGCCGGCATAACGCAGGCAAACCGCATACATTTTGGAAGCAAAGCGCTGATACAGGATTTCCTGCATGCGCCGGTTTCCTTCGATACATCCCCTGATTAAGTCGGGCTCTGATATAAAATGGTTGCTTTCCAAATATGGTTTTTTAATTATTCGTTGATGGTGTATAATTATTCAAAAACTCCACCAACTTTTTAACCGCTTTTGCCCGGTGACTGATCTTACTTTTTTCTTCCATGCTCATCTGGGCAAAGGTAAGCGTACTGCCTTCCGGAACAAAAACCGGGTCATAGCCAAATCCGCCTTTACCTCTTTGTTCTTCAATGATTTGACCTTTGCATATTCCTTCAAATAAATATTCTTTATTATCTAACAGGAGAGAAATAATTGTTTTAAACTGAGCTTTCCGGTTACTTTTTCCAGACAGATTTTTTTGCAGCAAATCAATATTGTCCTGGAAGCTTTTATGTTCACCGGCATAACGGGCACTTTTTACACCTGGTGCTCCATTTAAAGCCTCACATTCCAGTCCTGTATCTTCTGAAAAACAATTTTTGCCGGTGAGTTGATGTATTACCGATGATTTTTCTGATGCGTTGGCTTCAATGGTATCATGCGGTTCAGGAATATCTATATCAATTCCTGCTTCTTTTAATGTGAGGATAGAAAAATTATCGTCCAGCACCGCACGGATTTCTTCTACTTTATGTTGATTGTTGGTGGCGAAAATTAATTCCATACTACAAATCGAAAATCTTTTTCAAACATAACCACAATTTTCCTTTCTGTTGTTTATCAGCTTCTAATGTTTCAAAATCATTGCTGGTAAGATATGTGATGTTACCGTGCTTTTGTACCTGGTAATGCGGAAAGTTGATAGGTAAATTGACAGCATTGGCATCAATACCAAACAATAAAACCGTACGGGAGCCGAGTTGCCGGATGATTTGGGTAACACTTTCATTTAAATTTACTTTATTTACCACTGCTACATCACCCATATTCAATTTACAGGCAGTTAATATATTCAGCAGCAGGGTAAAAGCGTTTTCAGTAAGAAATGGAGCATGTTCATCATTAACAATTATCAAAATCCCTTTTTTATTTTCACCCAAAAATTTTAATGCGGGGGCTGAAATAATTTCGGCCTGTTTTGCCAACTCCTCATCCTCCAATTGTACTAACGAATTTTTATATAATTCGGTAAGCAGGATGGGTAATATTTCATTATCATTTAAACGCATCTTGTTTCAAAATTATGTGACAAGGCTACGGCTTTTTTTTCGTTTCTTTGCGAAGTTTTTAAAACGATATTATGTTAGCTACTATTGATATAAAAGTGACACGGGCGGCAAATAGTAAATTAAAAGAAATTGACTTTGATAATTTGCCCTTTGGTAAAAACTTTACCGACCATATGCTGGAAGCAGATTATATAAACGGTGAGTGGAAAAATGTTGAAATAAAACCATATCAGCCATTGCTAATTGCTCCTTCCAATGCTGCATTACACTATGGCCAGGCAATTTTTGAAGGTATCAAAGCTTACAAAGACGACCAGGATAATGCCTATATTTTTCGTCCTTATGATAATTTTAAGCGATTTAATATTTCGGCTGAACGTATGCAAATGCCTGTAGTTCCGGAGGAAATTTTTATTGAGGGTATGCGTAAACTGATAGAAATGGATAGAGATTGGATTCCGGCAAAACCCAATTATTCCCTGTACATACGTCCGTTTATGTATGCAAGTGATGAAGTGATAGGTGTAAAAGCATCTGATACTTATAAGTTCATTATCATACTTAGCCCAACCGGTCCATATTATGCTGCTCCTATGAGAATATGGGTGGAAGAAAAATATATTCGGGCGGCAGAAGGGGGTGTGGGTTATGCAAAAGCAGCGGGTAATTATGGAGGGGCCATGTATGTTACTGCCCAGGCAAAGAAAAATGGATTTGACCAGGTGCTGTGGATGGATGCTAAAGAGCATAAATATGTGCAGGAATGTGGTGTGATGAATGTGTTCTTTATTGTGGGAGATAAAGTATTAACACCCGATTTAACTGCCGGAACAATATTAGCCGGTGTAACAAGAGATACCGTAATTACCGTTTTGAAAGAAATGGGTTTTACTATTGAAGAAAGACCGGTAAGTATTGATGAAATAATTGCTGCCCATAAAGCCGGAACATTAAAAGAAGTTTTTGGTACAGGAACGGCTGCAACTGTTGCTACCATTAAGGAAATGCAATACAAAGATTACAATATGCAGTTTGATATTAGCAATTTAGCCACCACCACAGAAGTGAAGAAACGGGTAGATGATATCCGCTACGGTCATGCTGCTGATGTGCATGGATGGATGTACAGAGTTTGATATAAAAAATACTAATAAAAATAAGGCCCGGCATAATGCCGGGTCTTATTTTTAACGAATGAATTTTTCAATCCATTAGCAGTAGAGAATTTATAGAGAGCATTAAAGGGCAATAAAGAAAGTAAATATTTTTTTTAAAAGATATCTCTACCTGATAAGCGTTACCGAACCATTTAATTTGAATAGTGCACCATCGCCACAAATGACTTCAATTATATAGGGATAAACGCCGGTGGGCAGGTCAACGCCATTGAATTGTCCGTTCCATCCATCTAAGCGGGAATTAGCCGCTATATTTCTTTTATTAAAAATTATTTTACCCCAGCGGTCAAAGATTTGGAAAACTTTGATTGTTTGTACCCCGTTACCCATAACATAAAACCAGTCGTTGATACCATCACCATTTGGTGTAAACGAATTGGGTAAATAAATTTTTCCACCCTGGCAAAGTACAATCACTTTTATTGCACCCGTGGTGGCACAGCCAATACTGTTTTTTACTTCAACAGTATATATTGAATTTACTATTGGTTTGGCAGTAGTTATGGGACAGGTATAACAACTTAAAGTACCGGCAGGCTCAGCTGTCCATTGCCAACTCACAACATCGTTGCTGGAAATTGGTTTTAGTTCTATTGAGCTGCCTCCCATGATAGTAGTATCTCTACCGAGGTTAACGGTAGGATAGTTGTAAACATTTACCGCCACATAAGCTGTGTCAGTAAAGCAACCGTTATTGTCATATCCAACCACCATATAGTTAGTGGTGGCAGATGGACCGGCTATAGGATTGCTGATGGCAGGATTATTTAATCCTGAACCGGGCGACCATATATATTTATCAGCACCACTTGCCAGCAACTGTACAGATTGCCCCGCACAAATATTTGTATCACCACTTGCTGTTATAGTAAATGGTTTTTGAACTTTAATGGTTATAGAATCAACGGCAGAGCAAGCCTGTGGGGTTGTGCCGGTAACATAATAAGTAATATTACCCTTCGGCGTGGAAACCGGATTATTACAGTTAGTACAAGTTAAATAAGTAGCAGGCGACCAGGTATAGACAGCAGCCCCTGCGGGTTGCAGGGTTATAGAACTGCCCAGGCAAATTATTGTATCTTTTCCGGCATTAACTGTTGGGGTTTGGTTGACAGTAATAGTAGTGGTTGCTGTATCAACACAGCCAGAACTGTTGACAACAGTTAATAGCACAGGATAGCTTCCGGCAGCAGGAAAATTTAATGTACCGGTATTTTGCTGGTTTATTATTGTGTTGTTATTGATCACCCATTTCCAGTAAACAGCCGAAGTATCAGGCTGATTGATTCCGTTTAATTGTACAGTGGCCGGGTTACAATAAACAGTGTTGCCAGTAATGCTTATTTGTGGTGATTTAACAACTTTAATAAGGGCAGGCTTGGTCATAGTATTGGTACACCCATTGGCAGTACGTATCGTAAGGGTTACTTTGTAAATGCCCGGATTAGAATAAAAATGCAACGGGTTTTTTAATGCGGAAACAGCTGTTCCGTCTCCAAAATCCCATGTATAGTTGCTAACCGCATCAGCAGTAAAAGAAGAATCCCTGAATTGAACATTCCCTGCGTCGCATAGCAGGGTTTTATCAAAACTAAAATCTGCTTTTGCTCCAAATATTTTAATCGTGTCGGGGCCAAATACCGGTGTTAAGCACCCCTGTGCATCCTGCATTGTTACTTTGGGCAAATAATAACCCGGGTAACCATATTGGTAATGCTGAATGGAATCAGTAGTAAAAAAAGTGCTGCCATCCCCGTAATCCCAGAAATATTTCACCGGGTTGGTGGAACTTATTTTGAAGTCAATAGTTTGCGGATAACATCCCGATAAGGGTGAATAAGTAAGTACCCCCTTGGTATTACTTAAAACCGTAATTATTTTTTTAACGCTATCCACACATCCACCCGGACTGGTAACATAGAGAGTAACGGTATAAACATTTGGAATGCTATATGAGTATTTTGGATTAATAACAGTAGAAGTATTGCCATCACCAAATTTCCAGAGAACCGATTTGTAAAAAGTAGAGTTATTGGTAAACTGTACCTGCAATGGCGGGCAAATGGTAAATGAATCACTAACAGCAAATGCTGCTTTTGGAAGATCAACGGTAATATAATTTACCTTCACCATTGAATCAATACATCCAATACTTTCCGTTCCTGTGAGGGTTACCTTATATTTCCCGGTTGTTGTATAAGTATGCAGGGGGTTGGTAGCTGCTGAAGTTGTTCCATCTCCAAAGTTCCAGTTGTATGTTAAATTACTGCCTGCTGAAGTATTGTTAAATTGAATACTTCCGCCCGGGCAGGTAAGCGTATCAATTGCTGTAAAACTAATGGACGATTTTAGAATAGTAACTACGGCCGGTAAACTTAAACTGTCGCTGCAACCAAAGGTATCCGTAACTTTTAATTTAGTATTGTAAGAACCGGCCTGAGTGTATTTATATAATACGGTTGGATTTATATTACTCACTGTATTCCCATCACCAAAACTCCATAAAGCGGATGTAATTGCATTGGTGCCATCTGTGGTACTGGTGTTGTTAAAGGTTACATCCTGGTTGGTACACTGTGTTGGTGGTGTAAAACTATAAGCAGCTTTGGGGCCATATGATTGTATTGGTATCTTCGCTGTACTGTCCTTACATCCATTTATATCAGTTACTGCCAGTTTTACCCATTGAGTACCGGTATTATTAAAGGCATGATTAACGCCGGTACCGCCTGCTGCAGACCCATCGCTAAATGACCAGTTATAGGCTGTGATATTTGCAGGGTTGCTTATAACCGCATTAAATGCAAATGGTATATTTTTACATTTAGCTGCCTGGTCATAGGTTAGGTTCACACTTTCTTTTATTGCTTTAATAGTTTTAGTAAGACTATTGCTGCAGGCACCATTCGTCACCGTAAGTTTTACATTATAAGTTCCTAAAGCGAAGGTATGTGCAGGATTCTGCAAAGCAGAGGTTCCCCCGTCGCCAAAATCCCACGCCCAGGTAGTTGCGCCAATGGAATTATCAGTAAATGTAATGTTTGTTCCTGCTGCGCAATCATAGTTAACCGTAAAGCGGGGCACCGGGGGTAATACAGTTATATAATTTATCTTCTTAACTGAATCAGCACATCCATTATTGAAAACAGTTAACCCTATTGTAAATGTTCCACTGGTGTCAAAACTATGAGAAGGGTTTTGTTGCGTGGAACTGGTATTGTCACCAAAATTCCATAACCATTGATCCGGGCTTCCTGTGCTGGCGTCGGTAAATTGAACAGGCTTTCCGGCACAAATACTCAAGGGGCTGGCAGTGAAACCGGGGGTAGGCTTATTACCTGTACGTACAGCATTATTAATCACCAACGAATCAGCACAACCCCCGCTGGTTGTGATAAAAAGTTTTACCGTATAGGTGCCTGTAACATTATAAGTATGTGAGGGGTTTTGTGCATTGGAAACAGTACCGTCTCCAAAATTCCAAAGCCAGCTGCTTACCGTACCGGGTGTGGAAACGGTTGGAACAGGGTTGATGGTAAAAGGAATACAACCGTTGGCAGGTAAACCACTAACCTGTATAAAGGGTTTGGCTATCTGTATATAATTTGCTTTTGTAGTTGTTCCCTTGCAACCGATGCTGTTTGTTACGGTTAGCGTTACAGTGAATTGTCCAAATGTTGTATAGGTATGCAATGGATTTTGCTGAGTTGACGTGACGCCATCGCCAAAATCCCATAACCACTGTGCAGCACCGGGTGTTGCATCCTGGAAATTAACTGTAAATGGGGCTGAGCAGGATGATGTTTGTGGAGCTGAAAATGCCGGAACAGGATTGCTGATTACTGCCACTTGTTTAATAGATGAATCCAGACAAGCGCCGTAGTTATTTACTAATTTAATAGTATATGTTCCGGCTGCTGTATAAATTTTTACCGGGTTTTTATTAGCTGAAGTAGTGCCATCGCCAAAATACCAGGTTGAATTGGGAGGATTGGGCAGGGAAGTGTTTTGAATGCTCAGTGTATCACCCAGGCAAATGGAATCTTTTTTACTAAAACCCGATTGATATATCCCCACACTAAGTGCATTATTTTTTGTGATAGTATCCACACAACCCTGGTCACTGTTAACGATAAGTTGAACATTAAAAAGCCCGGCAGTAGTATAAGTATGGATTGGATTAGCCTGGGTAGATATACCCCCATCTCCAAAATTCCATTGATATGATAAAGTTCCCGGCCCGGAAGAAAGGTTGGTAAATGTAATTGCCTCAGGTGGTTTGCAGTTAACCGGGTTACTGGAACTAAAATCAGCAGTAACACCAGCAGTTGGTTTTACAAAACCTGGCTTAACCAGCAGGCTGGAACAGCCATTACTATTGGTTACCTTAAGTGCCACATTAAAATTGCCGGCACTGGTATAAATTTTAATCGGATTTTGCAGGGCGGAGGTAGTACCATCCCCAAAATCCCATTGCCATCCCGTTATGGGCGAAGTGCTGGTTGAGTTGTCAGTAAACTGTACCCGTAAAGGGAAGCAGCCTGTTAATGATGACACAGTACTGAAAGATACCTGTGGAGGCGTATAGATAGTTATGTAATTTGTTTTAACGAGTGAGTCCTTACCCAGTGCATTTAAAACAACCAGTTTTATAGTATAAAGCCCGGGAGAAAAATAAGTAGTGGAAGGATTTTGCTGGGTGGAGGTAACCCCATTTCCAAGATCCCATCGCCAGGTATCCGGGGCGCCGGTGCTCTGATCTGTAAAATTAACCACTATAGGGGCACATCCCGAAAGAGGCGAAGCAGTGAAATTTGCCCTGGGTTGCGCAAAAGCAAATAAGGAGGCTATTGATGAAAGTATCAACAGCAGGAATTTTGTAAAAAGAACCGGAGAAAAGGTAATGTATAAATATCTACTCATCAGGCCTTGATCTTTCAATGGAATTAGTTTTGTTATTTATCGGAAACAATTTATCTGTTAATCTTCATTTTCAAACAGCCGGTATTCCTCATTTTTAATAGACTCCGGATTAAAACGAGTTGTTGCCTCATAAATTATGCCGGATCATACGCTAATTTGAAGGAAAATTCCATAATATTAGCAGAATACCCCAAAAAGCTTTTAAACTTTTTTGTGGTTTAAATTATGGGCCTTACCTTTGCCGTCCTAAAAATAAAAGGTCAGTAATGCCTACAATTCAGCAATTAGTACGTAAAGGACGTGAAATAATCAAGTCAAAAAGTAAATCAAGGGCTTTGGATAGCTGCCCTTTCCGCAGGGGTGTTTGTACCCGTGTGTATACCACTACTCCCAAGAAGCCAAACTCTGCGCTTCGTAAAGTAGCTAAAGTTCGTTTAACGAATAAGGTAGAGGTGATCGCCTATATCCCGGGTGAAGGTCACAACCTGCAGGAACACTCTATCGTACTGGTTCGTGGTGGTCGTGTGAAGGATTTACCAGGTGTACGTTATCATATCGTACGGGGTAGTTTGGATACTGCCGGTGTTAAAGACCGTAAGAAAAGCCGTTCTAAATACGGAACTAAGAAAGAAAAAGCCAAAAAATAATTTATAAAGCATTAATTCCAGATAAATGAGGAAGACACAACCAAAAAAGATTCCCTTAGCACCAGATCCAAAGTTTAACGATAAACTGGTTACCCGTTTTGTGAACAGCATTATGTGGCAGGGAAAAAAGAGCATTGCTTATACTATTTTCTACGACGCATTGGATAAAGTGGCCAAAACAACCGGAGAAAATGGTTATGATGTTTGGAGAAAAGCATTGTCAAATGTAACTCCGTCTGTAGAGGTTAGAAGCCGTCGTATTGGTGGTGCTACTTTCCAGATTCCTGCTGAAGTTCGTGCAGAAAGAAAGATTTCTTTAAGTATTAAATGGCTGGTTCGCTATAGCCGTGAAAGAAACGGTCGCAGCATGGCTGATAAATTAGCCAATGAAATTGTTGCAGCTGCTAAAGGTGAAGGTGCTGCTTTCAAAAAGAAAGAAGATACACACCGTATGGCTGAAGCTAACAAGGCTTTTGCTCACTTTAAAGTTTAATCAACTTACTTTAAATAATAAAGAGGCTGTCTGTAAAGACGGCCTCTTTTGTTTTACTCCATTAAGGTAAAATACAATTACATCATTTGTTCAGCCAGTTGATCTACTTTGTTTGCCATTCCGTAAAAGTCAGCTATTTTCCTGATAACGCCTTCCACCAGTGCATCGGGACACGAAGCACCGCTTGTCATTAAAATTTTTACTGGTTCCTTATTTGGAAGGAAACTGGCAGAATGTAGTTCCTGTTTATGATGATAATCGAAATGAAGAATTTCATCTGCCGATAAAATTTTGTCTTCATCATTAATGAAATAAGTTGGTAACACCTTCTCACATAACTCAACCAAATGTGTAGTGTTAGAGCTGTTATATCCGC
This sequence comes from Sphingobacteriales bacterium, assembly GCA_003963365.1. Lineage (GTDB taxonomy): Bacteria > Bacteroidota > Bacteroidia > Chitinophagales > Chitinophagaceae > AWTP1-9. The sequence goes on from RXJG01000002.1 coordinate 596,106, forward strand.
CAACTACAATTGCAAGGTCAGCTTCTGTTTCTAACATTCCGTTTACTGCTGTTTGATTATCGTTGGTAGCATAACATAAAGTATCTCTTGTGTCTGCAAATCTTTCACTAATGCTGGTCTCATTCAGTTGGTAATAACTCATTATTAGCTGACGCAGGTAATCGGAAATTGCCTGTGTATCGCTTGCTAACTGAGTGGTTTGATTTACCACGCCAAAACGTTGTAAGTCTTTCGTTATATCAAACTCATCGCTGTACCTGCCTTTAAATGCCGAATAAAATTCATCCGCATTCTTTTCACCAGTGATGTACTTCCCTAATTCAATGGTTTCAGCCATATCATTTACAATCACACTTGGAGCATTGGAAGATGAATGAGAAAAAGTTGCTCTTGTTTCTTCATGTTTTGGCTTACCATGAATAACAATGCTATAACCCTTTTGTGCAATTTGTTCACTGCGGTTCCAGACTTTTTCTACAAAGGGGCAGGTGGTATTATATTTTTCTACAGCAATTCCTTTTACCCTCAGTTTTTCTTCCATATTTAACGTGGTGCCAAAGGCAGGAATCAACACAATATCATCGCCCGTAATTTCATCCAGGCTGATGATTTCTTTTCCATAAGTATCCTGTAAAAATTGTACCCCTCTTTGCTGCAGATCTTCATTTACCTGCGGATTATGAATCATCTCACTTAATAAAAAGATTCTTTTGCCGGGATTTTCTTCAATCGTTCTGAAAGCAATTTCAATAGCATTTTCCACACCATAACAAAAACCAAAATGACGGGCTAAATAAAACTGTACGGGTCCAAAATCAAGCAGGGTAGGCGCAAAATCTTTTTTCATTTTATCATCCTGCTTACGCTTTTTCTTTATAGCACTTATCAACGGGCTGCGGTAAATTACCGGAACATCAAATTGCTTCATACATTGTTAATAACAACGGCGAAGTTACAAAGTTTGTAAACTATGTTTCTTTATATTTGGCACTATGAGTTATGCTTTTAAACGGGTGGATTGGGCCGGTGCAACCAATATCTACGAAGTCAACCTGCGTCAATATACATACGAAGGAAGTTTTGCTGCTTTTCAAAAGGAATTACCCCGCTTGAAAGATATGGGTGTGGAAACACTTTGGTTTATGCCCATTACTCCAATTGGTGTGGCTAACCGCAAAGGAACATTGGGCAGTTATTATTCAGCCAGCGATTATGTGAGCACCAATGAAGAGTTTGGAACATTGGATGATTTTAAAGCTTTGGTAAATGCGGCGCATGCGTTAGGACAAAAAGTGATTATTGACTGGGTAGCTAATCATACTGCATGGGATCATGTGTGGACTAAAACTAATCCTGATTTTTATAGTCGCAATCATGATGGAAATTTTCGGCCACCATTTCCTGACTGGGAAGATGTGATTCATTTGAATTACGATAATCCTGCCTTATGGGATGCAATGATTGAGGCGATGGTTTTTTGGGTGAAAGAATGTGATATCGATGGATTTCGTTGTGACATGGCTCATTTGGTTCGTTTATCTTTTTGGCTGGAAGCAAGAAAAAGACTGGATGCCATTAAACCATTATTCTGGTTGGCGGAATGCGAAGAAATAGATTATCACCAGGCATTTGATGCAACCTATACATGGAAATGGATGCACACTTCACAGGAATATTGTCACCATAAAATCAGTATGAAAGAATTGTATGGAACATTGAGAGAATATGACCAGGAATTTCCTAAAGATGCAATCCGTGCTTATTTTACTTCTAATCATGATGAGAACAGCTGGAACGGAAGTGAGTATGAAAAATATCATGATGCAGTGAAAGTATTAGGTGTATTCAGTTGTACATGGAATGGGGTACCTATGTTATACAGTGGACAGGAATTACCCAATACCAAACGATTGAAGTTTTTTGATAAGGATCCCATAGAGTGGACAGGTAAATATGAACTGCATAATTTTTATAAAGTATTACTCACACTCCATAAAAATAACCCCTCCTGCAGGGGAGGTGATGTAAAAGTTGCAACTATAAAACTACACACCAATCACGATAATAAAGTGTTTGCTTTTTTACGTAAGCGAAATGGTAATGAAGTATTGACGATATTAAATCTTTCTGGTGAAACCGTTAATGATTTTATGATTCATGAAGCGATTGTTGATGGGGAGTTCCGCAATGTTTTTACTGATGAAAAACGATTGCTGAACGAGCAATCCGTTTATAAACTCCATAGTTGGGGATGGTTGGTATTTGAAAAATAATTAATGATAATTTAAAGTTAAACTCACTCTGTAATTGTTTTCCTTTAATCTGTCTTGTTAATAAAAATGTTTTAAAGGTTTTTAATGAAAAAATAAAATTCGTTTTTTCATTTCACTTGTTATTTTCGCTCCCCTTTTAAAAAGAACAAAATACATTTGATATATGATTGAATTTGCTCTAAGTGTTGCAGGGAAACTTTCTCTTAACTTAAACGCCGTTGAAGCCGTATTGGAATTATTAAATGAAGGAGCAACCATTCCATTTATTGCCCGTTACCGTAAGGACAAAACAGGTGGTTTGGATGAAGTGGCTATTCAGCAAATACAGGACGAGGCAAAATTTCAGAAAGAGTTTAGTGAAAGAAAAACATTTATCATCAAATCCATTACTGACCAGGAGAAAATGACGGATGAATTAATGAAGAAGATAGATGCTGCCACCACACTCAATGAATTAGAAGATATTTATCTGCCGTATAAACCAAAACGAAAAACAAAAGCACAAACAGCCAGAGAAAACGGGTTACAACCATTGGCAGATTTGCTGATGGAGCAAAATGATTTAGACATTGCAACAAAAGCGGCTGAGTTCATCAATGAAAAAGTAAAATCAGCCGATGAAGCATTGCAGGGAGCGAGGGATATTATTGCAGAAACTGTGAATGAAGATGCGCAGGTTCGTGCCAAAATGCGTAAGCTGTTTGAAGAAGAAGCAAAACTCATCAGTAAAGTTTTTGAAGAGAAAGAACAGGAAGCCGCCAAGTATAAAGATTATTTTGACTTTAGTGAATTGGTGAGTACCATTCCTTCTCACAGGATACTGGCAGTATTACGTGGTTTTACCGAAGGGTTTTTGAAAATAAGTATTGCTCCGCAGGAAGAAGCAGTACTGGAAATAATAGAAGAGCAATACATCAAAGGCATGAGTAATTGCAATGAACATATTCGTAAAGCCATTAAAGATGCCTATAAAAGATTGTTACAACCTTCACTGGAGAGTGAGTTCAGAACTGCATTAAAAGCAAAGGCTGATGAAGAAGCAATTAATGTGTTTGCCGAAAACCTCCGGCAGTTGTTGTTGAGCAGTCCATTAGGAAGTAAAAAAGTATTGGCTATTGATCCGGGTTATCGTACAGGTTGTAAAATAGTTTGTTTGGATGAAAAGGGAGATTTGCTTTCGACTGATGTTATCTACATTCATGAGTTGAGTAAGATGTATCATGCCGGGCAAACAATTAAAGAATTGGTTAAGAAATATAAAATTCAGGTTATTGCCATTGGTGATGGAACTGCGGGACGGGAAACGGAAAAATTTATCAAAGAACAGCAATTGGATCTGCCATTGTTTTTAGTGAATGAAGACGGTGCTTCTGTTTATTCAGCCAGTGAAATAGCAAGAGAGGAGTTTCCCGATTATGATATTACTGTTCGTGGAGCAGTGAGTATTGGAAGAAGGTTGATGGATCCACTGGCCGAGCTGGTAAAGATTGACCCGAAAAGTATTGGAGTGGGCCAGTATCAGCATGATGTAAACCAGTTTCGCTTAAAAGAAAAACTGGATCAAACAGTAGTAAGTTGTGTAAACAATGTTGGTGTTAATTTAAATACGGCCAGTAAACATTTACTGAGTTATGTGAGTGGTATTGGCCCGTCACTGGCAGAAAATATAGTGAAGTACAGGACTGAAATTGGAAAATTTGACAGCAGGGAACAATTATTAAAAGTTCCCCGGTTAGGAATGAAAGCATATGAACAATGTGCCGGGTTTCTGCGTATTAAAAATGGATCCAATCCTTTAGATAGCAGCGCTGTTCATCCCGAGGCTTATACTGTTGTGGAAGCAATGTCAGGGGATTTAGAAGTATCGGTTAAAGAACTCATTTCTAACGAATCATTAATAAACAAAATTGATGCAAAGAAATATGTTACAGAAAAAACTGGTGAATTAACAATCCAGGACATTTTAAATGAATTGAAAAAACCAGGATTAGATCCACGTAGCGAAATACAACAATTTGAGTTCGCCAATATTTATGCCATTGAAGATGTAAAAGTGGGTGATATACTGCCGGGTATTGTTACCAATCTTACCCGGTTCGGTGCTTTTGTTGATATTGGAGTAAAACAGGATGGATTAGTGCATGTTTCTGAGATAGCGCATAAGTATATCACTGACCCGTCTGAAATGTTGAAATTAAATCAGCAGGTTCAGGTTAAAGTACTGGAAGTTGATTTGGCAAGAAAACGTATTGCTTTATCAATTAAACAAACACAGGAAGCAGGAGAGAGGAGACAATTTTCAAAACAACAACGGTTTGATAAAAAGAAAGATCTTTCTGAACTGCCAATAAATGATGCATTGGCCGCATTGAAAAAGAAATTTGCAAAATAATCTTTTAGGAAAACAAGCCCGGAGTAACCGGGCTTTGTTGTTTTAGAAATAGTAAATTCGATTAGAAATTTTGTAAAATGAAGAGTCTGTTAATTGGTGCTTTCATAATGATTGCTTCGCTATTAACCTTTGGTCAACCAAAATTGGATGCAGCATTATTAAAGCTAAAGGCACCGGAAACATTTAAAGCTGAGTTTATAACTTCAGCAGGAAACTTCACCATCGAAGTGTACAGAAGCTGGGCACCAGTTGCTGCCGACCGGTTTTATCAATTAATTAAAACAGGTTATTATAATAATTGCCTTGTGTTTCGGGCTGTTAAAAATAATTTGGTGCAGTTTGGAGTATCACCTGATAAAATAAAGAATATCTTCTGGCAAAAACACTATTTACAGGATGAACCAGTTGTTACATCGAATACTGACAGCACAATTTGTTTTGCTAGAGGCGGACCGGCTACCAGGAAAACGTCAGTGTTTATAAACCTGAAAAATAACCCTACTTATGATACTGCTACTATCTCTGGCGTAAAAGGGTTTGTTCCTTTTGGAAAAGTAATCAGTGGTATGGATGTGGTGAGAAAACTCAATAACGAATATGGAAATGACCCCATGCAATATGTGGACTCAGTTTACTTTAAAGGGAATATGTACCTTTTGAAAAAGTACCCGAACCTGGACTTGATAAAAGAAGCCAGGGTTATACAATAATAGTAGAATTACGAATCCCCCTGGAAGTTGAACTACCTAATTTTTATTTTCAAGGTATTTTTGGGCCTTTTTGACTTTTCTTGTTTAAAAATTCTTGGAAATATGAAACCAAAAATTGTAATTTTGTAGCACAGAAGAAAAAGAGCCGCTAAAATAACCACACTATACATCCTATAAGCTTCTGATTTTAATCCGACTCCACACCCTTTGAAGACTGGTTGAATCCGTTCCTGTCATTACATACATTTTTAAAAAATTGGTGTTATGAAAAAGATTTCTACCATGTTGAGCAACGACACAGTTAAAGCTACACTTTTCTTAGTAGTGTTCTTTGCTGCTTTAGGCGTTGTTGTATTTATGACCTGGGGCAGATAAGAAAACTTACCCCATTAATTTGTTGTTTTAAGGATGAGTAATCTCATCACTAAAAGTTTTTTTTCGCAAAATCAATACGTAGTAAAGGAAACCCCAATGGGTTTCCTTTTTTTGTACCCCCCTTTTTATTGACCCTGTTATGTAAATTGGGAGTGTATTTGCAATACCTTAGCCATTCTATATAAATCATCAGGATGGCAAAACGTAATAATTACATTTCGTGGGACGAATATTTTATGGGGGTGGCTTTACTATCTGCTAAACGAAGCAAGGATCCTTCCACACAAGTAGGAGCCTGTATAGTTAATTCAAGGAATAAAATTGTAGGGGCTGGTTATAATGGATTGCCAGCCGGTTGCCATGATGATGACTTTCCATGGAACAAAGAAGGCGATTTTCTTCGAACAAAATATCCTTATGTATGCCATGCTGAGTTAAATGCTATTTTAAATAATATTGGCATGGATTTACATGGCTGCAGAATTTATACTGCATTATTCCCCTGTAACGAATGCTCAAAAGCAATTATACAGGCAGGCATTACTGAAGTGATTTTTTTATCTGATAAATATGCCGGAACAGATGCCTTCATTGCTTCTAAAAAAATGCTGGATACTGCCGGGGTAAAATGCAGAAAAGTAATTGCCAATGTTGATAATATTCATCTCTCATTTAGCGAGAGGGATGTTTAGCTATCTCCTGTCTATTTGTAACAATAGCCTTGTACCAAAAAATGTAACGAGGCATGTTGCTGCTATTACAAACCATAAAAAAGTAAACCCGAAATTTTTCATTAGTTGCGTTCCCACTAAAGGTGAGAATATTTGGGCAAAGGAATAAGACATGGTGTATAGTGCTGCATACTGCCCCCGGTTTTGTTCATTGCTCAGGGATATCCAGTAAGAATTCATAAAAGGCATAGAGATCATTTCTCCTGTAGTTATTACAATTACTGCAGCAATAGCCAATAGTATAGAGTAAGGAAATATATTGAAGAAAAGGAACGATATGCCTGTTAACAGAATACCAATTCCCATATAAGTAATGTGATTTTTTTTCCCTTCAAGTTTGTAAACTAATATCAGCTCAAAAAGGGCAATGATAATTCCATTCAATGACATTACTATGCCACTCTGTGTTTTGGTCATTCCCAATTCTTTTATATAAAATACCGGTACGGTTGAATTCATTTGAAAGAAACAAAAAGCATAGCTAATTGACAGAAAAATAAAGAAGAGGTAAAATTTGTCTTTATAAGCAGATTGTATTTTTGCATTTGTAACTGATTTGTTTTTTTCTGAATGAAGCTTACCACTTTTAACCACCGGCAATAAATAACGCATAACAATTGCAGCAGCAATACAAGTGATTCCATCAACCCAAAACAATAGATGGTAATTTATATCAGCTAATATTCCGCCAATAGCAGGGCCAATGCCCCAACCAAGATTAACTGCCAGGCGATGAATAGCATAAGACCTTGTCCTGTTCTCAGGGCTGCTGTAATGAGCTATGGCTGCAGAGTTAGCCGGACGAAATGCTTCCCCGGCAAGACTTAATAAAAAAACAGTAATGCCCAATGAAACAGGAGTACGCATGTAACCCATCCCAATAAAGATGAACCCATTTAAAATTAAAGTGATGAATTGAATGGGATAGAAACCAAATTTATCAGCAAGCTGTCCACCTATATAAGCCCCTAAAACTGCACCCACGCCAAATATGGCCATAATCAATCCTGCAACACCTGCGTCAAAATGTAATCCATCAATCATGTAAGGCAACATAAATGGCAGAACCATTGTACCACTACGGTTAATGAACAGCACTACCGCCAAACACCAGGAATTCCTGGAAAGACCAGCGTAAGCCTGTTTATATAATGAGATAGTATTACCAATCATAAAGAAGGCACAAAAGTAAGCGGCGTCTTAAATTAAACTGTAACAGTTTTACGAATAAAAAAATCGTAACAATAAATTTATTTGAGATATAAACCTAAAACTAAAAATGATCATTTCCATTATCAGCAAAAAGACTACTGCTTAAATAACGATCACCCCGGTCACAAACAATAAAAACAATCACACCGCTTTTTAATTCTTTTGCCAGTTGAAATGCAGCTAAAGCAGCCCCACCACTGCTCATACCGGCAAAAATGGCCTCTTTCTTTGCTAAATCTCTTGCTGTTATTGTAGCCTCCTTTTGCGAAACATCAATCACTCTATCAACCCTGGATGGCTCAAATATTTTTGGTAAATATGCTGCAGGCCATCTTCTTATTCCGGGAATGGAAGAATCTTCAGTTGGCTGACAACCTATAATTTGTATATCAGCATTCTTTTCTTTAAAAAACCTTGAACAACCCATAATTGTACCCGTTGTCCCCATTGAACTTACAAAATGGGTAATGCTTTGATTAGTGTCTCTCCAAATCTCCGGCCCCGTGGTTTTGTAATGGGCCATATAGTTATCGGGATTGGAGAATTGATTTAAAATGTAAAATTCACCAGTTGTTGCTTTTTCTTCAGCATAATCACGGCATTTTTCAATGCTTTCCAATAATGTCACTTTTGCCCCGTATGCTTCCATCGTCAATGTACGTTCACGGGTACTGCTTGCCGGCATCACTAACTCAATCTCTAAATTATAAAGCCGGGCAATCATAGCCAATGCTATACCAGTATTACCGCTGGTTGCTTCAATCAATTTCATACCGGGCTTAATATCGCCTCTTTCCAGTGCTGAACGTATCATATTTAATGCCGGCCGGTCTTTTACACTGCCCCCGGGGTTATCGCCTTCTAATTTTGCATAAATAGTAACATCAGGGTTGGGGTTGAGGTATTTTATTGATACCATCGGAGTATTTCCTACCAGGTCTAATATTGTTGCCATGCTATTTTTTAAATAAGCAACAAATTTAGCCCTCCCGGCTAACTCATGCTGTTAGTACAATTACAAATTCCTCATTTAGTAAATGCCTTTTGAAAATGACCTTTTATAAAATTCCAGGTTGGGTGCAACGAAGCTTGTTCTTTCTTTGTCAGCATGTTTAACCATAATGGACTATCAAAAATTAGTTAAGGATTGCCTGAAAGGTAATAGCGGGGCACAGAAACTGTTGTACGACACGTTTGCGGACAACATGATGGCTGTGTGTTATCGCTATACCAAGTCGGTGACCGATGCGGAAGATGTATTGCAGGAAGGTTTTGTAAAAGTTTTCAGAAATCTGCACCAGTATCGTTCTGAAGGGGAACTTGGGGCATGGATAAGAAGGATAATGGTTAACTCAGCTTTAAACTACCTGAAAAAGAACAGGCACTACCAGGGCGAACTTTCTTTTTCAGATACCAGCTTACACCCGGTTACAGAAGAAAATCCTGAAATGAAAATTACCGGGAAAGAACTCGCTGATTTAATCAGGCAATTACCAACCGGATACCAAACCATCTTTAACCTCCATGCAGTGGAAGGTTTTACACATGTGGAAATAGGGAAGCTGCTTGGAATAAATGAAGGTACATCCCGTAGTCAGTATGCAAGAGCAAGAGCATTACTGATTACCTGGGTGGAAAAATTATATGAAGACAATAAATTAAAAACATATGCCGGCAAATGATTTTGAAAAACAGGCTAAACAGTTGCTGGACGAAGTGAATATCCGTCCTAATGAGCAGGTATGGATTGAGGTGGAAAAACGCATCCGTGAAAAAAAACGGAGACGGTGGTTTATTATTTTTCCATTGATGGCTGGCTTAATGCTGGGTGGTTATTTTATATTACAACAAAACGGTGCCGGAAGGGATAAAATAGAAACTGGTACTATAACTAATAATGCTTTAAATAGGCCTGGTGAAAATAGGAACGATTCAGATAAAAAACAAAAAGAAACAGTTACTGTTACCAATAATGCAAAACTGGAAGAGACAAAGCTGAAAGATGAGAACAAGCAAATAGAAAAGGCAAAATCTATAAATAATGTTCAGCAAAAGAAAGAACTAGTACAAAAGCCGGTTGCTGCAAATGAAAAAGTAAAGAAATTGCAAGCTGTTAATAACAAAATTAGCTCAAAAGAAAATGTTGCAGGAACTAACCGCCAAAAGAAATTAACGATTACCCCTGCTAATGATATTTCTCAAACAGTTGATCCGGGAAAAGATGACTCTGAAAAGAAGCTGGTGGATGCAAATACAGAAGCAACTTCCCAACCGTCAACTGAAAACCAGGGTAGTGATAATCTCGTTAAAGAAAATAAAATTGCAGAATCTAAATTGACAGGAGATGAAATTTTAAAGCCATCAGTAAAGGTTGATTCTACGATTACGGAAAATAAACTTACAACTAATACAATTATAAAGATCGACTCTTCGCTTTCTGCGGTAAAAGCATTGACTGATAAAAAAGTTAAACAGGGAAAAAATAAATGGAAATTAGGAGTAATGTTTAATGCAGGGGTATCAAATGTAAGTAACAGGTTTTTTTCTTTGGACCTTAATAAGAATAATGAAGATAAAGCTTTTTCAAATCTTTCTACCGGAGGTCCTGCTCCTTCAACCTATTATTATCCTTCTGCTAATTACAAAGCGTTTGCTTTCCAGGCAGGAGCATTTGTACAAAAGGGAATAGGTAAAAGAAGTATCATTTCTGCCGGCTTAAATTATTCTTTGTATCAAACTAAAATAAAAACGGGAAATTTTATTTATGCAAGTAATGTACAGGCATCAAACACTAATTTCTATGCGAATGTTAGACCGGGTAATGGTACCACTGGAAATATTGACTATTATTCAAAACTACAATACATTGAATTACCAGTTAACTACGCTATGAGATTAACCCGCAACAATAAAATCCCTCTTTACTGGAATGGTGGTATTTCAGCAGGATTATTGTTGGCATCTAATTACCTGCATTACGATACTGCCAGCCAGGGAATTTATTTTAAGGATAATAGTTTGTTGCGCAAAGCTTCATTTAATATCCAAACCGGGTTTGGCTTTACGCTGGCATCAAATTCAAAAACTCCATTAACTATCGGCCCCTGTGTTCAGTTTGGTATAACAGATATACTAAAGAAAGATTCAGACAAACGTTTTGTTGTTTTTGGTGGATTGAAAATGCAAATGCTGCTGCCCGGTAAGAAGAATAAGTAAACGAAGATTATTTGTTACTGAATGAATTTTAAATTTCTTTTAATACCACTAAACTTAGTTCGTTTAATAGGAGAGTTCCGAAATATTTCTTTAAACGATTCTTCAGTTAGCTCTTCCCAATCGGAAGTTGAAAAATTTAATACTTCAGGAATGGGAGTAAACTCAACTTCATTGGTAGGTTTGCTGAAACGGTTCCACGGGCACACATCCTGGCAGGCATCACAACCAAACATCCAGTTGTCAAATTTACCTTTCATATCATCAGGGATAAGAGCATCTTTTAATTCAATTGTGAAATAAGAAATACATTTACTTCCATCCACAACTTTATCTGGTAATATTGCCCCTGTTGGACAGGTGTCAATACAACGGGTACAAGTACCACAGTAATCTTTCGCATAAGCATCATCATATTCCAGTTCTATGTCAACAATTAAAGTTGCAATAAAAAAGAAAGAGCCATTTTGTTTCGTTATTAAATTCCCATTCTTCCCAATCCACCCCAATCCGCTGTTCACCGCCCAGCTTCTTTCTAACACTGGTGCACTGTCAACAAAGCCACGCCCCGTTATTTCACCAATATTTTCCTTAATGAGTTGCAATAACTTTTTTAGCTTGTTTCTTATTACTTCATGGTAATCTTTTCCGTAGGCATATTTTGAAATTCTAATTGAAGACTTTTGTTGCTGTGCAGGATAATAATTAAGCAACAAAGTAATTACTGATTTTGCACCCGGAACCAGTTTAGCCGGATCTACCCGCATATCAAAATAATTTTCCATATAAAGCATTTGTCCATGCATGCTTTTATTCAGCCAATGCTCTAATCTTTTTGCATCAGCATCAAGATGCCTGGCTTTGGCAATACCACAGTAGGAAAATCCAAGGTTTGCGGCTTGTTGTTTTATGAAAATTGTATTGTTGATATTTTTTCTATTAATTCATTTATAAAAAACAAAATCTTTATATTTATAACTGCAATGTAATACCTCGTCACTTAATTTATAAACCAAAATCTATATAAGATGAAATTAGGCCAAATCATCTGTATTGCCTTTCTATTACAGATTTTTAGTACAAGTGTATTCTCCCAGGAAAAATTAAATGTTAAGTACGGTAAAGTTACCCCACAGGATTTTACAGTTAAAAACCCGGTTGTGGATAGCTCTACAGAAGCAGTGGTAATCGCTGATGTGGGAAGCTCGGAATTTGTAGGAAACAGGAAAGCAGGATTTTCCATTGTGTTTAAAAGATTTACCCGCATTCTTATTCTTGATAAAAAAGGTATTGATGCAGCTACAGTTGAAATTCCACTATATGTTAGCGGCACCAGGGAGGAAAAAATTGAAAATCTGAAAGGGCATACTTACAACCTTGAAAATGGAAATATAGTAGAAACTAAATTGGAAAACGAATCTATTTTCAAAGAAAAAAGGAGTAAAAAAATTAGTGTGAGAAAATTTACAATGCCAGCTGTTAAACCAGGATCAATTATTGAATACACCTACACCCTTCAATCCGATTTTATTTTCAACTTGCAGCCCTGGGAGTTTCAGGGCGAATATCCAAGACTTTGGAGTGAATACCAGGTAGAGATACCTGAATACTTCCGTTATTTATACCTGTCACAGGGGTCAAAAGATTTCTTTGTTAAGAAAAGTGATACCGAAAAAAGAAAATGGTATATTACTTTTGGTGCTAACTCAACTGAAGCAAGCCAAACAGAATCGCTTGAAGGGTATGCTACCATAGATAAATGGGTAATGAAAGAGCTGCCGGCATTAAAAGAAGAGCCTTATACCTCTACAATCGATAATCATATTTCGAAAATAGAATTCCAACTCGCTTCGGTTCAATATCCAAACCAACCACTTGACCTTGTTATGAACTCATGGGATAAAGCCATGACTGAATTAATGCAAAGCGAAGATTTTGGAAACACACTTAATCATCCCAATAACTGGCTGGATGATGATTTGAAAGTTATAACCAAAGGCGCCACAACGGCTACTGACAAAGCAAAATTAATTTACCAGTATGTAAAAAATAATTTTACAGCAACCAGCAGGTACGGTTTGTTTTTAAATGATAATATAAAAACAATATTTAAAAACAAACATGGTAACGTGGCAGAGATAAATCTATTGCTTATAACTATGCTGTTACATGAAAATATTAAAGCCTACCCGGTAATTTTAAGTACAAAAAACCATGGTTATACAAGTGAATTGTATCCTATTCTGGATAAATATAATTATGTTATCTGTTATGCAGAAATAGATAAGAAAGAGGTATTACTGGATGCATCTAATCCGGCGCTGGGCTTTGGTCAGCTGCACTGGAAATGTTATAATGGCCAATGCAGGATTGTTGATCCCAAAAATCCATCTCCTGTACTGTTAGATGCCGATTCGTTAAAAGAAAAGAAATTTACCATGATTACTATTGGCAATGATGATAAAACTGGTTGGGGAGGTAATCTGGCAAGTACTTGTGGAATGTATGAATCAATTACCATTAAAGATCAGGTGGCAGACAAAGGCGAGGATGAATATTTCAAAAAATTACGGTCGGCTTACACCTATGATTTGAAAATGTACAACCAGGGAATTGATTCATTAAAAAAAGATGGTGAGCCGGTTAATGTGCACTATGATTTTGATATCCCTGTTAATAAAGAGGATGATATTATATATCTTAATCCGCTAATGGGGGAAGGCTTTAAAGAAAATCCATTTAAGTCCGCCAACAGAAAATATCCTGTTGAAATGCCTTACGCCAGTGATGTGACAATTGTGGCAAATATTGATGCCCCGCAGGGTTATGTTGTGGATGAAATTCCAAAATCAGCAAAAGTTAATTATAATGAAGATGAGGGACTATTTGAATATATCATTGCAAAAACTTCCGAAGAAACTGTTCAGCTCCGGTGCAGAATAAAAATTGGTAAAGCCAATTTTAAACCAGAAGAATACCAAACACTCAGGGATTTTTATGCCTACATAGTTAAAAAACAGGCGGAGCCTGTTGTATTTAAGAAGAAACCATAAATATGAAATACCTTTTTATATCCCTGTTACTCCTTATACTTTCTTCAGCTGAAGCCCAGAACTTTAGTTGTTTATTTATTCCCGACTCACTTAAAAAAGGTGCAGATGTAGTAAAACGTTATGAAGAATACGTGGTAGAAATAAAAGATCCCGGAAAAGCCAGAATATATGAAAGACATGTTTATTCTATTTTAAACAATAATGCGGGGCATTGGGCTAAATACAAAACATACTACGATAATTTTACCAATATTAATAGCGTATCAGGTGTGCTATATGATTTTTTGGGTAAAGAAGTAAAACATCTCAAGAAAAAAGACTGGCAGGATATGAGTGTATATGACGGAATTAGCCTGGCTAATGATGACAGAGTTAAAGTAAATGAATTTTTTTACAATAACTATCCTTTTACGGTTGATTACGAGGAGGAAGATGAAAAAGACGGGATTATGAGTATTACCAGTTGGTTTCCTGTATCGGATTATGGAATGTCAGTTGAGTATAGTAAATACACAATAATTGCTCCGGCAAGCTATGAAATCAGGTACAAAGCTTTTAATTATTCAACTTCCCCTGTCATTACAGAAAAGGACGGGAAGAAAGTATATACATGGGAATTAAAAAATATAAAGGCATATAAGGAAGAGGAAGGTGCTCCTAACCTTTTTGAGATTGCTCCTAATATACAAATCGCCCCATCTGACCTCGAGGTGGAAGGCTACAAAGGAAATATGTCGACCTGGATAAATTTTGGAAAATTTATCAATCAATTAGTAGCAGGCAAAGACCAATTGCCTGCCGAAATAAAAACAAAGGTTCATGATATTACAGATCATTTGAGCTCTGAAAAAGAGAAAGTGTTTGCGCTATACGATTTTATGCAAAAAAATACCCATTATATAAGTATACAATTGGGCATAGGCGGCTGGCAGCCTTTTGATGCTAGCTTTGTGGCAGATAAGAAATATGGTGACTGCAAAGCATTATCAAATTACATGGTGGCTTTGCTTAAAGAAGCCGGTGTAAAAGCAAAATATGTATTGATACGATCTGGCGAAGATGCGCCTTCCCTGATGGAAGATTTTTCCTGCAATCAATTTAATCATGCAGTTTCCTGTGTACCTATGGGAAAAGATACGATTTGGCTGGAGTGCACCAGTCAGACAGAATCTCCTGGTTTTATGGGAAGTTTTACAGGAAACCGGAGGGCAGTTATAATTGATGAAGATGGAGGACATATTGTAAGTACTCCAAGGTATACAACAAAAGAAAATGTGAAATCATCAGTTATTAATGCAGTTATTAGCAACGAAGGTTTACTGGACGCAACAATTAAAACGCAATATTCAGGAATTGAGCAAGAACTGCCACATGCATTAATGAATGAAGCTTCCAGAGATTATAGAGAGAAATATTTGAATAAAATGCTCAAACTGCCGTCATATGAAGTATTAAGTAATGATTATAGCCAACAAAAGGGAATACTTCCGGTTGTTAATGAAGATTTACACATAAAAGCAACCGGGTATGCATCAATTACGGGCAGAAGATTATTCATAAACCCAAATATTTTTAGTGGCAGTTCAGAGAAGTTAATACCGGATTCATCCAGAAAATATGATTATATAGTCAATCGTTGTTTTACACATATAGATTCAGTTGTTATTATCATACCAGATGGGTACAAACCTGAAAGTGTGCCCAGGGAAATTGATTTAGACACTAAGTTTGGTAAATACCAATGTTCTGTAAAAATAAATGGCAACCAGGTGATTTATTTCAGGAGAAACATACAAAACAAAGGCAGGTATTCTCCCTCTGAATATAATGAACTTGTAAAATTTTTTGATCAAATTTATAAGGCTGACCGGGCAAAGGTAGTATTGGTAAAACAGGAATAGCAGGGTAGTTATTTATCTTCTAAATGCAGTTTATGAAAGAACCGGTGCACAGCCGGAGCCAGTATATAGCCAATGCTTGTAATAAAGATTACACCACTGAATAAAGCATACAATGAAGAAAATATTTTCCCCCATGGTTCTTTAATATCAGTTACCACCGGGCCCATTCCGCTTAGTATCATAGAAGCATTGTGAAATGCATCATACCAGTCGGGGTTTTTGCTGATGCTGTAATAATATCCAATGGTACCAATAGCCAGCATAAAGATTATAATCATTGCTGACCATCCAATATTATTTACAATCCTTTTGTAATAAGTCTTTTTAGAAGCAAGAGGTTGCCGCTTATGTTCGTACATACTTTCAGTTTATATCAAAACCAAAAGTAGCAATAAGTTCGAAGTAGCCAATTTTATGAGATGCCCTGTTACCTTTATCAGTAGTTGTATTTGTTAATGCATTGATGTAATGAACAAACCCTGATTTAACAGTTGTTTCAATAAAAAATGTTTTGAATGGGTAAAACCTTGAGCCGCCTTCTGCACTGATATTATAACCGGCAATATGAAAATCATTATTGAGGCGGTTGCCCCTCCATGTAAAGTCAGTTCGTGGGATATTGAAGCCGGCACCGGCCTTCCAAATATAAGTAAAGAGCGGGCGGTTGCCTGATGCTGTTTTTTTCAGTGTGTGCTGCTCCACATAGTTAAAATGTAACCAGTTGGCTCCATCGGTGTGTTCAAAGTGCAAAAATGATTTTGGATCAAGTACCATGTCCTGGTCTACATTTACACCGTCTATCCGGCCTTTTACATGGGCAGTTTGCCCATCGGTTACTATATACTTCGCATGGTCAAAATTTATTTCAAATGCTTTGGTATGCGATTTATTAAGATAAAACCCTATGCGGTAATTGTATTGGGGTATAGAAATTTGACCGGGCTCACTTATAATGGCATCATAATCTCTTTTATCATGCGCCTTTACGTTATAAATCCTGAAATTATCACCGTTAGCCATTCTGAAATGGAGGGTGCTGCGGGTGTACCATTCTGTATTATAACCCCATTGCAGGTAAATGCCTTTAATAAGCTTGCCTTCTTTTTTTTGTGCCAATAAACTGTACGAAATTAACAGCACACAGGGGAGGAAAAATTTTTTCATGGCGCAAAAATAATAAATTGCGCTTACTCGTCAACGTGAAGTTTTATCTACCGCATCATCAACCAGTTTTTTTAGTGCTTTGTACCGCTCGCCACGGCCCTTGCTGTTAATATTCATGGTAAATAATATAGCGCAATATTTTCTTGCATTATCCACCCAGGGAAAAGAACCAAATAATCCCGGACTCGTAACAGCCAGACTCCGTTTATCACCTGTGGCATCATCCATCACCCATTCCCCAAAGCCATATCCCCAGTTTCCTGCTTCAGCAGGTGAGTAAGCTATCCTGGCATCTTTTGTTACATAACTTTTTTGCATGGCAATAATGGATTCTTTACTCAGAATTCTTTTACCATTATACTCGCCTTCATTCAAAATCATCTGCAAAAATTTTAAATATTCTGTGGGTGTACTCCATGCACCGCCTGCCGCTAATGGAACGTTCTTCTTTCCAAAATCAGTTTGTGTTAAACCAAGTGGTTTACATATTCTTTCAGCAAATAATGTTTCGAAATCTTTACCGCTAATTTTTTCAATGACTGCGGCAGCAATTTGTAAACCGGCATTGCTGTAATGAAATGTTTTACCGGGCTCACCTTCCATTGGTAAAGCTGCAATCATATTAATGGCTTCATCCATGCTTTGCGTTTTATTCATATTCTCAATACTTTCTCTCAAACTTCCAGCTTGTATGCCTGTTAAATGACTTAAACATTGCCAGATGGTGATATTGCCTTTTCCATTTGCCGTCATCACCGGTAAAAATTTTCCAACTGTATCATCTAATTTTAATTTGCCTTCATCTATAAAAGTCATCACCAGTGCCGCACTAAACCATTTACTGCAACTGGCTACCCGCTGACGGGTATCTTCATCAAAGTCTTTCAGCAATTCTTTTGAATCCAGCCCCTTTCTTTTAGCGATAAATTTTCCAATCATCTTCTGTTTACCACTCATTTCGTTTATGGCATTACTGTACACCACTTTTCCATCTTTCCACACCATCAATACGGCTCGTCCGCCTATGGCTTTCAGGTTATCCTGCATCCATTGGTCAAGGGTGCTGAATTTGTTTTGTGAAAAACTGGTCTGAAAGAATAGCAGGAAGAGCGTAAATAAGCTGAATTTGAGACAGATAATGCCTGTTTTTGGTGTCATAATTGCTGAATTGGTTCTTTGGATTGGCTTTTGAACGTTAAGTTTAACGCAAATTAAATTGCTCTATTATGAATTTAAACAATTATACCATTAAAGCGCAGGAGGCGATTGCCGCCTCTCAACAAGTTGCTTTTAATAATAACAATGTCAATATTGAAACTGAGCATATACTAAAAGCATTGCTGAGTGATGAAGATTCACCGGTTGATTTTCTGCTGAAGAAAAACAATGTAACTGTAAATGTACTGGAGAGTAAACTGGATGAAAGTATTAATCGCCTGCCTAAAGTAAGTGCCGGTAATACCGCTGCTCAAGCGCTGGGCAGAAACGCTAATACTGTTTTGCTCAAAGCAGCCAATAATTTAAAACCTTTTGGTGATGAGTTTGTGAGTGTGGAGCATATTTTATTAGCATTAGTGCAAGGGAATGATAATACCGGCAAATTGCTGAAGGAAGCCGGGTTAACCGAAAAAGGTTTGATTGCAGCGATTAAAGATTTACGTAAAGGTGATACTATCAAATCGCAAACACAGGAAACTCAATTCAATGCTTTAAATAAATACGCCAAGAATTTAAATGAACTGGCAAGGCAAGGTAAACTTGATCCGGTGATTGGTCGTGATGAAGAGATCAGAAGAACATTACATATTCTTTCCCGCCGTAGTAAAAACAATCCCATTTTGGTAGGTGAACCCGGTGTTGGTAAAACCGCCATTGCTGAAGGATTAGCCATGCGTATTGTGAATGGCGATGTACCCGAGAATTTGAAATCAAAAATCATCTATGCATTGGATATGGGTCAACTGATTGCCGGTGCGAAGTATAAAGGTGAGTTTGAAGAAAGATTGAAAGGTGTGGTAAAAGAAGTAAGCACCAGCGAAGGTGAAATACTTTTGTTCATTGATGAAATACATACACTGGTAGGTGCCGGTGGTGGTGAAGGGTCGATGGATGCTGCTAATATTTTGAAGCCTGCCCTGGCAAGAGGTGAGTTGAGAGCTATTGGTGCCACTACATTAAATGAGTATCAAAAATATTTTGAAAAAGATAAGGCATTGGAGCGTCGTTTTCAGAAAGTGATGATTGATGAGCCCAGTGTGGATGATGCTATTTCCATTCTTCGTGGATTGAAAGACCGTTATGAAACACATCATCATGTTCGTATTAAAGACGAAGCAATCATTGCTGCCGTAGAATTATCTCATCGCTATATTACCGATAGATTTTTGCCCGATAAAGCCATTGACTTAATCGACGAAAGTGCAGCCAAACTTCGCTTGGAAATGAATTCGATGCCCGAAGAGCTGGATAAACTGGAACGTCAAATCCGTCAGCTGGAAATTGAAAGGGAAGCTATTAAAAGAGAGAATGATGAAGTGAAGTTAAAAGAACTCAATACAGAGATAGCGAACCTTGCCGTTCAAAGAGATACTTTCAAAGCAAAATGGAAAGAAGAAAAAGAACTGGTGGAGAAAGTGCAGAATGCAAAAGCAGCGATTGAAAATTTAAAATTAGAAGCAGAGCAGGCCGAACGTAATGGCGAATATGGTAAAGTAGCAGAGATTCGTTACGGTAAAATAAAAGAACAGGAAGCGGTTATTCAAAAGCTCAGCAAAGAATTAGCAACAAGCAGCGAAAAACGTTTGCTGAAAGAGGAAGTGGATGCAGAAGATATTGCTGAAAACATTGCGAAGATGACTGGTATTCCTGTTACGAAGATGTTACAGAGTGACAGAGAAAAATTATTGCACTTAGAAGAGCATCTGCATGAAAGAGTAATAGGACAGGATGAAGCTATTGCTGCAGTTGCTGATGCAATCCGCAGAAGCCGTGCCGGATTAAGTGATCCACGCAAACCAATCGGTTCATTCATCTTCCTTGGTACTACTGGTGTTGGTAAAACAGAATTAGCAAAAGCTCTCGCAGAATATTTGTTTGACGATGAAACGATGATGACGAGGATTGATATGAGTGAGTACCAGGAAAAGCATACCGTGAGCCGTTTAGTAGGTGCTCCTCCCGGTTATGTAGGCTATGAAGAAGGTGGCCAGTTAACAGAAGCTGTTCGCCGCAAGCCTTATAGTGTTGTATTGCTGGATGAGATTGAGAAGGCTCATCCTGATGTGTGGAATGTGCTGTTACAAGTGCTGGATGATGGTCGTTTAACCGATAATAAAGGTCGTGTAGTCAATTTTAAAAATACTATCATCATCATGACTAGTAACCTTGGTAGTCATATCATCCAGGAGAATTTTGAAAAGGTAAATGACAAGAACCTGACACAGGTTGTTGAACAAACAAAACGGGAGGTTGTTAATTTGCTCAAGGAAACTATCCGGCCCGAGTTCCTGAACAGGGTAGACGAAATAATCATGTTCCAGCCGCTGCTGAAAAAAGAGGTGCTGGGCATCATTAAGATACAGTTGGCTAACCTTAAAAAACTGGTAGCTCAGAACGGAATTACCCTCGAATTCAGCGACTATCTGGTGGAGTATTTGGCTGAGCAAGGCTTTGATATTCAATATGGTGCAAGACCGTTGAAAAGATTGATACAAAAAGAGATGGTAAATCAGCTGAGTAGACGTATCTTGGCGGGCGAAATCGATAAAACACTACCCGTTCTGGTAGATGTATTTGACAATACAGTTGTTTTCAGAAACGATTCCACCGCCAACAGTACCCAGGCTAATCAAGCAGCAGCCAATACCAAAACCAAAAAAGAAAAAACAGTTTAATAAATACCCGGACTGGATAATAAACAGGCGGGAGGAAAAAAATTATAGTTATGGCATTCAAAAAAGATGAGCTGATCATTATTCCACCCAGCGAAATATTTGTTGGAGATAAAACAGCTTCGGTAACCTTAATGGAATTTGGTGAATACGAAAACGATGATTGTGCAAAAGCCAACGAGGTGGTAAAGCAACTATTAGAAGAATATGATGGCAAGATAAGATTTAACTTCCGTCACTTTCCTCAAACTTTAGTACACCAACGCAGCTTAAAAGCCAGTGAGGCGGCTGTGGCGGCAGCACAAGATGGTAAGTTTTGGGAAATGCATAATATTCTTTTTGCAAACCGTCGTAGTCTTGGTGTTACCAGTTTGAAATTATTATCCAAAGATGCAGGCGTTAAACGGAAGAACTTTTTGGATGATTTGGTAAACGGTACATTTGGCTGGCAGGTGCAGGATGATATACGGGAAGCAAGAGATAATGGTGTTAAACAGCTACCAGCTTTCTTTGTAAATGGTGAACCTGTTGCCGGTAAACCAACTTATGAAAACCTGCGTAAAGAAATTGATGCGGCACTTCGTAAGAGTAAAAAGAAAACAACAGCCAAGCCAGTTAAACAAAGAGCATAAGTCTTTATAAATTGTTTTGTCAAACCGTTGGTATTTTTCACTAACGGTTTTTTATTTTTACCAAATGCAGGACAACTCAGCCAAGATATTCTCCGATAACTGGAATCTTTATCAAAAAGTAGTTCGGTTGAATTATATGCATCATGCTGAGTTTACAGGGATGGTTACTAAAGTATTTGATGAGTTTAAGCAACAAACTGTTGATGTATTGGATATTGGTTGTGGTGATGCGGAATTTTTAAAGATGATTTTGCAAAAACATTCTATCAACTCATATACAGGTTATGACCTATCAGATCCGGCTTTGCAAATAGCTTCGGATAATCTAAATCAATCATCCTTTGATGTTAGCTTAAAGCAGGGTGATATGCTGGAATTAATTCAGCAGGAAACAAAAACATTCGACATTATTCATGCCGGCTTTGCCATTCATCATTTACAGGATGATGATAAAATGAAAATGTGGGAGGCCTGTTTTAAATTACTCAATACTGCAGGTAAGATGATTTACACAGATGTATTCAGAAAAACCGGTGTAGGCCGAAATGAATATTTGGTACAATACCTGACAATGATGGAAGAGAAATGGACTGAACTTAATAGTACGGAAAGAGGATTAATTTGTAACCATGTTAGCCAGTATGATTTCCCTTCTGAATTAGCAACTACTATTAAACAACTTGAAAAAACAGGATTTACAATAGCCGGTAAACTGGAACCAGATGATTTTCATATCATGCTGATTTTGAAAAAATAGCAGGGGCTATAGAAAATACCTTCTCCAGGGCATCCTTTTATTTCCTTAAACAAATTATATTTATAAAAAGGTTTTCAATGAAAAAGCTTTTTCTCTTTTTACCTGTAGTGATGTTATTTCTGCAATTAATTTCCTGCAGTGGGTCCAAACTGGGTTATGCAGCTAATGATGAAAAGTTAGAAATGCAGGTAAAAGAAAAAAGAGATGTGATTGATTATAACAAATTATCCGCTCAGCGGATACCTGATTTTAAAAGGAGAATGGCGCAGCGTATTCCTGATTCTTCTATTGGTAATCCTAATGCACAACATGCTTTGCCCTTTGCTCCCATACTGGGTGGATTAGTTTCTTTAGCAACCAATGGAGTTAAGAAAATGATTGATAATGATAAAAAGAAATATACCGCCGGCTACGATTTTGCACTCACCAAATTATATTTCTATGATCAGCTTTCCACTGAGTCAATGTTTGATCCTTTAGGAATGCAATTTCATGGGTTTACTTTAGTGAGAACTTTTAAAACTGCTGATGGAAAAGAAGATACAGCCCTTAAAGCCACTTTTGTTTTAGATACCGCTAATGAGTATGAAATTATTAATAATGCTGTTTTCCGGCTGCGGTTAAAAGATATTGATATTCGTTATGCTAAAGCAAAAATTGCTAAAACTGCCAAACAAAACATTAACATGGATATGGAAATAAGTTTCTATTCATCCTATGTAAATGAAATGGGGCAGTTGTTTGATAATGTACTGCTGGGAAAATTTTATTTGTTGCTGAGAGAAGTTCCCTTAGATAAATCTGCACAAGGCTATGCTGAGTACTATCAAAAACTAAGAGGAAATTTGCTGGATGGAAGAAGTTTTATCGTTCCCCGTTCGTTTGGATATTATTTAACCGGTAATGGTGACCGGGCAAAGTGTTACAGCCAGGGAGCTTACTCCATTCATGTAAAAGTGAATGAGAGCTCCAAAAATACTTTTGTTAATAAGATCATTATTGATAATTCCACTCAAATACTCAACTCAGCAGAATCAGGTTTAAAGAAACTGATTAACGAATAATTTAAAATTTATCATCAACCGGTTCTTTGCTTTTGTACTATTTTGAGCAAAAGAATCTGATTCATGCAAAAACTACTGCTGCCCTTACTGTTTTTAGTTAGTTTAAAACTTTCAGCCCAAAATATTCCATACGGAAATAATAAAGTGACTGGTAATTATTATTCTGTTCGTGGAATAAAAATGTATTGTGAGATATATGGTAAGGGAGAACCGTTGCTGATGATTCACGGTAATGGTGGTTCTGTCTCTGACTTCAAAATGAATATTGGATATTTTTCTAAATATTATAAAGTGATTATACCGGATATGCGTTCCCAGGGTAAAACAAAAGATGCCTCCGATTCTTTAAGCTATGAAATGATGGCGGATGATATTGCTGCGTTGATGGATACCTTGAAAGTCGGTTCAGCTTTTATTATTGGATGGAGCGATGGAGGTAATGATGGTCTGTTATTAGCGATGAATCATCCGGAAAAAGTAAGGAAACTGGCAATAACAGGAGCCAATCTGTGGCCCGGAACTTCAGCAATAATTGAGTCATCAGTAAACGATGATAAAAAGCGCCTGGCAGAGTTAAATGTTAAACCAAAAAAAACTGCCGCTGAAAAAAATGAATACAAACTCACCTATATGATGCAGGTGCAGCCAAATATTACTTTAAAAGAGTTAGCGGCTGTACTATGCCCAACATTGGTTATAGCAGGCGATCATGATCTGATAAAACCAGAACACACTTTACTCATCTATCAAAATATTCCCAAAGCTTATTTATGGATTGTTCCTAACTCAACTCATTCTACTTTGCAGGATCAAAAGGACGCTTTCAATAAAACGGTTCATGAATTTTTTAGTAAACCGTATCACCCATTCTAATTTTTGCTCTCGGGCGAATCAACATTGAAAACATTGTTGTTTTCTTCTTTTTTGCGGATACCAAAATTGTATCTAAGATTAATGCCAAATCTTCTCGTGTCAGATTCACGGTAACCATAAGCTTTTACTGAACCCTGGTTTAAAACAAAGTTATTATTGTTGGTAAAAAAGATATCGTTCATGCTGAGTGTGATGGTCAGTTTCTTTTTAATGAACTGGCGGTTAATGCTTGCATTGAGCATACCAAAATTGCTCAACTCATAAAACTGTTGTGTTCCGTTAAATCGTATAAATCCATGAAATGAAAATTGGGAAAGCTTACCCAGTTTTAACTGGTGAAAAGTAAAAATGCTCCAACTGCCACGTTTAAAAGAAAGAGGCTTGTTTTCATAAAGACCATTATAATTACTATGATTGTATTGAGTGCCTAACACAAAGAAATATTTTTTGCCCGGAGGCAATGCTCCCAATGCACGGAAATAAATTTCTTTATTCGTACCTAAATTGTCATAAGTACGGTAAGCTAAACTTTGATTGGTAGGGGACTGATAAACTACATTGGTAAATATGTCTTTAGTATAGTTTTGTCCAATAGCAAATATGGGCCGTTCATCTACACTGATATTGGCTTCGTAGTTTTGAGTGAATTGAGGCCGGAGAGCCGGATTACCGATTTCATATAAGAATTGATCAATAAACTTTGGAAATGGATTCAACTGCTCATACACCGGCCGGCTGATGGTTCTTCGGTAAACCAAATATGCTTTCAGATCATAACCGGCAATCTTCATCACGTTCCTGCTTATATAAACATAAGGGAAGAGATCAGTCCTATTCACTTTAAATGAGGTATCCAATGGTATCAGTTGATGACCATTCATATTCGTATTCTCTATTCTTGTTCCTGTTTTTATTACTATTGACCCAAACGTTTTGGTTGCCTGTAAATAAGCAGCGTTAATATTTTCTCTATAGATGAATGAGTTGGTGCGAAAATTATCTTTTACCCAGCTTCCATTCGATTGAATTAAGTAATCTGTTGTGCTGTTGAATTTAAGTAAGGAAGACTTTAAACCTGCTTCAATTACTAATTTCTCAGGAAGCTTCCATTTTACATCTGTTTGAGCGGTAAAAATATTCCGGGTGTTATCAATATCTCCTTTTCCGTTAATTGTTTTTGGCGAAGGTGAAATGAAGCTGTTGAGATAATCCTGGTTTGATTTACTTTTAGAATAATTGTAAGAAATATCTGTTGTCCATTCAGAGCCTAACGTATCAATTTTATATTTTGAATTGAAACCCTGGTTACCAATAAAAGAAGTACCATTATTATTGACTGCAGAAAAAACACTTGAAATAGTTTCTGAAGTACTCGTTTTATAAATATTACTTTGATTGCCGGTATTGTTATCAAAAACATTTACGCTTGCCCTGCCATCAAAACTGATATCCCATTTTTTGTTTAAATCTTTTGACCATCCGTAATTTCCAAAATATGTATTGGACGGATAGGTAGTATAAGCATCCTGGCTCAATAAAGTATCACCAGTTAATTGACGGTTGGTTTGGATTTTATCATAAGTATTACGATGGTTATAATTCAGGTTGACATAAAAATTTCTTCCGTCCTTATTATTGTTAATATTTAACCCGGTAAACTGGCTTCCATATTTCCCCTGGTTCATTCCGGCAGTTACAGTACCCGTTAATCCAATCTTTACACCTTTTTTCAAAACAATATTGATAATGCCACCGCTACCGGAAGCATCATATTTTGCAGAAGGTGTTCTTAGTATTTCAATCTTAGCAATTGCATTGGGAGGTAAACTCTTCAGCATAGTGGCGATGTCGGCAGCACTCATCTTCATTTCCCGGCCATTAATATAAATGGTGGCGGGAGTGGTGGTGTTTAAATAAACATTGCCATCCTGGTCAGTAAATAAGCCCGGGGTTTTTTCTATGATCTCATAAGCATTGGTACTGCTGGCCGCTAAATTTTCAGGATCAACCACTGTTTTATCATCTTCCTGCTTCATCAATGGTTTGGAAGAAGTCACTTTTACTTCGGCTAATGTTTTAGCTGCATCTGTCAGTGCAAATACAAAAGTTGTTTTGCCGGGGGTGATAGTAATACCTTTTTGAATACCGTTATAATTAACAGCACTTACCTCAATAATGTATTGCTTGTTTTGTAAAAGTGTAAAAGAGGCTACGCCATTATTATCAGCAATTTTTTGAATGACATTAAGTGAATCTTCTCTTAAAGTGATTTTAAAACTGGCAGCCGTTATTGGTTCATTTTTACTATTGATTGCTTTGAAACTGATTTTTAATTCCTGTGCAGTAGTAATAAGGCTGAATAAAATGGCGGTTAGCGTAAAGTAAAAGTATTTTCTCATGTGGATGTTACTGATTGGCCGTTAAAAGTATGACAGTCGTTTTTTATTCTTTAGCCATTCATATAAAAAAATCAGTTAAAATAAATAACTTTCCGTTGCTGATATGGTACAATACAACACAATCATAAAAAAGTTTGATAAGCAGGGTGAAAAAACCGGGTGGACTTATATTGAAGTACCGGCTGATATTGCAGATGAATTAATGCCCGGCAATAAAAAGTCGTTTAGAGTAAAAGGGAAATTTGATAAACACTCCATAAAAGGTGTTGCCCTGCTGCCCATGGGTGGAGGAAGTTTTATTATCCCTCTAAATGGAGAAATGCGTAAGGCGATCGGTAAAAAACATGGTGCTATGCTGGAAGTAAAACTTTCTGTTGACAAAGAGCCCTTTCAATTTTCCAAAGAATTAATGGAATGTTTGAATGATGAACCTGCTGCGTTTGCACGATTTAAAAAAATGCCCCCATCACACCAGAAATATTACAGCAACTGGGTTGAATCTGCTAAAACAGAACCCACCAAAGCCAAACGAATAGCCATGACCATTAATGCTATGATCAAGCAACAGGATTTTGGGGAGATGTTGCGGGAAGAAAAGGCAAAAAAACAATAACTTAAATTTTCCAATCTACAATTTCATTCACCCATTCTTCCCGGTAGGGAGTGGTTATCTTAATGTAATTGTCGGTGTACCCTTCCATCATTCCCTGCCCGAACGATTCGCTGAGGCGGGCATTTTTAGCATGGCCTTCAAACAATACTTTACGGGTTTCACCAGTATGTTGTTGGGTAAAGTATTGCATCTTCATATAAGAAAGATTGCGGAGCGATTTATTTCTTTCGTTTCTTACCTGAACAGGAACAACCGGTTTGATGCTGAGGGCATGTGTATTGTCTCTTTCAGAGTAAGTAAATACGTGGAGATAAGAAATATCTAATGAATGCAAATAATCAAATGTTTCTTTAAAATCTTTATCTGTTTCACCGGGGAAACCAACAATTACATCCACACCAATAGCACAATGCGGCATAAAGGTTTTTATGAGTTTCACTCTTTCAGTGTATAATTCTCTTTTATATCTTCTGCGCATCAAACCTAATATCTTATTACTGCCGCTTTGTAATGGGATATGAAAATGCGGCATAAACTTTTTACTGTTGGCAACAAACTCAATAATCTCGTTCGTTAATAAATTAGGCTCAATAGAAGAGATGCGGTAACGTTCAATGCCCTCCACTTTATCTAACTCTTTTATCAGGTCAAAAAAGTTTTCTTCATATTTGAGATTGCCATCAGGTCCTTTACCAAAATCACCCAGGTTTACACCCGTTAATACAATTTCTTTTACTCCGTTTGATGCTAACTCATTTGCATTCCTTAAAACATTGGCAATATTATCACTCCTGCTTTTGCCACGGGCCATCGGTATGGTACAGAAAGAACAATTATAATCGCATCCATCCTGAACTTTTAAAAATGTTCTTGTACGGTCATTGATGGAAAATGAAGCATTAAAGCCGGTAACTTCTTCAATTTCACAACTGCTTATTTTAGCTGAATCACCTTTTGATAATTCCCGGATATGCTGAGCAATATTGAATTTTTCAGCAGCGCCTAAAACCAAATTTACACCGGGTATCTCAGCAATTTCTTTTGGTTTTAATTGAGCATAACAACCCGTGATCACCACCAAGCTTTCAGGTGATTTTCGTTGAATACGGCGAACGAGTTGACGGCATTCTTTATCCGCATTATCTGTAACTGAGCAGGTGTTGATGACATATACATCAGCCACATCTGTAAACTCTTTTTTCTCAAAACCTTCATTCTCCAGCATACGGGAAAGGGTGGAGGTTTCTGAAAAATTAAGCTTACAGCCAAGGGTATGAAACGCTATGGTTTTTGCTTCTGCCATCAGGGCCGCAAAGATACAAAACAACAGGCAAAGGGCTTACTCAATATGTTTTTGTA
This sequence comes from Sphingobacteriales bacterium, assembly GCA_003963365.1. Taxonomy (GTDB): domain Bacteria; phylum Bacteroidota; class Bacteroidia; order Chitinophagales; family Chitinophagaceae; genus AWTP1-9. Next base: position 624,717 of record RXJG01000002.1, read on the forward strand.
TTTTAGCCCTTATTCATTGATTATGAACAAGAATGTTTTATCCTTACTGCTGGGCATAATGGGTTTATTTATACTCTATAAAATTTATGACTTAAGTAATCAGCCCGATTTTAAACAAGAAAAAATAAAGAAAGGAGATGTGGTAGTTGCGCCAGTTACTACTAAACCCAATGATGAACTTAACCGCAGCACCAGTCATTTTATTTATACCAAACATGCCCGCTGCCGTATGGATTGTCGTCACATTGATGAAAGTGAAGTAAAAGAAATATTAAGAGAGGGAAAGATCAATTATGCAAAAAGTCAATATCAAAACACAGATAATCCAAAATATGCAGTGGAAGGATGGAGCCATGATAACCAACACCTGCGGATTGTATTTGCTCCTGCAGAAGATGCAGTGGTTGTCGTAACCTGTATTGATCTGGAAACTGAATTTGAATGTCATTGTCCCGGCGATGAACACAAAAACTAAAGCATGAAAAATTTATTAAAACCATTCCAGTGGTTGTATGTTATTTATGCTTTTGTTTTATTTCTTGCTATGATGCTGATTGTTTTCCCGCTATCTATCATTGCTTCATTATTTGGAAGAATTACAGGGGGAAATTTTATTTATAAAATTTGTTCATGGTGGGCAGATGTGTGGTTACTGTTGATTGGTATCTGGCATAAAAGTATTAATGAATCACCGGTGAATAAACATACCCATTACATTTTTGTCTCTAATCATATTTCTTACATGGATATTCCACAAATGCTCAAAGCTATTCGTCAGCCGATGCGGATATTGGGTAAGGCAGAGATGGGAAAGATACCAGTGTTTGGATTTATTTATAGCAGGGCAGTAGTATCTGTTCACCGTGACAGTATAGAGGCAAGAGCAAAAAGTGTGAAGGTATTGAAATCGGTTTTAAATAAAGAGGTATCTATCTTTCTTTGCCCCGAAGGAACATTTAATATGACGAACAAGCCATTAAAGGAATTTTATGACGGAGCTTTTCGAATTGCTATTGAAACGCAAACACCGGTAAAGCCATTGTTGTTTTTAGATACATATGACCGGTTGCATTATAAATCTGTCTTTAGTTTATCTCCGGGTAAATTGCGAACGGTTTACCTGGAAGAGATAAGCCCCGCAGGATATACCTTAAAAGAGGTAAATGCATTCAGGCAAAAAGTTTATGACATAATGGAGGCGAAGCTGATTGAATACAAAGCTTCGTGGATAAAGACCTCTAATACTTAACTTGCATTAAATTTTAATCACCATTCTTAACTGACCATTCACCCAATGTTTGCAGAGATCATTATTCCGCTGGCATTACCAAAGAATTATACCTGGTCTGTTCCTGATCGTTTAAAGGAGCAGGTGAGGATAGGTGTGCGGGTGGAAGTTGGATTGGGTAAGAATAAGAAATATGCCGGGGTGATAAAAAGATTGCATCATGAAAAACCGCAGGCATTTGAAGCAAAGGATATTTTAAATGTACTGGATGCTGAGCCAATAGTAAATGACGAACAACTGAAATTGTGGGAATGGATTGCCAATTATTATTTATGCAGTGAAGGTGAAGTGATGGCAGCTGCATTGCCTTCTCATTTCAAGCTCAGCAGTGAAACGATCGTTCTGTTCAATGAAGAATATGGAGAAGATTTTTCTCATTTAGACCATGATGAGTATTTAATGGCAGAAGCTTTGTTGCTGAAAAAAGAATTGAAACTAACCGAAGTGCAGCAAATACTGGATTCATCCCATGTATATCCTGTTATAAAAAGACTGATTGATAAAAAAGTTTGTTTTGTTTGGGAAGCATTAAAAGAAACCTATGCACCAAAAAAAGAAACCTATGTGCTGCTGGATAAATTATATGATGATGAAGATAAATTATCTGACCTGCTGAATAACTGGACAAGAGCTCCCAAACAAATGGAATTGTTACTAAGCTATCTTCACTTAATTAAAACTGAGGGTGAAGTAACAAAAAGCAGCCTGTTAAAGAAAAGTAATGCCAACGATGCGCAGTTAAAAGGATTGGTGGAGAAAAATATTCTTCATCTTGAAAAAAGAAATATTGACCGGCTTCGCTATTTGCCAAAAGATATTGCTATTGATTTTGAATTATCTCCGGCTCAATCAGAAGCGTTTACTCAAATTCAGCAATCATTCAATGAAAAGTCAGTTTGTTTGCTCCTTGGAATTACTTCCAGCGGTAAAACACAGGTATACATAAAACTGATAGAGCAGTATGTTCGGAAAGGAAAGCAGGTTTTGTATTTACTGCCCGAAATTGCATTGACATCACAGATCATCCGCAGGTTACAAAAACATTTTGGCGGATACATTGGTATTTATCACAGCAAGTTCAACCAGAATGAAAGGGTGGAGATATGGAATAAGGTGAAGAATGGTGAATTGAAGATTGTATTAGGTGCAAGATCAGCATTATTTCTTCCGTTTGATGATTTGGGATTAATTGTTGGAGATGAAGAACATGATACGTCTTACAAACAACAGGATCCTGCACCGAGATACAATGCAAGGGATGCCGCTGTTTATTATGCTTCTTTATTTAATGCAAAAGCACTGTTGGGAAGTGCCACACCGTCTGTTGAAACTTATTATAACGCTGTAACGCATAAGTATGGTTTGGTTGAACTGAATGAACGATATGGTGGAGTAGAAATGCCGGCTATTGAAATTATCGACACAAAACCGTTAGCAGCAAAAGCGAAAGAAAAAATTATTCTATCGCCACAGTTAAAAGAAGCAATTGAGAAATCACTCTCGCAAAGCAAACAGGTAATTCTTTTTCAGAACAGGAGAGGTTATTCGCCTTACCAGGTTTGTCAAACTTGTGGATGGATACCGCATTGCCGTTATTGTGATGTGAGTCTTACATTTCATAAAGGAACAAATAAATTGCATTGTCATTACTGCGGAACTGTTTATCCAACAGTGCATACCTGCCAGGCTTGCGGTAATCATCATTTCTCTCAAAGAAATTTTGGTACGGAGAGGATTGAAGAGTTTTTAGAAGAAGAATTTCCGCAGGCAAAAATTGCCCGTATGGATATAGACAGTGTGAGAGGCAAAATGGCGCATGATAATTTAATTCAGCAATTTGAACAGCAACGCATCAATATTTTGGTTGGAACGCAAATGGTGGTGAAAGGATTGGATTTTGAAAATGTAAATTTAGTTGGCATCCTGGATGCAGACAGTATTTTAAGTTTTGCTGATTTCAGGGTGAATGAAAGAGCTTTTCAATTAATGGAGCAGGTGAGTGGCCGCAGCGGCAGAAAAGATGAACAGGGGAGAGTGATGATACAGGTGGCCAATACAAAACATCCGGTGTTGAGTTTTGTACAGCAGCATAATTATAAATTGTTGTACGATTACGAGATCGAAGGAAGGCAACGTTTCTTTTATCCGCCTTACTCAAGAATTATCTTACTTACGTTCCGTCATAAGTTTAAAGAGGTGGCTACAACCGCTGCCCGGTTTTTTGCAGAAGCGATGAAAAAAGATTTCGGAAAGTTTATCGTTGGGCCTGCAGAACCGGTAGTGAACCGCATCCGCAATCAATATTTAATGGAGTTATTGTTTAAGCTGCCCAAGGATACCCATGTTATCAATGTCTGTAAAAAAATGATACAGGAGCAAACAGCCATCCTGCATAATGATAAAAAGTTGAGAAGTGTGGTTGTGATACCTGACGTGGATGTGGTTTAATTCTTTTTCATTTCCCTGTAAGAATATATGTGCACTCCTTTCTCATTGCTTTTATCAGCCTTTAACATAGCGGCTGCCACCTCTGCACTTTCAATTGCTTTGTATTTATCCGGAAATAAAAAGTTCAGAGGTTTCATTATTGCCTGGAAAATTCTTTCGGCTAACCTGAATTCCTTTCGCTTGCCCAACAATAATGAAGGCCGCATAATATGAACTGATTCAAATGGCAACGCTGCAATGGCATCTTCTACCTGTCCTTTTAATTTGATATAAAAATTATTGCTTTTGCTATTAGCGCTGATGGCTGAAACAATAATATATTTCTTAGTTCCTTTTATCAAACCAAACCTTGCAGCATTCACGGGTATATCAAAATCAATCCTTCGGTACAAATCATTGTCGCCCTTTACCAGTTTTTGTGTGGTGCCTATACAACAAAATATTGTATCAACTTCAGGGAAATTGGTTTTATAATTTTCTAAATCGGAAAAATCAATTATTCTCTCTTCCAGTTTTGGATGTTGTAAATGCAGCGGTTTCCTTAATAGCAAATAAACTTTATCAATGCTGTTATCATCCAGTAATAACTGCGTCAACTGACTTCCGATTAAACCGCTTGCTCCTAAAACAAGAACGCTATGCATTTTTAATGGTTATTGTTTCTTCTCTAATACCAGCACTATCTTATTAAAATCAGCTGCAGTATTAATGATTTTTTTAAAATCTTCGTATTGAGAAATGGGGTAGGCGATCTTACGATACTCTTCCATAATATGAATTTTAATAACATTGCCTTCTACTTTATACGATGATGTAAAACCCATAGTAATCTCGCCATTTTCTTTATAAACATTGCCCAGGTTCAGATCATCCAGATTCTTAACTTTATAACCATCCGGAATTATAAAATCAATTTTTCTTTCCAATTGATGCGGGAATTCTATTTCAATCGGTAATACTCTTGGTTTATCCTGGTACATCTCAACCTGTGGCCCAATAACATCACCAATTTTTACCAGTATTTTATTGCCGGCTTTTTCAACAAGCTCACTTGCCGATACGGTGGCATTCAGTATAAAAGGTTTATTCTCGTTATAAGTTTCCAGGTCAGTATTCTCCAGCTTTGAACTGATTACATGTTCTGAATTGGTACCAAACTTAATCAGCTCTTTCAAAAATGCTTTCTGATCTTCATCGGATGCAAAGGTGAAGGATGCTTTATAAACAGAAGCATCATACCCACTATGTATCTGTTTAATATCAACAATGGCAGTATCAGCAGACGGATTTATTTTAACAGTGGCTTCAATATTACTAACGGTGTTTGCATAATCCTCCAGTAAAACAGGTTTTACTTCACCTATGGCAGTTGTAAAATTTCCAATGGTGGTGCCTTTGCAAAACAAACCATTGGTTTCACCCCAATTATAATATATCCAGGGGAATCTTGTTTCTAAACGGGTGGGTGCTAAATATTTTTTAAGTTCAGGAAAATATAATAAATGATTTTCTGCTGTGTTCCAGTTCTCAAACGTTTTATCAATAGTAAAATCGCTGCGGTCACCCGTTAATACAAACTGAAAGTTTACGTTTAAAATTTTAAAGATAGCTGCGTATAATCTTACAATACCAGTATAGTTGGTAACCTTGTTCTTTATAATCTTTTCAATATTCTCAGCATCTTCGGCATCTATATCTTCACGGGCAGCAAAATTTTTTTTCAGGTAATTTTCAACAGTTACAATTTTTTCTTTGAGAGAAGTTAATCTATCCCAGCCATTATCTTTTACCAATGATTCCGTTTTCTTAAGCTCTTTTTCTGATGTGACAGAGTAAATTTCAAATGCTCTTTTAGCCAGTTCATTCCAGGTAAATATTCTTTCAGTGGCATTTCTTGCGAGGTTATAAGAGAGTTTGAATTCCACCCGAACTATATTGGCTCTTACATGTGCATACTTTTCATTATCAGGCGATGATTCCAAATTGGAAATTTTAAACGTTGAAATACGTTTGCCATTTAGTACCGTATCAGTTGATTTTACTTCGGTGTTATAAGGCTTCATATCAAACACTAGGCGTTCGGGAGCTATTACCTGCAAGGAGGCATTTAAAACAGGAGTGCTGCTTTGTATCATTTCTCTTCCAAAATAATAGGCAGGTCTTTTGTATGTATAATAATATTCTACCTCGCTTCCTTTTTCCAGCCCTTCTACCGCAAATATTTTATAAATGTTACCATCACTTTCTTTCAGGTCTTTAATATTACTTCGGTCCAGTTCAATGATCTTGCCGGAAGGAGAGATAGTTCTTGCTTTAATATCAATAATATCTCCGTTATTACTTACGCCAAGGTATATCTTGTTATACATTTCAATACCTTTATCATCATGCACTTGTATTATTCGATGAAAGGTTTTATAAACAACCACATCTTTTTGTTCGTCAATATATTCCACCCGGCGTACGTCAAGGATGGATACGGCCGGTTCGTTATTGTACTTGCTGTCGAGTTTATGATAAACTGATTTTGCATCCCATGATTCAGGAGTATAAGTAGCTGACTGGCTATTGGATAAAAAACTTATGAAACAGGTTGAAAGAAAAGGCAAAAACTTTTTCATGTGTTATCGATTGTAAAGTGATTATTTTTTTTCGAGGCTTACGGATTCTTTGTAAAGGGGTAGGAGGTTTTCCAATACTTTATTCCATGCTTCAAATTTATCCGGTGTTAATAATAAATGGTTATTGTCAAACTGCAGGGTGTAGATCACCTGTTGTGCTTTTTGGTCATAACTCAAATCAAATCCCCATACTTCATTGTGAAAAGATTTGCCTGATGGCAGGTAGCTGATCTTGTATCCATCAGGTATATTCAAAACGATGACATATTTTTTTGTATAAAGAAAAGAAGATTCAATGGGTATTTTTCTTTTAGGGTAATCAATTTCCTGGTGTTCAAAATGCCGGATAAGATTGAGATTGATATAATATTCATCCGCCAGTTTTTTTGCATAGTCCAGTAATTTGTATTTTCCTGATATTCGAATTTTATTTTTGTCAGACCGGTCGCCCACTTCCAGTGAAATAAGATTGAATTTATTAGAGCCACGGTTGAAATTAGCTTTTAACTTTTCATTCCAGTCTTTTTGATCAGTGTAAGTAAGCGTAGCATTCATTGATTCGGCAAAATAGCCCTGCATGTTTTGACTGATAGTGCCCGAAATTTCTTTATCGTTAAGATTGATGATGGTAGAATCAATAAATACATTTTTATCTTTTGGAATAACTGGAACGGTTATTATTTTATATTCTTTATCGTTCATCATTACCAATGCTTCCTTATCCTGTATGGCATACGGTGGAATACCAAATACACAAAAAGGATCAGTACCATCTAAAAAAATGTATTTATCATTTAACCTGATGGTACAGATCATGTGATTGTCAACAATGGTGGTAGGCACTTCTGTATACCGGTATGGTATATCCCTTGTGCCTATCCAGGTGTAGTATGCAGGAACACCTGCTTTATTCAGCATAGTAGTAAGAATACTGCTCATATCTTTACAATCACCAAAACGACGGTTGCAAATTAAATTAGCATCTCTCGGTACAAAACCTTCCATCCCTGCTTCAAATGCAACATACTTTATATTTTGCTGAACCCAGCTGTATATCTTTCTGGCTTTTTCTTCATTGTTATTTACCTTATCAGTAAGTGAGTCTATTACATGTTGTAATGCCGGCCCTACTTCTTTGTTGATGTTTTTTACATAATCTTTATCCAACTCAAAAAGATCATTGGTGTTAGCTAGGTAACTGATTGTTTTTCCATCCCCATCTTTATAATTTTCAATATAAAATATTACATGCGGTGAATACCATGCATTATCCGGGGCATCCGGGTAACGGTTTTCTGCCGGTAAATCTTTTACACTAAAAGTATAAGTGATCTCATTGCGCCTGGAATCAATATTCATTTTAATAACACTGGTATCATTCCCTTTCAGCAGGTATTTGATCTTCATGTCTTTTGGAAAACTGATACTCACCTGGCTGTTGATGACCGGTATCCTTCTTGAAAAATAAAAAGGTGAGAGCAGGTGCGCATCTTCATGTGCATAATTAAGTTTTAATGTTCCAATACTTCCTGCTGCTACACCCGGAAAATCAAAAAGAGTTTCTTTTACATCATCATAAAACACACTTCCCCGCTGATCATCGGATGTTTTAAAGTCTGTTACTTTGATCTTTTTATTTTCGGGTGTTTGTGTGTATGCTTCATAATCTAATAACCGGTGAAAACTGCTGTGTGAAAACCCATACCGGCCCATGTACGCACCGGCATTAGAAGAAAGAAAAAGCAATTGTTGCAGATCGTTACTTTCCACAACTGGTTTCCCGTCTTTAATTTTTATTTTATAATTCATGTTGCTGTTTAGTATAACAGCTTCTGTGCCCGGGAATTTTTTCTTTATTTCCTCAACATCCTGTGAGCGGGTTTGCTGGCAGATGCTGATTGCTGCCATAAGGATGAATGTTTTTTTTAAACAGATCATTTTTTAACTGATAATAATTTTCCGTAATAATAATTGAGCGTTTGGTTTAATAACCCATTTTCATCATACAATTTTAGCGGCCCATGCAACATGCCGTTATAATAATTTCCTTCTTCCACCAGCTTTCCTTTATTATTATATTCTTTGTATGGGCCGTTTACATTATCATGTAAATAGTTGTATTCCTCTTTCAATTTTCCGTCAGGATAGTATTCATGATATACTCCTTCTGTAGCACCATAATCATAACTTGCATCAGAGGCGGGTTTTCCATTGCTATAATACTTTTTATCTGCACCATTTGTTTTTCCTTCAATAAACTCAAACTCGGTGGCCAGGTTACCATTGCTAAAAAACGCTTTTACTTTTCCGGAACCACCCGGCAATAATATTTCAGGAACCAGTTGTTCGTTTTTGTTGTAGTAAGCATAACTCACGGGCAGGTTTTCTTTATAAGTTATAATATAAGCAGCTTTGCCGTTTTCATCATATATCGTGGCCGGCCCTTCTTTTTTATCGTCTTTATACATTGTTACATGATATTTTCTTCCATCATATTCATAACTTATTTTTTCGCCATTAAGCTCACCATTTATGTATTGCTCCGATAAAACCAACATGCCCCTTGTATTGTAATATTTCCAGGTGCCTGTTTTTTTACCGGCTTTAAACTGCCCTTCAGTAGCAGGTTTTCCTCCATAGTTATAAGCCCTGTAAATACTGTCTTCCATTCCTTTTTTATAAAACTGTACTGATTTGATAGAACCATCGGGATAGAAATAAGTAAAGGCACCATCAAAATTATCATTTACTATTTTTGATTCAGCATACTTTTTACCATCAGGATACAAAAGGATATAATTGCCACTGGCTTTTGGAAAAAAGATATGATTAAAAGCCTTTCCGGTACTATCATATTGTGTTAACTCTTCCAATGTGCCTTTATAAATCCTTTGTTCCAGGTCGGGTTTATTGCCGGGATAGTAATCGTACCTGTAACCATGTGTGTCATCATTAAGATAATTCAATACTGAAGTTATATTTCCCAATTCATCGTAATAAATCCATTTGCCCTGTGCTTTACCCTCCTTATACCAGCCTTCACTTTTTAACTGGTCATGCTGATAATAACTTTTATAATAACCATCCTTTTCACCATTTATATAATTTAACTCAACATACTTTTTACCATTAAGGTAATAATTAACAGACGGGCCGTTAAGTTGCCCGTCAGCGTAAGAATTTTTTTCGTTGACAGAGCCGTTAGCATAAAAAAAGATTTCGTCCTCTATTTGTGCCCCTTTATTATTGTAAACAGCCTGCATCCTTTTGGAACCATCTGGCCGGTAGGCAGTAAGCTCCAACCGTTTATTTTTTGTATCTGACGAACCAATTTCCTTACCTGCTTTATCAAAATACTTAGCTGATTTTAAAATATCGTTTTCATAAGTTAATACAGCAAACAATTTCCCGTCATCATCGTAATATTCTATGTTACCAGCTGTTTTACCTTTTTTGTTTTGATATTTAGTAAACAGCTTCCCGTTATCATAATATTCTTCATAAGCTCCTTCCAGCAATCCATTAATATAGGATTCAATACTTTTTAGTTTGCCGTTTTTATGATACCTCTTCCAGGTGCCGGAACGCCGGCTGTGTTCGTACAAACCTTCTGTTGCTAACTCACCTGTTTCATAATATGTTTTTGTTTTTCCTTCTGCCTGGCCATTTATATAAGTAAGCTCTGTTTCTAACTGTCCGCCCTGGTAATATGTTTTATAAGTTCCATCCAAAGAATCTGCCTTATATGTTTCGGCATAATGAACATTTTCATTGGGGAAATATTCCATTCTTAGCCCATCTACTTTTCCATCTTCAAAATTTACAGTAATTCTTTTTCGACCTGCATAAGTAAAATATTTAAACTCGCCTGCAGCTTTGCCGTTTTTGTACACACCAATATTGTCAATATTTCCATTGGGGAAATAATTAATGCCTTTGCCGTCTAATTCGCCATCCTTATAATTTTCAACGGCATCTGCTGTTCCGTTGAAGTTATAAAAATTCCAGGTGCCGGTTCTTTTGCCGTTTTCATCAAAACTGCCTTTTGTTTTAATATTTCCTGCAGGATAATAAAATTCCCATGTTCCCTCAGGGGTATTGCCATCTGCTTTATATTTTCCTTTTCCACTTAATTTTCCATCAGTAAATGTGTAAACAGGAGTAGCCTTTACTCTTTGCTCATAATTGGCGATCCTTGTTTTACGTATCTGATTTAAATAATCTACAATTTCATTGATCAGTGCATCTTCTTCTTTTTTATGTTTTTTGTTATAATCATTTATCATCTCCACCCCGACTTGTCCAAAAATGTGATTGATAAATACTTCAAATTTATCTTTAGTAAAAAACTGTTTAAATAAAGGAATATAATATTGCACCCAAAAGTCATTATTCCCAGCCTCATATTCCATTTTTTCAAAAAGAGCCTGTATTTGCCGGGAAATAGGATCATCCAGCTTAATAGTGGGTTTATAATTTTTGTCTAATGCAATTTTTGAATAAAGAATCTGTTCCAGTAATTGTATGTTCTCCGATTGTTCTTCTGTTCTTTTTCCTGCGAAATCAAGAATATCGTTTTCAGCATGAGAAATTGATTTCAATAAAGAGATGCAGGAAGATTTATAGCGACCACCGGGTGTCATCATCAGGTAAGCAATAAAACTCAGGTACGACTGAACAATTTTTCCCTGGTTAATAGCCGTTTGTCCTAATCTGAAATGCATGCTGTAACTATAAGGATCGATCAGCAAACCTGTTTTTAAAATATCTTCTGCCTCTTTATATTTTTGTTCACTCATTAACAGCACGGCTTTGTTAAGATACAAAGGTGAATAAGCAGGATATTTTTGAATAGCAGAGTCAAAAACATGCATTGCACGATCTTTTTCGCCAAGGTCGTCCAGTATATTACCGTAATTAGTATATAACTCCGGTTCTCTTTCTCTGTCTGCGTTCAAACTTAATGCTTCCTCACAAATTTGTTTAGCTTTTATGAACTGGCTGTCCGCATAAAATGAGTAAGACAATTCATACAATGCCCATACATAGTTGGTATCGCTGGTGCTTACTTTTTGATACTGCTGAATTGCTTCTTTGTATTTGCCCTGGTCATGCAGTTTTACTCCTTCATTGATTACTTCGGCAGAGTTAATGAGTGGATTGTTTTCCTGCGCAACAGCATAATAATATGGAGATGCGATAAGCAGGAAGGCGACAAGGATTTTGGTCATACTAACAGTTTAAATAAGGATGAAATTTTAACTAAAATACACAAATTGTAACGACTGTTGTTACAAATTTTTGTAAAATTGCCAACCTAAAATGAAGGTTCAGCAAAACATATCCCTTAAGTCGTTTAATACATTTGGCATTGATGTGCTGGCAAAAGAATTTGCTGTTTTCAGCAGTGCAGATGAGCTCACAGAGTTATTGACTACAAACAACAAACAACAAGCCTCAACACTCATCCTGGGCGGAGGAAGTAATATTTTACTTATAAAAGACTATGATGGATTAGTGCTGAAGAATGAAATAAAAGGAATAGAACTGATCAACGAAAATGAACATCATATTGATATCAGGGTTGGGGCAGGGGAGAACTGGCACGAGTTTGTATTACACTGCATACAACATGATTGGGCAGGAGTGGAAAATCTTTCTTTGATCCCCGGAAACATAGGTGCAAGTCCTATGCAAAATATAGGTGCTTATGGTGTGGAGATAAAAGATGTATTTTATTCTCTGGAAGCATATAATTATAATGATAAGAAAGTGTACACTTTTACGCTGAATGATTGTGAATTTGGTTACAGAGAAAGTGTTTTTAAAAGAAAGTACAAGAATCAGTTTGTGATACTGAATGTTACTTATCGATTAAATAAGCAACCAAAGTTTAATACCACCTATGGAGCCATTGAACAGGAATTAGAAAAAATGGGGGTGCAGGAACTCAGTATTCAGGCTATATCGCAGGCCGTGATCAACATCCGTTCTTCTAAATTACCCGATCCGAAAGTGATTGGCAATGCCGGCAGTTTTTTTAAAAACCCCTCGGTAACAAAGGAACAATATGAATCAATTAAATTAAAGTATCCAAACGTGGTGGGTTATGCGAATGCTGATGGTTCAATAAAATTAGCAGCGGGCTGGTTGATTGAACAATGTGGCTGGAAGGGATATCGTAAAGGGGATGCCGGTTGCCATGCCAGGCAAGCACTGGTAATAGTGAATTATGGTAACGCAAAGGGAAGTGATATATATAATCTCAGTGAAGAAATTTTGCAAAGTGTCAAAGAAAAATTCAATGTAACACTTGAACGGGAAGTTAATATTATTTAACTTTTTGTAAGCAGCGTTTCCCGGGGTTATATTATCAATCAAAAAAAAATAATTATGAAACAAATTTTATTCTTATCTGTTATTGCCTTAGTCAGCTCATTAACTTCAAATGCTCAGTCAGGTTCCAATATTTATTTTGAATTAGGCGGACCCGGTTTAGCTTCTTTTAATTTTGACACCCGCTTTGCAAAAAGAGACGATGGATTAGGCGGAAGAATTGGTATAGGAGGATTTAGCTTACGCTCCACTTTTAATAACGGTACCGGTACAAGTACCGAAAGGGCCTCAGTAATTTTTGTTCCGGTTGGAGTTAACTATCTTTTAGGAAAGGACGGAAAAAATTATTTTGAAGTTGGAGGTGGTGTAACGCCGGTCTTCAGTTCTTCTAAAAATGAATCGGGAAGCGATAATTTTTCTTCTACTTTTGGTAATATACTTTTTGGTTATCGTATGCAGCCCCAAAATGGCGGATTTACTTTCCGGGCATTTATAAACCCGGTTTTTGGCAGTTTTGGTTTTATTCCTTATTACGGAGGTGTTTCTTTTGGATATAAATTCGGCGGCCACAAATAAATATTGATAAATAAAAAAGCCAGTCTCTTGACTGGCTTTTTTATTATGTAAAATCTTCTCCGTCAAAATCCTCCTCCTCCATTCTTGCCGTACCAATATTAAGCATGGAGCCCATTAAATCTTTAAACTCAATTTTTCCTTCTACCATTTTTTTGCTGATCATTGAATAGGCGGCCAATCCATGCAATACAAATTCCATTAACAACGCAGCCTCTTTCTCATTGGCATGTTTAAAATATTTTTTAACTAACGAATGCAATCCATCTACTTTATATAATAACTGAATTTTTATATCATCTTTTGAATTAAAAAGAAAATTTAGCTGGTTGCCCTTATCAAACCATTCGGTTATTGGACGAAAAGGATTTTGCTCCCCGCTTTGTGGTGTTCTTTTCTTTTTAAACGTTTCAGGATTGGGAAAGTAATGAATGAATTGTGAGCGGATAGCTTTATCCATTAAATTCATGGCCACCTGGAAAGGGCCTTCCTGTTCACCTTCATACACCAGTTCAATTTTACCTGTAATGGAAGGTATGATGCCGGCTAAATCACTTACCCATACCTGTGTATCTTTTTCTTTATTAATGATAGCCCTGCGTTCAGCAGCACTAACGGCATTTTCAAATGCAGCAATGGTAAGTCTGGCACTCACACCACTTTTTTTATCTACCAGCTCACTGCTTCTTGCTTCAAAGGATACCTGTTCAATTAATCGTTTGATAAGGTCACTCACTTTTACTTTTTGTAATTGATCTTTATGAACATCTGCTTCCTGTTCTGTAATAGCTAATGATGTTTCTATTGTTTTTGGATAGTGTGTGAGTATCTGGCTTTCGATACGATCTTTTAATGGAGTTACAATAGATCCACGATTGGTATAATCTTCAGGATTGGCGGTGAAGACGAAAAGAATATCCAATGGTAAACGCAATTTAAATCCACGAATCTGTACATCACCTTCTTCTAAAATATTAAAGAGTGCTACTTGTATTCTTGCCTGCAGATCCGGAATTTCATTGATGACGAATATGCCACGGTTACTTCTTGGAATGATGCCGTAATGAAGCACTCTTTCATCAGCAAAACTTAATTTCAGGTTGGCAGCTTTGATTGGGTCAATATCGCCAATCAAATCCGCCACACTTACATCGGGAGTTGCTAATTTTTCACCATAGCGTTCACTGCGGTGCAGCCAGTGGATTTCTGTTTCATCACCATGTGCTCCAATTTGATCCTGTGCAAATTTTGAAATGGGATTGAGCGGGTCATCATTGATCTCACTGCCGGCAATAACAGGAATATATTCATCCAGTAATTCCGTCATTAATCTTGCCATTCTTGTTTTGGCCTGTCCTCTTAATCCTAAGAATAAAATATTGTGGCGGGAGAGCAATGCTCTTTCTACATCGGGAATTACACTGTCTTCATACCCCAATATACCGTTGAATGTTTCTTCTCCGTTTTGTAATTTCTTTACCAGGTTTTCACGGATTTCTTCTTTTACACTTTTAAATTTATACCCGCTTTTTTTTAATTCTCCTAAAGTCAATGGTAGTTTCGATTTCATTTCTATAATTACTTGTTCTTTATTTTAATAAACCGTCTTTCTCTTTCCACTTTCAAAATCACTGAAAATAAATGCACCAAGATTATCTAAAGATGCAAAGAACGCTTTACCATGATTCATCTCCGTAAACTCTTTTACAAAGCGCTGCAGGTACGGGTCGGTGGCAATCATAAATGTGGTAATGGGTATCTTTAGTTTTTTACATTGGGCTGCCAGGTTCATACACCGGTTCAGGATCTTCCTGTCAATACCAAAACTGTTTTTATAATAACGCTTACCAACTTTTAAACAAGTGGGTTTGCCATCCGTTATCATAAAAATTTGTTTGTTGGGATTTTTTCTTCTCCGCAAAATATCCATGGCTAATTCCAACCCGGCAACAGTGTTGGTATGATAAGGACCAACATTTAAGTAAGGAATATCTTTCAACTCAATTGGCCATGCATCGTTGCCAAACACAACAATATCTAATGTGTCTTTTGGATATTTGGTGGTGATTAATTCTCCCAATGCCATAGCTACTTTTTTGGCAGGTGTTATCCTGTCTTCTCCATATAAAATCATAGAGTGGGAGATATCTATCATCAGTACTGTAGAAGTTTGTGTTTTGAAATCGGTTTCCCTGATTTCCAAATCATCTTCCCGCATGGTAAAACTATCAATGCCATGATTGATCTGTGCATTGCGGATGGAAGAGGTAAAATCTATCTGTTCCAGCATGTCACCAAACTGGAAAGGTCTTGTTTCAGGATTGATTTCATCACCCTGGCCCGGCTTGAATGTTTGATGATTGCCCTGTTTTGTTTTTTTGAGTTTGCCGAATATTTCTTCCAATGAACGCTTACGGATTCCCTGCTCTGTTTTGGGAGTAATCTTTATTTCTCCGCTCAGTTGATTTTCTTCGATGTAACCTTTTTCTTTCAGTTCATCTATAAAATCACCCATGCCATATTCATCATTGGTGAGTTCATAATCCCTGTCTAACTGGTTCATCCAGTTTAAAGCTTCGCCTACATCGCCACTGGTATAAGTTAGCAACTGAAGAAACATATCCAGCAATTGCTCAAATTTTGTTTTTCCCTGCTGGTTAGGATCAAATTTTGAAAAATGATAACCGGTCATAGAGTGTAAGTTCGTCAATAATTAATAACAAAAAAAATCCCTCCATGTTCGGAGGGATTTTTAACAAGTATCGTAAGCATTACTTCTTAGCAGTATCTGTTTTTGGTTTCAGGCTGTCTGCAACAGAAACCGGTGCGGTTACCGTGCCTGCCTGAGTTTTTTGTGTTTCTTCCAGGCGTTTGATAAATACTTTTAATTGCTCTCTTTCTGACAGGAAGGCATCATTTAATTTGTCTTTTGCTTCCAGGGCATCAAAGTATTTTAACTGCTGATTACAGTCTTTCAATACAGCTGTAGTGATTTTATCACCTAAAGCTTTATCACCGGCCCGGTAAGCCTCAGCCGCTATGTAATAACTGGCTTCATCATGATTGTTTCCTTTACTCATCATAGCATAAGGAAGACTGGCATCACTTACTAGTGAGTCAACATGTCTTAAAAGCTTTTTAGCATCATCATGCCGGTTCGTATTATTAAGAACCTGTGCCAGTTGAGCATAAGTAGTACGCAGGTTGATTAAATACCCACGGTTCACCTCATCAAAGTAGGTTCCTTTCTTATCAGCCCCGCCACCTTTAAATTTATGCATCAGGTTATCATACATACGTTCTGTATTAACCGGTATTTCTATTTTTGCCGGCACCAGTCTGTAAGACATACCATCGTTTCTTAAATATTGTCCAAAGCCCAGTGAAGGATAATAAGAAGTAAAGTATATTGGCCGCTTCCATTTGTTAGCAGCAATAATATTAAGAATGGCAGTTTCACTTTTATCCAACCCGCTTTTGCCCGGTAAGCTAAACTGAAGTTCACTAACAACACTGTCGGTAGGAAGAACCGTACCATTCTTTTTAACCAAATCAATATCCACGGGAACTTTTACATTCCTGGTTGGGTAAATATTTAAGTATTCATCCTTAAAGGGGATCATATCTTTATGGTCATCGCTTCCGGCAATTTTATCCATCATCGTATACAAATCAACATATACATTTTCCGGAATGCCTTTTTGCGGTACATAATAAATGTAGTTCCTTTTATCGCCTGCAATTTTATCAGCACTCCATATTACATCAATGGGTGCACTTTCATTAATCTTATAGCGTAATTGGTTTATATACCAATCAATGCCTAACAGGCTGGTGTTAATTACACGAATGTCGGGTCTTACACCCATTACTTCCTGCGCAAACCATAAGGGGTAAGTATCATTATCACCAAAAGTGAAAAGAACGGCATTTTTATCACAACTTTCTAGGTAATCTGTTGCAAGGTCCAGTGCAATTGTTTTTTGGCTGCGGTCATGGTCATCCCATTCCTGTTGTGCCATTATAACCGGTACTGCCAGTGTACACAATCCTGCAGCCGCATAGTGAGAGGCTTTTCCGGCTATTTTATCCAGCCATTCTTTTACCAGCATTACACCTAAACCTATCCATACGGCAAATGCATAGAAGCTTCCCACATAAGCGTAATCCCTTTCCCGTGGTTGATTGCCTGGTTGATTTAAATAAATGATGATGGCAAAACCGGTGAAGAAGAATAATACCAGGTTTACGAGGAAATCGTTCCTGTTTCTTTTATAATGATAAACAATACCAATTATACCAAGTATAAGTGGCAAAGCGAATAACCTGTTTCTGCCTTTACTTTCTTTAATACTGTCGGGCATGCTGCTGTCGCCGGGATTAAAAAAATCATCAATAAATGAAATGCCGGTTATAGCACTTCCGTCACGGATGCTGCCCTGGCCCTGGATATCGTTTTGACGGCCCACAAAATTCCAGAAGAAATAACGCAGGTACATGGCGTTAAACTGGTAACCCATAAAGTATTTAAAGTTGTCGCCAAAGGTTGGTTCCCGATCCCAGCCGCCATCTTTACTTTTTGTTATACCAACCCAGTCAGCATAAAAACTGGCGTGATAAGTGGGAGGAGAATCATTATCATCCCACATACGGGGAAAGAAGTGTTTGGCAGAATAACGTGGTTTACGATCCGGGCCAATTGAAATATATTTATCTTTTCCTTTTATATAGCGCATGCTTCCTTCGCTAAAGATTGCCTGCCCGTTTTCATCCCTGTCCATCTCATCGGTAAAATATTGACCATAAAAAATAGGGAAATCGCCATACTGCTCACGACCAAGGTAGCCTTGCAAGGCAAATGGATTATCTACGTTATACATATCAATAGCAGGATCAGCATTTGAACGTACCAGTGTTGTTACATACGTGGAATAGCCAATGAGTGTAAATGCAAAACACCACAACCCCAGCCGGAGGAATTTAAGGTTACGTTTTTTAGCTGTTCGTAATCCAATATATACTAATACCCCAATCAGTATAAAGAAGAATGTAAATCCGCTGAAGAATGGTAATCCAAAACTGTTTACAAAAGGCACATCAATTTTACCCGCCAGTTTAACTGTCCATTGTACTACGGCAACTTGTGTAACACCTAATACAATACAACCAATAATAAAAGCCCAAATGGTTCCCCATGGAGTAGGTTTATAGCGTTTGAAATAATACAATAAAACTATAGCGGGGATGCACAATAAACTGAGCAGGTGTACACCTATAGACAGACCAATCAAATAGAAAATGAGCACTAACCACCTGTCAGCACCGGGTTCATCAGCCTGCTCTTCCCATTTTAAGGCAGCCCAAAATACAATGGCAGTAAAGAAAGAAGATAATCCATATACTTCACCTTCAACGGCAGAGAACCAGAATGAATCGGAAAATGTATAAGCAAAAGCACCAACAATACCGGCAGCCATTATGGTAAATAACTGCTGACCGGTTAATTCCTGTCCTTTGGTTTGTGCTAATTTTTTACCAAAATGTGTGATGGTCCAGAACAGGAATAAAATGGTGAATCCACTGGCAATTGCCGATAATAAGTTACCTCCTGTAGCCGGGTTACTTGAAAACGGCAACATGAAAAGACGCATTAACATGATGTGGAGCGGTGCCCCGGGCGGGTGGGGAATTTGCAATTTATATCCACAGGAAAGAAATTCACCGCAGTCCCATAAGCTTCCGGTAGCTTCCATTGTTTTTATGTAAACAAAGGAGGCAATGGCGAAAACGATCCACCCAACAATGTTATTAATGCGCTTAAAATTCATAAACGGGTTAATTTTTAATGTGGGCAAACCTACAGGAAATTGACTGATAAACAAAGGGGGAGGTCGTTAAAATTAGGTGATTAACGCTTAACGCTAAAAGCGGGATGCCTGGTGCATTATGCGTTTTGCCTTAAGCATACAACGTTTATTCAAAATGCACCCGTACTGTTTGATAGAAAAGCCTGTTTTGCAAATACTGGTTTTGGGATTGTTGTTCAGAATAGCCCTGCAGACCAAAAAGCCCGGCAGCATTTCCTTTGTTGACGGCTATTTCCAGGTAGCCGGCAGAGTTAAACAGTGCTAATTTCTCACCTTCATTTACATCTGAATAAGTTTCGCTGATCTTATCGATTGTTTCATCTCTTTTAAAAACAATTTTAAAACTGCGGCCCCGGCGTTGTTCTTCAAATTCTTCTTTGGTAATATTGACAATTACATTTTCAAAATTGTCGATGAAGATGATCTGTCCTTCAATCCAGTTATTACCCAGCAATGGACGCAACGGATTTTTTACATTGATAGAAACGGAGTCATTGCCTATCTCTTCCATCTTTTTGCCTGCCGCAATTTGTGTAAAGGCGTTTGCAAAAACAGTGGTGCAGTATAAAGTGTTTTTAATAGCTGATTTTTCTAACGGCAGCGCCACTACTTTTTGTGGCACTTCTTCCAGTATCATGGTGATAAGCCCGTTGTCAGCTATGCCGATGTATTGATTATTATGCAGAGCCAGTAAAAGATGTTCAGGTTTTGAATCAAACAGGTTTACCAGTATCAGGTGAAAAGTACCGTTTGGAAAATTTTTTATCGCATTACGGCATATATAAGCAGCCTGCGGATAATTAAATGGTGATAAACTATGCGTTATATCTGTAACAATAAAGTTGGGATTTGATTTAATGAGCTGGCCCTTTACCGCAGCGGCAAGATAATCCTGCTGACCTATGTCTGAAGTAAGGGTTAGTAGCATTTTACTGTTTGCTGGTTACTGGTTTTTTGTTTTTGGTTGTTTGTTATTACTTATTAAAAAAATTTGCCGCCATCTTCCAATTCCTAATTCCCAATTCCTAATCTCATCACCACTACCTCACTAACTTTCCTTTTTTGAAAAAGAAATTTTTTACTAACCTGTCTGTCAACGATGGAAAGAATTTGTTGAGAAAAACAGTACGCTTACCATTAAAAGTTAAAACCAGTGTACGCTTTCTTTTTTCAATGGCATTTAAAATATGAATGGCGCATTCATCCGCACTCATCATTTTATTTTCATCCATAGGTGATTCACCCTGCGATTGTCCATCTTTATTTAAAGCGGCATTACGTATATTGGAGGTAGTAAACCCGGGACAAACCCACATTACATTTACTCCCTCATCCAGCAGTTCTGTTCTTAAGGCTTCCATCCATCCCTGCAATGCATATTTTGAAGCGGAGTAACCACTTCTGCCAGGTAATCCACGGTAACCGGCAATAGAGGAAACTCCCACGATGGTTCCTTTTTTCTCGAGTATATAAGGTAATGCAAACTTGGTTGTGTATACCGTTCCAAAGAAATTAATATCCATCACTTTTTTAATTACATCAATCTCCACATCTTTAAATAATGCCCGCATAGAAATACCGGCATTATTGATAAGTATATCAATGGAGCCAAAAACTTTGACTGTTGATTCTATAAACCGGCGGCTTTCATTTTCATGACTGATATCAGCGACCATAGTATGCAGCATTGCTGATGGATTTTCAACTTGTAGTTGATATAGTTTGTCCTGGTTGCGACCACAGGTAGCAACTTTAGCTCCGAGTGATAACAATTTATCCACAAGTGCTTTACCTATTCCATCGCTTCCACCTGTAATTACTACAACTTTATCAGTAAAAAATGACATATAACAGATTTACTAATTGCAAAAATAACTGCTATGAACTTTGAAAAAAATAAACTTATTTTTTTGACTGAAAATCATCGAAAAATAATTTTTTTAAAATTTGTTAGCAATGTTGTGAGCCCTTATCTTTGCACTCCCAAAAATTGATGTACCGAAAGGGAAATCAAGTAAGATTCCGTAGCTCAGTTGGTAGAGCAATACACTTTTAATGTATGGGCCCTGGGTTCGAGTCCCAGCGGGATCACAAAGGTCGCCAAATGGCGGCCTTTTTTCTTAGTACAGGGCATCTAATAATGTGAAATCCCTTTTTAATCTGTCGGATATCAAGAAAAGGAAATCACCTGTACCCGGCAGGATGCCCGGATATATTGGTACAACTGTATGGCAAAGAAGATGGGAAGATATTGAAGATAGCAGTAAGCAAAAACCGTATTCATATGTACATTGATAATGCCCTGAAGCAAAGTATAAGTAATATGGTTCAGCAATAGAGAGTATCACTGTACCGATTCGAATGAGAAAAGCAATACAATGACCTGAATGGAGATTTCATTCTTTTCATAAAAGGCACACACTACCGGTGCCCTGTAATTTTTTAGCAAAAATTCTAAGTATGCAACTCTTTTTTTTGTATTATATTTATAATTCAAGGCTGATCTGCTGATAATACCTTTATAATTTCCTTTAATTTTTTACATGCAACCAACTATTACTAAAAACCGCATACAGTCAATAGATGTGCTTCGTGGATTTGTAATGGTGATTATGGCTTTAGATCATATTCGGGATTTTCTTTATAAAGCTGATTTGAGTAAAGCGGCCGATGCTGCCCTGGATCCCACCAATATGCAAACTACTTTTCCCGCATTATTTTTTACCCGCTGGATCACACATTTCTGTGCACCCATCTTTGTATTCCTTGCAGGAACATCCATTTATTTAATGTGCCAGCGAAAAACAAAAAAAGAGTTGAGCGGATTTTTAATCAAAAGAGGATTGTGGTTAATATTTGTTGAACTGGTGATCATAACTTTTGGCTGGACATTTAATCCATCCTATAACCTTTTCATTATGCAGGTTATTTGGGCAATAGGAGTAAGTATGGTTTTACTGGGCATATTAATTCATTTACCCATCCAGGCAATATTTGTAATTGGTTTAATAATAGTTGCCGGACATAATATTATGGACATTCCTTCCGTAAGCTCCGGGCTAAAAGGAACTTTTTTAAGTGACCTGTTATATTTCTCCAACTTTTCAGTGCATCCATTATGGGGGAACCATTTTGTAATTATTGTGTATGCTTTTCTCCCGTGGACTGGTGTAATGTTACTGGGTTTTTGTTTTGGAATGTTTTATAAAAAAGATGTTGATCCGTTGTACCGGAGAAAGATGCTGTTACGACTGGGTGCAGCTTTAATCATATTGTTTTTAGTATTGCGGTTTACTAATATTTATGGCGATCCTTTACCATGGTCTGCCCAGCCGAGGGGCCCGGTCTACACTTTCTTATCATTTCTGAATTTAAATAAATATCCTCCGTCATTATTGTATTTATGCATGACGATTGGACCGGGGTTATTATTCCTTGCGCTGATTGAAAAAGTACAAAATAATTTTACAGCAGTTTTTAATATTTACGGGAGGGTGCCGATGCTGTATTATATCCTTCACTTTTACCTCATTCATTTAATAGTGGTGGTGGTATTCTTTGCACAGGGGTTTGGAACAAAAGACATCGTTCCCGAAGGAATACCCTTCTTCTTTAAACCCAACGGATTAGGTTTTGGCTTATGGGGTGTGTATGCGGTATGGGCAATTGTGCTGGTAATTTTATATCCCATTTGTAAAAAATACAATCATTATAAAAGCACCCATACGCACTGGTGGCTTAGTTATTTGTAATATTGTTTATTAATGTTTGACATATGAAACCGGTAACTATTCTTGCAGTCTTATTTTTTGTTTGCTTAACTGTAACAGCACAGGACAGTACTTATGCTGAACGATTAGGTTTTCCCAAAGGAAAGAAAGTAGTGATTATACATGTGGATGATGTGGGCATGAGTTATGAATCAAATATGGGAGCCATTGAAACAATGGAAAAAGGATTGGCCTCCTCCTGCAGTATTATGATGCCATGTCCCTGGGTGGCTGGATTTTTTCATTATTTAAAAGATCATCCCAATACCGATGCAGGTTTGCATCTAACCTTAACTTCCGAATGGAAAGATTATCGCTGGGGACCAATCAGTGGCAAGCCAGCGGTACCGGGTTTAATTGACAATGAAGGTGTACTGTGGCCGGATGTGCCGGATGTATTGAAACACTCCAATGCTAAAGAAGTGGATATTGAAATAAGGGCACAGATAGAAAAGTCGTTGCAGATGGGTTTTCGTCCAACGCATTTGGATTCTCATATGGGAACATTATTTGCCACTCCGGAAATGAGACATGTGTATATACAGGCGGGGATTGATTATAAAATACCTGTAATGTTTCCCTGCGGACATAATACCATTGCCGGTGCAACTACCAATGGCATGGGAATTACACAGGCACAAACAGATTCTATTGGAAAATTATTATGGAACAGCGGCTTGCCGGTAATTGATGATTTAATCAGCGATAGTTATACTCCTGGTTTGCCTGCTGGTATTGCAGCTACCAAAGAGAATTTACTCAAATACAAAACCCAGTTTTATATTGATGAGTTTAAGAAAATGAAGCCGGGTATAACTTATGTTATCACTCATGCTTCAAAATTGACAGAAGTATTTCCTCATATATCTGATTCCGGTCCGATAAGAGATGGTGATTATATGGCGTTGATGAGTAAAGAATTAAAAGCTTATATGGAGAAAGAAGGAATAATCATTACTACGATGAAGGAGTTGATGGAAAGGAGGCAAAAATTGAAATAATTATTTCAACATCCCCTTAATCTCCTGCAATTTCAATAAAGCTTCCACCGGAGTAAGACGATTGATGTCTGTATTGCTAAGCATCTTTCTTATTTCATCAAAGGTTTCACTGTGTGCATCAAAAATGGACAACTGCATTTTGGTGGAGGACATATTCTTTAATGCTTCTTCAGGATTAATGGATTTTCCATCTGCCTTGCTTTCCCTGCTTTCTTCCAGTTGTTTTAA
Source organism: Sphingobacteriales bacterium (assembly GCA_003963365.1). Taxonomy (GTDB): domain Bacteria; phylum Bacteroidota; class Bacteroidia; order Chitinophagales; family Chitinophagaceae; genus AWTP1-9. Next base: position 648,849 of record RXJG01000002.1, read on the forward strand.
AATTTCATTGGCACGGTTGATCAATGAAGGAGGCATGCCGGCCATCTTGGCTACATGAATACCAAAACTATGCGTACTGCCACCGGGAGCCAGTTTACGCAGGAAGATAATTTTATTACCCACTTCTTTATTGGTGATGTGATAATTTTTAATGCGGGGCAGTTTATTCTCCAGTTCATTCAGTTCATGATAATGTGTGGCGAATAAAGTTTTGGGAGCAGCAGGAGAGTTGTGTAAAAATTCTGCGATACTCCAGGCAATAGAAATACCATCGTAAGTAGAAGTTCCTCTTCCAATTTCATCCAGTATGATCAAACTTCTTTGCGAAATATTGTTGATGATGCTGGCACTTTCATTCATTTCCACCATAAAGGTTGATTCGCCACCACTTAAATTATCACTGGCGCCAACTCTTGTAAATATTTTATCTGTTAATGGAACTTTAGCACTGTCTGCCGGAACAAAACTTCCCATATGTGCCATCAGTGTTATCAGGGCAGTTTGACGGAGCAATGCACTTTTACCGCTCATATTAGGACCGGTAAGAATGATGATCTGCTGCGCAGAAGGATCTAATAAAATATCGTTAGCAATATATGGCTCACCAATTGGTAAGTTTCTTTCAATTACAGGATGACGGCTTTCTTTTACATCAAACTCCAGTCCTTCATGCAACTGTGGTTTTTTATAATTGTACTGCAGCGCATTGTTAGCAAAACAGATTAAACAATCGAGTATAGCCAGTATGTTGCCATTGGTTTGAACAGGAGAGATATAATCCTGCAGTTCAACCAGCAGCTTTTCATATAAATCAGCTTCTATCTGCTGAATTTTATCTTCAGCTCCTGTTATTTTTTCTTCGTAATGTTTTAATTCGGGAGTAATGTATCGTTCAGCATTGGCCAGCGTTTGTTTGCGCATCCACTCGGCCGGTACTTTATTTTTATGTGTATTGGTTACTTCCAAATAATAACCAAATACATTGTTGAAGCCAATTTTTAATGAAGGAATGCCAGTCGCTTCACTTTCTTTTTGTTGTAGCTGAACCAAATATTCTTTTCCTCCATGTGCAATGCGGCGTAATTCATCTAACTCACTGCTGATGCCTTCTTTAATCACATCACCTTTATTTAAAGCAGCCGGCGGATTTTCAATAATAGTGTTTTGTATTTTCTCCAGTATATAGTGACAAGGGTTTAAGGCGTCGCTTAATCTTTTTAGATAATCGTTAACCGCAGATTCGCAGATTTTTTTGATCTCATCAACTTGTTGAAGTCCTTTACTTAATTGCAGCACTTCTCTTGGATTGATCTTACGCAGAGGTAAGCGGCTTACTAATCTTTCCACATCACCACATTGTTTGATATGATGCGAAACTTTATTTCGAAGATCAACATCTTTAATAAAGTATTCTACTAAATCCAGCCGCTCATTTATTTTGCGAATGTCTTTTAATGGTAATACAATCCATCGCCTCAGCAATCTTGCACCCATCGGGCTTACGGTATTATTCAAAACTCCCAATAAAGTTTTTCCCTCATCATTACCTCCCATTCCTAATTCCAAATTTCGGATGGTGAAACGATCCATCCACAAATAATCGTCTCTGTCAATTCTTTGAATGGCTGTTATATGTTGGAGATTCGGGTGCTCCGTATCTTTTAAATAATGCAAAACCGCACCAGCAGCAATAATGCCAGCATGTAAATCTTCAATACCAAAACCTTTTAAGGAATGTGTTTGAAAATGCTTCAATAAATTTTCTGTTGCATAGGCTTGATCAAACAACCAGCTTTCTAATGTGTAAGTATAAAACTTGCTGCCAAAATTTTCTTTAAAAAACTTTTGATAGCTGCGCTGAAAAATTACTTCTGCGGGTTTTAATGTTTGAAGTAGTTTATCGATGTATTCGTTATTTCCCTCGGCTACAAAAAACTCACCGGTAGAAATATCTAAAAAAGCAATTCCATTTTTATCTTCACCAAAATGAATACCAGCTAAAAAATTATTGCTGTTATGTTCCAGCAATTTTTCATTGGTAGCTACACCCGGCGTCACCATTTCGGTAACACCTCTTTTCACAATACCCTTTACAGTCTTAGGGTCTTCCAGTTGATCACAGATGGCTACACGATAACCGGCTTTCACCAGTTTGTGTAAATAAGTATCCAGTGCATGATGCGGAAATCCTGCCAAATCAGAAGAGGCAGCAGCTCCATTATTTCTTTTGGTTAATGTAATACCCAGCACCCTTGAAGCGATGATAGCATCTTCACCAAAAGTCTCATAAAAATCACCCACACGAAATAAAAGCACGGCATCAGGGTACTTTTGTTTGATTGCCCGGTGCTGTTGCATTAATGGAGTATCTGCACTGCTTTTTGCCATGGGTGGCAAATATAAGGATTGAGAAAAAGCTTTTGCACCCAAAAGGAAAAAAGACCGTAGCAATTACTGTCTTTTTGAAAATTAAATTTTGTTTTTAATAGCCTGATAAGGACATCCAGCTACCTGCATTATATGTTTCAATGCCATTGGCAGTTAATAAAATTTTTGCCTGGCCACTGCGCATGCCCGATGCACATACCACTACTACCGGTTTCTTCCAATTCCTTATTTCACCCAATTTAGTTGGCAGCATGTGAAGCGGAATATTTTTTGAACCTGGAAAATGACCGCCGTCAAATTCCTGCACTGTTCTTACATCAATAATGATAGCGCCGCTTTCAAGAGCATGGGTAATTTGTTCTTTCTTCTTTTTGCCGGTTAAAAAATCTAACAGACCCATATTGAAGTTGTATTTATTAAAGTTCGGAGTTTTAAGTTGTTTCCAGCAATCATCTATGCATTACTTTTCTTTACTCCGCAGGTGTTGATACCAATCAGGGTGTACAAAGGGCAAAAGCTTATTAAGCTGGTTAACAGGAATACCACGCCTAAAATCAATAATGCAAGTCCCCATGTGCCGGTAACGGTATTGGTAAAATATAAAACAGCAAATAGTATGGCTAATACAAACCGTATGATTCTGTCAGTGTTGCCCATATTCTTTTTCATGTGTCAATTTTTTTGTTGATAATAGAACAAAAATAGATTGACTCTCCGGACTGTAATGTGACAATGGTCACACCTATAAAAAACCTTGCTCAGGTATTAGTAGGGCAGTAGTTTTATAGTAAAGAGGATAGTGGCATAGCCGCTGTTTTCAACATGCTCCACACGAATATCATGTTTGCCTTCCAGTTCAACTATAGCTGAGTGATGTGCATCTTCATCATAAACATATTTTGTAGCATCCCAAAAATCAATTACCAGTTTTCCGTCAATAAATACTTTCACCAGATCATCGGCAGTAGCTCCAATTTCATATTTCCCTTTTGGTAAAATGACAGAAGTTGTGGCAACAGTAGCAAATGAATCTGCTGGTAATGCTTTGCCAATTTCGCCCCACCAGGTATATTCCAGTTTATTGGTTGTTTTGGTTAAGACCGGACTTCCATTTAATACTTGCTGAAATGCCTGATAATCTTTATTGGGATTATGTTTTTCGTCCCATTTATACCAGTTTACGTTCCAGTTGAGTTGGGGAGTAAATTCTGTATAAGAAAAAGTATAAGGCTGGTTGGCTTTTATTTTTTTGCCAAGTTGAGTGCTGAAAGATGGGCCGGTATACTCCAGTTCAATGGATGTTTGTTCTTCGCCGTTTTTTATAGCTGTTAAAGTTGCGGGAAACTTTCCCGAAGCAGAAGAAATATCTTTTACTCCTTTACTGTTTTTGATTTTCCAGTTTCCTTTTGGACCTAATATTTCAAATTCCATTTTATTGTTGCTGTCGACCTTGCTCAACCAAATAATTGGGTATTGAAAATTATACGGTCCCCACTGAGTAATGCGTATTTCTTTTTTGCCTTTTGGAAAATTATTGAACCAATGCTTTTTGATTTTATCAGACTGCGAAAGATTATGTAAAAAAGATTTGGATGGAATTATTTGTATATCACTTGTAGTGATGCTGTCTAAATGCGTAACGTTTGAGTCTGTTTTGAAAAGGTCGGTGTTGTTTTTGAAAGTATTTTCATTAATATTAATAGAATCTGTGAGTGCCAGATCAAATACTATTTGCTGCTGTTTGAAATCGTTTCCTGTAATTTTATAATTCCGGCTGCGGGTATCTCTTTTTTGAGCATAACCCCAATCAGCAGGCTGTGTTTTTCTTGCCCATAATTTTATTGCTTCTTTATTCTCATTGAATTTGTTTGCGTAAATAGAATTTTCCTGCCCATGTTCAATAGCAATACCAATGCGATTCTTCTCAAATTCATTATACAAAATAAATGTATTGTAACTGTATCCTCCCCAAATCCCATGGTCACATTCTTTTACAATATTCCGTTCAATATAATTCCGGCTAAAGGTTACTTCAATACCATTTGTAGGGGCATAGGAGAAATCATTTTTATAAATAATATTGTCATTGCATCCACCTTCGCCGCTATCCATTGTATGCTGCCCGGCCCATAAAAAGAAACCATCGCCGCCATGTGTTACAGAATTATTGATAAACTGGTTTTCGTTACATTGTTCAAATACTAAAATACCGGCACTATCTTGTCCACGCCAGTAAATACCATGACTATAACCTCTTACATTAAAATCCAGTTGATTACTAAGGATATTATTCCTGCTGCTGCGATATAAACCAATGCCAATAGCTGAATTGAAGGAAAAATTATTGTTGTATATCCGGCCATCATTACAATTGGTCATCATCAACCCACATTGCCCATTGGTAATTTGATTGTAGCGAATGGTAGCCATATTACAATGGTCTAAATATATACCGGCACCATATCGTAACCATTCATTGTTTTCGTTGTGATGATAGCTCATCCAGTCGCTCACATCTTCTCTTTCCCTGTTGCTGTTTAAATGCTGGCGGTAGTTATAGCTGAAGTCACAGTTTTCAATCGTTAAGTTTTCAACCTGCAGTGCTAATACGGCTACTTTATAACCTTTGGCAACGGCGTTTTTTATCGTGATGTTTTTGCCGCTTTTAATAAAGATGCCGACTCCATAAAACTCATTAGGCAGTTGTTTGTCATTTGAGCCAACCAGGGTAGAGCCATTAAAATCAATTGTTATATTATTTCCTTCTATTATAATTACCCCGGTTTTGAAATCAGCAGGGGCATTGAGTTTGTAGGTTCCTTTCCTTATAGTAGCCGAAGCTGAAATATGCATCCCGCCAGTTAAAGCTATTTGGGTAGGAGAGGCGGGGGAAACAATAGAAAACAGCAAACCAGCAAGCAATAAAAGTTTTCTCATGCCTAAAATTATCAAAAAACCTGGCCCTTTTAACCTTAGGCCTTCTGACCCAGAATCTTACCTTTGGAGGCCGTTTGGGAAAGAATAAGCCTTTTGTGAGCATTGACGGGGATAATTTTCCGGCTTTTCCACTGAAAAAGACCATTTTGTGTAAATATTTTTTCTTCAATTATTTTGTGGCTAAGCATCCATGCCCTACCTTTGCCGTCCGAAAAATTAGAATATCATGGCCAGAGTATGTCAGGTTACGGGTAAAACGCCAAAGACTGGGAACAAGGTTTCTCACTCAAATATCAAGACTAAGCGTCGTTTTTTACCCAATTTGCAAACCAAGCGTTTCTTCTTAGCTGAAGAAGGCAAATGGGTAACATTAAAGCTTTCAACCGAAGCTATCCGCACCATTAATAAAAATGGTTTATACAGCGTAGTAAAAGAACTGAGAGCTAAAGGAGAAAAAATCTAACCGTCTAAAATTTTAATTGTAATAAAATGGCAAAGAAAGGTAACAGGGTTCAGGTTATTTTGGAGTGTACTGAGCACAAAACTTCTGGTCAGGCCGGAACGAGCCGCTATATCACTACCAAAAACAAAAAGAATACCCCTGAGCGTATTGAACTGAAGAAGTACAACCCTATTTTAAAGAAGTACACTGTACATAAAGAAATTAAATAATTAGCCAATTTAGTAATGTGGTAATTAGCCAATGATTCGTTGAGTTTAATCCCCACATTTTCAAATCAGCACTTTTCAAATTATAAGACATGGCAAAAGCAGCATCAAAAAACGCTAAAGTAAAAGACTTGAAAGCTTCAGCTGAAGCTAAAAACTGGACAAAAGTTATCCGTGCGGTACGCAGTCCAAAGTCTGGTGCATATACTTTTAAAGAGCAGATTGTGCACAAAGACAAAATCAAAGAATTTTTAGCACAAAAATAATTGTGTAAGTAATGATATGGTAAAGCTGTTCCGGAAACACCTCCTGAACGGCTTTTTACGTTTTATAATCCTTTAATCCGAACCGTGAGATTTACAGCTAAAAGATTTCATTATTTAAAAAGTAACGATAGCATGCCCGTTGCCAATATAACCATTCGCCAGGCTTATGCCGCTGATGTTGATACCATTGTTTCTTTGGGCAGAAAAACATTTGTTGAAACCTACGGTGATAACAATAAAAAAGAAGCAGTAGCGGCTTATGTTGACCAGATGTTTAATCATGAGCGGATAGAGAAAGAGGTGAACACATTTGGCGAACGTTTCTTTATAGCATATGTGGGGGATTTGCCAGTTGGCTTTACCAAATTAAGTGAGAACAGGGTACCCAAAGGACTGAATGGGAAAAAGAAAATACAGGTAGAAAGAATATATGTGTTGAAAGAATACCAGGGTTTTAAGATTGGAACCGAGCTGATTGAAAAAGTATTATCAGTTGCAAAAGAAGAAGCATATAAGATTGCGTGGTTGAGTGTATGGCAAAAGAATAATAAGGCCATTCAATTTTATCAGAAAGCAGGGTTTGTGATTTATGACACTGACACTTTTCAATTTGGAGAAGAATTGCATGATGATTTTTTGATGAAGAAGGAGATTTGGTAAAAGAAAGTTTGCAATTAACCAGCAATTAGAAACCAACAACCAGTAACCAGTAACAAGCAACCAGATGGGTTTATTTGATAAAATATTTGGAAAGAAAGAGAAAGAAAGTTTAGACCAGGGTTTACAAAAAACCAAAGAAGGTTTCTTTTCTAAAATCACTAAAGCCATTGCCGGTAAAAGCACGGTGGATGAAGAAGTACTGGATAATCTGGAAGAAGCATTAGTTGGTTCTGATGTAGGCATTGATACTACCATTAAAATCATTGACCGCATTGAAGCAAGAGTTGCAAAAGATAAATACATCGGCACCGGGGAACTCAATCGATTATTGCAGGAAGAAATAGCGGCTATCCTGGTTGATACTCCAGCTCAATCATTAAAAAGCTTTGCTGAACCACTTCCTCAAAAGCCATATGTGATTATGGTGGTGGGAGTAAACGGAGTAGGCAAAACAACTACAATTGGAAAACTGGCGTATAATTTCAAGCAAGCTGGCAAATCTGTTTTGTTAGGTGCAGCTGATACATTTCGTGCAGCAGCAGTTGACCAGTTAACTATATGGAGTGACAGAGTAGGAGTACCCATCGTTAAAAAAGAAATGGGCAGCGACCCGGCTGCTGTTGCTTTTGATACTGTAAATAGTGGAGTAGCCAAAGGAGCAGACGTAATCATTATTGATACGGCAGGCCGTCTTCATACCAAAACTCATTTAATGGATGAGTTAACCAAGATTAAACGGGTTATTCAAAAAGTTATTCCTGATGCGCCACATGAAGTAATGCTGGTTTTAGATGGCTCCACAGGACAAAATGCATTAGAGCAAGCCAGGCATTTCACCGCAGCTACAGAAGTAAATGCATTAACCATCACCAAACTTGATGGTACAGCCAAAGGCGGAGTGGTATTAGCCATTGCCAACCAGTTTAAAATACCTGTTAAGTTCATTGGTGTGGGCGAAAAAATGGAAGATTTGCTGGTATTTGATAAACATGAGTTTGTAGACAGCTTATTTAGTCTGGAAAAGACATAAATATCAGTTGTGTTTAAATTACCCTCCTTTTCCGGAATTAGTTAATTTTTTACTTTTGAGATAACAGCCATCTTAGCTCAGTTGGTAGAGCGGTTCATTCGTAATGAACAGGTCGTCAGTTCGAGCCTGATAGATGGCTCTTTTTATTATGACACCAGAAAGAAAAGAACGCTTACTGTCAGTACTTAATAAAAGACAAAACGATATTACCGTTGTTTTGGAGAATGTTTTCGATCCGCATAACATCTCTGCGGTAATGCGTACCTGTGATGCGGTGGGCATACAGGATATTTTTATTTTGAACACAAAAATTCCCCGTCATAAAAAGTGGGGAGTTAAAAGTTCTTCCAGCGCAGCCAAATGGTTAACAATTCATCAATATACTGATGCGGCAGAATGTTTTACTGAACTGAGAAAACGCTATTCAAAAATATTAACCACTCATTTGAGCAGTGATGCGGTAAGCCTGCACCGTATTAATTTTTCCGAAAGTATTGCTTTGGTATTTGGCAACGAACATTCAGGAGTGAGTGATGAAATAAGGGCGATGGCAGACGGGAACTTTATAATACCACAATTTGGTATTATAAAATCTCTCAACATCTCTGTTGCCTGTGCGGTTACAGTGTACGAGGCTATGCGGCAAAAAGAACTGGCTGGTCATTATAAAAAAGGAAAATTGTCTGAACAATCTTTTAATCAACTGCTTAATGAATGGGGATTTAAGGAAGAAGATCTTGAGTAAACTTATCAGGTGCTTTTACGTTTTATTTGCCCCTTTCAACTTGTATTTTGGCATTTTATTGGCAACATAATCCGTAATTTTTCTAAACTTTGATACATGAAAACAAAAAGCTTCATACTTACCCTGTTTGTTTTCTTACCGGCATTTTATGCTGATGCACAAACTATCAAAAAATGGAAATATGCCGAACTGGAACAATATATCAACCAGTCAAAAACACCGGTAGTAATAAATTTTTGGGCTACATTTTGTAAGCCATGCGTGGAAGAGATTCCTTATTTCCAGAAAGCGATTAAGAAATATGAAAGTAAAAAGGTAAAACTGCTTTTAGTGAGCCTGGATTTCCCTGAATATTACCCGGAAAAAATTGAAGCTTTTGCAAAAAAGAATGGCTTTACAGCAGAGATCGTTTGGATAGATGAAGAAGACCCCGGTCAATTTTGTCCAAAGATTGATAAAAACTGGAGTGGTGTAATGCCGGCAACTCTTTTTATCAATAAGAAAAGAAATTACAAAAGCTTTCATGCGCAGCAATTAACCGAGCAGGAATTAACAGCTGAACTGGAAAATCTTACAAAATAAATGACCGGGTTAATTTTTTCTTTTAATGCCGCAACCTAATTGAGGATAAGTAGTAACGGATACTTCTTTGCCATTCAGCATTTCATTCATAGCATTTTTTAAATATTCTTTTTGCCCGTTATTGGGATCACGGGGACGATCATTAATAGCACCGTGGTAAACTAATTTTCCATCTTTATTAAAAAGAAAACTTTCAGGTGTCATGGATGCACCAAACGCATCGGCCATCTTTGAATCTTTATCCACTGCATAATACCAGTTATAACCCTGATCTTTTGCATAGTTTTTCATTTCGTCGAATGAATCATTATCATCCCTTTGCCCTTCGTTGGCATTTAATAATATTACTCCAATATTATTTTTAAGTGCATACGCTGCTACTTCTTTTGTTTTTTGCTGGTGTTTAATTACAAACGGGCAGGTATTACAACTAAACATAACCAGTAACCCGTTTGGTTTCATAGCCTCATTAAACGATACTTCTTTACCCGATACATCTTTCATCTTATGTTGGGGATCAGGAAGCAGACTACCAATTTTTAAAGGAGTTATTACTATTTTGAATGAAAGAAGGGTGGTGCTCACAACTAATATTGCTGCAAAGAATAAGTGTTTCATAGCCTGGTGATTTTGTTCCTTAAAGTTACGATGGAAATGAAGGGAAAAACAAACCGCTGACTCAGGTTTTCGGCCTTTCATCAGCAATTGCCTTTAACGATTTAATACTAACATTTAATTCAAACCCTATTAAAAGCGACATGGAATTAATAAAAACCAGTATCATTAACACTATCACTGTCCCAATAGATCCATATAAGGCATTATATTTCCCATAGGTATTAACAAAATAGGAAAAGCCTAAAGTGGCAATTACACTTAATATTGTCCCCAGTATTGAACCAGGTGAAAGAAGTTTCCATCTTTTTTGAGTGGCGGGTGCATACTTATAAATTGATCCATAGATATAAAAAATAAGCCCAACGATGAAAATCCATCTTATGTTCTTGATAAAAGTCCGTACTTCGAGACTTTGAATCCCTAATAATTTTAAAACAGCACCCTGTGCGATTAATAAAAGTAAACAGGCGAGTACCAAACTTAATATTAATGAAGTGAGCTTTATTGCCATCCATCTTTTCTGTAACCCTTTTCTTTTTTCAAACCCAATGTAATTTTTATTGAAGGAACGCATTAATCCCATCATAGCATTGGAAGCGAAAAACAAAGAAAGTACAATACCAAACGATAATAAATCTATTCTTGATTTATCAATAAAACCATCTACAAACCCAATAATATTCTGGTTGTATATTTTTGCCGGAATAACATCTACGATCAGTGCATGTAATTGTTCTTTAATACTTTTCTTATGAATAAACGGAAGATTGGGAATTAATGTGAAAAGAAACAGACAGGTTGGAGGAATAGCCATGATAAAATTATATGAAATAGCTGCGGCTCTTTCATTTAGTCCAACTTGTCTTATCTGCCTGAAGAAAAATTTTATCACATCGTACAACGGTACTCCTTCAAATCCCGGCAAATAAATTCGCTTACTTTGCCTTATTATAAAGGCTGTTACCGGGAAGGAAACAATTATTCTTTCTAATTTGGTCATTAATGAATGTTAAGGGAATCTAATTTCTCCTGGTATTTTTTAGCCAGCTTTAAATGCTCTTCATATGTTTCCGCAAAATCATGATAGCCGGGTCTGTCGGCACTGGCTACAAAATACAAATATTTGGTTTGAGCTGGTTGCAGACAGGCATCAATTGTTTTTACTGATGGAGTGCAGATAGGCCCTGGCGGTAATCCGGCATATTTATAAGTGTTGTACGGCGAATCGTACAATAAATATTTTTCGTAAATTCTTTTTAAAGCAAAATTTCTCAGCGCAAATTTTACTGTTGGGTCAGCTCCCAGTTTCATCCCTTTTCTCATGCGGTTGAGGTAAACACTCGCAATAAGTGGTTTGTCTGATTCCTGTACGGTTTCTTCTTCTACAATGGATGCAAGGGTATAAACCTGAACAGGGGTAAGATTTAATGCTGCCGCTTCAGTTTTTCTTTTATCATTCCAGAATTTATTGTGTTCATAATAGATCCGGGAAAATAATTTGGGGAAACTGGTGTTCCAATGGTAGATGTAGGTATTAGGGATGATGGCCGTTACCACCGTGTTGCTATCAAGATTGTATTTTTTTAATGAATCGTTACTGTTGAAGAAATTTATAACCGACGTTGAATCACATTCAAATTTTTTACCGATAAAACCAGCAATATCTTCTTTTGTGCGGATTTTGTTTATGACTAATCTCACGGGAGATTGTTTCCCGTTACGCAGCATTCTTACTAAATTAAATATGCTCATCCCTTCAGGAATTTCGTAACGTCCCGGCTTTACCGCATTGCTGTAATTGAGCCAGCTGCTCAGCCAGTCAAAAAACAGGGAGGAGGAAATGATATGCTGCTCTTTTAAAGCAGAGCTTACCTGATTATAATTACTGCCGGTTTTTATATAAAAATATTTATCAGCAGGGGCAGTGGTGGCCGGCCCAAAAAATTTAAATGCAACAATGCCGATAACAGCAATTAGAACAATTACTGAATATTGTATTACTTTTTTTGCTTTCATGGCAGCAGTTATATATAAAAGAAAAGCTCCGTGATGTTAGTACATTTTACGGAGCTTTTAAAATAATGTTTACAGGATTATAAAGTGCTTAACAGTTTTTCATTTCTTCCAATATAGGCATCATCTTTTGATGCTTTGGCCAGTTCCAGTGATTTTTGGGCAGCAACTTTTGCTTCAGCTTTTTTACCCATTTTCAGCAGGCAGTTTGCTTTTTCGTAATAGATCCAATAGCCATTGGGGGTTTGTTCAATGGCTTTATCAAACCAAGCCAAAGCCTGGTTTAGGTCTTTATTGTTATTTACGTAATAGGAAGCAGCGTTGAAATAAGGGCGGTTATCACTTTTAACCAGTTTATCAATTTGTGCCATTATCTTACTGTCAATTTCTGTGCTGATGGTGGTACTTACTGCTGTTGTTCCCCACATCAATTGTAAATCGCAGGAAACAGGAGTGATGTTGCCAAATTGAATGGTGAAATTTTCAATGGATATACCTAACGCAAGAGGTTTTGTCTTTACTCTTACCACATCTTTTTCCTGGTTGTAATCGTTAGGGTTTGTTACATCTGTTTGAGCTGTGATAATCAGTGTCCATTCATCTTTGCCGGGAATACTGAGTAAACCATACTTACCGGCTTTTACATCCACACCGCCAATTTTTACATCATCGCTGAAAGTTATAGTGGTGGCACCGTTTGCACCAGTACGCCAAACCTTTCCAACCGGGGCCAGTTCTGAATTTGCTTCAAAGTATTTTCTCCCTTTTAATGATGGACGTGAATAAGATAACTCAATACTACCAATGCCAAAATCCTGTTTGAGGTTTTGTGTGGGTGACGCAGCCGGTGTTTTGAGTTGCTGGGCATTTGAATTATTAAATAAGATAGCAGCAAGCACTAAAAATAAGAATGATCTTTTCATGATAGCGTTTTTTGTGAGCCGCAAAGATAGGAGGAGATGTTAATATACAAAGACAAGGTGGAAAGATCGATGATTGTATTCTGTTAAAACACTACTACCACTTTCCCTTTTTTATTGCGGTTTTTGGATTTCCATTTGGGGCCTTCTTTAACCAGCCTGATGGCTTCTGCATCCACCTGTTTACTGTACGATTTTTCAATATTGATGTTTTGTGGTGCCCCATTTTTGTCAACTGTAAAGCTGAGTTCCACAACTCCATGCTGTGTATTGATTTTAATATTATCGGGTAATTCCAGGTTATTTGCCATATAAGCAGCATAGTTACCCCAGCCGTCTTCCGGCTCGGCCAGTTTAGTGGTATCTTTCATTAAATCCCGCAGCGATTTAACTCTGTCTGTCCGGTCGGATTTAATAACAATATCTGCCTGTTGCTGATTATTTTCAGTTAAAACCAGTTGGTTGTTTGCCGGCAGTCCGCTTTTTAATATAGCTTTTTTATTATTAAATCCTATTGATTTTGCTTCTACCTGTAATACCGTATCTGCTGAAATAAAATTAAAGTATCCTTTAGCATCGGTGTAAGTACCTATTTTAAAACTATCGTTTAAAATAGAAATTTTAGCAAAGGGGAGGGGCTCATTATTTGTATTTAATACCCTGCCTTTAAAAATATTTTGATTTAAATTTTCGGTTAAAGCCTGGTTGTTTTTATTCAGGTTATTAAACCTTGCATTAGTCCCTGAAGTAACCGGTGCAGCAACAATTCCTTCGAAACTGTTTGCTTGTTTTGCTTTTTTCTCCTGTGTAAATTTATAATTTGCATTTGCATGCACAGCTTTCTCAGCAGCCAGTGTTTTAGGTTCTTCTGCTTTTTTAGGCACTGCGGTTAATTCGTCTTTTGTTTTGTCATCAGTTGTATTTTTTTCTTCAGCCAGAACATTATTTAATGCCACCATGCTGCTGTCTAACTGAGTATTTATTTTTTTTTCTTTTTCTTTAGGCGGTGACTGGGAATAAGTTGATACCAACCCACTTGCATTTGAATCCACTTTTGAATTACCTGTTGTTTCATTCTCTTTTTTGGGTTCCTGTTTAGCAACGGTACTTGTTAATTCTTCAGCTTTATTGGTGAAGACATATTTATAAATGATTGCTGCTGATCCCAATAAAATAAACAAAGCGGCAGCAATGCGGTACCATTGTTTCCATCCACCCTTTTTCATTTCCACCACTTTGCCGGAGGTTTTTTGGGCTAATGAATCTTTTAATCCCTCCAGGGTGCTTTTGTGATCATCCTCCAACAGTGCATATCCTTCAATAGCATCTGCCAGGAACTCATCATCCAGTGCCGCTCTTTCCAGTGCATGCATTTCCTGCGGGTTCATTTTCCCCTGAAGGTAGCGCTGAATATCTTCGGCGCTGTAGTGGATATGTTTGTTATCGGTGGACATTTATTAATTCAAAAGTCAAAATTAAAAATTCAAAAAATTCACTACTCACTACTTCCCTGCTCCATGCAAAGTTTCAAATTTCTGCGGCCATTTTGTATAAAGCTCCGTACTTTATTCCAGTCGTAACCGGTAATATCAGCAATTTCATTATAGCATTTGTTCTGGAGATAAAAGAGTTCAACACTTTGTTTTTGTTCGGGTGATAAAGTGCCGAGGCAGTGTTGCAGGCGGTTAAATGTTGCTTCTTTTTCCATGATTCCATCCTCCAGATGCAGCATTTCTCCCGATTGCATAAGATCGGTGTTTAATTCTTTTGTCTTGAGGTTGCGGGGTGTACGTAACTGCATCAGGCAATAGTTTTTAGTAACCGTATGCAGCCAGCCTTTGAAATTATCCACCTCGTGTTTTTTAAGCTTTACCACTAACTCCTCAAAAATCTCCATCACAGCATCCCGACTGGTCTCGGTTTCTTTTAAATATTTGAGGCATACACCATATACCAGGTCCATATACCGCTGGTAAAGCTGGGCCAGTACCTGCATATCGCCATCCTGCTTGTAGAGTGTTACAAGTTCTTTATCGCTAAGTGGTGACTCTGATATGTTCCTGATAAATGACAATACGGGTAACCGGTTTTAGTAGTTGGCAATATAAGGGAAAAATTTTTGTGTACTGTTTTATGTAATTCGCTTATTGGCTACATCCATAAACCAATAATCAACTTTAAATATACTTTATGAAACCTGTAATGATCACTATCCCTGAGCCTTGCCACGAAAACTGGAATAATATGACACCTGCTGAGCAGGGAAGATACTGTGCTGTTTGTTCAAAAGAGGTAAAAGACTTTAGCAATATGAATGATGAAAAGATGCAGATATTTTTAAACAAGACTTCCGGTAAAGTTTGTGGCCGGTTTGATACCAGCCAGGTAAACAGAGAGCTTATTGCTCCTGAAAATGAAAACGGATTGTTTAAACATTTATGGAAGTTACTATTGCCCGGATTCTTTTTTGCCCCCAAAGCGTTTGCTCAAAAAGCAATGCCGCAGGATTTGCAGGGAAAAGATTCGGTGGTAAGAACGGATCATAGGGACATGATACTGGGAATGGTAGCTATGAAAATAATTCCCAAAGAGAAAAAGGTAAACAAAAAAGATACGGTTACGGCAAAGCAATTAGTGGTAAAAGAAAAATTCCCTGTGATTAATGATAAGGTAAAACTTTACCCTAATCCTGTTGCCGGTAATTCCTGCTCATTATCATTTGCAGAAGTAGAAAAAGGTGAATACACAGCACAATTGACCGATATTAATGGCAAATTAATTCAGCAATCGTCTTTTACAGTACCTGATAAAAATTATGTATTCCATCTTGACCTGGTTAAAGAAGTTTCAACGGGTGCTTATCTTTTAAGAATAGTGAATAAAGATGGTAAACTGTTTTATAATGGAAAGATTGTGGTGGAATAATTGCTGGTTGTTAGTTAGAATACTATTAAATAAAACAACTTTAAACCATTAACCATTAAACTTTTCAACCTTACTTAAACCCCGGATGATATTTCTCCAACGTACGCCGCAGGTATTCCCTGTCGAGGTGAGTATAAATTTCTGTTGTAGTAATACTTTCATGGCCCAGCATTTCCTGTACGGCACGGAGGTCGGCTCCACCTTCCACCAAATGGGTGGCAAAGGAATGACGAAAAGTGTGTGGTGAAATATTTTTCTTAATACCGGCTTTAAACGCCAGATCCTTTATCAATAAAAAAATCATTACCCTGGAGAGCAAAGTTCCCCGGCGGTTGAGAAATAAAATATCTTCATTGCCGGGTTGCACTTTCAGCTTGTTTCGGATATTATCTTTATAAATGGTAATGTATTTAACAGCATCACTGCCTATGGGAACCAATCTTTCTTTATCACCTTTGCCAATTACCCGTATAAAACCAACATCCAGGTACAAGCAGGATATTCTTAGATTGACTACTTCACTAACCCGTAAGCCACAACTGTACATTGTTTCTAATATTGCTTTGTTGCGGCCACCTTCGGGTTTGCTTAAATCTATCTGGCCAATAATATTTTCAATTTCTTCATAACTCAGTATATCAGGTAATGCCCGTTTTAGTTTAGGAACTTCCAGTAATGTTGTAGGATCTTTGATAGCGATACTTTCCAGTAAACAGTATTTATAAAAACCACGCAGGCCAGAAATAATTCTTGCCTGTGAAGAAGCTGTCATTCCTAACTCAGCAATCCATTTAACAAACTGCTGCAGGTCTTTCAAACTTAATTCATCAGGGGCTTTGAGTTGATTGGATGATTGAAGATAATCCGTTAGCTTATCCACATCTCTTATATAAGCCTCCACTGAGTTTTCAGAAAGGGATTTTTCTAACTGCAAGTATGCTTTATATCCTTTTTTGTAAGCTTCCCACATAAATAAAGTTCAATTTACAAACCTATGGTGAATATGTAATCATTAACCAGTATTTTCGCACCTCATTTTACGAAACCTGTTAAGTAATATGTCATCGTCATTAGTAAAAGCATTCAGAAAAAAAGTAAAGAAATACCGTAACGCTTATCGTCGTTTTCTTACCCGGATTGAAAAGAAAACACCCCGGGGACTGGATAAAACGGTTGTTCCGTTAGATAAGGAAGTATGGAAGGAAACAGATTGCCTGGCTTGCGCCAATTGCTGCCGCACGATGACACCAACCTATACAGCCGCTGATATTAAACGCATTGCTGCTTATTTGGGGATGACTGTGGAAGAGTTTAAAAGTAAATGGCTGTATAAAGAACGCAGCAGTGGTGACTGGATGAATAAAAAAACACCTTGCCAGTTTTTAGATTTAAAAACAAATATGTGCAACATTTATGAAGTTCGCCCTGCTGATTGTGCAGGGTTCCCTCACCATACCAAAAGACATTTTAAAGAATGGGTGCATGTGTATAAACAAAATGTGGAATTTTGTCCTGCTACTTTTAAGCTGGTGGAGAAGATGAAGTTGCATTTTGATAACGCACAATAATTTTATCAAAATCTTTTTGCTGTTGCTTCTAAATTCCACACGGGATGTGTTAATCCGAAGTCTTTAAAAATTTGTTTGGCTTCATCGCCTGTCCATTTTGTCCATTCAGGATGTAAATGATTACCGTACCATTTTTTTGCAAATGCCCACACATTGGCAATGGGTTGTACATCACCCTTTGATATGTGGTGACGTTTGCACCAGTTATCAATTTGCTCTTCATTTTTAAAAACAAGCATCGTTGTACAAGTATAAATAACATTATCCCATGCTTCTTTCATAGGAATGGGAAAATGTATAACTAAATCTTTTTCCTGCACTTCACCATTTGTTATATGGATAGTAACCGGCTCACCATGTGCACCATAGCTGGTGGTGATGCTTACATCTTCGTTAAGTAAAGCGGCCACACCCAATGAACACCATGCACAATTGCCCCACCATTCACCCTTGTCAGATTTTACAAGGAAATTGGTTGCTGTTAGTGCAAAAGGATGAATGACCCAAACCTTTGGTGCATGCGGATGCAATACCACACCATGATATTCCGCCAGTTGGTATAAACCATCTTCCACTTCTTTAACAGAAGCGTTTAATAATTCAGCCAGTTTTTCATTAGCAGGTGCAAAACCATAGTCAATTATATGTTTGAGGATTTGATAATGCAGCGAAGAATTGGTAACCATTTTATAAAAATTGATGATGGTAAATACGAAGACTAAATTTATTCTTTATTTTTTAATTCAAATACCAGCACTTCATCTCCATTGTGAACCATACGCCCTATTTCAGTAAAACCTGCTTTTAATAAAACTTTTTGCGATGCGATATTTTCAGGAATGGTAATAGCTTTTATAAAATCTTTATCAATAGTTTTAAATACAAAAGGAATAGCTGCTTTGGTAACTTCAGTTGCAAAACCTTTGCCCTGTTCTTCTTTTAAAAAAGCATAACCTAAATGATAGTCTTCTGTATTTTCCAGGTGGAGTAATGCAAAGGAGCCCACATAATTGCCGGTAGATTTTTCTATGATAACATGCCGCCCAAAGCCGGGATTTATTTTACTGTTTTCGATGGTTTCTTTTATCAACGCCACACATTCGTCATACGTTCTGGGTTTGCGTATGTAACGCATAATGTCTTCATCGCTGTTAAGCCGGTAAAAATTTTGCAGATCAGTTTCTTCCAGTTCCCGTACAATCAGCCTTTTGCTTTCGAATAGTATCATCTCAAATCTTTTTTCATAATAACCATGCCACGCAGTTCTTCTTTCATCCGTTCAAAATTAAGATGATGAGTACCGCAAATTTCAAAACCCATCTTTTCATAAAAAGCAATAGGGCCGGTGCTGGTATCCATCGCTTTTAACCAAATGAGTTGTTTGTTGTGATCATTGGCTACCGCAACACTTAAATCTACCAACGCTTTACCAATACCTTTGCCTGATGCTGCTTTGGTGAGATAGATGCGTTCTAATTCCATTGCATCTTTATTTAAATCAGTTTCTAATACAGCATCCATTCTCAGTTTTAAAAAGCCAACGGGTTCATCATCTGCATAAGCGATAAAAAATAAATTATTACTGTCAAGTACTTCTTCTTTCAATACTGATTCGGTAAAAGATTTTTGTTTATACCATTCACCATTATCATACCAAAGGTGAAGGTAATGGTCGTTGTAAGCTTTCAGTGCAGTAGCTGAAAGCAAAGCCGCATCCGCAGCAGAAATTTTACTGATGTTAATTTTTACAGGCAAGCAGATTTTTATTAAACAGTTTCTTTATGTATTTCACTCGTAAAATGAAATTCAATATCCGGGTTATTATTTCTTTCTGTATTTAAAAACCATTCGCTTTGTGCCAAATAAACCGGGTGACCATCTTTGTCATCAGCAGTGTTACTTTGTTTAAAACGCATAAAATCATGCAGCTTCTTTTCATCCTTACAGGTTAACCAGCAGGCTTTATAAAATGGCAATGTATTAAACTGAACAGAAGCTCCATATTCATGCAATAAGCGGTATTGTATTACTTCAAACTGCAGTTCACCCACACACCCAATAATTTTCTTGGTTCCACCAAACTGGGTGAATAGCTGGGCAACTCCTTCATCTGTCAGTTGTACTAACCCTTTTTCCAGTTGTTTTGTTTTCATGGGGTCTTTGTTCACCACTTCTTTAAATATTTCGGGGGAAAAAGAAGGAATGCCGGTGAAGTAAAAATTTTCACCTTCAGTAAGTGTATCTCCAATTTTAAAATTACCCGTATCAAACAGACCCACTACATCTCCGGGATATGCTTCTTCAATTACATCCTTTTGCCTTGCCATAAACGAATAAGGATTGCTGAAACGTATATCCTTGTTTAACCTGACATGGTGATAATATTTGTTTCTTTCAAACTTACCCGAACAGATACGCATAAAAGCAATCCGGTCACGATGTTTAGGATCAAGATTGGCGTGGATTTTAAAAACGAATCCACTCAGTTTATCTTCGTTCACATCCACATAACGGGTGGAAGTTTCACGGCTTTGTGGCAAAGGGGCAATGCGTACAAATGTTTCCAGTAATTCTCTTACTCCAAAATTATTGACCGCACTACCAAAAAAAACAGGGGCTACTTTACCTTTTAAATAATCTTGCACATTCAACTCACCATGTACCGTATCAACTAACTCCACATCCTCTCTTAAAGTGGCCGCATCTGTTTCCCCAATCTTTTTATCCAATACATCACTATTCAAATCTGTTATCTGCACCACATCTTCATCCGCAGCTTTAGTATTGGCAGTAAACAACACTAAACTCTTATTGTGCAAATCATATACACCTTTAAACTCTTTACCACTATTAATAGGCCATGTCATAGGGTGTAAGGATATCTTTAACTCTTTTTCTATTTCTTCTAACAGGTCAAAACGGTTTTTACCGTCACGGTCCATCTTATTAATAAAAACAATCACCGGTGTATCCCGCATACGGCAAACTTCCATCAGCCTTCGTGTTTGCTCTTCCACACCATTCACACTGTCCACTACAAGAATTACACTGTCAACAGCGGTAAGCGTACGGTAAGTATCTTCAGCAAAATCTTTATGACCCGGCGTGTCTAACAAATTAATCAACGTGCCATTGTATTCAAAAGTCATTACCGAAGTAGCTACACTAATACCTCTTTGCCTTTCAATCTCCATAAAATCAGAAGTGGCATGTTTCTTAATCTTATTACTCTTAACCGCCCCGGCCACCTGTATAGCGCCACCAAATAACAGTAACTTTTCAGTTAAGGTTGTTTTACCAGCATCCGGGTGACTGATAATGGCGAATGTTCTGCGCCTGTTTATTTCGTTTGTATATTTCATTTTTTGAAGTCTGAGGTGGGAAGTCAGAAGTCTGCTGCAGGATATGTTCTTTATTTTTCTGACCTCATCCTTCTGTCATCCGGTTTAAAGGCTGCAAAGGTAAGTTTCGGCAACCGATTTAAGAAAAGCCATTCATCCTTCTTTCTTTGGGTAACTGGCAAACGATAACTAAATTTGAATTATGAGAAGAAGCTTCGAAATTATTGCCACCAGTTTCCGCCTGATGTGGGAGGAATTGCGCAATAATAAACTCCGCACATTTTTATCCTTATTGGGTATTATTATCGGTATTTTTTGCATTGTGGGTGTACTGGCAACAGTGAGAAGTATGCAAACCAGTGCCAATGAAAGTTTACAATCGCTGGGAAGCAATACCGTGTATGTGCAAAAATGGGAGTGGGGAGGAGGGAGTGATTACCCGTGGTGGAAATTCTGGCAACGGCCGCAGCCTAAGCTTGAAGAGATGGAATTTATGAAACGAAAAATTCAAAATGCCCAATATGTAGCTTATGCTTTTCCTTTTCAACAAACAGTAGAATATGAAAATAATGCATTAGATAATGTTCAGATAAACGGAATTACTGCTGACTTTAATGAGATCAACACTTTTAATATTGCCCAGGGCCGGTACTTAACCCAAAGTGAGTTTGATGCCGGTACATCCAATTGTGTGATAGGAAATACTATTGCTGAAAACCTTTTTACACATCCGGAAAATGCTATTGGTAAGGAGATTAAAGTAAAAGGAATGAAAATGACAGTAGTGGGTGTAATAGCCAAACAGGGCAAAGGGTTTTTAGGAAGCGGATGGAATTTTGATGAATCAGTTTTAGTTCCCTACCTGCAAACTGTCAGGTTTATTGATCCCAAAAATATTTTCCAGGACAAAATCATTATCGTAAAAGGAAAAGAAGGGATACCAGTGGAAGATTTAAAAGTAGAGATGAAAGGATTAATACGGGCCGCCCGCAGGCTGGGACCTAAAGAAGATGATACCTTTGCATTGAATGATATTTCTTCCTCATCACAATTCATCAATAATATTTCTAATGGTCTTTCACAAGGCGGGATTGCCATAACAGTGCTGTCGTTTGTAGTGGGCATATTTGGTGTAGCTAATATTATGTTTGTAACTGTTAAAGAAAGAACCTCTATGATTGGTTTAAAGAAAGCTATTGGGGCAAAACGAAGAACCATTTTGCTGGAAATTTTACTGGAATCAGCTTTTTTATGTATTGTGGGTGGGTTGGTTGGATTGGCATTGGTATTTCTCTTAACATTGCTGTTATCCGGTGCTTTAGGTTTTAAAGTATTTATTTCAATACCCCTGTTTCTTTTTGCCATTGGCTTGTGTATATTTTTTGGAATACTGGCAGGCATTATTCCGGCCATTAATGCGTCCCGGTTGGATCCGGTGGTGGCTATCCGTTCAAAATAAGAGTCATTTCTTTCCATTAATTTACGCCAATAATTGAGGAACATTGAGTATTTCCATTTTAGCCATAGAATCTTCATGTGATGATACATCGGCTGCTGTATGCAGGGATGGAATAATTGTATCTAATTATATCGCCAATCAATCTGTACATGAGAAATATGGAGGAGTGGTTCCGGAATTAGCTTCAAGGGCACATATGCAAAATATTGTTCCCGTAGTTGATGCGGCTCTGTCATCTGCCAATTGTCAGTTATCATCTGTTGATGCAATTGCTTTTACTCAATCACCGGGATTAATCGGCTCATTGCTGGTAGGGGCACAGTTTGCAAAATCCCTTGCCCTGGCTTTAGATAAACCCCTGGTTGCTGTGCATCATATGCAGGCGCATGTGCTGGCTAATTTGATTGCAGAAGAAAAACCTGATTTTCCTTTTTTATGTTTAACAGTTAGTGGCGGACATACACAAATTGTGCTGGCTCAGTCACCTGTTAAAATGAAAGTGATTGGAGAAACCTTAGATGATGCCGCGGGTGAAGCTTTTGATAAAGCTGCCAAGTTGCTGGGCATGCCCTATCCTGGCGGACCATTGATAGACAAACATGCACAGCAAGGAGATCCCAACCGGTTTAAATTTGCTGAGCCACAGATTGCCGGGCTGGATTTTAGTTTCAGCGGGTTTAAAACTTCTTTCTTATATTTTTTAAAAAACGCCGGCAAAAGTTTGGTGTATAAGGAAGCATTTACCGCCACTGAAGAAGAACAACAGCAATTTATTAAAGAAAACCTGGATGATATTTGTGCCAGTCTTCAGCAGAGTATAGTTGCTATACTGCTGAACAAACTAAAGAAGGCGGCTAAGGAAACAGGAATAAAAAATGTTTGCCTGGCTGGTGGCGTTAGTGCCAATAGTGAATTAAGAAGATCATTTAAAACAATGGGGGAGAAGCAGGGATGGAAAACTTATATTCCTGCATTTCAATTTTGTACAGATAACGCAGCTATGATTGCCATTACCGGATATTATAAATATCTTCATAAAGATTTTGCAGATTTGAGTGTAGTGCCAACGGCAAGGGCTGAATGGTAAGTATTTAGTATGGACTTTTTGGTTTGAAATAAATAAATCTCTATCATCAATGGCTAATAACTATTTTAAGTTTAAGGAATTTACGATACAACAGGAGAAAGCAGCATTAAAAACAACCACCGATAGTTGCTTATTTGGAGCATGGGTTGCTCATCAACTACAAACCACCATCAAAAAACCATCAACCATTTTGGATATTGGCACCGGCACGGGTTTACTCATGCTGATGCTGGCGCAAAAATTAAATGTTTTAATTGATGGGATAGAGATTGACCAGTCTTCTTATGAGCAGACTAAAGAAAATATTGAAGCATCACCCTGGAAAGAAAGGCTGAATTTATTTTGTGGTGATGTAAAGACTTTTTCTTTTGAAAAGCAATACGATTTCATCATTGCTAACCCCCCATTTTATGAAGGTGATTTGAAATCGGTACACCTGCATAAGAATATTGCCAAACATGATGCGGAATTAACGCTGGAAGCATTGGCAGAAGCAACAGCGAAGAATTTATCGGCAGAAGGATGTTTTGCCTTGTTACTTCCTTATCACAGGGCTGAGGCGTTTATGGCCGTTGCAGAAAAAAAGGATTTGTATTTGTCACAACTCGTTCGGGTAAAACAAACTTTTAAACACCGTTATTTCCGTGCTATGCTATTATTCAGCCGTACACCAAAAACATTAACGGAGGATGAAATTATAATCAGGAATGCTGATGATAAATACTCAACAAAATTTACTGATTTATTAAAAGATTACTATCTCTACTTATAAAGCTTTTATCATCCATACATCACAACCAAAATGACCACTGTTACCCATCGGCCCGTTCAAATAACTAAACCCAAATTTTTCATAAACACTTACTGCTTTTCTTAATTCGGGCATGGTTTCTAAATAACAGTGTGTATAACCATTTTTCCTGGCCCAGTGTAACGCTTTATCTATCAGGTGCCGGCCCAGTCCCATATTTCTTACTTCTTTTTTCAAATACATTTTTACCAGTTCACAATAACCTTCTGGCAATGCCGGGGTGGGAAATATACCAGCACCGCCAACTACTTCACCATCTAATTCTGCAATAAAATAAACGGAGCCGGGTGTTTGAAATAAAGTGAATAAATCATCTGTAGTAGGATCGTAAAAAACAGTACCCGGTTTATTGGCGCCAAACTCAGCCAATGAATTTCGAATGATCACCGCTATTGCTTTATTATCATCTTGCTGCAGTTGCCTTATTTGAATATTCTCCATGAGGCAAATGTAAAAAAAGAAAAGCCCCGATAGACATCGGGGCCGCTTACCAAAACTAACTGCTTATGAGAAAATTGACTATTTAATTTGATTGCACAAATTTCTGCAGTTAAATCAAAAAAATAAGTTAAGGACAGTTAGGATATTGTTAAGAAATTATTGGTTAGCAATCTAAAAATCCTGCACAAACAAAAATAAAATACGTACGTACACAAGCGATTGCGACTTTTATTTTTTAAATAGATAGCTTATGCCGGTCGTATAAAGCATGCTATCGCCTGATAGTTTATTTGCTGCGGATAATTAAGGCGATGCCATTAAAAGGAAATAAATTTGCTTTCCGTAAATAATGATTCTCAGCAAATGAACGAGCAATTAAGGCAACTATCCAAACAACTGGAAGGGAAACTGTATTTTGATACCACCATGCGTACCCTCTACGCCACCGATGCATCTGCCTATCGTGAAATGCCGATGGCTGTGGCTTTACCTAAATCTGTTGATGATATTAAAAAGCTTATATCTTTTGCCCGTCAGCATAAAACATCATTGATACCAAGAACAGCCGGTACCTCCCTGGCCGGGCAGGTTGTTGGCAATGGAATAATTGTTGACGTTTCTAAATACTTTACCAAAATTCTTGAATTAAATAAAGAAGAGAAATGGGTAAGAGTGCAGCCGGGAGTAATAAGAGATGAGTTGAATATGTTTTTAAAACCACATGGTTTGTTCTTTGGTCCCGAAACTTCCACTGCCAACAGGGCTATGATAGGCGGCATGGTGGGCAATAATAGCTGTGGGTCTAATTCTATTGTTTACAGAAGTACGAGAGAACATTTGCTGGAAGTAAATGCATTGCTGAGTGATGGAACGGCGGCAACTTTTAAAACACTCAGCATAGATGAGTTTCATCAAAAATGTGAAGGGGATGGGTTAGAAGCAAATATTTATAAATCTGTCCGTAGCATACTCAGCAACTACGATAACCAGGTTGAGATCAAAAAAGAATTTCCCAAACCTTCTATTGAAAGAAGAAATACCGGTTATGCTTTGGATGTGTTGCTGGAAACAGCTCCGTTCACAGCAGGAAAAGAAGATTTTAATTTTTGCAAACTGATTGCCGGCTCCGAAGGGACTTTGGCATTTATTACCGGGATAAAATTGAATGTAGTTCCACTGCCGCCAAAAGAAGCCGGATTACTTTGTGTGCATTTTAATACGATTGATGAATCTTTAAGAGCTAATCTTATTGCGTTAAAATATCATCCCACTGCCAGTGAATTGATTGATCATTATATACTGGAATGCACAAAAGATAATATCGAACAAAGAAAGAACCGTTTTTTTGTGCAGGGTGATCCGGGAGCTATTCTTGTTGTTGAATATGCAAAGAATACCAGGGAAGAAGTATTGGAAATAACCCGGCAGGTGGAAGCAGAGATGAGAGCTGCCGGCTTAGGTTATCATTTTCCGGTATTATTTGGAGAAGACACAAAAAAGATTTGGGCATTACGCAAAGCAGGATTGGGATTGCTGGGCAATTTACCCGGCGATGAAAAGGCGGTACCGGTAATTGAAGATACTGCGGTGGATGTAAATGATCTCCCGGCCTATATCCGTGATTTTAATGTGATATTAAAGAAATACAATTTGTATTCGGTGCATTATGCACATGCCGGCTCGGGAGAAATACATCTGCGTCCAATCATCAATTTAAAAACAGCGGAAGGCAATCAATTATTCAGAAAGATAGCCGAAGAGATAGCAACGCTGGTAAAAAAATACAATGGTTCTTTAAGTGGTGAACATGGTGATGGAAGATTAAGGGGCGAATTTATAAAGCAGATGGTGGGAGAGAAAAACTACCAACTGTTGAAACAGGTGAAGAAAGCATGGGATCCTGAAAATATTTTCAATCCCAATAAGATAGTTGACACACCTTCCATGAACACTTTGCTGCGTTATGTTCCCGGTCAGCATACACCTCAGTTTAAAACGATTTTCCGTTTTCACAACCAGGACATACTGCAACACGCCGAACAGTGTAATGGAAGTGGTGATTGCCGTAAAACACATTTAAGCGGTGGTACCATGTGCCCTTCTTACATGGCAACCAGGAATGAGAAGGATACTACCAGGGCAAGAGCCAATATCCTTCGTGAATTTTTAACGAATTCAGATAAACTCAATCGTTTTGATCATAAAGAGATTTATGAGGTGATGGATCTCTGTTTGAGTTGTAAAGGATGTAAGTCAGAGTGCCCTTCCAATGTGGATATGGCTAAACTGAAAGCTGAGTTTATGCAACATTATTATGATGCGAATGGTGTGCCTTTCCGCTCAAAGCTCATTGCCAATTTCAGTAAGTCGGCTAAACTGGGTGCTATCGTTCCTTCGCTCTATAACTTTGCAGTAACGAATGCTGTAATTGGCGGAGTTATTAAAAATGTTTCTGGATTTGCCACCAAACGTTCTATGCCAACAATGTATAAAACAACATTAAAAGCATGGTATAAGAAGAGAAGACGGACGACGGAAGATGGACAACAGGCAAAAAGTAACGGTCAACCGTCAACGGTCAACCGTCAACTCTACTTGTTTTGCGACGAGTTCACTAATTACAACGATACTGAAATAGGAATTAAAGCCATTCAGCTGTTAGAAAAATTGGGTTATGAAGTAATCATTCCTGTACATATTGAAAGTGGCCGTTCATGGTTGAGTAAAGGATTGATCCGGGAAGCAAAGAAAATCGCCAATAAAAATATTGAGTTGCTTCATCCCTTCATTTCAGAAGAAACTCCGTTAATTGGTATTGAACCATCAGCTATTCTTACTTTCAGAGATGAGTATATTGATTTGGCAGATGATGCCTTATTAGAAAAAGCAAAAGCCTTATCTAAAAATGTATTAATGATTGATGAGTTTATTGCAGGAGAAATTGATAAAGGAAATATTAAGCAGGAACAATTCACTTCAGCCTCAAAACAAATTAAGCTGCATGGTCATTGTCAGCAAAAAGCACTGGCATCAACCGCGGCAACAGTAAAAGTATTGTCCTTTCCAGCGAATTATAAAGTAGAAACCATTCCTTCCGGCTGTTGTGGTATGGCCGGTTCATTTGGCTACGAGAAAGAGCATTACGATATTTCAATGACAATAGGAGAGATGGTATTATTTCCCTCAGTTCGCAATGCACCCGAAGAAACGATCATTGCAGCACCGGGTACCAGTTGCCGCCACCAGGTTAAAGATGGTACCGGCAAAAAGGCCAAGCATCCTGTTGAAGTTTTATATGAAGCATTAGTATAAAAAAGAATCCCGCCAGCGGCGGGATTCTTTTTTAATATGGTTGGATGTGTTAGAATTTTTCCAAACCGCTGAAGAAGAAATCGCCTTCAATCTTAGCATTCTCATCACTGTCACTTCCGTGTACAGCATTTTCCCCAACAGACGTTGCATATAATTTACGGATGGTACCTTCTGCTGCCTGTGCAGGATTCGTTGCACCTATCAGTTCACGAAAAGCAGCTACTGCATTATCTTTTTCCAAAATAGCGGCAATGATGGGTCCGCTGCTCATAAACTCCACTAACTCTCCGTAAAAAGGTCTTTCTTTATGTACTGCATAAAACTCACCTGCTTTTTCAGCACTGAGTTTGGTCATTTTTAAAGCTACCACTCCGAAACCTTCTTTAATAATTCTGTCGATAATAGCACCTGCATGTCCATTTTTCATGGCATCGGGTTTAATCATTGTAAATGTTCTGTTGCTCATATTCTGATACTTTATTTTCGGGCCGCAAGATAGGGAAAAGTTGACAGTACTCAGTTGGCAGTTGGCATCGGTTTTATTGTACCGGTTGCCACCAGGATAAAAGCAACTGTTAATCCCCTTATTGCCAAAAAAGAAATAAACAGGAAACTCAATAACCACCAACAGTTAACAAGAAACCGGCAACCTTCAACCAGATTTCCCTTACCTTCGCTGCCATTTAAAATGAAACCAATACAGGAAATATTTCCGTTACTCAGGCAGCCTAAAAAAGTGGTCATCACCACACACCAAAAACCCGATGCAGATGCCATGGGGTCATCTTTGGCTTTGGCCGGTTTTTTAAAACAATTAGGGCATAGTGTTACCGTGATTTCTCCCACTAACTGGGCCGCTTTTTTAAACTGGATGCCGGGTTGTAAGGAAGTACTGGATTATGAAAAAACCATTGATAAATCCAGTAAAATTTTAAAAGAAACAGAATGGCTTTTTTGCCTCGATTTTAATGCGATGCACCGCACTAAAAACATGGCCAGTATCCTCACGGAAATAAAATGTACCAAGATTTTAATTGATCATCATATTGAACCGCAGGTGGAAGTTTTTGATTATGGTTACAGTCTTACCAGCAAAAGTTCCACCAGCGAAATGGTATATGACGTAATAGTGGAGAGCGGGCACGATGATTTGATCAACGAAGCTATTGCTGAATGTTTATATGCCGGAGCCATGACGGATACAGGATCATTCCGTTTTAATTCGGCCAATGAAACCGTTCACCTGATGGTAGCTGATCTCAAAAGAAGAGGATTGAATCACCCCCAGGTGCATGAAAATATTTACGATAATTTTTTAGAGAACCGTCTCCGTTTTATTGGGCACATGCTGTTGAACCGTATGGAAATATTTTACCAGTATAATGCTGCGTTGATCGCTATTCCCAAACAAGACCTTTTACGTTATGAAATGAAAACCGGCGATACAGAAGGGCTTGTAAATTATCCGTTAACTATACAGGGGATTAAGTTAGCTGCATTGGTTATTGACAGGGATGAAGAAAGAAAATGGAGTTTTCGCAGTAAAGGCGATTTTGACTGTAATACTTTTGCCCGTAAACATTTTGAAGGGGGAGGGCATTTTAATGCGGCAGGCGGAAGAAGCAGCGATAGTCTGGAACAAACGGTAAGCAAGTTTAAAAAAGTTATTAAAGAATACGAAAATCAATTACAACAACAACAATAATATGAAAAGATCAATTTTATTTTTATTGATTACGGCAGTGGCTATCAGCAGCTGTAATTTATCTGGTTACAAGAAAACAAAATCAGGGTTATACTATAAAATAGTTACATCCGGAGGTAAAACGCCAATGAAGCCGGGACAGTTTGCCAAAATACAAATGATTGGCTATGTACACGATTCCCTGTTCTTTAACACTAACGAAGGGTTACCTTATTACACTCCGGTTGATAGTGTCGGTCGTCCGCATGATGTAACAGAACTGTTTAAATATTTTGGTGAAGGGGATAGTGTGGTAGTAATTCAGTCTGTTGATACTTTAGCCAAGATGCCGGGCTTTCGTATGCCACCTTTCTTTCATAAAGGTGATAAAATTAAAAGCTGTTTGAAAGTGGTAAAAGTGTTTAACACACTTGACGAAGCACAAAAAAGTTTTGAAACAGATAAAGTAATTGCAGCGGGTAAAGAAGAAATAAAAAACAAAGCGGCCTTTGAAAAGTCTCAGAAAGAATTAGACGATTATATTGTAAAGAATAAAATTAATGCGACTAAAACGGCTGATGGTCTTTATATTGAGGTTAAGCAGGCCGGTACAGGTGAGTTAGCCGACTCAGGTAAAATTGTAGGAGTAAAATACCGTGGTACTTTGTTAAATGGTACTTTGTTTGATAGTAATATGGGGCCGGACAGAAAAGATACGCTTACTTTTCCAGTTGGCACAGGTGATATGATCAAGGGTTTTGACCAGGGAATAAAAGGACAAAGAGTAGGTGCCCAGGTTCGTGTTTATGTTCCTTCAAAAGTAGGCTACGGGGCTAACGGAAGAGGAGATGTTATCAAGCCTTTTGATAACCTCATTTTTGATATTAATTTATTGTCAGTAAGAAATATGGAAATTGTAAGGAATAAAATTCAGCCTGATCCAACCCAGGCAACAAACAAATAAAGGCATTTCCACTCAAATATAAAAGGGCATTACTCAATGCCCTTTTATATTTCAATAAAGTTAGATTATTAATGTTTTATTTCTTCTAAGGCTGCCGGATCATGTTTATATTTAAATACCAGTGGAAATATTACTGCTAATACAAGGGCATACCCTGCAAAGGTGAACCAGATACTTTGCCAGTCTCTTGAAATTACATTACCCGTTGCCGCATCCACTTTTGTGAAATAATCGACAACCCTTCCGCTAAAGAAGCCTCCTAAGTATGCTCCAACACCATTGGTCATCAGCATAAATAATCCTTGTGCACTGGCACGGATGTTTACATCAGCTTCTTTTTCTACGAATAATGAACCGGAAATATTAAAGAAGTCAAAAGCCATTCCGTATACAATCATAGAAAGTATAAGGAGAAATAAACCGCTTCCGGGGTTGCCAACACCAAATAAACCAAAACGTAAAACCCACGCAAACATGCTGATGAGCATTACCTTCTTTATTCCAAATTTTTTAAGAAAAAATGGTATTGTCAGAATGAAAAGTGTTTCTGATATCTGGGAAATGGAGATTAATATGTTGGGATGTTTAACACCAAAAGCATCAGGATAAGTATCCTTAAAACTGTCGAGGAAAGAGCTACCGAATGTATTTGTTATTTGAAGTGCTGCTCCCAGCAACATAGCAAAAAAGAAAAAGATTGCCATTTTACTTTTCTTAAATAACACAAAAGCATCCAGGCCCAGTGCAGAAAGAAAAGATCCTTTACTTCCTTTATTTAAAGGAGGACATGCAGGCATAGTGAAAGCATATAACCCGAGAACTATACCAGCAGCTGCACTGATGTACAATTGCAGCGGACTAAAAGCCCATCCTGATAAATCAACCATCCACATGGCTACAATAAATCCAACTGTACCCCATACACGTATTGGTGGAAAGTCTTTTACTATATTAAATCCTTTTTGTTCAAGATTGATATAGGATACAGTATTGTTAAGAGCGATGGTGGGCATATAAGCCATTGAATTAAGTAGCATAACCTTATACATAGTTCCGGCATCCTTAACAGTAGAAGCATAGAGCAGGAGGGCAGCACCAATTATATGACTTATTCCTAATACCCTTTCTGCATTTATCCAGCGGTCTGCTACAATACCCAGCAATGCAGGCATAAATAGAGAAGCTAATCCCATTGTGCCATAAATATCACCAACTTCACTTCCTTTGAATTTGAGGTTTACAAACATATATCCCCCTAAAGAAATAAGCCATGAACCCCATACAAAAAACTGTAAAAAGTTCATAACCGTTAAGCGTAACTTAATATTCATTGGCAGTTGTTTTAGTTTGAACTAAAACGGAAGATAGGAAAATAAAGCTATCCTTTATACCTGCTTTTAAAATCCTGGTAAGCTAATTGTAATCCTTCTTTAAGGTTGATAGTATGCCTCCAGCCGGTAGCATGTAGTTTGGAAACATCCATCAATTTTCTTGGTGTGCCATCGGGCTTGGTAGTATCAAAATGAAGTGAACCGGTAAAGCCGGTAATTTCTTTTATTAATTCAGCCAGTTCTTTTATAGAAATATCTTCACCTACTCCTATATTAATAAGACCGGCTTCATTATAGTTTAACATCAGGTAATGGCAGGCTTCAGCTAAATCATCTACATATAAAAATTCACGGCGTGGTGAACCGGTTCCCCAAATTTCAACGGTTGATTTGTTCTGTACTACAGCTTCATGAAACTTACGAATCAAACCTGGTATTACATGTGAGTTTTGCGGATGATAGTTATCATTAACTCCGTATAGATTGGTGGGCATTGCTGAAATAAAATTACAGCCATACTGGCTGCGGTAGGCATCACATAATTTTATACCGGCAATTTTTGAGATGGCATAAGGCTCATTAGTATATTCAAGTAACCCCGTTAATAAATATTCTTCTTTCAATGGTTGCGGTGCAAGCCTGGGGTAAATGCAGGAACTTCCCAGGAACATTAATTTCGTTACTCCATTTTTGTAAGATGAATGAATAATATTGCTTTCGATCATCAGGTTATCGTAAATAAATTCAGCCCGGTATGTATTATTGGCTATTATACCACCCACCCTTGCTGCGGCTAAAAAAACATAGTCTGGTTTTTCCTGTTCAAAAAAATCAGCAACAGCCTGCTGGTTTCTTAAATCCAATTCTCCTGAAGTACGTAAACAAAAATTGCTGTAACCTTTTTGCAAAAGATTACGGTGAATGGCAGAACCAACCATGCCACGGTGGCCGGCAATATAAATTTTACTTTGTTTCTCCATTACTCAAATTGGTTGAGTGTTTTGTAGCCACTCTCATGCAATACAATACGGCGACGGAAGAGTTCAAGATCGTTGCTCATCATATCATCCACCAATCCGGCTAAATTATATTTTGGTTCCCAGCCAAGTTTGGTCCTGGCTTTGGTAGCATCGCCTATTAATATATCTACTTCAGTTGGACGATAATAACGTTTATCAACGAATACTACTTCTTTACCAACTTCCAACTGGTAATCGGGATGACTGCATTTAACGATATAACCCACTTCATTTTCATCAGCTCCTTTAAAAGCTAATTCAATGCCGCAGTATGCAAAACTCATTTTTACAAAATCCCTTACCGTAGTGGTAACGCCGGTAGCAATTACAAAATCATCCGGTACATCATGCTGTAATACAAGGTACATTGCTTCTACATAATCTTTTGCATGACCCCAGTCACGTTTTGCCTGCAGATTTCCGAGGAACAATTTATCTTTTAATCCGAGCACAATTTCAGCCACACCACGGGTGATCTTCCTGGTAACAAATGTTTCTCCACGTAACGGGCTTTCATGATTGAATAAAATTCCATTGCTGGCAAACATGTTATAGGCCTCCCTGTAATTAACTGTTATCCAGTAAGCATACATTTTGGCTACTCCATAGGGAGATCGTGGATAAAATGGTGTTTTCTCACTCTGTGGTATCTCCTGCACTTTCCCATATAACTCAGAAGTGGAGGCCTGGTATATTTTTGTTTTTTCAGTCAATCCTAATATTCTTACAGCCTCTAATATTCTTAAAGTACCAATGGCATCTGCATTTGCAGTGTATTCGGGTGTTTCAAAACTTACATGTACATGACTCATTGCTGCCAGGTTATAAATTTCATCCGGCTGTACCTGCTGAATAATACGAATCAAATTGGTGGAATCGGTTAAGTCACCATAATGCAATATTAACCGCAGGTTTTTTTCATGCGGGTCCTGGTACAGGTGATCAATGCGGTCTGTATTTATCAGGGAAGCTCTTCTTTTAATACCGTGGACTTCATATCCTTTACTCAAAAGCAGTTCAGACAGGTAAGCTCCGTCCTGCCCGGTAACACCGGTAATAAGTGCTTTTTTCATGCGATGACTAAAAAATTTGGGCAAATGTAGTGGATGTTTTTTATCTGGAGGTTTTTTACCTTATTTAATCACCGTTATACAACCATAAAGCATCGGGCTAGTTATATTTAGGGTCTGTTAAAATATTATCTTTGTACCATAAACTATACAACTTGAAAAACATTCCTTTTCTCAGCCTGTTTTCATTTGCATTGCTATTGACAATTACCGGCTACGGCCAAAAGAAAGAGCCGGTGGTAAAATGTGCAAACGAAACTCTTTTAAAAAAATACCTGAAAAGGGGCCCCACGGCAATTAAAAAATTTCATGATACTGAAGCCAGACTTGCCAAAGAAGCAAAGGCAATATTGAAAAGAAGACAGTTTAGCAGGGAACAGGCAATAATTACCGTACCAGTGGTTTTTCATATTGTTTTGCCTAATCCATCTTTGGTTACTGATGCCGATATAGCTGCGCAAATGCAGGTATTAAATACTGATTTTGCAGGAACCAACAGCGATACCACCAATTTACCTGCAGCATTTAAAGCTGTATTTGCCCATACCAACATCAGGTTTTGCATGGCGCAACGTACCCCCGACCAGGAGCCAACAACTGGCATTGAAAGAATTACTTCCGGCGTTTCATCCAACCCCGCTCCCGGGGACCCGGTTAAGCATAAGAACAAAGGTGGAGCGGATAGCTGGGACCCTACCAAATATTTAAACGTTTGGATTGTCCGAATACCGGGTGGTGTATTAGGCTATGGAAAAATTCCCGGCATAAATTATATTCCTGATACGGAAGATGGTGTGGTTATCAGTTATCAAACACTTCCCGGTAGTACAGGAGTGGCTCCATATAATTTAGGCCGAACAGCGGTACACGAAGTAGGACATTATTTCAGGTTATTACATATCTGGGGTGATGATAATGGAACCTGTGCTGGTTCAGATTTTCCTGACGATCCACTCTTAGATGACACACCTAACCAGGCAAAAGAAACAATAGGTTGCCCCTCAGGAATAGTAGTGGATAGCTGCAGCCCAGTTAGCCCGGGCATAATGTATGAAAACTATATGGATTATACGGATGATGCTTGTATGGCCCTGTTTACAAAAGGTCAATCCATCCGGATGGAAGCTGCTATTTTTTTATACCGACCTGCATTAATTACTTCCGATGGATGTGCCCCGGTGGCATTATTTAGTCGTAATGTGAAGGCGCAACAAATAACATCACCGGTAGCATCTGTTTGTTCAGGTAATATTCAACCAGCTCTAAAAATTAAAAATCTTGGAAGTACAACGCTTACATCTCTGCAAATAACAGCTAACGTTGATAACGGAGCTATAACCGGTATTACAAACTGGACAGGTAACTTAGCTTCTTTATCTGAAACAACCATTACTTTAAATTCTATTAGCGGATTAATACCCGGTAAACATAATTTAACTGTATATACTTCACTGCCCAATGGTGCTCCCGACCAGTTTGTACAAAATGATACAGCAAAAAGCAGTTTTGTGTACCAAGGTGCTATTAGCGGTAATTTGAAAGAGGGATTTGAAGGCCCCATATTCCCTCCCCAGGGATGGGCTATTGATAACCCGGATAACAGTATTACATGGGACACAACCAGTGCTGCTGCCAAAACAGGGGTGAAGTCAGTTTGGATGAATAATTTTGATTACCCGGTGGCTAATGAGAAAGATTACCTGATTTCACCAATCTTCCCGGTTAATAATGCAGATTCTACTTTTCTTACATTTCAGTTGGCTGCGGTAACATTCAGTTCGCCCTCTTCGCCGGGCATTGAATTTGATACCCTGGAAGTGCTGGTTACCGGTGACTGTGGGGCAACCTATAAATCAGTTTACAAAAAAGCTGGTGCTTCTTTAATAACCTCCCCAACCAAAACAGATGGTTATCAAAATGAATTTGTACCAACTGCCAATGAGTGGCGCAAAGATTCCGTTTATCTTACACCTTATGTTACCGGGTATAATAATTTCCAGGTGGTGTTTAAAAATGTAGCTAACTACGAGAACAACATTTACCTGGATGATATTAATCTTTACAATTATTATATTAATCCAATTCTTAAGGAAAAAGGATTATTAATAACGCCCAACCCTTTCCGGCAAAGTTTTTATGTGCAGCATTACCCGCCACCTGCTAATTTACAGGCAATCTGCGTTTATAATACCCTTGGTCAGTTAATCATGCAACGTAGCTTTGCAGGCAGCCCGGCACCAAACTTTATTGAGTTCAACTTAGGAGGGCACCAAACCGGAATGTATTATGTAAAAGTTATTTATTCCAATAAAACTATAACTCAAAAGATTCTGAAAACAAATTAAATTACTGCCATGGAAATAATCAGTGCCACTGAAGCTATTTTAGATCTTACTGCTG
The DNA here is from genome assembly GCA_003963365.1 of Sphingobacteriales bacterium. Classification (GTDB taxonomy): domain Bacteria; phylum Bacteroidota; class Bacteroidia; order Chitinophagales; family Chitinophagaceae; genus AWTP1-9. The sequence goes on from RXJG01000002.1 coordinate 685,089, forward strand.
ATCAGTCTTTACAGGCGATTGGTGAAAAAATTATAGCCGGAGAAAGAATTAATGAAGAGGAAGGGTTACAACTATTTGAAAAAGGAACACTGTCTTTTGTGGGAGCTCTTGCCAATCTTGTAAGGGAGAGGAGGCATGGAGATATTGTATACTTCAACCGCAATTTTCATATCGAGCCCACCAATGTATGTGTGTTTTCTTGTAAGTTTTGCTCCTATTCCCGTTTGTATGCGCATAAAGAAGAAGGTTGGGAAATGAGTATGGAGCAAATGCTCAATATCGTAAAAGGTTACGATGGCAAACCTGTTACCGAAGTACATATTGTTGGTGGCGTTCATCCAAAAATGAACCTTGATTTTTTTGCTGACTTATTGAGAAAGATAAAAGCACATCGACCAGGATTACACATAAAGGGCTTTACTGCTGTTGAACTGGATTATATGTTCCGAAAGGCAAAGATGACGATTGATGAAGGAATGAAATATTTACATGAAGCTGGTTTGGATTCATTGCCGGGTGGCGGTGCAGAAATTTTTCATCCTGAAATAAGAAAGCAAATTTGTGAAGACAAAGTGGATGCAGATGGCTGGCTGGCAATTCATGAAGCAGCACATAAACTAGGTATGCACAGCAATGCGACCTTGCTGTATGGTCATATTGAAAAATATTGGCACCGCATTGATCATATGAAACGGTTGAGAGATTTGCAGGATAGGACAGGAGGCTTTAATACCTTCATCCCGCTAAAATTCAGGAATCACGATAATGAAATGAGTCATGTTCCGGAAATAAGTGTGGTTGAAGATATGAAGATGTATGCCGTAAGCCGTTTATTTATGGATAATTTTCCTCATTTGAAAGCATACTGGCCTATGCTTGGCCGTCAAAATGCCCAGTTAACACTGTCCTTTGGAGTAAATGATATTGATGGAACAATTGATGACTCCACCAAAATTTATTCAATGGCTGGCAGTGAAGAACAAAACCCTGCTATGAGTACAGAAGAACTGGTTGCCTTAATCAAACAGGTAAAAAGAACAGCTGTAGAAAGAGATACACTTTATAATGTGGTTAAAGATTATAGTACAACAGATTTTGATAAAGCGGTTGATGTGAGTTTGAATTAATAAGCCATTCTATAATATTTAATCGGGGCTGTCTCAAAAGGATTTCCCCGCAAAGGATGCTGTCAAAACAAAGAACCCTGATCATCCTTCTTTGGTGCTATTTTACTTTTGTTATTTGCGTAAACTTATCAGGGTTTTGAGAAAGACTTTTCTCTTTCAGTATTTTCAAATTCATTATTGACAGAAGTAAATAAAAAAAATCCCGCCGGAGGGCGGGAAGTTTTTTGATAGTGTGACGGGTTAGAATAAGTGCTTTATTGAACGGGGTTTTGATTATGATCCCGGTCGTATGCTTTAATAATTGCTTTCACCAGTTTATGACGAACCACATCTTCTTCATCGAGCTCAATATGTGATATGCCATCGATGTTTCTTAAAATGCGGGTAGCTTTTTCCAAACCACTGCGCTGGTTCTTGGGTAAATCAATTTGTGTTAAATCACCGGTGATAATGGCCTTGGCGTTGGCCCCAATACGGGTTAAAAACATTTTTATCTGGAGGTCAGTGGCATTTTGTGCTTCATCCAGGATAATAAAAGCATTGTCAAGCGTACGGCCACGCATATATGCCAGGGGAGCAATTTCAATTACACGGGTACTCATGTAATAACCAAGCTTATCAGCCGGTATCATATCATCCAGTGCATCATAAAGGGGACGTAAATAGGGATCGATCTTTTCTTTAAGATCTCCGGGAAGAAACCCCAAACTCTCACCCGCTTCTACGGCCGGGCGGGTTAAGATTATTTTCTTCACCGCTTTGTTTTTTAAAGCTCTTACAGCCATGGCAACAGCTGTATAGGTTTTACCGGTACCGGCCGGGCCAATAGCAAAAACGATATCGTTTCTGTCAGCTGCCTGCACCAGTTTCTTTTGATTGGCGGTACGGGCTCTTACCGTTTTTCCATTGGGTCCGAATACGAGTACTTCATTAGGATGACGTTCAGCAAAGTGATCAATCACTTCCTGGTCATCGCCACCTAAAATTTGTTCATAATAATTTTCGCTGAGGTGACCGTTCCTTTCTAAGTAAGAAATAATGAGATCAATTTTTTCCCTGGCGTTTTCCACCTGCTCAGGTGAACCGCTGAGTTTTAATTGTGTGCCACGGGAGAGGATCTTTAACAGGGGGAACTTCTTTTTTAAAATGTCAAGCTTACCGTTGTTTACTCCAAAGAACTCAATTGGGTTAACGGTTTCTAAGTTGATGATAGTTTCTGTCAATGGGCATTAATTTTTATTAGCAATAAGGTACCAGTTGTACGAACTTACTTGTTGTAACCATCCGTTTCAAATATAAATTAATCATGCTGTAATTACCTAAAGTTACTTATTCACAGTGTGTGAATAAGGATTCTCTGATTAAAGTTCAGTTAAGAAAACCTGGTGGAATAAAAATATCAGTCAACAAACAACGAATAATCAATTCGTATCAATCAACTTGTATTTTAAAAATCGGATGTTGTTTACACCTTGTATATGTTCCATTATCACCCTGCATGGCTGTTTTATCTGCTCTTTTTATTGTATCATTTTTTGCTTCCTCTAATAGTTGTGCCCAGGTAACGTTATTATGAAATTTGCTGAAGAAATCCACTAAGGATGACCGCAGGGAAGTAGTAAATAACCCCCCGGATGAAATGCCACAGGATAATTCATCACGGGAAGCAGCCGTCATTAAAATAGAAGCAGGTTTAGGACTCATAAAAAGTGCTTTACAATTATCGGGATCCCATGGAAGATTGGAGGATCTTGTACGGGCAAGGTTAACGGGTATGATGGCACTGGCACCTTCAATGGAGTTGTTGCAACAATCACTCAGCACCAGGTTAAATCTTGCCCCTTTACTTTTTATGCGGGCATACACATCTTCCATATTGAGCGAGTTGGATCTGGCAGATTCAAATGATTTTGATGTAAGTGCTATGTGCGGGAACTGGTGATTATCATTCATGCTAAACCCATGGCCGGTGTAGTAGAACACCACAATATCTTTGGGGGAAGGGTTTAACGATTGAATGGCTGTTTCCACATTATTTTTATTGTACTCCTGGCCATAAATTGATTTTTTTACTATTTCTATTCCCAAAAATTCAGCAAGATCTCCAAAAACTTTTTCTGTTTGTTTACGGTCTTCCTCGCAGGTAGAACCAATATCGGGATCCAATGTATTAGCTGCTATGAGCAAATACATTTTTGTTTTTTTCTCTTCGGTTGACAAACCTCTTCCGGTAGCCACTTCAGTAATGTTCTGAAAAAAATCCTCTTTTTTATCAAAGAATAAACTAACAAAACCAGGAGTAAGGTCTTGCTGGTTTAATAATTTTACTTCCAGGTATTCGCCCTCGTCCACCCGTCCATCTTTTTTGTCTGGTGAAACAATTCCCCATGGAGTATAATAGTCTGTTTGTTTATCGTACTGAAACCAGAATATATCCGGGTTATAGTCCTGATCCGAATCACCTCTTAAATATATCGGATCATATCCCTGGAAATATAATTTAGTGCTATCCACTTTTCCTTTTTTATTTACATCATAACCTTCCTTCATCAGCATTTCCACTAATTCCTCTTCGTGAGTTGAATCATCAATATAATGAACTCTTATAAAACCTGTTCCATCATCATACCGCACCATAAATGCCTGGTAAGTGGTGGTGTCTTCTACTTTTGGATAATGGTATTTAAAATAGTAAATGGATTGAGCGTTGCTGTTTAAACCAATAAAAAGGCCCAGCAAAGCGGCCAGTAAAATTTTAGATCGCATGATCATTGGTTTTGTGAGTAAGTAAATTACAAAATAAAAATGTTAATTAGTCATACGGTATGGTAAAGAAATATAAAACCTTCCTGCAGGCTTAAGGCTAACGGGAAGGTTTTTACAAATGCTGATTGTTAAATAAAACTATGTAACGGTATTATCCGGGATTTTTAATGGGACGGGGCTTTGCAGTATCTATTTTAGTAGTATCTGCTTTTTTGGAAGTGTCAGCTGGTGCAGGGGCCGGGGCTACAGTATCCTTTGCAGACTCAGCTTTTTTTTCTGGTTCATTGTTACAACTGGCGATTGCCATTGCTGCTAACAAAGCAATACCCGGTAAAGTGAATTTTGATTTTTTAATAAGCATAGCTTTTGGTTTTAGATATAATGTTACCAAAATTATTCTGCTTGCAAAAATTTTTTTTAAACAGGCGGAAAAAGAAAATCATCGTTTATCAAAGTATATTCTAAAGAATAGCAACTGGTACCGAATGGCGTTGGCCCAGTAATCCCAGTTGTGTTCACCGGGCCGCTGAATAAAATCATGTTCAATTTTGAGCTGCAGCATTTTTTCATGCAGTTGCTGGTTAACAGGAAAGAAAAAATCATTAATGCCACAATCAATAATAATCGAAAATGAATCTTTGGGGCAGGCATCAATCATATTTACTATACTGCGTTTGTTCCATTCATCTGCATGTGTTTTTATGTCGCCAATTTTTTCCTTTATCTGCCAATTATCAGGAAAGGGGCGAATATCAACACCACCACTCATGCTGCCAATAGCTCCAAAAGTTTCAGGGTGCTTTAATGCTAAATAAAAAGCGCCATGCCCTCCCATGCTTAAACCGGTAATGGCCCGGTGTTTTCTGTTGGCGATAGTACGGTAGTGCTGATCAATGTAACAAACTACTTCTTTGCTTACATGTGTTTCGTATTGTGAATTACTGTCAAGCGGACTATCATAATACCAGCTATTAAAACCACCGTCAGGATTAAAGATGATCAGTTGTAATTGATCTGCATATTTTTTTATATCCGGCACTTTGGTAACCCACCCCCGGTAGTAATCACTATGCCCGTGCAAAAGATACACAACAGGGTAGCGGTTCTTTTTTATTTTATAAGTACCTGGGGTTATCACCACACATTTAATCTTTCTGTGCATAGCATTGCTGTAAATGGAAACGGTGTCAACAGAAGCAGCAGAAGCAAGTACGACTGAGAACAGAAAATATAAACTTAAAACTGATTTCATAAAGTTATCATTAGCATCTTTCTATTATTCCTCCTCCATATCTTTCTTAATCTTTTCGCTGATGTTCACCAAAACTTTATCAATACGGTGACCATCCATATCAAGTATTTCAATATTAAATCCTTTCCATTCTAATTTTTCACCGGCATGCGGTATATGTTCCAGTTCATGCAGAATAAATCCGGCCAGTGTATCAAACTGGTGTTCCTGCTGGTCAATCCATGCTGTTTTATCAAAACGTGCCAGGAAATCAAAGAAAGGAATCTGGCCATCTACTAAATAAGATCCGTCTTCCCTCTCTGTTACCGTATAATCTTCCATGTCTTCCTGTGGTAAATCGCCTACGATGGCTTCTAAAATATCATTTATAGTAATTAAGCCCAGCATACTTCCATATTCATCAACTATAAAGCAACTGTGTGTTTTTGTTTGTTTAAATTTTTCCAATACCTGGTAAGGGGTATTGTTTTCGGGTACAAACAAAGCGGGTTGCATAATTTCTTTAAACGAAACGGAATCGGGAGTTACATACATATCTTTTATAGAAACAATTCCCTTGATATTATCAACACCCCCTTCGCAAATGGGATAAACAGAGTGTGGCTCCTGTTTTATCTTCTCAATTATTTTTTCCTCGTTATCATCCATCTCAAACCAGATGATATCACTCCGGTGTGTCATTAAAGAAGTAATATTTCTGTCGCCCAAATGAAAAACACGTTCAATAATTTCTTTTTCTTCTTCTTCAATAGTACCACCTTCTGTTCCTTCACTGATCATGGCTTTAATTTCTTCTTCTGTAACAATATTATCCTGCGAGGGCTGAACATTAAATATTTTGAAAAATAAATTGGTGACACTGTTCAATAACCATACTACCGGATAAGTTGCTATGGCAAAAAGCTTCATGGGGGTGGCTGCTACTATGGCAATCTTTTCGGCCCTTAATAAACCAAAACGTTTGGGAAGTAATTCGCCAAAAATGATGGAGAGAAAAGTTACAATGACTACAATGATTACCGTGGAAATGGTTTGGGCATAAGGTTTCAGCACTGCTGCTTTTGCAATGACAGGTTCTAAATAAACATTGAATTTTTCTGCGGAGTAAACACCCGTTAAAATAGCAATAAGTGTAATGCCAATTTGTGCGGCAGATAAAAATATTTCAGGGTTCTCACTAAGTTCCAGCGCAGTTTTAGCTGCATCATCGCCTTTGTTGGCCATGCTTTCCAGTCTCGCTTTTCTTGCCGATACAAGGGCAATCTCACTCATTACAAATAAGCCGTTCAGTAAAATTAAACCAATCAATATAAAAACAGCCGTCATGTTATTCCTGCTTTGGTAATGGTTGTAAACCGATTCTTGAATTAAATATATAACTAGTTATCCAGCCTAATGTCATTCCAATCAGGGCACCACAAAATACATCAACTGGATAATGTACACCCACGTACACCTGCGCATAAATGATGGCAAATGCCCATAAAAAAATGAGCCGCCACCACTTGCTGTTGAATTTTAATGTTTGATAAATAAAGGTTGCCGCTGCAAAATGATTAACGGCGTGTGAAGATGGGAATGAAGAACTTCTGGGGCAATAGTTGACTAATATGCGAATCATTCCATTAATAGACGGATCCTGGCAGGGACGCAAACGCATGAGATTTTCTTTTAAAACCGAACTGCTTAAAATATCTGATAATACTGCAGTAAGAATAATCATCAGCACCCACCAGCCACCTTGCTTACCAAAATTGAAAGTGACCAATAGTAATAAAAACAGGTAAAAGGGTAACCAGAAATTTGCTTCCCGCAGAAAGGGCAGTACGGCATCAAATAATGAATTATTCCATTCTGAATTTATAAGATGAAACAACTGGTAATCGAATTGCTGTAAGGGGGCCGGTAGTGTCATGTATGTTATGTGGCTGTTAATCCAGCCCGGCAAAAATAACATTATCTGCAACACTATCAGAAAACGGTATTTTTGCACCACTTTTACCATATATATGATAAAAATTCCCCGCATCATTAAATGGGTATTGCAATTATTTGTATTGTTTGTTGTGCTGATGACAGTACTAAGGCTGGCATTCTTTTATTATTTCAATACGCAACACCAGTCGCTAACAGCAAACATGGAGGCCATATGGATGGGTATCAGGTTTGATGCAAGAATAGTTGCCATAGTGCTGTTGCCGTTATTATTGTTTGGAAGTGTTGAATTCAAAAAGAAGTTTTCTGAATTTTCTGCCGGAAGAAAGTTGTTTACGTTTTTAGTATGCTTTATACCAGTTGCTACCATACTCATTATTACGGCCAATACCGGAGTATTAATTAAAATATTTAAACAGGCAGGAATAGCATTTGCCATTAGCCTGGTGTTGCTGCTATTGCTTCAGTTAAGAGTGATGAATCCTTTTGAATCAGCTAAAGCAAAACGTTTTTGGTTTTGGTATCTCAGCATTTTTATAACTGTTTGGGTGCTGTTTTATGGCTTTGATTTTGCTCATTATTCATATTTGTCGCAGCGGTTAAATGCCAGCGTATTAAATTTCCTGGAAGATGCCAGCATTTCCTTTCATATGATGTGGCAATCCTATCCCATTATTAAGATATTGATTGGTATTATAATAGCTGTTGTGCTGTTGATGTGGGTAGTGAAAAAGTTATACCAGCTTAGTGCCAGGCAGAAAGTTTCAGAAATGTTTCACCGGAGCATAACTTTCGCCATTATGTTGTTTATTCTTGCGTTATCTATCTTTGGAAGAATAGGACAGTATCCATTAAGATGGAGTGATGCCTTTGCACTGGGTAGCGATTACAAAGCCAATCTTTCCTTAAATCCATTTCAAAGTTTTTTTAGTTCACTTACTTTTCGTCATGATACATACGATGTAAAAAAAGTAAAAGAGTATTATCCGCTGATGAGTGATTATCTCGGTATTCAAAATCCGGATGTAAATCAATTGAACTTTGGCCGGCAATACAATTTTACAAAAGATAGTTTTCCTTCTAAGCCAAACGTCGTATTGGTGATTTGCGAGAGCTTTAGTGCATACAAAAGTTCTATGTGGGGTAATCCACTAAACACAACGCAGTACTTTAATCAACTTTGTAATAACGGAATCTTCTTTGATCATTGTTTTACGCCGCATTATGGCACCGCCAGGGGGGTGTGGGCCGTAATTACCGGTACACCGGATGTGCAGTTAGATAAAACAGCCAGCCGCAATCCTGCGGCCGTTGATCAGCACACTATTATTAATAACCTGGAAGGATATGAAAAGTTTTATTTCCTGGGAGGAAGTACCAGTTGGGCTAATATCCGTGGGGTGCTCACTAATAATATTAAAGGGCTGAATTTATTTGAGGAAGAAAATTTTGATGCAAAAAAAGTGGATGTATGGGGCATTAGTGATAAGAATCTTTTCCTCGAAGCGAATAAAAAGCTGGCTGCACAAAGCAAACCTTTCTTTGCCATTATTCAAACAGCCGATAATCATCGTCCGTACACAATACCCAAAGAAGATATGGGTGCATTCAAACGCATCGAAAATATCAGTGCCGATTCATTAAAGCAACATGGGTTCGAATCATTAGATGAATACAATGCGTTTCGTTATACTGATTTTTGCTATCAGCAATTTATAGAAGCGGCTAAAAAAGAAAAGTATTTTGAAAACACCGTTTTTGTTTTTGTAGGTGATCATGGAATAAGAGGAAGTGCAGGAAATATGTTTCCGCAAAGCTGGACAGATGAAGCATTAACAGCAGAACATGTGCCTTTATTATTTTATTCACCAAAATTTTTACAGGCACAGCGGATCAACAGGGTTTGTTCGCAGGTAGATATCATGCCGAGCATTGCCGGTTTATTGAAGCAGTCTTATTACGATAATACAATAGGCAGGAACCTATTTGATACTTCCTTCGCACAAAAAGATTTTGCTTTTATCATTGATCATGATGAAAGACAGATAGGCGTTGTAAGCGGTGATTATTATTTTGTACACCAGCTTAATTCATCTAAGGAAAAACTGGTTTCCATTAAAAATAATTTGCCGGTTCCTGTAAATGGTACTACTGATTCTTTGAGAGGAAGATTGAGTGCATTAACACAAGGTGCCTATGAAACTTCGAGGTATTTGTTGTACAACAATAAGAAGAAATAAAAAGTTCAGCGTAAAAAATAAAAGTAAAAGTCCTGTCAACATCAAAGTTTTTTCTTCATCTTTGAACCATCCCCTTAAACAATTAACGTATGGCTGAAAAGAAAAACGCCGCAATTGGTTTTATTTTCATTACCCTTTTATTGGATGTAATTGGTTTTGGTATAATTATACCGGTGATGCCGAGATTGATTGCTGAACTAAAACATGTCAGCATCAGCGAAGCAGCACCATATGGCAGCTTCCTTACTTCAGTATACGCTATCATGCAATTTATTTGTGCCCCCATTATTGGTAACCTTAGTGATAAGTATGGAAGAAGACCAGTACTGTTGTTTTCGTTATTTGGATTTGGTATTGATTATTTGTTTTTATCATTCGCCCCATCTTATGGATGGTTGTTTTTTGGTAGGGTGATAGCAGGCATTACGGGTGCAAGTTTTACTACCGCATCTGCCTATATAGCGGATGTAAGCAAAACTCCTGAGTCGAGAGCAAAAAACTTTGGAATGATTGGGGCTGCATTTGGCTTAGGGTTTATCATTGGTCCGGTAATAGGAGGTGAGTTAAGCAAGTTTGGATTAAGGGCACCGTTTTATTTTGCTGCCGGCTTAACACTATTAAACTGGTTATACGGATATTTTATTTTGCCCGAATCATTAAGCAAAGAAAACCGCCGGCCATTTGAATGGAAAAGAGCTAACCCGGTAGGATCATTATTGCATTTAAAAAAATATCCGGCCATCAGCGGGTTAATATTTTCATTAGTGTTTATCTACATTGCTGCACATGCGGTACAAAGCAACTGGAATTATTTTACCATCTATCGTTTTAAGTGGAGTGAAGAAATGGTAGGTCGTTCGTTGGGAATGGTGGGGATACTCGTGGCATTAGTGCAGGTAGTATTGGTAAGAATAGTTAATCCCAAAATAGGAAATGAAAAAAGTGTGTACACAGGCCTCGTGTTTTATTCATTGGGAATGTTATTGTTTGCGTTCGCTACACAGGGATGGATGATGTTTGTATTTTTAGTTCCATATTGTTTGGGTGGTATTGCCGGCCCTGCACTCCAGGCAATATTAGCCGGTCATGTTCCACCTAACGAGCAGGGCGAACTGCAGGGTGCTTTAACAAGTATAATGAGTGCCACTTCTATTTTTGGGCCATTAATAATGAATAATCTCTTTTATTATTTTACGCATGAAAAAGCTCCTGTATTATTTCCCGGGGCACCGTTTCTGCTGGGAGCAGTATTAATGCTGGCAAGTGCAGCAGTTGCGTTCAATGCTTTACGTCACGAAAAATACCTCGAACATAAAGAGGCATCAACAAAAAAAAGTGGCTGAATAAATTTTATTAAATACTTACCACAAGAAGGCCTAATAAAATATTGTATAAAAGCAATTAGATTTGCAGCATGTCATCCATGCTTGTCACCAACATTAAGCAGCTGGTTAATGTCAGGGAAGAAAATCATTTATTAAGAAGAAAAGAACTTTCTCATCTTCCTGTTATTGAAGATGCCTTCCTCATTATTGAAGATGGCATTATTGCTGAATATGGAAGAATGGAACAACTGTCATCTGTCAACCGTCCTCTGTCAACATTAAATGCTTCCGGTCAATTCATCCTTCCTGCCTGGTGTGATAGTCATACACATTTAGTGTTTGCTGCCAGCAGGGAAGAAGAGTTTGTAGATAAAATAAAGGGGCTAAGTTATGCAGAGATTGCAGCAAAAGGCGGAGGAATATTAAACTCTGCAAAAAAGTTGAATGCAACCAGCGAAGATGAGTTATTCAATCTATCATGGAAACGATTGGAAGAAGTTGCCAAACTCGGTACCGGTGCTATTGAAATAAAAAGTGGCTATGGATTAACTGTGGAAGGTGAATTGAAAATGCTCCGTGTAATTAAGCGATTGAAAGAAAAGTCAAATCTCACTATTAAAGCAACATTTCTTGGAGCACATACCTATCCATTAGTGTATAAAGAAAATCATCGTGGCTATATTGATTTAATCAGGAATGAAATGCTGCCGGTAATTGCTGCTGAAAAATTAGCTGATTATATTGATGTGTTTTGCGAAACTGGTTTCTTTTCATCCGAAGAAACGGAAGAGATATGCAAAGCAGGAATGAGTTATGGATTAAAACCAAAGCTTCATGCTAATCAATTAAATTTATCCGGTGGAGTTGAAGTGGGTGTAAAGTTGCATGCTGTTTCCGTTGATCATTTGGAAACAATGGATGAATCGTCAATCAAAACATTAGCATCATCTAATACTATCGGAACACTATTACCAACAGCCGCTTTCTTTTTACGAATGCCTTTTCAACCAGCCCGGCAATTAATTGATGCCGGTTGTGCCATTGCGCTGGCAACAGATTTCAATCCCGGTTCTTCTCCCAGCTGTAATATGAATTTGGTAGTGGCAATGAGCTGCATTCAAATGAAGATGTTACCGGAAGAAGCCATCAATGCAGCAACCATCAACGGAGCCTATGCAATGGAAGTGGAAAAGGAATTAGGCAGCATCACTGTTGGAAAGAAAGCGAACCTCATTTTTACCAAACCAATTCCATCCCTGGCATACCTTCCTTATTCCTTTGGTACAAATTTGATTGATAAAGTAATGATAAACGGAGAATTTATTTAACTTCCACCAATGAAGCATTTAAAAGTTTACAGCAAACAGGATATTCTCAGTCTTACAAAAATCAGGCGGTTTGAAACAAAAGCAGGAGAGCGGCTGCATACCATTAAAGAAGTTTCGCAACTGGAAGAATCCATTGATCAGTCGCCGGCAAAATATGTTTTGATTGGGGTTCCCGAAGAAATTGGAGTAAAAGCCAATCATGGTAATGGCGGAACAGAAACTGCCTGGTTACCATTCTTGCAATCTTTCTTTAATGTGCAGAGCAATGATTTTTTTAGCGGAGACGATGTGCTGATGCTGGGTCATTTTGATTTTGGCGATATGAAATGGCTCATTGATAACAATGCGCATGGACAGGAAGAAAAAATAGATGCTTACCGTCATGCTGTTATTACGATTGATGATGAAGTGGAAAGTTTGGTTAAGATTATTACTTCTCTTAACAAAATACCCATTGTTATTGGTGGCGGACATAACAACGCTTATCCATTAATTAAAGGTTCGGCCAAAGGATTACATAAAGCAGGAAAAATTCCTATGGCGCAAATCAATGCTATTAATTTAGATGCCCATACCGATTACCGTCCTTCAGAAGGAAGACATAGCGGCAATGGTTTCCGTTATGCAGATGAAGATGGTTATTTACAGAAATATTGTGCCATCGGTATTCATGAAAATTATTTGCCACAAAATGTGTGGCTGGATATTGTAAACAATCCTTTCATGGACTTTGTTACCTATGAAGATATTTTTATTCACGAGAAGCGAAACTTCATACAAGCCATTGCACATGCCACAGGCTTTACTGATGATAATTATACAGGAATAGAAATAGATCTTGACTCCATTGAGTATGTTTTAAGCAGTGCAGCTACACCCAGTGGTATCTCACCCTTACATGCAAGACAGTTTATAAACTTTGCTGCTACAGACAGTAAAGTGGCTTATGTACATATTTGCGAAGGGGCTACTCAATTGAGTGATGGAAGAAAAGATGAATCAACCGGTAAATTGATCAGCTATTTAGTGACTGATTTTATAAAAGCTCATAAACAGTAATTATTGTAATTGAGCCTGTATCTCATTTTCATCAGCTATTCCGTCTTTACGCCAAACCTGCTGACCATTTTTGAAGAGCAACAATACCGGCAAGGCTTCTACATTATATTTCTTTAATAAATCTAAATCACGGCCACCATCTACTTTTACTAATTTTAATTTGCCGGCATTTTTTTCAACAACAGCTTTAATGGCTGGTTCCATTTTTTTACAAGGCGGACACCATTCAGCGCCAAAATCAACTAATACCAATGATGAACTTTTAATTGCTGCATCAAATTCTTCTACAGCCATTTGTTTCTCATTGCTCATTCCTTCAACCGGGAGATTAGATTGTTTCCATGCATTAATACCACCTTTTAATTCATACACCTGTGTAAAACCATTTTTACGAAACTTATCAGCCGCAGCAGCACTTCTGCCACCACTTAAACAATACACATAAAGCGGTTTGTTTTTATCCAGGTAAGAAGTTCTTCTTTCAAATTCAGTTTTATCATTCCAGTTGGCCAGTAACGAACCTTTTAAATGTCCGCTGGCATATTCACCGGGAGTACGAACATCTAATAACTGAATGGAATCTTTAACAATGGCAGTAGCAAATTCATTGGCATCTAACTTTTCTTTTTGTGCTGATTTTTCCTGTGCATTACAAGCCAGGACGAATAAAGAAAACAACAAGACACTGAAGTAAGAGGGATTTTTAAACATTTTCATGCACGACATTTTTGCAAAGTTACCGGTTGTTAAATTATTGGATGTCATTATAAAGACTATTTTCTGCTTATGCTGTCTCTATTGTCAAGAAAAAAGCTAAGTGTTCTATTTCCTCATTGGTTTAATCCTTCCTTTTAGCGATAGCTAATTTCAACCCTTTAATAGCTAATGGTTCGCCCGGATCTTTTTTAAGTGATTCAGAAAATGCTGTGGCAGCTTCTTTAAACTGTCCGTATTTAAGATGCATATAACCTAAGTACGATCTTGCAGGAGTTAACCAGTCTTTTGGTTCATCATATACCATATCATCTTCTTTTTGTACAGCTACTTTTAATAACCGAATTGCTTCTGCCTGGTTGTTTTCTTTATCAGCAATCATTGCCTGTAAAATATTGATAGCAACATTACCGGCTGCATCCGGTGCATTAAAAACTCCATTCGGAACTTTCATATCTGCTTCCTGTAATAAATTTTGTATTGCCTCTATGGATGCTTTGGCTGCGGACAAATTTCCCTTGGCAGCATTGGCTATTCCCTGTGCATAATGCCAGATCGCTGTTGAATAATGATGATGATTATTTGGCTTAGGTTCTTTTAATATCGCATCCCATTGTTTGTAATATATCATGGTGAACATTGGCGTACTCCATAAATACTGAATATAATCACCAACCGGTGCTTCCAATCCCAATGCGGATGTATCCAAACTGTTTCTGCAGGCAATTGCTGATTTTAGCGCATACGCATAATTTTCCACAAACAATGCATTGGCAGCCTGCATATGCAGGTTATGCCACTCGTAAAGGAAAGCACCGTTGGTTACTGAAGGCATTAAACCTTTATAATTGTTATACTGACTTACCGCTTGTTCATTTACTATTGTTCCCTTTTTAAAGTAACCGGTTCTTATGTATATATGGGAAGGCATATGCACCATATGTGATAAACCAGGAGTAATAGTTTCCAATTTATCAGCACTCGTTAATGCTTTGCTGGGAGTGGATGATGCTTCCCACATGTGAATATTGTAATGATTTAATCCCGGATGATTGGTATTTAATTTTAATCCTTTGTCAACAACAGAAAGAATTAAAGGAGTCCACTCCTTAGGTTTACCATCATGATACCAGTAATCCCAAGGATGCTCATTCATCATCGCATCAACATATAAAGCAACAACATCTGCATTGTTACCATCTGAACTAAACAGTTCTTTCATAGCTGCAGTATAGTTGGCATTTAATACAGAACGTTTGATAGTACTGTCGGCTGAATAATGTTGCTGCTCTGCATTAATTAATTTTTTCTCCAGTGACGAAGCATTTTCTGAAAGTGATGCTGCTTTTTGTATAGCAGCTAAAGCGTCTGGTGCCTGTGCATAAACAAGGTCATTAATATTGGGACCATAAGAGAGAGCTTCTGCCCAGTAAAGCATTGCACAATTGGCATCAAACTCCTGTGCTTTCTTGAAAGAAGCTAATGCTTCGATAATATGAAAGCCATAATACATATTGATACCCTGGTTAAAATAAAATTGTGCACTGTCGTTTTTGGTAGAGATTTTCCATGTGTATTTACCAAAGCCGGGTAATGGACCAAAGCCATTTACTTCATCTGCTGTTAAAGTGAATTCATTCCAGTCTGGTGTACAACGCAATGCCAGTTGTTTTTTGGAAAGCATTTGCTTTTTTATATCAGCTGCTTTTTGTTTTGATATTTCGTTTATGCGAAAGGCAAAAACAATTATGGATGTCAGCAATAATGCCGGAACGAACAGCCGGAGTTTCATATGCAAAAGTTATTATTACCTAAGTTAAGAAAAGGATCAGAATAAATTATTTGATCAGCATGGTGGCGGCCACTGTTTCAATTCCCTGCCATAAATAGCCCAATCTTATATTTTCATTTTCGGCATGCTGATTATTGTCATAGTTAACTAAATTCATAGTAATAGGTTTGGCGCCTAATTTTTTCTCAAAAAGAAATAAAGGTAAACTTCCTCCAACACCGGGCAACAGCACCACCGGATCTTTTGTGGTAGTTTGAACAGCAGCAATAATATTTTTTGCTATGGGCAAATCCATGGGTGTTCGTTGAGCATTATAACCGGCCCCTCTTTTATTTACCTGTGCAATCCAGCCATATTTTTTTCTTTCTTCATCTGTGGGAGCTTTGTCTGTTATGTAATAGCCCTGCGATTTGATATGATTGATAAGTTTGTTTATTTGCCTGTCGGCATCATTACCCAATACTAATCTTAAATCCAGCACAGCAGTAGCAGTTGAAGGTATGATATTGCTTGCCATAGCACCTACATTCATACTTTGCATGCCATTGATGTTGAGTGTGGGCAGGTTAATAAGTTCGAGAAAAGATTTACCACCACCATCAGGAACGGCAATACCTAATTCATCTTTTAATATGCCTTCAATAGCCGGCACTTTTTTGATAGCTTCTTTTTCTGTAGCTGATAATGGCGTTACGTCATTATAAAAATCTTTGATAGTAACCATTCCATTTTTATCTTTCATTGATGCCAGTAACTGAGCTAAACGCATCGCCGGGTTTGGGGCCCAGTTACCATAGTTGCCACTATGCAACGGACGCTTACCACCATAAACGATCAAATCAACATTCACATCACCCCTTACACCAAATGCAATTTGCTTTCTTCCCGATTGATGACGTGGGCCATCACAAATGATCCAGCAATCGGCTGCTAACTCTGCTTTGTACTTATCCATTATATCACCAAGATTCACAGAGCCGGCTTCTTCTTCACCTTCAAAAAAGAATTTAATATTAATTGAAGAAGTAAGATTGTTTTTAATGATGGCTTCATAGGCTTTGATGATGGCATATACACCGGCTTTGTCATCCGAGCTTCCCCTGCCATACAATCTCCAGTCTGGATTGATGGGTTCATTATCATTTGGAAAAGAAATAAATTTTCCTCCTCTATCCAACCTGTCGCTAACCAAGACTGGTTTAAAAGGTTCCAGTCCTTCTGCCCATTGTTTTGGATTAACTGGTTGTCCATCATAATGCGCATAAAAGGCGATTGTCTTTGTGGCACCGGGAGTAGTTACTTCTCCAAATACAACCGGTGCTGCACCGGGTTTATCTAAAGTGAGTAATTGAGTTTTAACTCCGAGCTTGCCCAAAAGATTTTTAATATAATCTGCATTACGATAAATGTTGACAGAATCACCTAACACATTTGGAATGCTGATGAACTCAGCATATTCTTTCAGCATGACATGTTGCTGATCAGAAATATACTTACTGATTTTTTGCTGTACAGTTTGGCTGAATGCTTTTAAAGAAACAAATATCAGAGTGGCGATAATAAATTTCTTCATAACAGTATTGATGTATTTTAAAATTACGGTAATCCGGTTAATCTTCAATATTCTTTTAATCCGGCTCATGGTCATCATCCAAAGGAGGTATCGCCTATTATGGTTCAGCACCTACCGTTGCGGCTTTAACAAAAAGTTTTACTTCAACAGCTTTTGATAAAATAAGCAAAACCTGGAACGTTGCTTCCGAAGATAATTTCAATATCCACCCGGACAATAAAGAACCTATTGAAAACGAACACCTGACTCTTAGTAAAAAGTAGTTTTGGTTAATGGTCAATTTACCCCCTGCTTATTGCTTGCGTTGCGGGGGCATTTTTATTGCTGTCTTCCTTTCGCTAATTGAAAGAAATGTGTAACACAGGCCGGAATATCTTTTTGGTAATGACTCACAAAAATGAGGGTGGTGCCAAATTGTTTACAGATTTCATTTACTAATTGAATAAAGTAACTGGTTTGATCATCATCCAATCCCTGGCAGGGTTCATCTAATATCAGCAGTGGCGGATTTTTTATTAAAGCTCTTGCTAATAAAACAATTCTTTGTTCACTGTTGGCGAGTGTGAACATGGCTTTATGCTGAAATTTTTTGAGATTGAATAAGTTGACCCATTGCTGAACCTGTTGTTCCTGTGTAGCAGTTAGCTGCCGAAACAGGCCAATGGTATCAAAAAGACCGGATGCAATTACCTGGAAGCAGCTATTGTGTTGCTCAAAAAACAAATGAAGTTCAGGTGATACATAACCAATCTGTTTTTTAATATCCCAAATGCTTTCGCCTTTTCCTCTTCGTTTATCAAACAGGTAAATTTCATTGGCATATGCTTGCGGATTATCTGCATTAATTAAACTTAATAAAGTTGATTTGCCTGCGCCATTTGGTCCGGATAAACACCAGCATTCCCCTTTTTTTATTGTCCAGTTGATATTGTCTAAAATGGTTTTGTTGCCATACCTCACCGAAACATTTTTCATTTGTACTGCATGTTTAAAAGGAGGATAACCAGGTGCAGGAATGTTTTTTATGGTAGTAACAAATGCAGCGTTTTTGGTTTGATGAAACCTGGTTGGCTGGTAATCTTTCTTTTTCCCCTGCCAAATCATTTTACCATTTTCCAATACGAAAATATTTGTGATACATTGAGGAATTTCATTGGGAGAAGTGATAAGTAATAAATGAATCCCCTCTTTGATAATAGAAGTAAAAATGGAATGTAAGGTAGTTCTTCCTTCTGCATCGAGGCCAATAAAAGGGTTATCTAAAATAAGTAATGCCGGGTTTGCTGACAGCGCTTTTACCAGTTGCAACCGCTTATTTTCTCCATTCGATAATTGAATGAGTGGTTTGGAAAGGAGAGGTGTGAGATGCAAAAGTTTAATCCACTTTTCTTTGCCAGGTAAATGCTGTAAAGCAGATTCAACAGTAATAGTATCTTCTGAATCAAAAGAATTGAATCGTTGCTGGTAATAAAGATCGGCGGTATTGGAAAGGTTTTTAAAATGATGTTGTTGTTCCACCAACATAATCTTCTTTCCGTCAGCATCATTGTTGTGTTGAAATATAATTTTCCCTGAAAAGAATATTTTACCGGTTAATGCATGGGCCAACGTTGTTTTACCGCTGCCCGAATGCCCAATAATAGCCCATTGTTCATCCTTTTGGATGGTTAGATTGATATTGTTTAATAAATACTCACCATTCCTGTTTACAGTTAAATCCTCTATTACTATGACTGATTTACTCATTAATGTAAAAATGAGCAATTTAAATCACATATACCAATCGGGAAGCGGAGGTTAAGTCTTTGTAAAGAACAATGATAGTTCGGTATTTATAGCTACTTTACATTTAGATTGTTTACTATCCCTTCATACCCTTTTTGATTGCGTCATTACATCATGAAATCTAAAGCGAAAGTTTATGGTGAAATCATTTATGGAGGGAGTCTTAATAGCGTTTGTTTTTTTCTTCCTTTACAAGCTGTATGGCTTTTTCCTGTTTTTGTCAATCAGCCGGGCCACGCCTGATAAGCGACTGAAATCTTTTTTGAAAGTTTTGGGTAATAAATATTCCAGCAAAGACGATTTGCTGGGCACCAAATACAAATGGTATAAATATGGGGCTGTAATTACTGCAGTTTTTGATGACCAGGGCGAACTGGTTGAAAAGAATATTAATGCTTATAATTTCTCCTCCTTCCGAAACCGTATTTCCTTCAGCAGGGATGTTTAGTAAAAATCAGAAACCTGAATTTTTCTATTCTTTATTTTTCTTTTTGTCTTTCCTTTCAAACAAACGCTGAAAAAACCCTTTCTTTTTCTTTACTACCGTATCAACCGGAACAATTGCGGGATTTTTTTCTACGGCAGGTTTTTCTTTATTGTCCTTTTTCGCTTCGTTTACAACAGATTTTTCTTCATCTGTCAATTGTTTCGATTCCGGCCCGATATTATTAACCGGGGCAAGGTTACTGAAATCATCTTCATTTCCATTACCTACATATTCACCTTCAGCATCGGGTATTTTATTTAAGTCGGGGTTTGACCAGTCTAATATTGCAGGATTATCAGCTGCAGCAGGTTTTACAAATCTTGCCTGGGGATCAATACCCAGCGTTTTATCATTATAAACTTTATCAAAGAAATAAGCCCACTCAGGCATGGCAATTCTTGCACCATCACCCTGCATTTTTAAGAAAGGATCATCACAACCTACCCATGAACCAGCCAGTAATTGCGGTGTATAACCCATAAACCAGCAATCCTGGTTATCATTGGTTGTTCCTGTTTTACATCCCATCTCAACTGTTCTTCCCAATAAGCCGGGTAAACGACGGGCTGTACCAATTTGAGTTGCACCACCCATCATCTTTACCATTGTGTAGGCACTTACTTCACTGATCACCTGCTTGCGTTCCGGAGCGAATGCTGCTAATACATTTCCGTTTCTGTCTTCAATACGGGTGATGTAGTAAGGTTTGGTATTGAAACTTCCACCGGGGAACATGGTATAAGCCCTCATCATTTCATATAAAGAAATATCACCGGCACCTAATGCAATGGAAGGATAGGGAGGAAGATCAGCAGTGATTCCACATTTCCTGGCGAAATCAATCGTGGCATTTACTCCAAATTGATTCATTAAATAAGCAGCACCCGGGTTTAATGATTTTGCAAGGCAAACATACATTGGCCCGCCACCACCGGTAATTATTTTACCCCCTAAATTGATTGGACCTGGTGGTAATTCCTGGTCAGGAGTATAACCATTTTCAACTGCCAGTGTATATAATATAGGTTTGAATGTAGAACCTACTTGTCTTCTCACCTTTGGATTAGCATGATCCAGCTTATACGTTTTGAAGTTGATACCACCTACCCAGGCTTTTACTTCACCCGTAATAGGATCCATTGCCATAAATGATGATTGGATCATCGTACGATGGTATTTGATAGAATCCATCGGTGTCATAATGGTATCTTTTTCCCTTTTAGCATTCCAGGCAAACACCTTCATCTTCACTTTGGTGTTGAATGCTTTTTTTATTTCTTCATCACTGGCGCCATCTTCTTTCATTTTATTATATCGTTCACTATCCTTCATTGCCCGGTCCAATATATTTTCATGTCCATCCCATACAGATCCGTTCCTTACATCAGCTCTTTGGTTGTAAGATTGCTGCAAGGCACTTACGTGTCGGGCTACCGCTTCCTCTGCATACATCTGCATACGGGGGTTAATGGTTGTATATATTTTTAGTCCGTCAGTGAATAAATTATAGGGTTTGTCATTTTGTTTTTTATGATCGGCACACCACTTCTTCATCTCGTCTCTTAATACATCACGGAAATAAGGAGCAAATCCTGTGTTTTCATCCAGTTTTTTATAATTGAGTTGTATAGGTTTTGCTTTTAGTCTTTCAGCTTCCGGAGCGGCCAGTTTATTAGCCTTTACCATTTGATCTAACACGGTATTGCGACGATTAAATGCTCTTTCGGGATTGCGCAGCGGGTTATATAAGGTGTTGCCTTTAAGCATACCAATCAGTACAGCAGCTTCCTCCACAGATAAACGATCAGGTTCTTTTTGAAAATAAGTTTTAGCTGCATTACGTATTCCATAAATTTCATTTCCATAAGGAACCGTATTTAAATATAAAGCGAGGATTTCTTCTTTGGTGAAATTCCTTTCGAGCTTTACGGCTACAATCCATTCTTTCAATTTTTCAATTGTTCTTTTTACAATGTTACGGTTACCCTGCTCCAACAAATTTTTTGCTAATTGCTGGGTAATGGTACTGCCACCACCATCACTGCCTAATCTTACCACAGCACGGGCAATACTTTTTCCATCAATGCCACTGTGTTCATAAAAGCGTTCGTCTTCTGTTGCAATAAGGGCATTGATAACATTGGGAGATATGTCTTTGTATTCAACATTGGAGCGGTCCTGGAAATAATATTTACCCATTACCGTACCATCCGAGGCAATTACTTCACTGGCCAGTGAGGCAGAAGGATTTTCTAATTCTTCCAATGAAGGCAGTTTTCCAAACAACCCAAAATTGATCAGCAGGATCAGTAATATAATTGCTCCCCATCCAATAAAAAATATTCGCCACAGGTATTTAACTGCATTTTTCATAAATAATGAGTTGAGGGTTTAGTCGTTGTTCGTTGAAAATTCCGGTAGTTATGCCAGTTTTATATGGGCTGATTTAACAGCCAATATAGGGCCAAATCTATGAAAAAGAATTTCTGTAATGAGATGCAGTTCCGTTAAAATTTACCAGGCAGGTATTGCTCCAGGAAACGGCGGTATTCTGCTACATCTTTTCTTGATTTTAACAAGTCAAGATTTTCAGCAGAGATAATGATATAGCTGTATTTACCACCTTTGAGCCAGGGAACAATTTGTTTGGTTCTGTCTCTCAGCTCCAAAGCATAATCGGTGGCTTTTAATACATCCGGAAACCGGGTAAATATGTTGATAGCTGTAGTATCGTTTAACTTAATACCGCTAACCTGTATATCCTGTGCACCATGATAGGAACTATTATACCTGTTGAAAGCATTACGGCTTTCATTAACGTAAATTCCATCTACATTTTCCAGTATCATCAGCACCAAATATTGTGATTGAGGATTGAAAACATAGGCTTTTACGGCCTCAACAGGTTTTACTGCTACACTGTCTTTCTTTGCCTCTACTTTGGCAGGCTGAATAGTTTTTGGTTTATCCTGCTGAGCCGTTACCTGTGGTTTTTTTGGCTTGGCATCAAGGTTATTTTGATTTTTTGCTGTAGTGAGGTTCTTTACTTCTTCTGGAACAATTACTTCTTCTTCCTGGTTCCTGGTTACCTGCAGATTGGTTAAATAGTTTTCTATCTCGCTTCTTTTTGCCAGCACCTCTTTCATAGTTTGTGCTTTTTCAAAAAGCGGGGAGGTGGGAAAATTGGTAATGATATTATCCAGCACATGGTTTGCTAAACTATCGTGATGGTTACGGATATGATAAATGGCTTCTATATAAAGGAGCTGCGGGTTCCATTTGTTATTGGGATATTCTTCCTCTACTTTTTTCTTTTCTTCCAGTGCCTGGTCAAACTTACCCGATAACATCAGGTCATAAATTTCCTCGTATTTCTGTGTAACGGGGCTTTTTTGAGTTTGACTGGTTCCGCTTTCGTAAGCTGTTATGGTTTTATTGTAAACACTTTCTTTGTGCTGATTTTGCAGCAGATGTTTATAATAATCACTTTTTTCCTTATTGCCTGCTTTTAAATAACAGTAATAAAGATTAAAAAGAGTGGCACTGATATTTGAATCGTTGGGAAAACGATTGTAGAGTTGCTCATAAGCTTCAGCCGCTGCATTATAATCTTCTAAAGAGTTTTCGTAAATACTTCCTAAATCAAACAGCGACGAAGAAATAGTATCGTTGGAAATTTTTAATTGCGCCGGTGTAAACGGAATATTTGCTTTTAAAGCATCCACCGTTAATTCACCATTTGATTTATCATAGGCTGAATCTTCTTTGTTTTCACCCTGGCCGCCGGCAAAGGATGAAAGATTACTGTTAACGGCACCCATTCTGCGCCAGTTATCAACATTGGGCCGTTTTCCCCACTTGGTTTTAAACTCAGTAAACCCTCTTGCTTTAGCGGCCGCATTATAAAAATACCATTCACCACTTCTGTCAGTAATACCTCCTCCTCCAAATATATCGCCGGTGGTGTTAACACCGCCAAATTTTGTAACTGCTGGATTAATGGGAGTTAAAATAACTGGTTCTTCTTTTAAACCTTGTTCTTTTCTTAAACGGCGAACTAATTTTTTTAAATAAGCTTCCAGGTCAGCTTCCGGAAGTTTGGCCAGTTTTTGTAAACTATCTTCCTTGTCTACCATTCCTGCCCGCCGGGCTATTTGATGCAAAATTTGTTTTCTTTTTTCAAGCTCTTCCTGTTTATCGGCCATGGATTCATCTGCTAACTGCACACTGTCAATTAATGAAGCCGCATGCCGGTATTGTTTTTGAGAAAAAGCAATATCAGAAAGCTGTAAATATGATTTGTTATGATATTCAAATGCCGGAGGGATTGTTTTATCAATAGATTTTTGATATGATTTGATAGCACCGGCTGTATCTTTTATTTTTATCTGAAGCTGGGCGGCAGAATAATAAAGCAGGTCACGGTAAGCATCATATTTATCCCGGCGGGCCATCTTCAGCAAATCATCAATGGTTGAACGGATATCTTTCTCTTCATTTCCACGTACCAATTGTGCTTCATTCAAATCAGCAAATATTGCCATCAGCAAATTAGTGGTATGGCGGCTGGCTTTATTATAATATTTGGAAGCCTCCTGTTTTTTATTTGCTTTTGCCAGCATTTGTGCCAGCAGGTATTCACGGCGGGCAAGGTCCTGCCGGTTATCGGCATTATCCAGCGCTTTTTCAAAATAAATGGAAGCACTGTCCCATTGTTCCTGCTTATAAAACATATAAGCCTGCAGTTCATTATAAAAAGGATTGAGCCTTGCTGGAAAGTTCACATCTGTTTTCATAAGCGAAAGCAGGGCAGAGGCATTGATGAGCTGATTCTGCTCAATAAAATTTCTTGCCTGCCATAGCAAAGCATCATTACGACTGGGTGGATTGGTAAATACTTTATGAAAAATATCTGTTTTCTCTTTGTTTACTACATTAGTTGATCCGTCACTGCCATTATTGTTGGATCCTATATATACTCTGTCTGTTTCCTTGCGGCTGGGATGGAAATTATAGTTGATATACTGAAAAGTCATACCGGCTGAATCAAAATCTTTTCTCAGCAAATAAGCTTTACCTATCAGCAGGTAAAGATTATCCACCCAGTCGTTACGAAGGTCATGCAATAAAATACCCGCTGTACATTTCAGCAGGATGGAATCTAATTCATTTTTATCATTAGCAGTATTGTCGAGTGAGTAACCATAAAAAGAAAGGAGTTTATTGAAATCATCCCGTTGCGATTCTTTGGCCCTTTCAATGATGGCATCATATTTATTTTTTGCATTAAAATAAAAGTTATCACGAGTGCCAAGATCATTCATAAAACGCCGGGGCAGGGTAAACTTTTTTTCACCTGTTTTTTCTGATTTTAAAACCTTGTCTTCAAATTTCTTTGGCTTTGTTACCTCAATAGGCACCCCCTCCTGTGCACGGGCGGGTAAACCATGTATAGAAAGGATAATAAGCAGTAAGCTCACGATAATGTTCCTGGTCGTTATGGGCATGCCTGAAAAATCTCTCTTAATAACTGAATTTCAACAAAAATATTTTAAAAATACAGTTATTTTTATCCCTCCACATCCCGGCATTTACAAATTGGCTAATTTTAGTAAAGTTTAAAGGTTTAATAGTTTAATGGTTAGGTATTTAAGAAACCAGCAACTAACACCCAATAACCAGCATCCAATAACCAGTAACAAGCAACAAGTATGGCATTATTTGACCCCTCAAAAACATGGAAACGCCTGCGTAACCGGTACCGGCTGGTAATTATGAACGATGATACTTACGAGGAAGTTGTTACGTTTAAATTATCAAGACTTAGTGTTTACGTGGCTTTTTGCACAATATTTGTTCTGTTAGTAGGCCTGACAGTAGCATTGATTGTATTTACCGATTTAAAGTACTATATGCCGGGCTATGGCACACAAACCCAGCGGAAGGAATTACAACAGTTGAAAATAAGGGTGGATTCACTGGAACAGTCGGCCAAACAGAAAGATCAGTTTCTTACCAGCCTGAAAACAGTGTTAAGCGGGCAGGGAAATGCCAAAATAGATACCACGCAGCTCAAAGTACCCGAAGTGGAGAAAACAAATGAATAACCAATATAAAATGTAGCTTATGTTTTCATCAACAAAAACTAGAGAAACACCTATGGAGCCAACAACAAAAACAAATGGAACGGCCAGCATTATTGCAGCCGGCACCGAAATCAGCGGTAACATTAAATGCGATGGCGACATCCGCATTGATGGAACGCTCAAAGGCAATGTTCACTCCTCATCCAAAGTAATATTAGGCCCCGATGGGAAAATACAGGGCGATATTGAAGCCAAACAGGCGGATGTAATGGGTAAAGTAACGGGTAAAATTGTAGTGACAGATTTACTCAACCTAAAAGGAAAGGCAGAGGTAGATGGTGATATTTACACCGGTCAGTTACAGGTTGAACCTTCTGCCTCATTTAACGGTAGCTGCCATATGGGTAAAGCCGCTGTAGCCAAAAGCAACGTTATTAAAACGGAGCAAAGCACTGCGCCTTATGTAAATAAACCACCAGAAAATGTCCTTGCCGGATAAAAGGGATAAACAAACAGACAATTCATATTTACTGTTCAAATATGCTTCCCTTGGCGGGCAGCTAATTGTTTCATTGGGACTGGCTGTATTTGCCGGTATTAAAGCGGACAAGTGGTTAAAAATTTCCTTTCCTTTGCTGGGATGGTTATTACCCTTGCTGGTTTTAATCGTTATATTATATAAAATTGTAAAAGATACTGCTCCCAAAAAATAAATTATGCCGCTACGTTTATTACTTTTTTTATGTGCCATTATCACCTTAATCATATTTATGCTCAGAAACCAGTTAGAAGACCGGGGGTTTGATGTAATTGTCTTATTTGCCGGAAACCTGATTTTATTCCTGGTTACCTTAATAAGCTCCTGGTTTCATACCAAAGGGGCAACGGATAAAAACCCTAATGCCTTTGTGCGGAGTGTTTATGCCGGCACAATGCTCAAGATGTTTGTAATTATGGCAGCCGTTATATTGTATGCTTTAATTATTAAACCGTTTAATAAAGAAGCAATAATTACCTGCCTGGTATTATATGTGGTATACACTGTTATTGATGTAAAGTATGCCATGCGAAACGTAAAACAACAGGGAAAGTGAAGAAAGAAGCTCCGTTAAATGCTTTACAACAATTTTTACCTTCCGGCGCCTACGAACCTGTAGTACAATACCTGGTTCAGTACAAAGTTCACCTCACCATTACCCGCCAGCGGGAAACATTACTGGGCGATTACCGTAATGCAGTGGATGGAAAAAACCACCGCATTAGTGTAAATGGTAATTTAAACCCGTATGCATTTTTAGTTACGCTGCTGCATGAACTGGCACACCTGTTAACTTTCGATAATTATGGTAACCGGGTGGCGGCACATGGTAAGGAGTGGAAGAACGAATACAGCAAACTGCTGGCCCAATTCTTATTACACAAATTATTTCCGGCTGATGTGGAGAAGGCTTTATTAAAATCTTTACAAAACCCGGCGGCCACTACCTGCGGCGAAGAGCACCTCACAAGAATTTTGAGAAAATATGATGTAACCAGAAAAAAGAACGGGGCAAAACTGGTGGAAGAATTAATGGATGGAAATTTGTTCCGCACCAAAGACGGGAGGGTGTTTAAACGAATGGAGAAACTGCGTAAACGTTATAAATGTATTGAAATAAGAACGGGGGCCGTTTATTTGTTTAATGCTTTGTATGAGGTGGAAGTAGTGACAACTCATTAATCATTCATTTAAGAGGATATGCATCAGCACTCCTCACTATTCTTGTTTGATAATATCACAGCCTTTAATTTTCTTTCTAAATACAAAAATTATGATGCTACCAACAGCTTTAGTATGAACTTTGGTTTCCAGGTATTCCTGCATAAAAGCCAGGTGAACAGGGTAATCAAAAAATAAATAATTTATGCTCCCTGTATACTGCATCAGCGGATTAGGCGCAGATGAAAGAGTGTATTCGCAACTGCATTTAAGTGGTTGCGATTTTTTTATGGTAGCGCTACTTCCTCGGCCCTTTAACAAATTTTTGTTAATCCAACTGTAATAAAACAGCCCCACCAGCTACCAACAGTAAAAACCTTATTTTTGCCCACTTTAAACAATAACACACATGGGTTTTATCATTTTTATTGTTGCCTCGGTTTTAACCCTCGCCGGTTTATATGGCTGTTTTAAAAAAGCCGGTATCGAACCATGGAAAGCACTCATCCCCATCGTTAACAGCTGGTGGATGCTGGATAAGATGCAGATAAAAAAGCATTGGTTCTGGCTGCAGTTCATTCCTATTGCCGGACAGTTTATCACCGTCTGGATACTGATAAAATTTGTAGAACACTTCAGCCGGTTTTCATTGTTGCATCATGCAGCAGCAGTGTTCCTGCCCTTTGTTTATTTTCCCTATCTCGGTTTTTCTCAAAATGAAAAATGGGGCGGGGTGGAAGCTATGAAACGTTACAAAAAAGGTGGGGCAAGGGAATGGATTGATGCCGCTGTGTTTGCTGTGGTAGCTGCCACCATCATCCGCACTTTTGTTTTTGAAGCCTATACCATTCCTTCGGGTTCAATGGAGAAAACATTACTGGTGAATGATTTTTTGTTTGTAAATAAAATTAAGTACGGTGCCCGCCTGCCGATGACCCCTTTATCATTTCCTTTTGTACATAATTTTTTGCCTTTTAGTAATAATGCAAGAAAATCTTATTTAGAGTGGATAAAACTGCCCTACAAAAGATTAAAGGGTTATGCGGAGATACAGAGAGGCGATGTAGTGGTATTTAACTTCCCTGCAGGCGATACTGTTATTCCGGAGTTGGGTACGGTTAATCCATATTACGATGTACTGAGAGATCAGTTCAATGGCAACCGGGATGCATTGCTGGAAAGATATAATATACTGGTTCACCCGGTTGATAAAACAGATAATTATATCAAGCGTTGTATAGGTACTCCCGGTGATAAATTAGAAATCATAAACCAGGAAGTATTCATTAATGGACAAAAACAAACTCCACCACTACATCACCAGTTTTCTTATTGGGTATCTAACAGCAATGGTGCAGAAATTTCAGAAGAAACATTTAAAGAGGCAGGATGTAATGTTGGGTATGAAGATAATTCCCGTAACGATGTACAGGGTTATATACCGGAGTTAAAGTCTTATTATGTAAACCTTACAGACGATGCAAAAGATAAGCTGAGTAAAGTACCTGGTATAGTGGTTAAACAAAATATACAGCAGTATAAAGATCTTGCGCCACGTTCACTTTTCCCTAATGATACTATTCACAAGTGGAGTATTGATAATTATGGCCCTTTCATTATTCCTAAAAAAGGAATGACTGTTACGTTAGATAAAAACAATTATACTATTTACGAAAGAGCTATCCGTGTTTATGAAGGCAACAGTTTAGAAGACAGGAATGGTAAATATGTGATCAACGGTACAGAAACCAATCAGTATACTTTTAAATACGATTATTACTGGATGATGGGTGATAACCGCCATGGTTCACAGGATAGCCGTTTCTGGGGTTTTGTTCCTGAAACACATATTGTGGGTTCGGCTTCCCTGATATGGATGAGCTGGGATAAAGGGCCGAGATGGAACCGTTTGTTTCAATCAATAAAATAACTTAATTTGGTCAGCCGTTATAAAACAGGGTCCCCGACAGTGGTGTCGGGGATTTTTGTCTTTTAAAAGTTATGATATGAACAGACAAGAATTTCACTTTGAATATGAAGTGTATGATTCCATGGATGAGCTAACAGAAGAAGATGCCTGGTTATTGGATGAAGCAAGAGAAGTAACTCAAAATGCTTATGCTCCTTATTCAAAGTTTAAAGTGGGTGCGGCAGCCAAATTACTGAATGGTGAAGTGGTAAAAGGATCTAACCAGGAAAATGCTTCTTTCCCTGCCGGGTTATGTGCGGAAAGAGTGTTGCTTTCCTCCGCCTCTTCATTATTTCCAAAGGTGGGTATTGAAACCATGGCCATCAGTTATGATAATGCCAATGGTGAAAGCGGCCAGCCAATATCGCCCTGCGGTATTTGCCGGCAATCTTTAAAAGAATTTGAAACAAGAACTAATCATTCCATTCGTATTATATTGGGTGGTATGCACGGCAAGGTGTTTGTGATCCCTAATGCAGATTTTTTATTGCCCCTCTCTTTTACCGGGGAAGATTTAAGGAGATAGCAGTACCAGAAAATATTAACCGGCTGCATATTCTTTTAAATAAGCATAGGTACCGGTAAGTTGACCCTGCTTAACCATGGTTGCTCTTTCAATAATGGGTGATCCGCCTTTAACCAGGTATTCAATTACATATTTCATCAACTGTTCACCAAAATAACGACTGGCATCTCTGGGTAATTCATTGGGTAAATTTCCAACAGCCATTAGATCAACTGAGTTGGCACTGCCTGCCTTTACTCTTTGCAAACTAGTTTTATCAACTGCATAAATAGGATCGTCAATAGTTGAATCACCAATATTAACAGGAATAGAACCCTTGGTATCGTTCGTAATATCTGCTATTGATAAAATTTTAAAGTCAGGCGATTGAAATTCTTCAATACTAAATAAATGCGGGACATCTTTATCCCAATACACGCCGTTCATTAAAATATCGGTTTGCTTGGCAAAGGGACTAAAAACACATTTGTATTCTTCCGGGTGATCGTGAAAATTTTCCCGGTTATAGGTACCATCATCTTTGCGAATGTACAAGTCTCTTCCTTTCAGATGAACATACACGGGGTAATCGAATTGTTTGTGCAAATAATCAAATGGTTCCACTTCATGTATGCCCATCAGGTTCATAATCTCCAGCACACCATGCGCCACACGACCACTTCCCGTAACAGCAATCTTTAATGCAGCGGGAAGTTTTAAACCAAAATAAGTATGAATCAGGTTGCGGTAATCTTTACAATCTTTAACACGCCCCAGTTTGTATAAACCAGTTCTGTTTCCATATGCCATCATTCCATTATGTGCCCCCACAATTCCGGCAAAAAAACCAAAACCAATAATACGCTGCCCGTCATCATGGGTTAAACACTCATAATCGATAAGTGTAATTTTTTGTTCAATTATTTTTTTAAACAATGCCCGGTTATGCTCCTGTGCTTTTTTGGTATGTGAAAAGAAGAGATAGGTTTTGCCAGACAATAATAAGTGCGTTGGTACTTCTTTGATGCCCAGCAGCACATCACATTCACTCATATCCTCTTTCACTTCAATTCCCATCGCTTTATATTCTTTATCACTAAAGCAACGGGCGGGGGAGTGCTGGGCAATAATTTTTACATCAGCCAGGTTACGGTGAATCCAACGGCATTGTTCGGGTGTGAGGGCAACCCGGTTATCTGCAGGAATTTTTTCTTCCCGTATTAATCCAATGGTAAGCATCGCTGTTGTTTAAAGGTGGCGCAATTTACGGCTTCTGTTTCACATTCAACCGCTACTTTTGTCATATGAATTATTTTGAATTGTTTGAAATGCCCGTTAGCCTGAAAGTGGATGCAGCAGCTTTGGCGAAAAAATATTTTGAACTGCAAAAGAAATATCACCCTGATTATTATTCCACCGCAAGCAATGAGGTGCAGGCGGAAGTATTAGAAAAAGTGGCACATATTAATAGAGCATTTAAAACTTTTAAAAACCCAGATGAAACAATCAAATATGTGCTCATACAAAAAGGTTTGCTGGAAGAAGAGGAAAAATATCAATTGCCACCTGATTTTTTAATGGAGATGATGGAGCTGAATGAAGCGTTAGCAGAAGCAGCATTTGGTGACGCTGGTAGTTTGGATGAAATAAAGATGAGCATGGAAAATGCGGAGAAAGAAATTTATTTACCAGTACAATCTATTATTGAAAATTATAAGGATGGCGATACCTCTGAGGCAGCACTGCTTAAAGTGAAAGAATATTATTACAAAAAAAAATACCTCAACCGGCTCAAAGAACAGTTGAAACAGAACGAAATTTGATTTTACTGTTCAGCATTTTCCCATTACATTTGCAGCCCCTGAAATGAGTTTAAAGGTTCAATGGTTTAATAGTTGAAAGCCGTAGCATTAACTCTTAAACCTTTTAACGGAGAAACCTTTTAAACTTTCACCAGCCCAGATGGCGGAACTGGTAGACGCGTCAGACTCAAAATCTGGTATTCGCAAGGATGTGCAGGTTCGATTCCTGTTCTGGGCACAATCCCAACTCAACAGTTGGGATTTTTTTATTTAGAACAGGCTGTTGTAATAACTTACCAATTTAACGACATCTGCATTCTTCTTAAAATTGATTTTATTACTGGCAATGTATGCATCCACTTCTCTTTGTTTGTCTGTCATCAAATCAAGCAAAGCAGATTTATCATTCCGGTAAAGTTTAATTGTTTTGTTACTGAAAATATAATAAGAGTTGTATTCAACAAACTCTTTTCTTACCTCACCGGATAATTCGTTTTTAATGGTTTGTATTACTTTTTCATTTTTCTTTATCAAATCAATCTTTCCCTCTGCTAATGCTTCATACAAATAGTTGCTATCCTGTTTATCTATTGCCGGAAAGCCAGACTTCAGTACTAAAAAACTTCCGGAATTAGAAAAGATAGTATTGAAAACTACTTTTCGAACTACTTGTTTGTTGAATATAAATTTATTGTTTAACGAATCGGTGAAAGAAATTTCATTTTTTTCCTGGTTAAAACGTAGCAACATATTTTTCATAGTGGAGCCATTCAACAATATAATATTGGCAGGAGTAAACTGGCTTAATAAATAAGGCGAACCCTCAATATCGGGACTATATTCGGTTGGTATAAGGTTCTTGCCGGTGTAGGGGTCAAAAGTACGGATGTTGAACCCGGTATTGCTTGCCACAGCTTCTACCTGTGCTACCGATTCAAAGTTCAGCATGGTTAGAATTATAGGAAGTAAAAAGCATTTAGTGTATTTCATACTGATATATTTTGTTTTCTAAGTTAACTCAATTTTTTCTTCCGGTAATGGCATTAAAATTAAAACTAACCGATAGAAATGCTCCCGGTTGATAAACCGACTGGATCGGGATAACAAAACTGATGTTTACTTTATTGGTATCGTTATGTTTACCTACACGTAAATATTTTGTCTGTTCTTTTTGCAGGTCATGCCTGATAATATAATTCTGGCTGAAAACAATATTATTCAGCAATAACAATAAAAAAACCGGAATTAACTTCTTCATAAATTGTTTCGGGTAGTTGATTTGTACGTCAAAATAAATAAAATCATTCGTACGACCTATACCTGCAGACCGCATTTTCACAGCTCTACCTTTTGCCCCTTATCTTTGCTTTATAACGATTGTAACTATGAACCTTGATTTCA
The DNA here is from genome assembly GCA_003963365.1 of Sphingobacteriales bacterium. Lineage (GTDB taxonomy): Bacteria > Bacteroidota > Bacteroidia > Chitinophagales > Chitinophagaceae > AWTP1-9. Next base: position 717,934 of record RXJG01000002.1, read on the forward strand.
ACCGCAATGAAGATACTTTAAAACTATCGCTGAGCGAAATGCGCAGCCGCCTGGAAAAAATATATGAAGGCGGAGGGAAGAAAGCTGTTGATAAACAAAAAGAAAAAAATAAGCTCACTCCAAGAGAAAGAATTGAATACCTCACGGATGAGGATAAACCTTTTATTGAAATAGGCGCTTTTGCCGGTTATGAAATGTATGCTGAATATGGTGGTTGTCCTGCCGGTGGTACCGTAGCAGGATTAGGATATGTAAGTGGCAGACAATGTATCATCGTCGCTAATGATCAAACCGTAAAAGCAGGTGCATGGTTTCCTATAACCGGTAAAAAGAATTTGCGGTTACAGGAAATGGCAATGGAAAATCGCCTGCCCATTATTTATCTTGTTGATAGTGCCGGTGTTTTTCTTCCTATGCAGGATGAGATATTCCCCGATAAAGAACATTTTGGAAGAATATTTAGAAACAATGCACAAATGAGTGCTATGGGTATTACGCAAATCGCCGCAGTGATGGGTGCCTGTGTTGCCGGTGGTGCTTATTTGCCCATCATGAGTGATGAAACACTGATGGTAGAAAATAATGGCTCTATATTTTTAGCTGGTCCTTATTTGGTGAAGGCCGCCATTGGTGAAGATATAGATGCAGAAACATTGGGCGGAGCGGTTACACATACTGAAATTTCAGGTATTGCTGATTATAAATTCAAGACAGAGCAGGAATGTTTGGATCATGTAAAGCGAATGATGAGTATGCTGGGTGAAAAAGAGAAAGCTGGGTTTGATCGTATTAAATCAGTTGCACCCAAAAAAAATCCGCAGGAGTTGTATGGAACTTTTCCCAATGATGGCAAACCTTACGATATGCTTGACATCATTGAACGTATTGTTGATGATAGTGCCTTTGAACAATTCAAAGAAGATTATGGAAAGACCATTGTTTGTGGTTATGGAAGAATTGATGGCTGGGCTGTTGGAATCGTAGCGAATCAACGCAAGATTGTAAAGAGTAAGAAAGGGGAGATGCAAATGGGCGGCGTTATCTATAATGACAGTGCTGATAAAGCTGCAAGATTTATCATGAACTGCAATCAGAAAAAGATAGCATTGGTGTTTCTGCAGGATGTAACTGGTTTTATGGTGGGTTCAAGAAGTGAACATGCAGGCATTATTAAAGATGGGGCCAAACTGGTGAATGCCGTAGCTAATTCAGTTGTTCCTAAGATCACTATCATCATTGGTAATTCTTATGGTGCCGGCAATTATGCTATGTGCGGCAAGGCTTATGATCCAAGATTTATTTATGCATGGCCTACCGCTAAGATTGCCGTAATGGGTGGTGACCAGGCAGCAAAAACATTATTGCAAATACAAGTAGCCGCCATGAAAGCAAAGGCCCGCCCGGATGACCTGGTCGGACGGGGCAAGGAAGTATCTGCCGAAGAAGAAAAGAAATTACTGGATGAAATAAAAGGAAGATACGATCGTCAAACCACTCCTTATTATGCAGCAGCAAGATTATGGGTGGATGCCATAATTGATCCGGTTGATACCAGGAAAGTAATTTCAGAGGGGATTAATGCGGCGAATCATAATCCGCATATCCCGGAATTTAAAACGGGTGTATTCCAGGTTTAATGACATTAGAGAAGATCAGCTAACAATAACAATTCATTCCGCTTGTACCCGGTTTTGATATCATCAAAACATTTGGCCAGTTCTTCCAGTAACAATTGAATGATGCGCTTTGTATTCATTGGCTTAAAATAGCCCGGAGAAAGCGGCATTGAGATTCTTTTGAAATAAGTTTCCACGTCTCTTTGTGTATACACCTGTCCGCTTAACGGGTCTATATAAAATACAATTTTCTGCGATGGGTCTTTTGGTAACTCATCTAAAAAAGTATCTTCTTCAAAATAGCCAATGATAAATTGCTTGGGTATATTGATAATTCTAACAGGGATATCCAGTATTTCACATAGAGAAAGATACAGGATACCATTGGCCAATGAATTACCTTTTTTCCCTTCCACCGCTTTGTGAATTAAAAAATCATCCGGGTGACCATAAGAAATTTCACTGCCTTTTAATTTGTAGTAATTGTAAAGAATATTGTTGACTACATTCACCTGTTCCAGCGGAGTAAGATAGTTGTTCAGCTCCAGCCAAATGTTACGGCGAATTTTTTCTAATTCCTGGTAAACAGCCGTGGTGTTGAGATCGGGATACTGGTAACGGGCCACCAGCAAAGCTCCATGAAACAAGTCAGGATCATCCTGTTTGCTCCATTCATAAAATTCAGCCTGCAGTTCCTGGAAATGTAAACGATGAATCAACAGTTCAATTCTTTCCTGCACTTCTTCATTGGGAGTATTCTCCCAAAGATCTTCTAAGTTGGGGATGATAGCCTTTCCAAATGAAATGATCTTATCACTAACGGTAATATACACCTCTTCATCAGGGTCGTCTATCAAATGCAGTAATGCGGATATCTCGGTAGTTTCTTTCATTGGGTTTCTTTGATTATAAGACTAATGGGTTAACGGATTCAATATTCGAAATAGTTTTAATTATTTCTTAAAATAGTTTTCCACACATTTATAAAAACTGTGGATGAGGAATATTATTGTGTAAATAAAAATGCCTTTAGCAAAAAACTAAAGGCATTTACACAATAAATTTTATAAACTATCAGGCGACTGCTTTCTTCACCAATGCAGCAGCTTCACTCAGCAGGATAGCACTTTGTACTTCTAATCCGCTTTCATCAATTAATTTCTTGGCTTCTTCTGCATTGGTTCCCTGTAAACGTACAATGATAGGAACATGAATATTACCCATCTTATTATAGGCATCAATTACACCTTGCGCCACACGATCGCAACGAACAATACCTCCAAAGATGTTGATGAGAATAGCTTTTACGTTTGGATCTTTTAAAATGATTTTGAAACCAGCTTCCACCGTTTGTGCATTGGCAGTGCCACCTACATCCAAAAAGTTAGCAGGCTCTCCACCACTTAATTTGATCATATCCATAGTAGCCATTGCCAGGCCAGCTCCATTTACCATACAACCCACATTACCATCTAACTTAACAAAGTTGAGATTGTATTTATGTGCTTCCACTTCAGTTGGATCTTCTTCGCTGATATCTCTTAATGCTTCGAGGTCAGCATGACGCATCAAGGCATTATCATCCAAATTCATTTTACAATCCACTGCAATGATCTTGTCATTACTTGTTTTGAACAATGGGTTTATTTCGAGCATCGCACAATCCAATCCCACATAAGCATTGTATAAATTGGTGACAAACTTTACACAATTTTTAAATGCTTCACCACTTAATCCAAGATTGAAAGCAATCTTTCTTGCCTGGAAACCCTGTAAGCCGCCGCCGGGGTGCACCCATTCTTTAAATATTTTCTCCGGGGTATCATGCGCCACATCTTCAATGTTCATACCGCCTTCGGTACTGTACATGATTACATTCTCACCTTTGGTACGATCTAATAAAATAGAGAGATAAAATTCTTTCGTTGGATTAGGGCCGGGATAATAAACATCCTGTGCTACTAATATTTTACTTACCAGTTTACCGGCAGGTCCGGTTTGTAATGTAACCAGTGTACCACCAATAATATTACCGGCAATCGTTTTAATTTCTTCTGCACTTTTACCAACTGCCACACCTCGTTGCTCAGTTCCCATGATTTTTCCTTTACCACGGCCACCAGCATGTATCTGTGCTTTAACAACCGCAAAGTTGTTACCTGTTTGAACCTTTAATTGTTTGTATGCTTCTTCAGCTTTTTCGGGAGTATCCACCGGGATACCTTCCTGTACTGGCACATTGTATTTTTTGAGAAGTTCCTTAGCCTGGTATTCGTGTAAGTTCATGCGGAAAAATTTTGGCGAATTTAGGACAAGTTTTTGGTTTTTGGTTTGTTGTTTATAGTTGTTTTGCCGGATGTTTTATAATGTTTTTGTAAGCATAAAAGTCCCGGGATACGTAACAAAAAACCAGAAACTAAAAACCAGCAACCCACGTATCTTTGCCGCCTGATGAAAACGAAAACTCTTAAGAAAGACAAAGTAAATATCATTACACTTGGTTGTAGTAAGAACCTGGTAGATAGCGAAGTGCTGAGCGGCCAGCTAATAGCCAATGATATTGATGTGGTGCATGAAAGCAGTAAGAAAGACCACAATATAGTCATTGTAAATACCTGCGGATTTATTGATAAGGCAAAAGAAGAAAGCGTTAACACCATTCTTGACCAGGTAGAGCTGAAACGCCGTGGTAAGCTGGATAAAGTGTATGTGACCGGTTGCCTGAGCGAACGCTATAAAAACAATTTGGAAGCTGAGATACCGGAAGTGGATGCTTATTTCGGTACGATGGAATTGCCAAATATATTAAAACAGTTTGAAGCGGATTATAAAGCTGAACTGGTTGGGGAAAGATTGTTGGCTACTCCCAAACATTATGCTTATCTGAAAATATCTGAGGGTTGTAACCGTACCTGTGCTTTTTGTGCTATCCCTTTAATGCGTGGTCAGCATGTGAGTAAACCAATTGAGCAATTGGTAAAAGAAGCAGAAGGATTGGTGAGGATGGGAGTGAAGGAGATAATGCTGATTGCACAGGAACTGACATATTATGGTTTGGATATTTACAAGAAACGAGAATTACCCAAACTCATGCATGCATTGGCTGATGTAAAAGGCCTGGAATGGATCCGCTTGCATTATGCCTATCCATCTAAATTTCCATTGGAGATTTTGGATGCGATGAAAGAAAGAGATAATATCTGTAATTATTTAGATATGCCTTTGCAGCATGCCAGTGATAATATGCTGGATGCGATGCGCCGGCAAATTACAAGAGCAGAGATGACAGAACTGATTCATAAGATAAGAGAGAAAGTGCCGGGCATTTGTTTGCGTACTACGTTGATTGCTGGTTTTCCCGGTGAAACGGAGAAAGATGTGGAAGAGATGAAAGGTTTTTTAAGGGAGCATCGTTTCGATAGAGTTGGAATCTTTACATATTCGCATGAAGAAGGAACTTCTGCCTATGACTTAGCTGACACTATTCCGCAGGAAGAAAAAGAAGCAAGGGCACAGGAAGTAATGGAAGTGCAACAGGAAATAAGTTTTGAAAGAAACCAGGAAAAGGTTGGAAAGACATTTAAAGTAATTGTAGATAAAAAAGAAGCCGGTCGCTATTTAGGCCGTACAGAATTTGATAGTGTGGAAGTGGATAATGAAGTAATCATCAATTCTGATAAAAAATTACCGGTTGGTGAATTTGTGAATGTAAAAATCACCAAGGCCTATGATTACGATTTAGAAGGTGAGGTGGTATAAAAGCAATTCAATTTATTTCTTTGCTTTAAAATAAATATTGGAAACAGGAAGATAAAGTAAGACTGTAACAATGATCAAAAATATGGTATGTGTTATTACCTCTGAGGCCGAATGAAATGTACTGATGACGATGTGATAAAGCAACCATGCAATCGCCAGCCATCTTGCCCAATTAATACCGAGAATCAACAATACTCCGCAAACTATGGCGGCTATACGCAACAACATTACCCATATTAATTCAGGTAATTGGTAATGGGGATCAAAAAAATCCCCTGCATGATAAATGATTCCTGTACATCCTGCAATAATAAAAATGGCAGCAACAATAAGAACAGGAACAGGACGATTTTTCATTTGACCTTTTATAAATATTTTATTACTACTTATTGAGTACTATAAACTTTGCAGAGTGATTACCACTGCCGGTTTTTACCTGAACGATATACATTCCATTACTCCATTGCCGGGCATGAATGGTTAATTTATTGTCGGTACTGTTAACAGTGATGGATTTAGAATATAATAATTGGCCAAGCATATCGTAAATTAAAATTTTGTCGCCAGCCTGGAAAGGATTTTTAAGTGATACTGTTAAATCCTGGTTACTTACAGGGTTAGGATAAACTAAGATATCACCGGATTGGGTAATATCAGGCTGTTGAAAAAATCTTTCTGCAGGTATTGGCTGTTTTCCAATGGTAGGGCCACTCCACTGCAGTTGACAAACTGCTAATCCTCCCTTTTCATAGTATTCAACTATGATGGGGTATTTTGTACACTGATCCAAATGAATAGAGGCAGTGTATTCAGTAGCACCCTGGTCAATCCATTTATCAATCAATAATTGGTTGTTTACCCAAAGCCTTATTCCATCATCACCGGTTAAGTAAAAAGTATAAGTACCTGAGTCGAGGCTTTGTACATAGCCGGAAAACCTTGCTTTAAAATTATCGTTGCTTATGCCCTGGGGACTACCTGCTCCCCAGTCAAAGTATACGGATGGTACTAAAGTAGTAACAGTTGCGGTTGAAGGAAAAGGAGTGTCGGAAGTACTGTTACTGAAATATTCAGCCGTTAAGCCGCTACCGTTGCTGCTGCATTGAACGGTAGCAGGGAATAATTGAGATGCAGGAATATTTTGTTTGCAAATGCCCGGGGCACTCCATTGCAGAATACAGGATGATGCATTCGTATTAGAATAGTATTCAAGCCGGATATCAGCCGGTTTAGATGAAAGAAGGTTAAATGTTGCCGTGTGTGTGGTTATCGACTTATCAGTCCAGCTGTCTATGAGCAGGTTGTTATCGATCCACAGCCGAACGCCATCACTGCAGGTAACATAAAAAGTATAAGTATCATCTGTAAATGATTTTACCTTACCCGTCCATCTTACTTTAAAATTATCGTTGCTGATAACAGCAGAAGGGCTGGCTGTTCCCCAGTTGAAATTAACATTCTTATCCAATCGTACCAGTGCCGGAGAAGAAAACCCCTGTGTTGCACTGCTGTTAGTAAAGTATTCACCTTTTAGACCTGTTCCATCCGCCGGCGTTGTATTGGTATTGGCACCGTTACACAATAATCCATACACCTGTATGCTGTTGGAAAATGTTGGAACATAAACTTTACCATTAGCAATTGTGGGGGAATTGAATTTGGCAAAACTGCCCACCTTATCTGTTATTTTTTTATCACTGCTCCATAATTCACCGGCTGAAACATCATTGGCCGGGTAGGCAACGATAGTGCCCGGCCGCACCTGGTTATTGGCATTACCCGAAGTGGGAAAGCAGGCCCATACAATTGCAGAAGCTGCATCATTGCTATTGGATGATAAGGATAACATGGCTCCCGGCATTCCATAATCAAGATTTCTTAAGCCCTGTTTGTAGGTATTGTCAAAAGTGCCGGTGGGCCGGTCGTAATTAAACTGGCGAAGTTTAAAACTTTCGGCCCATGCATATACATATTCTTTATTGTTGAGTTGCGCATATACCGGTGATCCGTGAATATGAACAAAACCCTGGCGGCTGGGATTAAACTCCAGTGTATCTTTTACCTGGCTATTAGTGGCATTGAACCTGCCCATGTTATTATAATCTACCACGTATGAAATACCTTCTTTCGATCCGGAAATAGTAGTGCTGGTATTGGGTACTATCAGCACACCATCACAACCATAATCCAAATCAACATCGTCCAAATATTTATAATTAGACGGGGTGAACCAATCTAATAATTGAAGTTGCGGGGATAGTTTGAGCAGGCTCTCACTTCTTCCACCAGTCAGATCATTATTATCGGGGCTGGTAGTTCCGTTGCCGGTTGACAAATACAAATTTCCATCATCACCTACCGATATTCCTTCACCTGCCATCCAAATACCTGCGGCCCACCCATTGGGGGTGGCGTTGTAAGTGTACTTTAAATCCAGTGTAGATGCATCAAACCCCAATACCCATCCATGATACGGCCCCCAGTCACAATGAGAAGCACTGGCCACATACACGGTGTTATTGTAGAGTAAAAGTGCTGGTCGCTGATTTTGATATTTAGCCTGGTATTTTACTTTACCGTTTATACTGCCACTGCCGGTGCCATTAACTTCTGCCTGTATTAAATGCGGACTGCCAGTTTTATGCTGACCAGTTTTAATATCAAGTGCATTTAAATACGCATAAAAATTTCCATTGTTATCAATTGTTTTAGTAGCAACATAAAGTGTGTTGGTAATAGTATCAATAACCGGTGTGCCTACGATTCCTATTCTGCCCGAGAAATCCCGATAATTCCCTCCACAGGGTTTTCCTTCATTTGGGTCTGTAAGATCAAATATATTGGGAGCTCTTTGTGCGGGCGGATTAAGATTGACCGTCCACAAGGGAATGCCATAACTTACATCATCTGCATTAAAAGCATACACGGTATTGTTAACAGTTGCGGCGAATAATACGTTGCCTGTAAAATTTCCAATGCTGAGGTTTTTAACAGTAAGAATTTGTGCATAAATCTCGTCATCAACATTTAATGAGCCAACCAGGCCAAAATTATTGGAGGAAACGTTTGCAGGATTAAGAATGGTTTCATTTTTATTCCAACCGGTTCGGTACAGGTCGTTATGCTGGGTAATAACGGAAATATTGTTTTGGGCAATGGTAATGGCTGATTGCAAAAGAAGCAGCAAGTAAGTGAGTAGGTACCGCATAGCAAGATGACCTAAAGATAATGATATGTGATCATTAATGTATAACGAAAATATCTTCAGGTTTGGTAACTATAATTTGTGCCTTGGCTTTGTACTGTGCTACTTCATCTCTTACACAAATGTTTTTATCGTTGCAGAGTTCTTCAATAAAAGGGTGAAAGTTTTTTCTGTCTTTTTGTTTTAGTACGCTATTTTCTCAATTCCAGCACCACTACCGCACTTTTCTTATCATCCGAACTCAGGAATACCTGTTTACGCTGGTTACCTGAAGTAATGATCATTAATGCTGTATTGGGCGGAATGGTTCCCTGGTTCTCTGCATACATTACAATTTCATGAGTGGGGCTGTTTGCATCAATGTGGAAAGAGAAACGTAATGCTTTATCACTAAGCATGGCATTAGAGAGCTCTATATTTTTATTATGGATTACAGTGATGATATCACCATCAATGGTACCATTATCATAAAACTCAACCACTACTTCTCCGCTGTCCACAATCCAACGGTCACTTACTACATTTTCTCTGGCTTTTAATTTTGACTGTACCTCCATTTTTGCTTTGGCAAGGTTGCTGGTATCAATTTTATATTCTTTACCTTTTACTACATCAGGGTTTACTGTTTTTTTAATTTCTAATTCAGTCTTGTTTGCTACTCCTTCGGTATCTTTTTTAATTTCCGGTTCAATCTTCTTTGCAATATCCGCAGTATCTTTTTTAATAGCAGCTGGTGGTGCTTTTGTTACCGGGGGATCAATAACCGGTAATTTTTTGGCTTCTGTTTTCTTTACCTCAGCTTTTGGTTGATCTGTTGTTTTTACAACCGCTTTTTCTGTTTCAATTTTAGGCAGTGTATTAACGGCCACATCAGTAACCGGTGGGGTGGAAAGCGTAGGATTATCCTTTGCGGCAATCAGCGAATCTATTTTTAAATCAAGTTTTTTTACCAGTGCTTCTTTCGCCACCGTATCGCCAATATAAGGTTCAAGATATAAATAGCCTTTGGTTTGATCAGCTATTAATCCTTTTGACAAGCCAACATAATCCCCGTAAATATGATTGTTGAATTTGTTTTTTACTAACGTGAGATTATAACGGAACTGCAGTAAAATATTCCTGGCTTCCGGCCCGGTTTTTTTTATGTCTTTTGAATAATAGTTGATGATTAATGTATTTTCCAGCACATATCCTTTAAATCTTACTTCAAGTGTTAAAGGGCTGTTGCGTTTCATGAAGTCATATGTCATCGTGCCATAACATTTGTCGCCCTCTGTGGTTAAATTCATTTTTACATACCATACGGTGGTGTTGGTGCCGGTGCCTTTATGCTCCATGGTACCTACCCAGGTGCCCGTAGTATCAGTTGCTGCCAATGAAGCAATGGAAGTTATAAGAAGGAGGAGCGTTAGAGGTGCCTTCATAGATATTTTAGAAAAGCTTGTTAAAAGTTTCATTTGAAGCACAGTGGCTAACTGTTAATAACGTAAAACTATGTACTTATTGCATAGAATTGCTACTTTCGTTGCCTGTTTTTTGGGAATTTTAAAACTGATAGATGAATTTTACTGCTTTAAGGTTGTCTTACGCACAAACAGGCTATTTCTCCCGACTCGTGGCCGATTATATTGCCGGCGATGAAAAATTAACCCCCTTTATTAAACACCCTGTTTCTATGGATGGCATCCGCCAGTCGATAGAAAGCAGGAAACAATTTAATACTAACCGGGAATTGCTGGTTGCTGCATTGCAACAACAGTATAACAACAACCCGGCTACTGAAGCAGTAAAGGGAAATATCCATAGGCTTTCATCACCCAATACGTTTACCATTTGTACAGCGCATCAGCCAAACATATTTACCGGGCCATTATATTTTTTATATAAGATTTTGCATGCTGCAAAGCTGGTTGATACATTTAAAAAAGAAATGCCGCAGTATGATTTTGTGCCGGTGTATTATATGGGAAGTGAGGATGCGGACCTTGATGAATTGAATAACATTACCATTCAGGGAAATAAACTGGTTTGGCATACCAAACAAACAGGTGCGGTGGGAAGAATGAAAGTGGATGATGAATTATTAAAGTTGATTCATGTCATTAATGGACAAATTGCTGTACTCCCCAATGGAAAAGAATTAGTACAGTTGTTTGTTGATTGTTACCGCAAAGGCAAAACCATACAGCAGGCAACATTTGAACTGGTAAATATTTTGCTGGGTGAGTTTGGAGTGGTAGTGCTGATACCTGATAATACGGAGTTAAAGAATGCTTTTAAACCAATTGTTAAGAAAGAGTTACTCGAAGGATTTTCTCATTCGTTGGTTGAAGCAACTGCTGCGGAATTAGACAAATATTATAAAGTACAGGCGAGTGGCAGAGAGATTAATTTGTTTTATTTGATTGATGATAAACGGGAGCGGATTGAGAAGAAAAATTCACAGTATACAGTTGAGAGTTTGCAACTCAGCTTTTCAGAGGCTGAGATATTGAAAGAATTAGAAGAACACCCGGAACGGTTTAGTCCGAATGTGATATTGCGGGGGGTGTTCCAGGAAACGATATTGCCGAATATTGCTTTTATTGGCGGGGGAGGAGAGTTGGCTTACTGGCTGGAACTGAAAAATGTGTTTGAAGCAGTGCAGGTTCCTTATCCTGTGCTGGTGCTGCGTAATTCATTTTTATTGATGAATGAAGCACAAAAACAAAAATTAGATAAGCTTGGATTTAATGTGGCAGATTTATTTAAAACTGAATTAGATCTCATCAATCAACTGGTAAAAAAAACATCAAAGAACGATTTGTCATTGAAGAATGAGATCGATGCATTGCAAAAACTATATGATCAGCTAAAGCAAAAAGCTGAACCGGTTGATAAAACTTTACTCCCCCATATTGAATCACTGCTGTCAAAAGCGCAGAAAAGAGTAGAGGAACTCGAGAAGAAATTACTTCATTCAGAAAAAGGGAAGTATGAAGCAGAGCAAAGGCAAATACAAAGTTTAAAACAAACACTTTTTCCCAATAACAGTTTGCAGGAGAGAGTAGAAAATATTGCTTACTTCTATGGAGTTTATGGTAAACGGTTACTAAATGTATTGTATGAAAATTCTTTGAGTTTGGAGCAGGAGTTTGTGGTGCTAAGCCAATAGCGTTTAATCAAACTTATTCTCCCAGCCATCTTTCTTTAACTTATTCACTTTAGCAATTACTTCATTACTCAATGAAGCTTTGTAATCACTTACTTTTTTACCGACAACTTCGTCAAATGCACCTATTATAGTTGCTGCAAGGATACCAGCGTTCTTTGCTGCATTCAAGGCAACCGTTGCCACGGGTATTCCGTTAGGCATTTGCAGTATGGATAAAACAGAATCCCATCCATCAATAGAATTAGAAGACTTTATAGGAACACCAATTACAGGTATAGAAGTAATAGAAGCCACCATACCCGGTAAATGAGCTGCACCACCAGCTCCGGCAATAATTACTTTTAAACCCCTTAGTTTAGCCTTTTGTGCATACTCAACCATACGCAGTGGTGTACGATGTGCAGAAACAACAGTTAATTCAAATTCAATGGAAAACTCTTTTAAAATATCCGCAGCGGCCTGCATTACAGGTAAATCACTGTCGCTGCCCATGATGATTCCAACTATAGTTTGTGGTCTGTGGTTTGTTGTTTGTTGTTGCATGCTCAGGTCTCCCTGTTTTTAAATTTTTGGCCTCTAATTTTGGATGAATTAAGGTAGGCAATAAAATTAGTAATCTTCTTTGTCAAAAGATCAGCATCTGTATAAAGTTCTTCAAATTTTTCTTTAGACAGGTAGGTATTGTCCAGACAACGATACAATTGGGATTTAAGTTCTCCGGTTTCGCCTTTTGCTATTGAGAGTCCGTTAATAAATTCAAGTCGGCTACTTCTTTCAAAACCTTCGGCAATATTATCCATTACTGACCCACAACTTCCTCTAATTTGGTCTCTTAGTCTGTAGTCGGTAGATATCGGACCACTAAAAGTAAGCTGGTACATTTTGGTGGATAATTCTCTCGCCAATTGCCAAATTTCTAAATCTTCAAACCGTTTGATAGTTGCCATAAAAAAAGGTTTTATAGAATTGAACAACCACAAACCATAAACTACAAACGACAAACTCAATGAATCTATTTTATCAAATCTCCTTTCAGCCGCAGTAATTCTGTTTCCGCTAATTTGGTATTATATCTTGCAGCAATTAAGCGGTTATATCCATCTTCCAAACTTTTTTGTGCCTCTCTTAATTCGAGATAGGTGGATACTCCCTGGCGGAAACGTTCTAATGCAATCATTACATTTTCTTTGGCCAATGCTAAATTTTCTTCTTCTAATGCCAGTGATTTCTTTTGCAGCTCATAATCTTTAAAGGCATTACTAACAGCTAAACTAAGCTGCGACTTTTGATTTTCCAGTATCAGTTGCTGGTATTGAATATCCAGTTTTGCCTGTTTAATCAGCCTTTGCGAATTAAATCCGTTTAAAATAGGAATGGTTGCGCTGAGGCCATAGTTAAAACCAACTGTACGGTTAAAAAGTGGTGTAAACTGGTTGAGGACAACTTTATTATCTGTTTTACCAAAGTTATAGGCTGAGTTAAAATTAATGGTAGGCAAACGTTCTGCTTTTCTTTCTTTTAGTGTAAGCTTTGAAATATCAATATTCTTTCTGCTGATTTGTAATAAAGGGTTACGCTCTTCCGATTTGTTCAATATATCATCATAATTGAGCGCAGCATCAAAAGGAATGGTATCAGAAACATCGTAAGACGAATTGATAGCGATGGCCATTGACTGATTTAATTGTTGTTTCAACTGATCTATCAAAGTGAGCTCATTTAACCGGGCAGCTTTTTGCGCATTTAAATCAACTTTTGCCTGTAGTAATTCAGGTTTGGAGCCCAGCCCAACCGCCAATTTTTTATCTGCCAGTTTTACCCGTTCATCGCTGATGCTCATCTGCTCCTCTATGGCTTTTAGTTGCTGTTTTTGTCTGACAATGTTATAATAGTTATTGATTACAGCCGCCAGTGTATTTATAATTTGATTTTTAATATTGAGTTCTCCCAGCTTTACAAATTCAGCTAATTTATCACGGGTGGCAAACATCTTTAATCCATCAAACAATGTCCAGGTTAACTGTACAGCGGAAGAGAGATTGTCTGAACGAACGCCTTTTCTGCTGGTGGTAGTGCCACTGGCCAGTTTTTGTTTCTGATCATTATTATTAAAGATGATTCCTCCGGTAGCGTTTAAGCGGGGAATGAAAGCAGCGTAAGCATAAGAATTATCTATAGCGGCAGAAGAAGAATCCTTCTTTGCTAATTGTATATCATAATTATTCTTTAAGGCAGTGGCAATAGCTTCATCAAGACTTAATACTCTTTCCTGTGCAAAACTGGTTACCGTTATAAATAATAAAAATGTAATCTTACTGATGGTCTTCATCTTCATGAATTTTCTTTTTGGTAGATAAGAACATATACAGGGCCGGTACAACGTATAAAGTGAGTATTAGTGAAAAAATCATTCCGCCTACAATAACAATCCCCAGCGGTACACGGCTTTTACCGGCCGACCCAATAGCCATAGCAATTGGTAATGCACCCAGTGTAGTGGCCAGTGTAGTCATAAGGATTGGACGCAAACGGGCAACTGAAGCCTGGATAGCGGCAGTTAATTTTCCTTCACCTGCTTCTCTTTTTTGATTGGCAAATTCCACAATGAGGATACCGTTTTTGGTTACCAGTCCAATCAGCATGATGATACCGATTTGTGAGAATATATTTAATGTTTGATCAAAGACGTACAAACTGATTACTGCCCCTGCTAACGCCAGTGGTACGGTAATCATAATAATAAAAGGATCAATGAAACTTTCAAACTGTGCTGCAAGAATTAAAAAGATAAGTACCAGGGCCAGTATGAATGCGAATGAAGTATTGGATTTACTTTCAGCAAAATCCCTGGCAGCACCACTCAGTGAAGTGCTGAATGAATCATCTAATACCTGTTTGGCAATACGGTTCATTTCATTTACACCATCACTTAATGATTTACCCGGAGCTAATCCTGCTGAAACCGTAGCACTCTTTAACCGGTTAAAGTGAAACAATTGCGGAGGATTGGCACTTTCTATAATATTCACCAGGTTATCTAATTGTATCAGTTCACCTTTGTTACTGCGTACATAAAATGCTTTTAAGTCGAGTGGTTCATCTCTGTCATTACGGTCAACCTGGCCAATTACCTGGTATTGTTTTCCATTCATAATAAAATAACCAAACCGTCGTCCGCTCAATGCTAATTGTAACGTATTGGAAACATCCAATACAGAAACACCCAGCTCTGTCGCTTTCAAACGGTCAATAGTAATCTGCAGTTCAGGTTTATTTAATTTGAGGTTGATATCAAATCCCTGGAATACGGGGCTTTTTGCTACCTCCGCCATAAACAAAGGAACTTTCGCTTTAATCTTATCTAAGTTCAAATTCTGCAGTACAAATTGTACCGGCAGTGATCCTCTCGATCCCACACCAACGGAGATGGTTTGCTCCTGGATGGTGAGCACTCTTACATTGGTGTATTTGCTGAATATTTTATTGGTTTGCTGTGCAATCTGGTTTTGGTTTCTTTGCCGCTCATTGGCATCTTTTAAACCCATGCTGATAAAGGCTGAATTAACACCGCCTGATCCGGAAAAGCTGGGTGCAAATGATAATAAAATACTCTTTTCCGGTACAGAATCCATAATGATCTGTGAAGTGTTGTAAACTGCCTTGTCCATGAAATCAAAATCAGTTCCTTCGGGAGCCAAAACTGAAAAGCGGACACGGTTACGGTCTTCCATCGGCGCTAATTCGGAAGGAAGTAATTTTCCAATGGTAATAATGGCCGCAACACATGCAATTACAATTATAAAAGCGATCCATTTCGCTTTCATAAAACCTGTAAGTGTTCTTCGGTAGAGGTTTTCCATTCCTCTGAAGAATGGTTCTGTTACTGTGTAAAACCAGGAATGTTTTTTTGTATTTGAAGTAAGGTAGATATTTAAAACAGGAGTTAAGCTTAATGATACAAACGCTGAGATGATTACCGCACCCGCTACTACAATACCAAACTCACGGAACAATCTTCCCACAAAACCTTGTAAAAAAATGATTGGTAAGAAAACCACTGCGAGTGTTAATGAAGTAGCAATTACAGCAAAATAAATTTCTTTGGAGCCTGCTTTAGCTGCACTGCGTTTATCCATTCCCTGCTCCATCTTTTTAAAGATGTTCTCCGTTACCACAATACCATCATCCACTACAAGTCCCGTTGCCAGTACTAATGATAAAAGGGTAAGTACATTGATGGAGAAACCGGCAATGTACATGATAAAGAAAGCACCAATCAACGAAACCGGTATATCAATCAACGGTCGTAAGGCTATGGACCATTCACGGAAGAAGAGGAAGATGATGATCACCACCAGTGTAATAGCGATAGCCAATGTTTCTTTTACCTCGGCAACAGCTTTGCGTACAAAAGTTGTTCTGTCAAAGCCAACCTCAAGCGTTACATCAGCAGGTAATTCTTTTTTTATTTCCGCAACACGTTTGTACACTTCATCAGCAATGGCAATTTGATTACTGCCGGGTTGAGCCACCACACCCAGTGAAACACAGGGAATATTATTCTTTCTTGAATTCTGTTCTTCATTATCCGGACCAAGAACGGCGTAACCCAAATCTTTTAAACGGATAATTTGTCCAACATCCTGCTTAATAATAAGGTTGTTGAAATCATCTTCTGATGTTAATCGTCCGTAGGCTTTTACCGTTAATTCAGTGGTATTGCCTCTTACCTTTCCGCCGGGCAATTCTACATTTTCCCTGTCTAAGGCTGCCCGTATATCCTGTATTGTTAATTTATATGCCGCCAGTTTTGCCGGATCAATCCACAAACGCATGGCATAACGTTTACCAAAAACATTTACCGAGCTTACACCATTAATGGTTTGTAATCTTTCCTGCACTACGTTTTCCGCATAATCTGTCAGTTGTAAAATATTACGGCTCATGCTTTGCATTTGCATGAACACAATAGGATCTGAATCAGAATCTGCTTTGGTAACAATCGGGGGACTGTCAATATCCTGTGGCAGGTTGCCCAATGCCTGCGATACTTTTTCCCTTACATCATTGGCGGCTTTTTCCAGGTCAACATTTAATTCAAATTCT
>RXJG01000002.1:734823-779224 GCA_003963365.1 Sphingobacteriales bacterium
GAAGTACGGACACTGATCACTGCCGGATCAATAGCAGGATATTCCCGTACACCAAGAAAATTATAACCGATAATACCAAATATGATGATTACAATGGAACAAACCATTGCCAGTACCGGTCTTTTTAAACTGAGTTCAGATAAATTCATCTATTATCGTGTTTCGGCTGTTAATGTATTTTAGAAAGCTTCACCTGCGCACCCGGTTTTAAAAAAAGCAAACCGGTTGTAATAACAGTATCACCTGCATTCACTCCAGAAATGATTTGCACATTGCTGGAATCCCTGATACCCGTTACTACATTTACAAATGCAGCTTCCCCGCCTTTATATAAAATAACCTGTTTATTTCTTGCCTGTGGAATGATGGCATCAGAGGGTATCATGATGGCGTTATCGTTTTTACCCAGTATCATTTCCACTTTGGCAAATGTGCCGGGTACAAGATAACGATCCACATTTTTTACTACAGCTCTTATTTTGAGGTTTCTTGTATTTTCTTCAATAGCTGTTTGGGTAGCACTTACCACGGCTTTATAGGTGTTGGGTGAACCATCCACTGTAAATATTAAATCCTTTCCATTGCTTAGCTGTGAACTGTATTTCTCCGGTATGCTGAATTCAATTTTTTGCTGATTGATTTCACTGATGGTGGAAACCAGTGTTTGTGGCGTTACATAAGCACCAGGACTGATATTGCGCAAACCAAGGCGGCCATCAAAAGGGGCTCTTAATTCTGTTTTGGCAATACTGGTTTTGATGATGTCGATATCTGCCTGGATATTGCTTACCTGTAAACCGGTAAGATCAACTTCCTGCTGGCTGATGCCATTTATTTTTAAAAGTTCATTTTGTCTTTCAAATGTTTTTTGGGCAATCTGGAGTTGAACCTGCAATTTTTTTAATTGGGCCTGCAAATCACCATCAAATATTTTTACCAGCAATGTACCCTTAGTAACAAATTTTCCTTCGGCTACATTCAATGATACTACCCGTCCTGAAGTTTCTGTTCTCAGTTCTGTATTTTCAAAAGGAATAAGCGTTCCGGATACTTTAATGTTTTCATCAATAGCACTGCTTTTTACAATAATACCTTCAATGGGTAATACCGGGTTCATATCTGGTTTTGCATTGCCAGATGCGTTTTTTTTGTCGTTACAGGAAAATAATAGAAATAGAAATAATGCAGCTGCCGGAAATAACAGTCTTAATCGTCTCATGTTGTTGATTATCAGAAAAAGTAAAATTAAGTTTTTTAGTTTTTACTATTTGACGTAAACATTGCAAATTACTTTTGCGGTTGGTTGCTTTGATGGCTGGTAACCCGCAGGGTATTCTTAATCCGGTTGGCCTGGTGAATGAGTTCCTGTTTTTCTTTGCTAAGTATGGTAATATGTCCCATCTTTCTCCCGGGCTTGGTTTGTTTTTTACCATAAATATGCACAAAAGCATTTTCAATTTGAAGAACTTCATTTAACCCTTCATAATTAACTTCTCCGGTAAATCCTTCCGCCCCTAATATATTTACAATGGCGGCGGGAACGATATGTTCGGTATTGCCCAGCGGGTAACCAAGCATAACCCTCCATAACATATCAAACTGGGAAGAATAATTTGCTTCAATAGTATGATGACCGCTGTTGTGTACACGTGGGGCTGTTTCATTTACATATACATCATCTTTATCATCCACAAACAATTCAACGGCAAAAATGCCCGGGCTTTTTAAAGCTTTAACTACGGCCAGGGAAATGGCTTCTACTTTCCACAATGTTTTTTCAGGCAGATCGGCCGGACTTACCTGGTAGTCCAATAAATTGAGGTCAGGGTCAAACACCATATCAACCGGTGGATACAGGGCTGTTTCTCTTTTTTCATTAACGGCAACTATCTGGGCTATTTCCTTTTTTATAGTAACCATTTTTTCTAAAATGCTGGGTGCATCAAACCCTTTTTCTATATCAGCAGTAGTTTTAATTACCTGAACCCCCCGTCCATCATAACCGCCCACTCCAATTTTATGTACAGCGGGTAAATAACCAATATGGTTTTTTAATTCGTCCAGTGTTTGCGTAACAATAAAATCAGAAGTAGGTATTTCGTTCTCTTTATAAAATTGCTTTTGTAAAATTTTATTGCGGATGGTTTTGATGACAGCTGGCTTTGGATAAACTTTTATTCCTTCGGCTTCTAATTTTTCCAGCGCATCGGTATTGACTGATTCAATTTCAATGGTGATAGCATCCAGGCCTTTGCCAAAGGCATAAACAGCATCAAAGTCCTTAATATCTCCTTTCCTGAAATGATTGCATAAATGAGCTGCCGGGCAATCGGCATCGTTTTCCATAACAAAGGTTTCCACGGGATAATTGGCGGCTGCCTGTAAAAGCATTCTGCCTAACTGTCCGCCACCGAGTATACCGATCTTTAGCATAATATTGAAATTGGTCGCAAAGATAAGCCCGTGCACTTTTCTGTGATTATCTTTTATAATTTAACTTTGTCATAATGCAACCGGATTATCCACATAAATTATTCAGCGATCATCGGCATTGCTTTTGTTTATTGATGGAAACAATGGCAATGGGATAGGGTTTAAGTTTTTTAATTGAACCAAACCAATCAATTTAAACTTAAACAAGCCATTTATGAATTCAGTGATAACATCTCCTCAAACTTCCGCTAATACCAATACCGATTTTCTTCCTTTACAGGGAACTGACTATGTAGAATTTTATGTAGGCAATGCCAAACAGGCGGCTCATTATTATATGAGTGCATTTGGTTTCCAGGCACTGGCTTATGCAGGGCCGGAAACAGGAATTAAAGACAGGGCCAGCTATGCTGTTCATCAAAACAAACTCACATTTGTATTAACTACTCCGTTAAGAATGGGTAATGAAATGGCTGACCATATTTATAAACATGGTGATGGTGTAAAAGTATTAGCATTAAGAGTAGATGATGCAACCAGTGCATGGAATGAAACTACTAAGCGGGGAGCTAAATCGTATATGCAACCCCAAATATTAAAAGATAATGATGGCGAAGTAGTGGTGAGTGGGATACATACATATGGTGATACGGTGCATATGTTTATAGAACGAAAAAACTATAATGGTGCTTTCATGCCCGGTTACCGTAAATGGGAGAATCCATATTTTAAACCATCTTCAACAGGTTTATTGTATGTTGACCATTGTGTAGGCAATGTTGGCTGGAACCAGATGAACCGCTGGGTTAAATTTTATGAAGAGGTGATGGGGTTCCGGAACATTTTATCCTTTGATGATAAAGATATTTCCACTGAGTATTCGGCTTTAATGAGTAAAGTAATGAGCAATGGAAATGGCTATGTTAAATTTCCGATAAACGAGCCGGCCGAAGGAAAAAAGAAATCACAAGTGGAAGAATATCTCGATTTTTACAATGGCGAAGGCTGTCAGCATGTGGCTTTAGCTACCAACGACATCGTAACAACCGTAACAGCGTTAAGAAACCGTGGCGTGGAATTTTTACGGGTACCCAATACGTATTATGACGATTTATTAGAAAGAGTGGGGCATATTGATGAAGATTTAGCACCATTAAAAGAGTTAGGCATATTAGTTGATCGTGATGAGGAGGGGTATTTGCTGCAATTGTTCAGCAAACCGGTGGAAGACAGGCCAACGTTATTTTTCGAAATCATTCAACGTAAAGGTGCCCGGAGTTTTGGTAAGGGAAATTTCAAAGCGTTGTTTGAGGCCATCGAAAGAGAGCAGGGGGAAAGAGGAAATTTATAAAATAGAAACTTCATAAATTCGTTTTAAAATAAACCAGGCATCCTAACATGATAAGAAAGATAAGTGTGGCAGTAATGATTTGCTGCTTTCTTACCATACAATCAAAAGCCCAGACAGGTACAGTAAACCTGCAGTTATTTGGCGCTAAAACAGAGAACCTGCGCAGCAAACTGGAAGATACTATTCAAAAACAGTTTGCTGAAAAGGGTTTGAAGTGGCCCGCCAGGTATTTATATATACGTTCCTTTAAGTATGATAAGCAACTGGAACTTTGGGTAAAAAACGACTGGAACGAACCATTTAAGTTATTCAAAAATTATAAAGTCTGTCTTACCTCCGGCACCATTGGCCCCAAACGTAAAGAAGGAGATAAGCAGGTGCCCGAAGGTTTCTATTACATCAACGAGTTTAATCCCAACAGCAACTATCATATGGCATTGGGGTTAAATTATCCCAATCCATCTGACAGGGTGTTAGCAGATGCCAGCCGACCCGGTGGAGATATTTATATCCATGGCAGTTGTGTAAGCATCGGCTGTATTCCATTAATGGATGATATGATTGAAGAAGTGTATGTAGTAGCTGCTGCAACTAAATCATTGGGACAGGATTTTATACCCGTGCATGTGTATCCAATCAACTTCAGGGTAAAGAAAAGTTTTGAGTATTTAAAGAAGTTTACCGCAACACCTTCATATGCTTCAATGGCTTCGCAGCTAAAAAATGCTTTTTATTATTTTGAAGATAAACACCAGTTGCCATTGGTGATGATTGATACCAAAGGTGATTACCTGGTGGATGCACCCGAAGCAAAAGATAATTTTTATCCCGATGCACCGGCCATGGTGAAAAGAGATTTAACAACTGAGTTTGGTATAGTGGATAATGTGGACAGGTTGCCGATGTATAAAACAGGAACACCTGCCTTTAACCTGTTTTTAAATAAACTCACCAAAGAGATGATTCCATTTTTACCGAACGGAGTGCAGAAAGTTTATTTAAAGCTGGAATTTGTAGTGGATAAAGAAGGTAACACCATTTATGCCGATGTGATACAGGGCGGAGTGAAAAAAATTAATGAGAAAGTGATTGACCACTTCTTGAAAGAATGCAAATGGACTCCTGCCGTGAGAGATGGGCAACCGGTTGTTTCGAAATTAGTGCAGAGTTTAACAGTGGAGAGACCAGAGGAAGATTAGTAATTAATTAAAATTAAAAAGTCAAAATTCAAAAGGAACTGATGTTATTACTTTTGAATTTTGACTTTTGCTTTATAGCCATTTTATACATTAAACCTGAAATGCATCACATCACCGTCTTTAACGATGTATTCTTTTCCTTCAATTCTTAACTTACCCGCTTCACGGCAGGCTGCTTCAGAACCGTACTGAATGAAATCATCATAACTAATCACTTCAGCTTTAATAAATCCTTTTTCAAAATCGGTATGAATAACACTGGCTGCCTGCGGGGCTTTCCATCCCCGGTGAATGGTCCATGCTCTTACTTCCTGTACTCCGGCAGTGAAATAAGTTTGCAGGTTCAGCAATTTATAAGCAGCATGAATCAGTTTGTCTAATGCAGGCTCAGTCATTTTATATTCTTCCATAAAGAGACGCTTGTCTTCTTCACTTTCTAACTCAGCTATTTGCTGCTCAATGGAATTGTTCATGATAATTACTTCTGCATTTTCAGCAGCCACCGCAGCTTTTAAGGCATCCGAAAATTTATTACCGGTGTGCATGGATGGTTCATCCACATTAGCCACATATAAAACCGGTTTTTCGGTGAGTAAAAACAAATCGGCAATAGCTACTCTGTCTTCTTTGCTCAAATTCAGTTCACGAATGTTCTTTCCTTTTTCCAAATGCTCATAACATCTTTTCAATACTTCATATTCAGCCTTCACTTTTGCATCGGCTGTACGAAGTAATTTTTCCGTACGTTGTAATTTCTTCTCTACACTTTCCAAATCTTTCAGCTGAAGTTCAGTATCAATAATATCCTTATCGCTAACCGGGTTGATTGGGCCTTCATCTCTCAAAATATTTTCATCTTCAAAACAACGGATTACATGCACAATCGCATCCACTTCACGAATGTTGGCGAGGAACTTATTTCCCAGGCCTTCGCCTTTGCTGGCGCCTCTTACCAAACCAGCTATATCTACAATTTCAATCTGGGTGGGAACGATACGGTTAGGTTTTACTAATTCAGCCAGTTTGTACAAACGTGGATCCGGCACATCCACCAAACCTATATTGGGGTCAATAGTGCAGAAACGATAATTGCTTGCCTGTGCTTTGGCACTATTGCTCACTGCATTAAATAAAGTTGATTTGCCTACGTTTGGTAACCCTACAATGCCTGCTTGTAAACCCATAGTTGAAGTCTGATTTATGATGTCTGATGTATGGTTCAGCTGCGAGTGTTGAGCGGTGAGCTACGAGAAAATAAACCCGTAACTCGTAGCTAATGACTCATAGCTGAATTTTTTCGGCCGCAAAGATAAGGGTTTGAAGCGTCATGGTTTTTGAAATGAAACAACTACCTTCAACCACAAACAACAAACCACAAACTTCTTTTATGGCCTTAAGCAGGATATGGAGTGCATTTATCATTATTGCGATTGTAGTAGCCGGATTTAAATATGCAGTGAGCGGTGAAAGCAAAATGGTATTTAATAAAATGGTGGTAGGCAAATCAGGCGACACTAGTAACACCAAAGCAATTGACAGTGCCGCTATTCCTACTGCTATTGCTGCTCAATTACGCACCGGCAAAGAAGCGAAGAACGGTGAGGATAAATATATTAAAGTAGATACAGGAAAGTTTATTGTTTGCAAAGAGCAAAGCGCCAATGGTATTTTAGAAACCTGTAAAGACGCAGTGAACATTTGTATTGGTTTCATAGGAGTGATGGCATTGTTCATGGGCTTTTTAAGTATTGCTGAAAAAGCAGGTGGCATACAGTTCCTGGCCAGAATTATAACACCTTTTTTCT
The DNA here is from genome assembly GCA_003963365.1 of Sphingobacteriales bacterium. Taxonomy (GTDB): domain Bacteria; phylum Bacteroidota; class Bacteroidia; order Chitinophagales; family Chitinophagaceae; genus AWTP1-9. Next base: position 741,612 of record RXJG01000002.1, read on the forward strand.
CCCGTATTTTTCCCGATGTTCCTAAAGGCCATCCTGCATACGGGCACATGATATTAAATTTTTCAGCTAACCTGCTTAATTTGGATAATGCCGCCACGCCATTTGGAATAAAAGCCATGGAAAGTTTGCAGGAGTTAAATCCACACAAAGACAGGGCCTCCAATGCACAGCTCATGTTTCTTTGTTTGCATGCTTCCGGATTAACACTAATTCCTGTGAGTATCATTGCCATCCGGGCTTCCATGAAAGCATCTAATCCAACAGATATCTTTATTCCCTGCATGATTGCTACGTTTACAGCTACCATAGCAGCGTTGATAATTGTTTCATTCAAACAAAAAATCAATCTCTTTCAACCCGTCATCTTAGGCTGGATTTTGGGTTTATCTGCAGTAATAGCTTCGCTGGTACTATACCTGAAAACATTAGCTGCTGATGGTGTTACCAACTTCTCCCGCATTGTAAGCAATGGATTGATATTATCTATCTTTTTATTAATCGTAATAGGTGCGTTGTATAAAAAGATTAATGTATTTGATGCATTTATTGATGGAGCAAAAGGCGGATTTGAAGTGGCAGTAAAAATCATTCCTTATATCGTTGGTATGCTCGTTGCCATCAGTATGCTGCGTACCAGCGGCACTTTTGATTATATAATTGATGGAGTTAAAAGCCTGTTTATGGCGATGGGTGCCGATACAAGATTTGTGGATGGCTTGCCCACAGCATTGATAAAACCATTGAGCGGAAGCGGGGCAAGAGGAGTGATGATTGATACCATGCGGAATTTTGGTCCCGATTCATTTGCCGGAAAATTATCAGGTGTATTGCAGGGTTCCAGCGATACTACTTTTTATGTGATAGCAGTTTATTTTGGAGCGGTAAGTGTGAAAGATACACGGTATGCAGCAGGGGCAATGCTGCTGGCTGATTTGGTGGGTATCATTACTTCAATTTTTTTGGCCTATCTTTTTTTTGGTAATTCCACAGGATAAAAAAGTTTGAAATAACGAATAAAAAAACGGGATAAACATTTATCCCGTTTTTTTCCTGGCAAGCAGCAAGTATTATTTAGAAGCTAAATCACTTAGCTTCATTCCCTTTGCAATTGATTTTAAAAATTCACTGTCATTGGAACCATTACATTCAATGTTTGTAATAAACCGCCCGGCAATTACAATCGTTAACTTTGAATTTGGTTCTTTTTTGGAAATAGTTTCGTAACCCTGTACTCCTTCCACTCCCAAATCAACAGCTGCTATTTTCTCATTATCATCTTCTCTTGAAAAGCCCATTCCATATAAAGCTGTTAAACCGGCAAATGTTTGATAAGCAGCATTGTAATCCACAATTTCCACTTTTATATTCTTATCGCCATTTTTATACTTTTGTGAAGCAGTTGACCAGCTTCCGCCAAAACCATTCATCGATTCCCCGCCTGGCCCACCATCTTTTTCGTAACCCGGAATATCGGGCAGGTATGCCTGCAAGTCTTTATAGTTCATGGCAATAGTATCACCTCTTTTCTTTCTCTCCTCTATCTTTTTTTGCGACTCATCCATTTTGTCTTTTACATTTTCAGTATAATCTTTTAAATCACTCAGCGATTCAATTTTTTCAGGACTTTTCTTTTCCTTTTTGCTGTTGCAGGCTGTAAAAGCAATCATCAATACGAGGACATGTAATAACAGTTTTTTCATATTGTTTTATTGTTTAATTATTGTTTAACAAATTCCACCCGGCGGTTATTAGCTTTTCCTACTGCATTATCATTTTTATCTACCGGCTGACTTGCACCTTTTCCTTCTGTGCTCATCCTTGCAGCATCAATGCCAAATTCTTTTTCCAGCACAGCTTTTACTGCATTGGCTCTTTTCAACGATAATTCCATATTTGCTTTATCATCTCCATCAGCATCGGTATGACCAATTATTTTAACTTTTACACCCGTATTTTCATTCAGCACATTGGCAATATCTTTTAAGGCGCCATATGATTCCGGTTTTATTTTATCACTGTTAACATCAAACAAAATCCCATGCGTTACAAATTTACCTTCGGTAATGAGTTTATTCCTGGTATCCGGTGCGCCAACAGCTAATTTGATATTGCCGAACAGGTACCGGTCTCCTGGTCTCCAGCTACCACTCCGGGAGAAAATAACTGTATTGTAGTTAGCAGATGCGTTAAAAGCTCTTGGCACATCAAAAATTTTTTCTTCATTCAAATAAACACGAAGCCTTGTTTTTTGCCGCCAAATGGCCACATGCACGGTGTTTTTAGTTTTATTAAAAAACTGTGTTGTGTTGTCTTCATTTCTCAAATTTACCTGTGTTGCTTCGTAGGTGGCGTAGCCAGCATGGCCCACATTACCGCCTGCAGCTTCGGGGTGAACCCAGATTCGTACACCACCAGTTTTAGTATCCCAGGGCCCGTTTTTGTCGGTTCCCCAATCTGTAAATTCTTTTCCCGGATCTTTGGCCGCAACAAAAGCACAGAAAAAGGCGGAAGAATAAAAACTGAATTCAGGATTACACACCACATCATATTCCATTGTAAAATTTTCAGGAAGTGCTGTAATAAATTCAGGTAATAACACAGCTTCCTTGGCAACAGATAACCATTTCCCCGGTTTACCCTCAATATTTTGAATTTCACCTGTGCCATTGGTATTCCATTTATCGGGGAAATCGCCAATAGCATCCTGTGCAAAATCTTCCCAGGCAATTATTTTTTCGCCGGGAACAAAATCAAATTTGCTGTAAGTTTTAAATGAAGCGGAGCCGAATTTAGCTTCCGTATTCAGCTCGTTGGTTGCTATATTTTCTTCACCGGAAGCATTACCATCTTTGGTTCCTTTTACAGATTTGGATTTCTTTTTTCCGTCTAAGGCACTATCCACGGCATTATCTATTTTTTGATTCATTTTTTGCTCAGCCTTTTGTTTAGCCCTGTCTTTCGCCCTGTTAAGCAGGCCACCAAGTTGTGCGTAAGATAGATTGGCAATAAACAGGATTGCCGGTAATAAAAGTGCTTTTCTCATAACCTTTGGTTTAAGCGTATTAAGTTACGAGGATTAAATGACCATTATATTAATTTTTTTTCACCTTTAAATTATAATCCCGATTTTACACTGGAAAGAAGTAGTTATTATTTTCGCAGGGGGCTGAAAAATTACTTTTAATAAACCTTGGCACTTTGCCTGATGGGCCTTACCTTTGCCGGCCCGTTTCGGATGGTAACATCAGGGCGGGTTCAATCAAATTTATTGTCCTGAAGAGGCCCGATAAGTGCCCGCCTGAGCGGTGCCGCCTCAAGGGTAAACCTAAAAAGCAGTAACATGCCCAAGGTAAAAACAAACTCCAGCGCAAAAAAGCGCTTTAAAGTGACTGGAACTGGCAAAATCACACACCAGAAATCTTTCAAACGTCACATCTTAACCAAAAAGACTAAAAAACGTAAACGTGCCTTAAGAAAGGACGGCGAAGTGCATGCATCAAACATGAACTTTGTTAAACGTTTATTAGCGTTGAAGTAAGAAAGCTGCGGGTTACCAGCTACCGGCTACGAGAGAAAAACTCAAAGCCTGAAACTCACAACTCAAAGCTAAAAACACATTCAATTAAATTTAAAAACATTCAAATATGCCTCGTTCAGTAAATGCCGTTGCCAGTCGTGCACGCCGCAAAAGAATTCTTAAGGAAGCCAAAGGTTTCTATGGTAAACGTAAAAATGTATATACCGTTGCCAAAAACGTATTAGAAAAAGGTTTGACTTACCGCTATGTTGGCCGTAAGCTCAAGAAAAGAGAATACCGCACCTTGTGGATTGCCCGTATTAATGCGGCTGTTCGTGAAGAAGGATTGACCTACAGCGAATTCATCAACCTGCTTAATAAAAAAGGGGTGACCTTAGACCGTAAAGTACTGGCAGATTTAGCGATGAACAATCCTGAATCTTTTAAAGCTTTAGTAGCTTCTGTTAAGTAATAAAATTATTGACTGATAGCAAACCGGGTGTGTATAAGCTCCCGGTTTTTTTGTTGCCATATTGCAGCAAAAATTTACATTTGTACACAAAAAATTTCATTCACTTACAACCCACAATGGTATAAATGAATAATTCTTACACCGACCTGGTGAAACAAACCTTCAACTTTCCACAGGAAGGTTTTGATACAGATGAAGGCAATCTCTATTTTAATGGTCTTGATTTAAAAGCACTGATAGCCAAGTATGGCACTCCGCTTAAACTTTCTTATTTGCCCAAAATTGGTATACAAATCAAGAAAGCGAAAAAAATGTTTGCCGATGCGATGAAGAAATATAAGTATGAAGGCAAGTACCACTACTGCTATTGTACCAAGAGTTCGCATTTTTCATTTGTAGTGGAGGAAGCATTGAAGCACGACATTCATTTGGAAACTTCCTACGCTTACGATATTGAAATCATACGTAAGTTGTATGAAAAGAAAAAGATTAACAAGGACATACATATCATTTGTAATGGGTACAAACAAAAGCCTTATATCACCCGTATAGCCGGGCTGCTCAATGGCGGTTTTAAAAATGTAATTCCCATTTTAGATAATAAAGATGAGCTGCAGCAATATAAAAAATCAGTTAAAGTTCCATTTAAACTGGGTATCCGCATTGCTGCTGAAGAAGAACCATCTTTTCCTTTTTATACTTCCCGTTTGGGTTTTCGCTCAAGAGATGTCCTGGAATTTTATGTAGATAAAATTGAAGGTAACGAAGACCGCTTTCAGTTAAAAATGCTGCATATCTTCCTTAATAAGGGAATTAAAGATGATATTTATTACTGGAGTGAATTAAATAAAGTAATTAATCTTTACTGCCAATTAAAAAAGATTTGTCCTGAATTAGACAGCATCAACATCGGTGGTGGCTTTCCCATCAAACATTCGCTGGGATTTGAATACAATTACCAGTTTATGATTAATGAAATTGTACGGAACATTAAGCAGTCGTGTAAAAAGGCCAATGTTCCCATGCCGAATATCTTTACAGAGTTTGGCAGTTATACAGTAGGCGAAAGCATGGCGCATATCTACAGCGTAATTGGCCAGAAGATGCAGAATGACCGGGAAATTTGGTATATGATTGATTCATCTTTCATTACCACTCTTCCTGATACATGGGGAATAGGAGAGAAGTTCCTGATGCTGCCCATTAATAAATGGGACCAGGAATATCAACGGGTAGTGCTGGGTGGTATTACCTGCGACAGTCATGATTACTACGACTCCGAAGAACATATCAACGAAGTGTTTCTTCCCAAAATAAACAACGGTGAACCTCTTTATGTGGGGTTCTTTCATACCGGCGCCTACCAGGACCAAATAAGCGGATACGGTGGAATAAAACACTGCCTGATTCCTTCTCCAAAACATGTATTGGTAGAGTATGATAAGAATGGAAAACTCGTTGACCGCTTGTTTGCTAAAGAACAATCAGCACAAAGTATGCTGAAAATATTGGGGTATTAAGATTGTTAGCTGGTTATTTTTTCTTCAGCCTGTACTTCTTATTTACTCTGGGACTGTTAAAATAAGCATCCAATTCTTCTGGCGTCATATTGCTGGCTAATTCCAGTGGTACATCGATCAGTTGTACTTGTATTTGCTTCAACTCTTCTTTCAACTTATTCATTTTTTTAGTCAGGTCCGGATCTTTTTCACCTACCAGCATATTATCGTTCATCATATACTCCAGTCGTTTAATCGAACCTCGTATTAAAGATGCCTGGTTTTGATCATAAATTTTTTGTGGAGATACGGCCTCTTTAATTGGCACCAGCGATACACCCACACTCGGTAATACCTTGCCTACTTTTTGTGAATTATTATCGGCCGAAGAAGCTAAGATGCTTCCTGTAAGGGCAGTTGCCGAGCCCGTAATATCAAAAGAGGTTCGGGTGTTTTTTACTTTTTTAATTTTCTTATCCAGTTGAAGGAATGTATATTTTAACTGCAATATGTAGGTGTTAATATTCTTTTTCAGGGCATTGTATTCCTGCACAACCAACGGATAATTTAATGCATCACGAACAATGATTTTTACAACGGCCGTATCCCGCACTAAAAATTTATTGGTGCCAACAAAAACAAGATTTAAAATTTTTACTTTGCCTGAATCTGTTTCTTTTACAAAATCATAGGGGGGGCTCCAGCTAAATTCATCATTACAATGACTAACCGGGGTATAATTTTTTAAAGGCATATTAGCAAAAAAGGTAATGTTCTCAATGGGAAAATTGCCATCCTCACACTGTAATTTAAAAGCTACTGTATCCCCCTCATCAACCGTTAAAGCTGAGCTAACCGATGGTTTTAGTTTGGAAACAACAATATCTGTGTTATAAAAAACAATTATAAACGAGGTGTCCACTCTTTCTTCAGGATTATTAAGGTTTTGAACGCCTATTAGTACTTTATACTGGAAATCGTATTTTAATTTTCCTGAAAGAAAATAATTTTTATCGGCTTTAAAACTCAACAGGCCATTATCCTTATTCAACCGCAAACCAACCGGTGAATTTTTTAAATACCAGTAATATTTTGACTGGTCTTTATTTATTTCCAGCTGGTACACTAATGCCGAATCTACGTGGAGTGTAAAATATGGATTAAGGTTTTTGATGCGTAATACGGTATCCGCAGGCTGTACTACTACAGGTGTGGTGTCGGGTATAACCTGCGAAAAACTTTTATAGGTACAAAACAAACAAAGCCATACAAAAATCAACCATGTTGTTTTCTTCATGCCGGTAAAAGAATTAAGAGGGGCGAAGATACAGCAGGAAAGTTTTATAAATCCTTAATTAGTTTATTTTATAACTTTTCTTTCCATTTTCCTTTCATCATAAAAAGGAATGAAACACTAAAGATAACAGTCCAGTAAACCGTTTCATTTCCCCAGGCCCAAACAATATCCTTTTGCCACAAACGCATTATAAACCAGTTGTAAATGCAATACAGGATGATGGCACATATTTCCACAACCAGGTTCAGTTTTGTTTGCCCCGTTCCGGTCAATGCATTCAGCCAAACTACGGCAAAGCTCATAAATAACATACCTACTGTTACTATCCTCATCACGGGAATAGCTGCCTGTGCAAATTCATGTTTATCGCTAAAGAGTTTAAAGAAAAGCTCCGGAAAAAGATTCAATATGGAAGCCATCACTATACAGGAACCGAAGCTCAGCAGCATTATTCGTTTCAACGCATAGATCACTTTATCCTGTTTACCCTGGCCAATCAAATTACTCACCATTGTATTGGTAGTACTGGCAAAGGCCCACACAAAAATACCTGTTACACCAAAAATATTCCGCATTACCTGGCTGATGGCTTTATCTCTTTCACTGTATTGCTGTTCTATCATTACAAAGAAAACCAGCCAGGTGGTAAGACTAATAAGATACTGCAATACCAATGGAGCAGAGATGGTTAATATACTTTTGGTACTTTCTTTATCATAAGCAAAAGATTTAAAAAGCGAAAACCGTTTTTTTAATCCCCTTGCATTGATAACGGTAAATACAGCCACCAATCCAACTGCTTCTGCCAGTACTGAAGCAAAGGCTGCCCCATTAAAACCCATATGCGGCATACCAAAATTTCCAAAGATGAATGCATAGTCAAATAATATATTACAACCTGCTTCCACAATAAAACCAATCATCAGGAAACGGCTGTTAAGTGTTCCCACCAAAAAAGCATTACCCATTTGAAAGAGGTATAAAAAAGGCAAACCAAAACAGCGGATGCGCAGAAAGCTTATTTCTGTATCAAAGTTTTCAGGCTTGATAAATGGTTTTAAAATTTGCGGGGCAAGGAACCAGGTGAATAAAATTCCGGCAAGGGCAAACTGCAACGAAATACGAATGCCCTGTGATAACAATTTACTGATACCATTAAAATCTTCTTCACTGGCTTTGCGGGAGATGAGTGATTGAAGGGCATTATTCAATCCATTACCAATAACCATCAATATTAAATGATAAACCCCCACAATACCGGCATTACCCAATTCTCTTTCGCCCAATCTGCCCAAAAAGATATTGTTGGTAATAAAATTGATCTGCGGTACAATTAATGCAAAAGTGATCGGTAATGTAATAGCAAAAATTTGCCGGTTCGTTATCTGTACTTTCAAATCTGTGTTTGCTGTAGAAATGCCTGCCATATTAATCGCCAATTGAGGGGCAAATTTACTGGTTTCTGGTGGCTGGTTGCAGGTTTTGGTTATCAGTTTCAGTTTGCGATGATTTGGACAGGAAACAGCAAGTTGGATTTTGCAGGAGATGAATCAAAACCAATAACCTCCATAACAAACCATAAACTATAAACTATAAATTAATTAATATTGCAACCGGTTGATACCCGCTATTAAAATATTACCCGATGATCTGCAGCAGTTCACCAGTTCAGGCTACCAGTTATTTATATTACTCGGCAGGCATGACTGGCAATTTGCATTACTAAACAAAGAAAAAAAAATACTGGAAGGGTTGCTGGCCTTTCATTGTGAAACAATCATAAGTGAAAAAAATTTTGAAAGTAAATGGGAGGCATTGCTGGCAGATTATCCATTATTAAATAAATATTATTCTTCAGTAAAAATTGTGCTTGCAACGCCGGAAGCTGCATTGTTCCCGACCAAAGAATTTAACGGGCAAGAGGCAGCAACTATATTAAATGTATTGCATGGCGAAAGAGAACAGGTGGCTATCAAAACAGATTTTGTGCCGGAAGATAACCTGCAGATTGTATATCGTTTACATTCCGCTATTGATAAATTAATTGGACAAACATATATCAATGCCGAAGTTAAACATTACTATACCGGTGAATTAAATGCCGTAAATAAATCAGCCACCGAAAACGGGTTCTTTGTCAATTTCTTTAGTCATAAGTTTAGTGTAATGGTTATAAAAAATGGCCTGTTGCGTTTATTGAACCTGTACAATTACCAGCAACCGGAAGATGTGTTATATTATTTATTAACCCTTGCCGGGGAGTTTGACTGTAACAGGCAGGAACTCGCATTAACCATCAGCGGTATGATTGACGAACGTTCTGCTTTGTATACTGAATTAAAAAAATATTTTCTCAATATACAATGGGCCGAAAAACCCGGTAATATTCATTACACCGAAGGTTTTGAAGAATATCCACTGCATTATTTTCATTCTATATTTTCTATTATATCATGAGGATTATTGGCGGAGAACATGGAGGCAGACGCTTTAACCCACCCGGTAATATGCCGCATACAAGGCCCACTACTGATGTGGCAAAAGAAGGCCTGTTCAATATTATTGAAAATAACCTGGCAATTGAATCACTAAAAACACTGGATATATTTGGTGGCACCGGCAGCATCAGTTATGAATTAGCCTCAAGAGGAGCAAAGGATTTAACGATTGTGGAAAAAGATTTTACGATGAGTGAGTTTATTAAAAAAACAGCTGCCGCATTAAAGCTGAAAAATTTTAAAGTGGTGAAGATGGATGTGTTTAAATTTTTAGAAACTGCCACTACCACATACGATTTTATTTTTGCCGGACCTCCCTATGCCCTGGGTAATATTGATGATTTGCCTAAAATCATTTTTGAAAAAAACCTCCTGAACAAAAATGGCTGGTTTATACTGGAACATACTCCCCGGAACGATTATAAAAACTTTCCGCATTATGTTACCGAAAGAAATTATGGTACCACTATCTTTTCTATCTTTATTAATAAGCAGCAGGAGCCGCCGATATTATGACAAAAATTGAATTAAGGAAACTGTATAAAGAAAAGAGAAGTGCATTAACAGCAACAGAAATTAACCGGTTGAATGATTTACTGTTGATACAGTTTCAGCAACTCAACTTACCTTTTATTTATTATCTCCATACTTACCTGGCCATCGAAGAAAATAATGAAGTTCCTGCCGACCAGGTTATGAGTTACCTCGAATTTCGTAATCCGGGATTACGCATATGTGTGCCAAAGGTTAATTTCACAACGGGAGAGCTTTATAGTTATATCATTGATAAAGAAACTGATTTTGTAAAAAATGAATTTAACGTATTAGAACCACTGGAGGCAGAATTAATTGCTCCCGAAAAACTGGATTTGATACTGGTGCCACTACTGGCATTTGATGAAAGGGGTTACCGTGTGGGTTATGGAAAAGGGTTTTATGACCGGTTTCTTTCCCAATGCCGCAAAGATGCTTTTAAAATAGGCTTATCTTATTTTGATGCAACCGCTGTGATCGACGATGTTCAGCAATTTGATTTACCTTTAACGCACTGCGTTACGCCACATCGTATTTATGAATTTAACTAATCTCACATTTCAGTCGGTACGATTGTTATTACTGCCGTTTGCATTGCTGTACTGGCTGGCGATATGGGTACGCAATAAATTATTTGATAAAGATATTTTAAAGAGCTCCTCTTTTAATATGCCCATTATTTGTGTGGGTAATTTATCAGCAGGCGGTACGGGTAAATCGCCTATGGTGGAATATTTACTGCGGCTGTTGCATAAAAATTTTAATGTGGCTACGCTCAGCCGTGGATATAAACGAAAAACTAAAGGTTATTTGCTGGCAAATGAAAACACCACTTCGCTGGAAATAGGGGATGAACCAAAATTGTTCCAGCTAAAATTCCCGGTGGTGGCGGTGGCTGTAGGGGAGGAGAGATTGTATGCTGTACCACAGATATTGCATGACAGACCGGAAACACAAGTGATCATTTTAGATGATGCGTTTCAGCATCGGAGTATAAGAGCGGGTTTGAATATCTTATTGACCGATTATGGTAACTTATATACAAGAGATTTTTATTTACCCACTGGTGATCTTCGTGATCTGAAGAGCAGCAGTAAAAGAGCGGATATTATTGTGGTTACCAAATGTCCGGCAGATTTATCTGCCGATGAGAAAACGGATATAAAAAATGAGTTGAATTTATTAACCCATCAGCATTTATTTTTCAGTACCATCGAATACGGCCTCCCTTATCACCTGATACATAATAACGAGATTAACCTGGCAAAAGATATGGAAGTGCTGCTGGTAACAGGAATTGCCAATCCTGAACCTTTAAAGAAATTATTAAATGATATTACCAAATCATACGAGACATTAACGTACAGCGACCATTACATTTTTTCAATTGACGATCTGAAAGAAATAAAAAAACGTTTTGAAAAAATGGATTCCCCCAATAAAATAATTTTAACTACGGAGAAAGATGCCATCAGGCTGGTGAAGTTTAAAGAAGCGTTGCGGGACATTCCTTTGTTCGTTATCCCCATTCAGCATAAAATTTTATTTGAAGAAGCCCCTGCATTTAATACCATGATTGTAAATTTCATTCGTAATTTTAACAAGAAATAAAAAGAGATTTTTTATAATACTACAAAGACACTAAGAAATCTTTGCGAATCCGGGTTTTTGTAGTCAAACAGAAATAACTAAACCAGCAGATGGGAAACAAAAATCAAAAGAAAAAGAAGAAAGAAAAACCAAGACAGAAATCAAGAAGTCATGCTACGGTTTATAAAGGGAAATTAGATATTACCCGTTCCGGAATAGGCTTTGTGCTGGTGGAAAATTTATTGAAGGATGTACTTGTCCGTCCGCAAAACTTTAATACCGCATTGCATGGTGATGAAGTGAGGGTGGAAATAACAAAAGACAATCCGCAGGGACGCAGCGAAGGCAAGATTGTTGAAGTAATTAAACGAAACCAGGTCACCTTTATGGGGCATATGGAAATTAACAACGGGTTTGGCTTTTTTGTACCGGATACAGATAAGCCAATGCCCGATATTTTTGTGCCGCAGGAAAGTTTGAATGGCGCAAAAAATAAGGACAGGGTGGTGGTAAAGATGGTACGTTGGGAAAAATCTGATAAACGTCCGGTGGGAGAAGTGGTAAGTATATTGAGCGATATTGAGCCCAATGATCTGGCCATGAAAGAAATTTTGCTGGAGCATGGATTTCCCTTAACATTTCCGGATGAAGTAATGGAGGAAGCAGCGAGGTTAAATGATATTATTCCTGCTGATGAAATTAAACGCAGAAAAGATTGCCGGCCTGTACTCACCTTTACTATTGATCCAATTGATGCCAAAGATTTTGATGATGCTATTTCAATACAAAAATTAGATAATGGTAATTACGAAGTAGGTGTGCATATTGCCGATGTAAGTCATTATGTAATTCCTGAAACTGCATTGGATGAAGAAGCATATCACCGTGCCACTTCTGTTTATTTGCCCGACAGAGTATTGCCCATGCTGCCGGAAGAAATATCAAATGTATTGTGCTCACTTCGTCCGCATGAGGACAAGTTGACGTTCTCCTGCATTTTTCAAATGGATGATAAAGGAAAAGTAAAACAGCACTGGATTGGCCGCACCGTCATTCACAGTGATCACCGGTTTACCTATGAAGATGTACAGGAGATCATTGAAAAAGGAGAAGGAACATATTCAGATGAAGTACTGCTGCTGAATAAAATTTCACAACGCTTACGAAAAAAACGTTTTGATAAAGGGGCAATCAATTTCTCATCCCAGGAAGTTCGTTTTAAGTTAGATGAGCATGCAAAGCCGGTTGGTATTATCATCAAAGAAAGTAAAGAAGCGCATCAGCTGATTGAAGAACTCATGTTGCTGGCTAACAGAACTGTTGCAGAGTATGTAGCAAAAATCAAAGCCAATGATAAACCCATTCCTTTTCCTTACAGGATTCACGATAACCCCGATGAAGAAAAATTAAAACCATTTGTGGAGTTTGCCCGCAAGTTTGGTCATAAATTTAATACTGATACTCCGGAGAAAGTAGCAGCCTCCTTTAATGAAATGCTGGCGGACCTGCAGGGAAGACCTGAGCAGCATGTGCTGGAACAACTGGGCATCCGCACAATGGCTAAAGCTATTTATACAGCAGAAAATATTGGCCACTTCGGTTTGGGCTTTGAGCATTATTGTCATTTCACATCACCTATCCGCCGTTATCCTGATGTGATGGTGCACCGTATTCTTCACCAGTGTTTGATGGATATGCCGGTGATCGATAAAAAGATGGATGCAAAATGCAAACACAGCAGCGAAAGAGAAAGAGCCGCCATGGAAGCAGAACGGGCTGCTAATAAATATAAACAGGTAGAATACCTGATGAATAAAATTGGTGAAATATATGAAGGTGTGGTAAGCGGAGTTGCTTCATTCGGATTTTGGGTAGAGACGGTAGAACATAAATGTGAAGGACTGGTATCACTTACCAGCTTAACAACCTTTGATGAGTTCCGCCATATTGAAGAAGATTATTGTTTAGTGGGCAGAAGGAGCGGACGTAAATTTCAAATGGGTGATAAGGTGAAGATAAAAGTGATAAACGCCAATTTAGATAAACGACAGCTGGATTACGAGTGGGTGATGTGATAATTAGCAAATGTGAAAATGTGCAAATGAAGGAATGGCGCAAAGGCGTAGTGGTGCAATGCCGCAATGTTTGGAATGGGATGCTAAATTTGTAAACCGGCTTTGGCTGGTTTAGATAATATTTATATCAAAAACTAAAAACCAAAAAGTATAAACTGCTTCATGCACAGCTTTAAAGAACTATTAAAAGATTTCGACAGCAAGTTTAGTGTTCGGCATTTTCCCAATGATCCCGCTACTTTGTACGATTCATCTCAATATATTTTATCATTGGGTGGTAAAAGAGTAAGACCCGTTATGTGTTTGATGGGTAATGAATTGTTTGATGATATTAATCCGGATGCTTACCATGTGGCAACAGCCATTGAGTTGTTTCATAATTTCAGTTTGATACACGATGATATTATGGACAAAGCCCCGTTGCGTCGTGGAATGCCTACGGTGCATGCAAAGTTTGGTGAATCAACGGCGCTGCTGGCGGGTGATGTAATGCTGGTAATGTGCTATGAATACCTGAATAAGATTAATGAAATTCACCGGAAACAAATTCTTTCATTGTTTAATAAAACCGCATTAGAAGTTTCTGAAGGGCAGCAACTGGATATGGATTTTGAAAAGCTGGATTCAGTAAGTCTCGATGAATATATACGGATGATTGAATTGAAAACTTCAGTGCTGCTCGGCGCCAGTTTAAAATTAGGAGCGATCATCGGTGGTGCCAGTGAAGGCAATGTCAACCATCTTTATGAATTTGGAAAGAATCTTGGTATTGCTTTTCAAATACAGGATGACTATTTAGACGCTTTTGGTGATCCGGATAAATTTGGTAAACAGGTGGGTGGTGATATCATGGCTAATAAAAAAACATTCCTGCTTATTCACACATTGGATGTGGCAGAAGAACAATTAAAACATGAATTGCTTCACCTGATGCAAACCAATCCCCCTGATAAAGTGCAAAGAGTACTGGCCATTATGAAAGCCTGTAATGCAGATGCCTGGGCAAAAGAGTTTAAAGAAAAATATGTGTTGCAGGCTATGAATCATTTGGAGGAAATAGCTGTAATGTCTAAACGAAAAGAGCCGCTCAGGGAACTGGCGCAATTTCTGGTGCAGCGGGATCATTAAAATTTACATTCACAAAACATACCGGTTATGCGTTATTTGTGCCTGTTATTTGCATTATCCGTTTATTCCTGTAAGGATGCTGATAAAAAAACTACCGGCAAGGACTGGGTAATAACTCCCTTTATTAAGATTGATTCAGCTAATCCTGTTTTATTACCTGATTCAACTTCTGTATTTAATTGTCCTGTTTTAAATAAGGTCATCAGGTGGGAGGCAAAAGATGTTTTCAACCCGGCTGCTACTATCCGTCATGATACATTATTCTTATTATATCGTGCCGAAGATAAAATTGGCAAATATGCAGGCACCTCCCGTATAGGAATTGCTTATAGTTTGGATGGATTACATTTTATTAAAAACCCGGCTCCGGTTTTATATCCTGGTAACGATGAACAAAAAAAATATGAGTGGGAGGGTGGCTGTGAAGATCCACGCATAACGGAAGATGAAAAAGGCACTTACTATCTTACGTATACTGCTTACGATGGAGATAAGGCAAGATTGATGATAGCTACTTCATCCGATTTATATCACTGGACAAAACATGGATTGGCTTTTGCCAATAATAAAACCTATGATACCATCTGGAGCAAATCCGGATCCATTGTGAGTGAATATAAAAACGGAAGACCAGTTGCTGTTAAGATCAATGGTAAATACCGGATGTACTGGGGCGACACAGAAATCTTTTATGCCACATCTGATGATTTAATTCACTGGCAGCCTGCACAAAATGTAAATGGAAAAAGTGTAGCTGTATTTGGCCCACGCAAAGGAAAGTTTGATAGCGACCTGGTTGAACCGGGACCTGCAGCTATGTTAACTGATAAAGGAATTGTATTGATCTATAACTGCCGCAATGTTCCATCAAAAGGAGACACCAGTTTGGCTGAAGGAACTTATGCACCTTCACAAATTTTATTATCAGCTACAGAACCTGACAAAGTAGTTGATCGTATGGATACTTATTTTATGAAACCTGATAAACCATATGAAATAAACGGGCAGGTTGGTCATGTTTGTTTTGCTGAAGGATTGGTACAATATAAAGGCAAATGGTTTTTATATTATGGAACAGCTGATTCAAAAATTGCGGTTGCAATAAAGGACTAATTTAAATTTGTTGGAGCGGCGTTGTTTTTATCATCATATGGGTGCAAATCATAAACACCAGTAACAGCATAATAGCTTTTACGTGCAGCAGGTGATAATCCTTTTCCCGGGATAATTCTTAAACTGATAACTAACCTGCAAATTATGCTTCCTGCTGATTCTCCTTTAAGTCCTGCAAAGCCGGTTTGGTTTTAAAATGAAATATAAACGTAATGATGAGGGCAATGATACAACCGGCTAATACGGCAATGATGCGTTCCAGTGCCGTGTCCCATACATGTTTCCCCTCCTGGTGAAGCATAATGATAATGGTGGCGGCCAATGCAGAGCGGATGCCTGCATCCAGCTTAAAGATATAGCATAATCCAAGAGTGGCTACTAAGGCCGCACTCAATATCCACACATTAGTGCTGGCTATAAACAAAAATAATACACCTATGCTTACACCTACTACATTCGCTTTTATGCGGGTGAAAGCTAAGGAAACAGAATCTTTACCATCGGCAGATAATACCAGCATTACAGAGATTAAACACCAGCCAATATCAGTATAGTGAATAAATGAAGATATAAAGAATACTACCAACACGCCGGTGGCGCATTTGGCAGCGTATATTAAAAAGTTTTTGAGACGTTCGCTCATTTTTTGTTGGCAAAATTAGGCAGGATGAGTGAGTGTATGGCAGATTATTGATATACAATAACACTTTTATAGTAAAAGACTCTTCTGTTTCTCTTTAATAAATTTAATCCCCCTTTCATTTTTTTCAGGAATTGAAGCTATATTTATCCATCTCAAAATTATACAGCCATTCAACCGCCACTCTTAAAAAAAATCAAATGAAAAATGTATTCACTCTGCTGCTTGCTGCCTGTTTTATTATGCTCCTCTATAGCTGTCATCACAAAAGAACGGGTAAACCAAAAGTTCTTGTGTTCAGTAAAACAGCCGGTTACCGTCATAGTTCAATTAGTGTGGGCAAGCTGGCCATTATGAAGCTGGGTGAGCAAAACAATTTTGAGGTGGATACTACAGAAAATTCGGACTGGTTTACAGATGATACATTAAAAAAATATTCAGCAGTTATCTTTTTAAGCACTACTGAAAATGTACTGAACTACCGCCAGGAAGCGGCATTTGAAAGATATATTCAATCCGGTGGCGGCTTTGTTGGCATTCATGCAGCAACTGATACCGAGTACGACTGGGGATGGTATGTACGCATGGTAGGTGCTTCATTTGACAGTCACCCGGAACAGCAGGAAGCTAAATTAATAATAGTAGATAAAGAGAATATTGCAACTAAACATTTGCCCGCAGAATGGGTAAGAAAAGATGAGTGGTACAACTTTACCAAACTTAGTCCAGATGTAAAAGTGCTGATAAAGATTGATGAAAAAAGTTATAAAGGCGGAACCAATGGCGACAATCATCCAATGGCATGGTATCATGATTATGATGGTGGCCGTGCATTTTATACAGAACTCGGACATACAGAAGAATCTTATGCCGATCCATTGTACCTGAAACACCTGCTGGGAGGTATTCAATATGCTATTGGAAAAAATGAAGAACTGGATTACAGCAAAGCAAAAACGCAGCTGCCTCCCGATGAAGACCGCTTTGTAAAAAATGTGTTGGTACAGGGAGAATTTTTTGAACCAACAGAGATGACGATTCTTCCCAACCTGGATATAATTGTTATACAACGCAGGGGTGATATTTTGCTGTATAAAAACGAGGCAAAGAAATTAAAACCCGCCGGTCACCTGGATGTTTACTTTAAGACAAAAGTTAACACAGACGTAAATGCTGAAGAAGGATTGCTGGGTATTTCCAAAGATCCCAATTTTGCCAGGAATAATTATGTATATGTTTTTTATAGTCCTGCTGATACTTCTGTAAACAGGCTTTCCCGGTTTGAGTTTAAAAATGATTCGCTGATTAATTCATCCGAAAAAATTATTCTGCAGTTTTATTCGCAACGGGAAATATGTTGTCACACGGGTGGCTCCGTTGCATTTGGTCCTGATGGATTACTGTATTTATCTACTGGTGATAACTCCACTCCTTTTGATGAACCAAAACAGCAATACGTAAACCATGGTTATGCCCCTTTAAATGATGAACCCGGGCATGAGCAATATGATGCAAGAAGAACTGCAGGTAACTCTAATGATTTGCGGGGAAAAATTTTGCGTTTAAAGATCAAAGAAGATGGCAGTTATGAAATACCAGATGGGAATTTATATGCGAAAGGAACTGCCAACACAAAACCTGAAATATATGTACAGGGTGACCGTAATCCGTATCGAATATCTGTTGATCAGAAAAATAGTTTTTTATATTGGGGCGAAGTAGGACCTGATGCAGATAAAGACAGTTTTGATACCAGGGGGCCAAGAGGATATGATGAAGTAAACCAGGCCCGCAAAGCCGGTAACTTTGGCTGGCCTTTTTTTATTGGCAATAATTATCCTTACTACCAGTATGATTATACTACGGGAAAAACGGGGACAAAATTCGACCCCTCAAAACCGGTAAATGATTCAAGAAACAATACCGGTATAAAAGATCTTCCTCCTGCACAACCGGCATTTATCTGGTATCCGTATGGCTACACCAAATATTTCCCGCAAACAGAAACCGGCGGCCGTAACGCAATGGCCGGCCCGGTGTTTTATTCAGATATGTATCCAAAAGAAACAAGGCTGCCTGATTATTACAATGGCAAATTATTTATTTACGATTGGATAAGAGGATGGATAAAAGCAGTATCCATGTTACCAAATGGCGATTTTGACAAGATGGAACCTTTTATGGAACATACTAAAATGGCTAATTGTATTGATATGGAAATGGGACCGGATGGGAAAATTTATACATTGGAATATGGTTCAGGCTGGTTTCAGAAAAACCCGGATGCAGCATTGTCAAGAATAGATTATATCAGTGGAAACCGGGCACCCAAAGTTTCAAAGATTACTGTTGATAAAAAAGATGGTACTACTCCTTTCAAAGTAAAAGTATCCGTTGATGCGTTTGATCCGGAAAAAGATAAAATGACTTATACCTGGAACACCGGCGATGGAAAAACAGAAGAAACAACCACTCCTGAACTGGAATATGTATATAAATACCCGGGAGATTATTCTATCAATGTGACAGTTAAAGACAAAGAAGGTGCTTCAGTAAAAAGTGAGAACGTACAGGTGTATGCCGGTAATTCTACACCGCAGGTAAATATTAATATCGCTGGTAATAAAACATTCTACTTCCCGGGAAAACAAGTAATGTATTCAGTAACCGCCAGCGATAAAGAAGACAGTGCTATTGAAAAGAATAACTTTTTTGTTTCTGCTGATTATGTCGAAGGGCTTGATTTGGCTGCTAAACCGATGGGACATCTGCAGGGTGAAGCAGGAATTAGTGGTAAAAGCTTAACCATGTCGCTCGATTGTAAGAGTTGTCACAAAGAAGCTGAAAAATCAATCGGGCCGGCCTTTATTGATGTAGCAAAAAAATACCAGGAGCAGCCGAATGCCAGAACTTATCTCGTTGATAAAATTATTAAAGGAGGTGGAGGTGTTTGGGGTGAAGTGCAAATGGCGGCACATCCATCCTTGCCCCGTGGGGATATTGAACAAATCGTTAACTGGATAATGGGACTGGCGGATAGTAAATCAGTTAAGAAAACATTACCGCAGGCAGGCACACTTCCATCAACATTGGGCAAGCCTGTAAAAGATAAAGCTGTGCTGAGCATTGCAGCAAGTTATACCGATAAAGGAGGTGTTAATATTAAAGCACTTACCGGAAGAGCCACTGTGTTACTGCGCAATAATAAAATTTTATTTAGCGGGAAAGAACCAATGAAAGGATTTACTACCATCAGCTTTAATGAAGTAAATTATATGATCACTCCGCATGCAGAAGGATGGTTTAGCCTGGATAATATTGATATGACAGGCATTGGTTCAATCACTATTATGGCCGGCTGGCAACAGGCACCTGATTATGGATATGATTTTGAAGTTAGACTTGATGATGCCAATGGTAAATCAATTGGAAAAGGATCGCTTAATCCGCCGAAAGAGAAAACAAAAGGTCTTGGTTTTGGAATGATTGCGGTGCCGGTTGAAGCCGTTACCGATGGGAAATTCCATAAAATCTATGTGCTGTCAAAACCGAAGGATGTTAAAGAAGGCGGACAGGTAGGGTTACAATCTGTACAGTTTAACTTGAAATAAAAACTTATCTATGCGTCAATAAAAGGATGGCATGCTTAGAAGCTCTCTTTTAAAAAAAGAATATAATAATAAAAAGAGCCGGTTGTTACCGGCTCCTTTTTTTAATACTTAACGGGCTGACGGTTCCGTTGCTGGCGGAACTACTACTTTACTTTTTAACTGGGAAATTTCAGCTTTTAAAGCATTTATCTGTTGTTGCTGTTCCTTAATGGAAGCCACCAGTAAAGGAATCAGTTTTTGTTCATCCACTTCTTTTACGGCTATGCTGCGGTAACTATTTTTACCAAATGGGTAGCTGATGTTTTTATAATGCACCAGCCCGGGAAATACCGCCTGCACATTCTCTGCGAGGAACCCATAATGTAATCCCTGTTGCAGCGAATAAAATTTATGCGTATTGTATTCAAATGATTTGGGCTCTAACTGTATTAATTTGGAAAGTGAACCAGACAGGCTGGTTATATTTTTTTTAATTGAAGTGTCGGACTGTATTTGTCCAACACTACTGACAGTAATGAACAAGGTAAACGTTATAATAAAAAGTTGCTTATGTTTAATAATGAGCTGTTTCATATGTAAATGATTATAACAGGTATTTCTGAATAGGAAATACACTGACTGTTGTTGCTAAAATTGTTTCCTGTTGGATAAAACTAAACTATCATGCCAACCGTTCGGGAGGGGGAGTGGGGATGGAACGGTGATAGGCTGCTTTCCAGCTATCTTCACCCGTGCCGGGTGTTTTCTTTTTGTATTCTGTTGCCGGTAATTGGCGGATACCTGTTGTTTCTGAATAACAGTAGTACTCCCCGGCATTTTTGGAAGGTTTCTCTTCTTTGTTATTATTTTCTTCCGGATCTTCTGCTGATGCGATGCTGTACACCGGTTCGCCTGGTGAAGTGAAACTATGAAACACTTTAATACTTCCTGTAGTTAAAAAAAGCAGGATAAAAAACAGGGTGCTGATATATTTGACCAGGCCATTATTCATGAACTGCAAAAATAACGGGTGAAGTTTACAGTTAATGATGCGGATCGTTTATTTAAGACTTTTTTAATGATCAGTTTATATGATTTTATAACAAGCTATGGGTAATGAATATTGAATAACTATTTAATATTTTTAATTATATTTTCTTCCGTTTCGGAAAGTTTCTTCATCATATTGCTGATAGCCTGTATGGCTTTGCTTCTTCTGTCCATTATCATTTGCAGTTTCAATTGCTGTTCTTCTGAAAGATCAGCCATATTATCTTTTTTATCTTTTTGTTCGCTTACTTGTTTGGCAACAGTTGCGGCTCTTAATGGTTTTAGGGAGTCTGCATTTTGATACCCGGCCCTGGCCTGTGTTTTCATTTGTGCCGATGATTGTTTTAATTCGTTTGTCTTTTGCCGCTGGCTGGCTTTGGCATCATTTATCTTTTTTACCTGGCCCATGATGTCTTTTAAATCTTGCTGTGCTGATTTAGCCGCCTGCATCATTACGAGGAAGGCAATCGCTTCAATATCTGCATCGTTTAAATTGCCCAACGCATTGTACGATTGTTTTACATCAGCGATGGCCTGTTCCTTAGTAACTTCCTTTCCTTTATATTTTGCAGCTGTAATGGAAACCCAGTTCTTAATAGCCGGGCGGGCCGCAGTCATGAGGTGATTGTATAGTGTATCGGCCTTGGGTGGTATGTCTGTTTGTTGTGAAAAAGCTGTAGTAAGATGGGCTATGAAGCATAGCAACAGTAAAGTCTTTTTCATATTGTTGTTTTTTATAAAGCTACAAAAGATTGGGTAATGCAGTACTGTTGTTCCCTGATGCCGTTCCGCAATCCTGCGGGATCCCCGGCTAATGCACAGGCTTATGGGGAGACTCTGCGGGGAAAGAAAGAAACTATTTTAATCGTCTCTTTAGCTTTCTTATAAATTCTGGTAAATCAACGGTAAACCATTTCCCATCGTATTTTTTTATTGATACAGCACCGCCCAACACTTTTTCTTCTTTCTTTGAATCATACTTTTCAATTAGTTTGTTAGCATTGCCAAGCTCTTCTTTTAATCGATAGTTAGATCATTGCAATGTTTCAATTGTAGCATCCTTCATTTGTATCGCTGCTTGTGCTAACATTACTTGACCTCTTAAATGGCTAACATTTGCACTCCACTGTAAAACTGCAATATCGCTTGAAGCTGTGATTTGACTATCAATATTTGGATTTGCAGGTGCGTTTATGTAAATTTCTAGTGCATCTTTTATTTTATCCAAAGCTTCAGTGCCATCCTCAGGAATTATAGTGAACAATACTTTATTTGCTTCATCCTTAATAGATGTGTTAGCATTTATCCCAATGTCGGCAAGAAATTGACCAAAGTAAATAAGGTATTGTTTGCAAGCTGTTTTTATTTCTTCAGGGAACTCAAATAAGGTTACCAATAACTCTGATAATTGGCTTTGTGGTAGTAGTTCCAAAACTTCTTCGCTTACTTTGATATAATTAGTTTGGGCTAATTTAATAACTTCACCTAGTTTCATATGGTCGTCAACCGTGAATATAAAGCTTCCTAAATCACCATCGTTCAGCATATTTGAATCTGGATGAAAAATCAAATTATCGTACTTATCTGATATGACTTTGTATAAGGTGATCAGATTCTCAAGTGAGTAAGTTTTATTCCATTTTCTTACATCCACTTCAATATTTATAACGGCCTCCGCTGGATAAATAGCTCTTTCTTTCATTTTCGTTGAGTATTCACCTTCATCAGCGTAATATGAAAGTTTTAAATTTAATTCAATCCCCCATTCGGTAATATTTTGATCTATTTTGAAGGAAAGACCCGTAAAATATTTTCTCAATTCCTGCACACTTAAAATGGACAGTTTTGTTACACTGTCTTTGCTGCCTATAGTTAGATCACCCATGTGAACAGCAGACTTCTCATCAATTACATCGTCAATACATAAGTAGTCAAATCCGTATTCCTCGCCTTGAGACCCAGGAATATTTTTTAATTCAATTTTCATGTAAGTTTTGCTTGTTTTTTAAAAACGGATTATCAGACAAAAGCCCCAACTCTCGTCGGGGCTTTCAATTTTATTCTATCAATTCACTATTCACCATTGACCATTCACTACTTCACTTCCTCAAACTGCGCATCCTCCACATTATCTCCTTTGCCATTGGTTTGTTGCTGTTCACCAGCGCCGGCATCAGGGCCGGGTTGTGCACCGCCTTGTGCCTGTGTGGCTTTGTAGATTTCTTCACTGGCGGCTGTCCATGCCGTATTCATTTCATTCATCGCTGCATCAATGGCTGCAATGTCCTGGGTTTTGTGTGCTTCTTTCAGCTTGTTTAATGCTGCTTCAATAGGAGCTTTCTTATCCGCAGGAATTTTGTCGCCATATTCCTTTAGTTGTTTTTCTGTCTGGAATACTAAGCTATCAGCCTGGTTCAGTTTATCTACTTTTTCTCTTGCTGCTTTATCTTCTGCTTCATGAGCTTTGGCTTCTGCTTTCATTTTTTCCACTTCTTCTTTGCTCAATCCGCTTCCGGCTTCAATACGAATCTTTTGTTCTTTGCCGGTGCCTTTATCTTTAGCGGTAACATGTAAGATACCGTTAGCATCAATATCAAATATTACTTCAATCTGTGGCACCCCTCTCGGAGCTGGTGGAATACCATCGAGGTTAAACATACCCAGGCTCTTATTTTGGTTAGCCATTGGCCTTTCTCCCTGCAATACATGAATCTGTACACCGGGCTGGTTATCGCTGGCAGTAGAGAATGTTTCTGATTTTTTGGTAGGGATGGTTGTGTTGCTGTCAATCAAACGGGTCATTACTCCACCCATGGTTTCAATACCGAGTGATAACGGAGTAACGTCGAGCAACAATACATCTTTTACTTCACCCGTTAATACCGCACCCTGTATAGCAGCTCCTACAGCCACCACTTCATCAGGATTCACACTCTTATTTGGTTTTTTACCAAAGAATTTTTCTACAATCTCCTGCACTTTAGGAATACGGGTACTACCACCCACCAGTATCACTTCATCAATTTGTGAAGGCTGGTAACCGGCATCTTTTAATGCCTGCTCACATGGTTTTAAACAACGGGTAAATAAATTATCGGCCAGTTGTTCAAACTTAGCACGGGTTAATTTTTTCACTAAGTGTTTGGGTACACCATCCACTGCAGTGATGTATGGAAGATTGATTTCTGTTTCAGAAGAAGAAGACAATTCAATCTTAGCTTTTTCAGCCGCTTCTTTCAAACGCTGTAAAGCCATAGGGTCTTTGCGCAGGTCGATGGCTTCATCTTTTTTAAATTCATCGGCCAGCCAGTCCATAATCACTTTATCAAAATCATCACCACCTAAGTGAGTGTCACCATTGGTTGATTTTACTTCAAACACTCCATCGCCTAATTCAAGAATGGAAATATCGAATGTACCACCACCGAGGTCAAACACAGCAATATGGTGGTCTTTACCACCTTTATCCAAACCGTAGGCTAACGCAGCAGCCGTGGGTTCGTTTACAATACGGCGAACATTGAGACCGGCAATTTCACCAGCTTCTTTAGTAGCCTGGCGTTGTGCATCGTTGAAGTAAGCAGGCACGGTGATCACCGCTTCAGTTACTTCCTGGCCAAGGTAATCTTCGGCTGTTTTCTTCATTTTCTGAAGTACCATAGCACTAATTTCCTGTGGCGTATACAAACGGCCGTCTATGTCAATACGTACGGTATTATTGTCACCTTTTGCCACTTTGTAGCTCCAGTGGCTGATTTCTTCAGTTACTTCATCGTAACGGCGGCCCATAAAACGCTTTACACTCATAATGGTGTTTTGCGGATTGGTGATGGCCTGGCGTTTAGCCGGGTCACCCACTTTACGTTCGCCATTTTTCAAAAATGCCACTACAGAGGGGGTTGTACGGCGGCCCTCATCATTGGCAATTACTACCGGTTCGTTACCTTCTAACACGGCAACACAACTGTTGGTAGTTCCTAAGTCTATACCTATAATTTTTCCCATAGTAAAATAGAATTTAACGTTCAGCAGTAACTGTCAATCATTATGCCACAGGGGGCGAGGGTGAAATATTGGCAGAAAGAAGGGCTGAGTTCTAAGTTGTAGGTTTTAAGTTTTTTGAAAGGAGGACGGATTTAAGGGATTTAAACCCCGAACTCAGAACCTAAAACTTAGCACTTAAAACCTAAAACTTTTCCTTTATTTTGAGGCATGCTTAACCCGAGGTTTTTAGTTATTACCGGCATACTGATACTGGCTTCCTGCTCTAAAAAAATCATTCCCGAAAAGCCGGCTGTTTACAATACCGATTATAAACTGGATACGCTCCCGCTGAGTGAGATTGATATCCCCATTAAAATAAATTTAAAGCCCTTGTATGATTTAGCGGAAAAGAAAGTGGAAACAGTATATACCTCTGATAATTATCCTAACCAATGGAGTTATGACGGATGCGATACAAGATATATGTACCAGTTTAAAAGAGACAGGCTGCGGATCAGCACTAAAAATAATGTAATACGGCTGGCCTTTTCCGGTTTTTATAAAGTAAGAGGATCACAAAGAGTTTGTGTGGGCAACACAGGTGTAAGTCCGTGGGCGCCGGATTGTTCATGCGGTTACAAAGAAGAGCCGAGAAGGGTGGAAGTAGGATTCCAGGCGGTGATAGGCATTCATGCAGATTATTCTGTTTCTTCTATCATTGAACGGATGGAGCCTTTACCGGTTGATAAATGCGAAGTATGTTTCTTTAAGAAGGATATTACAAAAACAGTGATGGATCAGCTAAAGCTGGAACTGGATAGTGCCAAGATGAGTATAATGGATACATTATCGAAGATAAACCTGCGCAGCCAGTTTCAGAACATCTGGAATAAACTCAACAGCGGACAAAATTTATACGGATTAGGTTATTTAAAAATGAACCCTGAAAAAATCCGCATCAGCAGCTTAGCTGCGGATAATGATACCATTAGTTTGAGTGTGGGACTTTCTGCCAGACCCATCATCAGCTCCGTAAAACCTGCCGATACCAAATCACCCATTCCCAACATCAGTGATTTTAAACCACACAGTAGCTTCAATTTATTTTTAGATGCACAGTTAGATTATGATTCGCTGAGTAATATCATTACTAACCGTATGAAGGGTTACAGGATGGACATCAGCCAGGTGCCGCAGAAATATGTAATGGTAGAATCAGTAAAAATTTATGGCGATGGAAAAGACAAACTGATATTAGGAGTAGAGTTTAGCGGAAGCAATAGTGGTATCATGTACTTTATTGGCAAACCGGTTTATGATAAAATCACGGGAACATTAGAGATAAAGAATCTTGATTACGATTTGAAAACAAAGAATCTTTTTCTGAATACGGCCAAATGGTTATTTGATAAAAAGATTTTGAATGCATTGAATAAACATTCCAAATTTGAAGTGGCTAATTACATCAATAATTTATTACCACAGTTAAACCAGCAACTCAACCGGGAAGTGTACAAAGGAATTTTTACTACCGGTAAGATGGAAAGCTTACAGGTAACAGATTTATTACCCGCAACCGGTGTATTTATTCTTCGCTGTAATGCAAAAGGGGAACTGGCGATGCAGGTAAACTCAATCAACCTCTAACGAAACTTCCTCTGTACGGAAGCTGAAATGTTTCTGGCTTACATAACTGAATACCACCACAATCACCGTAGTGATAATTTGTGAAATGGTAGGATAGATATGACAATATTCCACAAAAAATTTTAAGAAAACATAATTGAGCCCAACGCAAAACATAACCAGTATAAAATAACGGAACAATTGTATTTTTCCTTTTAATGTGCTCTCTGTCCACACCACGTATTTAGATAATACAAAACCTATAGGAAATGTAATCACAAAAGCGATTAAGAAGGCAGCAATATGCGGCTTAAAAGCAATGAAGCCCAAATGCAGTACTCGTTTCTTTAAAATAAAATTGTAAAAGATAAAATAAAGAAAGATGCTGAGTAACGTATTACCTCCGCCACAGGCGGCGTAATGAAAAGTTCTTTTGTCCATTATCCTGCTGAAGGGCGGATAAAAGAAATCTAAAAAGGTTAGTATCCTGTCACGTACTAAATGCATACTTTGCTGTAAAGGTAATGATTGACGGTGAGAGGGTCAAAGCCGTTTATATAATTAGTCGTTAATGAAAAAGCCCTTTGTTTATCAGCAAAGGGCTTTACAACTTTAACTATGCGAAGACTAAAAGGTATAACGTATTGCCAAACCACCCCAGCCGGCATAAAAGCCATACCATGTATCCGGGCCATTACCAAAATTCCAGGAAGGCTGCCAGTCGAGGCTCATGTTGAAAGGGGCACCTTTAAATTTATAATCCAAACCCAACACACCATCAATGCCTGCATAAGAACCGGAATAGTTATAACCATAACGATCTTTCCATTTTGTATTCCAGAAACCGATATGTGCACCCGGGCCGGCATACCATTTTAAACCCTGCGCTCCGTTAATGTCTCCATGAAATTCATATAAACCGGTAATACGGGTACCATATCTCCAGAAATATCCAATTCCTTCCACCGCTGCATTGGGTTTTACAAAATGCTTTAGCGTAATGGCACCACCATCGCCAAACTTAACACCGAGTGCTGTTTTGTAATTTGATCCTAAACTTTGTGCGGATAGTTGTGCCAACGAAACGAAGAGCAACATAGCTGTTGCGAATAATGCCTTTCTCATAATATTAGGTTTTTGTTTCGCCCAACACTTTAAAAAACCGTGCCAAAAAAGGAAGACATTATGGTATTTAGTTATGTGGTTGTAAAAATTCTTTTATCATTATATCAGGATAATCAGTGATGATTCCATCCACACCCAACTCCACTAAATCTTTTGCCGGTTTAAGATCATTAATGGTCCATGGTATTACTTTCATGTGGTGCTGATGGCAATATTCAATCATATGTGTGCTTACTAATAAATAATGCGGACTGTAAATAGTGGGAGTGAAGCCAAGTTTTTCAATTTGTTTTTCAACAGGAGTGAAGACACCTTCTTCAATTAATGCCGCTGTTTTAACAGAAGGATATTTTTTATGAATGATCTGCAGTGTTCTGAAATCAAAGGATTGAATGATCACTTTGTTCTCAATCTTTTTATCGGTAATCACTTTCATCAGCAACTCCACAAATTCATCCGGTAATGGATGATAGATGGAATCACCTTCGGGGGCAGACTTGGTTTCGATATTATACTGAACGGGTTTCAAATGATGCAGCTGAATATACTGTTCAACACTATCAATCAAATCTGCCAACCGTGGTTTATGCACTTTCAATTTTGCCTGGTGCGGAAAACGGGGATGGGGACGACTGCCTACATCCCATCTGCTTATCTCTTCATACGTCATTTGGTAAACGTTGAGATTTTTTTCTTCTGCTTCCGTTACCAGTGTTCCATCCGGTTTTGTACTTATTTCATGATTAAAGAATGGCTCGTGAGAAACAATTACCTGTTTATCTTTTGTAATACTGGCATCCATTTCCAGGGTGGTTACCCCAATATCCAGTGCTTTTATCATAGCAGGGATCGTATTCTCCGGCATCAGGCCACGGCAGCCCCTGTGTCCCTCTATATCTAAGTCTGTTCTTTTCATTGAATGTTGCTGGCAGGCAGAAAACAATATCATTAATACCGCCCATTTTTTATATTGCATGATGAATGATTTCACAACCAAGTTACTGGCTTATTGAACAGCATTCATCTTTGCTTATTAATTTTGTGTAAAATTCATACATGGCAGCAACGGAATGGTTTAATGACTGGTTCAGTTCCCCCTACTATCATCTCCTGTATTTTGAACATGGAAAACAAGAAGCAGCTTTTTGTATTGATCAGCTGCTGGTACATTTTCAACCTGCCCCCAAAAGTTTGATGCTGGATGTTGCCTGCGGTAAAGGAAGGCACAGTATTCTTTTGGCAGAAAAAGGATTTGATGTTTCCGGTATTGACCTTTCAATTGAAAATATTACTGCTGCCAAACAATTTGAAAAAGAGAACCTGCATTTTTACCAGCAGGATATGCGGCTGCCATCCTGGGTTAATTATTTTGATTATGCATTTAACTTCTTCACCAGCTTTGGATATTTTAAAACAAGAAGGGAACATGATAATTCCATTCGTACAATGGCCAATGCTATTAAAGAAGAAGGAATATTACTGATCGACTATCTCAATGTGCATTATGCAGAAAATCATTTAGTGCATAAATTGGAAAAGCAAATTAACGGTGTTGATTTCTTTATCACCAAGTGGTTTGATGAAACACATTTCTATAAAAAAATTATAGTGGAAGATGATACACTGGAAGAGCCGTTAGAATATACGGAACGTGTTGCTAAATTATCATTAGGCGATTTTACAGAGATGATGGCTTACCAGGGAGTGCAGGTGCAGGAAGTATTTGGGGATTACCGGTTAAGTCATTATGATGCAGTAAACTCTCCACGAATGATTGTTGCGGGTAAAAAGATGAAAAAGTAAATGATCCATTATCCGTTGTCCGCTGCCGGTTAACTCAGGGTTTATTATTACACAACATCCACTTAGCCGTTTCATAATACCCGGTAGTAAAAGCGGACATTCTTGAACGGAGATTTTTTAATTGTGCCATTGTATACGGTAAAGGGTTGCCCGTTACGGAAACAATCGTATCATTTTGTAATTGGATATTCCTGATGTAATAAAATTCATTGGTCACCACACCAATATTCCCTTCATCGTGATGAATAATAAAAGCACAGTCGCCACCGGGTTTGCTGCTTAATAAATCTCTTCCCAATGTTTGATTGGTGTATTGTTTACCGGCTATGCCGGCAATAGTAGGCAACACATCAATTTGTGACACTACTTCTTTTCTCCGTTGTGGTTGCAATTTGCCTGGTGCATAAAACAATAAAGGAACATGTTCATCACTCAGCCGCTGTTCGGTCCATGCATTGGGATACACGGCATGGGCATCGCCTTTTACACCATGATCGCCTACAAATACAAACAGTGTATTATTGAAGTAAGCTTCCTTACCGGCATCATTCATAAAATGCCGGATACAGTAATCTGCATAGCGAAACGCATTGTATTCATCCAGCGATTCAAAACCATTCGCCTTCAAAGTTTCCTCATCTGCATATTGCTTTTCAAAATCTTTATCTTCCTGTGGTATTTCAAAAGGCCGGTGGTTATCGGCAGTTTGAATGATAGCAAAAAAAGGTTTATTGTTTTGCTTTAATACATTGTTTGCCTCCTTAAATAAATTTTTATCACTAATGCCCCATACATTAAAACGGGGTGATTGATAACTGTTTTCATCATAAATCTTAACATTATTTACATTCTGCTGAACCAGGCCTCTGAAATTGTTGAACTCACTGTTACCACCAATGAAATAATATTTATCGTAATCAGTAAAATCATTAATAATGGTGTGATGCGATAATGCCTCAGGATTGCGGATGGAGAATTTGGATAACTGAACATCCGGTATACCGGTCATTAAGGCAAATACACCTCTTGCCGTACCAAAATGAGGAGAGAAACATTTTTCAAAAAATACCCCCTGTTTGCTCAACTGGTTAAAGTAGGGAGTTGTATTCAGCACATTACCGCTCATGCTGCTTTTATACATGCTGAACGACTCACATACCACCAGCACTACGTTCATCTTTTTTTCATTGGCAGTTGTAATGGTTCGTTTAAAATCTAAATATTCTTCCTGTTTGGTAATGCCCAGGAATTTGGCCATGGATGGATAATATTGCCTGGCATTGGATGTATTAAAGGACGGGTTACGGAACTTGAGGGTGGTAAAAAAATTCTGCAGGGGATTTAAAGCCAGGTAGGCTTTGAAATTATCACCCAATAAAAAAGCATCTTTCCAAACCAGCGGCTTGGCCGAGGGTCTTCCATAAATGCCAACAAACATCAGCAGGATTAACCATACCACTCTTCCCGACCTGAAATAAAAATTTTGATGGTGCGATTTTTCCACAACGGCATGGGTATGACGGACCAGTTTGGAAATAAGCCAAACAACCAAACCCAGCCCAAGCAATATCCAGAAAACGGGATAAGATTCCCAGATCATTACCACTGATGTTCTGAAATCTTCAACGAAATTCAGGGCACTGGCATTGAGCCTGGTACTGATATAACCAAAATGACCAAAGTCAGCACCATAGAATATTAAAATAAATAAGGTGATGATGGTGAGATAAGCAAGCCACCATTTTTTATTTTTTTTACTGTAAAAAGGAGAGAGGGCCGTAAAACTTCCCAATATCAATAATGGCGACAATACAATGCAGATCCAACGGATATCATATCTCAGCCCCAGTAAGAAAGAAGGCCACAGTTCACTTAACACTTCATTAGTTGGTTTAAAGGCTATAAGCGTAGCAATTCTGAAGAGTGTAAATACTCCCAGGTAAATCCAGAATAGCTGTATTACCCAACGGGCAGTTGGGGGCAATAAAAAACGCTTACCCATAATTTCCTTAAGTGTCTGCGAAAATAGACAATTCCTTTTGTGTTGGGTATTAAATTTTACATAAGTGGCTGAGGGGCATTATTTTTTATTGAGGAGGGAGTAAACAGCCGTATCGTAAAACTGACCTTTAAAAAGAGCGTCTTCTTTAAAATGGGCTTCCTTTACAAAGCCAACCGATTCCAATGTTTTAACAGAGGCCAAATTGCGGGGATCAACAACGGCTTCCATGCTGTGCAGATGCAGCTGGTCAAAACCATATTCAATTACTTTTTGTATGGCTTCCTTCATTAATCCTTTGCTCCAGTAATGCGGATGCAGTACGTAACCCAGTTCTCCCCGGTAATGTTCCCTGCGGATATTCCAGATACAAATGGTGCCAATCAATTCATCGGGTTTATCTTTTAATGCTATGGCCCAATAAGGATTTTCATTTGACGAAACTGCCTGTTGGATCGCCTGGATAAAACCAATTACTTCTTCTTTGCCAGAAGCCGGTTCACGGAAAATATATTTCAGCACCTGTGCATCGGAACGAAGAAAAAATAATACATCGGCATCTTCTTCCTTCAATTGCCTTAGCAATAAACGGTTTGTTTCTAATTGCGGAAAAGGAGTAAGATTGATAGTAAGCATATCAGTTAATGGCTCAGTTCTGTAATGGCTTTTACTAATACATCCAGCTCAGCCGGGGTGGTATAAACATTGGGTGCAATGCGGCAGCCTTTTACATTGGCATAATCAATTGCTACGGTGTAGATTTTATATTTCTTCATCAGCACATCAGCTAAATCAGCCGGCTTTATGGTGGTAACGCCCACATTGGCAATACCACAACAACGGGACTGGTCTTCCGGTGTGTTTACTGCTACATTGGGTAAATGACGGACTTTGCTTGTCCAGTAATGCTGCAGGTAACGCAGCCTGGCTTCTTTTCTTTCCGGTCCTATTTTGTTATATACGTCAATGGCATCCGCAATGGTTAAGTCAGTATGTACAGGATGGGTACCGGTATGATTCAATCTTCCAATCTCATCTGCTTTCTTTCCTTCTTCACCAAAGATGGGCCACACGTTAGCAATGTTTTCTTTTTTCACATATAACAATCCTGCACCTAGCGGAACACTTAACCATTTATGCAAACTGGCGCCATAATAATCGCAATGCAGATCAGGAATCGCATATTTGAAATGTGCAAAAGCATGTGCACCATCCACCATTACGGGAACACCTTTGCTGTGGGCCATATCGCAGATCTTACGGACAGGTAATATTTGACCGGTAATATTGATCATATGGCATACCATCAGCAGTTTTGTTTTGGGAGTAATGGCATCCGCATAAATCTTTACAATCTCTTCATCATTGGCCGGGTGATTAGGGATGGAAACAATTTTATTTACTACCGCATATCTCCTGGATATTTGTTTAAACATATCCAGCATAGCGCCATAATCCTGTTCGGCCATCACGGCTTCATCACCTGCCTGCCAGTGCAGGCCACCAATAATCATGTCCAATGATTCGGTAGCATTCCTGGTAATAGCAATTTCTTCTGCTGAACAACCGGCAATAGCAGCCAGTTTAGCCGCCATCGCTTTTTTATTATCCCACTGCACCGTACGCATGTAATAGGATCCCTGGTAATTTACTTCCCTTACATGATTGATTAAATTCTCCAGTGTTTCCTGTGGCAAAAAACAATAGTATCCATTTTCCAGGTTAATATAATCTGGTTTTAAGCGATAACCACTCCGCACACCCTCCCAAAAACTTTCGTCATCTGCCAGCGAAAGGGGAGAACGCTGTTCAAATTTTTTAAGCCAGTCTTCCAGTGTGGGTTTGCCTGCTATTCCGGCGAGGCCAAGCAATGAGAAATGCTTAAGAAATGTTCGCTTATTCATACTTTAAATTAAGTTTTTTTGTTGACGTGCCGTAACAGGATGATAAAACATCCTCTTACTGCCAATGATATTATAAAAAGTTATCAACAGTGTGTGGACTCTTAAAAACAAGAAATCACTGCTTTTATGGGTTACCTTTATTGCGTTAAAGTATCAAGCGGCGGAATTTATTCCCTCGTGTAAAACAAACACTTGTATTTCATTAATTAAAAAGATCGAGATGGTACAGAAAACCTATTACAAAACGAAAGATTACTGCAAGGTAAAGTTCTCTTTTACGGTAGAAAACGCCGAAACTGTTGAAATATTAGGATTAAACAGTGACTGGAAAAACTCAGTGATTATGAGTAAAAAGAAAGACGGTTCTTTCAGTGCTGATGTAAATCTCCCCAAAGACTCCAAACACGAATTTAAGTACAGGGTTAATGAAACCTTATGGTTGAATGAACCTGAAGCTGATGCAGAAGCACCCAATGAATTTGGTGGCACCAACAGCGTACTGGTTCTCTAATATATTTTAGCAGGATGTTGGTACTCCCTGTATCAGCATCCTGCTTACTAACTCACTCCATTGCTTCATGTTTTTATTGGGAACAATTCACTAATTCCCATCTTCTCCACCAGGAAACAACCATTTTTGTTTTGTGCGATGCCTTGTACGGGCGGCAGTTAAAACAATCATTCCTATGTGGAACAGGATGTTTTTTAACCTGGTTACTGCATAATCATTTTATCAATAAAACTCAATGCCTTTTAGAAAGCGGATGACTTTTATTTTAATTAGATAAACCGGTTGATAATATTTTCCAGGTACTCCTGTCTTCCGCTGCTAACTGCCGGTTCACCATTGGCCACTGCATACGCCCTTAAATCTTCCAATGATAATTTGCCTTCTTCATATTCTTTTCCTTTTCCACTGTCAAATGAAGCATACCTGTCCGCCCTGATCTTTTTGTATTCTGATTTAGTCAAAATATTATCAGCAATGATCAATGCACGGGCAAAAGAATCAATACCACCAATATGTGCATGAAACAGGTCAGCCGCATCTGTTGAGTTTCTTCTCCGCTTAGCATCAAAGTTGATACCGCCGCCTTTAAAGCCGCCACCTTCAACAATGATGAGCATGGCTTCTACCAGTTCATTAATATTATTAGGGAACTGATCGGTATCCCATCCATTCTGGTAATCGCCACGGTTAGCATCCATACTGCCTAAGAATCCACCATCAACAGCTACCTGTAATTCATGCTGGAAAGTATGACCGGCCAGCGTAGCATGATTCACTTCAATATTCAGTTTAAAATCATTGGCCAATCCATAGTTACGCAGGAAACCGATTACTGTTTCACTGTCATAATCATATTGATGTTTGGTAGGCTCACATGGTTTGGGTTCAATAAAGAAAGTTCCTTTAAAACCATTCTTTCTTGCATAATCTTTTGCGGTATGTAAGAAACGGGCTAAATGATCTTTCTCTCTTTTCATATTGGTATTGAGCAAAGTCATATAACCTTCTCTTCCTCCCCAGAAAACGTAGTTCTCCCCTTTTAAGGCAATAGTAGCATCCAATGCTGCCTTTACCTGTGCAGCAGCATGAGTGAGCACATGAAAATCAGGATTGGTAGATGCGCCGTTCATATACCGGCGGTTGCTGAATACATTGGCCGTACCCCAGAGCAATTTAACCCCACTGGCGTTTTGTTTTTGCTGTAAATAATCAGTAAGTGTTTGCAAACGTTTATCGTTCTCATTTACATCCGTGCCATACTCCACCACATCCACATCGTGAAAGCAATAGTAGGGTAGTCCTAATTTGGTGATGAATTCAAAAGCTGCATCTGCTTTATCTTTTGCACGGCCAATTACATCAGCTTTTTCATTCCAGGGAAACAGGAGTGTAGGCTCACCAAAAGGATCACTACCATTTCCACAGAAGCTGTGCCAGTAACACACCGCCATGCGTAACCAGTCCTTCATGGATTTACCTGCC
This sequence comes from Sphingobacteriales bacterium, assembly GCA_003963365.1. Lineage (GTDB taxonomy): Bacteria > Bacteroidota > Bacteroidia > Chitinophagales > Chitinophagaceae > AWTP1-9. The sequence goes on from RXJG01000002.1 coordinate 777,049, forward strand.
ACTACTTTGTTTTCGTCGTACCAGCGGTACGCAAAAGGATTATCACTTGCTAATCCTTCGTAACTGATCTTACCAATGCCTTTAAAGAATTCTTTGTCGCCTGTAATAACTGACATAACAGATGATTTAAAAATTATGAATGAAGTTGTTTGTTTAATAATTGTTTCCATTGCTGGTACCCTTCATCATACAATGCTGTATTGGTTGGATGAACTGTTTCAATGGGTTTGAAATTTTGAAAAGCCTGTTTTGGATCACTATATACTTTAGCTCCTATACCTGCACCGATGGCTGCACCCACACTCCCGTCACCGTTATATAATTCCACACTTACACCGGTAGCATTGACAAAAGCATCTGTAAATACCTTACTTAAAAACATATTGGCTTTACCGGCCCGGATAACAGAAGGTTGTAATTGATTGCTGCGCATAATATCTAACCCGTAACGGAAAGCAAAAGCAATACCTTCCTGTGCGGCACGGAAAAGATGTGCGTTGCTGTGTTTGTTTAAATCTATTTGCTGTATATGGGCAGCAATGGTTTTATTATTCAGCATCCGCTCGGCGCCATTGCCAAAGGGCAGCACCATCAATCCATCACTGCCGGGATTGATTGGAGAAGCCACATCATTTATTTGTTGATAGGAGAGAGCAGCACCTGCCAGGTTCTTTACCCAACGGTTAAGGATACCTGTACCATTAATGCAAAGCAATACCCCAATACGATTTTGTGAGGCAGTATGATTTACATGCGCAAAACTATTTACTCTCGACTGCGGATCATAACTCAACCGGTCACTCACGCCATAAATAACACCCGAAGTTCCTGCCGTAGCCGCTACTTCACCGGGTTGCAGTACATTTAAGGATAAAGCATTATTAGGCTGATCACCTGCTTTATAGGCCACAGGAATATTTTCTGTAAGTGATAAAGCAGCCGCTACTTCTTTTGTTACATTACCCTGTACGGCAAATACATCATTGATGGTTGGGATGAAGGATGCATCCAATCCATAATAATTCATCACATCGGCTGATAACTGGTTCTTCTTAAAATCCCAGAAGATACCTTCGGATAAAGCACTGATGCTGGTACTGGTCTTACCCGTTAATTTCATCGCAATAAAATCTCCCGGTAATAATACTTTATCAATTTGATTATAAATGGAAGGCTCGTTATCCTTTACCCATTTTAATTTGGATGCCGTAAAGTTGCCGGGTGAATTGAGTAAATGCGATAAACATCTTTCCTCACCAATTGCATGAAAAGCTTTATCACCAATTTCGACAGCACGACTATCGCACCAGATAATACTGTTGCGTAATACCTGTTGCTGTTTATTTACCAATACTAAGCCATGCATTTGATAAGCAATGCCTATAGCTTTTATGTCTTTGGGATTATATAGTTTGGTAGCATTAGCTTTTACAATAGCCTGCTGTACATGCTGCCACCAGTCATCGGGTGATTGCTCGGCCCAGTCTTTATGAAGGGAGATGATGCCTGTTTCTGTTTCCGGGTATTGGGTGCTTACGATGCATTTACCATTGGCAGCATCCAGCACTGATACTTTAATAGAGGAGGTACCCACATCTATACCGAGTAATAACATATAGCAACAGCTTTATGTAATCAAAAATAAGGGTATTTTGTTTTGATGAGGAAGAAAGACATTATTTTGAATGGTCAATGATGTGTTATGTTGAGTGTTGAATGTTAAATGTTGAATGATAAATCCTAAATGGTCAATGGTCAATGGTCAATTGTCGGTCGTCAATCGTCAATCGTCAATCGTGAGGGATGGATGGGCAATTGTCATCTGGCAATGTTGTTTCATAGGGCAGTTATTGGCTATAAATAATCAACGGTAAACCTTTAACCTTTCTACTTCTGCACTTCCTTTGCCAGCTACCTGCTTCGCCTTTTATTCGCCCCTTCTTCGGGTCTTGTTTGAGAAATACCGAAGCAGACCGAAAGAGACCCGAAGAAAGTGGTACGGTGTTAAACCCCATCAAGGCGTCATCCCACAGCACCATCGAAGCGTCATTCCGACGCGGGAGGAATCCGCTGAAGACATGCACCGCTGCTCATTATTGTTCTGCAGTACCAATGCCAGGCAGATGTCTCACTTCGCTACGCTGCGTTCGACATGACGGGTAATTCATTAAGGCGT
>RXJG01000001.1:0-198554 GCA_003963365.1 Sphingobacteriales bacterium
TATTGTTCTGCAGTACCAATGCCAGGCAGATGTCTCACTTCGCTACGCTGCGTTCGACATGACGGGTAATTCATTAAGGCGTCATCCCACAGCACCATCGAAGCGTCATTCCGACGCAGGAGGAATCCGCTGAAGACATGCACCGCTGTTCATTATTGTTCTGCAGTACTAATGCCAGGCAGATGTCTCACTTCGCTACGCTACGTTCGACATGACGAAGTAATTGATCAAGGCGTCATTCTGCCGCACCATCCAAGCGTCATTCCGACGCAGGAGGAATCCGCCGAAAACATGCACTGTTGCTGCTGATTGTACTGCAGTACTTCATTCCCGGCAACGTCCCGGCCATCATGCAGGTTCTTGGGGAAACGTTGCTGGAAAACAGGCTGCAGAGCTCACCATACTAAGATCAACTAATTCAATTTTTTAAGATAGTCCAGTAATTTTTGTGCCTTCTCATTATCAAGCAATTTCACCTTATTGTATTGTTCCGTTAATTTGGCTTTATTACCGAGGTTGTAATAGGCCAGTCCCATACCGTATTGCACACTGACATTGTTAGGTTCGAGCAGGGCTGCATTTTCATACACGGATAAAGCTTCTGTAAATTGCTTATCGTTGAGGTAGGCATCGGCGAGGTATAAAAAAGCGGTGACGTCCCCGGGAGATAATTCGGTTGCTTTTTTGTAAGGAGCAATAGCTTCATGGGGTTGACTATTGTTATAATAAACGTTACCCAGTTCAATATAAGCATCCACAAAGTCAGGCTTAAGTTCAATAGCCCTGTTTAATAGTTCCAATGCCTTATCCGTGAGGTTTTGATGATAATAAATAATTCCCAGTTCATATTGTGCATAGCCGTTAACAATACCCAGCTCTACTGCTTTTTCAAATTCATATTGCGCATCCGTTACCTGATTCAATTCTTTATAATCGAGCCCCAGGCGGTAATGGGTATCACTTTTTGTGGGATTGAGATCAATGGATTTAAGAAATGCTTTTACAGACTCTGCATATATTTTCTTACGGTAATGGGTTACACCCAGTTCAAAATAAGCCTGGCTGTTATTGGGGTCGTATTTGATAGCTTCCTGGTAGGCAGCAATACATTCGTTATACTTATCCAGGTAATCATAGGTATTGCCCAGCTGTATCCATGCGTCGACATAATCGGGTTTAACTTTTACGGCTTGCTGATAGTTCGTCATCGCCTCTTTGTAATTAGCCAGATTGTAATAACATAGCCCGATATTGTACCAGGCCGAATAATTGCCGGGTTCGGAGGCTGTTATCTGTTTAAAAGTAAGGATAGCCGCCTCGTATTCTTTATTATCAAATTGCTGTAATCCTTTGTCAAATAACGATTGAGTGGTGCCAATAAAATATTGGCAGATGAAGAAAAACAAAAGGGTTGTCTTTTTCATTGGAGTAAGTTTATATAAAGTTAATAATCAAAAATTGCTTTTTTCTGCATATTTACTGGCAAGAGCAAATTCTGTTGCCGGGAGGTTGCATGCGTTAAAACAATTTGCTTTAAATAACAAATCTTTAAGGGGGATTAACGGATAAAAACAAACGCCGGGCATAAATAAGTTTTTGCGGGTAGCATCTTATGCCGGCCATCCATATATCCTTCCTGTTTGCAGCAATGGAATCAGCTTCGGAACTCATAGGCGTCCCCCCGCAGATGTCTCTATTCGTTCGATATGAAGGCACTTTTCTTTTAACAGGAAAGACAGCAGCCGGTAAAATAACTAACTTGTTAGTGTAAATAATTTAATCACTAATTAAACTGGTTACCTATGAGTGCTGAATTTTTAAAACCACTTACTGCCAACATCAGCCTGCTGCATAAACTGGAGCCATCCTTGCAAAAAGCGGTATCAGCTATTGCAGGGGAATTACAACCCTCATCGCAACTAATAAACAAACGCATACTATTGATTGGCGAGCCCGGCACGGGTAAAAAAACAACGGCTTATTTAATAGCGCAGCAATTGAATAAAGAAATATACCGGGTTAATCTTTCCATGGTAGTTTCCAAATACATTGGTGAAACAGAAAAAAACCTAAACAAGATATTTGATACCGCAGCGCAAAAGGACTGGATACTGTTTTTTGACGAGGCCGATGCCTTGTTTGGAAAAAGAACGGAGATAAAGGATGCACATGATAAATACGCCAACCAGGAAATAAATTATTTATTACAAAAAATAGAAGCGTTCCAGGGTATGGTTATACTGGCAAGCAATATGAAAACTAATATAGACGATGCGTTTATCAGAAGATTTGATACAGTTACCAGGTTTCCGCTTAAGTAGTCTTTGCGAGGCAACCCAGGTATAACTGGCGGGGAGCAGGTTTTTAGTGTTGAAAGTTAAATAATGCCTGTTGCATGAAAAGACATTTTACAATGAACCATTAACCAAAAACCAGGCGAAGCCGTGCACAACCTTACAGAAAAAGCAAAAGGACTTTGGAATAAGTTAACAGGAGACGGGAAAGAGGAAAAAAAATAATTGACAGGAAAATAAAATGGTTCGTATTACAGTACGAACCATTTTTTATTATACCCATTTAACAGCCGGTAACCGGGCATCCTTCCTGCTGCCGGCTTGCCTTTAACAATAGTTTGTACCGGGTTTACTTTTATCTTTTATATTTTCTCCCGATCTTGGTAAAGCAATCATATAACAAGAACAACGTTATATAATCCGTACACTTAACAGCAACCCTATGGTAAAAAATTTACTCCACCTGGTTTATGGTTGTATTATACTGGCAGCTTGTAACGCATCTTCCCGCAATGTTGTCCGTTCATTTAATCGCAACACGATCACCGATACTTTTACTGTTACTGCAGCCATAGATTCCAGTTCGCATGATTTTGATACGATGACGATAGCAGGTAAAACAGCCGCCTCTCTGCTGGACCTGCCGGTTACACAAGATGGGGCCATCATCCTGTCACCCGGTTTTTATGAGGCCGATTTTAAAAGCTATTGCCTGCAGCCCGGCACACCCGATCCCTCTTCAAGAGATGCATACGGGCAGCAGGTGTTAAATACGTATCACCGGGATATTGTGGAAACTGCCCTGCGCCAGTCATTAATAAAAACGGACCTGGATCAAAGAAATATTCAGTTACTGTTGTGGTCAATAGTAAGTGGTTCCAGTTTTGACCGGCTTTCGCCTGAAGTACAGCAAACCGCCGGGCAATTGCTTACCCGCAAACAAATATTTGAACTGAGAGGAGGAGTAACAGGTATGATCAAAAGGATGACAAATTATATCCCGAATAACTCTGGTGATATGGCAGCCATAAAAGGGCTTTTTGAAAAAGGCGCTAATTCTTATGAAGCATTTGAAAAAATAGCTGTGCGGCATGAACCATCTATCATAACGGATCCCAATTACCGCCGGGATCAGTGGAACTGGCAGCCCGGTGGATATTTTCTCCGTTACTATCCTGCGAGCTATAAACAGTTAAAGGTGCAGGTGTATGTACCGGCGAATGTAACCAGTGCAGCTGCAATAGCTGCAGGAAAATATTTATTGTTTGATCCTGTATTATTGATGGCGGCACCCGCCAATTCCAATGCACAGCACCTGGGAATAGGCGCTCCCGTTATTGGGATTTTGCGTAAAGTGATACAGGTAAATACCAACGGACCAAAATTACCCAAGCCTAAAACCACTGCTAAAAGCCCGAAGGCTATTTCATAAGAGGAATGTTTATTAATTAATAGTTGTTAAAAACTTCCTGTGGCAAGGCAGGGGTTAGCTGCCAGTTGCTTTCTGCTATCTCTGCTTCCAGTTCACCTGTATTCCAACCGCAATAGCCAATGAAAAGTTTGATTTGAGATGTTGATATAGCTCCTTCGCCCAGGGCTGAAATAGCCTGGCTAAAGTTTCCACCGAGATAAATGCCGTTGCTTATGGGAGTTCCTTCTTCAATTAAATCAGGGCGGATATGAATAACGAAAATATGCTCTTTATCCACCGGTCCTCCTTCATATAGCGGTATAGATTTACAGTGTTTAAATTCCTCCAGTTGATTAAGGAAGTGGCCGGATGGTTTATTGAATACAAATCCCGCGGCACCCTTTTCATCATGTTCAGTAATAAATATACTGGCCCCTGTAAAAAACGGATCATCCATTGAGGGGGTCGCCTTAATTATATGGCCATGTAGTGATTGCATAAAAAATCACTGCAATGTTAATTATAATAGTCAATGTTCAAAAAGGTTTTACAATAACAAGTGGGTGGTGAGTCCTCAATCATCAGTCGTCAATGGTCTGCTGTATTAACATCATGCTAACCCTGCAATTATTTTTCCTCTCTTAACTTTAAATCAATTTATTTATTAAAACACAGTATATGAAACCAGTTGTAATCGCATTACTCCTATTAATTGCTGCACCCGTTTTTGCACAGGATACTACTAAAATTGAACAGTATTGCGGACTGATTCTTCGTCCCAGGGCATTTTCCAATAAGGTTAATATTGAATTGGATTTTGGCGAAACCCGGAGGGCTTTTACAGATAACCGCCTGAGAGATGAAATAACAGGTAAGCTTAAAACCTTTAATACACTGGTTGATGCCATGAATTATATGGGACAGCAGGGATGGGTATTGATCAATGCTTTCCCTTCAGAACATAACGGCACCAGCATTTACTTTGAATTCTTCTTTAAAAAACAATTCAATAAAAAAGATATCCAGGAAGATAAGTAGATCATATGCTGTTTACCGGTGTTGTTTATCTCACATCGCCGGTTGTCCATTGCCTTTGATCTATACAAACAACATTATCAACACCAGTATTGCACCTGCCAGTGTAAAATATAGTCCTTTTTTAAAAATACTGGTGGAAGGCATAAACATCCAGAAAGAAGAGATTACAAAGAATAACAATGAAACTCCAAAAAACACATTGAGATAAAACAATGGGTCTTTGGTAGTGGCTTTGTGCAATTTGGTGAGTTTATCCAAAGCATTTGGTAATGTCTTAATGGTATAGTTAACAGCCCCCGTTTCAGTATTATAAGTTCCCTGTTTAAAGTTTTGTATTGCTCCATTGCTGGATTCAAACTTTAGGTCACGCATACGAATGGCCTGCCCCAGCTGTTCGGCAGTAAGGCCGGGTTTTAACTGATCGCTCATTTTCTTTTCCTGTTTGAGGAAATCAGTAGTACGAAAGATCATTATTACTCCACTAAGGGCATAGATGGCCATAATGCCAGCCAGGAAAAAACCAAGGTAACGGTGCCAGATACGCATAGTGTTGTGAACGGTTGCTTTTGTGCTCATCAGTAGTTTTTATTTGTTTACAAAGGAAGGGAAATCAATCCTCCTGTGAGACGCAAACGGGAAAAAGATTTTTCAAAAAAAGGAAAATATGTTTGTGCCCGTTTATAGGTTTAGTAGTTTAAGGGTTTAAAGTTGGTTATTTTAAAGGAATAGTTTACCGGATATCGTTTTCTGATGGAATTGGCAGATCAATTTTTAACGGAGAAAAATATTTTTCTTTCACCTGGTTATAAAACCAAATTACATCAGCCCTGTCTGTATGACCATGTGTATCGGCCAGCTTAAATAACAAAAGATACAGGAACCCGGCACCTGGAGTAATATGAACTTTCCGGCTGATGTATTTTAGTTTTTCTGCACCTGGTTCTTCACCGTTTTGTAAATAGGTGCGGTACATACCATAAGAAATATCATGAAGCTCCACAGTACGATAAATAGTATTTTGCTGCTGGGGAAAAGGAATAAGATCAGCGCCTATTATTTCCATAGTGGCCATTTGTCCAACAATGCCATGCCGCAGATGGGCCGCTTTGCCTGTTAATGGATGTGGTATTACTTCAGTTTTATCTTCGGCTATCTTTCCTATATCATGTAACAGTGCAACGATCATCAGCTCTTTGCGCATGAGTGTTTTACTGAGTTTTAATTTTTTTATCAGTTGAAACATGGCGCCATAGAAACCTTCTTCCGGATGATCAAATACTTCCTGCACATTTTGATACACCGCTTCCAGGTGATGGGTAAGCATTACACCACTTTCATTGTCATGATGACTATCAACCATACGGGATGCTTTCTTCCACCAGTTGGAGTGGCGGATTTTATCTTCCAGCACAGCAAGATTAAAACTTATAGGCTCCACAATGTGCATAGGGTGTAAAATTACAAAACTAGTTGGTTAGCAGGAGGTGTTGTGAATGGTGAATAATGAATGGTGAATAGTCAATGGTCAATGGTCAATGGTCAATGGTTGATGTTTAAAATGAAACAGGTAAAAAACAGGGTTTAAATAAACGGTCATCCATTAAACAATTAAAACCAATAACCAGTAACTAACAACCAGCAACCCTGTTCTGCCGGGTATTTGAGGAGGTAGTTACCCGTTTATTTTTCAAATTCAACAATATAATACGACATATAATCGCTTTTTTCCGGGCGGATGTTTTTAATAAAGAGTCTTGCTTTTTTGCCTAAGCGTAAACAGGTATTTTTTGCTTTCATATCTTCTTCTGTATTCATGGGTTGTAAGGAGGGATACCACAGAAAATAATTAGGCCGGTCAAACAGCAGTTTGGGTGTTGTCCAGTCCTGCGAATGAAGCGCCTCGCCAAGGTCTTTGTGCTGGTTAAAGGAAATATGCACACTGCTGCCTGCCCATGATGGCCCCGTAGCTTTACCCATCAGCATTACCCAGCAATTTAAATAAGTGTTCCAGCTAACAGAAGGCCCCCAGTAAAAACCACCACCGGGAGAAGAACAAGGCCCTCCACCATTTGAAGTGGGGATTTGCAGTGATGCAATGGGTTTGCCAATGCCATCATAAGGAACAGTAAATTCTTTTCCATCCCATCGTTTTGCTTTTCCTTCCGGATTATCTAAATCACTTAATTTTATACGGGCCACACTAATGCACTGACCTTCCATTTCTTTTTTTGCATCATATGTTTTTTCATCATATACACCGGGGTAACCATATTCACCATAAAACAAATACAGGTAATCGCCGCTTACTACAGCCGATGGGTCACCCACACCACCGGCAAATGTTTTAGAAATGTTCACCGGTCTTAGTATTAATCTTGGCTGGTAATCTTCCAGGAAAATTCCTTTATATTCCCAGCTCCATCCACCATTCGTTGATTTCATAATACCGATACGGCAAACAGCGGCAGAAGATGTGGGGCCGGTTAATCCTTCGGGCCATTTATCTTTTTTGTATCCTTTACCGGTAGCGCTGTCATACGGAAGATTTTCGGGATAATTTTCATTGTGATAAACGGCGTATAATGTTTTGCCTGTTGCATCCGTATTATCCTGGTAAATGGTTTCAAACCAGATGGCGCCACGTAACCCTTTTGCTCCCGGTGGTGCGTTGGGTGGAAGTGACGGTTCAATAAAACCTTTGGCCGGGGTGGCAAATGCTTCGTCAGGATTTTTACCGCTGGCAAATTTTAAATCTCTTGCATCACCCCAAAAAAAATCTTCGCCGTATTTGCCGGGGAATATGCGAAAAGTATCTCCAATCCATGCTTCAGCCATATTACAATCCACAAAATTGTTGAAGTGAAAAGTATCTGCCGGTATTAATTTAAAGGAAGGGTTAAAACTGGTTTTATTTTTTCCTGTTTCATTATTACAGCCTATAAAAATTTCCAAAGCAAACAACAAACAAATAACAGCAGATGATATCCCGTTCATGATGCAAACAATTGAAATTTGAATATAAGAAGTTTTTGAATCATTGGATGAAAGGCAGGGGGAAAGGGCATACCGTTCGTCGAGTTTTTACTACAAAGTGACTATAAAAAAACAGACAGGTTTTTGATTCATCAACCTATAAAAATGGCCCGCTGGCAGGGGCTATTTTTGCGTCTCAATACTCTTGAAAACAATGATTACCTCTGGATTCAACATATTGCCCTGTGAAAAAACCCTTTTACAATAATCCAGTACCCATCCCGCATTAAGTAACCCATCGAGACTCCTGCTTGCAGGAGTTTTTGATTTTATATCTTCATATACAGGCTGTGCCCGGCAGGATTATGGGATACCTTTTAGTTGCATGGTAATGTATGCGACAATAATAGCCTTTTAACTTTTACTGTTATTATCTTCTTTATATTTAACACATCTCTTGTATTCATTTTTTAAATTGTAACTTTCTTTGCCAATCAAAACCGGGAAAAATGATGATTGATGAAAAAATGTTACTCATCCGTAATTATGATCTTTGGTGCCATATCAGTGACAAAGAATATGAAGAGCTGAACCTGGAACATAATTTTATAGAAGTTAAAAAAGGAGATTATATCTACTTTGATTCACACTTTCACAATAAACTCTATTTTTTAAAGAAAGGGTATATTAAAATTGGTTACATAGATGGTGATGGAAAGGAAGTGGTAAAAGAAATTATACAAAAAGGAGAAACCTTTGGCCAGGTTACGCTGGAGAAAAATAACCTGAATGGTGAGTTTGCACAGGCGTATAAGGGGGATGTAAGTTTATGTGCGTTCAATATTGAAGATTTTCAAAAACTGCTGAAATCAAAACCTGAGCTGGCCCTGGCCTATAGCAAGCAGGTGGGAAACAAATTACACCAGATTCAAAACCGGCTGGTAAACCTTCTTAATAAAGATGTAAAAACAAGACTGGTTAATTTTTTTGGTCAGCTGATTGAAAAAAATATTGGGGATAATACAGCCGATGGTTTTTGTATTCCCAATTACCTTACGCATGAAGATATAGCTAATTTAATAGGCTCCACCCGGCAAACCGTTACCACGATGATTAATGAACTGGAAGCAGAAGGCGTATTGTCCTACAACCGCCATGAAATCTGTTTCCTCAATGTTAAAAAAATCCAAAGCCTCCTGTCTGTCATGTAACCGACAAGCCACAGATACAACCAGCCCTACTTTTGTTTCGTAAATTGATAATAGCAAATAATTGAATTATGAAACAGATTTTATTCGCCGCTTTCCTGTTGTTAATTGGGGTAAGTGCCATGTCACAGGAAGCCCTTCGTAAAAAAGAATTTAATCTTGGTAAAAATGGGCTGGCCATTGATGGGTACGACCCGGTAGCTTATTTTAAAGAAAATAAAGCCGTAAAAGGCAACAGCAGTTTTGCCACGGTTTACCAGGGAGCCACTTATTATTTCTCTTCCGCAGATAATAAAGAAGAATTTAAAAAGAACCCTGCTAAATACGAACCCCAATATGGTGGCTGGTGTGCTTATGCCATGGGTAAGAATGGTGAAAAAGTAGAGATTGACCCGGAAACTTTTAAGATTGTAGATGGTAAACTATTCCTGTTTTACAATCGCTTTTTCAACAATACCCTCAAAAGCTGGAATAAAGATGAGCTGAACCTTCACACAAAGGCTGATGTTAACTGGAAAAAGATTTTTCAATAAACCATAAAACCAAACCAACCATGAAATTTCAATCCATTTTATTGTGGGTACTGCGTATAGTGGCAGCTTATTTTATGCTGCAAACATTGTATTACAAATTTACCGGTGCAGAAGAGTCTATTTATATTTTTTCCACACTGGGAATGGAACCCTGGGGAAGAATAGGAACCGGCGTGTTGGAATTAATTGCTTCTGCATTGATACTATGGCCACGTACTACACATTTAGGAGCATTAATAGGATTGGGGTTGATGAGTGGTGCTATCTTTTTCCACCTTACCAAATTAGGAATTGATGTAAAAGGTGATGGCGGCTTATTATTCTATTATGCATTATCAGTATTTATCAGTTGTGCCATACTGGTAATCGTATTCAGGGAACGTTTTTTTATGTTGTTTAAAAAAGTTTAATGATATAGTACAGTTAATTTATGAAAAACATTATAGCAATAACTATTTTATTGTTGGCAGGGCTGAGTGCAGCAGGGCAAACAAAGGATCTTAAGCGAAACCAGTTTGCCGATTTTTCAGCATCCATCGGTAAATCAGCAGGTACAGTGGCATTGTCGTATGTACATAACTGGCGTACGGGTAAAAAGAAAAAATTTGAATTAGGTATTGGCGGACGCTTTACTTCTTATATCGGTCAAAACCGGTATTACCGTACAGCACCAGCCATTATCACCAGTGGTAAAACAGGACCGCTTGTATTCTTTGAGCAGGATATTGTTGCCAATATTGATACCGTACTCATCAATCATCCGCAGGTGAATTTGCTGAACCTGACTTTTAATTTTGGGTATCACTTTAATGCTAAATGGTATGCAGGATTTAATATTGATGTAATTGGTTTTTCATTTGGTGCAGATAAAGCAGGTCGTTTTATCAATGGAAGCAGCGGACAACTAACCAAAGCCAGTATAGCAAATTTTAATGCCTTACTTACCAGTGATAATGATTATGGCAGTTTAAATTCGGAGTTGTTTGGTAAATACCAGTTTAATAAGAAATGGGGTGTAAAAGCAGGGTTACAGTTTTTGTTTACTGAATATAAAACAAACACCAAAGTACAAACCTATCCAAGGCTTAATGACCGTTTCCGTAATAAGGTACCGGCATTTGTAGGGGGTGTATCGTATAATTTTTAATTCATCTTATGAAAAAACTTTTCGCTCTTTGTTTTATCGTGGTGGCGGTGGCATGTAAAAAAGATTTATCCTCTGTTATTCCGGTAAATGATAAGCCGGGAGGAATGGATACGATGGGCAGGATGATGAATACAGATACCCCGGTAGTATTGTTAAAAGGAACTTTCATTAAAGGGCCTTATGGAACAACCACTGGTACGGCAAAAATTATTAAAGACAGAATGGGTGTACATCATCTTTTCCTGGAAAACTTTACAGTGAGTAACGGACCGGATTTAAAAGTATACTTATCCAGTGATTTAAATGCCGGCAAATATTTACGTTTGGGTAGTTTAAAATCAACCAATGGTAACCAGTTGTACGATATACCCGGCCAACCGGATTACAATGAGTATAAATATGCACTCATCTGGTGTGAAAGCTTTGCTCATTTGTTTGGATCGGCAGCCTTAAAATAAATTTATAAAAAAGAGGCCCGATTTTAGAACAGGTAAAACCGTGAGCAAAAATTAAACGTATATGAAAAGCATAAAATTATTATCAGGGGCCGTTGCTATCCTGTTTGCTAACCTGTTAAATGCACAGCATTATACACCAACAGATGAAGGCAGTGAAGTAAAGTTCAAAATAAAAAACTTTGGGGTACAGGTAGGGGGTGATTTTACCGGTTTAAAAGGAACAATAAAATTTGAACAGGCCAAGCCGACAGATGGAAGTTTTGATGTTACCGTAGCTTCCAATTCTGTCAACACCGGGATAGGATTAAGAGATAAACACCTGAAGAAAGAAGAATATTTTAATGTGGATAAATATCCGCTGATAGAAATAAAATCAACAAAGATTACGAATGCAAATAAAGAAGGCTGGTTATATTTCTACGGAACTTTAACTATGAAAGGGGTAACTAAAGAAATATCTTTTCCTTTCCGGGCAAAAGAACAAAACGGAGGATACTTGTTTAGCGGTGAGTTTAAAATAAACCGGAGGGATTATGGAGTAGGAGGAAACAGCTTTTCTTTATCTGACAATGTAACGGTGATTTTAACTGTATTTACAAAAAAGATGTAACTTGAAAATGATAAGCATGACCAAAACTTCCGGTATGAATTTACAACAGGCAGTACAAAACGTATTAGTACAACTGTCTGATACCATCAGCCAGTTAAGTAATGAACAATACTCCCGGGTTTGCAAAACATTAAACAACTCAACTATCGGTCAGCATGTGCGGCATACCATTGAATTATTTCAATGCCTGGAAACAGGTTACCAAACGGGTGTGGTGAACTACGAAAAACGAAAAAGAGATTTACAGATTGAGACCGATAAAAATATCGCTGCCGCATTGCTTACTCAATTATACCAGGGCCTCAATAAGCCTAATAAAGAATTACAGTTAGATACTCAGTATGATGATACGGCAAATGATATTGTATCAGTGCGTACGAACTATTACAGGGAGATCATATATAATCTTGAACACACTATACATCATATGGCATTAATACGAATAGGAGTGCAGGCTGTTTCAGTTGTTCAATTGCCGGAGGATTTTGGTGTAGCCTCTTCCACCATGCGATACAGAAAAAATGTGCACAGTAACGTACATACCGCATAAGGATAAAATTTTTCTTGCCTCTAACAGGGATGAGAAACACAGCCGTGCCGATGCCATTGCTCCTAAAGCATATGAATTCAGCACAGGAAAAATATTTTTTCCAAAAGATGCGCAGGCAAACGGAACATGGATAGCATTGCATGAGAATGGGAATGCAATGGTATTACTCAATGGTGGATTTCAAAAACACGAACCGGTGTATCCTTATCGTAAAAGTCGTGGATTAATTTTTTTAGATATAATGGACAGTGATTGGATGCTGGATAAGTATAAAACAATTTCACTGGAGAATATAGAACCTTTTACATTGGTAATGTACCGTGACGGTGAATTGTATGAATGCCGCTGGGATGGAAAACAGAAATATATTGAAGAAAAAGACATCACTGTTCCGCATATCTGGTCATCAGTCACTTTGTATGATAATGAAACGATAGCTAAAAGAAAATTATGGTTTGAAGAGTTTATTCAAAAGAATGCACAACCACAAATGGATGATATATTTCATTTTCATCATTTTGGCGGGGAAGGGGATGAGGTGAATGATATCCGGATGAACCGTAATGGAGTTTTATATACGGTTAGCGTAACCGGTATTGAATTAGATTCAGAAAAAGCGTTCTTAAAATATATTGACCTCAAAAATGAACAATCTTACACCAGCAGCTTTAACTTTAGCACCTCACCAACACACTGATATGAACCGGTGGCAACGCTTTTTACACCGTCCATTTCTTATAAAATTACTGCACTGGGAATACTGGAGTATGAATACCGTTTACGGATTGATTTACCCGGTGTTTGCATGGTTATGTTTCCGCAGTGGTTTTAAATTCTTTTTTTCAGCAGCTAACCCGGCAATTAAGAACGGAGGTTTTTTGCTCGAGAGCAAAAAAGATATTTATGATATGTTGCCGGTTGCCTTTCACCCAAAAACATTGTTGTTTGCCGGCGGCACTCCGGCTGCACAAGTGCTGAATACAATTAAAGAAAATAAGCTGAGTTTTCCGTTAATGGCAAAACCTGATATAGGAATGCGTGGTCTTGCTGCTAAAAAGCTGGAGAATGAAGCGGATGTATTAAAATATATACCCTGTTTTTCTATCAACTTCCTGTTACAGGAATTTGTTGCATTTGAAAATGAACTGGGCATATTTTATTATCGGTTCCCCGGTGAAACTAAAGGTCATATATCCGGCATAGTGGCAAAGGAATTTTTAACAGTGTATGGAGATGGACAATCAACTTTATTACAGTTACTACAAAAAGATAAACGGTTTATACTGCAAATTCCTTCTTTGCAAAAAGAATATGGTGAAGAACTGAATAAAGTGCTGAGAGCAGGAGAGAAGCAGTTGTTAGTGCCATACGGTAATCATGCAAGGGGAGCAAAATTTTTAGATTACTCACATTTAATTGATGAAGAACTGACGAATACGATTGATACTATTTGTCAACAGGTGCCTGAATTTTATTACGGTAGAATTGATTTGCGTTACCATACCTGGGAAGAATTAAAACAAGGGAAAAATATTTCGATTATAGAGCTCAATGGTGCCGGCAGTGAACCTACACATATATACGATCCTAAACACTCCATCTTCTTTGCGTGGAAAGAAATTATTCGCCATTGGGTATTATTGTACCGGATAAGTAAAATCAATCACCGCAAAGGTTATCCATATATGAGTGCTTCCGATGGCCTGGCTATGTTTCGTGAAAATAATAGTTACGTGGGGGCTTTGCAGGAAGTACATGAAAGATTATTGCATGCTTAAACCAATTTGAAAGTAAAAATTCAAAAGTCGAAAGAAAGGATTTTTTATTTTTTACTTTTAACTTTTGACTTCTCTCCCGTACATTCGCTCATGCCTAAATTAGTCCGTGTATTTTTTGTAGGTATGCTGGTGAGTTTCCTTGGTTCATTACCATTGGGAACATTGAATGTGGCTGCCATGCAGATATCTGTTACCGATGGTATTTCTCCTGCTTTATGGTTTTCCTTAGGTTCACTTACTGCTGAAATTGTTTATGTACGCATTTCATTAGTGGCTATGGATTGGGTTCGAAAACAAAAAAGAATATTTAAAGCACTGGAATGGATTACGCTGCTGATTGTAATTGCATTGGCTGTTTCCAGTTTTATTGCCGCTACTAAACCGGCGGGTGAAGCAAAGAACATTATTTTATCTAATACCATGCACCGTTTCTTCCTTGGGTTAGTGATGAGTGCTATTAATCCTGTGCAAATACCTTTCTGGTTTGGCTGGAGTACGATCTTATTTACCAAAAAGGTTTTAGAACCCAAACCATCATTCTATAATCTCTATATTATTGGAATAGGTATCGGAACTTTTATAGGAAACTGTGTTTTCATTTTTGGCGGACAATTAGTTGCTGACAAACTCAACAATAACCAGCATGTTTTGCATTATGTTATTGGAACTATCTTCGCTGTTACTGCGGTGATACAGGTATGGAGGATGTCAAGAAAAAAAGATGTAGGTCATCATATTGAACACCCTGAAGAAATGAAACATCCATTTGAAAAACAAATTCATTAATAAAATGAATGATGGATGAGCAACAGAAAAGATTATATTTAAATATTATTCACCTCTTAAACTACCTGCATGGCAGCAACCAACCAACTCAACCGGTCGTTAGGATTAACATTAGTTATCGTTTTGGTAGTGGGTAATATCATTGGCTCGGGTGTTTACAAAAAAGTAGCCCCAATGGCGCATGAGTTGCATTCCTCCGGCTGGATTTTAATTGCCTGGATTATTGCGGGAGCCATTAGTTTATTAGGTGCATTAAGCAATGCAGAGGTGGCCGGGTTATTGGCTGATACCGGTGGTGAGTATGTGTATTATAAAAAAATTTATAATAAGTTTTTTGCTTTTTTGTTTGGCTGGTCTTTGTTTACAATTATTCAAACCGCCTCTATTTCTTCGCTGGCTTATGTATTTGCAGAGTCACTGAACAGTATTGTAAAGTTGCCACCCGTGCTGGAAAACTTAAAGGATGTTCATATTGGAAAATGGTTTTTTCCATTTGCTGATTTGAATATTAAACTTACTGCCATTGTCGTCATCATTCTGCTTACCTGGATCAATAATAAAGGAATAAAGGCAGGCACAGGTTTTAGTACTGCGCTAATGATTCTTGTTTTAGCAGGTATCCTGCTTATTGTTGTTTTTGGGTTTTCCAGCGAACATGCAAACATAAAATCTGTAGTGGAAATGAAAACTACTACTGGTGTACCTGTTACATTTACAGCTGTGTTTACCGCCATGCTGGCCGCATTTTGGGCCTACCAGGGTTGGGCTTCTACCGGTTATATTGGGGGTGAAATAAAAAATGCCAACCGTAACCTTCCATTAGGTATTGCATTGGGTACATTGATAGTAATTACTATATACCTGCTGGCCAATACAGCGTATCTTTCTTTATTACCCGTACAAAAACTGGAAGCAGTTTACGAAGGCAACAATCAAATTGCCGCTATTGAAGCGGTTAGGGTGTTTGGTGGAGATACAGGTGTATTACTCATCTCCATTTTAATTTGCATCACCACATTAGGCTGTACCAATGCTACCATCTTAGTAAGTTGCCGGCCTTATTATGCAATGGCTAAAGAAGGGTTGTTCTTTAAAAAGGTAGCCAAATTGAATAATTCACAGGTACCGGAAAATTCATTGTTGTATCAATGTGTGTGGGCGGTTATCTTAGTCTTCTCCGGCACATTTGATCAGTTGACAGATATGATCATTTTTGCGGTGTTTATATATTATGGAGCCACTACATTAGGTGTTTTTATTTTAAGAAAAAGAATGCCCGATGCACCCCGTCCTTATAAAGTATGGGGTTATCCTGTTGTTCCGGCAATTGTATTAATTTTTTGTGCTGTATTATTTATCAATACAATTTATTCAAGACCAAGGGAAGCAGCTATTGGCACTGTATTAATGCTTACAGGTGTGCCGTTGTATTGGTGGTTTAAAAAGAAAAACCCCGATAACACCGGGGTTGAATCCTGAGGATCTATAAATATCTTTCTTCCAGTATCGCTTTATGATGGGTAAAATGTCCAACGGTAATAAATCCCAATGCATTTACGGAAACTGGCTGATTGCTTGCAGTACCTTTATTGTTCAGCATTTCATCAGTAAAGCTTTTAAAAAGTAATTCAGTTGATTTTCTTACTGTAATCAATTCTTCAATCAGTTCATCAGCTGTTCTTCTGCCTGCTTCGCTGGCGGGTGCATAATCATTCTCTTCAAAGCCGGGCAGTGGTGTTTGATCTTTACGGGCAATACGCAGGGCACGGTAAGCAAATATCCTTTCTGCATCTATTATATGTTGTACTAATTCTTTCACGGTCCATTTTCCTTCCGCATAAGCATAGTTCCATTTAGCTGCAGGGATTGATTTTAAAAAATTTTCAATCACGGTATGCTGACTGGCCAGCGCTGCATTAATATCGTTTTCTTTTACTTGTGCAATATACCGGCCATAATATGGTGCAAATTCATTTTCGTTTGGACGTGGCATAGTTTCTTGTTTTAATATTGAAGAATACAAATGTAATGGCTTTTGGCAGGAGCCAGCCATATCAGATTTATAAAAACAGGCAGGTTCAGCCAATAAAAAAGGCAGACAATTATGCCAGCCTTTTTATTTCTGTATAAAATTGTATTTATCCTTTCTTTGTTTTAATGACCTTTGGCTTAACCGGTTTTTTTGTTTTTTGTGAAGTTAAAGCCTCCGCTAATTTAACTGCTTCATAGGCATTTACTATTCCACCACTTTGAGAAATTTCAGCCATGCTTACTTTATCTTCAGTACCCGGTTTTATTACTTTCATTGCCGGTACCTGCACAGATTTCATAATAATAGCTTTTAATTGCGGTGCAGTTAGTTGGGGATAATAGGAAAGTATTAAAGCCGCAACACCAGCCACTACAGGACTAGCCATACTGGTTCCATTGAGGAAACCAAATTTACCATCCGGTTTAGTTGAATAAATTTTATAGCCGGGTGCAAACAGGTCCACTTCTTTTTTTCCGTAATTACTGAAATAGGCTACCAGGTCTTTTTGTTCTTTACCCTGGCTGTTGATTTGTTTAATACTGGTATCACTGCTGGCGCCTACATTTACATAATTGACAGCTGTTCCGCCATTAATGAAATTGCGGTTGGGATAATTATCTTCCACATCATTATTTTCATTATCGTTACCGGCACCCTGAACGAGTAATACATTTTTTGATTCAGCATATTTCACTGCTTCATCCACCCATTTCTTTTCCGGAGAAAAACTTTTACCAAAACTCATGTTTATAATTTTGGCTCCATTATCAACGGCATAACGTATAGCCAATGCCACATCTTTATCGTGTTCATCACCATTTGGTACAGCTCTTATCATCATGATCTTAACATTATCGGCAATGCCATCCATACCGATCCCGTTGTTTCGCTGGGCCCCGATAATTCCTGAAACATGTGTGCCGTGCATAAAATGGGCTGCCATTACATCATTATTCCCATAATAGCGGTCATTAAAATCATTGTATTTATCTTTTACAATTTCTCCACGGTAATCTTCCGGGGCTTCCATAATGGCATTCGCTTTCTTTTCTTCACCACTGTAATAATCATTCAGCTCTTCTATAATTTCTTTGTTGGTGGCCGACTTCATAGCAAATCCTTCAAATGCAGCCATCATAATCAGTTTAGCACGGGCTGCGGGTTTTGTGAGGGCCTCAAAGGTTTCTAACTCTCCGCCGGTATACACTTCTTTATTCATCGATAATTTGATGATGCTGTCTGATTTTGGTAAATCTCTTTTTAACCAGCCAACCATGATAATATTATTTTGTGCTTCGGTTGCCTGTGCTTCTACTTTTACTTTGGCTTTCTTCCATGTTTTGTATTCATACAGTTCATCTTTGCTGAGTTTAGATTCATCAATTGTTTTACCATCATATTTACCCATCAGGCTATGATAAATTCTTGCACCTTCATAGGAATCATCATCTACATTTTTTCCATCACTCCCCCCGAGAAAATTCCAGCCATGTATATCATCCACATAGCCATTTCCATCATCATCTTTTCCATTGCCCGGAATTTCATTGGGATTTGTCCAGAGAATATTTTTGAGATCGGGTTGTGTCGTGTCAATGCCGGAATCAATAACAGCTACTAAAACGGTTTTGCTTTTTTTATTTTTTGCTTTAAGAAAATTGTAAGCCTTATCCAGGCTGATGCCAAAATACCCTTCGGTGGCCCGGTCTTTAAGATACCATGTTTTTAAAGCTTCCTCATTGTCTTTGTAAGCAGGCTTTTCGTTGTTTTGTGCAGTGGCATTAATGCTTATTAAACTGATTACAATAGCAGCACCGGTAAATTTAAACTTGTTCATATACCTTTTGTACGGTTGTTTATTTTTCAGATTGATTATTGTTTTGACTGACTGGCGGCCCACGCATCCATTTTTTGTTCTAATACGGCGAGGGGCATGGCGCCATCTTTCAGTATCTCATCATGGAAAGATGCAATATTGAATGTATTGCCCAATTGATGCTCATATTTAGTTCTTAATTCACGAATCTTTAACGGATAAATTTTTCATACACTTTAATGTCATTCAACTTCTATTACTGCTAAAAACAATATTCTTTTCTTTCGTTCAATGAATCTTAAATATGTAAAATTTGGCGAAGTTATCAAAGAAAACTGAGAGGAGAGGTGATTTTTTTGATCTGTTGGTTAAAGGGTTGATGGGAGGTTTGACTGGTATTTACTGGATAAAATAAGCTAAAAAATTAAGGGTTTAAGATAGGTTTATTACCTGCTTTAAACCCTTAAACTATTTAAACTTTATAACTTTTAATAGCTGAGTTTCATTTCCACCCTGCGGTTCTTTGCCCGGCCGGCTTCAGTATTATTCGTTGCTATTGGGTGATCAAATCCAAAGCCTTGGGCTGTTAAACGTTCGGCTGCAATATTTTTACTCATTAAATATGCTTTTATAGCATCCGCTCTTTCCTGTGAACGAATTTTATTACGTTCTGCCGTGCCTATATTATCCGTGTGACCATCAATAGAAAGTTTCAAATCTTTATCGTCATTTAAAATCTTTACTACTTCATCTAACACTTTGTAGCTTTCTTTCTTGATCTTAATGCTTCCAAAATCAAAGAATACTTCTTTAGCTGCCTGGTCAATTTTCTTTTTCACTTCTTCTTTTACTTCAGGGCATCCGTTATTTTCAACTGTTCCAGCCAGTGTAGGGCATTTATCTTCTTCATCATTTACTCCATCTCCATCGGTATCTGGTACCGGGCAACCATAGTATCTTGCCACACCAAAATCATTCGGGCATTTATCCTCATCGTCGGGTATACCATCTTTATCTGTATCAGGGGCGGGGCATCCATTATATTTTGCCAATCCTTTTTCAGTTGGACATTTATCAACATCATCATTAATGCCATCACCATCAGTGTCAACAATGATTGGACAACCGCCATTACTTGGAGGACCAAACTTATCGGGGCATTTATCATCTTTATCAGCTACTCCATCTTTATCTCTGTCCGGGCATCCTCTTACTGTACCGGGAACATCGGGGCATTCATCTGAATTATCAGGGAAACCATCTTTATCGCTGTCTGTAAAAACTTGTTTTGATCTGTTCTCAGTTAATGATTTAAGTGTAATACCAAGGGTAACACCCATCACTTCATGTTTAAATGTGCCATCGTAGCTGGCTGTATATACTGAACTAAGACTCCTGGTATACCGGCCGGTTAATGTAATTCCACCAAAATCAAAACCCGCAGTTCCATTTACCCCTAAGTCAACCGTTTTAAATTTATCAGTTCCTTTTCCAGTTTGATATTTTACTTCATCACCCGTTATAGCAAATGATTTACTCGTAGTTTCGGTGGTTAATTTTCCACTAAAGAAAAGACCTAGATATGGTCCTGCTGAAACAACAAAATTTACTTTTCTGCCAAGCGGAAGTTTTACGCCAAGGTTTAACGGCAGTTCAACATAATTTACTAATGAATTTGCTTTAAAGCGGTAGTTAGGATCAACCAGTGTATCGAATGTTCTTTCAAAAATTCTTCCTTTACTGCTAAATACAACTCCCGGCTGGAAGAATAGTTTACTCTTGTTTTTAAAAGGTATATCCGCTACAATGCCAGCATGAAAAGCTGTACGTTTTTTTAAATAAGGAAGCGTAGTGGTATCCCAACCGGCGATAGCGTTGGATTCCTTTATATCAGCTTGCTGTGGACCGCCGATCAACCGGATTTTTACCTGGCTGTAGGATGTGATGTATACTATAATGGCGGTTACCGTTAAAAGTAAAAGTTTTCGCATAAGCTATCTTGATTGGTAAATAACGGAAAACCCGTCTTAAAAGTATAAAGGAGCTGCTCATAAATCAAACTTAATTCCCTGTGCCAGCGGAATATGGGTGGAGTAATTGATAGTATTAGTTTGGCGGCGCATATAAGCTTTCCAGGCATCACTACCGCTTTCCCGCCCACCGCCGGTTTCTTTCTCCCCGCCAAAGGCACCACCAATCTCGGCGCCACTGGTTCCAATATTTACGTTGGCAATACCGCAATCACTTCCGGCCGCAGATAAAAATTGTTCAGCTTCCCGCAAATTTAATGTCATAATAGAAGAAGATAAACCTTGTGGTACTCCATTCTGAATGGCAATGGCCTCATCAATAGTAGAATACTTCATAATGTATAAAATGGGAGCAAAGGTTTCGTGGCACACGATTTTATAATCAGGTTTCGCTTCGGCAATACAGGGTTTTACATAACAACCGCTTTCATATCCTTCGCCATTTACCACACCCCCTTCCACTATGAAATGGCCACCTTCCTGTTTACATTGTTCAATAGCTTTCAGGTACATTTTTACAGCATCGGTATCAATTAACGGACCCACATGATTTTTTTCATCCAGCGGATTACCGATTTTTAGTTGTTTATATGCAGTTACTAATTTTTCTTTTACCGTATCATAAACTGATTCGTGAATGATTAAACGACGGGTGCTGGTACAACGCTGGCCTGCGGTTCCCACTGCTCCAAATAAGGATCCCCGGATGGCAATATCCAGGTCTGCATCTTTTGAAATGATGATGGCGTTATTGCCTCCTAATTCCAATAATGCTCTTCCTAATCTTGCCCCAACAGCAGCACCAACTGCTTTGCCCATTCGGGTGCTTCCGGTTGCAGAAACCAATGCAATTCTTTCATCTTCACTCATCCATTCACCTGTTTCACGACCACCAACAATTAAATTATTTACTCCTTCGGGAACATTATTTTTTGTGAATACTTCTGCTACAATATTTTGACAAGCTACTGCACACAAAGGTGTTTTTTCAGATGGCTTCCATATACAAACATCACCACATACCCATGCCAGCATACTGTTCCAGCTCCAAACCGCCACCGGGAAATTGAAGGCAGAAATAATTCCCACAATACCTAATGGATGCCATTGCTCGTACATGCGGTGCAAAGGACGTTCACTATGCATAGTTAATCCATGCAACTGGCGTGACAGACCAACAGCAAAATCACAGATATCGATCATCTCCTGTACTTCGCCTAAACCTTCCTGTAAACTTTTTCCCATTTCATAAGAAACCAGCCTGCCTAAATCATATTTATGCAAACGTAAAGCTTCGCCAATTTGTCTTACCACTTCACCACGTTTGGGTGCCGGCCACATACGCCATTCTTTAAAGGCCATTTGAGCTTTTGCTATAACCGCTTCGTAATTTCCCTTGCTGGCACCGGTTACTGAGGCTATAGTTTTTCCATCCACTGGGGAAAAACTGCTGATGTTTTCGCCTTTGGCATCTAACCAGTTAATGCCGGTAGATACTCCACTGTTGCTGCTGTTGATTTTTAGATTTTTAATAAAATCCGCCATAATATTAAAATTGGGCCGCAAGATACGAAGAGAAATGCACGTAGAATTACTAATAAAATCAGGGTACAAATGACTTTCATACCGGACAGCAGGTAAGTAACTTTATTGTATCTTATATATAAAATCCAACTATGAAGACATTTATACTTTTCTTTTATTTATCATTTATAAACCTGTTGCCGGTGTTTGCATCGAATACCGACAGCCTTGCAGCAAAAGAGCAGGCTAAAGATTCACTAAAATCCTCCAAAAAAATTTGCAGTTGCGAACTGGTATTGCTGGCCAATGTTGACAGTAAAATGGAAACTGTGGCCCTGATGGCTGAGAAAACAAGTAATGGCAAAACCAAACTTGATTTTAAGATTACTGATTTTGAATTGTGGAAAGAAAAAAAATATCTCTCTGTAGTTTTTGTAAACGATTTAAAAGTGGTTGAAAAAATACAGGAAGCTGGTAATTGTCAGCAGGTTTTTGAAAAGCTGAAATTAAGATACAATAAACTTCGGTTGCACAGTATTATTGATATGGATACAAGAACTATGGCAATGCGTTAATACTGCTCATTTTCGTTTGGAAAGTTTTTTGCTTTTACATCTTTAATATACTGCTGTACAGCAACTGTTACCTGTTCATGAATATTTAGGTATTGACGGAGAAAACGTGGTTTGAATTCTGTGTTAATGCCCAGCATATCATGCATCACCAGAACCTGCCCGTCACAATACATTCCGGCACCGATACCAATGGTAGGTATATCCAAACTTTCAGACACTTCTTTAGCTAACTGGGCGGGAATTTTTTCGAGCACCATGGCAAAGCAACCTGCTTCCTGTAACAGTTGCGCATCCCGTCTTAATTTATTGGCTTCCTCTTCTTCTTTTGCCCGAACAGTGTAAGTGCCAAATTTATAAATAGATTGAGGGGTTAATCCTAAATGTCCCATCACCGGAATGCCGCCAGCCACAATTCTTTTTATAGAATCAATTACTTCTTCCCCGCCTTCCAGTTTGATAGAGTGGGCACCCGTTTCTTTCATAATACGGATGGCTGATGCCAAAGCAATGTCGGGATTGGATTGATAAGAACCGAAAGGTAAATCCACCACTACCAAACAACGGTTGATACCACGTATGACAGATGACGCATGATAAATCATCTGGTCTAATGTAATGGGTAAAGTGGTTTCATGCCCTGCCATTACATTGGAAGCAGAATCTCCTACGAGGATGATATCAATTTCGGCAGCGTCAATAATCCTGGCAAATGAAAAATCGTATGCAGTGAGCATGGATATTTTTTCACCGGCTGCTTTCATTTTAAGCAAAGTGTTGGTGGTTACTTTTTTTACTTCTAAATGTACTGACATAAAAAATGTTTTTGAAGAAAGCGAAAGGCGGGAGTTGACTCTGCGTTAGAATAAAACAATTCCTTGCTGGCAAGATCGCTTCAAGGGTGTAAATGTAAAGAGATTTTTATAAAACAAAAGGCGGAATTAAATTCCGCCTTTTATCTAAAATGATACTTCATTCTTTACTTATACTCTCGGTGGAATTAATTTATAAACAACGGGTGTCACAATTCTTGATAATAAGGTAGATGAAATCAATCCTCCAATTAATACCAGTGCCAATGGTGATATGAGTGGATTACTGCTTAATGCTATGGGTGTTAAACCACCAATGGCTGTTAAGCTGGTTAATACAATGGGTAAGAAACGTAATTCACCTGCCTGCTTAATGGCTTCATTTAATTCCATTCCCTCTTCTCTTAATTGATTAGTGAAATCAACCAGCAAAATTGAATTCTTTACTTCTATACCTGCCAGCCCGATAAAACCAATAATGGCAACAAAGCTCATGGGGTTACCCGTGAACCAAAGCATCATCACACCACCAATGATGCCTAATGGAATTACGGATAATACAATGAGTGTGCTTTTAAAAGTTTTAAACTCTAAGATCAGCACCATGATGAAAAGAAAAACAGTAGCGATAATCACCGTCATAAAACCACCGCCAAATGCTTCTTTCTCACTTTCTGCTTCTCCGGCTATTTGTACATTGTAACCAGCCGGTAATTGTAATGTTTTTTCTTTTTCAAGAAATGCTTTATTAACCTGCTGTGCCAGCACACCTTTATCGGTAAAAGCAGTTACAATTACAAAACGTTTTTTATCCAGGTGCTTAATAGTTGTGGGGGAAGATTCAAACTCCAATTGTGCAATTTGATTTAGTGGTACCGGAGTGCCAACAGCATTATTTACAAAAATGTTATTGAAAGTGTTAATGGTGGCAAATTTTTCTTTGGGTGCATTAATGGTAATATCATAATCATCACCCGCTTCATTGGTGTATTTACCGGCGGTTAACCCGGCTACCGATAAACGAACGGTTTTATCAATATCCGAAGTAAGAATACCCAGCGTTCTGGATTTTTGTGTGTTGATATTAAGATGAATATCGCTCTTCAGTACCCCCACTTCATTGTTTACATAAATAGCGCCGGGGATTGATTTTAATAACTGTTCTGTTTTGCCGGCTAATGTTCTTAACGTATCAAGGTTGTCGCCTGTTATACGAATCGCTACAGGTGCTTCTATCGGGGGCCCCTGTTCAAAATCTTTTACTTCAATTTTTGCACCGGCTACCCGGATAAATTTTTCCCGCAGCTTTTCAATGAGTTTTTTCTTTTCTTCAGGGCTAACATCATGCTGTAACTGTACAAAAAACTGTGCAAAGTCGGGTTTTTCATTTTCCGGAATTACATTGTAATAAATTCTTGGGTTGCCTTTGCCCACATTGGTGGCATAGTATTCAATTTGCTTTTCTTTTTTTAACTCACCCTCCACATAACGGGCCATCTTATCCGTTGTTTCCAGGTTGCTTTGCAATGGCATATTTACATTTACCAAAAACTGTGCTTTCTCCGATGTGGGAAACAAACGGAAACCAATGATTTTAAAAATACTCAACGAAGCGCCAAATAAAGCAAAAGCAATGATGAGTGTTATCAACGGATGTTTCAATGAATAATCCAGCACACGGGTATAACTGCCGCTGATTAGTTTTTTCAAGCCACGTAAAAAGATATTGCCTTCCGGGTTATGATTGGTTTTTAAAACTTTACTTGCCATAAACGGTACAATCGTCAATGATACCAGCATTGACGCAAACACAGATGAAATAACAGCCATAGGCAATCCTCTTATAAATTCACCCGGACCCTCGGGCATAAATACCAACGGAAGGAAAGCAATGATTAAAGTAGCCGTGCAGCCCAGTACCGCTAAGCCGATCTGTTTAGTGGCCTCAATTACTGCATCCATTTTTGAATGTCCTTCTCTCAGCCATCTTTCAATATTTTCCACTACCACAATACTGTCATCTACCAATAAGCCGAGGGCCACCACCATACCCACAATACTCAGTTGATTTAGTGAGAAACCCATCAGGTTCATGATAATAACTCCAATACCCAATGATAAAGGAATAGCTACCATTACTACAAGTGACGCTCTCCATCCCAATGGCACCAGCGTTATTAAAACAAGGGCGATGGCAATGATAAAATCAATTCCTAACCCGCCTAATCGTTTGCTTACATTATCAGCCTGGTCAAAATGTTTTACTAAGGCAATATTGGGGGGTAATTTTTTGGTGAATGATTCAATCACCGGTAAATATTCTTTTTGTGTACGGGCAATATTTTCCCCGGGTTTTTGTGCTGCCGTTATAAATACACAACGATGTCCATTTAACCGGGTAATATGTTTTTCTTCCTGGTAATTGAAGGCCACATCTGCCACATCTTTCAAATAAACAACACCGCCATTGCCGTTAAATACGATGGTGTTTTTTATTTCTTCAATGTTTTTATACTTACCGCTTGTTTTTATGTTATATGTTTTACTGCCGGCACGGATGCTGCCCCCGGGAATATTGGCTGCTTCGCTCTGAATATTTCCAATTACATAATTAAGCGGAATATGTTGCTGTGCCAGTTTATCTAATTTTAAATCCACTCTTACCAACTGGTCAGGTACGCCATGATATTCTACTTTTTTCAGACTTTTTATTTTCTCTAAATCTTCTTTTAACTGTTCTGCATAAAACTTCATTTTTTCATTCGAAGCATTTTCTGATACCAGGGCGATTTGTAAAACATTTACATCTGTTGGGGTTATTTTCCTTACCTCAATGCTATATAAATCCGGCGGCAATTCGTTACGGATGGCATTAATTTCCCTCACCAGTTCCTGGTATTTGGATTCCACACTGCTTTCGTATTTATATTCCACTACTATCGAAGCAACCCCATCATCAATTTTTGAAGTAATCTTTTTTAAATCTTCCAGTTCACTCACTCTTTTCTCGATAGGCTTTACCACCAGTTCTTCCATATCTTTCGGACTGGTTCCGGGATAGATGACAATGATAGGAAATTGCGGTGGATGTATTTCCGGGTCTTCCGCTCTTGGCATCGTTAATAAAGTGGTTACACTCACCACTACAATCATCAGGAACATCACCAATGTAAACTGGTAGTTCTTTACAAAGAAGGATGTAATACGCATGATCAATTTATTTAGGGGTGATGAGTATTATTGTTGTACGGAAATGGTTGAATTATCACTTAAATAGGGGCTACCGGAAGTGACCACATATTTATATCCCTGCAAACCCTCAGCGATATAAGCAGTGTTATTGCTGATGTCACTAATGATTACTTCCACTTTCTTGACCGTTTTTTTATCATCCGTTACAAATACATAACCTTTTTTACCACTTGCCTCTAACAGTGCTTCATAAGGAATACTAAAGCCTACCGAAGAATGTTTGGGAATGATGGAAACATTGCCAAACATTCCTACTGCAGGTTTTTCATTGCCAAAATCAATTTGCAACTCTACAGGAAATGAACCACTCACTGCATCTGCAGCCAATGCTTTTTTACTAACAACAGCATTAAATGTTTTCCCTGGAAAAGCATCCACGGTAATGGCAGCTTTATTGCCCACTTCCACAGCAGCCCATTCTTTATCGCTCAATCCTGCTTTTAATATCCATTTATTTTTTGCGGATAATGCATTTAAGATGATAACAGGAGAACCAGAAGAAGCGAGTTCGCCGGCATTGCCAATTTTTTTAACAACAAAGCCATCAACCGGTGAATAAATTTTTGAATACTGCTGGTTGAATAATACCTGTTGTAAATTTTGTTTGGCAATATCAACACCTGTTTTAGCATTTTGTAATTGCTCCAGTGTAGCCACACTGTCTTTATACAAATTGCTCACCCGCTGATAATCCCGTTGTGCTTTTTCCACGGCTAACTGAACCTGCTGCACCTGTGCAGCAATCTCGGTTGATTTTAAAGTAGCCAGTAACTGGCCGGCCTTTACTTTGTCACCTTCTTTTACCAGCACAGATTCAATTACGCCTCCGATCTTAAAAGAAAGTTTGGCTTCGTTTTCAGTAGAAACAATTCCTGAAGCGGTGATGGCAGTTAAACTGGTATCACTGTTAATGGCCATCAGCTTCACCGGAATAGCATCCGTATTAATGGTAGATTTTGTTTCGGTGGCTTTGCTTTTACAGGCCTGTAAAACAACAAAAGCAGCAATGGTATAAAGTATGTTTCGCATAATATGAGTTTATTGGTTGAATGAATACGAGGCAGTTTGTCTTTCATAATCTGCTGTAGCGGTCAGCAGTTTAAATTGGTTAATGTTTGTCTGCAATTTGGCATTGGTCAGTTGATTGCGGGCATCTAAAAATTCAATAAAGCTGTTGACGCCTTCTGTAAAGCCTTTGTCAATCAGTTTAAAATATTTTTGTGAAGCTTCTTCTTCTTTTAAAGAAGCGAGGTAATTATTATAAGCCGTGGTAATATTATTACGGCTCACAAAGGCAGCCAGTTCTAACTGTTTTTTTACTTTATCGGTGGTAATATCAATACTCTTTGCATCCAATGTTGTTTGCTGAATTTTATACAAATTCCGATAACCGGTGAACAGGGGAATTTGTAATTGCAACCCACCGAGATAAAAGAAAGATTTATTGTTTACTTTAAAATTAAAACCCTGCGAGGCCAAATCCAGGAAAGCATTTAGTTTGGGTGTTTTAAAGGCTTTGTTCATTTTGAGTAATTGCTGGTTAATGTTTCTGGCAGTGGATAAACTTTTCAATTCTTCTCTTGCAGAAACATCAGCCGCTGTTGGTGCTAAAAGCAGTTCAGGAGCTGTTTTAATATCTGTGCTGATAACAGAGTCGGAGAGGGGTTTGTTGAGTAAAAAGTTGAAATATGCTTTTGCATTTTGCTGTTCATTCTTTGCAGATTGCAGTTTGCTTTCTACCGATTTTACTTCGCTTTCCGCACGGGAAACATAGGCCGGTAATCCTTTGCCGTTATTTAATAATGATTGATTGACTCTTAAGTTTTGCTTTACTACTTCCAGCGCATTTTCATAAATGGCAATGGCTTTCCCCGTCATTAAGTAATTGTAGTAAGCTGTTTTAATTTCTTTAATTAACTCCCGCCGGTAAATATCCACTTCATTTTGCTGCATTTTGATTTGCTCTTCCTTAATCAGGCGGTTGTATTTAATGTCTGTGTTGATGAGGGGCATAGTGGTTTTAACCCGCACATCGTAAAAATTATTCGGCAAAAGCTGTTCTGAAGTGTTGCTGATGGTGGGGAAACTGTTGGTGCCGGTTAATTGGTTAAGGGTTTTATATACAGGGTTTACTAAATCACCCACGGGAATATCAATCGTTCTTCCGCCTTTTGCCAGGGTGTATTGTGTTTCAAACCAGGTGGTGGGCAAAAACAAACTTTTTGCTTCTTTCAAACCCACCAAACTTTTTTCCAGGGAAACATTTTTTTCTTTGAGCACTAAATTGTTTTCCAAACCTTCTTTGATATACTCCTGAGGTATATCCTGTGCAGCCGTGCTTCCTGCCATAAGCAGCAGTAACAGCCATTGAATTGGTTTCTTTTTCATTAATAATCGGTGTTTATATTATGAACAATGTTCAGTACGCAGGCAAAAAAAATCAAAGATTTTCCAGCATGTTTACTAAATATTTATAACCCTCTTCTATCAGTTCTCCGGGTTCGATATCATGATAAGCCTTGCATCTTTCACGGCAATATAAAGCTGCCATGCCATGCACGCCTGACCATACAGCAAATGATAAATATTCAATATTTTTTCCTTTAAAATATCCTTCCTTCTTACACTCAGTTAAAACTTGTTTCAGGTAGTCCAGTGTTTGATGACCCATTTCCCACTGTTCATGGTCCGCTTCATGTTTGATAGGTGCTTGCATAATGAACATCAGGTCGTAAAAATCTTTGTTTTCAGTGGCGAATTCCAAATAGACTTTGCCCAGTGCTTTCAATCGTTCAAAAGGAGAGGAGACGTGTCCAAGCGGTTGCATCTTTGTCAGCATCCGTCGAAAACCTTCTTCATGCAGTGCATGAAAAATTTCATCTTTGTCTCTAAAATATAAATAAATAGTGCCGGGGCTGTATTGAATTTCTTCTGCAATATTCCGCATGCTGGTATCGTGATAACCTTTTTCCAGGAAAATTTTCCTAGCAGCATCCAGTATCAGGCTGCGCATCTCTTCTTTTTCTCTTTGTTTCCGGGTGGCAATAGTCATGTGAAATTGTTTGCAGGGCAAAAATAATGAACAGTGTTCAGTATTCAAAATATTTTTTACGCAGGTGGTAATTGCAGAGTAATGAACGGAATCAGACTGCTACATTACGGAGCTTTACCTCTTCGTAAAGTTTATGAATTAAGCCATCAACCAAACCTATTTTGGGAACAAATATTTCTTCCGCATCGGCCCAGCGCATTACGTTGATGTAGATTTGCAGGGCGGGGACAATTACATCGGCCCTGTCTTCCCGCAATTTGTACAGGCGCATTCTTTCCGGTAATGCAAATGCTAATAATTCTTTATGAAAATCACGGAGTGTTTCCAGCGAAAGTGGTTTGCCTTCTTTTCGTTTACTCAGCGAAAAAACTTTGTTGATATTACCACCCGAACCAATGGCAATAACTTTTTTATAATCTTTAGTGGCCAGTTTTACATAATCCTTCATCTCCTGCCATTTTTTTTCCTCTACCTGGTTTTTTAATAAACGGATGGTTCCAATATTGAAGGATTCTTTGAAAATAAGTTTTCCTTCAGCAAAAAAAGTAAGTTCAGTACTGCCACCACCTACATCAATGTATAAATAGGAGTGATCTTTATCCATATTTTCTGCTATATGATTTTCATAAATCAAGGAAGCTTCTTTATCACCGCTGATAATTTCAATATCAATATCGGTTTCCAGTTTTACCCGTCGTAAAATATCTTCTGAGTTTTTTGCATCCCGCATGGCTGAAGTAGCAGCGGCTATTACATGTTTTACATCGTAAATATTTAAAAGATGCCGGTAGGCTTTGATAGTTTCCACCACTTTCTTCACTTTGGGTTTGGAAATTTCTCCTTTTTCAAACACATCAAAGCCCAGGCGGAGGGGCACACGTACGAGGTTTAGTTTGATGAATTCCAGTTTTCCGTCGGGGGTATCAATTACATCAGTAATCAGTAAGCGGGCAGCATTACTTCCAATATCAATTGCAGCTAATTTCAACAATCAGTTATTTAAGGGTTAGTTTGATTTGTATTGGTAATGTTTTCGTTGTTCATTTGTACCACCACTGCTTCATTGGCAGGTTGCGGATTGGCTTTGCGGTAAAGATAATTGTACACTTCCATTTGACTGCGTATCTTTTTCCCCTTTGTTTTCACATACTCATTACTGAGTTCATTATTCCAAATTCTCGCTTTTACATTGTCGCTTAGTTGTATTTCCAAAAAGTCTTTTAACTCCTGTTTCAATCCTTCTTCCACAATAGGAACTGCTACTTCCACCCGGTGGTCAAGGTTACGCACCATCCAGTCGGCTGACGAAAGAAATACTTTTTCATTACCATTATTATGAAATACGATTATTCTTGAATGTTCCAGGTATTCATCTACAATGCTGATGGCTTTAATGGGGAATTTAAATTTTTTCCCTTCGGTAAGCATACAACAAATGCCCCGTATAATCATTTTTATTTCCACGCCGGCTTTAGCAGCATCATATAATTTACCAATCAGGTCTTCATCGGAAATGGAGTTTACTTTTAAAGTAATGGAGGCCGGTTTGCCTGATAGCGCATTTTTAATTTCTTTAGTAATAAACTTATTTAGTTCCTTGCGCATGCTTACCGGACAAACTAATAATGTTTTACAGGATTTAAGCAGTTGAAAATCTTCTTTTGTTTTTTCAAAAAAATTAAATACCCGGTTTACATCTGCCATAATAAACCTGTCTGAAGTGAGCAAACAATGATCGCTGTAAACAGCAGCTGTTTTTTCGTTGAGGTTGCCAGTACTTACAAATCCATAATGAATGGTATTGTTCTTTGTTCGTTTTTTTATTAAGCAAAGTTTGGCATGTACTTTTAAATTAGGTATGCCTAATAAAACCCGCACGCCTTCCAGTTCTAACCGTTCTTTCCATTCAAGGTTGGCTTCCTCTTCAAATCTTGCTCTTAACTCCAGCACTACGGTTACTTTCTTTCCGTTGCGTACGGCGTTGATAAGTGCATTGATGATTTTTGAATTTCTTGCCAGGCGATAGGCGGTAACTTTAATTTCTGTTACTTCAGGGTCAAAAGCTGCTTCTCTCAGTAAATCAATAACGCTGTTATAAGAATGATAGGGGATATGCAGCAGCACATCTTTCTCCATTACCACATCTGTAACCCGTAACGTATTTTTCAGCAGTGGGTGAACGAAAGGTTTACGCCGGTCAACCTTTTGTTTGATAATCTGAAAAGGAAATTCCATAAAGTGACGGAAGTTGTGTATCCTCCCACCGGGAATTAAATTATCCTTACTGCTGAGGTTGAGTTTGCGGATAAGGTATTCTAATAAACCGGGGTCAATTTCTTTATCATAAACAAATCGTACGGGTCTTCCTTTACGGCGGTTCTTCAGTCCCTTTTCTAATGATTGAATAATGCCGCTGTTGATATCGTTGTCAATATCAATCTCTGCATCTTTGGTTATTTTAAATACATGAGAAGAAAACCTGTCGTACCCAAAATAAGAGAAGATATTAGGTAAGCTGAAACGAACGACATCTTCCAGCAATATAATGTAATGCTCATCCGGCCGTGGGGAAGGAAGCAAAATAAACCGTGGTAAATTACGGGTAGGCACTTCTATCAAAGCAAACTTGCGGTTATAAGCGCTGTCTTTCTTACTCATAACAACTCCGAGATAAATAGATTTATCCCGCAGGTATGGAAACTGCGGAATCGCCTCCACCATTAAGGGAATTACTTCACTGCGTACTTCTTCATCAAAATAGGTGGCAACAAATTTTTGTTGTTCCCGGTTAAGTTGTTTTTCATTTACGATGAATATTTTTTCTTTTCTAAGCTCCTGCAATAAATTATTCCAGATGCGGTTGAATTCATTTTGCTGATCGAGAACGGTAGTTAAAATTTCTTCGAGAATGATACCGGGAGAATTTTCAAGATGCATTTTTGCTTTATTCCCCAATTCAATCATTCGTTTGAGTGTGGCTACCCTCACCCTGTAAAATTCATCGAGGTTGTTGGAAAAAATTCCAAGAAAACGGAGGCGCTGCCCCAATGGTACCGAAGGGTCATTGGCTTCCTGCAGCACACGGGCATTAAAAGATAGCCAGCTTATATCCCGGGGAATCGTCTTTCGTTTCTTCTCGATCATAAAGCGTATTTCACTCATGTAAAATTAAGGAACTAAATGATGGAGTAAGGGTAAACTGCCGCTAATTTAATATTCAGGTAATATTTACAATAAAGCATAGGACCAACTAATCAAAAAAGTGTTTGCACTCCATAAGTAATCTTCATCTCATGATCCAATAACCATTTCTTTCTCCATAAACCACCAGCGTAACCGGTTAATTCAGCATTGGATCCAATTACCCGGTGGCAGGGAACAATTACGGCAATTTTGTTTTTTCCATTGGTAGTACCAACAGCCCGGATGGCTTTAGGATCGCCAATGCGTTTGGAAAGCGTCAGGTAACTGATGGTTTTGCCAAAGGGAATAGCGAGTAATTCGTTCCATACGATCTGCTGAAAGTCGGTGCCATCCTGGTAAACGGCTACGGTAAAATTTTTTCTTTTGCCCTGGAAATATTCAATAAGCTGATCAACACAATCACGAATTACTTCGGGTAACACTAATGAAGGAGTCATATCTGAAAGGGCTATTTCTTCTTCCAGCATGAAGTGTACTTCGCTGATAAAACGATCCGTACCACCAATACGAATGATACCAACAGGAGAGTGATAGTAGGTGCAAAAAAGCGTTTGCATTTTAATGGGTTGCACGAATATACTTAAAACATAAATACAGCCGTCATCCTACTTTGCCACCATTGTAAACCTTTTTATCCGGTTGCAGGAGCACCACTTCTTTATTTTCAGTATAAACACCCATCACCAAACATTCGCTGAAGAAATTGGCAATTTGTTTTGGCGGAAAATTCACTACGGCAATAACCTGTTTACCCAACAGTTCTTCTTTTTTATACAAGTGAGTTATTTGTGCCGAAGATTTTTTTAACCCCAGCTCACCGAAGTCAATCGTCAATTGATAAGCCGGTTTTCGGGCATTGGGAAAATCATTTACTTCAATAATTGTTCCGGCCCGCATATCAACTTTTTCAAAATCATCCCATGTTATCATATATTGCAGTCTTATTTTAAACCGAATTTAATAAAATTAAAATCATAACACATGAAGCGTACAGCTACTGCCGTATGGAACGGCTCCGGTAAAGAAGGAAACGGTAATTTAACTACACAAAGTACCGTATTAAGCAAAACACAATATTCTTATTTGTCAAGATTTGAACAGGGTATAGGAACCAATCCTGAAGAATTGATTGCTGCTGCACACGCCGGATGTTTTTCAATGAAGCTTGCTTTTGTTTTAAATGCAGACGGGTTAACGGCTGATTCGATTGAAACAACCTCAACTGTAACCTTAGATGCAGGTGTTATTACTTCATCTCATTTGGTGGTAACGGCATCTGTTCCGGGCATCACAAAAGAACAGTTTCAAAAATGTGCGGAAGAGGCCAAAGCAAATTGTCCTGTTAGTAAAGCATTAAATATGGCTATTACTATGGATGCCACTTTAAAATAAGTAAAACAAATTATGGGTATTTCTATTAAAAGAATTAGTGAGCAGGATGTTGATACCATTGCTTTTCTTTTTGATGAATACCGGCAATTTTATAAGCAGCCCACTGATATTAGTGCGGCTGCTTCTTTTTTGAAAGAACGGTTGAGCAGGAATGAATCTGTAGTATTTATTGCTGATGCTGATGAACTACCGGTTGGCTTTATGCAATTATATCCCATCTTTTCATCAGTAGGATTAAAAAGAGCCTGGCTGCTGAATGATTTATATGTTGCAGCCAATACCCGTAAACATGGTGTTGGTAAATTGTTATTGGAAGCAGCAAAGCAATTTGGAAAAGAAACAGGAAGCCGATGGTTGCTATTGCAAACAGGTGCCGATAATACCACCGCTCAATCGGTGTATGAAAGAAATGGATGGGTGAGAGAAACAGATTTCTTTTATCGTATGGATTTATGATGATTACTCTCTTCAAATAAAAAAGTCCTGCTGGTTGGCAGGACTTTTCATTTATGAAAGAAAATATTTTATTAAGCTTTTACTTTAGCAGCAACCGCATCTTTTTTGGTAAGCAGGTAGTAACCGCCAAATAATACAATAGAGAAGAACACGGTGGCAATCAAACTTCCTTTAAAGAAAGGTAATCCGTCATTGTAACACATCATTAAGCCGCTGAAGGTTTTTGGTCTTTGCCAGCCACCACCTCCAATCCATACCTGGAAATTGGAGATTAAGAAATATAAAACGGGAGCGGCTACAGCACCTAATCCAATTTGTAAAACATTACGCTGGTTAATAAAGAAACCAACCACCGTTAATAGTCCGAACAAAATATAATTAATGAACTGACCAGAGTAGAAACCCGGAGTATTACCTATGCCTGTAACATAAAGTAACTGGAACAATGCATCAGAAATAAACATAGATAACAGGGGTAAAAGGAAGGACATCTTTTTATCCCTAATAACAGAACCGCCAAATATTGCCATAGCAATTTGAGGTGCAAATCCCCATAAACTTTCTGGTCTTGGTAAAATACGGTAAACAGCAGCCACAATAACCAGCAACAGGAAAGAATAAACTATCGATTTATTAAACTTCATCTCAATAATGTTTGTGCCTACAAAAATAGCCAATTAAAGTTCCCGTTCAATTTTTTGTAAAAGCACTTTTCTACAGCCTGTGGAAAAGGATTTTGGTTTATTAAATGGTTATTATCCCTAATTTGTAATATGGCCCGTCATAATAAAACCGGAAAAGATGGTGAAACTTTAGCGGTACAGTATTTCAAGGATAAAGGCTTTACTGTTTTGCATACCAACTGGCGGCATTCCCGTTATGAAATAGATATTATAGCGCATAAGGCAGATAAACTCCATTTTATTGAAGTAAAAACGAGAACCAGTACCAAATATGGTCATCCCGAAGAATCTGTTGACCGTAAAAAATTGGAAAACCTGATGAAGGCAGGAGAGGAGTTTCTATTTCAAAACCCGGGCTGGAAGAAAGTCCAATATGATGTACTGTCTATCACCTTTCAGCATCAGGGGATGCCTGAATATTTTTTGTTTGAAGATGTGTACCTCTACGACTAAAATTTGCTTATCACACCTGTATAATTATGCGGAGTAATCGCTTTCAATTCTTTTTTAACAGCAGCAGAAACTTTTAATCCATTAATGAACTTATGAATGGTTGCTTTATCAATCTTAGTGGCACCTCTTGTTAAGTCTTTCAATGCTTCGTATGGTGATGGATAGTTTTCTCTTCTCAAAATAGTTTGAATAGCTTCTGCTACCACTGCCCAGTTATCTTCCAGGTCAGCTTTTATTTTGATTTCGTTCAACACTAATTTATTCAATCCTTTTTCCAATGATTTAAGCGAAAGAATAGTGTGAGCAAACGGAACACCAATATTGCGTAATACAGTGGAGTCAGTTAAATCTCTCTGTAATCTTGAAACAGGAAGCTTGGAAGACAAATGTTCAAATAACGCATTGGCAATACCTAAATTACCTTCAGCATTTTCAAAATCAATCGGGTTAACTTTATGGGGCATGGCACTGCTGCCCACTTCACCCTTCTTTACTTTTTGTTTAAAGTACTCCATCGAAACATAAGTCCATATATCACGGGCAAAATCAATTAAAATAGTATTGATTCTTTTGATGGCGTCAAATTGCGCCGCTAAATTATCGTAGTGTTCAATTTGTGTGGTGAACTGCTGACGTTGTAATCCTAATTTCTTTTCTAAAAATCCATTGCCAAATTTTACCCAATCCTTTTTTGGATAAGCTACCATGTGAGCATTAAAATTTCCGGTGGCGCCGCCAAACTTGGCAGTGAATGGAATTTGTGCAAGGTTGCTTAATTGGTTTTCTAATCTTTCCACGTACACCATTATTTCTTTACCTAAAGAAGTAGGTGAGGCCGGTTGCCCGTGTGTGCGGGCCAGCATGGAAATACCCGACCATTCTTTGGCCAACTTTTTTAATTGAAGAACGAAGTTGGAAACAGATGGATAATATTCGTTTTCGACTGCTTCCTTCCACAATAATGGTACGGCAGTGTTATTAATATCCTGTGAGGTTAATCCAAAATGAACCCATTCTTTTAATGAATCCAAATGCAGAAAATCCAGTTCTTTTTTAATGAAATATTCTACCGCTTTTACATCGTGGTTAGTTACACTTTCCAGGTTTTTTATTTCAGTTGCTTTCTCAAGACTGAAGTTTTCATAAATGCTTCGCAGCGTTTTCTTATGCGAAGTATTCAGCGCAAAGAATTTTTCTTCTGATAAAGCAATAAAATATTCAATCTCTACAAAAATGCGGAAACGGATAAGGGCATATTCAGAAAAATAATCAGCTAAAAACTGCAACTGGTTGCGATAACGACCATCAATGGGGGAAATGGCGGTAAGATTTTGTAATTCCATTATTTAAGTTTCGTGGCGTAAATTTGCCCCGCAAAACTAAAGTAAAATTGGATAGTAAAATAAGGATTGCAGCCGTAAGTTATCTGAATACCCTGCCGCTGTTATACGGGATTGAGCATTCACCCGTTATGAATAAAATAGAATTGAAAGTGGATTACCCTTCAAAAATAGCCCAATGGCTTATTGATGGCGATGTGGATGTGGCTTTAGTGCCGGTGGCTACTATTCCGCACCTGAAGGAAAGTTATATTGTAAGCGATTACGGAATCGGGGCCGACGGAAAAGTAGCTTCTGTATGCCTTTTCAGTGACGTGCCGGTTAATGAAATAAAAACAGTTATTCTCGATTACCAGTCCCGCACATCCAATGAACTGGCGAGGGTTTTATTAAGAGATTACTGGAAGATAAGTCCTGATATTGTTTACAGTCAAAAAGAATATCGCCAGGAAATTAAAGGAACGACTGCGGCTGTGGTTATTGGCGACAGGGCCTTTGAACAAAAGAAAAACTCAACCTATTGTTACGACCTGGCAGAAGCCTGGAAGCAAATGACAGGTCTGCCTTTTATTTTTGCGGCCTGGATAAGCAACAAAAAATTACCTGCTGATTTTATAAAAGAATTTAATGCTGCCAATGAATATGGCGTCAATCATATTGAGGAAGTGATTAATAGTATCGAAAATAAACAGGGAATTGATTTAAAGCAGTACTATACTCAGCATATCCGTTATTATCTCGATAATGACAAAAAGAAAGCGCTGAAAAAATTTCTGCAATTAAGCCTCGCCTTTAATACCGAGACGCTTTTTCAGGGTGTTTAATATGGGTTCAAAATCTGGTGTGAGTTTTAAATACCACACTGCTATTACAAACAACAAACTGAAGAAAGCACTTTTAATAAAGATGGCTAACCAGCCACTCAAGCCGGGAGTTAAATAGAAAACAATTAAGTAGGTGATTATTCCCAACGCTAAAGCCAGTAAAGTTTTTGTACTAAACGGCTGCATCTTGAATTTATACCACAGAAAACCAAGCCGCACTATATTGTAACCAGTATAAGCCGCCAGGCTGGATATTGCCGCACCAGTTATACCAATTCTCGGAACCAAAATAAAGTTCATGGGTATCAGCAACAGTAATAAAAATATTCCGGTAAAAAATTCTACCCGCCAGTAGTTGGAAGTACCAATGATTTGTCCGTTTACTCCGGTGCCCATATCTATCAAGATTTTTATTCCCATTAAAAGCACTACATATTTTCCCTGCAGGTAAACGGGGTTTAAATGCAGTGTAGTAATTGCATTTTCATAGTTTAGCCAGATGTTTCCAAAAAGAAATAATGCAATCAGTAAAAGATTAATGCTGCTTCGCTGGTAAATGGTTTGAATTCGCTCATGATCTTTTTTTCTCCATGCTTCCGAAAGAAAAGGAATTGATATAGCAATCACACTTCGCTGAGGCACCTGAATAACATTACTTATATAAGTGGAGAAGGTAAATATAGCTACCATAGCCTGTGCATCTTTGAGCTTAGCAGAAATAATTAAACTATCAAAAGTAGCAGCAATGGTGCTGATAATGGTGCCGGCAAAAATAAAAATGGCAAAGGGCAGCATCTTTTTCCAAAGCCGGCGGGTGAGTTTGCTGGGTTTTAAGCGGAGATGGAATTTGCCTTGCTTTCTCAGGTAAAAAATGAGAATAATTACCAGTACGATATAGAGTAAACTGAACAGTTTAATAAAAACCGGATAGCCGATGATCTTAAAAACAAATAATAAGATTAATATCAGTGTAAGTATTCTTAATACTGTTTCCTTGAGAAAATTGGTGATGACTGTTCTTTTAATACTGTTACAATAACCATCAAGGAGATTATAAATGAGTAAAGCAAACCCAAGGGGAAATATCCAGAAATAATAAGTGATTAATTGAGGCGAATTGGCACTGAATTTTCTTATAAAAAATCCTTTAAAAGCTGTAGCCACAAACATGAAAATAATAAAGGCGATTAATGGAATCACCAGCATCCAGCTAAGCAGGTCGTTGTCCTCTTCTTTAAGATTATTTTCATAGTAAGGATAAAATTTATACATGATGGCAGTGCCGCCTAAAAAGGTAAACGCATAAATAAGATTGCTGAAATCAAAAAGCGTACGGGTAAGTCCATACTCATCGGGCCGGAAATAATGGGAACTGGTGAAGAAAAGGTTGTTAATGAATCCAATTCCAAAGCCGAAAAATATAATAGCCGTAGTGATGATACTCTGTCGCCTGATGACATTACTCATGCGATAAAAGTAAGGAGATTTTCATTGGTCATCAAATACACCGTCCGTTGTACTTATCCAATAATATTTAACGGATATTAGCCGGCAACAAATATCTTTGCCGGGAACGTAACTACCGGAAATATGGCAGAAACTTTAGGGATGCTATGTGATAAACTCACGATCGTAAAATTGAAGGAATATCATACAGAAGATCCGCAGCGGCTGGAAAGCCTGGCTAAACAAGCCACCCAGCTTCAGCAGGAAATTGATGAATATGTTCAGGCGGCCGTAGCTGGCAATATCCCTGTAGAACGACTCACCTTTGCTGCCAACAAAGTATTTAAAAAAGAAGGGAACGAAGTGAAGGAAGTTACCGGTGCTATCGGAAGTTTATTTTTTCAACTGGCAGATGTTAACTGTCGTCTTTGGCATGAGGTGGAAAAAGGGTATGATATCGAAAACATTCCAGTGACTGAAAAAGATGGTCTCATCAAACAGTTAGCTGTTCTTAACCTGGAACGTAATAAATGTATTGATGCCATTGATCTGAAATTTGTAGAATTGATTCAATCTAAAAAATAAGTTTGTATGCATGTTAGAAAGAGAACAACCTGCAGGGTTTGTGGTTCATCTTCTTTAACTCCCGTAATTGACCTGGGACCACAATATTTACAGGGTTCATTTGTTAAGCCCGGTAAAGAAATGCCCTCTACCCGTAAAATCAATTGTTCATTGGTTCGCTGTAATCCACAATTAGATGAAAATGCATGCGGCTTATTGCAAATGGAGCACAGTGTTCCCCCGGAAATTTTATATGCGGCTTACTGGTACCGTAGTGGTACCAACGCTACCATGCGCAACCATTTAAAAGGTATTGCAGATGAAGCATT
Organism: Sphingobacteriales bacterium; assembly: GCA_003963365.1. Taxonomy (GTDB): domain Bacteria; phylum Bacteroidota; class Bacteroidia; order Chitinophagales; family Chitinophagaceae; genus AWTP1-9. The sequence goes on from RXJG01000001.1 coordinate 40,568, forward strand.
AGCACTATTAAAGAGTCATACGGGGAACGTATTGGACATTGGCTGTAATGATGGTACTTTGCTCGGTTATTATCCTGCTTCGTTTGAAAAATATGGTTGCGATCCCAGTGATGTGGCGCAGGAAGTAAAAGGTGCTAAAGTAGTACAGGATATTTTTCCTTCGGCTGAATTGAGTAAAGTGATGGGTGATGCAAAGATGGATGTGATTACTTCCATTGCGATGTTTTATGATTTGGAAGATCCTGTAGCATTTGTAAAAAATATTAAACGTTCCTTGTCGCCGGAAGGTATCTGGGTGTTTGAGATGAGTTATATGCCCCGCATGCTGGAGCTGGATAGTTATGATACTATTTGCCATGAGCATTTGGAGTATTATAGTTTGGCAGTATTGGAGAAGATTGCAGCAATGGGTGAAATGAAGATATTTAAGATCAGCTTTAACGATATTAATGGTGGCAGCATCCGTTGTTTTGCCACACATAAGGAAAGTGGTTTGTACTATAATCTTGCGGATCATCACCTGATGAATGAAGTAAGACAAAAAGAATTTGATCTTGAACTTGATACTGATAAACCATATATCGCCTTCCAGTACCGGATTGAAAAAGTAAAAGATGATTTACATAATCTTTTAGTTGATTTAAAAAGACAGGGTAAGAAAGTTCACATCTATGGAGCTTCCACAAAAGGCAATACCATTTTACAGTGGTGCGATATTAATAATATGCTGGTGGAATATGCGGCTGAAAGAAATCCTGATAAATATGGAGCCTATACACTGGGTACTAATATCCCCATTATAAGTGAGGCGGAGAGCAGGGCCATGAACCCCGATTATTACCTCGTATTGCCATGGCATTTTAAAGAAGAATTTATCGAGAGAGAAAAAGAAGCCCTGGAAAAAGGAACAGGATTTATTTTCCCTATTCCAACTATTGATATTTATAAAAAATCCTGAACCACTGAATAGCTTTTCATGAATTTATCACGGATACTCATTAAACTAAAAAAGGCAGCAGATACAATACGGTTGCGTTCCAAAGTGAGCTATTCACAAAGCGGTGAAGATTTAATTGCTGATTATTTTTTTGAGAGTATTGGTATAAAACAGCCTGTTTATATTGATATCGGTGCTAACCAGCCCATAAAAGGAAATAATACCTATTTGTTTTATTTGAAAGGAAGTAAGGGCATTTGTATTGAGCCGGATATTAGTTTGATTCCTTCATTAAAAAAAACAAGACCTAACGATATTGTTTTGAACATTGGTGTTTCTGTTACCGTTGCTTCGGAAGCTGATTTTTATTTTTTTGATGGTCATTATAATGCGTGGAATACTTTTTCAAAAGAAGATGCTGATAAAAAAAGGAGAGAATCGGGTATTAGTTATCATCAATCGAAAGTGCAGTTGGATACAGTAGAAAATATTGCGGATAAGTATAACTTTCGAAAAGTGAATTTTATTTCACTGGATGTAGAGGGGGTAGACCTGGCTATTTTGAAAAGTGTTGACTTTAAAAAACTCCGGCCTGAGTTGATCTGTGTGGAAACGATTGAGTTTTCGCTGAATAATACCATGAACAAAGACCAGGAAATCATCAGCTATATGCTCACGCAGGGTTATCGGGTGTATGCTGATACAAATCTTAATACACTCTTTTGCCGTAGCGATATATTTCAATAACGATGAAAGCAATAATATTTGGCATTAATGGTCAGGATGGATTTTACCTTCAGTCTTTGCTGCAGCAGCAGGGGATAGAAGTTATTGGTATATCACGGCATGATGATCACATTAAAGCTGATATTACCAGTTTTGAAGATGTTCAGTCGCTCGTTAAAGAATATCAACCAGCTTTTATCTTTCATTTGGCTGCCAATTCCACTACCCGGCATGAGGTGATGTTTGAAAACCATCAAACAATTTCTACCGGTACGTTAAATATTTTAGAAGCAGTCCGGCTTCATTCTCCACATGCAAAAGTCTTTATTTCTGGAAGCGGCTTGCAATTTTTCAATAATAATCAGCCAATAAAAGAAACAGATCCTTTTGAAGCAAGAGATGCGTATTCTGTAAGTCGTATACAATCGGTTTATGCTGCCCGGTATTTCAGGAGCAGACATGGTATAAAGACTTATGTGGGCTATTTCTTCAATCATGATAGTCCCCGGAGATCGGAGCGGCATGTGGCACAAAAAATTGCAAGAGCGGCTAAACAAATTTCAATGGGGAGTAATGAACGATTACTCATAGGAGATATTAATACAATTAAGGAATGGACATTTGCCGGTGATGTGGTAGAAGGTATTTGGTGTTTAGTAAACCAGGATAAGGTATTTGAAGCAAATCTTGGCTCGGGTATTGGCTATTCAATTGCCAATTTTTTAACCGAATGTTTTTCGCTTATCGGAAAAAACTGGAAGGATTATGTGGATGTTGAAAAAGAATTTGAAGCAGAATATAAGCAATTAGTTTCCGATTCATCATTGATACAATCATTAGGCTGGAAACCTAAAACTTCATTAAAGCAGTTGGCACAACTGATGTTGGAGCAAGCATGATTAACAGGGAGAAGATTTTATTGATTCAATTATTTTCAAACGGTGATTGTTTATTTGCAACTACAGTTGCACGGCAAATAAAGAATGATCATTCCGGTTGCGAATTGACATGGGTTGTTTCTTCCAAATGCAAAACCATGCTGCTGAATAATCCTGATATTGATGTGATTGAGGAGGTAGTTATACCTGATGCTCCACAAAACGAAGAAGTGTTTAACAGGGTTGTGAAAGAGTCACTGGAGAAAAAGACAGCCGGAATATATACGGAGGTCATCATACCACAATTGCTGGGGTCTAATATGCAGTATTATGATGGTACAGTTTGTTCATCTATTTACCGGAGTTCAGGCTTGCGGATTACAGTAGATACCGCACCACTTTTATATCTTACTGAAGAAGAGAAAGAAAATGTAAAGCAATTTGCGCAAACTCATAATCTTTCTGGTTATCGAAGTATAGTATTATTTGAATGTGCTCCACAAACAAAGCAGCTTAACCTTACTGATGAAATTATTCTTGATTATTCACAACGAATTTTAAAAGAAGAAAATACCTGTGTGATTTTATCTGGTCCAAGGCCATATAATTTTAATCATCCAAACATTATTGACGGGAATACTTTGACTATAAGAGAAACAGTAGCATTGACTCACTATTGTACTTTATTGCTCGGATGCTCGAGTGGTATTAGCTGGGCCACTACCAGCGTTGCTGCCAAATCATTACCGATGGTGCAAATATTAGCTCCCGATGCTTATTACTTCAATCCTTTATCACTGACTTTTAAAAAATTAAATAAACCAACTGATTGGTTAATTGAATTGATTCATTTTGATAATGAAAAACTGGGAGCCGCATTTACTGATATTTTTCGTCTTGGATTTGATGAAGCCAGGAATAAACATCATCAGGAGGTAAAGCCACAGTTTAAATTGTACCGTGGTATTATACATCATTTTTTAAAAAAAGGAAGATTTGCTGAAATTGGTACTTTCGTGAGGGTTAATTTCAAAGAGAATGGTTTTAATATTTCTATGATGAGATATATGCTGATGGGGCTGATATTATTTCCACTTCAATTGATACTTGACCAAACAAAAAAGAATTGAACGCCATTTTTACCATAGTAGCAAAAAATTATACAGGACTGGCCCAGGTACTGGAATCTTCTGTTCGCAAACATTCAGAGGCAGATTTTTTTATTGTTGTGGGAGATGAATGGGATGGGGTTGAAGAATTGAAGCAAACACTGCCATCTAATGTGATTACTGCAAAGGAGATTTTAAATATTCCTGCAACGGAATGGGATAAGATGGCTTTCAAATATAACCTCGTTGAGTTTTGTACATCCATTAAAGCGGCCAGCTTTCAATATCTTTTTACAAAGGGATATAATAAGATACTTTATTTTGATCCGGATATTTACGTGTTTAATTCATTGCAGATTGTATTTGATCAATTAAATGAAACATCTATTGTCGTAACTCCACATATCCTGAATGTACAAACTCCCTTTAAAGGAAATTATGAGGACTACTTGTTCTTACTAAATGGTACATTCAACCTCGGCTTTATTGGTTTAAAGAAATCGGAAACAACAGATAAGTTCTTAGCATGGTGGCATCATCGGTTAGTACATCATTGTTTTTTTGATAATGACCAGGGAACTGCTACTGATCAGAAATGGATCAACTTGTTACCGGCTGTCTTTGGTTCACAACAATATCATATTTCCGGTCATCGTGGAATGAATGCTGCACCATGGAATTTTCATGAACGTAAAGTGTTGGTGGAGAATGGTGTTTATTTTATTCAGGACAGAGAAGATGAAACTGCAGGTAAAGAACCACTGGTGTTTGTCCATTTCTCCGGCTATGATTATTCACAAATTGGAAGCGGACAAGTAGTACATAAGAATAATCAAATGACAGATTATGACGATCTTCAACCCGTATTTGAAAAATATGGCGAAGCATTGGCTAATAGTAATTTTAAAACCTATTCGGGTTTAAGGTACTCATACAATATGTATGAGAATGGAGTGGTTATTTTGAGCTTGCACAGACGAATGTACCGCCGTTTACTGGAACTGAATATGGAACAGGAACATCCTTTTTCAACAGGTGAAGGAACTTATTTTGCAGCGTTAAAGAAAAAAGGATTACTGGATTATTCACCGGTGTCTGCTGATAAGCTGACCAATAAAACGGTTAAGAATTTCGGCAAAAAATTCGCTGCCGTACATTTGTTCTTTACCATTATTAAAAAACTGGTTGGTATAAGACGATATAGTATTATGATCCGTTTTTTCCGCAGATATTTAACCGAAGAAAACCAGGCTTTCCTGGTAAATAAGGAAGCAGGGAAAATATTAAGATAAACATGCTGCATAAACTCATATATTATCTTTTCAGGTATCCATTCTTCAAACTTCAGTTAGGAAGTATAGGGGCAGGAAGTAAATTGCTTCGACCAACCATAACGGGTGGTAAAAGAATATTTATCGGGGAGAATGTTTATGTAAGAAAAAATACATGGCTCGCAGCTGATCCTGTTACCGGTGATGCTAACTGCAAACTGGTGATTGGAGATGGAACTTATATCGGTAATAACTGTCACATCTATGCTTCTTCATTAATTGAAATAGGAAAGAAAGTATTAATCGCTGATAAAGTTTACCTGAGTGATAATATACATTCCTATGAAAATATTAATGTTCCCGTCATTGATCAGCCGGTTAAGCAAACTAATCCTGTTATTTTAAAAGATGGTTGCTGGCTGGGTGAAAATGTATGTGTGATAGGTGCTGTTATAGGAACGAATAGTGTGGTGGGTGCTAATTCTGTTGTGACGAAAGATGTTCCTGATTATTGTGTGGCGGTAGGGTCACCTGCTAAAATTGTTAAACGTTTTAATCCTTCATCCGGCACCTGGGAAAAAACCAATGCTGAGGGTGAATTTATTGCATAGCAAATGAAAATATTAATTACAGGTGGAGCCGGTTTTATTGGATCCTCTCTTGCGTTGGCTTTAATAGCAAGAGGGCATGTTATTACGGTGCTGGATAATTTATCAGAGCAAATACATGGTAAGGATGCTGAAAATAATTCTGAACTTTTTTTAAGAATTAAAGACAAAGTAATCTTTGTAAAAGGGGATGTGTGCAATGAAGCTGATTGGAAAAAAGTTTTGCCAGGTCAGCAAGTAATTGTGCATTTAGCAGCAGAAACTGGTACTGGTCAGTCAATGTACCAGATCAAACGATATACAGATGTAAACATTAGTGCAACAGCTTTGATGCTTGATCTGCTTGCCAATAATAAATATGATGTGAAGCGAATAGTTGTAGCATCATCCCGTGCTATTTATGGAGAAGGAAGATACCTCTCTAAAAAATATGGTTATGTATATCCTGAATCAAGAAGCAGGGAAAGATTAGTGGCCGGGAAATTTGAAGTTAACTGGTTAGAGGATGAAGCATTACAATTGGTAGCAACAGATGAACAAAGTAAAATACATCCCACTTCTGTTTACGGAATTACCAAACAGGTACAGGAGCAAATGGTGATGATGGTTTCTCCAACTATTGGTATTGAACCGGTAGCATTCCGTTACCAAAATGTATATGGTCCGGGGCAATCCCTAAAAAATCCATATACGGGAATACTTTCAATTTTTTCTAATCTTATAAAGAACAATCAGCCTATCAATATTTTTGAAGACGGAAAAGAGAGTCGTGATTTTGTTTTTATTGATGATGTAGTGCAAGCAACAGTTGCCGGCGTGGAGAAGACGGAAGCAAAAGGGAATGTTTTCAATGTAGGTACGGGAGTACCAACTACCGTAATGGAAGTAGCACAAACTTTGATTGATAGTTATGGCATAAATGTGCCGTTAAATATTTCCGGTGATTTTCGTTTGGGTGATATCCGTCACAATTATGCGGATATGAAACTTGCAGAAGAGAAGCTCGGCTTTAAGCCAAAAGTTTCGTTTAAAGAAGGTATTCAGCAATTCACCAATTGGGTGAATCAGCAGGAAGTGGCTTTGATTGATTATAAAGGTTCCCTGCGGGAAATGAAATCAAAAGGATTAATGAAATAATGTATGCCTGCCTTAGGTTTAATAACTGTTTTATATAAGAGCGATGATGTGCTGGAAGATTTCTTCTCGGGAATTTCAATGCAGGATTATAAGGATTATAAATTATACCTCGTTGATAATTCTGCCAATGAAAATACAACTGCTTTAGTCCGGCGTTTGCAGCAACAATATCCTTTGGCTGCTATGGAGCATATTGATGCCGGGGGAAATATTGGTGTGGCCGCAGGAAATAATATCGGTATACAAAAAGCATTGAATGATAACTGCCGGTACTTTCTTTTTTTGAATAACGATATTTTTATTCCCCAGAATTTTTTGCTGAATAAAATGGTGAGCTTATGTGAAGAACATAAAATGGTTTCACCAAAAATTTTCTATCACGATAGTGATCTGCTTTGGATGGCTGGCGGCTTTATAGATTATAAAATGGCATTGGGTGTTCACTATGGAATGAAGCAGAAAGATGCGCCGGAGTTTAATGTGGCTAAATATGTGACTTATGTACCAACTTGTTTTTTAATTGTTCATGCAGATGTGATAAAAGCGGTTGGTATGATGGACGAACGCTATTTCGCCTATTATGATGATACCGATTTTGTTTTAAGAGCTGTTCGCAAAGGATTTAAAGTCTGGTATGAACCTTCACTTTACATTCATCATAAAGTTTCATCCAGCAGCGGGGGAGATGATTCAATGTTTTATATCTACTACGGCAACAGGAATAAGATTTACTTTATCCGAAAACATTTTAAAGGATTGCATAAGCTTTATCTTTTTGCTTATGTTATAATTGTACGGTTCTTTAATTATTATTTGCGGTACAATAGTGCCGGGAAAAAGCAATTGGTAAAAGGGATACGGGACGGGTTTAAAATGAAAATTACTGCTCAATAAATTTTAAAACTTTTTCAATAATTCCTTTCCAGCTAAATTGTTTGTAGAACGCATCTGGTATGTTAGTGGTTTTATTCAAAGCTGCTTTTATTACTGCTTCTGTAAATGCTTTCCAATCCTTATCCTTTACCACGAGTAATTTATCTCCGCAAACTGCACGGCTCACCCCAGCGGCGCCGGTTTCTGTGGATACTACCGTTGTGTTCAATCCCAGCGCTTCAATCATTTTCGTTTTTACTCCGCCTCCGCTCATAACAGGATTCAATAAAATATCTGCTGCCTTTGTATAACGGTCAATATCATCCACAAATCCAAGATAACGTACCTGTTTATCATTCCATGGTTTTAATTGTTGATACTGTTCCGGAAGATTTTTACCTGCAATCAGTATTTCATACTTCAATTCACTTTGTAATAAAAGTGGATTGATTTCATTTAATATCAGGTCCACTGCTTCTTTATTAGGATAGTAACTTAATAAACCATTAAAGAACAAAATAGTTGTATCCTTATCAATCTGCTGTTCAATACAAACACTTTCTTTGGTAACAGCTTTATCAACAGGTGCTGATTCCTGTTTTATGCCATACGGAATATTTACACTGCTGTTTGAAGAGATGTGCAAATGTTTAATCATCCCAAGCCTGTCTTCCTCAGTTATGCAAAAAACATAATCAGCCTGCCGCAATGTCCATCCTTCATACATTTTCAATATTCGCCACCACCATTTACCAATAGAACGGAATCGCTGGTACTCGATGTTATGGGTATGAACGATCAGCTTAACATTACAGGCTTTCTTCAGCATCCACCCCAACCATCCCATATACGGGTGTTCGATGATCAGGTATTCAATTTTGTTTTGCGTTATAAATTTTTTAAAACGAAAGAATGAAAATATATCAGCATATCTTAACTGGCTGCTTTTTAAGAATGGTTGTAAAGAATAAGTTGTTGCCAGCGATGCATCATTCTCAGGAGGACCAAAAGCATATAGCTCCGCTTCTTTACCCAGGTATTCATAAAAACCGGCAAACGATTTTTGTCCGCCTGATTGACCCGGCAAATACGCATATGGGATGATGGCTGCTATTTTCTTCATCAGGCTTTTGCCTTACTTTTCTTCCAGTTTGCAAAAAGGGTTGCTGCAAGAAGTAATACTAAAATGATAGATACTGCAAAGGAAATAGTTCTTCCATTGTAATACACATCCGGTTCAAACTTAAATTCAATTTTATGATTGCCTGCCGGTACTGTAATACCTCTCATAAAATAATCGGCTTTTACGTACTCCGTTTTCTTACCATCGATATAAGCATTCCAGCCAAACGGATAATATACTTCACTCATTACCGCAAACTGCGGAGAAGAAGCAGATGAGCTGTATTCAATAGCATCGTTATCATATTTCATCAGCTTAATAGAAGCCGCTGAATCATATACCGGTTGCTGGATTGTTTTCTCCAGGTTTTTATTGAGAATTGCCGTGTCTTTTAAATGGGTTTTTCCAATCGCAGTTAATTCGGTTGCCGGACTATCTGCAAAAGAAATATGTTTTACCAGCCAGCAGGGTCCAAACGCACCGGGGTTAGGCTGGACTATTTGTTTTCCTGATTGATCTGTAAACAGAATATATTTTGTATCTAAGGCATTTAACACTTCCTGGTTTGGATTTTCACTGAGATACGTTTCAATCACATCCTGGTAAATGCGGAGTTTGGCAGGATGATAACCACCCACTGAACGATGAAAGTAGGAAGTTCTTGCTTCTGAAAAACGATCTCCACCTGCATTAAAAACACGGAAGTGAACATCTTTATCATTGTTAATTTGCTTATCGGCATCATTTGCTGTAAAATTTTCGGCCGCTATCTCATCAGCAGCTTTATAAGAATTTTCGGTGAGATAAGCGCCGTCAACAACAAACAAATCAATCAATGTTATTAATCCGATAGCAATGGTTACTACTGTTCCTGAAATAATTTTCCTGGAATAAATAAATAACAGGGCCACCAGGAGTGCGGTAAAACCGGTTAATCGCATCAATTGAGAAAAAAACATTGCTTTCCTGTCAGCAATCATTCCGTTAATAATGGCTTTGCCCAACTCGTTACTTCCGCTTTTGTCAGTGTATGCCGCCAATATTTGTTTGTCAATATCGCTGGTATACGATTGTAATAAATAAAAAATAAAACAAAAAGCCAGCGTACCTCCGGTTATAAAAAGTATTTTCTTAAAGTTCTTTTTCACCAGCTCAACTTTATCTTCTCCAAATAACATTGACTGCATTGCTATCACGGCCAGTACCGGTACAGCAAACTGTGCAATGACCATTGCCATGGATGGTGCACGGAATTTATTGTATAAAGGAAGATGATTTAATAAGAATAAGTTAACCCCTTCAAAATATTTTCCCCAGGAAAGAATGATGCCAAATATAGCGGCGGCCAGTAATCCCCATTTTAAAGGATTTTTTACAACAACAATGGAGAGTAATGCCAGTAAAACAATTAAAGCACCATAATAAACTGGTCCGGAAGTACTTGGTTGTATACCGCCCCAGTAGGCAGGTAAACCAGCAGCTACTTGTGCTGCCTGGCTTTCAGGAATTCCTTTATCGGTTAATTTTTCTATTACTTTTGAGTTTTCAGGTAATGGGTTGGCACTTCCTCCGCCAAATGCATTGGGCATTAATATAGTTAACGGTTCTGCCAAGCCATTGCTGTATGAAAATGCATAATCAGCATCAAGACCTGATGTTTTTGTATTAATAATTTTATTGTCTTTTATTTCCACATCTTTCCCGCCCCGCATCGTTGCTTTTGAATATTCATAGGTTGGCATCATAATAACTGCCGAACCAGCCACACCTATTCCACCAGCAATAGCTGCCAGTGAAAAAGCAATAAACAAATGTTTCCATTCTTTTTTACGAACCCAATCAATGGCAAATACAATAGATACGGCCGCAACTATAATGAACAGATAATACGTAATCTGCGCATGATTAACGCCTACTTCCATTACCGCACTCCATGCTGCCAGGCACAGGCCGGAGAGATAATTTTTATAATATATAAGCAGGATACCGGCCAGTAAAGCCGGCATATAAGCTATGGCATACATTTTTGTTTCATGTCCGGCACCAATGATGATGGGGTTATAACTGGAAAAAGCAAAAGCCAATGCCCCGGCAATACCCACATAAGGGTTGGCCCGTAATACAATACATAAAACGTAGAAACATATACAGGCAAGAAAAAAGAAATTAATTGGTTTGGGTAAACCAAGTGTAAGCAGTTTATTAATATCCGGTAAAACAGATTTACTGTCCATTGCCACCTGGTAGTTAGGCATACCGCTGAATAGTGCAGTATTCCATAACGGGAAATGCCCATTCTTTTCTTTATACTCAAACGCATTTTGCGCCATTCCTTTCCAGCCCAGCACATCATGCTGACTTAAAACATTGCCCTGTAAAACAGGCCTGCTAAACAAACAAGCTGCCGCTAAAAAGATTATAACAGCAATAACATGCGGTACCAGTTTTTTAAAATCAAACTTCATAAATGGAGTTTTATCTGTTTTGGTGAAGCAAAATAATGGTATTTTGACCGATTGCCGGCATTTTGACGGTGTGAATATCTATAAAAGAATGGTAAGGGTTCTGTCAATGATATTTCCCCAGTAAAAATCAGCATAAAATTGTGAGGGAGTAGGGTTGTGCTGCCCGGATAAGCTAATAATGTTTTCTGCGAAGTTATCCCAGTCGTTATTATTACTGATGAATACTTTACTGTTTATAAGATAATCTGGCAGCCCTTCAGCAGCAAAATGGGTAGTTACTACCGAAAGCCCATTTGCTATGGCTTCTAAATTTTTTGTTTGAATGCCGGAACCGGATATAACGGGGTTGATAAAAACAGATGCTGCCAGCATATATTCATCAATCCGGTCAACAAAGCCTGTAAAAAGAATTTCCTTTTGATGTTGATACTTATTTACCGTTTCTTCACTTTGTTTGCCACAAATCAGCACCCTGAATTTGAATTCGGGTCTTTTTTTAAGTGCCGGAATAATTTTACTGCAGATAATATCTAAAGCAATAACATTGGGTTCATAATCCGGGGTGGCTGCAAACAGAATAATTTTTTCACCGGGTAACAGATGATGTTTTGATTTTATTTTTTCTTTTACTGAAGAATGAAATGCAGGCGGTTCCTTTAAATCAATTCCATACGGAACAATGATTGATTGTTCCTCTGTAATGTTAAATAACTGCTTTGCCAGCAATAAATCTTTTTTCGTTTTAAACAGGATATAGTCTGCATGTTTATACGCCTTTTGTTCAGCATATTTCACCCACCGCCACCACCATTTGTTTCGTTGCTTCATGCGCAGGAATTCAATATTGTGTGCATGAACGATCAGTTTAAATCCAAATTTCTTTTTGTATTCAGATAGCCAGGCATGATAGGGATGTTCTAATATGACATGAGTATATTGTTGATTGGAAAGCTCACGTAAGATGCGTCTTCTCACCCTGGGGTTAAAAAATTGTGTTTTCGAAACCGGTAAAGCAGGAATTATTTTGTAAGTAAGTTCGCTGGTGGTAATATTATCGGCAGAACAAAGCGCTGTTAAACGAACCTTCATCCCAAGATGATGATTGAACCGGGATATTCCTTTTTGTCCGCCATAGTGGGCCGGTAAAACTTTATACCAAATAATGCTTAAAAAGTTGGACATATCTTGAATTGACAAAATAATATTATTTTCGGTATTACGAACCATACTGTTACCCAGGGCAATAAATTATCTAACATGAAATGGCTGTCTTTTTTATCAAAACTTGCATTTATTTGTAACATCTGCTTTTTATTTTGTTTCTTGCTCCGCTATTCCAATTTACAACTGGATGAGGAATTAAACGGATTGCTTATCATAATAGGTTGGTTTATGGCAATTATAGTAAGCTTATTTTATTTCCTGCTAACGTTTATTGCTATTGCCAGGAAAAGACATGCTAAAGCAGATATACCGGCCTGGTTAATCATCACTAACTTTGTATTTATGGTGGTTGAATTAATATACCTTGTTTATAATCCTGAATTATTGTCTGCATGATTCATAATATACTTAAAGACAAACCGGCTAAGCTGTTCATTTTTATGTCGGCTTTTTTTGTGGCTAATGCATTAATTGCTGAATGTATTGGTGGTAAAATATTTTCCCTGGAAAGATTATTTGGACAGGAACCGTCAAACTTTACATTATTTGGTGAATCCAATCTTTCTTTTTCGCTTACCTGCGGTGTGCTACTCTGGCCATTGGAGTTTGTAATGACAGATATAGTTAATGAATATTATGGGCCTAAAGCTGTTAGAAGAATATCATACACAGCAGTAGCATTAATTTCTTACGCTTTTATTATGTTTTATGCAGCCATGAAAACCACTCCTCCTGACTGGTGGTTAACCACAAAAGCGGATAGTGGGGTTCCAAATATGCAAGATGCTTTTTCGGCTATTTTCGGGCAGGGAATGTGGATAATTATAGGAAGTCTTACTGCATTTTTGGTTAGCCAGATAGTAGATGTAACCGTTTTTCACCGCATAAAAAAACGAACCGGCGAAAAGTGGGTATGGTTAAGGGCCACCGGTTCTACTTTAATTTCTCAATTAGTAGATAGTTTTATTGTACTGTTTATTGCCTTTAAACTGGGTAATAACTGGAGCTGGCAAAAAGTGCTGGCTATTTGTATGGTTAATTACATGTATAAGTTTACAATGGCCATCATCTTAACACCGCTTATTTATTTTATTGAAAAAAGAATTGAAAACTATGTAGGACATGATACAGCCAAAAAAATGAAACGCCAGGCAATGGGGCAGGAGGCAGATGAGTTTATGAATATTCCAACTGCAGGGTAGTTTAAAATTTGCTTTTTACCATGTCTGCTACGATTTTATCAATCGGCAATGTTACCGCTTCTGCATTAAACTTATCCCACTCAATGAACCGGAAAGTTTCAATTTCTTTTTTTGCTTCGTATATTTTCAATTGTGCTTCGTCAAAATCAAACGGCTTGTCTCTTAATGGAACCGTAATTGGTTCTAATGCGTTGGCAAAATAATAAATGGAGATGATCTGGAATTGAGTATTAAATGCACTCATCTGGAAGTAATCAGTAGTATAAATATGATCACCAACTTCCACATCCAGGTTCATTTCTTCTTTAAATTCTCTTTTCAAACAATCCCTGGTTCCTTCACCAAATTCCAAACCGCCACCCGGAAACTTGGTGTAAAAACTTCCCCGGATATATTCATCACTTACTAATACCTGCTTTTGTTCATTGATTAAGATACCATATACACGGAGACTAAACATGGATAATTATTTTATTTTGCTTTTACGAATGCGTTTGAAATAATTCCAGCTTACAACTATCAGTATAATTAATGAAATAATTACCGGTAACTAGAAGGTGTAAGGAGAATTTTTATACGGAACAGGCGTGTTCATACCATAAATACTGGCAATTAAAACAGGAACGGTTAGCACCAGGGTTAAAGTGGTTAGCTTTTTCAGTACTTCATTTTGGTTATTAGCGACGATACTGGCAAAAGCATCCAGTGTACTGCTGAGGATATTTTTAAAGTATTGAATCATGCGGCGCAAAAGTACTATGCGTTTTAAACTTATGAAGCAGCAATTTCTCCCGCTTCACGGTTACGCTGGCGAATGGTTTTGAGGTGATGCTGGGTGTGATAGATCGTAAAATAAGCAAGCTCACGAATAGTTATTTTACCAAGCATTGGATGAGCAACAATATAAGTGTCCAATTTATCTTCGTCCCAGTAATATTTAATACGGGAAAGATAATTTTGGGTAGCTGCATCCCATTTTTCTATGATTTCTTCTTTAGTACCAGCATCTTGTTTTTTGGGAATGTAACGGCCGGATGCAACGCCGCCGGCTTCGAGCTTGTTTTTATATTTTGTTACCAGCTCTTCGTACGAACGGGAAGGCCTGTTTGGTTTACCATAAAATAAACGTAACACAAACTTGGGTACTTTTAATGCAAGGCTGGTCATTTTAGTGGAGATGGTAAGGTGCTGAATATTTTCAGCAATGCTCCATTTGTCTTCAACATGTTTAAAGAAATTAATATTCTCCACATTCTTTACATAAGCGGTTGTTTCTTTAAATACTGTTTCGGTATTTTGAATGATGTGAAATTTATCTAATAAAAAAGGCATGGTGATTGGTAGTTTTGGTTTCAGTATATACTAATAGAGCCATTAAATACAAATTCCGCTGGCCCGATTAAGTACACATCTGTAAAAGTTTGGTCATCTACTTTTGTAAACTGGACTTTCAGGTTTCCACCAGGAGTTGAAATATTCGTTTGGTAATTTTTGAGGGCATCACCGGAGGCTGCAATAGCTGCTGCCGTAACCCCGGTGCCACAGGAGAGTGTTTCATCTTCAACTCCCCGCTCATAAGTTCGTACATAAAGGCTTTCGTTTAAGGTTTCCACAAAATTAACATTTACCCCTTCATTTGCAAATCTTTTACTATATCTTATTTTTTTCCCAATGGTATAAACATCCAAAGCCTTCACATTAGCCTGAAAACTTATGTAATGAGGTGACCCGGTATTTAAAAGGATATATTCTTCGCCTTTTTCAACAGATGTTACATCCTGCATCTTTAATTTTACTGTGCCATCAGCTAATATTTCAGCATAATGTTCTCCATCTGCTGCAATAAAATGAGCTGTACTTTCAATCACCTTCATTTTTCTGGCAAAATTTACTAAACAACGGCCGCCATTGCCGCACATGCTGCCTTCCTTACCATCTGAATTATAATATGCCATTTCAAAATCGTATCCATCTTTTAACTGCAATAACATTAACCCATCTGCCCCGATTCCAAAGCGGCGATCGCAAATAGCCGCAACCTTCTGCTGCGTTAATCCATTATAACGGCCATCCCTGTTATCTGCAATAACAAAATCGTTTCCTGTTCCCTGGTATTTATAAAATTCCATATTCATCAGACGAAAATTATTTTTTATAGGTTGGCTATTACCTCCAACCCTTTTTTAATCAGGTTTTCCACGGCAGCATTTCCATCTTTGGAAAAAGTTTTAGCAATACGGTTTGCTACAATGGCATTTAAGCTTAAACAATGATGGCCCAGCAATTTTCCTAAACCATAAATAGCCGATGTTTCCATTTCAAAGTTAGAAATTTGGTGATTGCCAAAGCGGAATTCTGTAAGGCGATTGATCAGTTCAGGGTTGTTTAGCCCTAATCTTAATATCCTTCCCTGTGGTCCATAAAAACCCGGGCAAGTAACCGTAATACCCCTGTAAAAACCGTCTACAAAATTCTTCATTAACGAAACACTGCCGGCCGAAATATATGGTTGCGATAAACTATTATGTATCTGTGAATGTGTGATGAAGGCATGAATCAGTTGTTTTTCTTCTTCATTATTTTCTATACGATAAAAATGAAGCAAATTATCAATACCCAAACCATGTGTGGAAGCAACCAGGCTGTCAACCGGAATTTCTTTTTGCAAAGAACCAGATGTACCCATGCGTATAATGTTAACAGAAGTCAGTTTTTCTTTTATCAGCCTTGTTTCAAAATTGATGTTATGCAGTGCATCAATTTCGTTTAATACGATATCAATATTATCTGGTCCAATACCGGTTGAAATAACAGAAATTCTTTTAGTTCCGATGTAGCCCGTATGCGTAATGAACTCCCTGTGCTGGCACTGGTATTCAATCTTATCAAAATATTTGCTCACTTTTTTCACACGGTCCGGATCACCAACAACTATGATGGTATCAGATAATTCTTCTGGCCGCACATCCAAATGGTAAATAGCCCCACGTTTGTTAATAATAAGTTCCGACTCTGCAATAGGTCTCATAAAAATTTTTATTGCGTTTATGGAATTAACGTCTAATATACTACTTTTGCTTGCCTGCTAAACAACTGAATTAAGGTTTAAGTGTAATTAACGGGAAATTTGGTTCCGTGGCCGAGTGGCTAGGCAGAGCTCTGCAAAAGCTCCTACAGCGGTTCGAATCTGCTCGGAACCTCCAACAAAAAAGGTTACAATCCGCAATTGTAACCTTTTTTGTTAACCGGGCTTATATTTACAGATTATTTAAAACTATGCGGTATTCAAACTGGTTAGGATTTATATTCTCTATTGCACTGATCACTGCCTGCTTTAATCCCTGGATATTCATCGTTTCTCAAAATATTTCATTTACGGGAATGAATAGAGCATTGCCTGCATATGGTCGTCCCGGTCTTTTGCATTTGGTATTGGCAGGTGCGGCCATTGTTTGTTTTTTAGTTCCAAAGGTTTGGGCCAAAAGAGCAAACGTATTTGTTTGTGCTGTGAACCTGGGCTGGAGTATTCGCAATCTTATTATAATTACTGCATGCAGTTACGGTGAATGCCCCGAACGTAAACCCTGGATGATAGTTACGATTGCTGCTTCTGTACTGATGTTAATAATGTCTTTTTTGCCCGATATTGAAGTGCCCAACGAAGATTAGGCTTTCTTTACCTCTTTAGCCCAGGTATCTTTTAAAGTAACTGTTCTGTTAAAAATGATTTTTTCTTTGGTTGAATCTTTATCCAGACTATAATATCCTTTTCTTAAAAACTGGAAACGGTCTTTATCATATGCATCCAAGATAGAAGGCTCTGCATAACCGGTTACAATATTTAAAGAATTGGTGTTGATATAATCTTTAAAATCTCCTTCTTCACTGGATGGGTCTTCTGTTTTAAATAAACGGTCATATTCTCTTACTTCCACTTTTACTGCATCGGCTGCATTTACCCAATGTAATGTTCCTTTTACATGTATGCCAGATGTATCGGAACCACTTTTACTTTCAGGAATATAAGAGCACTTTAATTCAGTAACATTTCCGGCGGCGTCTTTTATCACTTCATCACATTTAATGATGTAGGCACTTTTTAAACGAACCATTTGCCCGGGTGCTAAACGGAAATATTTTTTAGGAGGGTTTTCCATGAAATCATCCTTCTCAATCAATATTTCTTTGCTGAAAGGAATTTCACGAACACCACCATTTGGGTCTTCCGGATTATTTTCACTGGTTAATGTTTCCGATGCTTCAGGATAATTAGTAATAGTGATTTTTAACGGGTCAAATACCACCATTCTTCTCAATGCAACTTTATTCAAATGTTCTCTTACACAAAACTCCAGTAATGAAACATCAATCAAATTATCTCTTTTGGCGACACCGATACGATCACAAAAATCACGGATGGATTCAGGTGTATAACCACGGCGGCGTAAACCGCTGATGGTTGGCATGCGGGGATCATCCCATCCGCTTACATGATTTTCATTTACCAGTTGCAGCAGTTTTCGTTTGCTCATTACGGTATAGGTAAGATTCAAACGGGCAAACTCATATTGTTTGGAGGGGAAGATTTCTAATTTTTCAATACACCAGTCGTATAATGGGCGATGCGGAATAAACTCCAGTGTACAAATGGAGTGAGTAATGTTTTCAATTGAATCACTTTGTCCATGTGCAAAATCATACATGGGATAGATACACCATTTATCGCCAGTACGATGATGATGTGCATGCTTAATGCGGTAGAGGATAGGGTCACGCATGTGCATGTTGGGGTCAGCCATATCAATCTTTGCCCTTAATACTTTTTCACCATCTTTATATTTACCGGCTTTCATATCAGCAAAGAGTTGCAGGTTTTCTGCTACGATACGTTCTGCATATTTATTTCTTGTGCCGGGTTGAGTAGGGGTACCTTTTTGTGCGGCTATTTCTTCAGCAGTAGAATCATCTACATAAGCCAATCCTTTTTTAATCAGCTTTACAGCGTATTCATATAGTGTATCAAAATAATCGGAAGCGTAAAACTCATTGGCCCAGTTAAAGCCCAGCCATTGAATATCTTCTTTAATACTGTCAACATATTCTGTATCCTCTGTAACAGGGTTGGTATCATCAAAGCGAAGATTGGTTTTGCCATTGTACTTGATGCCCAAACCAAAGTTTAAGCAAATACTTTTAGCATGACCAATATGCAAATAACCATTTGGCTCGGGTGGAAAGCGGGTAAGGATGGATTTATATTTTCCTTCTTTTAAATGCTCTTCAACAATCTCTTCAATAAAATTCAGGCTTTTTTCTTCACTCATAAATCTTTAACTGGTTGAGGCGCAAATTTAAGGCAAGATGGCCGTTTATCCTTCAAACAGTTTAGCAATTCCAAAGGCAGCAGCGGCAGCCATAGCGCCAATCAGCATTACTCTCAACGCACCAGCCAATGGATTGATACCGGTGATTTTTGATTTGAAATAACCAAATACAAATAAACATATGAGTGTAACGATTACCGATAGCTTTAAGCCCATAATAGGAGTATTAACAAAGAAATATGGACTTAATGGAACCAAACCGCCAACAATATAAGAGAGACCAATATTTAATGCACTGTTACGGGCCCGTTTTGGGTCTGGTTTATCTAAGCCCAGTTCGTATTTCATCATAAAATCAACCCAGCGGTCTTTATCCTGCGCAATTTCTTCTGTGGCCTTATTTTGCAATTCTTCACTCAAACCTATGTTGGCAAAAAATTCTTTTGTTTCCCCAATCTCCAGATGACGAAGATTTTCCACTTCATCATATTCTCTTTTTTGTTCACTGTTGTAATGGTCCTGCTCAGTTTTGCCGGCGAGGTATCCACCCAAACCCATGGCAATAGATCCGGCAGCAATCTCTGCAATACCTGCCACCAAAATAATATGCGTATCCTGTACCGCACCACTTAAACCGGCAGCCAATGCAAAAGGAACGGTTAAGCCATCACTCATGCCAATTACAATATCGGTTAAGGTTTCACTGCTTTTTAAGTGATGCTCACTATGGTCGTGGTGGAGATGTGTATCCATAATCAGGGTTTCAAAGTTTAAAGATAGGGATTACTAAAAAAACGGCCTGATAAAAATCATCAGACCGTTTGAGAAAACTGTTGTCACTTGCTGTGTTTCTTATTTCAATATCTCTAAACTTTTTTTAATGATTCCCACACATTCTAAAATTTGTTCCTGAGTGATTACTAACGGTGGGGCAAAACGGATTTTATCTCCATGCGTCGGTTTAGCTAACAACCCATTTTCTTTTAATGCCAGGCATAAATCCCATGCCGCTTCTTTATTGGGATGATTGATAACAATCGCATTTAATAATCCTTTACCACGAATAATGCTGATAAACGGAGAATTTATTTTCTTTAATTCATCTCTCAGTAATTGTCCCATGATTTCAGCATTCTCAATCATCTTTTCATCCTGTAAAACCTCCAGGGAAGTAATGCCAACCGCACAGGCCAACGGGTTGCCACCATAAGTAGAGCCATGTTCACCCGGCTTAATAGTGAGCATAATTTCATCATCAGCTAACACGACACTCACTGGCATAGTACCACCACTTAATGCTTTACCCAGCGTAACTATATCCGGACGAACATTTTCATGATCGCAGGCCAGCATCTTTCCTGTCCTGGCTAATCCTGTTTGTATTTCATCGGCAATCATCAGCACATTGTATTCTGTACATAAATTTCTTACGCCAGTTATGTAACCTTCATCTGGCACAAAAACACCTGCTTCGCCTTGAATTGGTTCAAACAAAAAGGCGGCTACATTTTTATCCTGCAATGCTTTTTCCAAAGCCTGCAGGTTGTTAAAAGGAATGGCTTCAAAGCCCGGCATATAAGGTCCGAAGTTGGTATAGGCAGATGGGTCACTGCTAAAAGAAATCACTGTGGAAGTTCTTCCATGAAAATTGCCTTCGCATACAACGATTTTAGCTTTACCGCTTTCTACTTTCTTTACTTCATAAGCCCAGCGTCGGGCAAGTTTAATAGCAGTTTCCACTGCTTCCACGCCGGTATTCATCGGCAACACTTTGTCGTAACCAAATAAACCGGTGATATACTTTTCATATTCGCCCAGCAGGTTATTATGAAAAGCTCTTGAAGTAAGCGTTAATTGTTGCGCCTGTTCAATAAATGATTGTATAATCTTAGGATGACAATGCCCCTGGTTAACGGCGGAGTAACCGCTCAGGAAATCATAATATCGTTTTCCATCCACATCCCACACAAAAGGACCTTCACCTTTGTTTAGTACTACCGGTAATGGATGATAATTATGGGCACCGTATTTTTCTTCTAAGTCTAAATAATACTGTGTACTGGCAGATAATGCTATAGTTGAGTGCATGATAACAGAATTAAAAATTAAAAAGTAAAATTTCAAAAAATGGGAATAGGAATACTTCCCCCGTTGGGGGATGAAAGGAACTTATCCTCGGTGATTGAGGAAATCTAAATTAAAGTGAAGAAAGTGTACTATGTAAATTGTTGTTTTGATACACTTGAATTTGCTGCAAGATACAGTCTTATAGCTGTTTTACAAAGTAATGAGCAAGAAAACTGTTGTTCAGCACCGGGTTGGTGGTAAACAGCCCATAAACCGTACTGCCACTGCCGCTCATAGAAGCATAAACAGCACCAGCATCATACAATTTATCTTTTATCGCTTTTATCTCGGGATATTTTTCAAATACCGGTTTTTCAAAATCATTTATCAATTCATTTTTCCAACTTTCAATAGGTTGCTGAATGATAGTCTCCACAGATTTTTGTGGAGCTTGTGGTATTAATTGTGTAAATGCCCAGCCTGTATTTACATGAATACCGGGATTGACCAATACAATATGATAAGCTGATAAATCCAGCTTTATCTTTTGCAAAAATTCTCCCCGCCCCGTTGCAAAGCAGGGCTGATTGATAATGAAGAACGGACAATCACTACCCAATTGCAAACCATAATCAATCAGTTGTTTAACCGATAATCCAAGATTAAATTTTTGATTGAGCAACTTCAAGGTAAATGCAGCATCACTGCTGCCACCACCTAATCCTGCACCCATGGGAATTACTTTGTGCAAATGCATTTGTATGCCGGGTAATTGCGGAAAATCTCTTTTCAGTAAATGATACGCTTTTAAACAAAGATTATTACCTGGTTGTCCTTCAACGGTGATTCCGCTTTGAGTAAAAGTTGTTGAAGCATTGGCATCGGGTTGTTGAATTACTTCCAATGCATCTTTAAGAGCGATGGGGTAGAAGACGGTTTCCAAATCATGATAGCCATCTTCCCGTTTGCGGGTAATAGTAAGCCCAAGATTGATTTTGCAGTTGGGAAAAACAATCACAGGCAATGCATTTGGTGAACAATAAAATTATGCTAAGAAAAATCAGGGTTTCTTTTTGCGGTTGTTTATCTCATCACGGATGGCAATCGCTTTCAAATAATCTTCAGATTCCAGCACATCATTCAGCAGGGTTTGTAATTCTTCCAGCGACAAATTTTTTAAATCTTCTGATGCTGCACTGGATTCGGCAGTGGCGCCAATAGCTTCTACTTTTCTTTTTTCTTTATCGGTTTCCTCCATCATGATGCCTGCATTTTCTAAAATATTCTCGTATGTATATATGGGACAACCAAATCGTACTGCTAATGCCAGCGCATCGGAAGTGCGGGAATCAATCTCCACCGTATCATTTTCGGTTGAGCAAACTAATTTGGAGTAGAAGATGCCTTCCTGTAAATCACAAATCACCACTTCATGTAATTCTACATTAAAAGCAGTCATGAAGTTTTTCATTAAATCGTGTGTAAGCGGACGGCTGGGATGCATTTTCTCTAAGGCAACAGCTATAGCCTGGGCTTCAAATCCACCGATGACGATGGGTAAACGGCGCAAACCATTTACTTCGCCCAATACCACGGCATACGAATGTGTTTGCGTAATGCTGTGCGAAAGGGCCACAATTTCCAGTTCTATCTTCTTCATAATGAGGACACGAAACTAAGGTTTTTTAATTAAAAAAAAGGCATATAAACATCAGTTGTGGAGATAATATGGATTAGTTTATAGAACGATAATAAAATAAAAACCACGGATTGCTCCGTGGCTTAATGTTTATTTTCTCATGTCAAACTATGCAATTCCTTTCAGCTTCTTAATAGCTGCATTCATCTTTGGTACTACTTCAAATGCATCACCCACAATACCATAATCGGCAGCTTTAAAGAAAGGAGCTTCGGGATCTTTATTAATTACTACAATTACTTTACTTCTGTTTACCCCGGCCAAATGTTGTATAGCGCCGGAAATACCAATAGCAATATATAAGTTAGGCGCAATAGCCAAACCGGTTTGTCCCACATGCTCATGATGCGGACGCCAGCCTGCATCTGCCACGGCACGGCTGCAGGCAGTAGCGGCATGTAACAAATGTGCCATTTCTTCAATCATGCCCCAGTTTTCCGGTCCTTTCAATCCACGTCCTGCACTTACAACCAGTTCCGCTTCACTTAATGGAACTTCGCCTGTTACTTTATTTACTGCAGTTACTATTACTTTGGGTGCATCTACTGTTACGGATAATGGAGCTACCTCAGCCACACCATCTCCATTGGTAATGTGAAATGAATTAGGATTGAGTGAAATGATTTTTATATCAGTGTTCAATGAAAGATTAGCAAAAGCTTTTCCGCTGAATACGTTTTTCTTTACCACAAATCCCCGTCCGACCGGATCATCCGGGCGGGCATTGGATGTATTGGGTAGTCCAACTGCACCAGCCACCATCGCCGCTTTTAATTTTACAGAAAGACGGGGAGCTATTGCTTTACCACTTAAGTTGTGAGAGAACACTACTACTTTAGCACCAGTGGCAGCTACTGCTTCTGCAATAACTTTAGTGTAAACCTGTGCATCTAAATGATTCAATGCACTGTTATTTACATGATGTATTTTCTTAACACCCTGTTTCCCCAATGCAGATAAATCATCTTTTACTTCGCCCAACACAATACCTTCTGCACTGGTTCCTAACTGGGCAGCTAATTCTGCACCATAGGTTAATGCTTCGAGAGAAGATTTTTTAATGTGTCCGTCTGCCTGGTCAACAAATATTAAAACTGACATATTCTTGATTTGAAAATTTGATGATTTGAAAATTTGATGATGATGTGCTGTGACATTTTCAAATTGTCACATTGGCTCATTGTCAAATTACTTTTGCTTCTTCATGAAGTAATCTCACCAGTTCTTCCGGTGTATCGGGTGAAACTAATTTTACCCCGGCTTTGGCTGGTGGTAATTCAAAACTCACTACAGAAGTTAATGCATCTACAGCAGCAGGTTCAACCACTTTTAATGGTTTTGTTCTTGCAGCCATAATACCACGCATGTTAGGGATTCTTGCTTCTGCCATTCCTTTCTGGCAGCTAACGGCTACGGGCAGGCTAACTTCACATACTTCTTCACCACCTTCAATTTCACGGGTAATGGTAGCGGTTGTTCCGTTCAGTTCAAATTTAGTTGCTAAAGAAACATAGGGAAGGTCAAGTAACTCAGCTACCATACCACCAATCGAAGAACCATTATAGTCGATGGTTTCTTTACCGGTAAATACTAAATCATATCCACCTTGTTTGGCTACTTCAGCAATTTGCGAAGCGATATAAAAACTATCATGACTATCTGCATTTACACGAATCGCTTCATCACCACCCAATGCCAGTGCTTTGCGGATGATTGGTTCCGCATCAGCCGCACCCACCGTAATCAAATGAATAGCTGTAGCCGCATCTTTCTCTTTTAATTCAATGGCACGAACAAGAGCGTACCACTCATCGTATGGATTGATGATCCACTGCACACCATCCTGTGCGAATTTCGTATTGTTATCGGTGAAGGCTATTTTTGCCGTGGTATCCGGCGTTTTGCTGATACAAACTAATATCTTCATATGTCTTAAGTTTCTCCCTTTCCTCACGGAGAGGTTGGGGTGAGGTCAAAAAGGTTGTTTATGCAACTAAAGCAAAGATAAGGGAGAAGCATTAAAACTAACAAGTGATAACCAAAAATATTTTTTGATGAGTGAACGGATAGAAAAGCTGAAGGAATTTTTACTGGCATCACCCGGCGATAATTTTGTACAGCATGCACTGGCATTGGAATATATTAAACTGGGAGATGATGCAGCAGCAAGAACGCTGTTTGAAAATGTTCTTAGCAGCAGTCCTGATTATATTGGCTCCTACTATCATTTAGCTAAACTGCTTGAACGAATTGGTGAAACACAATTAGCGATTGACTGGTATGAAAAAGGAATGACAGCAGCAAAGAAAGCAGGCGATAATCATGCGTATAATGAATTGCAGGGTGCGTATGAAGATTTAACAATGTAGACCAGGAATAACGAATATTGAACAGCGAACATCGAATAAAGAAGTAATAAGTAATAGAATTAATAAATTTCATCATTCATTATTCCTTGTTCGATATTGGATATTTAATTAATAGAGTGCAGAGGTCAGCCAGAATATAATAATGAATCTACTTCAATCATTTTTAGGGTACATAAAATCAAATCATCTTTTCTCACCAAAAGATAAATTGCTGCTGGCCGTAAGTGGTGGCATTGATTCTGTTGTGCTGGTTGAATTATGCAAACAAGCCGGTTTTGATTTTGCTATTGCTCACTGTAATTTTCAATTAAGAGGAGAGGAGAGCGACCGTGATGAACAGTTTGTAAAAAAGCTGGCAGAAAAATACAAGGTTTCATTTTTTATAAAAAATTTCGATACAAAGAAAATAGCCAGTCAGCAAAAAACCTCTATTGAAGAAACTGCCAGAAATTTGCGGTATGAATGGTTTGAAGAGATCGTCAATGGTCAATGGTCAATGGTCAATGCGAAGAGCAAAGAGCGTATTCACCATTCACCATTCACTATTCACATTCTCACCGCCCATCACGCCGATGATACAATTGAAACAGTACTGATGAATTTTTTCCGTGGTACGGGTATTAAGGGATTGAGAGGTATTCAGCCAAAGAATGGGAAAGTGATCCGTCCATTATTGTTTGCAAGAAGAAAAGAACTGGAAGCTTTTGTAACAGAACATCAACTGGAGTTTGTAACGGATGCTACCAACTTCGAAAACGAATACACCCGTAATTTCTTTCGGAACAAAGTATTGCCTGCTGTTAAAGAATATTATCATGCGGCAGATGAAAATATATTAAACAATGCAGAGCGTTTTATTGAAGTAGAAGAGTTGTATAACCAGGCAGTAGCTTTGCATAAAAAGAAATTAATTGAGGCAAAAGGGACCGAGGTACACATCCCTGTATTGAAGCTGAAGAAATCAACTCCGCTTCACACCATCGTTTATGAAATAATAAAAGACTTTGGATTTACTTCACATCAATCAGATGAAGTAATTGCATTGCTGGATAGTGAAACAGGAAGATATATTTCATCTCCTACTCATCGTATCATTAAAAACAGGAACTGGCTGATTGTTGCACCGCTATTAGCCGCAGAAGCGCAGATTTATGTGATTGAAAAATGGGAGAATAGTGTGCAGTCTGCAGCCGGCAGTTTGCATCTTCAATTTATCAATGCTGCTGACTGCCAACTATCAACTGCTAACTTTATCGCTCAACTTGATGCAACTGAAATTAAATATCCGTTGCTGTTGAGAAAATGGAAAGCAGGTGATTATTTCTATCCGTTAGGCATGAAGAAAAAGAAAAAGCTTTCCCGTTTTTTTATTGATAACAAATTATCCAAAACAGATAAAGAAAATGTGTATGTTATTGAAAGTGATAAACGGATTGTTTGGGTAGTTGGTTACCGCATTGATGAACGTTTTAAAGTAACAGATAAAACAAAGGAAGTTTTAAAAATCAGTATCGGCCAAAAGTAATGATTTGTGACGGGTCCATATTCCTGATTTGTTCAATAAACAATCCCAGAACGGGAACATCAGAAAATAATTTAGCCATCACTATAATAAAGGCCACGCCATAAATACTTCCCCAAATATGTGCTGAGTGATTGATATTGCCACCACCTCTTTTCTCCATCCAGTTGGAAATAACCAGGTATAATATTCCAAACAAAAAACCGGCAATATAGATGGGGATAAAAAATAAGCCTAAACCAAGCAATGGGTTAAAAAGAATAAAAGCAAATACCACGGCTGAAACAGCCCCGGAAGCACCCAAACTCCTGTATTGATAATTGTTTTTGTTTTTAGAATAGGTTGGCAACAAACATACGCCCAAAGCAGAAATATACATAAGCAAATAAAACAGTTTGCCTCTTTCACCAAAAATTGTCGTGAAGGTTCCTTCCACATTTTGACCAAACAAATACAGGGCATACATGTTGAAGGCAAGATGTGCAAAATCCGCATGTATCAACCCGCAACTAAAAAAACGATACCATTGATTTTGATTAGCTACGGCAGGCGGATAGAATATTAAATCGTCAATTATTTTTTGATTACTGAAAGCCGTAATAGAAACCAAACAGGTTATAATAATAATAATAACAGTTATGCTCATGGGGCTGATTCTTGTAACTCAAATCTATAACTAAAACGGCTAAATAAAATCTAAATCTTGTTAGCGGCTGTTGGCATCATTCATCCGTATTCTTCTTCCCTTAAACTTTTTGCCATCAATGGCTTTTATCATTTGGCTGGCAACATTACGGTCCACCTCCACCCAACTGTTCATCTCTTTCATATCAATACGGCCGAGTACATCTTTACGCAGTTCACTCATGTCGAGTAAAAATTGTAAGAAACTGGCTTTGTAAAAACCGTCTTTTGTACCAAGGTTTACAAATAAACGCTGGTAGTCGCCATTCCCATTTCTGCCACCTCCAAATTCACGACCAGCAGTATCTTTCCATCTTCCTTTTTCCTGCGGTTGGCGACCGTTATCTCTTGCGCCACGTCTGTCATCTCTGCTACCTCTTTCTCTTTCTAATCTTCTTTCTCGAACGTTGAGGTCTTCTGCATTCTCATAATATTTTAAGAAACGGTCAAACTCCATCGCCGCCACTCTTTTCAATACTTCCTCTTTACTGATGTCGGCAAACTTCTCAGCCAGCATCGGCACATAGGTTTCATAATCACCGTGGCTCACATCCGTCTGCAATAATTTATCCATAAAGAAGAAGAATTGTTTGCGGCAAACATCTTTACCACTCGGAACTTCTAACTTGTGAAACGGAGCCTGTACCATTCTTTCAATCTGGCGCAGTTTGCCCACCTCCCTGCTGTGTATAATTGACATACAGATACCTGTCAATCCTGCACGGCCGGTACGACCACTTCGGTGTGTGTACACTTCAATATCATCCGGCAATTCATAATTAATTACATGGGTGATGCCCTGCACATCAATACCACGGGCAGCCACATCCGTTGCAATTAATAATTGTAAAGTTTTTTCACGGAACTCACCCATTACTTTATCTCTCTGCTGCTGTGTTAAATCACCATGCAGTGCATCAATATCATAACCCTCCCGGGTGAGTTTTTCCGCAATATTTTGTGCATCCACTTTAGTTCTTGTGAAGATGATACCGTAAATACCGGGATTAAAATCAATCAGCCGTTTTAATGCTTCATAGCGGTGTTGTGCACTCACTACATAAAACTGGTGGTCGATATTTTTATTGGCAGTATTTACTTTGCCAACGGTTACTTCCACGGGTGTATTCATGTACTTACGGCTCACTTTGCGTATTTCCGGTGGCATAGTGGCACTGAATAACCAGGTGCTTTCTTTCTTAGGAGTATTTTTAAGAATAAATTCAATATCCTCCTGGAAACCCATGTTCAGCATTTCATCTGCTTCATCCAGCACTACATATTTTATTTCTTCTAAGTTGATGGCTTTGCGTTCAATCAGGTCAATTAAACGACCGGGTGTGGCCACTACAATTTGAACGCCTCTTTTAATGTCTCTTATTTGCATGCCGATAGAAGTACCGCCATATACGGCAACTACATTCATTCCCGGCATAAATTTTTTAAAGAGATTTACTTCATTTACAATCTGCATGCACAGTTCCCTTGTAGGGCATACCACTAATGCCTGCGGAATTTTTTTGGAAGCATCTAATAAATGCAATAATGGTAAACCAAAAGCTGCTGTTTTACCTGTGCCAGTTTGCGCTAAGCCAATAAAATCTTTGGTACCACTTAATAAAACGGGAATTGCTTTTTCCTGTATCGGTGTTGGGTTCACAAACCCCAACTCGCTGGTTGCCTGAATCAATCGCTCATCAATTCCCAACCCCTCAAATGTTGTCATGTATCTGTTTTTAAAATTGCCGCAAAGGTAAGGTTTAAGAGGGGATTATAAGAATTAATTATGGTGTGAGAAGTGGATTGTATGAATAGAGTTATGCTACCAGCCGCAGATTCACCGGTCATCTGCTGTTGCGTCGCACTCTTGTACTTTCTTATTTGTAATCAAGCATTATACATGGGGATAGAAATTCATCAGTATAAACATAAATATTGATGCCACCAGTATAAAACAAAAAAAAGACAGGGCTAATGCCTGCCCCGACTTCATTTTCTTTTTTAATTGACTAAATAAAAAACTGTTGATTAATATGGATGGGATAACGGAAAGTATAATACTCACACTGACAATGCTGCCTATATCATCTAATAGTATCATACATCTCAATTATCAAATTGTCACCTCATCAAATTATCAAATCATTACCAAATCCTCACTCTTAAACTGTCTGCCACAAACATTTTATCTCCCGGTTTAATATCGAAGGCGGAATAAAATTCATCCACATTTACAAAAGGTCCATTTACCCGGTATTTAGCAGGAGCATGTACATCGGTTAACAAACTGTTTCTTAGTTGTTCATCTTTCATATGACTTAACCATCCCAAACTATAACCTAAAAAGAAACGTTGCATAGGAGTGAGGCCATTTATCTTCTCACCCTTTTTGTACTGCTCTGTTTTCTTAAATGCATCCACCCCTAATAAAATACCACCAAGGTCTGCAATGTTTTCACCGGTGGTTGCTTTACCATTAATATGATAACCTGGAAACGGTTCAAATGCATCAAATTGTTTAATGATCACTTCAGCTCTTTTCTTAAACTCTTTTTCATCCTTTGATGTCCACCAGCTCACTAAATTACCGGCTGCGTCAAACTGTCTGCCTTCATCATCAAAACCATGTGTTATTTCATGACCAATTGTAGAAGCACCTGTGTAACCATAAACCAATGCATCATCCAGCTCTTCATCTTTAAAACCGGGAACCAGCATCTGTGCAGCAGGCAACACAATTTCATTGTTAGATGGATTATAATACGCATTATAGGTTTGCGGAGTCATTTCCCATTCATCACGGTCAACGGGTTTGCCCAGCTTGTTTATTTCATAATCATGCCACCATGCATTGGCGTTCATTACATTTTGTACATAACTTTCTTTACCAATCTTCATGGCACTGAAGTCTTTCCATTTTTCCGGATAACCAACTTTCTTTTTAATAGCAGCTAATTTGGTAAATGCTTTTTGTTTGGTGCTGTCACTCATCCACGTAAGGTTGGTGATACGGGTTTTTAATGCTTCACGTATATCTTCCACCATTTTTTCGTAACGCTTCTTTGCTGTTTCACTAAAAAACTCTTTTACATAAAGCTGACCTAATATTTCACCCATTAACCTATTCTCCTGCTGAATCACTCTTTTCCATCTTGGTCTTCTTTCTTTAGCGCCGCTAAAAAGCTTATTGAAGTTGAAGGCTTCTACTCCAAATTTATCAGGCAGCGATCCGGCAAAGTCATTAATCAAATTAAACTTTATATAACTTTTCCAAACAGAAAGAGGAGTGGAGGTTAAAACATTATCCAATGCTTTGAAAAACTCAGGTTGACCAACAATTACTGAATCAACACCTTTTACTCCAATTGAGCTTAAATAAGTAGTCCAGTCAATTGAAGGAGACATTTTAGTCAAATCAGTAATCGCCATTTTATTATAGTTTTTATAGGGATCACGGAGATCTTCCAATTTACGGGAAGCTGTTGCCAGCTTTGTTTCCATTGCTAAAATATCTTTGGCAGCATTGGCAGATAATGCAGGATCATCTCCGCTCATTATTAAAAGATGAGTGATGTAATTAATATATTGATTGCGGATGTTTATTGTTGCAGAATCAGTTTTGAAATAATATTCCCTCTCCGGTAAACCGATGCCTCCCTGGTTTAAGTAATAGGCCATCACATCACTTTTCTTGGCATCCTGGTAAGTATAATCTGAAAAAAAAGTGCCTGAACCCAGTTTCTTTAATTCAGAAGATAATTGAATAGCTGCTTTAACATCTGTAACAGCATTGATCTTATCAAAATAAGATTGTAATGGTTTTAACCCATTAGTCTCAACACCGGCGCTATCCATTGCGGTTGTCCAGAAGTCACCGATTTTTTGATCAGATGTTCCTTCTGCTGCATTGGCTTTTGCTGCAGTTTCATTTAATTCACGAAGACGTTTTAAGTTTTCTTCATTTACTAATTGACCAATACCCCAACTGCTTTGGTCAGATGGGATCGGATTTTTTTTGATCCATCCGCCATTGGCATATTCAAAAAAATCATCACCCGGTTTAACTGTTGTGTCCAGGTCTTCAGAAAGCATGTCTTTTTTTGCCGTTTGTTTATTGGCATTATTACAAGCAAAAAGAGAAGTACAAATTGCGGTGCTAATCAACAAGCGTTTCAGCATATAAAAATTTTTATGGATAAAAATAGGCAATGCCTTTTGTGCACCAATGGATTTTTGATAAATGGAGTAAAGCCGATAATTTTGTTACCCGGTTTTCGGGCAGTAGCGCAGCCCGGTAGCGCATTACGTTCGGGACGTAGAGGTCGCTGGTTCGAATCCAGTCTGCCCGACTAAAAATCAATGAATCAAATAAAACCCGCTCTGGTAGCGGGTTTTTGCTGTTCGAAAAAAAGCGTCCTATTTTTAGGATAAATACCAAAATAAAGTCTATCAGGGCTTTATGAGTTCGAACTGGTAAAAACTTTTTGTCACAAAATTGTGTTAACCCTATGGATGAATTATTGGAAGAACCATTTTTTAAAGAAGAGAAAAATAGTCTAACCATAGAAGAATTTCGGAAATTTCCTGGTTGTGAGAACTATACGGATGAACAAACAATAGAAATAATAAGTAGCCTTGATCAGGCTTTCTAAAATAATATTCAACATCGTTGTTCAGCAAGAGCGAAAAGATAACAAATAACTTATCCCTTTCTCTCAACATTGCAGCATAAACTCTGGAGGTATGCTCTCCTCAACCGTATTTCTATACTGTACCTCGGAAATGGCATTATAATCAGGAATACTCCTTTAATGCTTAATTGATAACATATTTTTCATATGATAGCAGAATAGGGCTTGCAAAAATTGATTAACTTGCTGCTAACAGTAAAAAAATTGTTAAGTCGTTCCACCATAATAAGGCGGGTAGTAAGCGGTTTTTTCCTGGTGTTATTTACTCTTAGTGTAACGCCGAGAATTTTTTTACATGCACTCGTTGTCAATCATACAGATACCAAGACTGTTTCTTATGATTCGAAGGCCCGGGTATCCCAGTCCGGATTCAGGTGTAATGTAGAAAGCATTGTTGCCGAATCTGTATTTGAATATTCCGTGAACCCCTCTCCGGAAATGATCATTCAGTTTCGGTTCATTACCCACCCTTATCCCATAACCCCTTTCTTTGACTCCAGGACGACAGCCGTAAATGGCCTTCGCGGACCTCCCTTGGCATAGTAAATTCTTCCATGAAGAATTCCTTTCTATTTTTTAATAAGCAGAACAGTATTGTAACTGTATGCTTGTTTATTCCCGTTGAATATTAAACTATATAACTATGAGGTCCTTTCATAAAATGCTTCTTATTTTATTATACATTGCAATTCATGGTAACATTAATGGTCAGAGTCTTTATAGTGCCGGTACGGTAAAGAAATTCACCGTTCCAGGTGGGGTATTATCCGGGTATATCACGGATAAGGACAATAAAGCCGCTTTAACGGGTGCAACTGTTTATATTCCCGATTTGAAAATAGGAGCGATTGCTGATTCCGCCGGGTATTATCATTTCAATATTTTACCCTCGGGGAACTACCTAGTAGAGGTGCATTCATTAGGGTTCAAATCCATCACAAGAAATGTGACTATCAATGGCAATACCGTAGTGAATTTTGAACTGGCCGTTACTGCCATAGAAGAAAGCCCGGTTGTGATCACCGGTCTGTCAAAAGCTACACAAATACGCAGAAGCCCTATACCAATAATAGCAATTAACCAGGATTACCTAAAAAATAATATCTCCACCAATATAATTGACGCTATTGCCAAAGTCCCCGGTGTAAACGGGTTCTCTACCGGGCCTAATGTTTCCAAACCAATTATACGTGGTTTAGGATTTAACCGGGTATTGACATTGTACGATGGATTTCGCCAGGAAGGACAACAATGGGGTGACGAGCATGGTATAGAGATAGACCAGTACAATGTAGAAAAAATTGAGGTTATCAAGGGTCCTTCCAGTCTTACCTACGGCTCTGATGCGTTGGCAGGTGTAATCAACCTGATTCCATTTCAACCTGCGCCGGAAGGAAAACTGGTTGGAAGTATTATGGCCGAAAGCCAAACGAATAACGGGTTATATGCAAGTTCGGGGACTTTGAGCGGTAGTAAAAATGGCTTTGAGTGGATTGGAAGAGCCTCCTATAAAGCAGCCACCAATTACAGGAATAAAATTGATGGCCGGGTATATAATACGGGTTATAAGGAAACCGACGCCACAATATCTTTAGGTCTTCATCGCACCTGGGGGTATTCTCACCTCAACCTGTCATTATTTGATGATCTCCAGGAAATCCCTGATGGAAGCCGGGATTCTTTAACCAGGAGGTTTACAAAACAAATTACTGAAGCCGACACATTCAGGCCGATCGTTAACGATGCAGAACTAAAATCCTATAGTATTTCTCCATTGCACCAACGGATTCAGCATTACAAACTATACACGAATAACAGTTTTAAACTGGGAAAAGGACGCCTGGCACTGAATTTCGGGTTCCAGAGAAGTGTACGCCGGGAATTCAATCATCCGGGAGCCCCGTTTCAGGATGTAGCGGGTTTGTATTTGAAGCTGAATACTTTTCCTTATGATATTAAATATCATTTTCCCGAATTTGACGGCTGGAATCTTACTGCAGGGATCAATGGCATGTACCAGAATAATGATGTAAGCAACGGGACTGAATTTGTAATACCTTCTTATCACCAGTTCGATATAGGGCCTTTTGCTTTTATTAAAAAGACTTTCGGAAAACTTGACCTGGCAGGAGGAATTCGTTATGACAGCCGGTCTTTCAGAAACAGCCAGTTATACACCAAACCAGATCCGGTCACAAATTTTGACAAACCGGTTTATGGTGCCGATACCATCGGCGCAAACATGCCTTTTCCCAATTATAGTCATACTTTCTCGGGGGCTACCGGCAGCATAGGCGCAACCTATAATTTCACTGATAAATTTGCGGTAAAAGCAAACTTGTCCCGTGGCTTTCGTGCACCCAACATCGCTGAAATATCTGCGAATGGTGTACACCCCGGAACAAACATTTTTCAAATTGGCAATGAGGCATTCAAGCCTGAATTTAGCTTACAAGAGGACCTGGGTTTTTCTTATTCTTCAAAACATGTTGTTGTTGATTTGAGTTTGTTTAACAGTACAATCTCTAATTACATTTTCAATCAAAAATTAGTAAAAGCGGATGGAGCTGATTCAACAGATGGTTCAGGCAATACTTTCTTTAAATTTCAACAAGGTAAAGCAAACCTGTATGGTGGGGAACTTAGTGTGGATATTCACCCGGTGAAATCACTTCATTTCGAAAATAGCTTTTCTGTTGTATACGGACTGAATAAAGGAATTGACCCAAAACAGCAGTCGGACAGTAATAAATATTTACCTTTTATTCCACCAGTTCATGGCATGTCTGAGTTGCGATATGATTTTAATGCTAAGAAAAGTCATATTATAAATGGCTTTTTGAAAATACAACTTGATTGGCATATGAAACAGGACAAGGTTTACCTTACTGATAATACAGAGACACCAACATCCGGATATGCACTATTTAATGCAGGATTAGGAGCAGGATTCACCAATAAACATGGCAAAACGATTTTCAATCTCTCGGTGATGGGCAACAACTTATTTGATGTAGCTTACCAGGACCACTTAAGCCGATTGAAATATTTTGAACCTTATTCATCATCGCCTAACGGTCACCTGGGTATTTATAATATGGGAAGGAATATCGCTTTTCGTATTGATTTTCCCCTTGATTTTAAATATAAATAACCGGATAACTTTTGTGAATTCCCTATAACAAACTGTTTGGATATCCTGTCAGATAATTTAGTACGGGACCATCTGCGATTTTGGGTTTTTTGTCTGCAGTTTTTGATTTTTGTAGTGTAATGTTACATTTATCAAAATATGTTGCAAATAAATTTTTCGATAACGATCAGCTTATCAATTAGAAAATTTGAAATTTGTCCAGCGGAGCCGATTAAACTGGACAAATCAATCTTGGTATAGGTTTGTCCAGTTTCATTTTGACCTGAAACGCTGTTCACATCTGCGATCAAGCGAAAAACTTCTTTTACTTTTTTTGTTTGAAACTCATTATTTTCCCGATAATAAATAATAGAAGATTTTGATATCTGCTTTAATGAATTGGGCCGGACACTACTTCATCTGCGTAGCAATGCAGACTGGCAACCATATTTAAAGAACTATTTGCACGGGGTGCTGGTGCAAATTTTACCGTCTGCTGTATGCTGGTGGGGAGTGATGATTTTTCCTGTGGCTGGTACGGGATTCCATTCTTTACCATACTTACAACTAACGATACCCGATCATTTAATATCGCATACATACCCCCCGCATAGATTTCATTTAACCCAAACCATAAAATTCTATCTTCCGGTAAATAGTCGTCAGCCCTATGTCCAGCAACCTGGCTGCCTCCATCTTGTTTCCTTTTGTATAATTAAGCACCTTTTGAATATGCTTTTTTTCAATGTGGGCAAGAGCAAACCCGGATGGTGTATTTGTTTCAGACTCTGCAAACTGAATATCCAATGGTAAGTCTTCTACCCCAAGCCAGGGATTCTCAGCCATGATAACGGCTCTTTCAATAGTGTTTTTTAACTCGCGGATATTTCCTTTCCAATACTGATTCTCGAGGCGACTAAGAAACTCCTGACTCATGCCACTCACCTCTTTTTTCATCTTCCTGGCAAAGAGTACCATATAATATTTTGCCAGTAATGAGATATCTTTCCTCCTCGCCCGTAACGGGGGAATATCCAAGCTAAAAACATTTAACCGATAGAATAAATCCTCTCTGAACTTACCTTCGGCTATATCTCGGTACAGGTCACGGTTTGTTGCCGAAATTATACGTACGTCAGCCATTTCGGGAGAACTGGCCCCTACTTTAATAAATTCATTGGTCTCCAGTACACGCAATAATTTTGCTTGTAAATCGATATTCATTTCCCCCACCTCATCCAGGAAAAGAGTACCTCCATCAGCCTGCTCTATTAATCCTTTTTTATCACGGAAAGCTCCTGTAAAAGACCCCGCCTTGTGCCCGAATAGTTCACTTTCAAGCAGCTCTTTTGAAAAAGAGCTGCAATTCAAAGCCAGGAAAGGCTTGCCCGCCCGCTGGCTGGAGGCGTGGATTGCTTTTGCAAATAATTCTTTCCCGGTACCGGTTTCTCCCAGTAACAAAACAGTGGTGTTGGTAGGTGCTACTTTTTTTGCGAGGTTAATGGCATTGCGTATACTGGATGACTCTCCCACTATATTTTCAAAACTGAAGCCATTAGACGCCTGCTTTTCTAATTCTGTTACTCTTTTTTTCAGCCGGGCCTTTTCAACAGCATGCTCAAGAAGGGGAATTAACTTATCATTGTCATCCCCCTTTGAAAGGTAATCAAAAGCCCCCAGCTTCATTGCATGTACGCCATCAGTAATATTTCCATGACCAGTAAGCAAAATAATTTCAATGTATGATAGCCTCGTTTTGATATCTCTTGTGAATTCAATCCCGTTGCCATCAGGCAATTTTACATCACAGATAATCACTTCTATATTTTCCTTAACGGCAATCTTACTAGCTGATTTAATATTGCTCGCTTCAAATATTCGGTACTTTTCTATCGTGAGTATGCGGCTTAAAAGGTTGCGGATTTTCACATCGTCATCTACTATCAAAATGTTTCCTGTATACATAGCAGCCTGTTTTAAATGGTAGCCTATTTTAAAGAATCGTTGTACAAACATTTTACTTTATAATTCTTCGCATAGCTATCATAGGCCATTAAATCCTTATCAGACCTGAATTGAGCGTCAAGTTCATGATGGAACATGTGATTAGCGGGAAATGCTTTCTTCAAATTATCTGCCGTAAGAGCCAGGATAGGATCACCTGCATACCTGCTGAAAAAATATTCATCGGTTTTAATCGCTCCTTTTCCTTTCACTTTTTGCTCCAGCCTGTATTGGTAATAAATGTAAAATCCTGCAGTATCAAGTATCTCGTAGGATGAATTATTATAAAAACGGTAATTTTTATTAGCACAGGTACGATACCCGTATACTCTTTTTTTGTCAAACTCATGCTTTTCGCCATTCTGTATTACAAAACCTTTTGAAGATCCAAATAGTTCATTTAACCTTAATTTTCCGTTCTTACTGCCACATTCAACAGGATAAGAAAGTTTTTTTTGCAAAAAATCATTGTAGGTCATATACAAGCCAGTATAATCCTGTTGTGCGTAAAGAAGTTGACTGAAAAAAACAACCACCAGCGTAACAAGTAATGATTTAAATGTTTTCATTTTGAAAGAATTTATTTTTTATAATTAGATTAACCATGTATTAATTCATGCATCAATAACAGGTACTGTCGATACGATTGTCTCCTTCATTAAACGATTTAACAACTTGAATAAACAGCTTTGTATATCATGTGAGAATTGTGTTAAGGAAATCCGCACATGGTACGCAATCAACTTTAAAACCTGACAAGAAATGCCAGCACCAGTCTCGATTCTGCCTTTCGTAAATCAGGCATCCACCCGCCCCAACTGCTTAGGGGTGGCGCAATAGAAGCACCGTTAGAGGCATAAGTGTAACCACCGTTATTGGTAAACCCATCCGGAGATGAAACTCCACCCGCTCCTGCAAAATATCCATTAAGAGGTGTGGTACCGGGGGCAGCACCCAGGTCAAGAATAGCCCGGTGAACGAATTCTAACCTCAAAGTCAGGTTCTGGCTTGGCATATAATCAAAGGTGGTAGAACAATCCCATGCATTAAAGGTAGATCCGGGCCCTGTCTGTGCCTGAAATAACGTATCAGCATAACCGGTAGGAGCCAGTACAAGATATTGACCAGGATTGTGGATGTAACCACCTCCTATTGTCCATGCGAAACGTTCGCCAAACCAAAGACGGTTATAAATCATTCCACTGATGAAATTTTGCGCTGGAAGTTTTTGCTGCGTTTTTGGATCTGTTTTACCAAATGGACTTACTCCATTGCCATTTTCAAAACCAAAATCACCTGTTATCGAAAAAGCGGCCCTGGTTACGAACTTGCTTTTGGGGTTATTGTAATAACGCAGCTCATAGCTGTTGTCACTGTGTATACGATATCTTTTGGGTGCATCCTGGTCATCCTTTCCAAAATAGAAATTAGAAACATAATCAACTGTTTCTTTTGGCCGGTAATAAATAGAAAAACCCATACCCGGCATTTTATTAAAGCGGCCATATGTTTGCCAACCATTAATCAGCCACAATTCAACTTTCAGTTTATCTGTTGGAAATGTTTGCAAACGTAGTCCGTTAAAGAACCAGGGAGTGTTATCAGATGTGTAAGATGGCTGGTAACCCCAGTTTTCAAAATTGTTATAGGAGAATAATCCTATATAAGACATGAAAATACCCGCATCCAAATTAATTCCATGCCACTTATTCCAATGGTAACCCGCATAAGCTTCACTGATATAACGGTAAATAGTTTGCATATCATACTGTCCTTTGTATGAACTACCGTCATTCCTTGGAACTACTGTTGAGCGGGTTCCAAACTGTGTCATAATCCTGCCACGTACATTATTAATATGAATATCTCCGCCCATTCCCAAAAAAGATAGCTGTAATTCATTATTTCTTGCCAGTGCA
This sequence comes from Sphingobacteriales bacterium, assembly GCA_003963365.1. Lineage (GTDB taxonomy): Bacteria > Bacteroidota > Bacteroidia > Chitinophagales > Chitinophagaceae > AWTP1-9. The sequence goes on from RXJG01000001.1 coordinate 79,473, forward strand.
GTAGAGCCCACTACTGTATTGTCAATAGGGTTATTGAAAGAATGGCTGTAGTTTAGATCAAACGTCACATCCCCTGTAAAATATTTTGAATCAAACGCAGGTGGGGTTGTCTTACGACTCATACCATTTAGCCAGGAAAAATCACCAAATGCAAAAGGTTCAGAAACACCAGCAGCAGGAACATCGCTTACCGCCTTGGTTTGAGTAATAGAATCTGTTTTCTTTTTCTTTAAAAATAACCGGTACAAAAAGCTGGAAAACTTGTTATCAGCAGGCTTACTTTGATTAACATCCTGTTTGCTTTGATTAACATCTTGCTTTACCTGATCTTGCTTTACTTGTTGACTATCTGCTTTCACACTGGTAACCATCTCATCTTCCTTTGACCCCGAAAGCTGAGCCGGATGTTGCGAATACGTGTTGCAGAAAATAAATAAACCCAAAAAGCAACATAAAAATTTAGTAGTCTTGGTCATAAATAATGTTTAAAATTTAGAAAAAATGGTTTCATTCAAGCCAGCAGACGCTTGTTTGATTACATAAAGCTTTGATTACCTAAAGCAACAATCGGAGTAAGGAGCAATCGTTAAATCGATCGATAAAAAATGATTGAAAAACTAATACAAGGAGTTGCCAAAAATATGCCACGGGGAAAATGTATTTCGGGTAACACTCACAGAATGCAGTACCATTAAGCGTTTCGTAAGATTTTGCTAAATATGTCTTTTCGAAAAATTTAAAGTAAAATATTATCATTTTGAAAAAAAAATTTCAAAATGATAGGCATTGAAATATAAAACAAGAGAGAGAAAATAGTAATAGTAAAATTAGTAATTCAAACACGGAATTTTTTTTACATGCAATTCACTTTCATTTTGACATTTTCTTTTTCATTTTGAAATTCTTATTAGCGAAGGATTCAAATGATAAAAAGTTTTATCTGTTATTCTAAAAGTAAGTACAGCAGAAGGTTATGTATTTTTTATTTTTTCTCAAATAATTCTGGCATGGGTTTTTAATTATCTTTTCTTTTAACATTGTGATTTAATAAGGCCTTCCCGTTCCCGGGAGGGCTTCTTTGTTTCACTTGTTATATCACGAATGCATCCAGATTTATTAGGACAGCAGAAAAAGCCATTCAATTTCCCCCTGTGTGCTAACAGAGAATTGTTGCTTAATACTGATATGCTACTTGTTATTATGCTGTCTCTATTTATTTCGCATGCTGAGCCTGAACTCTCACCAGTAACCCGCCCTGAAGAACAACAACTGCGAAAATAAGTAGGCAAAAGATCGTTGGTCATCATTCTAAATGGCTATTGCGGTTTTGGAAAGCCACCCGTCGTCATTTTGCAGTCCTAAATAGGGCATGCCTGGCATTTTATGGAGGTCTTTTGTCTGTGTCTTGTTCAAGCTTACTATATAATCCAGTAGAAGCATTGGCCACTCTTCACGTGGAAGTTCCCTGCCCAACCAGCCTGGATTCAATTGAGCATTACGAATATAATTATCCGTTTCCGTCTCAATGATTCTCTGGCTCAGCGGCATCTGCCTCCAGCCGCTGCCGTATAAAGTAATCCGATGTTGGGCGCAATTGCCGCAGTAACTTCCGGTAATGTTGCCGTCCTTATTGAGGTCAACAGCAAAAACATCGCCGGATTCCCGATCAACAATTGTATAACGGTCTGCTGTACGTCCTTCATTATCAAATACAAGGCAATTGTTCATACTATGATATTCCTTTTTTCAGAGCCCCCGGGGTTATCAATGATAGTGCAATTAAAGCATTCGCACCTTTATACTGAAAATATACACCAGGCTCAGAACCATTAACCAAGCCAGAATAATGATGATAATCCTGGTAATTTTTGACGACATGGGAGGCAATTGGAATAACATCGAAAATGCCAAATTCATTCCAACTTTTACAACAAGTTCATTTTTAATATCTTAATCTTAATGCTTAAGCTGCCACCTTCACCCATTTGAAAAGCGGTATATCATTATGAAAAATGGAATTTTTTCCCGTTTCTGGACTCATTGATTAACGATCCCGATTAGTATTCGTTTAGAAGAAGCCTACAAAAACTTCGTTGAATATTTATCAAAATGTTCGCAAATAAATTTTTCGATAATGATAAGATTATCAATTAGCAATTTGTGCAGCGGAGCCGACAAAGCTCACCTATTGTAAGCTTTTATTTTAGCATAGCACAGTAGTTAAATTAAGATAATTTTTACGGCTGCTTGCACATAATGATTTATTTTCACGCCGCATGAAGTATTGTTTTCGATTTGGATGGATTGTTTTGCTGACTGTTTTTATACAAACTGATCTTTTTGCTCAGCCTTCCTCTAATTATGCAAACAGGTTGAATGGGTTGACAGGTCGTTTTGGTGGTTCGTCCGGAGGTTCCAGGGGAACAGGTGCATCACTCGACAGCTTAAAACATCGTGATCCTTTTGAAGATTCATTAACCATTCGTTTCCGCTATTTAGATGATACCCGAAGTTTCACTTTTGATTCATCTATCAATGATTTTTATAACCGGTTTACCATTCCTTATAACCATGTTTATTTAGGTAATCATGGCAATGCTACCCGGCCAATCATTTTTACACCTATTGACAAACCCGGTTGGGATGCCGGCTTTCATGCATTTGATGCGTACGCCTTTAAGCCGGAAGAAGCAAGGTTTTTTACCACTACCCGGCCTTATACGTTACTCAATTATTTAATTGGCAGCAAAGCAGAGCAGATGATTACGGTGCATCACACTCAAAACATAAGGCCCAACTGGAATTTTTCATTTCAATACCGTATGATCAATGCCCCCGGTTTTTTCAGCAGCCAGAACACGAATCATAATAATTATTCTTTTACTTCCTGGTATAATTCGAAGAGCAGAAAATACACTGCTTATTTTATGGTTTTGGCCAATAAGTTTTCTTCTGCTGAGAATGGAGGTATTAAAAACGATTCACTTTTAAAACAAGAAGCGTATTCACGTGACCGGGTTACCGTACCAACCAATTTGGGCGCCCAGAGTGAAATATCCCGTAATTTCTTTTCAACCAAAGTCGCCACGGGAAATAAATACAGCAACTTTACTTTTCTCTATCGTCAGCAGTATGATTTTGGGAAAAAAGATTCTATTGGATCTGATTCCAATGCGGTGCATATTTTAATTCCACGGCTGCGGTTGGAACATACCTTCCGTTATTCCACTTATAAATATCAATTTGTGGATAATGCCGGAGACAGTACGTATTATGCCACTAATTATGGTTTAACAGGCAGAAACAGATCGTTTGTATTTGATACGCTGGACCGGTGGCGGGAAATGGTTAACGATTTTTCCATTATTCAATTTCCTGAATTGGGTAACCTGCAACAGTTTATTAAAGCAGGTATAAGCCTGCAGAATATTAATAAAACAGATACTTCCTTCAGCAAACATTATTATAATTTATTTGCTCATGGTGAATACCGTTATAAAAGCCGTAATAAAAAATGGGATATTGAATTAAATGGCCAGTTGTATATTAACGGGCTTAATAGCGGTGATTATGCTGCCAACGCTTTTTTAAGAAGGCTGATTGGTAAGAAACTGGGCTATCTCGAACTGGGTTTTCATAATATCAACCGCTCACCCTCTTATATTTTTAACGGGGAAAGCAGTTTTGGCTTTGGTGGTAACCTCAGCAGTTTAAACAAAGAAAATATTACAAATATTTACGCCGGCTACGAACTGCCTCAATACAAAATCCGTTTAAGCGGTAATTACTACCTCATCAGCAACTATACATATTTTACTGATTATTATAAAGCACAACAGGAAGCAACAATATTCAATTTGATTCAACTACGGTTAGAAAAAGAGTTCAGGCTCGGCCGTCGCTGGCATTGGTATACCGATGTTGTATTGCAAAAAACAGACGGTACTGCACCCGTAAATGTGCCCCTTATTTTTACCCGTAACCGTTTGACTTTTGAAGGCGTTTTCTTTAAAAACCTGAATTTGTGCACTGGAATTGAATTGCGTTATCATACAGCTTACAAAGCGGATGGATATTCTCCCCTCAACGGGCAGTTTTATTATCAAACAACTGAAACAGTACGATATCAGCGACCCGATATTGTTGCCTTTCTCAATTTCCGTATCAGGAGCTTTACTTCTTTTATACGGCTGGAAAACCTGAATACCGTTGAATTCTCTCCCAAATTTGGCTTCCTCAGCAATAATTTTGGTACACCACATTATCCTTACCCCGGTATGCTGGTGCGTTTTGGTATATGGTGGACATTTGTAAATTAGTTAACACATATTCCGGAAATTGATATTATTTTTACACTGTGAAGAAATTTATAGTTGGCATATTAGCAGTATTGTATTTAATTACTACCAGCGGGGTAGTGGTTACCATCCATTACTGCATGGGCAAATTTTCTTCTGCTGAATATGGGGTAACAAAAGTCCATTTCTGCGATAAATGCGGAATGAAAGAATCAACCAAAAAGAAAGGTTGCTGTCATTCCGAAAATATTGTGTATAAAGTTGATGATTCACACAACTTTGTAAAAGTTTCCTCAGATTTTTCCAAAACCATTATAGCTGCACCGGTAATTTTTATTCAGTTAGAGCAGCCTTTGCTGCAGGCCAATAAAACACTGGCACTTCAATATCACTCTCCCCCTGATAACCGCAGTACTTCGGTTTATCTTTACAATAGCGTTTTCAGAATTTGATTTTGGTTATTTTTTTGCGATCATTCAGCTTATGCTGAATGTATTGGTATTTTATTCACTTTAATAATTCAAAATAAAAACAATGAAAACATATAAATTATTTCCTGCTTTTGTATTCGCTTTATTCCTCAGCACTGCTCTTTTTGCACAAACAAAAAAAGAAACGATTAAAGTAAATGGCGAATGCGGTATGTGTAAAAAGAAGATTGAAAAAGCCGCCAAAGCCAATGGCGCCACAGTGGCCAGTTGGAGTCCTGAAACTAAAGTTTTACAGATTAGTTACAATGCCAAACAAACATCATCGGATAAAATTCAAAAAGCAATTGCCGCTGCAGGTTATGATACAGAAAAATATGCAGCCACTGATGAGGCCTATAATAATTTAGATGATTGCTGTAAATACGAAAGAAAAACTCCATCCGCCGGCAATGATAAATGTTGCAGTATGGAAAAATGCAGCAAAGAGAACTGCAAGGATATGAATTGCTGTAAAGACAAAGACAAAAAATGTTGCCAGAAATCAGGCAAATAAGGGGGGTATTATGAAAAATATACTAACAATAGTACTGTTGCTGATTATGTCAGCAACAACAAATGCCCAGCTGAAAAAAGCAACATTACAGGCCAGCGGACTGACTTGTTCCCTTTGTGCTAAATCCATCAATAAGGCATTGGCATCATTAGATTTTGTTGATAAGGTGGAAGCAGATATTAAATCCTCTTCTTTCATCATCAGCTTTAAAGAAGGAGCGGAGGCGGATGCTGATTTGATTCGCAAAAAAGTGGAAGGTGCAGGTTTCTCAGTTGCCAAATTACAGTTCACCTGTAATTTTAGTAATGTGACTGTAAAAAACGATACACATATTAAAATTGGTAAAAAAACATACCATTTTCTGAATGTGAAAGAGCAAATACTGAATGGGGAACAAACCATTACCCTGGTGGATAAGAATTTTGTTTCTGCAAAAGAGTATAAAAAATACAGCAATTTCACAAAAATGGAATGTTATAAAACAGGTATGGCGGGTAATTGCTGTTCAAAAGAAGCAAGTGATGCGCATGCCCGTATTTATCATGTAACATTATAATTACCAGCAGGCAGTAACCTGCCTGCTTTTATTTTTCATGAAGAGAATTTATTTATTTCTGTTACTGATATTATCGTGCCGGTTAAATGCGCAGGAACTGTATGCATTTACAGAACCTGCATCAAATATGCCTGCAAAAGCAATCGGCATTTATGGATCGGAAAGAGTATTGAAAGATTTACATTCATTAAAAACAACTAACAGAACAACACTTGGTCTTGAGTATGGAATCAATAAGCAATTAATGATACATGGCTATACTACTTTTTCCGATATGTATTTAACCAGTTATCGCTGGGAGAGTATAAGAGCTTATGCCAAGTATCGTTTTCTTTCAAAAGATGAAGTGCATAAGCATTTCAGAGCAGCAGCATTTGGCAAGTTAGCCTATAGTAAAAATATATGGGTGTACGACGAAGTGGATTTGGACGGGGATCAGAGTGGCTGGCAATTGGGATTAGTCGCTACACAGTTGTTACATAAGCTGGCGGTTTCTGCTTCAGGCAGTATAAACCGTGTGCTATATTTTGAAAAAGAAAAATCGTTGAGGCCTCCGGTAAAAAATGCGTTTGATTATAGTTTAAGTGCCGGTTATTTACTGTTGCCGCAGGAGTATAAGGATTATAAGCAAACCAATCTTAATATTTATTGCGAATTGCTGGGTCAAAAATCTTTGGATGACAATAAATATTATGTGGATATTGCGCCTGCTATTCAATTAATTTTTAACAGCGCCACTAAAGTAAATATTGGAACAAGGTTTGAAATAAAGGGTAATATGCACCGTATGGCAAGACCTTACAGAACGTATATGATCAGTATTGAACATACCATATTAAATGCCGTGAAGTAATGAAAGTATTAAAAACGATATTGAATTTTATAAAATCTTTATTTACCAAAAAAGAATGTTGCAAATGATAAAGAGCATTATTGTATTGCTTATTTTTCTTTTTGCCACAACATTTGCAAAAGCACAAGTGAGTATCGGGCAACAGGCACCTGAATTATCATTGCCCGGTAAAAACGGAGATACAATAAAACTCAGCAGTTTCCAGGGGAAAATTGTATTGGTAGATTTTTGGGCAAGCTGGTGTGTCCCCTGCCGCCGTAACAATCCGTTCCTTGTGTATCTGTATAAAAAATATAAAAACAAAGGCCTCGAAATTTATGGATTAAGTATTGATGAAGAAAAAGACCGCTGGTTAGGGGCAGTAAAAAAGGATAGGCTCAGCTGGCCGCAGGTAGTGGATAATAAAGGATGGGATGCACCTTCCACATTGACTTATGGAGTGGAAGCAATACCGGCCAATTTTTTATTGGATAAAGAAGGAAAGATTATCGCCATTGACCTGGAAGGGCAGGAACTGGAAAAAAAGATTAAAGCATTACTGAAATAGGTTTGATTAAAAATAATTGGATAACTGATAAATCTCAGTATTTTTTACATATAAAGTTTTGAACTTAGCGCAATCAATGAAAAGGTTTTTACTGTTAATATTATCCGTTTGTTACCTCACCGCTTCTTCGGGTGCAGTGGTGCATTTGCATTACTGCATGGACAAATTAATTGGTTGGGGGCTTTGGGAAAAAAACGGTAAAACTGATAAGTGTGATAAATGCGGGATGTCAAAAAGCAGTAAAAAGAAAAGCTGCTGTAAGGATAAAAGTAAATTTGTAAAGATCACAAAAGATCAAAAAGCTATTAAAGGGTGTATTAGCCTCTCAAGGCCAGTTCTTAACCTTACCACTGGGGCTTACCATTATTCTTCTTTTGAGGATATTGTTATAATTACCTGTAAACACTCCGTATCACACGATCCTCCGTCAGCAGAATCATTATCCCTGCTTATTCTTAATAGAGTATTCCGTATTTAGAAACTTCCTGTTTTCAAAGTAGCCTGCAGTTTATTACTGCAGATGTAGCCATTATAGATATTTCTTTAAAAAATATTCCTGATAATTTAAAAGCGAAAAAATGAAAAAGATTAATTTTTTTGTTGCAATAATAATTGCATTAATAACATTTCAGCAAGCAAATGCACAGAGTGATAAATATGAACGAACTCCCGGTTTCAAAAAAGAAACGATAAAAGTTTTCGGAGAATGTAGTATGAGTAAACATCGGATTGAAAATGCAGTGAAAAGTATAGAAGGGGTGAGATCAGCTTCCTGGGATATAAATTCTAAGCTATTGAAAATCGAATACAGCATTTTTAAAAAAGATATGCCTGATGTAATCAGGAAGAAATTAACGGCACTGGGACATGACACCGATAAACTGAAAGCGGATGACATGGCCTATCAAAAATTACCAGTTTGCTGTCGTTATGAAAGACAAAGTAACTGATGCCGGCTACTCAAATTATTTGCAGTACAACAAAACAATTTTGATAATCTTAAAATTTAATAAAATGATAAAGTTTAAAATACTGTTGATAGCAGTGCTATCCATCGTAACATTCACTGTTTTTGCACAGGAAAAAGCTTCTAATAATTTAAAGCCCAAAAAACATAATGGGTATACCATTAAATATGTTTGTCCTGATCATCCTGAAATTACCAGCGATAAACCCGGAACATGTTCTATATGCGGTACTACGTTAAATCTTTCTTCTAAAGAAAAAGCAAAATGGGCATCCATGAAATTATATGCATGCCCCATGCACCCGGATGTAACCGCTGATAAGCCCGGTAAATGTTCTAAATGCGGTATGGGTATGAAGGAAATGAAACAAGTTTATAGCTGTCCCGATCATCCCGATATGGTAAGTAATAAGCCAGGGAAATGCCCTGAATGTAACAAGCCCATGAATCTTACTGTAAAAGAAAAAGCAAAATGGGAAAGCCTGAAACTGTTTACTTGTCCCATGCACCCGGATGTTAAAAGTACGGCCGCTGGTAAATGTCCAAAATGTGGTATGGACATGGCAGCAGTTAAAAAGCAATAAACCTAAACTATAATTACTTTCAAAAAATCACCAACATGAACAAAGTATTCATCAGCAGTCTGGCAATTACTATCATTTTCTTTACATCCTGCAATAGTAACAACGACGGGAAAGTGCATGAAGGGCATGAAATGAATAAAGACACGGTACAACATGCTTCTGCTTCAGCAGATGATAGTGTGAAAGAAGTAGCTGTCATTTATTCCAATGTTGACGCAAAACTGACGGCTTCCATAAAGGAAATAGTGAATCATTACCTGCATATAAAAAATGCACTGGCCAATGATAAAAGCAGTGATGCTGCTGAAGGCGCTGATGCAATGGTAAAAGCCATCGGCAATATTGATAAATCATTACTTACTGCAGAACAGAAAAAACTGTATGACGATAACGAGGAAGATTTAAAGGAACATGCTGAACATATCGGGAAGAACAGTAGCAATATCAAACATCAGCGGGAACATTTTTCCATGATGAGTGAAGATGTGTATGCTTTAGTAAAAGCATTTAGCGCCGGTCAGCCATTGTATCACGACCATTGCCCCATGTACAATGAAAAAAAAGGAGCTATCTGGTTAAGTGAAATCAAAGAAATAAAAAATCCTTACTACGGTGGTGAAATGCCAACCTGCGGCAAAGTGATGGAAGTGATTAAATAAACAAGATGCAATTGGCAACAAGCAGGGACTGCTTGTTGCCAATTGCTAATTGCAAATTGAAATACAATGGTTAAAAAACTAATTGAACTCTCACTGCGCAACCGGCTTATTGTTTTATTGTTTGCCGGTGGTCTTTTTGCCTGGGGGCTATATTCTGTAAAGCAAAATCCTATTGATGCTATACCGGACCTTTCCGAAAACCAGGTGATTGTATTTACAGAATGGATGGGCCGCAGTCCTCAGGTGATTGAAGACCAGGTAACTTATCCGCTGGTAAGCAACCTGCAGGGTATACCGAAGATTAAAAATATTCGTGGTTCATCTATGTTCGGGATGAGTTTTGTGTATGTGATATTTGAAGATAATGTTGACATTTACTGGGCTAGAACAAGAGTACTGGAAAGATTGAATTATGCCCAGCGTTTGCTGCCGCAGGGCATTACACCAACATTAGGCCCCGATGGTACCGGCGTGGGTCATATTTTTTGGTATAACCTTGATGCTCCTAAAATGGATTTAGGTGAGCAAAGAGCTTTACAGGACTGGTATGTCAAATTTGCACTACAAACCGTTCCGGGTGTGGCCGAGGTGGCTTCCTTTGGTGGTTTTGAAAAACAATATCAGTTGGTGGTAGATCCTGTTAAGCTGCAGTATTACAACATCTCCCTTATGGATGTGATGAACAAAGTAAAAGCCAATAACAATGATGTGGGCGGAAGAAAATTTGAAATGACAGACATGGCTTATATCATTCGTGGATTAGGCTATATCAAAAACAAAGATGATGTGGAGAATATTGCTTTGGGCAATTACAACGGAATACCAGTAAGAGTAAAAGATATTGGCACTGTGCAGATGGGTGGTGATTTGCGCCTGGGAATTTTTGATATGGATGGAAAAGGAGAAGTGGTAGGAGGAATAGTGGTGATGAGGTATAATGAAAATGCCAACAAAGTAATTGAAGCAGTAAAAACAAAAATGAAAGAGGTAGAAAAAGGGCTTCCCGAAGGTGTGACTTTTAAAACTTCTTACGATAGAAGCACCCTGATTCAGGAAGCCATTGATTCAGTAAAGGGAACACTCATTGAAGAAATGATTACCGTATCCATTGTGGTACTCATCTTTTTGTTTCACTGGCGGAGTGCTGCAATCATTCTCATTCAATTACCTATCTCTGTCGCAGCCGGGTTTATTTTCCTCGAAATGTTTGGTATTTCATCCAACATTATGTCGTTAACAGGAATAGCCCTGGCAATAGGAGTGGTAGTAGATGATGGAATTGTAATGGTGGAGAATGCATACCGGCATATCAGCGAAGCACAATTACAAAAAAATCATTCAACCGATAAAGTATAAGTATGACAAAATGGTTTAAATGGTCAAAAGATCCGTTGCCAGAAGAACAGCGGATGCAGATAATACAAAAATCTTCTCAGCAGGTGGGGCCGGGTGTGTTTTATTCAACCATCATCGTTATTACGTCTTTCCTTCCTGTTTTTTTGCTCACAGGTATGGAAGGAAAATTATTTAGTCCGCTGGCGTGGACAAAAACATTCATTCTTTTAATTGATGCATTTTTGGCTATCACCTTAACACCAGTATTAATTTCATTTTTCCTGAAAGGACGAAAATTAAAACCCGAAAGTGCTAATCCAATCACAAGGGTATTAGAAAAAATTTATGCACCTATTTTAAAATGGTGTTTGAAATGGCGAAAAACAACGATTGCCATTAATCTTGTGGCACTGGCAACAGGAGTAGTTATGATGACAAAGCTCGGCTCAGAATTTATGCCGCCATTGGATGAAGGCTCCTTACTATTTATGCCGGTAACATTACCCGATGTTTCCAATTCAGAAGCAAAACGGTTATTGCAGGTGCAGGATAAATTGATTCGCACTGTTCCCGAAGTGTCACATGTACTGGGTAAGGCAGGAAGAGCCAATACAGCTACTGACAATTCTCCCATCAGCATGATTGAAACTATCATTCTTTTAAAACCAAAAAGTGAATGGCGAAAAGGATTAACCAAAAATGACATCATCAATGAACTGAATGCAAAACTTCAGATTCCTGGTGTAACCAATGGATGGACACAACCTATTATCAATCGCATCAACATGCTTTCTACCGGTGTTCGTACAGATGTGGGATTAAAAGTTTATGGACAAAACTTAGATACAATCTATGCATTTGCTCAAATATTAAAAAAACAATTGGAAGGAATTGATGGCATCAAAGATTTGTATGTAGAGCCCATCACCGGCGGGAAATATATTGATATTTCTGTAAAGAGAGATGAGATTGGCCGCTATGGTTTAAGTGTGGACGATGTAAACACCGTTATTGAAAGTGCATTGGGTGGAATCAAATTAACAACAACCATTGAAGGCCGTCAACGTTTTTCAGTAAATGCAAGGTATGGACAGGATTTTAGAAATAATCTCGAAGCGCTGAAACGGTTACAGGTACAAACAATGAATTTCGGCCCTATCCCATTAGAAGCAGTTGCCGATATAAAATTAAGTGATGGCCCGCCAATGATAAATTCAGAAAATGCGATGTTGCGGGGAACAGTGTTGTTCAATGTCAGGGAAAGAGATTTGGGAAGCACGGTAAAAGAAGCACAGCAGAAATTAAACCAGCTGATAACCCGTTTACCGAAAGGATATTTTCTGGAATGGAGTGGCCAGTGGGAAAACCAGATAAGGGCCAACCAAACTTTAAAATTGATTCTGCCGATTGTGCTGGCAATTATCTTTCTGGTTTTATATTTTACATATCACTCGTTTAAGGAATCATTAGTAACAATGATTACGGTTCCCTTTGCATTGATTGGCGGTGTGTTCATGGTTTACTTCTATAATATTAATTTATCAGTAGCAGTAGCAGTTGGTTTTATTGCCTTATTTGGTATAGCTATTGAAACAGCCATGCTTATGACTATTTATCTTAATGAAGCCATGCAAAATATGGTAACAAAACATGGTAACTCAAAAGCAACGCTTTCACCAGCCATCATACGGGAATTTGTAATTGAAGGGGCTGCAAAAAGATTGCGGCCAAAACTTATGACTGTCTCCGTCGGTCTGTTTGGCTTGATTCCTATTCTTTGGGCTACCGGTGTAGGAAGCGATATTATGCGACCTATCACTATTCCATTAATCGGAGGAACGATTACTTCCACCATTTATGTATTACTGATAACACCGGTGATATTTGAAATAGTGAAAGAAAACGAATTAAAACATAAAGGCAAAATTGTTTTTACAGATGCAAATGAATAAAATTTACTTAGTACTGCTGGTATGCATTAGTACCATCAGCAGTAAGGCTCAGGTAATGAAGCTGGATGCTATTCTTGACAGCATAAAGCTTTCTCATCCCGTAATTAAAATGTACGACAACGAGATTCGTTCCATGGATGAAGCTGCTAAAGGAGCAAGAAGCTGGATGGCACCTGAATTCAGTACAGGATTCTGGATGACTCCTTATAATATTTCCCGCTGGAAAAAAATGGATGACGGCGCCGGCAGCGTTAAAGAGGGAATGGGCCAGTATATGATTGGTGGTCAGCAAATGTTCCCCAATAGAAAAAAATTAGATGCAGATGAAGCTTATATGAAAGCCATGTCATTAGTAGAAAAAGAGAAAAAGAATGCATCGTTAAATGAACTGGTAAACGATGCCAAGCAATATTATTATGAATGGATAATCCTGAAAAAGAAAATAAACATTCTTAACCAGGATGAGGCGTTACTGGATTTTATGATAAAGAATGCAGAGATACGTTATAAAAATGGCCTGGAGAAAATAAGTGCTTATTACAAAGCCAAAGCAGCATTGGGAAATTTGCAAAACATGCGGCTGATGCTGGAAAGCGACATCCGGGAAAAACGCATTCGTATTAATACGCTTATGAACAGAGATGTAGCTTCGGCATTTGATGTAGATACAACTTTTCAGCTGGGTGATTTTTCAACTGTCATTTTTGATACAACGCTTTTTTATGCGCAGCGAAGTGATTTGAAAGCAATAGATAATGAGATTAATCTCAGTTGGCTGAAACAGGAAACTGAACGACAAAGTCTAAAGCCCCAATTTGGAATCCGCTATGAACATATGTTTGGGTTTGGTGGGTTGCCCATGCAATACTCTTTAATGGGTATGATGAAGCTGCCGATTAAAAGTTCTTCCCGCATGAACAAAGCCAATATTGAGAGCCTGAAATGGAAAGCTTTTTCACTGCAATCTCAAAAGCTAATGATGGTGAATGAATATAGTGGTATGGCTTATGGAATGCAGAATGAACTGGAACTAAAAAAGAAACAGCTGAAACTTTATGATGATAACATCATCCCCGCATTAAAGAATAATTATAAAACCATGCAGTTGGGATATGAACAAAATACAGAAGAGCTGTTTATGCTTTTTGATGCATGGGAAACACTGTATATGACACAACTGGAATATACAGAACTGCTGAAGCAGGCGCTCAATATACAGGTGACATTGGAAAGATTAATGGAAAAGAAATGAAACAAATAAGCAACATATTAATATTGGTGATTTTATTTTTTGCCCTTGGATGTAAAAATAAAACAGCTGATCATTCACAACATCACCAGCAGGAAGTTACTAAACTGTACACCTGCTCTATGCACCCGGACATTATTAAAGATAAGCCGGGTAGATGTCCCATTTGCGGAATGGAACTCGTATTGAAAGAAACCGGCGGCGATAAATTAAAAGAACCCGAACTGGAATCATTATTAAAACCCACCAACGAGTTTGTAGTGTCCTCCGTTCCGGTTACTACTATTCAAAAACGAGAGGAGCAGATAGAGATTGAAGCATTGGGCAATATTGCTTATGACACCAGGCAGGTAGGAAGTATCTCCGCAAGAGTTACAGGTCGAATTGAAAAATTGTATGTGAAATACCGTTTCCAGAAAATAACAAAAGGGCAGCACATATTGGACATATACAGCCCTGAATTACTAACTGCCCAGCAAAATCTTTTATTTCTTTTTAAAAATGATGCGGATAACAAAGCAATGGTGCAGGCAGCAAAAGAAAAATTATTGCTGCTGGGAATGAGTAATGAACAACTGGCACAGGTAATCACAAAAGGACAGCCATTGCTAACGATAGCGGTTTACAGTAATTACAGTGGTCATATTCATGAAGCAGTTAAAGGAGCAGCGATGGATGCTGAACGCAGCGGCATGAAAGACATTTCGCTGCTTACAGAAGAACTTCCTCTGAAAGAAGGTATGTATATCCAGAAAGGTCAATCCATTTTTACCGTGTATAATCCCGGCAGAGTATGGGCACTGCTTAATATTTATGGTGATAATCAATCATTGGTTAAAACAGGCAATGCGGTTCGGGTAGTTCCTGAAACGGCTCCCACAAAAGATTTCAGGGCAAGTATAGATATTATTGAACCCTTTTACCAGAGGAACAGTAAAACACTTACAGCAAGAGTATATTTTGATAACAGCAATCTTAATATCCCGATAGGTAGCCAGGTACGAGCTACCATTTTTGGAAATACAAAAGATGCCTACTGGTTACCAAAGGAAGCTGTATTGTCACTCGGTATAGATAAAGTGGTATTTGAAAAATCAGATGGTGGTTTTAAAGCAGTAAAAGTAAACACAGGTATAACCCATCAAAAGCATATACAGGTGTTGAATGGATTAACGGCAAATGATTCAGTAGCAGTAAATGCACAGTATTTAATGGACAGCGAAAGTTTTATAAAAGTAAAAAACTAAGTATGAAGTACATATTGGTTTTAACAACGATATTATTTTTTGAAGTTGCCTGTAAACAAAAAAAACAGGTTACTGTAAACCCGGATACATATTATACCTGCTCCATGGACCCGCAGGTAGTGGAATACAAACCGGGCAAATGTCCCATTTGTCATATGGAACTTACGCCTGTGAAAAAGAAAAATGGCGAGGCTAAAGACGAATTGCTTTTGAGTGAACAGCAGGTACAATTAGGAAATATAAAAGTGGATACCATCCGCACCGGAACAATAGGTGATGAACTAGTTTTGACAGGAACATTAAATTTCGACCAGCTAAAAGCAAATTCCGTCAGCTCAAGAGTAATGGGCCGGGTAGAAAAATTATATTATAAAAATCTGGGTGATAATATCAAAAAAGGCTCGCCGTTATACGACGTTTACAGTGAAGAACTGAATAATGCCAAACAGGAATATCTCCTGGCTTTGGACAAGAAAAAAGTTTTTACGAACGAATCAGCTATTGATTTTGACCAGTTAATTCAATCAGCAAAAAATAAGCTGTTGCTATGGGGTATGAATGAAGCACAGGTGGATGAACTGGCTAAATCAGGCAAAGCCTCACCTTTAACAACATTTTACAGTAATGCTTCAGGCTATATCACAGAGCTGGATATAAGAGAAGGAGATTATGTTATGGAAGGAGGAACAATTGTGAAATTAGCTGACCTGTCCGTATTGTGGGCAGAAGCACAGGTATATACTTCTCAATTAGCAGCCGTAAACAGGAACAGCATGGCAACTGTGCAATTACCCGATTTTGATGGTAAAGAAATAAAAGGCCGTATAGAATTTGTTAACCCAGAAATAAATCCTGATACAAGAATTAATTTGATAAGAGTATCTGTTCCCAATCCCGGTAACCAGCTAAAACCCGGAATGCCTGTTTATGTGATGCTGAAAAGTACGGAACGAAGAACACTTACATTGCCGATAGATGCAGTAATACGGGATGGCCGTTCCGCAATGGTATGGGTTAAAACAGGTACGCATTCTTTTAAAAACAAAATGGTAACTATTGGTATGGAAAGTAATGACAGGATAGAAATTGTATCAGGGCTAAAGGAAGGTGATGTGATTGTAATGTCCGGTGCCTACCTGTTGCAAAGCGAATATATTTTTAAGAAAGGTTCCAATCCAATGTCCGGTCATGATATGAGTAATATGTAAAATGAATTTAATGGAACATCATATTCATAACAGTGCTGAACATATATATGGAGCGGGTAATAAAGTTGCGGCTACCGTTCACCCACTTAGTCATGAAGAAAAACATGATTACACACATGCTTCCAACGGGCATCAGCATCATGCAGGAATGATAGCTGATTTCAGAAAACGATTTTATGCGGTATTGCTGCTTACCATTCCCATTATGCTTTTATCTGAAATGATACAGCATTGGCTCAATGTACATATCAGCTTTGCTGGTTCAACTTATATTCTTTTATTATTTTCTTCCGTTGTTTTCTTTTATGGTGGCTGGCCTTTTTTAAAAGGCTGGTGGGAAGAAATGAAAGCAAAAAATCCCGGCATGATGACATTGATTGGTTTTGCTATTACGGTAGCTTATGGATATTCCGTAGCCGTTGTTTTTGGATTAAAAGGAATGGACTTCTTCTGGGAACTGGCTACTCTTATTCTCATCATGCTGCTGGGGCATTGGATAGAAATGAAATCAATCTCCGGTGCCTCTAAGGAATTAGAATTGCTGATACACTTAAGGCCCGATGAAGCCCACCTTGTACATGGTGAACACATCATGGAGGTAAAAACAGCTTCTCTCAAAATAAATGATGAGATATTAATAAAGCCGGGAGAGAAAGTAGCGGCCGATGGATTAGTTACCGATGGTGAGACTTATTTAGATGAAAGTATGCTTACCGGAGAATCGGTTCCGGTAAAGAAAATGAAAGGTGAGAAGGTCATTGCCGGTTCACTTAATGGTAATGGATCAATAAGAATTGCTGTTACGCATTCTGCACAGGAATCTTACTTATCTGGAGTAATACAATTGGTACAGAATGCACAACGTTCAAAATCAAAAACACAATTACTGGCAGATAAAGCAGCAAGATGGTTAACAGTAATTGCCATCCTTGCAGGACTCACTACTTTTCTTGTTTGGTATTTATCAGGAACAACACTGTCATTTGCTATTGAAAGAATGGTTACAGTGATTATTATTTGTTGTCCGCATGCATTGGGTTTGGCTGTTCCCCTGGTAGTTGCCAAATCAACAGCACTTTCTGCTCAGCATGGTTTATTAATTAAAAACAGAACAGCTTTTGAAAACTCCCGTAAGATAACGACACTGGTTTTTGATAAAACGGGAACACTTACGGTTGGTAAGTTTGAAGTATCACAGATTAACTCATTTTCAAAAGAATTTTTTGAAAACGATTTATTGAGGTATGCTGCTGCATTGGAGCAAAATTCAGAGCATCCTGTGGCTACTGGAATTTTACAAAAAGCAAAAGAACTCCATATTTCTATTCCTGCCATACAAAACTTTAAAGCAATCACCGGTAAGGGTGTGGAAGCAACTGTAGATGATAAAGCAGTGAAGGTGGTAAGTCCGGGTTATCTTAAAGAAAAAGGGATCACCATACCAGGTCATGTCATGGTTGATCTTAGTGAGACGGTTGTTTATGTGTTGATAAATGAACAACCGGCAGGTTGTATCGCACTGACTGATACAATTCGTCCGGAATCTGCAGAAGCAATACAAACATTAAGCAGGAATAATATAAAATCAGTTTTACTTACTGGCGATAATAAAAAAGTGGCAGGAGTGGTAGCAGCAAAATTAGGTATGACCAGTTTTTTTGCAGAAGTATTGCCGCATGAAAAATTAGAAAAAATAAAAGAGCTGCAAAACAAAGGAGAGTTTGTAGCCATGACAGGTGATGGTTTAAACGATGCACCGGCACTGGCACAGGCAGATATTGGTATAGCAGTAGGAAGCGGAAGTGATATTGCAGCTGAAACAGCCGGTATATTACTGGTGAACAGTAATCCAAAAGATATTGTTTCGCTTATACAATTTGGTAAAACCACCTATAGTAAAATGATACAAAATCTGGTATGGGCAACTGGTTACAATATTATTGCTTTGCCAGTGGCCGCAGGAGTATTATATAATTATGGTATACTGTTGAGTCCCGCTGCGGGGGCAGTATTAATGAGTCTTAGTACCGTAATTGTTGCAATTAATGCAAACCTGTTAAAAGTGAAATAGTTTTTTTGTAATTTATTAAACAGGTATTTGATTGTATGATTTGCCTTTTTAGTTAATACTTCGATGCTTCATTGGTATGGGGACCCGTTAGTGGAAGGATGTTTTATGGAGGGGTACGCTATGGGATTAAGTGAGAATAAATCTCTCTTAAGTATTTAATTAGATTTAATAAATTAAAACAGGAGTCTGAAACCTTAAGAAAGTTTAACTCCTGTTCTTTAATTATTCAATTAAAAAAAGCCGCCCATCAATATGGATTATATTTTAGCCGCATCTCCTTTTGCGCCGCAGTAAAAGCTTCTTTAATTGTTTTTCCTGTGAGATAATTGCTATAAAAAATGGTCATTAATTCAGCAGTTTCTTTATCAGGTACTTTCCATAAACTTAAAATCATGTTCTTCACACCGGCGAGTTTAAAAGCTCAAATAAGACCGGACATTCTTAGTTTTTTCCATAAAAGTGCTATTTTAATTTTATTCAAAATAGTCCACTAAGGTCTGACAGTTCTACATCAGTAAGCCTGTCAATTTTATTTTTCAAACGCTGGTCAAATTAACGGGAACCTTCCTGTAATTCGTTTAACAGCCGTACCGGGTTTTGGAAAAGAATACTTGATATCTTTTTATTTTTATTTCTTTTCCGTTTGTTCCAGACGCTTGAGTATTTGCAGGATCAGTTCATTCTGGTTTTCCAGGTGTTTTAAAACGGTTTCAATTTCCATCTCTGCTTTTTTGTTGATATTGAAATCCTGTTCCGCTCTTATTTCAGAATGTTTTGACTGTAGATTTTGTCCCACCATAATGAGCGGCATTAAAAATATTTGTACCATGTTAGAGATAAACAACCACAGCACAAAAGCAGGGTATGGATCGAACCGCAGCCGGGCCGGCGCCAGTGTATTCCAGCTTAGCCAAATAACCGTCCAGCTAAAAATAATAATAAAGAAACCCATACTGCCAACATGGTTGGTTATCCATAAAGCCAGTTTATCTAGCGAATTCATCTTTTCATGGTGCCTGGTATTCGCATTTTGAATGGGGCCAAACTGTTGTTTAATATCCTCTACTGATGTAATATGCAAATGTTTCATGTAGTAAGTTTTGTAAAGCCTGAATTAATAATTATTAATATGGTTGTTTTTACGCTTGTTATTAATACAATATGGAACAAGTTCATTTAATTGCTTTAATAATTCTGGCAGGCACACCGCCCACAATAACATTTGCCGGAACATCTTTATTAACTACTGCACCCGCAGCCACCACCGCATTTTCTCCAATAGTTACACCCGGTAAAATGGTGGCACCGGCACCGATCCACGCATTCTTTTTTATAAGTACTCTTTTAAGATCTAACGAACGTCTTTGTACCGGATCAACAGGGTGGTTTTCGCTAACTATATTTACCCTTGGCCCAATCATTACGTTATCTTCTATAATAATACCTCCCAAATCTAAAAAGCTGCAGGCATGATTAATAAATACGTTTTTGCCCAGCCGGGTATGACGGCCAAAGTTGGTAAAAAAAGGAATAAACACGGTAGTGCTTTTGTCAATCGGGTTACCGGTTATCTCAATTAAACGTTCCCGTACTTCGTCTGAACTGGTAGAACCATTAAGCGCTGCGGATAAACCAATAGTACGGTCTACCACTTCCCATACCTTAGGCATCTGCGGATCATCATTTGGAATAACACCTCCGGCAAGCATCCTGTTAAAAATATCGGTAGAATCCTGGCTCATACGTAAAATTATTTAAACTCTCAACGACCCACGAAACCCCCTGGCTGCATAATAAGACTCAGCGCCATTATGATAAAGAAATACAGTATTATACCTTCGGTCGCAAAACACCGCACCCCCTAATTGGCGGATTGATTCCGGTGTTTTTATCCAGCTGGAAGTTTTAGTATCAAAACTTCCCAGCTGCTGCAGGTAACGGTATTGCTCCTCCGTTAACAGCTCAACACCCATTGCAGCCGCCATATCCATTGCACTGTTTTTCGGTTTATTTTCTTTTCTTGAATTAAGTGCTTCCCGGTCGTAACAAAAGCTTCTTCTTCCAGCCGGACTTTCAGCCGAACAATCAAAGAAAATATATTCACCGGTTTTTTTATCATAGTCAACCACATCCGGTTCTCCCCCGGTATTTTCCATTTCATTCAACGACCAAAGTTTGGCAGTGGCAGCTTCCAGCTTTGCCTGTACTTTAGACCAGTCCATTCCTTTATGACGGTTGTTGTTTTTTTCAAACCTATGTTTTAAAATGCTGAGCAATGCTTCTTTTTGTTTGGCTGTTATTTCTTTTTTCATATGATTATTAATAAAGCAAAATTAAGGTAAAGGAAATAGCATAAAAACAGCACCCCATTTTGATGACCCGTAAATTGCTGTAGCAAAAACAATTTTATTTTATAATAAACGGCAACAGGGTAAAAAGTAGCAGGAGAATAACGACGGGGCATAGCCTGCCAAATACAGGTTGGCATAAAATTCGTATCTTATATGTTCAAACTAAAATAATCCAGATGTCAAAAACCTTAAAACCAAATCAACCTGCTGCCAGGATTTTGGTGGTGGAAGACGAAGGCGAGTTAGGATTATGGCTCAATATCGTTCTGGCCGAAAGAAATCTTGATCTTGATTATGTAAGCAACCTGCTTGCTGCCAGTGAATACCTGGAAAAACATAAACCAGCTATTATCATCCTGGATAATAAATTACCGGATGGATATGGTGTTGATTTTATCACCTTCATACGAAAGAAACATCCCGCAAGTAAGATCATTATGCTCACCGGTTATGCTGCTATTAAAGATGTGGCATTAGCCAATGGTGCCGACCGTTTTTTTGAAAAGCCTTTTGACCTGGATGCTTTTAATAAAGCGATGGATGAATTACTAAATTAACCGGCAGATCGTTTGAAAAAAAACCACAGGATCTTTTTATGAAACAAACAAAGATCCTGTGGTAATAAAGTTTTAAATGTTTAGTGAAGCTTACGGGTATATTCAACTAACTGTATAATTTTTCCGTTCTTCAACTGAATATCGTTAATGATAGAAGCAGAATCTTTTACTCCATTTTTTGTTTCCGTATGCTGTTTGTACCAAAGAGTCACCCATTCCTCACTTTTATCTTTTGCTATTACAGATTCCCAATCCTGCATTTCTATATGAACCGTTTTGTAGGTGTTCCATAAACCGGAGAACATGGCTTTTAAACTGTCCTTCGGCATTTTTTTATCCAGTGCATCAAACTGTGCCCGAACTGAATCAGCAAAATAGCTGACAGATTCATCCATCTTTCCCAGTTCCCATGCTTTTAATGCATTGAGTGCCGTTAAGGTATTGGCTTTGCTTCCTATGTCCCAGTTATCAGGATGAGTAATACTATATGGATAGTTAGGTGTTGCTTCGGCAGTGCTGGTAGAAGCAGCGGAATCTTTTTTTGTGTCAGTGGAAGAGGTGCCAGCATTGTTACAGGAAATAACAAAAACAATTAGAAACAAGAAGAACAATCTTTTCATAAAAAGTTGTTTAATGATTAAATAATGTGGGTTGAAGATTTAGTAGGGAGAGGACTTACATAATTAAAGATAGTATTTTTCGTTTTACAAAAACTCAGGTTATTTTTTTGTGAACTTTATATAAAACTCAATCAGTATAACAGTAAAAACAAACAACCCACCGCTAATGATTATTTGAAAATGATTATTTGCCGGGGCATGAGTTCCATGGCTATTCACTATAAGGAGGCTGGTAGTACCGGCAGCACCAAATGCTGAAGTAGTTAAATTAGCGGCATAATGAATACCGGTTGAAAGGGCGATACCGTTGCCGGCCACTGTACCCAGGCCAAAGATGAGTCCCCATTCAAATGGTCCCATAAAGGAACTGCTGACACTCCAGCCATTGGCAATATGATAGAAAGCAAATAGTAAGGAAGTAATAAATAAAGCTATTCTTATACCATTCTTTTCTTTGATCGTTTCCAGCGGATAAGCCCTGAAGCCTAACTCTTCCATATATGCCAACGGAATTAATGGGGCCGTTGATAACAAAAAGGAGAGGAGATTACTGTTTGCATTCCATTCAACTTCAGCTCCTGAATAATGAATGGATAATACGGCAAGAGGCGTCATTAATGCAATACCAATCAAAATACCCAACAGAAATTTCAGTATTGTTTTATGGTTGGGAACAAGATTGATTTGAGCAAAACTTCTTTTATCAATTCTTAAAAATATAAACGTGGTAATAAAGGCAACCAATGTACCAATGATACCGTGTGACCACCTTTCGTATTCTAAAGGCAGAAAACCTTTTAAAAAGGAAGCAGCCATGAATAAAGCAGTAAATACAATACAAAACAAAACTGATTTTACTATTGCTTTCATGTAAGGAGGGTATTTTTTGATGAAAATAAACGCATATGTCAGATTATACAACTATTCTTTAGCCTGGTGGCAGACCGGTATGACTTTTTTTTAAATTTTTTTTTCTGCCTGTAATTTATAAACTCCGTTTGATACTAACTATGTGTAAACAGCCCGGGCCATTATCAACTGTTTAAAATTTAAAATCATGAAACTGAGAATTGTTAAACGATTTTTACCATTCATTTTATTTGTGCTGGTTACGGCAATAAGTTACGGTCAGGCGCAACCCAAACCAGGCGTTTTCTATGCCGTTACGGGTAAAGGAAGTAAAGATACTTCCTGGTTATTTGGTACTTACCATTTGATCAATGGTTCTTATTTAAATGAAACACCGGCGGTGATGAGGGCTTTTACAAAAGCAAAAAATACGGTAGTGGAAATTATTATAGACTCAACTGAACTGGCTACCGCCAATACAAAAGCCCTTTTGCAAAACAAACGTTTATCAGAGCTGTTTAGTAAAGAATTTTCCGACAGCCTCGATAGAGAATTAAAAACAAGTATTGGCCAGGGTATTGCACAATTTGATGCAGTTAAACCCATGACAGTTATCCTTACCCTCAGTATGGTAAACCTTATGAGAGATAACCGGGATTTATTAACCAGGTACACCGGTGTCCCATTAGATGTGTACTTTGTAAACAAACAAAAAGAAGCAGGGAAAACAGTAACGGCTTTAGAAACTCTTACCCAGCAAATGGATATGTTGTTTAATACTCTATCCGACGAAGCCCAGGCAGACATGGTGCAGCAATTTATCCGTAATAAAGAGCAGGCAATTAACCTGGGCAACGAACTGGTGAAGAATTATTTTGAAAATGACCTGGATAAAATGTATGCTGTTTACAAAAGGTCTGTACAGGCCGGTGGCGATATGGATTTTTTGGTTACTAACAGAAATAATAACTGGATGAAAGTTTTACCGTCTATGATCAATCAGCAATCTAATTTTATAGCCGTAGGTGCCCTGCATCTTGCCGGGCCGGGGGGATTAGTGGCTCAATTACAAAAGGCAGGTTACACCGTAACCCCGCAAACTATAAAATAGTGAGTGAAAAAGAATTTTTACAACAGGTAAAGCAAAACCAGCATATTATTTACAAGCTGGTTTCGCTTTATGCTGCAGATGCTGAAGAGAAAAAAGACCTGTACCAGGAA
This sequence comes from Sphingobacteriales bacterium, assembly GCA_003963365.1. Taxonomy (GTDB): domain Bacteria; phylum Bacteroidota; class Bacteroidia; order Chitinophagales; family Chitinophagaceae; genus AWTP1-9. The sequence continues at coordinate 103,581 of RXJG01000001.1, forward strand.
ATACTGCTGCAGGCATGGCGGTCTTATGCAAAATTCAGAAACGAATCAAAATTCAGCACCTGGTTATACCGTGTTTCACTCAATACTATACTCACCATAAGACGAAAAGAATCAGTGATTGATTATAAAGATTCGCTGGAACAATACAGTGATCAGTTGTATTCCGGGCCGGTGATGATAAGTGAAGCCAGGCAATTGCAGACAGCCATCCGCCGGTTAGCGGAAACAGACAGGGCCATTGTTTCCATGCACCTGGATGGATACGAGAATGGAGAAATAGCCGATACGATCGGCATCAGCAACAACCATGTGGCGGTAAAGCTCCACCGTATTAAACAACAATTATCAACTATTTTAAAACAAGAAAGATGAACCTGGAAGAGCAATGGAAAAATATGGAAAAGGAAGATGAGGATTTATCTTCTTTATTAAACAGGGGAATTGTAAAATCTCCCTCAAAAGACCCGCTGGAAAAAATTAAACGCAACCTGCTCATCAATGCTTTTTTGGGGATGGTTATTGCCGCCGGCTACATCGTGGTATTTTTTTATTTCCCCGTATGGCAGGTGCTGCTGAGTATAGGTATCGTATTTGTTTTTACGGTGTGGGCAGTGATTAAAACATTGTTTTTATACCGTGACCTGCAAAAGAAAAACAACGGGAGCAGTGTATTGCAGGAAATGGAACGGCATTATAATGCCATTCAAACATGGAGCCGTATACAGCTTCAGGCCGGTTTATTTATTTACCCAGTGAGTGCAGCCGGTGGTTTTATGGTCGGCGGAACCCTAGGATCCGGTAAACCTATCAGTGAGTTTATGCAAAAACCATTTATCATACTAACACTTTTAATCACCATTGTTATATTAGTGCCCATCTGTTTTTATTTTGCCAAATGGATGTGTAAAAAAGCTTTTGGGGTTTATGCCCATCAGCTTAAAGAAAATATTGACCGGCTAAAAGCTAAAAATTAATTCATAACAAATACAAATTAAATGGAAAAGAATATCTCCTCTAAAAGTGCCGCACTTAGTAAAATCGTTTATACAGTTTTTGGCCTTGCAGCAGTTGTTTTTGTTTTACTGAAAGATTATCCCACTGCTATGATCTTTGGGGGTATAGGATTGGCCTTTGATCCCTTTGACCAGTCAGTACCATTTGGCAAAAGACCAGTTTGGCAAAAAGCCTGGCTCATCATTCACCTTTTATTGGTTTTGATATTACTGGTATTCACCATCATTAAATTCAAATAAAAAATAATCAGCAACTAATAATTGATCTCCACCACTTTCTTATTTTGCAGCTTTTGCATGGGTGCGGGAACAATGTTGATGATTTCTTCTTTCAATGTTTTGATGAGTTTGGTTTTAATATGATCCCGGTGCGTAACAATGCTCACTTCTCTTGCAGGGCTGGGTTGTTTCAATCGCTTCACCAGTTTTAATTGTGCTTTGGTAAACTCCATCACTGCCAGTTCGGGCAAGATGGTGATGCCATCGCTTTTATCCACCATGCGTTTGAGGGTTTCAATATTTCCCGTTTCATATTTAAAATGAAAATCACTGGCTTTTCTTAATTCACATAAATTTAATATCTGCGAACGGAAACAATGTCCTTCTTCTAATAACCAAAGCTGGTTGGGATCAATCTCATTCGCTAATACATATTTTTTAGTGGACAAAGCATTCTTCTTCGATACATACACAAACAACTCTTCATAAAATAATACTTCTTCTTTAATAGAAGCATCATTGAGTGGTGTTACCACAATGGCACAGTCCAGCCGGTTGTTTTTTAATTCATGTATCACTTCTTCAGTAATGGATTCTTTAATGATGAGGTTGAGCAACGGATATTTTTCCCGCATGATCTTATATAATGGTGGCAATACATAAGGCGCCAGGGTGGGGATGATGCCGATCCGCAAATCACCACTCAGTGTATCTTTCTGATCCCTGATGAGCTGTTTGATCATAGTTGACTCCCGCAACGTAACTCTTGCCTGTGCAATGATGTTAGCACCAATTTCGGTGGGTATAACCGGTTGCTTGGTACGGTCAAAAATCTTTACGCCCAGTTCTTCTTCCAGCTTTTGTATCTGCATACTTAAGGTGGGCTGGGTAACAAAACATTTCTCTGCCGCAATGGCAAAATGCCGGTGCGTATCAAGGGCAACAATGTATTCAAGCTGTATTAAAGTCATAGATAAAAACTATAAGATCATAAAAATAATCAATTAGATTTATAAGCAAGGCCCCGGTAAATTTGACGATCAAATAAAATTCTTTCAGTTTATTTTAATCAATAAAATTTTAAACATGAGCAGTAGCACAGTACAAAGCACCGCAACAAATGGCAACGGGGCAGCCAAATGCCCGTTTCCGCATGGATTAGCCGTAAAGCAAGGCGCCGGTGGCGGCACCCGCAACCGTGACTGGTGGCCCAACCAGTTAAAACTGAACATTCTTCGTCAGCATTCTTCTCTTTCTAACCCAATGGGTACAAAATTTAATTATGCCGAAGAATTTAAAAAGCTGGATTATGCAGCCGTAAAAAAAGACCTGGCCCAACTGATGACCGACTCACAGGACTGGTGGCCTGCCGACTATGGTCATTACGGCGGTTTAATGATCCGCATGGCATGGCATAGCGCCGGTACCTATCGTATTCACGACGGACGTGGTGGTGCCGGACACGGTACACAACGGTTTGCCCCGCTCAACAGCTGGCCCGATAATGCCAATCTCGATAAAGCCCGTTTATTATTGTGGCCCATCAAACAGAAATATGGTAAAAAACTTTCCTGGGCCGATTTAATGGTACTGGCCGGTAATGTGGCGCTGGAAACAATGGGTTTTAAAACATTTGGTTTTGGTGGCGGCCGGGAAGATGTGTGGGAACCCGAAGAAGATGTGTACTGGGGTAATGAAAAAACATGGTTAGGTGACGAACGTTATACCGGTGACCGTGAACTGGAAAATCCGTTAGCGGCTGTGCAAATGGGACTGATCTATGTCAATCCACAGGGACCTAACGGTAAGCCTGACCCGTTAGCTGCTGCCCGTGATATAAGAGAAACCTTTGCCCGTATGGCAATGAATGATTATGAAACTGTAGCGTTGATTGCCGGTGGACATACTTTTGGTAAAACACATGGCGCCGCTGATGCTGATAAATATGTGGGTAAAGAACCTGCTGCTGCCAGTATAGAAGAACAAAGTTTGGGTTGGAAGAATACCTATGGTACCGGTAATGCCGGTGATACCATCACCAGCGGACTGGAAGGGGCATGGACTACCACACCTACTAAATGGAGCAATAACTTTTTTGAAAACCTCTTTGGTTACGAATGGGAATTAACCAAGAGCCCTGCCGGTGCACACCAGTGGAAACCAAAGAACGGGGCAGGAGCCGGATTAGTGCCTGATGCACATGATCCTGCTAAACGCCATGCACCGTTTATGCTTACCACTGACCTGGCTTTACGTGTTGATCCTGCATATGAAAAGATATCAAGACATTTTTATGAAAACCCGGATGAGTTTGCCGATGCTTTTGCCAAAGCATGGTTTAAATTAACGCATCGTGATATGGGACCTGTTGGCCGTTACCTTGGACCAGAAGTTCCCAAAGAAGTATTGATATGGCAGGACCCAATACCGGCTGTTACCCATAAATTAATTGATGCCACCGATATTGCTGCCTTAAAAGCAAAACTGCTGGCCAGCGGATTAACCGTATCACAACTGGTGTCTACTGCATGGGCTTCTGCTGCTACCTTCCGTGGGTCTGATAAAAGAGGTGGGGCAAATGGGGCAAGAATCCGTTTGGCACCACAGAAAGACTGGGAGGTTAACAACCCTGCACAGTTAACCAAAGTACTGAGTGCATTGGAAACCATACAAAAAGATTTTAATACCAGTGCTAAGGATGGCAAACAGGTTTCGCTGGCAGATTTGATTGTGCTGGGCGGATGTGCGGCTGTTGAAAAAGCAGCGAAAGATGCCGGGTACAATGTAACCGTTCCTTTCACTCCCGGCCGTGCTGATGCGGCACAGGAACAAACCGACGTGGAATCCTTTGCCGTGCTGGAACCGGTGGCTGATGGGTTCCGTAATTATCTCAATGCAGACAAGGCCCGTGCCATGTCAGAAGAATTGCTGGTGGATAAAGCACAACTGTTGACCCTTACCGCACCGGAGATGACCGTACTGGTAGGTGGTATGCGGGTGCTCGATACCAACTATGATGGCTCCAGGCATGGTGTGTTTACCAGCCAGCCCGGTGTGCTGAGCAATGATTTTTTTGTAAACCTGCTGAGCTTTGGTACTACCTGGAAAGCAGCTGATCCCGTACAACAAGGCTTTTACGGTACGGACCGTACTACTGGCAAGGTAAAATGGACAGCCACCCGTGCTGACCTCATCTTTGGTTCTAACTCTGAGTTAAGAGCGATAGCCGAAGTATATGCCTGTGAAGATGGAAAAGAAAAGTTTGTACATGATTTTGTGGCGGCATGGAATAAGGTAATGAATTTGGACAGATTTGATTTAGCATAACAATCTATTAATATCAGCCATAAGGCGGTCATGACTGGCCGCCTTTTTTTATTCTATCTCCACAGGGTCTTGGCCTTGCCGACCCTGCTGGGAAGGAAGCCCCATGTTGTGCGTTCGTGCTTGTCACTACATTATTCAAGACGGTACTCTTTTTTTAATAACTCCAATATACTCCCGGCTTTTGCTTTATATCGTCTTTCTAAAGTGACTATTAAATCCAGCATTGATTGCTCAATCTTAATCTTGTTATAAAGCTGGGCTGAAAGTCGTGTGTCATGATTGGAAAATAGTTTAATCCCCTGTGGTGGAGAAGCAAATGCTGTGTCAGCAAATTCTGCAGGCATTTTATGGACAATAATAAATTGGTCTGCCACATTAATTACACTTTCGCAGGATTTGATGTACCACTCATTATTATACTTTATGACATCATAAGAATTGTCAAGGCTGCCGATAGAGTCAATCAAAAATGGTTTGCTGATTACATTAAAGCCGCCGGCAGATTTTAATTGAGTAATGGTGCTTTCGTTTCTTAAAAAAATTGGTACCCATGAATAATAATAAACGAAGTTTGAATAAAACAAACGTTGTTTTAGTGGCTCGCTGATACTATCGCTATTAATTTTTAAAGTATTAGCCATCTTGTCAAGAAGGAGTAGCTGTTTGTCAATTATGGAATTGGTATGGATAGTATCTTTGACTAAATCGGCAGCAAGCATTTCTACATAATGCTTTTCTTTTTCCTTGTTTACTGTATGTTCCCTGAAATTCTCGGCAAAAAAGCCAAGTGTTACGGCAAGAAATATCATTAAAAACTCCAGGAGATACTCTTTCCACTTTTTAGGTTTATGATGCAAGTCAGGATGGTGATGTATCTCCATATTTTCAGTTTCTTGATTTTGGGTAATAGTTTCTGTGTCGTTAACCGGAATGATTTTCTCTGAAAGATTTTCCGGTTGAGTGTTTGCCGGATGATCTACATGTTCTTCGTCTGTATTGTCTGCCATTTATCTAGCTGGTTAAGTTATTAGAGTGTTCAATCGCATGACGCACAACACATAAATTTATGATATTACATAGTATTTTTCAAGTTACTGCATTGTCAATGATTAAAAAGGGAATATGGGGAAATGCTTTATGCCTTTTCGCTTCATGCGTTTTTCCATATTGATGGATATCGGTTTAGCCTTAACCTGGAGTAGTTTCTTTAATTACTCAGCGTATGGCTTTGCCTACGCTGCACTTCTATGTAGCCTGTGGCTACAATAACAAAACACCTACCACATGGCTAATTTAACCAATCCTTTTTTGCCAGCATAATCAACTGCACTGCTGTACAAATAATCAGCCGCATTTTCTACTATACCAGCTTCCACAGGGTTATTATGTATATAGTGTAATTTACTTTCACCTATGTTTTTTAAGTATGGATCAATGGCTATGGCATGGTTCTCATGCGTCCATAATTGATATTCTTTGTTGCGTACATGCTGTTGTGCCGCATGTTTGAACTGAAATAACATCCACACTCTTCTGCTTTCAGGTTCATCCTGTATGCTTTCTAAAATAGTTTTAGCAGTATGTCTTTTAAAATCCCGTATCGTATCCGATAAAGTTCCATTACGGCTGCTTAAAATACAATGCACATGGTTACTCATAATTACCCATGCATGTATCTGTAGTTGTTTATGCTCAATACAATAGTTAAATGCATCTACTACTATATCTCTATATCGTTTTCGGGTAAATATGTCTACCCATGCCACTATCTGGAATGTTAGAAAGTATGTGCCATATTGGTCTTTGATTGTGTAGCTGTCTGGCATAATGATAAGTTTTGTTATTGGTTGGCATTATCTGTTTGTAGCTACAAGCTACAAAAAAGAACGGCGTAGGCAAAGCCATACGCCGAGTTAGGGAAGCCCAATGTTGTGCGTAGTTATTTTTGTTTAATCCATATCAATCTTCTAAAACCATCAGGCAATTGCAAAATCAGTGTATCCCTTTTGACTGCAAAAGTTCTTTGAACAGTAGCGTTCCATGCTGAGGGATTCGAATTTGAAATACGGTTATGTATAATAACGCTATCGCCTGATATCTTATAGTTTGCAAAGTAAGCCTGGTGTGAAGAGAATTTGCTAATGAGCAGCTTAAGTTCTTCCATAGAAAGGCTGTCAAGTTTTGACTTTACAAGTCCGGGATTTGTATTATCTCTTTCGCTTAACCAGCTAAAATTCTTATATCCTTCCGGAGCCATCTGAACAGCCATATGTCCCCTGCCATCGTACATGATGTAACCTGTTCCGTTTTTCATCCATGAGTCTTCCTGCCATCGGCCCGAAGTATCTTTCTTTTCAACAGTAACCAGCTTCCATAACCCTGTAAGTTCATTTGGATTGGTTTGGATTGAAATTGTCTTGCATCCATAAATGAGAAACAATATGATGAATACACGTAGTCTCATGTCCCTGCAGGATTGAATTGCATACAACTCAAAAATATGCGAAAGTTTTCTGTCTTTCAAACCTGCGTTTTTTGAGTAATGATTTAATTATTAAAAATGCTATCCCCGCGGGTTTATATTGTTCAAGTTACTGCATTGTCAATGATTAAAAAGGCAATGCCGGGAAATACTTTATGCCTTTTCGCTTCATGCGTTTTTCCATATTGACGGATATCGGTTTAGCTGGTGAATAAAAGGTTCAGCATTTGTACTTTCACACAGCAGGCTCGGCCGGGCCAGACCCCTTGTTGTCGTCAGTCTTATTCATCATCATCGTCTCTGTAATCTATCAAGTCAATATGCGGTAAATTGCCTAAGCTATAATTTTTGCTTTTCAATTGTTGAACAACCTGATTTCGCGGAATTCCAAACTTATCAGAAATATAATGATAGTGCGGCTGTCCACCCTTCCAACTTTCTTTTCCTTTTAAACTATCAAATGTTAAGAAGAAGCAATGCCATGAATTGTCTTTGTCAAAAAATTTTGCAACAACCACCTTTCTATGTTCAACGGCTTGTTTCAACTGTCCATCCGTTAAAGAGGTTTTTCCAACTTTGTTTACTTTCCCCTCTTTTATTTCGACAATTCTCGGCATTTGAGTTTTGTCAAGTCCAGAATGGTGATGCTCCGATTTATATTGGCTAAAGGAAAACCCATAGTCTGTCCACGCCTTGAAAATAAATGCAATTAACTGATCAGGTGTAATTGAAAGATTTTTTAGAAGTTTAACCTGCTCCTTTTTGGTTTCAACTTTTAAAAGTAAAATCAAATTGTCGGGAATGTGCGTCGCTTCAATTTCTTTTAATTTCTTAAACCAGTCCTTGATTGCTTCTTTATGTATATACTTTTCAATAAACTCTATGGGAATTGGCGGTTTTTTCAAAAGAATAATATCTCTCATCATCGAAACATTTGTTACGATGTAGCTTTCTGCATAATGTTTTGTCGGGTCAACATATTCAAAGTCTGGTGCTTCGAAAATTGTATATGAACCGTTACCGTTGTCATCTGGTATGTTATGTCGCCTTATCATTACTTAGGATGTGTCCGAAAGGTTGCCTACAACACATAAATTTATGATATTACATAGTATTGTTCAAAATTTCTATCTCCGCAGGGTCTGGCCTTGCCGACTCTGCGGCAACAGGGTTATGTTGTTCAAGTTACTACATTGTCAATGATTAAAAAAGGAATGACGGGAAATGCTTTATGCCTTTTCGCTTCATGCGTTTTTCCATGTTGATGGATATCGATTTAGCTGGTGAATAAATGGTTCAGCATTTATATTCACACACCGCAGGGTCGGCCGGGCCAGACCCTGCGGGGAAGGAAATGCCCAGTTGAAAATATGTTGTTGAAGTTAAGATCTAAAGCTGAGCATTGAACCTCGAGCCTGAACCACTGCTGATGCTTGCACATAGCTGATGTTACATTGTCCGGCCCTGCTTTTGCAAATACTTTTGTTGTACGCAGTTTTAGAAGTCTTCTTTTATTTGCTCCGAAGAAACAATTTTCGTTTTAAGAATTTTTCTTTGTTCCGAAGTATATAGGTCACTCATTGCATCTAAGGCGTCACTTAGTGCTACCATTTCAGTTTCTTTATTGACTATTAAATATTTAATGTCTGAATATTGAAATTTTAAAGCAAAACTAGCAGCAATGACGTCATTAGCACTTGCTCTTTTTATGTCATTTAAAAATTCTTCCTTTTCTAGTCTGTACTGAATTTCGGTAGAGTTTAAAAAAGGAACATATCTCCATTCTCTCTCATCGTAAAACCGTTTATCAACGTACTTATTTATTCTCCACATTTGTCCTGAATATGGCTTAAAAAATGCTGACAATTCAAATAAAGCTACAAGTGGATTTTTTTCCATCGGTAGTTTATAGAAATCTGTTTCATTTTTAAATAATTTAAAAATCAAACTTCCCACTTGTCTAATATATTTTACCTGAGTCGAACTATCGTGTATATAACTTATTGGCGTCAATCCATTTTTCTGTCCCCACTCCTTGGATAATCCTATTCCATAGGAACCATAAAACTCAAGATGGGTGTCAATTTTAGAAAGTGGTAAGTCACAAAAACTGGTCATTGGAATAGCAACTTCAACTTTATCGGATTTGCCTATAAAAAACGCTGGTCCAAACTCTTCTAAACAGAATCTGGGTGCAAATCCCCCTTTGATTATTTTAATAATGTTGTCTGCTGAATTAGTAAAATGAAATAGAGTGTTAGATGAAATAGTCGACATAGTCTGAGGTTTTGATAAATTGCGTACAACACATAAATTTATGATATTACATAGTATTGTTCAAAATTTCAGACTTTTCTATCTCCGCAGGGTCGGCCGGGCCAGACCCTGCAGGGAAGGAGTAGCCCACAGCTGATATTTTCATTGTCAAGCCCTACTTGCAGCAATACTTTTGTTGTGTATTCGTGCCTCTGTTTTAAGCTCTGAAAGATTTTATTAGGTCTTGAGTACACAATTTTATAAACTCTTCCAAAGTGTTCACCGACACGGTTTCTTTCAGAACAACCTGTTGATTTGCTCTTTTGCCTGAAAAACTGAAAGCTCCAATTTCGCATCCTGTCGGGCAAGGCTGGTAATTATATTTGTATGAGCCTGCAATCTCGTTATTCTTAACCATGATAATTCTAAATTCTACAGACGCTCCATACTTCTTGTAATCTACATTTCCTATTTGCTCTGTCTGCTTCTTCTTTCCAACAAGCGTCACTTTGTTTGTTGTATAGACAACAGCAGGGTCGATGTTTACTACTTCTAAAATCACATCAGTATTAGTCAGTTCTTTGATTTTTGAATAATCAGTCGTTTGGGATTTACTTAAAAGTTCATTGAATAGTCCTCTATCTCTAACACTAAAGCCTTGTCGTAAAAGTTCCTTTTCGATTGCGTTATAAAGAACGTTGTTGTCTTTACTATTACTTGTGTTACTGGTCGCCTTGTCGTTGTTATTTGGTACTCGTAAAACAATGTTTGGTGTCTTGTTGGTTTTAAAGAACTCCTTTAAATTATTATTAGCATAAACTTCATCTGGTGACTTTGGGAACTTAATAATTTTTGTAGAGGATGAGCAACTTGTCAAAATGGTTAAAGCAAGTGTTGCAATGCAGAAGGTTTGTCTCATTAGTTTTGATTTGGTTATTAAAAAAGCTTTTTATGTTTTAGGGTGTGCCCCAACGGCATGACGCACAACGGTTCGGATATTGTCGAAGGCGAGGATTTTTAGCACAAATGTCTAATCGAAGCCGTTCAGCCCCGTTTTTGGCAATACCTTGTTAGCCACTGGCATATTATCTGTCCGAAATCGCTTCAATTTAGTCTTGTTCAAAATATTGTCCCGAAGTTTGTTTTAGTCCTTTTACTGTGTTTTGAAAGTCCAAAAATGCAGAAGCAAACTGCTCGGAAAATTCAAAATTGCTGAACTCGTATTCTTCGTTCATGCCTGTTGCTGTTCTTAAATTTATTTGACCATATCTCACAATAGGAATTTCGTAGTTGCCTTTAAATCTTTTGTCGGGGCTTCCGTTCTTGTTCACTTTAGCCCATGTCCTATCTATTACTTTTGTGTCACTTGGTATGCTGCCCGTTTCAACAAAACGAACAGGCAAATGAGAAAGTTGAAGTTCGTTAAATCCAACCAATGCAAAACTTTTCTGCGAAGAATACATTACAATGAAAGTGGGGTAGAAATAAATGTCCGCACCGTTAGCATTTTTAAACCACAAAACTTCAAATTTAGATTTAATGTCTTCTATTCCCTTAATCGCAAAACGAACCTCTTTTTTACTTACTGTTGTTGAAGCAGCAGAACGAGTTACCCTTCTGTCTTCAAATTGAGCACTTGTCACATCCCAGATTTTTTTTGAGTTGCATAGATTTTTAAATGCTGAAATAAGGTTCTCATATTTTGCTTTGATTTCAGGGTCAAAGTCAATATCAAGTCCCACATAACAGTTTTCAATTTGTTCAGCAAGCTGTTTGATTGCTTCTTGCTGTGCTGCGATGTCGGTTTTAATGCCTGTTGCAAGAGATTTTTTGACAAGTCCGATGATGAAAATGTATGATGCTATCAGTTTAAGTCGGGAAAATTTTAGTGAAGTTTTGATTTTAAGCCAATCACTTCGTAGTTCCTTTCGCTGTTCATGAGCCGCAATGATTGCCTCTTTAATTCCCTGCATGTCCTGACTTGTAATCTTTTGAATGTCTGCACTGAAAATGTTGTCCGCTGGTTCAATTGTTTGAATTGGTTGCGTGTTAAAGTTGTCATTGTGGGTTGAGCCGTCAGATGAAAGTTTTTGTCTGTTGTAAAGTCCAGTCCCAGGAATTCCTGTGTTTACATAAGTTCCCTTTTTACCAAATGTCATGCTTGCACCTCTTACTCCGATTGAAGTGCTTATTCCACTTTTACTAAAGTTCAAGTGAACTCCGGGAATAATTTTAATTCGTCTGCGGTAACTCCAAGCCATAGTTTTATTTTTTTGTCTGTAACACGGTCGTCAATGCTTGCACCTAGCACATAAATTTGTGATATTACATAGTCTTGTTCAAAATTTCAGGCTTTGAAAATCAAGCAATTGAAATTATGGGTTTTAAATTGTTATTAGTACAATCCACACAGAGTTTATCCGATATTAAACGTTTACAAACGCTTACAAACAGGTCTTAGGGTTGTGTTATCTGCCATATTCCAGGCTGGCTCAAGCTAAATTCCTGCTTTTCAGCTGTGCTAACTGGTCTTCCAGTGTCACTAACAAGGGCATTAGTGCTGCTAACGGGCTTGTTAGCGCTGCTTTTTCGTCAAAAAGCGTCACTAACGGGTCGGGTAGTGCTGCTAACGAGCCTTTCAGTATTGCTAACGGGCTCGTTAGCACTGCTTTTTCATCAAAAAGCGTCACTAACGGGTCGGGTAGTGACGCTAACGAGCCTTCTAGTGCTGCTAACGGGCTCATTAGCGCTGCTTTTTCATCAAAAAGCGTCACTAGTTGATCAACTAGCGCAACTAAATGGTCATCCAACAGCGCTAAACGGTCATCCAACAGCACTAAACGATCATCCAACACAACTAAATGGTCATCCAACAGCACTAAACGATCATCCAACACAGCTAAATGGTCATCCAACAGTGCTAAACGATCATCCAACACAACTAAATGGTCATCCAACAGCGCTAAACAATCATCCAACGCAACTAAACGGTCATGGAGCAGCGTTCAATTACTATCCCACAGCATAAAATGAGCATGACACCCGCCGGGAAATAGAGTTACTACAATATCCATCCGGGATGAATATTGCCTGTTGCGTTTGTTTATAGTTTCAGGATTTTGAAATTCTTTGACCGGCAGATTCTTTTTTGCCTGCTGCGGGAGTTAATTCTCCTATTTTGCCAAAACCAAATTTGGGCATGTTGTTATAAATACATTCGTATTCGCCTGCCCTTACTTTATATGTTTCATGCCAGATGCCCACATCTCCATTGCTTCTTATTTTAGTGTTAAACGCTTTCCATGCAGGATAGTGATGGCTATTTCGATCTTTAGCATAAGCTTCCAGGTGTTCAAACGACCGCCAATACTGAATGATAACCGGTGAAATTCCCCCGGTTGTTTGAAAACCCAGGAACCCGCTACCAGGATTAAGGGATAGTTCCCTCAGCATTTTAGGCATGGCTGAGGCAACGGGTAACCATTTATGAATTTTCCAGAGTTTGTTAATACGCATGCCAATTAAAAAGACAACAAAATCGCCTTCAAAATCTACCGTCATTCTTTCATTAATTGTTTTGGCCATATAATTTATTTTAAGTGGTGATTATTAATATCAGCACAGGTAAGATATTAGCATTTGTTTCCGTTTGCATCATTAAGCTCACCTGTGTTTGAGAAGGTACAATTGCTATATGTGATTTTGGCATTCTATTTCCGCAGGGTTATGTTTTTCAAGTTACTGCATTATCAATGATTAAAAAGGGAATGCCGGGAAATACTTTATGCCTTTTAGCTTCATGCGTTTTTCCATATTGAAGGATATCGATTTAGCTGTCGAATAAGTGGTTCAGCATTTGTACTCACACACCGCAGGGTCGGCCGGGCCAGACCCTGCGGGGAAGGAATGTCCATTTTTACTGACTGAAAAATTAGTATGGTCTTTGGTAAAATGTCTTCTTTTTTACCAATGTAAGACCTGAAACTTACAGTTGCAGAAAATAGAAGATTAACAACTGTAGATACAGCAGATGTAATGTAAAGGGTTTTTATCAGAATTCTATTATAAAGCCCAATGTAGGTGTTACACTTGGGTCATCATTTTTTAATAATGTTGGAATTGCATTGCTGCCATCTGCTTTTATTGCATTACCATCGGTAGTTAGAAATGCTGTATTGGTTGTATTTCGCTTGAATGTGTAGCTTGCTGCTGCCGGCGTTTTAGCAACGTACCAGTTTGTTACGTCTAAATAAACATCTAAAGTTATTTTTTTGAAGTTGTATTTCTTGTCTATACGAACATCGCTTGCATTGAAGCTATTCAGGCGTTGAGAATTAAGTTTGGAATAGTCTAACACTCCTTGACCTAATGATAAGTAATTTAAACGTGAGGCTGTTTCATCAAATGGTGTAAATGGTGCTGCTCCCTGGTAACGAAACTTTAAACCTAACTCCCAACTTTTGGGGAATTTATAGCCCCAGGTAATGCTTAATAAATGTTTGTTGTCCCAGCTGCTTGCAATGTATTCATTATTTGCGCCACTATACTCACTACGATACAATGTATATGATACTATTCCAAAACATCTTTTTGTTAGTTTTTTTTGTACAAAAATTTCTATGCCATAAGCCCTGCCTTTGCCATTGGTTGTAACTGCTTCGTTGCCTAAAACATTAAAGTCGGCTCCAAGGTTTGATAATGCTATGCCATTGCGAATTGAAACCGGCACGTTGTTGTATTGTTTGTAAAAACCTTCTACCGTAAAGCGTAGTGCATCGTTTGGTACATATTCTACACCTGCAACATAGTGGTAGCTTTGCAGATAATCGGCATTTTTATTTACTAAGTCATTATTGCTGTTTGCAAAGCCCAAAGTTGTATAAGTTGGTATTTTGTAATAACTGCCAAATGATGCATTAAGTGTCCATTTATCTGCAACAACATAGCTTATTGCAATGCGTGGGGAAAGTGTTTTTAATGGATTGTTGCCGTTGGTTGTAAAGCTGTTTATATCTGTTCTTAAACCTGCACTTATTCCCAATCTATTATCAAAAAAGCGTTTGCTTATTTGTGCAAAAGCACCAAATTTCCAAAAGTTGTTTAATGGACTTGTGAAATTTATTATAGTGGCTGGTTGTATTACATTCCCTGCACTGTCTTTCAGTTCTTTACGAAGCACATTGTATGTATTGTTTGTGTATTCTACAAATTGTGCAGTTGCACCATAGGCAATTTTAAAGCCACTGATGTTTTTATTTATATCAAACCTTAGCTTATTCTCTGTTTCGTTTGATTTATATTTTAAAGTTATTTGAGATGCTAATTTTTTTTCGTTGTCTTCGTACTGGATATTGTCGTTATCAAAACTGTTGCGACTTAATGCAAGATTGATAAAGCCATTTTTGACTAAACGTTTTAAAGTAATGCCACCTGTATAATTCCATTGATGGATGATTGGATTTGAATTTAAGATATATAATTTCTCAGGTGTAGCATTTTTAATTGCTGTGTAATGAAAATCGTCAATTGCTCCTAAACCAATAAATGAAAGGGTTGTTTTATCGTTTATTTTACGGGTAATTTTTGTTTGAAAATCCCAATAGTTAGGTCGTATAGGCAAATCAAGGGCAGAAAATAAAAGTTCTAAATAAGAACGCCTTGCAGAAAAAAGAAAAGTTGTTTTTTTATCTTTTGAAAGTGGTCCGTCAAATGTTGTTGCTAATTCGGTTGCACTTAAGCGAACATTACCTTGCAACTTATTCGGATTCCCATTTTTTTGTTTGAACTGGAAAACAGAACTCATCGCATTATCGTATTTAGCATCAAAAGCAGAAGTGCTTAATTTAACATCCTCTATAAAAGAAACATTCAGCATTCCTTGTGGCCCACCACTGCTACCTTGTGTTTGAAAGTGATTAATTACAGGAATTTCCATTCCATCTAAGTAAAAAACATTTTCGTTGGCTGCACCACCACGAATAATAATATCGTTGCGAAATGAACCACCTGCCTGTCCGCCACCCACGCCGGGAAGTGTTTGTATAACTTTGCTAATATCAAAGTTTCCGCCGGGGCTGCTTTTTATTTCTTCTGTTGTTAATCTTTGCACACTTAAAGGGTTTTCGAGTGTGGTTGCTTTTACAGTTCGTTTATTAGATTTAATTACAACTTCTTTTAGCTGGTTGTAATCTGGCTCTAATTCTACAGAAAAATTGCCTTCATTCCCTGCATTTATAGCCACATTAAACAAGGTTTGCTTTTTGTAACCTACTAAACTTATTTCAATATTGTAAGTTTTGGGTGGAATGTTTACAATTCTAAAACTTCCTGTACTATCGGTAATTGTTCCTTTGCTTAAACCTACAATTGTAATACTTGCATTTGAAAGTTGTTTTTGAGTTTGCTTGTCGGTAACTGTACCTGAAATTTTGCCATTGCTTTGGGCAAAAAGAGATGTGTTAAGCAGTGAAAAAAAAGCGATAACTGTAATTTTTAACTGTAGCATAAATTAATTCTATTTAGTATGATATTGTTCTATTTTGTTTTAAAATTTGGCAAATATCATTCTAAAATTCATATTTCAAAATAAATTTTTGATTAATTTTGTTATTTTTAGCATAGTATTGTCCTATTTTAATGATTAATGCACCGATGAAGATTGATTTACTTATTGATATTATTAAAGCTTACTCAGATTATGAACAACAGGAAAATAGAAAAATGACTGTTGCCGATTTTGCCATTTGGCTAAATGAACAAACATATTTACAAGGCATTCCCAACAGTAGCGACCATAGTGAAATTATTGGCACAAATGAAGTGGAAGTTGAATTAAGTAAGTTGATTATTTTTTTAAACAGGTACGCAAAACTGTTGATAAAAAAAGGGTTAATAAACTTCCCTGAATTGATTAGTGAAGATTTTACTTATTTGTATATTCTTATGAGTGCAGAAAGTATGACTAAAATTCAGTTAATAGAAAAAAACGTTCACGAAAAACCAACTGGATTAGAAGTTATAAAAAGGCTTATTAAACATGGGTTGATTGATGAAAAAGCCGATGATAATGATAAAAGAAGCAAACGAGTTTTTTTAACCGAGAAAGGTAAGGCGATGTTTTTTGCTACTGTTGGCGAAATGGGTAAAGTATCTGCATTAATTGCCGGTAAACTTTCTATTGATGAAAAAAAACAGCTCTATCAATTACTTAAAAAATTAGAAGATTTCCACAACCCTATTTATTTGAATGAACGTAGTAAGCAAATAGATAGTCTTTTACTAAAATTGGTTTAAGGTTAGTATCTTATTTTGACAACTCCACAAAAATTTAATTAGCTGATGGGTGGGTTTTAATTCTGCAAAGGATCGGCATTTTGTCCACTGTTTTTCTGTCGGGTTATGTTAGCACTGTCTGTCGTTTATGCTTGCGCCTTTCTTTCCCCGCCGAGACTCACTCCTGGCTTTGTGCGTCTGCCGTGGTCCTGGCGGAGTTATTAACAATAATCATTTATCCCAGCAGGGTCTGGCTTAGCCGATCCCTTCGGCAACAGGGTTATGCTTTCAAGTTACTGCATTGTCAATGATTAAAAAGGGAATGACGGGAAATATTTTAAGTCTTTTCGCTTCATGCGTTTTTCATACTGATGGATATCGATTTAGCTGGTAAATAAGTGGTTCAGCATTTATACTCACACACCGCAGGGTCGGTCGGGCCAGACCCTGCAGGGAAGGGAAAAATTATTCATTACTCCCCGGGCGAGTGTAATGCAGTTTTGTGTAACAGCTTTTGTGGCATACTCTGTGATGCGGTGTACCGAAGCGTAATAGTAGTTACCAGTCATGCCCACTTACTCATATTTTAAGCCCATTTACTCATTACCAACTGCGGTCACCAATACTTCTGTATAACTTTTGCAAAGAGTTTTTTCATCGGTTAATACCGGTTTAAGGTGGTCCTTTGTGTGACGTATTGTTATAAACAGGTATGCAAACTAAAAACCCATTATAGTAACTATATCTATTACTTAAAATCTACAGTATGAAGAAAATAACAATTTTACTGGTGCTGGTATGCCTGTATAATGGTATAAAAGCACAAACCATTGCTGCTGATAAATTAAAACCAGCTAGAGATACTGCTAACAAACAACGGGTAAGAATTGGAACCTCCAGTGTAAACAAAAATGCCAATAAATCTCTAACTGCTTCCCAGATTAAGCAAACAGTTAATGAAAAAAATACCCGGGCACTCAACCCTCAACCACTCCCGCCCATCAGTCCAGATAAAAATAAAAGCAAAAGCAAGAGTATGGCTAAAAAAAAGAAGGTAATATAATAACGAATTTATTAACTGCAAAATAATCAAGACCATTAACCATTAATACTAACAGGTATGAAAAGTATTTTATTTATTGGCATAGCCGGTGCCATGTTATTACTCAGCAAAAAATCGGTTGCACAATTTAACAGGAATGACCAGTTTAAAAGAAAAGTAACCACCCAGCCAAAAATCGCTGACGGAACACCTGCCATCAATCCCCATGACATAAAATCTGGTATTAATATTCCTTTAAAAATTATTCCCAAACCAACGCCTGTTTTTTTCCCCAGGATAGTGAAGGAATTCACGGTTAAAAATAGTAATATAAACAAAGTGAATCGAATAAAATCAACCGCTGAAATGCAAACTTCTCTCAAATGGTTGTACAAGCCAGATTCAAAAATAAAGTTCATACCACAACAGCCCACCACTTTTAAAACAATGAGTGGTACCCTGGGAAGTGAGAATGGTCAATCAAAACCATTGTCTTCTTCCGGTATATTAAATAGTGAAGTGAAAAGAAAAACCGGGGATAATAGTTCGGTAATAGACTATGTATCCAGCCCCAGAGCTTCTGCCAAGTTGGGTAATACCAATGTGGAATACCGCTTGCTTAATTTTAACGAGGCCGGTAAGCTGGAAGAAGATCCGGAAATCAGATCAAAAAATGTAGTAAAGGCTGCCAAGACCTATAATACTACAAAGAAAATGGATTGTGCCAGCAACACACAGATCTTTAATGCCAACAGCAAAAACTTTATGGCGGCAGGCGCCGATAACAAAAATATTTACCTGGCACCGGGAATGATCTATTCTTTTGAAGATATTATCCGGGGTAATTTAACACAACAGAAATATAATGATGCCAGCAGAAATTCGATTACTCTTTTTACGGATACATATAACGCTAACCAGGTATCAGCACCGGTAATGCAGCCCAATGGCAGCACAATAGCAGACGCAATAAAAACGATTGTAAATAATTTTGGAGATAATCCCGGCGGAGCCAATACAAAAATTCAAATCCGTTATACCGAAAATGAAACAAAAGAAAAAATGCTGATCGCGGCAGGCGGTTCTTATATGGGAGCCTCTTTAAACGCAAGTTATAATAAGAACGATTCACGCTATCATTTATATTTCACACTGGATGCTTTAAAGGAAATGTATACAATAGGTGTATTAAATGACTTAGGCTCTTTTTATCAAAATAATAAAATACCCGATTTTAACGGAGAAACTCCACTGATTGTTAGTAATGTTACCTATGGTGCAAGAGTATTAGCGAATATTGATGTGTCCATAGATTACAGTGATGCAGATATTAATGTTGAAGCAGGCTACAGAGACCTTGGTGTTTCTGCGGATGTTGATTTTGATAAATTTAGTTCGAAAAAAAATGTAACCGTTGAAATTAATGGACTCCTGGTAGGGTTTCCTTCACGAGTGAACGGGGGCAGTCCTTATTTCCATTTTTCGTTCGACAGGGCGGTTACCGAGGCTTTTATCAACAATACTTTAAAAACCTTTTTCGAAAAATGTGATTATACCAGCGCCAAACCCATCAGTTATACACTGGCAGACATGGAGGGAAACCAGGTGGGTATGTCAAGCCTCACGGATGTAAATACCTGCCAGGAATGTGTGCCCGCCGATCATCATTTTACATTGGCAACAGCTGAGTTAGAATTTAATGTGGGTAGCATTGATAAAAATGTAGAAACAGAAGCCTGGATAGAATTAGGTATGGGAGCAGGTGCTCCTTTTGGTAATGTTAACCAACTAAATAGTGAATCGGTGGGAATAGTTCACATACCCTTCGGGCAGGCTTTAACCAATACGCATTTCTCTGCACCTTTCGAATTGTCAAAATATCCCAACATAATGGATTTTGCGGGAGATGGCGGTTACCTGAGTTTTATTTTAGCTACGCATGACCGTGATGAAGGGTGGTCTATTGATAATTTAAAATTGCATTTACATTTTGTGAGCAGCAAAGACCCAACATTACATTTTGATAAAGTGCTAGACCTGCGGCAAACATCTGTATTCCTGAGCCTGGAAAAGAATACAGGTATCCCCAGGGAAATACGAAGGGAACGGTTTAAAGACGATCCAAATGAAATGCATACCATGTTATCAACCAGTGCAGATCAGTGATAGCTGTGATGTCTGAATGTTTATAGGGTGGCAAATAAAAACCGGTAATAGCAAACAGAGGTAACAGGTGGGGACAATATATTCAGTTGCCCGGAAATGTTTATTTTTAAAATGTATGCGCTATGCGAAGACGATACTGCTTATTTTGTATTACTTCACTACCGGTTTAAAAGTGTATACGCAACCGGAAAAACTGTATACATTCAGGCATATAGATCAGTCCGGCGGGCTGCTTAATAACAATGTATCTTATATTAAACAGGATGCAAAAGGGTTTATCTGGATCGTAACACCTGGTGGTTTGCAGCGTTACGATGGGTCCCGTTTTGTCAACTACCCTTACGATCCCCGCAGTTCAGATAGTATAGATTACATTGCTGGTGGTCCCTCGGATTTTTCCTGTGATACGGGGAAGAATAAACTATGGATCGCTGATAAAAAGATAAAAGAGACCGATCTTAATACGACAAGAGAAATTGTGTATGATGCTCCGCAATTATTGAAGAATGACTCCTTTGGGTTTGAGCTATATACTGATTATTTGAATGACCGGTGGTATGCAGGCAGGTATGGAGTGATACGAACAGATCCGGTTTCAAAAAAAAATATTCCTTATTTGTTAACCACACCACAAGTTTCACCGCACATAAGCCGTAGGGTTTTGTTAGATACACTCAATGATCAGCTATGGGTGGGGGGATCAGACGGGCTACTGTTGTTTGATAAAAAAACAAGAAAGGTTTATTCCCATGCAAATAATCCGCTGCATCATCCTTTGCTGGCGCAATTAACAGGTTCTAAAAGCGCCGTACTGCTGATGGATGCTTTTAATAATATTTGGCTCGTTACCTTATCTAACCCCTCTGTCTTTTACCGGTACAATATAGTAACACATACCATCAAAACCTATTCTTTATATAAGATCAACAGTAATATTAAGGAACAACAACTTGCACAGCAGGATAAAGCAGCACCGTTAATATTGTATACTTTTTTTGAAGACAACCATCATGTGCTATGGATAACCACCGGTTATTCTGGCTTATTAAGATATGACCGGGAAGCGGATGATTTTTCCGTTTTTGGAAAAACTAAAGCAATTGAAAATAGTATTTCTTACTCGTACGATATTTTCACCATTTTCCAGGACAGAGACGAAAATATATGGGTGGGGTCCGATAAAGGTATTTCCATCTTCAACCCTTACCGGCAAAACTTTTATGTTGTTCGCCATGAAGAAGGTAACGATGCTTCGTTGCCAAATAGTGAAATAAATGCCTGTACTTTAGTGGCCGGTGGTGATATACTTGCCGGAACCTGGGGAGGAGGAATAACTATATTTGATAATCAATGGCATTTTAAAAGAAACATTCATTTTGACAAGCCGGAAGAAAATAATCTTATTTGGACTTTTATTCAAAGAGAAGACAGTACTACCCTGGTGGGATGCCAGCATGGCTATATTCATATTTATTATCCTGTTAATGGAAAGATTGAAACCATACGCCCCCCCGAAATGAATTCTTCTACGGTTTTTAGTATGGCAAAGGATGGGGCGGGTAATGTGTTCTTTGGTTTGTACAATGGTGAAATTGCCTTATGGAACAGGAATCAAGATAAATTTTACGGGTACCACCGTAACCCCTTAAATACTACGCAAAAACTTCCGCCGGTTTCACAAATTTATATTGACCCTGAAAATCGCTGCTGGGCAGGAACAGCTTATGGACTTAAGCTTTTTGATCCTGTAAAAAAAGAATTTCTTTTCACTTATTTGCCAGACAATAAAAACACCCAGTTTTATTCAACGAACTGGATCACGGATATAGAAATTTATAACGATACCACACTTTTGCTGGGGACCATGTACGACGGTCCGCTTCTTTTTAATGTCAACACCACCCGTTTTTCCCGATTAGATATACCGGATGCGAGACTATTAACGGCAGTGTGGGCTGTTAAAAAAGATGAGACCGGAAATTTTTGGTTTACCAGCGATTATGGTTTGTATAAATATATACCAGGCAGTAAAAAACTTTTTACGTACAGCATCGAGAACAGTATGCTTAACTCATCTTTCCGGCAACAAAAATTTTCTGTGCTGAACGACGGACGGTGGCTTATCAATACTAAGTCAGAAATTATAAGTTTTAACCCGCATGAGCTGAATGATAAAATGAGAAATGATGCCCGTGTGGTGGTAATTACGGGTTTTAAAGTATATGATAAAACTATTTCTATTGATTCTTTACTTTACAGGAACCAGCCGGTGCAGTTGAGTTATCAGCAGAATTTTATCACGATAGATTTTGCTTCTCTCGATTTTTCATTTCTGCATGAGATAAATTATTTTTATCAGTTAAGTGGTATCGATAAGGATTGGGTAAATGCCGATAAAAGGAATTTTGCCAATTATACCAACTTAAAACCCGGTGATTATGTTTTTAAGGTAAGATCAGGCAACAGTGACGACCCCCGACTTATTACCAGTTTTATGATTTCTATAGCGCCGCCTTTTTGGCAAACAATTCCATTCCGGGTTGCTGTTGTCCTGCTTGTTCTTATATTGCTTTATGGATTTTTTTACTGGAGAATTAACAATGTAAGGCGACAGGCTGTTTTAAAGCAAAAAATAACTGAGACAGAAATGATGGCATTACGGGCACAAATGAACCCGCATTTTATTTTTAATTGCCTTAATTCAATTGATAACCTCATACAGATAAATGAGAAAGAAAAGGCAACTTTATATTTATCAAAATTTGCCAGGCTTATAAGATTTGTTCTTGAAAGCTCAAGGAATAATGTTGTGCCCTGCTGGAAAGATATTGAAACACTTAAATTATACCTTGAACTGGAACAATTCAGGTGGGATAATAAATTTATTTGTGAATTTTATGTTGAAGATGAAATTATTAATGGTGATTACAAAGTTCCACCTTTGATCATACAGCCCTTTATTGAAAATGCTATTCATCACGGGCTACTTAATAAAGATCATGAGGACCGGGTATTAAAAGTGCACATACGGCCTCACCAGCAATTTATTCTTTATACAATTGAAGATAATGGCGTAGGAAGGGTTGAAGCACAGAAGTATCAACAACCTGATTTTTATAAACAGCAATCGCTGGGAATGCAGATAACAACTGAACGGATTAATTTATTTAACCAGCATAATAATGGGTGGGTGCATATTACAGATCTTAAAGATGAAGCAGGAAAGGCAGCCGGAACTAAAGTAGAAATTAAATTGCTAAACCAAACATAATTTAAAATGCTCGGCGCAATAATAGTAGATGATGAAAGTAACAGCCGTAATGGACTAAAAGAGAAGATCAGTCGCTATTGTCCTGAAGTACAGGTAATAGCTGAATCAGAAAATGGCGAAAACGGTATAAGACTCATTGAGGCCCTGAAGCCCGATATTGTCTTTCTGGATGTGGAAATGCCAAAGATGAATGGTTTCACAATGCTTCAAAAGTTAACAAGCCGTCATTTTGAAGTAATTTTTATAACTGGCTATGATCATTATGCCATAAATGCGATCAAAGTGAGTGCCCTTGATTACCTGGTAAAACCGGTTGAAATAAGTGAATTGAAAGAGGCAGTGCTCAAGGCGATAAATAAAAGAACTACTGCAAAAAAAAATGAACAGGTGGAATTACTGTTGCAAAATTTACTGAACGATAAGAAGGAACAACTTCGCATCGCTATACCTTCAACTGACGGGCTTCAATTTACTGATATTTCTTCTATAATTTACCTGGAAGCAAGCAGTAATTACACTATATTCTTTCTTACAAATAAAAAAAAACTCACAGTAGGCAGAACACTTAAAGAATATGAAGAACTCCTGCCCGAAAATATTTTTATCCGCATTCATCACTCTTATATCATTAATAAAAATTTTGTACAGAAATATATAAGGGGAGAAGGAGGTCAGGTGGTTATGCAAAACAATGTGGTACTGGATGTGGCCAAAAGAAGAAAAGCTGAATTCTTAAAGATTTTTGCTAAAAAATGAATGACATAGCCGTTATAGTTTGCATTGCAGCTAAATAATTATTCATTTGCTGGCTTCCTTTCAGGCAGGGGAAAAAATAAAAGATAATAGAAGTAAACAAAGCATGATTGATGACTCAATAATCCAAATCTTCAAGATATGTTCTTTTGAAATTATCCTTACTAATATAACTGCGGGTATAAAATAAAAAAGGACGTTGTGAAAAAGCCGGCAATTAAATGTGGCTATGCCGTTGTGTCGCCTGCAAATGCGTTGTTATCAATGATAAGTTCAACCAGGCAGTAAAAACCCATAAGATAAAGGGAGATGTAAAAAACAACAAATTGTTTGATAATGTTTTCAAATTCATTGGTGGGGCAATTCTTTAATTGTCGCTTATTGGTATTGTATAAAGATAGCGCAGTTTGTCTTCCGGTGCGGTGAGTAACAAAGTCGCAATACACAAGTCAGCATGACACCCGCCCGGGAAATAGAGCTACCACAATACCCATCCGGGATGAATATTGCCTGTTGCCTTTATTAATAATTTCAGGATTTCTACCCCCGCAGGGTTATGTTTTTCAAGTTACTGCATTGTCAATTATTAAAAAGGGAATGCCGGGAAATATTTTAAGCCTTTTCGCTTCATGGGTTTTTCCATATTGAAGGATATCGATTTAGCTGGTGAATAAATGGTTCAGCATTTATACTCTCACACCGCAGGCTCGGGTGGGCCAGACCCTGTGGGGAAGGAATGTGCTGCCCTGTTTATCATTGTCGTGGTGCGTAATAAATTATACATACTCCTAATAACGCTATCAACGCTCCAATTATGTCATATTTGTCGGGCGAATAATTGTCGAATTTCATTGACCATAAAATTGACATTACAATAAATACTCCGCCATAGGTTGCGTAAACTCTCGCAAAGTTCGATGTCTGCCAAGTTGCAACAACGCCATAAAATGCAAGTGTCAAACCGCCTAAAAGTCCGAACCACCAAGGTTTGTCTTCTTTGAGCCAAAGCCAAACGAGATAACCACCGCCAATTTCACAAAGTCCAGCGAGTATAAAAATTGGAATGGATTTCAGCATTTCCATTAAAGTCCAAGTTCTGATGTTATAAAATCTTTTGCTCCGTCCACACCTGTCAATTCAAGCCACGCTTCACTTTTGTCGCCACTTACGGAAAGTCCGAAAGTAAAAAAGTCGCAACACGCTCTTTCTGTTTTTATGAACTCTGTTAGTTCGTCTAAAACTTCGTCAGTTCCCGAAAACTTAAAAGCAAAGCCTTCTTTCAATTCTTTCTTTTCAAGTATTTGTCCTTTTAAACTTGCAATAACAGTTTCTTTTCGTTTTTGAAGTTCTGGCGTGGTCAGTTTGCAACTCAGTTCATTGGTCTTGCTTTTGGCTTTGCAGTTGTCGCTACAAGTTGAAGTTGTTGTTTCTTTGTCTGTTGTCATTGTTTTATTATTCGCTTTTTTGTCAGAGTTGTTACACGCTGTCAAAGTCAAGATTGTCAAAGTTAAAATTGTCGCAATATTTTTCATTTTTTTCTGTTGTTTAATGTTTTTCTATCTCCGCTGGGTCTGGCCTTGCCGGCCCCGCGGCAACAGGGTTATATTTTTCAAGTTACTGCATTGTCAATGATTAAAAAGGAAGGTGGGGAAATGTTTTATGCCTTTTGGCTTCATGCGTTTCTCCATATTGATGGATATCGATTTAGCTGGTGAATAAATGGTTCAGCATTTGTACTCACACACCGCAGGGTCGGGTATATGCCTGTGAAGATGGAAAAGAAAAGTATGTAAATAATTTTGTGGCAGTATGTGATAAGGTGATGAATCCGGACAGGTTTGATTTAGCTTAGTTGGCTACTGATGAATAGTAAAGGTAAGGCGGTCTTTTGGACCGCCTTTTTTATTTGAAATAAAAACTCCAAAAAAGAGCAGTATAGGCAAAGCCATTTGCCGGGTAATAATTTATAAGCTACGCTGAGCCAGGGAGGGTATACAAATTTACGCTTTATAAACCCTTATTGTTTTATGAATTTTTGATTTACTCCACCTCCGTCAGGTTGCTTTATAGTAATAATATAAATCCCTTTAGGCAAAGTTTCGATATTACACCGGTTAACACCCTGATGCAATGAAATTGCTTCTATTGTTCGTCCTGACAAATCACTGATTGAGGCCATGCCATCGGCTTTAATCTCATATTCAACATTTAGCTGCGCAGTGGCAGGATTGGGCCATATAGCTATTTTGTTATCGGATTTAATTGTTACCAGCTCAGTAGTAGAATAATGAAAATTTCCATTTATATCTACCTGGCGGATACGGAAATAATTGTCTCCTGATATAGCATTGGTATATTTATAATTATAATATTCTATATCCCCGCTGCTTCCTTTTTCACTTAAAAAACTAATATCATTCCAAGTTTGCCCATCACGACTATATTCAACATAATAACCGGCATTGTCAATTTGCTTTGTAACTTCCCAATTAAGCATTACCTGGTTATTATTTGCAAGCGTAGCACTAAAACCAACCCATGTTACGGGTAATATCCCTGTTGGAAAATTGCACGAGGTAAGATCGGTAATACCACTACCACCCATTGTTCCAAGAAGCGTAAAAGTATGATTGTTGTTGAACTGGTACAAAGTATTGTCTTTTGCTGACATATACATCTGTCCGGTGGCAGTAAACCCGATACCATATATATCGCCGGTTAATGGACTTGGGTAGTTGGTGGGAGAGATTATTGTACTAAGTGTAAGACTCGCCACTGCAGAGGTAGGCAGTGGGGCATTTAATTTATATAACGCATACTGACCCGTTCCCCCTGCTGCTACAAACCATAAATTTCCGTTTCCATCAATTGCCATATCACCGGTAGATAATGTGCTAAAAGAAGTGATAGGGTTTCCGGTGGCCTGATCTTTAAATGTGCTGGTAAGGAAGCTCCATGTATTGGAAGCGATGTCATAGTAATATAGATTGCCGTTTACATCAATACAATAGTAACCAAAACCATTTGCGCTTACACAACCCGAATGTATGGTATTGGTAGGCCCTGAGGTGGTTGACAGATTGCTGGATGTTGACGTGGTTGGATTATAGGAAATAAATTTGCCAGGGCTGCCCGGCTGTGCCAGCCAATAGTAAAATTTACCATCCAGACTATTATAGCCAAGTCCATTAGCCTGAGAGGAACCAGATAGCGGAGTATTTAATGCTGCTCCCTGGCTAACCGTTGGATACACAGTGATAGGATAGATGTTACCATTAGCATCTATTCCATAAATAATTGTTTTGGGACTGGAACATACCTGCGCATCAATGTTCTGCATCAGAAAAAGAGAAGCCAGTAAGGCTAGGGTACGGGCAATCCATTTGCTTGTAGGAAAAAAAATAGTTCTCATTTTTTAGGTTTTCGTGATTAGCTATTAGTCTTCCAAGGAAACGGACTTAAGAAAATATTCTTAAATGGACATTATGTGATGTCAGCCTGCGCTGAAGTTTGAAATCTTTGATGAGTCTTCGTAACCAGTAATTTCAACATATGGTTCGAACTACTACAATTCAAAAGTACTATCTCAAATCACTACTTGCAATAGTAAAAATACTGTTGGCGCATAGTAAAATTTTTTTCGGCACATGCCCGGTAACAAATTCTCAATAATTTACGCAAAACATTTTTCATCAGTGCGTTACCCAAACCCTCCCGTTATTGGGTTATTCTTCTGCATTTTTCCTTTGGGATGGTTACGCCCATTAAGCCTTCCTTTCCTGCAAGTATGCCTAAAACAAAGATCAGTGACGAAGCAGGGTTTATGGCTTTTTTTTACAAATACGGAAGCTAACAGGATTGGTTTGCATTCGCAGGAATAAGACAGCCAGCAACTCATAATGAATATTATTTCCTGTTAACAAGCAGGTATACCCTTTCTACTTTGCTTATAAGCATCCAGAATAGGTGTTTAATAAAATGTTACGGATGCCGCAAATATGTAAAACAAGGTGAAGTATATTTTGTAAATGAGGCAATGGTATACCTGTTGCCTGAATAGTATTGATATAATTAATAATGAGATAATGGAGACGTCATATCCAGCTTAATCCTGATCAATAATTTGCTCAAAATTTAAGCGCTATGGATATACTTCAGGTATTACAGCAAGTAGATGAGAACCTGTTTCTGACCATTAACCGGGATGGTAATGTGCCGGTGTTGAACCCGGTTATGCTGCTATTTCGTAACGCTATTACCTGGATACCGCTTTATCTTTTTGTGCTACTCTGGTCTTTTTTTAAATTCAAAGAAAGATTTATTCCTTTTGTTGTATTAAGTATTATAACTTTCGCAGTAAGTGATTTTACTTCGGCCAGTATTTTAAAACCTGCTTTTTTACGCCCCCGGCCCTGTTATAATCCTGCGCTTATTGATGTGATGAACCTTTTAACGGGATGCGGGGGAGTGAATTCAATGCCTTCTTCTCATGCCACTAATCATTTTGCACTGGCTACTTTTTGGTTTTGGTCAATATATATTACAACGGGTAAAAAATGGAGATGGTTATGGCTGTGGGCTGCTGTAATTTGCTATGCACAGGTTTATGTGGGAAAACATTACCCTTTTGATGTGCTGGTGGGTGCTTTTTACGGTTTGGTAATTGGCACCGTTGCCGCTAAAATTTTTGAAAAACCAACTCTTCCATTCAGAAAAAACAACAATACATTTATCCAAACTAATACAACAACCTGAACTTTGTTTCTATGAAGGACCAGTTAAACCGGTGGTTTCATTTTTTTTTAATTGCCGGGATATTGATTAACAGCACTTCGTTGTTTAATGGCATATTGGAGCCTGATGGAGCTTTGTATGCATCCATTGCCAAAAAAATGGCTTTAAACAATGACTGGATAAATTTAATTGGGAATGGGGGCGACTGGTTAGATAAGCCTCATCTGCCTTTCTGGCTGGCAGCACTGAGTTTTAAATACCTGGGCATTTCATCATTTGCCTACAAACTCCCGGCTTTTTTATGTTTTATTACCGGCGTTTTATACCTGTACCGGCTTGCCGCACTTGTTTATAATGAATCAACTGCCCGCCTTACCGTGTTAATCTATATAACATCCCTGCATGTAATGCTGGCTAATTTTGATGTGAGGGCAGAAGGATATCTTACCTGTTTTGTGATAGCTGCATTATATTATTTGTACCGGCTGCAAAGATCTGCTACTGTTTTAACTATTTTACCGGCGGCGCTGTTTACTGCCTGCGCTATTATGACCAAAGGTATTTTTGTAGCTGTTACCATTGCCGGTGGTTTTATTTTACACTGGATATTTTGTGGCAAATGGAATGAATTTTTAAAACCACGCTGGTGGCTTGTTGTTTTTTTCTCACTGGTGTTTATACTGCCGGAATTATATTGTTTATACCAGCAATTTGACCGGCATCCTGAAAAAATAATATTTGGGCAAACGCATGTTTCGGGGCTGCGTTTCTTTTTTTGGGATAGCCAGTTTGGCCGGTTTTTTAATACCGGCCCTATTAAAGGCACAGGGGATAAACTTTTTTTTGTTCATACTTCACTATGGGCTTTTCTGCCCTGGACACTGCCGCTGCTGGGCTGTCTCTGGTATTACGGAAAAAAAATAAAACAGTTAAACCTCCGCAGCGAAAAAATAATTATTGCAGGCAGTGCTGTATTTACCTTTTTGTTATTTTCCTTTTCCGGGTTTCAATTGCCGCATTATATTGTAATACTGTTACCACATTATGCTTTATTTACCGCGGCTTATTTATTAAAGCAAGAGCAAACGGCTGGCTTGCGTTTACTTAATTCGGTTCAATTAATAATACTGATCCTGCTTAGTTTACTCGTAATTGCCATTGCTTATATGTACGACCGGGTATCAAGCCTGTGGGCGGTGCTGCTGTTTTCAGCGGTACTAATTTCACTGATACTGCTGCTTACCAGTACTGACAACATGCGGTTATTGTGGATGAACTATATTTTTATTTCAGGTTTATTTATTTATCTGAACCTGGTTTTTTATCCCGACATCATGGAGTACCAGGCAGGAATGAAGGCTGCTCAATGGCTTAATAAAAGCGGTAACAGTAAAAAAGTAATTATGTATCCTGCTTATTCTTATTCGCTGGAATTTTATAATGATACTCCCGTTATATTGGCTAAATCTCTTCACGAAGTTGACTCAATTGCAGCGGCAGAACCGGTACTGCTTTTTACGGAGAAGGCGGGTGCCCGGTCAATGTTAAAAGATCGGCCCGGGTTTAAAATATCAGGCGAATTTGAATACTTTCATATCAGTCAGCTCAGCTTTCAATTTCTAAACAGTAAAACCAGAATACAACAACTGGAAACTTTTGTGCTGGTTGACTTGTGAAATCACCAACTACAGTAACTGATTTTATCAAATTTCTTCTCAGAGAAAAATTAAGGGGCTGGTTAACGTATTTACATTTGGCTACGCCTACATTGCTAAAACTAAAGTTTTATTCCACGGGCTTAAAACCCAATGCCCTGATATAACCTTTATTCTGAATACAATTTTTAAACCGGCAGTTTTCTAAAAATCCCTCTAACGCTTTTTTGATTAATGCCACATCAGCAGGGCGATTTTTACGGATGTCCTCAAAATTATTTTTGTGGGTATTGGCATATGCAATAACTGAATCGTAACCGGCCGGAATACTAAAAGTGACAATACCTCTTGTATTATCTAATTTTTTATACGGCCAGTAATGCCAGCCAATTTGATTGGAGTCTAAAGTCTTTCTGAAAGCTTCAACCCAGGCATCATCATTTTCCCCGGTTTCACCGCAATAGATGGGCACATTGTATTTATTACTGAAATTGATATAATCCTGTATTACCTCCACTGTAGGAGGTGTCCAGTATTTATGAAAGGTATAAACCAGTTTATTGTCGAATGTTTTACCAAAAGGTTCAAAATTGGAATCCCATTGAGCACCTCCTAAAAACAACAGGTGATTTTTATCAACCGAACGAACCGCAGCTGTTAATCTTTTATACAAAGGTTCCAGTAACGGATTGATTTTTGTTTTATCAAAGTAATGGGCAATAGGTTCATTCAATAAATCATAGCCAATAATGGTAGGTTCATTTTTATAATGAGCAGCAATTTTTTTCCATATAGCTGCACATGCTTCCTGGTCTTTTTCGTTTTCAAATAGAAATGGATAACCGTAACCATCATCAATATTGTCGCCTGTTTGTCCGCCGGGGGCACAGTGCATATCCAGTATTACATAGAGTTTTTCTTTTTTACACCAGTTGATCAGCCTGTCCATATATACAAAGCCTCTTGCTGAATCACCTGATCCCATATAATATTCACTGGTGAATAACCGGTAATTAAATGGGAGGCGGATGGAATTCATTCCTATACTTTTGAGATAATGGATATCTTCTGCAGTGATGTACACATTTAAATACTTTTCCCAGAAATCTTTTGCTGCAGCCGGGCCAATTAATTCACTGATGGTTTGATTAATGAGTCTTGGCGAATTGATCTCTTTAAAGTGGAACATATAACCTTCCGGTACCAGCCAGTTGCCGAGGTTGGTTCCTTTTATCAAAAAAGGTTTTTCATCCGGGCCAATAATATTTTTGCCTTTAGTAGTAAAAAATTGTGCATTGGCTACAGGGGAGAGAAAGACAACGAATAAAATGCAGGCTGCTATTTTGCGGAACATAGTTTTGTTTTAGAGATACAAACTTAAGTGATTGTAACCTAAAATAGCAGCCGGTTAATACAAAGCCCTAACGTGTAAAGCAGCAGGAATACTCAGTAAAAAAACTGTTCCGAAATAATCTTCCCGTTTTTTACTTCATACAGCATGATTTGTTTTATCTGTATTCTTCCAAATTTCTGAACCGTAATATCCACTTCTCTGCCCACGGCAAAATGATTGCTCCCAATGACAGGCTGTGTAGTGCGGGCACTATGAAATGCCTCTATCTTTTTTACAAAGTCTTCTCCTTTTTTTCGCACGGCTTCTTTTCCTTCGGCATAGCCAAAGTAAGGAGAGTGGGGTGGGTCAATACTCTTTACATCATCTGCAAATAACTCATCCTGTATTTCAAACCATTTTTCCTGTTGCGCCAGTTCATTAAATCTTGCCGCCACTTCATAAATAGTATAAGCAGTTTCACGCCCATTGGGTTGTCCTTTGCCGGTTGTTAGCAGGGTTACAAGACTTTGCTTAATATACAATGTCCATCCGCCGGAGCAGGCATTATAACATTCATGTTCCGGGGTTAAGCCCTGGTGGGTAAAATGCAGTTGCGTTTTGTTGCCGGCCAGTATAATATCAAAAATTACTTTTGTTCCAATCCATTCTGTTTTATCCCTGGTGAAGGAAAAATAATTATCCAGCACATCCCATACTATTTTTTTATTAGGAATTACCTCGCTTAATTTTATTTTACAGCGGTGTACATCCTGGTATTGATAATTGAATTCATCGTTTAGCTTTTCGGTATTGCCGGCTATTTCCCGGGACCACCAGCCTCTTACATTGGTAATAGCATTAAATATTTCCTGTGGTGATTTATCCAGCTCAATTGTCAGGCTAAAGTCATTGTTCATGTTATTTCTTTTTTAATGATGCTTACTGTTTATTTTTTATTGGGCGTTCCTTTGCCGTTGTTTATAAAGTTTGATAAACTGTTAAGATAAAATTCCCAGCCGCCGCTGCAGGCACGGTAACATTCAATCTCAGGCACTAATCCCTGGTGAGTGAAATGGATGGTTGTTTTACCGTTTGATTCAGTTATTTCAAAAATATTTTTTGTGTTATTCCATTCAGTTTTGTCATGCAGGAAATTCAAATGACTGCCGGTAACTAACCATACAATTTTTTTGCCGGGGATTAATTCCACCAGTTTGTGTTTGGAATAATGAACATCCGCAAACCAAACTTCAAATTCATCGCCTTCCTTTTGGGAATGCCCTTTAAAATTTTCTGACCACCATTCACGAACATTATTGATGGCATTATATGTTTCTTCCGCTGATTTGTTTGACGGCAGTATGGCAGTAAAATCCTTCTTCTCCATGGTTGTTAATTTTATAGTTGTTGTTACTGAATACAAAAGTATTGGGAGTTGTTTCAAAAGCCGGGGTGTAAAATAGACTTTCTGGCGGGTTGATTTGGACAAGCCTGTTTTTTATCTTTGCGGAAATAGTTTTAATGAAACATCTCACCATATTAGTACCGGACGGAGAAAATAATCTCAGCAGTATAGTAGGGGCTTATAAAATATTTACCCGTGCTAATGATTACTGGAAGAAGGCCGGGAGAACGCCTGTGTTCAAAATTGAACTGGCAGGCATTTCAAAGAAAATAGATTTTTATGATGGTTTATTTTCAGTAAAACCACATACCTATCTGTCAGCCATAAAGAAGACAAACCTTATTATTATTCCTTCACTGAATCATAATTATGAAAAATCAGTAAAGAGAAACCAGGCAATGATTGACTGGATTGAACAACAGTACAGGCGGGGTGCTGAAGTAGCGAGTATTTGTACGGGTGCTTTTATGCTGGCATCATCAGGATTACTGAATGGAAGAAATTGTTCCACACACTGGGCTGCTGCTGATACTTTCAGAACGATGTTTCCTGAAGTGAATTTGCAGGCTGACAGGCTGATAACTGATGAGAATGGAATTTATACCAATGGGGGAGCTTATTCTTTTCTCAATCTTATTATTTACCTGGTTGAAAAATATTATAACAGGCAAACGGCTATCTTTTGCTCAAAAGTTTTTCAAATAGATATTGAACGGCAAAATCAATCGGCCTTCAGCATTTTTACCGGCCAAAAAGCACACGGAGATGATGTGGTGCAGAAAGCACAGGTATATATTGAAAAAAATATCAGTGAGCGAATATCTGTTGAAGATCTGTCTGCCAGGTTAGCCGTGGGCAGAAGAAACTTCGACCGCAGATTTATTAAGGCAACAGGCAATACACCCATTGAATATGTACAAAGAGTAAAAATTGAATCGGCCAAGAAGACTTTTGAAAATACCCGCAAACACGTTAATGAAGTAATGTATGAAGTGGGTTATTCAGATGTAAAAGCGTTCAGAGAAGTATTTAGAAAAATCACCGGTATGTCTCCGCTGGAATACAGAAATAAATATAATAAAGAAGCGGTGATTTAATATAAATGTTTTTGGTATATCTTTAAACTTAACTGCTGAACTAAAGGTTAAAATAAAAATATATGAAGAACGATCATTCCACTTCACGAAGAAAATTTTTGCAGCAAATTGGTGCCACTACGTTAATTACTGCTGCATCACCATTATCATCATTGGCAGCAAAAGAAAAAGCTGAAGAAAGAATTCTTCATTATGAACGAAAAATTGCTTCCAATGATAAAATACGATTAGGCGTTATTGGCTATGGCATACAAGGGCATTTTGATTTAAACTCCGCACTTAAAGTGCCGGGTGTAGAGTTAGCAGGAATTTGCGATCTGTATTTGGGAAGACTTGAAAATGCAAAAGAACAATTTGGTAAAGATATTTTTACCACTATCAACTATAAAGAATTACTGGACAGAAAAGATATCGATGCAGTTATTGTTGCTACAACTGATTGCTGGCATGCCCGTATTGCAGAGGATGCAATGGCAAAAGGCAAGCATGTGTATGTAGAAAAACCCATGATCTATAAAATAAGTGAAGGCTACCCGTTAATGGAAGCCAGTAAAAAATTTGGTAAAGTGCTGCAGGTGGGAAGCCAGCGGGTAAGCAGCATCAGTTATGCAAAAGCAAAAGAATTATTAGCGGCGGGTGAAATTGGAAAACTTAATATGGTGAATGCAGTATACGACCGGCAAAGTGCTATTGGTGCATGGGAATACACAATACCTAAAGATGCCAGCGCTTCCACCACCAACTGGGACAGGTTTATTGAAGTAACAGGGAAGATGGCTTATGACAGTAAGAAGTTTTTCTGGTGGAGGGCATTTAAAGAAGTGGGAACCGGTGTGGCGGGAGATTTATTTATTCATTTATTAAGCGGTACACATTTTATTACCGGTTCAAAAGGACCATCTTCTGTATATAGCACCGGGCAGTTAAGTTACTGGAAAGACGGACGTAATATGCCCGATGTAATGGCGGGTGTAATGCAATATCCCAACAGTAAAGAGCATGATGCTTTTCAATTGACATTACAGGTAAATTTTGTAAGCGGAACCGGCGGACAGGAGATTACTCAATTGGTGGGCTCCGAAGGAATCATGCTGGTGGAAGGAAATGAAATTACTATTAAACATAATTACATGCCGGAGGCTCCGGGGTTTGGTGGGTATGATTCGGTGTTTACTTTTCCAAAAAAGCTGCAGGAAGAAATGCAAAAAGAGTATGATGCCAAATGGACACCGGCACAAAAGAAAAGAAAAACAAAAGCTGATATTATTTATAAGGCACCCGAAGGTTACGACGAACATGTAGATCATTTCACCAACTTCTTTGATGCTATACGAACAGGCAAACCCGTTGTAGAAGATGCCGTATTTGGTTTCAGGGCAGCAGCACCGGCCCTGGCCTGTAACGAAAGTTATTTTAAGAAAAAAATTATTGAATGGGATCCGGAGAAGATGCAGTTGAAATAAAATAAGGAATTATCTCAGTAGAATTTTACTTCAAATAGTTTTGGCCAGTTTTTACCGGTGATGTATATCTTTTTACCAGCAGCATCGTAGGCGATACCGTTGAGTACATTGGTTTGCCAGTCAAACCCGGGTAATGCTGCCTGAATTTGCTGGGTAAGATCAGCTTTGCCTACTACATTGCCGGTAGCAGGATCAATTTTTAATATATAGTTTGTCTGCCACACATTAGAATAAATGTATCCGTCAATCCACTCCAGTTCATTTACATTACTCAGCATGCCATTGTTATCCTGTACACTAATTCGATTTATTTCTTTTAATGTATGAGGATCGTAAATGTGAATGGTGTTGGTGCCATCGCTTATGTAAAGGTTTTTACCATCGGTAGTCATCCCCCACCCCTCAAAGGGGATATCAAATGTTTTGATCAATGAAAAATCTCCCTTTTTATATACGAAACCAACATGATTCTGCCAGGTAAGCTGATAAATGGTATCGCCCAGCACAGTAACACCCTCGCCAAAATAATCATCTTTCAGCTTAAGATTTTTGATCACTTTACCTGTTGCAAGATCGACTTTTCTCAAAGTAGAAGAACCTTTATTCCCCGTGCTTTCGTACAATACTCCATCAATATATTGTAGCCCTTCTGTAAAAGCGGAAGTATCATGCGGAAAGCTGTTGACAAAACTTACCTGCAATGCTGTTGGTGCGGCAATGGTATTATTAGTTTTCGAATCCGGATCTGTTGTATGATCTTTATTGGAAGAAAGAAAATAAAATACACCACCAGCCGCAAACACCAGTAAAAGAATTAAGGCTATTACTCTTTGACGCATGACGAATTGATTAGTGAGCAAAAATAATATTTGACGGGTACTAAAAAAGTTAATCTTTAGTATTCTGTTTTTCTCCAATAAACCTTTCTTTCAGCCAGGTATTTTAAAATGTACTCAAAACATTCCGGCTGCTTACCTACTAACTCCGGCGGAAATACACCTTTCTCCGTAAATATTTTTTCAATAAGCATATTTACAGCAGCTGTACAGGTATATCCTGTGGTTCTGGCCATAGATGAAGTTTGAGAAAAATGGTCATAGCGGTCCAGCAAATCATACTGGACTGTTTTTTCTTTTCCATCCTGTTCACCCTTTATTATTACACGCATAATGGTAAACTCTTCTTCTGTTGCCCCCAGTTTCCATTGATTGATCAGTACTGCGGATGCAAATTCAACAGGTGCAATTTCTATTCCTTTAAAGTTTATTTTTTCATGGTTAAAGAAACCACCCAGCTTTAATGCTTTTATCAAATCAATATGACAGGGATAACGCAATGTCTTTTCTTTCATATTAGGAATATGCCCCATGGTAAATAGTAATGAACGCAAGCCATCAGTATTAAATGCTTCCAGTGTTCCCACTTCATCAAAATCAATCAGCTCCGCTTCTGTCAGTGCAGGTTTGGTTACAATGGTTCCGTTTTCCATCAATCTTGCCGGACGAATATATTCTTCAATCACATCAATGGGAGAGAAGGGAGCTTTATATTCAAAAGGCTTTACTCTTTTTTGTGGCAATCCGCCCACCATACAATCAAATTCTTTAACCTGCATTTGTTGATTGTAATAACCAAGCACCAAATTACTGATGCCGGGAGCCACACCGCAATCAACAATGGCTGTAACCCCGTTGGCTTTGGCCAGTTCATCTAACTGCAATGCATCTTCGGGAAAAAAAGAAATATCCACTACATTTTTCTTTGCTTCAATTACGGCTTTTAAACAATCAAAACCCATAAAGCCGGGCACGGCTGTAACAACCATGTCAAAGCCATTTAGTAACTGAGGATAATGGATATAATTACATAAATCAGTTTGATTGGTATGAATTCCTTTTTCTTTTAACAGGGCAAGATTATGTTCACTGATATCAAAAGAAGTTACAAAGTATTTTTTTGAAAGATCGATAGCGATGGCACGGCCTACCATGCCTGCACCTAATACAGCAATTTTCATTGTTGATGAAATTTTTAATGATAAAACAAAAAGTTGACTAACCCGAGTAAAAAACTAATGCGAAGTCCCGTTCATCCGGATGGACTGGTAAGCAGAGAGTGTATAGAAATGTAAACCGTAAATATTCATTGGGTTTCTTGTTGCCGGCAAAAATAAGCATTAAAACCAATTTTATCGGGGTAAATTTATTTGGTATGCAACTTGCTTATTAATGTTTACATCTATCATTTAATCAAAAGAAACACATGAAAAAATTAATGTTACTTGTTGCCGTTCTGTTGTTAGCCGGTGTTGGTTTTTCACAGGACAGCACAAAGAAAAAAAGCCCTTTTATTGAAAAAGTAATTGCCAAACAAAAGAAAGCAGAAGAAACGGGGAAAAAGGACGCCGTGCAAAAAACGTTACCGGAAAAAGCACAAAAAGATAAAGAACAATCAGTCAATACCGGTACAGAGCGTAAGCATGGAAAATGGCCGGGAAACAATGATAAAGTAAAGGGTAAAGATGATGAAGATGAAAAAGGAAATGGTAAAGGAAAAGATGAAGATAAAGATGATGACAAGAACGACAAGGATAAAAAGAATGTGAATGCGAATGCGAATGCTAATGCCGATGATCACCGCTGGAAACATGGTACACATAAAGGCGATAAAAACGCCTGCAAACAAAAAGAAAATAAAAAGAAAGAAAAAGAGGATTAATTTATTTTGTTAAATAACTTCATATCCGTTTTTTAAATGAAAGCGGATTTTATTTTGCATAACGTTTATTTATAAACACCTAATTAACTACAATATGAAAAGATTAATTCTGGTTCCCGTTGTTCTTATTTTAATGAGTTGTGAAACGGCGCAACAGGTATTGGGCGGCATTGCTAATAGTCAAACAGAACCTTCTGTATCGGAAGTGGCTTCCGGTTTAAAAGAAGCATTGAATGTAGGCGCTCAAAACAGCGCCGGCAAATTGAGTGTTGTGGATGGTTTCTTCAAGGATGAAGTAATAAAAATATTATTACCACCCGAAGCACAAAAAGTAGAAAAAACTTTACGTAGTCTTGGTTTTAATAAACTGGTGGATGATGCTATTTTATCTATCAACCGGGGTGCAGAAGATGCCTGTAAAACCGCAGCGCCTATTTTTGGTAATGCCATTAAACAAATGACCATACAGGATGCTATTGGTATTTTAAAAGGGAATGATTCATCTGCCACTACTTATTTAAAAAATAAAACCACTGTCGATTTAACCAATGCATTCAAACCGGTAATTCAACAATCGCTGGATAAAGTAGGGGCTACCAAATACTGGGGTGATGTGTTTAATACCTACAATAAACTCCCAACTACATTTAAAAAAATCAACCCTGATCTTTCAGGATATGTTACAGAAAGAGCACTTGGAGGATTATTTCATTATGTGGCACTTGAAGAACAAAAGATTCGCAAAGATCCTGTGGCCAGGGTTACCGATCTGCTGAAAAAAGTATTTGGCAGTAAACTGGCACAGGGCAACTAATAACAGGCGTTTGTTTATTGTTATATAAATATCCCAGCGCATATTTGTACCGGGATGTTTTTTTAATCAGTGGCTTAATTGATAAATATCATCCTTTAATTGTAATACTTATTATAAATTGATTTTATAAATTCCTGGTATGCGTACTGTAAAAGATTTACTGGCGAACAAACCTCAGGCTTTCAATATTATTGGCCCCGGTGTAAAAGTGATTGATGCATTGAGCATGCTTAACTCAGTTGACCTGAGTTACCTGGTAGTAATGGATGGCGGAGACTACAAAGGTATTTTCTGCGAAAGAGATTACACGAGGAATGTAATTTTGAAAGGACGTAACAGCAGTACTTCATCCGTAAAAGATGTAATGACTATTGATTTGCCCATTGTGCATTTGAATGAAACAGTAGAGCATTGCATGCATAAAATGATTTCACATAAAACCCGGTACCTGCTGGCATATGACGCAGATAAATTTGCCGGCGTAATTACCATTCACGATTTGTTACGCCAGGTAATTATGAACAGGGAACTGGTGTTTGATAATGCCACTGCAGCTAAACTGTTAGAACACGAAGAAAAAGGTAAAGTATTTTAGCTTACATTCTTTCCGGAACTTTTATTCCCAGCAAGCCAAATGCGGAGGCTATGACATTAGCCGTCATTTGTGCAATCAGCAGGCGTAATTCTTTTTTCTCTGCTGATTCAGCATTCATGATAGAGTGCACGGTATAGAACGAATTGAATGTTTTAGCCAATTGATAAGCATAGTGGGCAATTACGGATGGATCCATTTCTGTACCTGCCGTTTCTATTACCTGGGGATATTGCTCCAATATAATTAGTAATTCTTTTTCTAAAGGCAGCAAAGCATAACTAAGGCCGCTACTTTTTGGTTGTTCTTTGCGCAGAATTGATTTTATTCTTGCATGTGTGTATTGAATGAACGGCCCTGTATGTCCGTGAAAATCGATTGACTCTTCAGGGTCAAAGATCATTTTCTTTTTAGGGTCCACTCTTAGCAGGAAATATTTTAATGCACCAAGACCGATTGTTTCATAAAGATCTTTCAATTCTTCTTTCGTAAAGTCATTCACTTTACCTAATTCTTTGGTATGATTGCCGGCGATGGTTATCATTTCTTCTACCAGGTCATCGGCATCCACTACGGTTCCTTCCCGGCTTTTCATTTTACCGGTTGGCAGTTCCACCATACCATAGCTAAGATGAAAAATATTATCAGCATAGGGCATGCCCAGCTTCTGACAAATGAGTTTTAAAACTTTGAAATGATAATCCTGTTCATCACCTACAACATAAATGCTTTGATCAATTTTATACTGATCATACTTCTGCAGAGCAAGACCAATATCCTGGGTGATATAAACAGAAGTCCCGTCTTTACGTTGTACCAGTTTCTGATCTAATCCATCATTGGTAAGATCAATCCACACACTGCCATCTTCTTTTTTAAAGAAAACATTTTTTCTTAATCCTTCCTGTACGGTTTCTTTCCCTAATAAATACGTATTGCTTTCATAATATATTTTGTCAAAATCGCTACCGATCTTTCTATAGGTTTCATCAAAACCTTCATATACCCAACTGTTCATGGTACGCCACAGGGTCATTACTTTTTCATCACCCTGTTCCCATTTCACCAGCATTTCCTGTGTTTCTTTCATAATGGGGGCTTCCTTCTCCGCTTCTTCCTTACTCATGCCCTTCGCAATAAGCGCTTCTACCTGCTTTTTATATTCATCATTAAACTTTACATAGTAGTCACCAACAAAATGATCGCCTTTGGTATGTGTTGATTGTGGCGTAGCACCATTGGCAAATTTTTCCCATGCAATCATGCTTTTACAAATATGAATGCCACGATCATTAACGATACAGGATTTGATCACTTCATACCCGTTTGCCTTCATAATTTCAGCAATACTCCAGCCCAAAAAATTATTTCGTAAATGGCCAAGATGAAGTGGCTTATTGGTGTTAGGAGAGGAGTACTCAACCATCACCTTTTTATTTTTCATAGCCTGCCTGCCATAACAATTATCATTATGCCAGCGATCAAGCACACTCAGCCAATAGCTGTCAGCAATGGTTAAGTTTAAAAATCCTTTTATAACATTGTAGGAAGAGAATAACTGTTTTTGCCGGTTAGTAAGATATTCACCCAGTTCATTCCCCAGCGTATCCGGTGCTTTCTTTAGTGATTTAACAAGGGCAAATAAAACCACGGTGTAGTCACCCTCAAATTCGGGTTTGGTCTGATTAATCTGGAAATCCTTCTCTGTAAACTTTTGTCCGTAAAGATTTTCTAAACTTTCAATAACTGTCTGCTGTATTTGCCTTGTAACCGACATGTTCAATTTTATTGTTGCGCAAAAATAAAGGAAATGAGGGGTAACTGAAAGCTGAGTAAAACAAAAGAGCCGGCACAAATGCCGACCCTTTTTCCAAAACCAACCGCTATGATAAAGTTTAATTATGTAAGGCTTTCGCCAGTTATTTTTTCTTAGCTAGGGTTTCTTTCGTGTTGATGCTGTTGCTGATCTCAGCATCTGCATCAGCAATGTTTTTGGAAGTACTTTTCATAAAGTTGTTCACTGCAGTTTCAGGTGATTTTTCAGTTACACCGGCAGCTACTTCTTCATCAGCACTCATCATGTCATTCAGCATAGCTGCATTAACAGATAATTTGATGGAGGTTAACTTCATTTGTTCAGTCACTTCGTCATTTGCATCCTGAGCAGCAAATTCGTTACCCACGTTAAAAGCATATTTTAATGCTTCAAACTTCATGGCTTCATTTACTTCTGTTTCAGCTGCACACATGTTTTCTGTTGAGTTGTGGTAAAATTTCAACGCTTCTTTTTTAGCTTTTTCAGCCAGGTAAAGGCTTTTTACCACTTCTTTGTCAGCTTTAGCAACATCTAATTTGATGTTACGCAGTGCATTTACAAACTCCCGGCTTAGTACTACTTTAGGGAATTTGGCTTTGTTTAAAGTAATAACATCGGCGTTTGAATCGCTGGTAATTACTTCGGTGTTTGCTGCTAACATATTTCTTGTGGCAGCAGTGTCATCTTTCTGTGTGAAAGACAAGGTGCATACAGCCATAAGGCTTAAGGCTGCAAAGGTGAATAATTTAGCAACGGCTGATTTTCCAGTCAATTTGCTCATCGTTTTGAGTGTTCCTGCCTTGGAGTCCACTGTTCTTCTAGTTGTCATTGTTTTGTCTTTTAGTGTTTCTGTTCTTATTATCTTTTTGCCTTTCGGCTTTTCTTTTCTGTTGATTACGATACAAAGATATGGTTTAAATTAGGTACTTTGCAATGCATAATACTATGTTTGGTTTTTTAGGATGATGAATGGTCATTTTTCATTTTAAACTTTTCTCAGCGATTTTTTCAGTTGTTTTGGTTTCGATTACTCCTGTGAAGTTTTTTAAATATTCGAAGAAAACTTTCAAAAATTCGACAAAATTGAATTTAATGGCAATAAATCGTTGAAATTCAGTAGTATCATTTTGTCGGTGCAAATTTACGTCGACTTCTTTGTTATTCCAAATGAAAAGGGTGTAAAATGCCGATTTCATAGGGTGAAGTGTCGTTTTCGATGCTTTTTCCATTTTAGTCATCCTCAAAGAGCTTATTTGCAACTGTTTGCAATATAATGACGCCGACTTGAAAGCTTTGTTACAGGCTTTAAGGCAAAAGGCCGTTAAAGCGGATGAACGGAAATCAGGCCAAAAAGAAAGGTCTCCTTTATGAGGAGACCTTTAATATATTTAGCCGTTCAGTAAAATTAACCGTTGCCAAGGATAACGATAAGAGCATAGATAACACCGGGTATCCAGAACAGGATTGTTAACAGTAAGCTTATCCAGAACTTTGTATTAATTTGTCCTTCATGCAGGTAAACCGCTAAAGGTGGAAGAAGAATAGCGAGGATAACTAATAATAATGTATTGGTATCAGCCTCACCTCCATTTCTTTTGTTTTTCTTGAAATCCTTAACAGCCTGTTTAACCTCTTTCATTTTTTCCCTGCGTTCAGACTTAGGGAGGCTTTTAAATTCCTTAACGGCGTTATTAACTTCTTCTTTTGACGGACCACTGCCGGCAGCAGTATTTAATACAGGCCCGGAAGCCATAACACTCATTTGAAACATACAAAGACTGGTAACAACAAATAATAAACGGGTCAGAGATTTCTTCATAATGTTAGTTTTTAAAATGTAAAGCAATTTACATCGGTTAATCAAATTTTAATTCAATGTGAATAAAATGAGGATACAGGAAATAACAATAATTTTAAACCATGAATCAAAGTATCCCAAGCCTCAAAAGATTAATGG
This sequence comes from Sphingobacteriales bacterium, assembly GCA_003963365.1. GTDB lineage: Bacteria > Bacteroidota > Bacteroidia > Chitinophagales > Chitinophagaceae > AWTP1-9. The sequence goes on from RXJG01000001.1 coordinate 146,966, forward strand.
CTCTGTTAACAATTAGTTTACTTAATTCACTTCTATTATCAGCTCAACAGTTTGGCGGAAATCCTGCTTCAATAAAATGGAAACAGATTAATACAGATACTGTAAGAGTAATTTTTCCTGCAGGCCTGGAAAAACAAGCGGCAAGGGTTGTGGCTATTACTGCAGCTTTGCAATCTTCCACTAATCCTACAATAGGTAATCAATTCAAAAAGATTAATATCATTCTGCAAAATCAAACTACCATAGCTAATGGTTTTGTTGCATTAGCACCATTTCGCAGTGAATTTTATGTAACACCTGATCCGGATAATTTTTCCCTAGGCAGTTTGCCATGGGCAGATAATTTAGCAATACACGAATACCGGCATGTACAGCAGTATAATAATTTTAATAAGGGGCTGACGAAAGTCTTCAGTTTTTTTGCTGGCGAACAGGGAAGAGCTTTGGCCAATGCAATTACAATACCCGATTGGTTTTTTGAAGGAGATGCTGTTTTCCAGGAAACACTGGTAAGTGAACAGGGCAGGGGAAGAATGGCTTCATTTATGAAGGAGTATAAAGCTTTGTGGCAACAGAATAAAAATTATAGCTGGATGAAATTGCGGAATGGATCACTAAAAAGTTTTGTGCCCGATCATTATCATACAGGGTATCAGCTGGTAGCTTATGGATACGAAAAATATGGAAATGATTTTTGGAAAAAGGTTACAGATGATGCTGCAAGATTTAAAGGAGTCTTCTATTCATTTAATAATTCTATAGCAAGAAACAGCGGGAAGTCTTACAAAACTTTTAGAAATGATGCGATGCACTATTTTAAGCAGCTTTCCTTTAATGAAAAGAAAGCTGATGAGCATATAAATTTCATTAGTCTTGCTCAAAAAAATAATGTAGTAAGTTATTTGTTTCCTTATTCGGCGGCCGGTAAGCTGATTACTTTGAAAAGAACATACAGGGATATTCCGGCATTTTATATTATTGATGAAAATGGTGAACATAAAATAAAAGTAAAAGATATTGCCATCGATAATTATTATTCTTACAGCAACGGTAAAATTATTTACACAGCATATAATAATGATGCAAGATGGACTAACAGGGATTATTCAGATATACGAATACTTGATGTACAAACAGGCAATCAAATCAGGCTTACCCATAAAACAAAATATTTTGCTCCGGATATTTCTGCAGATGGATCAAGTGTGCTTGCGGTAAATGTTACACCTGATGGAAAAAATGAAGTACATATATTAAGTGCCACAGATGGTTCAGTTAAACAAGTTCTTAACAATACTCATCAGTATTTCTTTACGCAAACTAAATTCCTGCCGGGTAATCAATATGCAGTGTCTGCTGTAAGAGATCAATCCGGACGAATGGCTTTGATAAAACTTAATTTGAATAATGGTGAAACAGAAGCAATAACTCCTTTCACTTATAACGTACTGGGCTATCCTGTTGTAAAAGGCGATACCATATTATTCAGCAGAATGGAGAATGGCGCAGATAAATTATTTGCTGCAAGATTGAGTGATAAAAAAATATTTCAGTTAACGAATAATGAGAATGCTTTTTATCAGCCGGTGATCAATAATAATGGGGATTTAATTTTTTCTGCTTTTACAGCTGATGGATCAAGATTAGCTAAGATAGATGCTGCAAAAATCAGCTGGCAGGAAGTGAACTTAGCTGATGAAAAGATCAATGACATTTATGCTGCCAATGCATTGAGTAATTCTTCAGCAAAATTGCTGGATAAAATTGGTGCAAGAGATTTTACATCAGCTAAATATCCAAAGGCAACACTGCCATTTAATTTCCACAGTTGGAGACCCTACATAGCAGAGCCTGAATATGGAATTAATTTTTATGGTAATAATCTGCTCAACACTTTTCAAAGTAATTTATATTATACCTATAATCGTGATGAGCAAAGTCATTTTGCCGGGTTTAGTGAATTGTTCGGTGGATTTTACCCGATGCTGACTGCAGGTGTAGAAGCAGGCTTTAATCGTCCTTATGGAGTATTGTTTCCCAACAATACTATTGAGGTGCACTATTTTAACTCTGCTACATTGTTTACAGGAGTATTTCTGCCTCTATCATTTACTAATGGCAGAACTTACAAGTATATAAACATTGGTGCTAGTTACAATCTTGAACAGAGAGCTGAAGCATTTCCCGGCAAAGAAATATTTAAGAACAAAAGTTTTGATTTCATAAGAACTATTTTCAGCTTCTCTAACGTTAGTCAGCAGGCAAAGCAAAATATTTATCCGCACTGGGCACAAACATTAAGTATCAATTACCGGGATGCCATCACATTTCAGAATAGTCACAAATTAGTAGCAACCGGTAATTTATTTTTTCCCGGTATTGCAAAAAATCATAGCCTTGTTATTAATGCAGCTTTTCAAAGTCGTGATACATTGGCTGACTTTTTTACTAAAACATTTCCTTTTTCAAGAGGGTATGAGGCACTTAATACACGAAGTATGTATAAGTTGGGTGTTAATTATCATTTTACACTGGCTTATCCTGATTGGGGTTTTGCCAACCTGCTTTACTTTACCCGTATAAGAGCCAATGCATTTTTTGATTATACCAATGCCAAAGCAAAATACCTGCGGAACCAGGGTGCCTTCAACAAATCATTTAAATCGACAGGAGGAGAAATTTATTTTGATACCAAATGGTGGAATCAATTACCAGTCAGCATAGGCGTTCGTTACAGTTATTTGCTGAATGATGATCTGGTAAACCCGGGACGTAAAGGGTTATGGGAAATTATTCTTCCCTTAAATATTTTACCGAACTAATTATTTGAATTTAAAATTCATTGGAGTGGCCATTACTTTTCGGCCATTCTTATCTTTTACTATAATGTAATCAATGGTCCATTCTTCATCTTTTTGCAGCGATTCTTTTATAGTGTTACGCCATACTTCACTTAAAACTGTATCTCCGGATACATCAGTAGCCACTACATCCCAGCCATTTTTTACCACACCGGTCTGGTCATCTGTATAACTGGATTTTCTTTTATAAATAAATTTAAAACTGATGATGGGATAACGGTTGCCTTTATCATCTATCACTCTTAATGCTGAATCGGCATAGTTAAGTCCATCTGCCACCAGCATATTACCACCTGGATGATTTCCCCAAAGTGGTTTTAATTTTAAAGGCGTATTATCTGCAATTTTTTGTTGTTCAGATTTGTTAGCAGGCTTATGAGCAACGGGTTTATGTGTTTGAGCAAAGCTTGTTGCTGCAATTAAAAAGACACTGATAAATAAAGTAAACCTAATTGAGTAATTTTTGATTAACATGGGCATGATGTTTTTGCTCGATCCAGTCGTTAATTTTCTTTGTTAAGAACGCTGAACCCACCCCAACTATTGCCCCAACTGCCACATCGCTGGGATAATGAACACCTAAATACATTCTTGAGTAACCAACACTGGTTGCCCATAAAAACGAGGGTCCGATAATATACCATTTGGGATAAGCAATGGAAATTGAAGTGGCTGTGGCAAAAGCATCAGAGGTATGACCGCTGGGAAAAGAATAACTCCCGGCAGCATCCAAGGGTATGATGGAAGGATCTTTTACAAATGGTCTTTGACGTTTAACTGTCTTTTTAAGAATGGTTGTTATAGCGGTATTAATCACAAATGTTTCACCAAGATAAACCGCTTTTTTCTTCATATCAGCATCGTGATTAAGAAGTCCTGTAGTAAATAAACCAACTGGCAGCCCAATGCTTATAAAAGCTGTTGATTTGCTGATATCTTTATAAATGGTAGTCATCGTTGCACTCCTGTCATCTTGTATATCAAGTAAGATTTTGATATCTTTTGATTGTGCTGAAAGATGCTGAAAAACAAAAAAGCATCCGCCAACAAGGAGAATGCTTTTCTTTATATAAACTGAGATCAATCTAACTGAGGTTTCGGAGGCTTTCTTCGATAAGACGGATTTTATCTTCGGCATCGGTTTTTTTCTTTTGCTCCAAAGCTACAACTTCTGGTTTTGCGTTTTGCACAAATTTTTCATTGGTTAACTTCTTGTTAACCGAATTTAAAAAGCCTTTAAAATAATCCAGGTCTTTTAATAAAGTTTCTTTCTGTGAAGCTGTATCAATGGCTGTTTCTGCTTCAATAAAGAACTTATCTTTCTGAACAACGGTAGTAATTCCGCCAGCTACATTATCGCTCACAAAAATAATCTCATTTGCATTTACCTGTTTGGCTAATATGCTTTGAAAAGATAGGTATACATCTTTTTTGTCTGTTTGTATATTGAGCCTGATCTCCTCTTTTGGTTTGAGATTATTTTTAACTCTTGTGTCACGGATGGATGTAATCACTTCTTTTAATAGTGTTCCCTGCGCAAGAATTGCCAACTGCACATTGTCAACTGCCAGCTGCTGTTTAATTGTTAAATCATCATCAGCAGAACGTTGTTTCAACTGGTGATAAACTTCTTCTGTAATAAACGGCATGAAAGGATGTAACAACTGCATTAATTCCTCAAAGAACCCAACTGTTTTTTCATACACCGCTTTATCAATTGGTTGTTCAAAACCAGGTTTTACCCATTCCAGGTACCAACTGCAGAAATCATCCCATATCAATGAATAAATCGTCTTCAATATTTCACTCAGTCGAAAATCTTTATATAACTCATCAACCTGTAGCTTAACTTCATTCAACCTGTTTTCAAACCATGTAGTAGCAAAACTGTCGCCTGCCAACTGTCCACTGTCAACTCTGCTTTCCCACATCTTTACCAGCTTCAGTGCATTCCATATTTTGTTGTTGAAGTTTCTTCCCTGCTCATTACTGCTTTCATCCCACAACAAATCATTACCGGCAGGAGAGGAAATCATAATACCAAAGCGACAGGCATCGGCACCATATTTATCTATTAGTTCTAATAAATCAGGTGAGTTGCCCAAACTCTTACTCATCTTTCTGCCCAGCTTATCCCGAACAATACCTGTAAAATAAACCTCACGAAAAGGCAGTTCGTGTTTGTATTCAAATCCGGCCATTATCATTCGTGCCACCCAGAAGAAAATAATTTCTGGTGCAGTAACTAAAGTATTGGTAGGATAGTAGTATTTTATCTCATCATTACCTGGATTGCTGTAACCTTTAAATACTTCAAAAGGCCAGAGCCAACTGCTAAACCATGTATCGAGGCAATCCTCATCCTGCTTAATCTCTTCTATTTTTACTTTTGAATTTTTACTTTTGAATTGTTCAATCGCTTCATCCAGTGTTTTAGCAACTACAAAACTTCCATCCGCTGTATACCATGCAGGAATACGATGCCCCCACCATAACTGGCGACTAATACACCAGTCTTTTATATTCTCCATCCAATGCCGATAGAGATTTTTAAACTTTACCGGGTAAAACTTTATATCATCTTCCACCACTGCTTTCAACGCCGGGCCACTGATTTTTTTCATATCAACCCACCATTGCAAACTTAATCTTGGTTCTACCACCACATCCGTTCTTTCACTGTAACCCACTTCACTGGTATAATCTTCAATCTTTACAATATGACCAGCTTCTTCTAACAGCTTAATAATTTTCTTTCTTGCTTCAAATCTTTCTTCCCCTACTAATATCTGTGCGTCTTCATTAAGTGTTCCGTCTTCATTAAAAATATCAACTACCTCCAGGTTGTGCTTTTGCCCCAGCTGATAGTCGTTCATATCATGAGCAGGCGTAACCTTTAATGCTCCGGTTCCAAACTCCATCGTAACATAATCATCGGTAATAATAGGAATGCGGCGATTGATTAAAGGCACAAAAGCAAATTTGCCATGCAGGTGTTTATAGCGTTCGTCATTTGGATGTACACATATAGCTGTATCACCCATAATGGTCTCAGGACGAACAGTGGCGATAGTAATGAAGTTGACAGATGACGGTTGACGGTTGACGGTACTGTCATCTGTCAACTGTGAACTGTCATCTATAAAATACTTCAAATGATACAACTTCTGCTGCGTCTCCTTGCGAATCACTTCCTCATCACTTAGCGCCGTCTTCGCTTTTACATCCCAGTTAATCATCCGCTTGCCACGGTAGATATAACCTTTGTTATATAAATCAATGAATACATTAATTACACTTTCGTAATAATCCGGGTCCATGGTGAAGGTGGTACGGTCCCAATCCAAACTGCAGCCCAGTTTTTTCAACTGCTGTAAAATAATGCCGCCATATTTTTCTTTCCATTCCCAGGCATATTTCAAAAACTCATCTCTGCTTAAAGAAGCTTTTTGAATACCTCTTTCACGAAGCATCTGCACCACTTTGGCTTCAGTGGCAATAGAAGCATGATCGGTACCCGGTACCCAGCAGGCATTTTTTCCCTGCATACGGGCACGGCGAATCAATATATCCTGTATGGTATTGTTTAAACAGTGACCCATATGCAACACACCGGTTACATTGGGCGGGGGAATAACAATCGTGTACGGTTCCCTTTCATCGGGTTGGCTGTTGAAATAACGCTTGTCCAGCCAGTGCTGGTACCATTGCTGTTCGGATTGTTGATGGTCAAAATTTTTACTCAGTTCCATGCTAATTCAAAAGTCAAAAGTTAAAAGTCAAAAAAGAAGTTTACGCTAAAAATACTTCTCTTTTAAAGTGGCGCAAAAGTAAGAAATATACGGCAGAGCTTAAATTCATATTATTGCAGAATAAGATGGTAAAAATTGGATTTCATCTGCTTTAACCGGGGCTTTTTACTTTTGAATTTTTAATTTTGACTTTTCATGGAATTCGCCATTATTGATATTGAAACTACAGGTGGTTATGCCTCTGCCAATGGCATTACCGAAATAGCCATTTATATTCATAATGGCACCGAGATTGTACAGCATTATGAAACCCTCATCAACCCGGTACAGGCTATTCCAAGATATATACAGGCATTAACCGGTATTACCAATGAAATGGTGGCGAATGCACCGGTGTTTGAAAATGCCGCAAGAGAGATATTTGAACTGTTGCAGGGAAGAATATTTGTAGCGCATAATGTAAACTTCGATTACTCTTTTGTAAAACATCATCTGGATGTGAACGGATATACACTCAATTCACCCAAATTGTGTACCGTTCGCTTGGGCAAAAAAGTATTTCCGCAGTTACCATCTTATAGTTTGGGTAATCTTTGCCGTTCGCTCAATATAGAAATTGAAAACCGGCACAGGGCGGGAGGAGATTGTTTTGCTACGGTAAAGTTGTTTGAAAAGATATTAGCCAATGGCGGACTCACCCATATTGAGCAGGCATTAAAACGTGGCTCAAGAGAACAGTATTTGCCCTTGCATTTAGATAAAAGTGAAATTGATAAACTGCCTTACACACCCGGTGTATATTATTTTCTCGATCAGAAAGGAAAGATTATTTATGTAGGCAAGGCAAAGAATTTAAAGTTCAGGGTAAGGAGTCATTTTACCGGGACGAATATTGGCCCTAACCGGCAGGAGTTTATCCGCAATATTCATAAAATCAATTTTACTGAATGTGGTACGGAACTGATGGCAGCAGTATTTGAATGTACCGAGATAAAAAGATTATGGCCAAAATATAACCGTAGTTTAAAACGCTATGAAAGAGTATATGGTTTGTATATGTACGAAGATCGAAATGGTTATATGCGCCTCGTAATTGAAAAGAAGAAAAAGAACCTGCAGCCTGTTTACACATTCTCCTTATTGCTCGAGGGAAAACAACTGGTGCAAAAGATGATTGCTGAGTTTGAGCTTTGCCCCAAACTCTGCTATATACAAACAGACAATGATGATTGTATTGGAGCCAATGGCAATCCCTGCCGTGGCGCCTGCTCCAAAAAAGAATCGCCGGAAGAATACAATACAAGAGTCTTTATGGCGGTGCAGCATATAAAAGAGTTTCTGCCAACCTTTGCTTTATTAGATGATAGTAAGCATAATGGTAAACAAGTTTGTTTGCTGATGGAAGAAGGAAGATTTTATGGGATGGGTTATTTATCTTCTTCCTATAAAATACAAACGCTGGAAGACTTAAAAGAAAGATTAGAAGTACAGACAGATGTTGCTTATATCAGAACGCTGATATTAAATCATGCACAGCAGTTTCCGCAAAAGCTGTTTAGTTTCCTTCCTCAGATTGCTATTAAGGAATTTAGTAGCTGATATTACAACACCGCATAAATACCCAATTAACGGTATTGTATTTGCTGTTTTTTGTAATAACTTTATCGGCAAAACACAGTATATGTTTACAAAAGGTTTTGCCTGCGCCGGATTGTTTTTGTTGTTTCTTAGTTTTATAGGTAATGTGGTAAATGCCCAGGAATGTAGTCCAATTACAAGGACAGATTTAAAAAATAAGTTGATGGAACTGAGGTATACGGTAAAAGACCTGGAAACATCTCCCGGGAAAGAAAAATATGAGGTGCTTCACAAAACTATCAGCCTGAATGTACCGGTGTCTTACGAAATAAGTCCGAGTACAAATTTTATCTGGCTTACTGTTTATCTTGGCCCTGCCACGAATGATTCTTCCGTAAATAATAAGCTTCTTCGGGAAAATGCAAAAGTGCAACCGGTACAGTTTTATATAACTGATTCTGGAAAATTAATGATGGGATTAGCTGTGGAGAACAGGGGTGTAACCAATGCTATTTTAAAACGTCACATTGATTTTATAATTGATAAGGTAGGGAATACCGCATATATATGGCAGAGTAAAAATTAATAAAACTTGAATCATTCCATCAATTCTTTCACCATCCTCAAAAAATCATCCCTGTCAATCATCCCCGCACCCAAACTTTCCAAGTGCTCCGTATAAACCTGGCAGTCTATCAACTCAACGCCATCTTCTTGTAATTGCTGCACATATTTAATAAAAGCATACTTGCTGGCATTACTCACTTTACTAAACATGCTTTCGCCAAAAAATATTTTTCTCAATCTTATTCCATATAAACCACCTACTAACTTCCCGTCTTTCCATGCCTCAGCACTATGTGCATAACCAAGCTGGTGCAGTTGGATATAAGCAGCTTTCATATCATCAGTTATCCATGTTCCATTTCCACCACCACGGTTTATAGTTTTGCAATTGTCAATTACTTGTTCAAATGCTTTGTTAGTAGTAAATTCAAAAGCATTTCGTTTCAGCAATTGCTTCATGCTTTTGCTGATCTTAATTTCATTGGGAAATAAAACAAACCTCGGGTCGGGGCTCCACCATTGTATCAGTTCATCATCATTAAACCACGGAAAGATACCGTTGCAATAAGCTAATAATAATCTTTCTACAGATAAATCTCCGCCAATTGCCAGCAACCCATCTTCTTCTGCCAAATGAGGCGCAGGGAATATGAGCTTGTCAGTTAATAAATGAACAGGCATGGGGAAAATTAGAAATAAGAAATGAGAAATCAGGAATTAGAAAGTAAAACCACAAACAACAAACTACAAACTACAAACCACAAACTTCTTACGCTTCCACCATCTCTACGGTGGCCCCAATGCCTCTTTCAGTAATGGCATCGCACATTGGTTTTAGTTCATCATATGAGCCATTCTTAACAGCATATTTACCCTGGGTGTGAATGATCATGGCACATTGCTCTGCCTGTTCTTCAGTATGATGGCATATTTCAATTAATGTGGTTATTACCCATTCAAAAGTATTCACTTCATCGTTCCACACAATTAAAGTGCATGGGTCCTCCGTGTCAGTAAGTGTATCCCACTGTTCACTTTCATGATATTTAGTTTGATTTTTGCCCGAACCCATAACGAAGATTTAGTACAAAAATAATAGTTCTTTTTCAATATAAAAGCCGGGTTAACAAGTGGTAGCTTTTAGCGAATAATAATATTTTAACCGGATAAATTTATTGAGCAACAATTTATGCATGAAATTTGTCATATTCAGGTACTACTAAATTTCTGACCCAATACCATGTTGCGCATACTAACCAGGAAAAAGCAATCAAGCACACCCGACTCAACAAAAGAACGGGGCATCGTTCTGTCTCTTCAATCTGGCAACCGCAGTGTGGATTATTTAGTAGAGCTGGTTAGAAAAATTCGCCCCACATCTCCGGGCAATATTGAAGAAGCTGAAAAAAATTTCCAGGCATTATTATTCCGGTTACAGGACGATAAGTCTTTGTTATTTTCATTAAGGCGATCATTGCTTACACAATTTTTACGAACAGACCTTATTCCTGCACTTACTGAAAGCGGACTGATCAGTTCCCGGGGATTTGTGCAGGAGCTTTCAGCCAAGATCAAACATAAAGTTTTACCGGCATTAAAAAGAAGAGATGATTTTCTGTATGTAATTGAAAGAGTTTTTTACAAAAAGAAAGATTACCTGTGGGTGGAGGGAATGGACAGCACCCTATGGGAAAAATTTTTTGAACTGATAGGAATACAAATCAATATGTCGGAACCGCAATTGATAAAACAATTGCAAAGTGCATTACAAATAGTTTCTTACCGCATTACTACACTGGGCCTTGAAAAAGAAATAACGCATCGTTATGATGATGTAAATGATGCAGTATTCCCTTTTATTGAACAAAACAGGCTGGTCAATCTTTTTATTGAAAGATATAACCAGCATTATAACAGCGATGAAAGTAAGCTGATACTTGGCAACCTTGCTGAGGCATTGCATAACTGTCGCCAGAGTCTGCAATGGATACACGATCAGCGCAGGGTATATGGAACCAGTTTGGCACAAACCTATGTGGTAAAAAGAGTGGAGCAGTTAATTGAGCGGATGTTTATTATTGTGGATGCACTGGATATGAATAACAGTTTTAATACGGAAAGATTCATTCAGTATTTCCGCACTGTTATCCGTAATGAGAACCGCAAGAACAGTGTAAAAGAATTTTTATCAGAGAACCTTGGTTTACTGGCATATCAAATATCAGAGCATTCAGGAAGAAGGGGAGAGTCTTATATCACCACTACCCGTCGTGAATACTGGAGTATTTTAAAAAGTGCCATGGGCGGGGGATTTATTATTTCATTTATTGCGATATTTAAAAACCTGTTAAGTAAAGTAACGGGCATCCCATTCTGGCAGGGAATGTTGTTTAGCGCTAACTATTCCATGGGTTTTATTTTAATACAGGAGAGTGGCTCAACATTAGCCACGAAGCAACCGGCATTCACTGCCTCAGCAGTTGCCAGTTCGCTGGATAGTGAAAAGCATAATGGTAAACCAGATTTATACAATCTTGCATTAACGGTTGCTAAAGTTTCAAGAAGCCAGATTGCTTCGTTTATTGGCAACCTCATTATTGTTTTTCCGCTTACTTATTTATTAGCCTGGTTATTTCACTGGGCAACAGGAATGAAAATAGCCGAAGGACAATATGCGGAAAAGATGCTGCTCAATCAGCATCCCTGGCAAAGCCCTGCTTTGTTATTTGCCTGCTTCACCGGTTTCTTTTTATTCCTCAGCGGAATTATTGCCGGGTATGTAGAAAATTATGTGGTGTATGGAAAAATTGCTGAAAGAGTAAGGTTAAATCCCATTATCAAGAATAATATTTCTGAAAAGAAAATGATGTGGCTGGTTAATTACATTAATAATAGTTTGGGTGGATTGGCTGGTAATATTGCGTTGGGTTTCTTTTTAGGAATGGCATTTTTGGTTGGTCATATATTAGGAATACCATTTGATATAAGACATATTACTATTTCGGCAGGAAATACTGCCATCGCCTTTTATGGATTAGATCATAATATTCCATTAGCATACGGACTTACGGTTTTTTATGGTGTATTGCTTATTGGATTTCTTAATTTCCTTATCAGTTTTGGATTAGCATTTTATGTGGCTGTTAAATCAAGAGGTATACGGCTAAAAGATTATCCTGAGTTTTTAGGCATCTTATTTAAATATTTAAGAAAACATCCATCCGATTTTATTCGTCCGCACAAAACAGTTCGTTCAGCAGAAGAATTATTGACGTGATATTTTTAATAAAAAATTTGGCAGAAATTAATACACCCTTATCTTTGCACTCCCAATAGAAAAAGGGAGTTTAGCTCAGTTGGTTTAGAGCATCCCGATTTACAATCGGGAGAGTCGGCGAAGAAAAAAGTTATTTTAAATATTGGGAGTTTAGCTCAGTTGGTTTAGAGCATCCCGATTTACAATCGGGAGAGTCGGCGAAAAAAAAAGTTATTTTAAATATTGGGAGTTTAGCTCAGTTGGTTTAGAGCATCCCGATTTACAATCGGGAGAGTCGGCGAAAAAAAAGTTATTTTAAATATTGGGAGTTTAGCTCAGTTGGTTTAGAGCATCTGCCTTACAAGCAGAGGGTCGGCGGTTCGACCCCGTCAACTCCCACATAGTACAGATAAGGGTTTCAACAAATGAAGCCCTTTTTTATTTTTACCAACTCCGACACAATTCCGACAATACCACCACTCAAAAACTTTAATCTTATATCTTTAGGTGGAATAATTTTTATCAAATAAGTGATCAGTAAAAAGGGCGATTATGTGCTATTACAATGGCAGCCGTGTAAGTCGTGCTGAATACATTCGGTTAATGGGTATTGAAAAGGAATTAAGGAATCTTAGGCTTAACCGTCCTGCTCAAAATGGTTTTGATTACAGAGATTGGCCTATTATAAAGCCATTAGCAGGTGGTAAAGATTTTGAAATAAAAGAAGTTCATTGGGAATACATTCCTTCATTCATTCATGATGAACACGAATTGAAAGAGGCGAGAAAAATGTACACCTGGTTAAATGCTAAAAGTGAAAATTTATTTGTCAACGATAAGGGTCGGCCGTCAATGTTTCGGGAAGGTGCTTTACATGGTCGCTGTTTGTTTCTATCATCAGGCTTTTATGAGTGGCGACACGTTCCTAAAATCGGTAAGAAAGGGCAATTATTAAAAGCCACCGAAAAGATTCCTTACTACATTACTACTAAAAGAAATGATGAATATTTCTTTATGGCTGGCATTTCAAGAGTTTGGGAAAATGTTTCAAGAGGACAGTCAGCAGATACGGCCGCAATTGTTACAACAAAAGCGAACGAAATGATGGAAGTAATTCACAATGCAAAAAAAAGAATGCCAACAATATTGCCGGAATCACTTGCTATCGAATGGCTGCAAGGAAATATTTCACAAAGACAAATTGAAGGACTGGGAAGTTATCAGTTCCCAGTTGAACAAATGGAAGCATGGCCGGTATCAAAAGAGTTTTTAAAATTAGATGAACCAGAAAAAGAATTTGATTACCCCGAATTACCGGCAGCAACATGGTAGGTGAAAAGTTTGATATAGTAGTAAATGTGGGAAGGCCAAAAAGCATTAATTACAGAATGCAGGTTGAAATAACTTATCATTCAAAACAGGTAATAAGAGTAGTGATAACAGGCGGTCAGAAGTCCCTTACTATGGAAAAATATCTTTTCAGAAAATCCCATCAATGGAAGATTAATAACTTGGACTTAAACCATCAAAAATCTATTCAATCTCAATCAGAAGCAATTTTAAGAATCCAAAACACTATTGATGCTTATTTTAAAGAAAACAACATTAATTAACTAACCTGGTATGATTTGAATATATAGTTCCCCAATTTTCAAAATCTTAAATATTAACAGTTGTGAATTACATTCATTTTTAATTACATATCTGTTTCTACCTTTGCTAAAAATTTTATGAAAGGAATATTTTTCATAATTATGGCAAGTACTGTTTTAGTTATTGGAACTTTTGAGTTTCATGATCGTACACCGGATGTAACAGAAGAAAAGGCTGTTAAAATCAATGATTCGTATGGTGTTGACCTTTACAGATTAGCTGGTAAAAAAATCATGAATAATCAGCAGCACTCAACACAGGCCCAACTTGTAACATTAATTAACTAATCATACAACCTGAAGTTCAATAGGTGCAGTACTAATTGCATTGATTGAATAAAGTTGGTAGCTTATTCCCCCGGGAGCCTGTGGCAGATTATAACTTTCAATAACTATGCTGTAAATGTCCAGGGTGTTCAGGAATTGATTTATTATTTGAATTGGAATTGTCGCATCGTTCACGTCAAGCATGCGTTTTAAAACAAATACTTCATCCTGGGGATAAACTCCGTTGGCGCCGTCGATAGTTCCGCTGATCTCAATTTCATAATCGCCCATCCCTACAAACTCCTTTATTGTTCCGTCCCGGCCCTCAATTGCTGTTTTGAGAATGTTTTTTTGCTGCGATACCCTGCATAATGGATTATACAAGGTTACCTCTTTGCCTAAATATCTTAGAATGATTTTTGTAAAGTCAGTGTGTGTTGCTGTGTTAAGTAATGACATAATGTAAGTGTTTTGTATTGTGGAATGTATTTATTGCCGGCATGCTCCCCAGCAGTTCAAGCTGTCCCCGCTGGTTATTCTCCATGTTAATCAAATCGAGATGCAACATCTATCCACCGGTTGCCGGCTGCAGTGGATTGTCTTTTGTACTGTAAAAATTCATTCTCTGTTAATACACGGCCATTGTTCGATGTGTAGATTGTTCCCTTTGGTGTGTCCTCGGGTTCCCATACTTCGACTGCTTCACCGTTGACTGCATCAATATCCTTTCTGCCTACAAGTAAGTCTTTAAGCAATGCGATTTTTTCCTTTCTTGTCATGCGTAAAATTTAATTGTTATTTGTCTGCATCATTTTCATAATGCTGTAACGCTTCTTTTTTTATCCTTTCGAGTAACTCATCAAGTTGGTCATCCGGGAGCCTTTCAAAATCAATATCCAAGGAAGTGTTCTGCAGCCTGGGAACGACATAGGGAAGCACATCGGTAAAGAATTTCAGTTTATCCTTTGGTCGCAGTTTCTTGAAATCTTTTTTAATGCTTTCAAATTCGCCTGAAAGGAAATTGGACAAAGCTTCCCTCAGTTCTTCGTTAACCTTGTTCTTTGATCCCGCCGGTCGTCCTTGTCGGTTTATTCGTTCATCATTCTTTTTAAAAGGCATAGTATTTTTATAGTTTTTTACAATTCATAATTTCACCTTCGATAATCCCACATCACCGGGTAATCGTGATCGGTCAATGCCAATCCGGTTGAATCTTCTTTGGCAAGCAGGTAATCCGCTAAGTCGTAACCTTCTTTTTTCTCTGAATCTGTTACCGTTTTTTGGAGAATATCAGAAACAACAACTTTGCAGCCGGCTGTTGCTGCCATCAGTAAACCCTTGTTTTTCCATGTTTCAAAGGCTCCCAGGTCAGGAAACAAAATCACATTCCTTCCTTTCAATACTTTACAAACATTTTGTTCTGTCCATTTGGCACCATGTTTCCCACCTGTTGCAATCCATACAAATTGGGGAAAATACACAGATGCAATCATGGCTGTTTTTTCACTTTCAACTATTGCAATGGGTTTGTTTAAGTTTTCGGGGAAGGAAAGTAGCACCTCACCGAAAAAACATTGCTGCAGGTTTGCGTCCAGGTTATTTATAATCTTCTTACCAATGAATAAGGCGCCGGTTTCTTTGTTTCTCTTTCCGGTTTTAGAATCATACTGCATCACTTTTGCCTGTCTTACTTTTCCCGTAATATCAACCTGCCAAAAAACCGAATAACCGTCTTTAGTTGTTCCTATTAAATAATCGAGGCACAATTCAGATGCGATTGGTTTTCTGAAAAGAGTTTCAAGGAAAGGAAATAAATCACATTTATTATGATTAATAACTGATTTACTCATTAAATCAAATGGGAGATATTCAACCGGCTTACATATCTCGGATGGTTTCAAAGGCTGCTTAACGCTTAATGAATCAATCTGATTTTTTGCTCCTGGGTTATCAGTAAAAAACTGTTTAGGCGTATAATGATAACCGCATTTTTCTTCCCGGTTGCATCTGCCAACATGATCGGCTAATTCATTCCCGGCTTGATTTACATACCTGGAAAACTGGTTCCGTTGTCCGCATGATGGACAGGTATTCCGACTTGCGGGGCCCTTGTAGGGTTTCAATATGTATGTAAAATCATTCATTGTTTACATTGTTCGTTTCCTGTTTCCTTACACTAAGGGAATGGAAACAGGAAACGGTATTTTAAAGGGTTGTTTCCTATCCGTTTCCTTCGTTTCCTTTGGAAACGCTACTGGAAACGCTGTTATCCCAACCGTTCTTTTTTGCCTTTTCAAATAGTTTGGAAACACTGCCCTTTGAATTATACCCTATGGCATTTGCTATTTGCTCGTAGTTGTAATTTTGTTCTTTTAATTCCTTTGCTTGTTCATATTTCGCTTTACTGTTATCAGTGTCGGTTTGTTTTACCAGCAATTCAAATGGAATACGTTCGCCAGTATTCGAGAAAACAAAGTTTTGTTCGTCAAACTGTAAAACATAGCTTTCTTTTTTGAAGCTGGCTGGTAAATAATTCCCTTTCACAATACATAAATGCCTGTGTAATGGGTTTAACAGATCGGCTCTTAATTCTATTACCAATCTCATTTTTGCCTCAAACCCTTGTCCGCTCAATAGGTTGTTTTTACTGGGTTCAAAGTTTTCGGTTCTTTTTCCTGTGTGATGTAAAAACAATATCAAGCATTGATGTTTTTGTGCCAACTCTTGAAAGGGGTGTAAATACGTTCTTATTCGCTGGGTGTCTTTTAAATCGCCGCCATAGGCATCTGCGAAACAGTCAATAATTACAAGGTCCGCAGGCTTGTTACTTAAACGCTTATCTAATTCGTCGAATAAATTTTCAATATCAAATACAAACCGCAATCCTTTAAGAAATTCAGGTTTGTATCGCTGTGATTGCCGGGAAAGTAAATAAGCTGTTTCACGTTCCAAGTCTTCAGTAGAAACATAAATTACTGAACGGTGCTTTGCATTAACCGGGAAACCTAAGAAATTGTTTTCACCCGTAACAATGGTGATGGCTAATTGTCGCAAGATTGAACTTTTGCCAGCATCGGAACTACCTGCCAAACAAGCTAAACCCGTTTGCTGTAAGAATGGGTAAACAAGAGTTGGTATTTCCTTTATTTCGGTAAGCAAAAGTTGTTCGCCAGTTGTTTCATTGTGTTCACTACTGTTCAATGATTCGATTTTCAACATTGAATCTTTTAAAATATCGGATGCTTTAATTATTGTTAACGGAATGGCGGGACAGGGCTTCATTTGCTTTTCTGATTGAATAAGAATTTATCTACCTCATGCGACATATCATCTGAAGTCTGTTTGCGGCCACTTTTTATCCAGGCGTCGATCTGATTTTTAGAAAAGTATAACCTACCACCACGTTTGTGATAGGGTATTTTTTTCGAACATATCCAACCGTAAACTGTGGGGGCCTTTGGTTTTGTTGGCAAATATTCAAGTAGTTCCTGGAGCGAAAACCATACTTCTTTTTCTTCTTCAATTAATTGCGGTGCCGGTTTTGCTTTTTGTAAAAGTTCGATCTTTTGACAAATCGTTTCAAGCTTGTCAAAGAGTTGGCCTATTGCCGCAGGAATATCATTGAATGTTATTTCGTTCATTGAGTAATGATTTTTAAAGTCAAAATAAAGGCGGTGCGCTGTAGACACAGCCGTCCGCGATAGTCTTAAACAAAATAAAGATGCTGAACCATGCAAGTTTATTGTTATGCCCTTGCAATGATTTCACTATTAGGTAAGTCCAATTCAACTATCGCATTTCGCAGATATTTGGAAACTGCTTCCCTAACAATTTCGGATTCCTTTTTCCCGGTAAAAGAAATTACCTTGTCAAGTAGTGCCTGGTATTGATCAGACAGCGTTGTTTTGATCTGTCTTTTTTGCTTCTTTTCCATGTCGTTATTTTTTTGCAAAGTTGTTTTGAGGAACATCACTACTGTATTTGTGGCAAGCCCAAAAATCATTGATGAGATCAGCATCTCCCGAATAGCCGGATAAGGCCCACTTACTTTTTAAGTAATCTTTTAGTTTAGCGAGATTGATCGAATCAAGCTGTGTCCTTATTATATAGGGCTTTAATATATTTGACTCATAAGATGGATTTTTGATTTCAAGGCGATGAACTTTGAGGGCTTTAACCGTTTTGTCAATCAGACCACTTTGCATTGCGTCAAGGTCGCCGCCGTAAGTTTCGTTCAATGATTTCGTCTGTCGAATATGGTCGGGATGGTCGGGGTTTTTGATTGCATCGAGCGCATCGTTAAAGGTTCGCCTACCTAAGTTTATTGCGTCCAAATAAGGCTGATCATGGGAGCCGTCTGTTTTGGCTCGTGCTAACTCTTTATCGTGGAATGTCAAGTTATCACCTCTCTCTTTTTGCTGAGTAATTTTTGCTTTTCTGGAAAGGTGTTCGTCGTGTATTTTTTTCAATAAGTCCATTTGATAATATCATTTTAGTTTAGAAAATCTAAAATCAAAGCTATATATGTCTTATTTGAACTTTAGTTTAGTAACTTACCTTTTTTCTAATCCGGTAAAATTTTATTTAAGCATTGAATGATTGGACGATATTGTTAGATTTTGTTAATTAAAATCTATTAATGCGATAGGTAAGTTTCAAATAAAAAAGCCGCTTATTTAGCGGCCTAATGGTGATAACATTTGTAGCTGGGTTTAACTTACTGTTGTGCTGATGCCGGAAAAGTCCAATCGTCGCAGGGGCAAATGAGAGAGTATTCCCCTTGATCTGATAATAATTAAACGCTTACGGATTGCACTTTTCTTTTTGTTTTTTTTCATGATGCTTATTTTAATGATGAAAAATCAGTGAGTGCGTTTGTTTGTTCTTCCAGGTAATCCTTTTCAAAGCTGTCCAAATAACTTTGAGTAGTCTTTAAATTGCTATGCCCAAGTAATTCACTTATCAGAGTATTATTTGCACCGGATCGCTTTAATATGGTCGCAAAGCTGTGGCGGGCCGCATAACTGGTTGTACTTTGGTTTATTTCCAATTCCTCGGCAATTTTTCTCATATTATCATTGATCACCCGGGTAAGTTGTTGTACAAGTTGTCTTTCTTTTTCCGGTGTCTCTTTGCCGGTTAATACTGGGAAAACAAATGTTTTATTATCCTTCTTTTTATTTCCCCATTTTTTTATGATAGCCAGTGATTCGGGCCTTAGTATCACCTGGATTTGCTTTGCTGTTTTTTGTCGGGAAGTTTTCGCCCTTGTATATGTTAGAACTTTGCCGCTGATGTTTTCAAAACGCAAACGACACAAGTCTTTTACATTGATGCCATTACTTAGATAAATAAAAATCCAATAGTCTTTCGCCATTTCCCTGTATGATCCTGCTTTGGCTTTGTAATTAAATATTTTAGCGATCTCGGACATTTTAAGGGCTTTCTTTATGTTCCTTGCTTCCGGTATTTGATATTTTTTTACGTCTCTTTCGTTCTTTCTGAAAGGGTATAATTCAGGAACAATGTCACCGGCGTGGATAGCATCATTAAAAAGGGTTCGTAAGGTTCTTAGGTACATGCTGATGGTGGTTTTGCTATTTCCGAGCTCCAGCATTGACCTTTCATATTTTTCCAGCAATTCGGGAGTTATATCAGCAAACTTCAAATTAGGATTAAATCTATTTAGGCTTCCCTGTGCACATTCAAAATTCACAGCATAGCCGATCCGGCCGGCTTCCGTAAGGAGTTTTATTTTATCGTCATAAGCCAGGCTTACGGTATCGGTCGCACCTCTGTTTTGCAGATATTTCTTTTCAAAAGCTTCCCAGGTAAAGAAGGGGATTTTATCAATTACCTCTCTTGCCTTTTCCTCATATTTCAGCAATTGCAGCTGCAGGTCTTTATATTCTCCCCTGGGTTTTTCTCCCATTGCTTTATTAAAATCAATTTCAGTTAAAGTGTATTTGGTTTTATAATATCTCCTTTCTCTCTGAAATGTTACCCGTAAAGACACCCGGCATGTATTGTCTGCCTTTGGGTGCCACTTGTCCAGGACGATTGCAGTAGTTGCTTCCATATTGTAAAGGGAGTTTTTCCGACACCATTCCGATGCTACTCCGACACAAATCTAATAAAATAAAATAAACTGCCATAAATAATTTTATCCGTTTTTAATTCCTGAAACGCTTACCAGTAAATGATTTTATACTATTTAATAAAAAGAAATAGCATTGCTTTTTTGGCTGTTTTTGCTTAAAAAAGCGGGTGTGTTTATGCCTTACAAGCAGAGGGTCGGCGGTTCGACCCCGTCAACTCCCACAGTGCCCCCGAAAACCGGGGGTTTTTTATTTTATGGCCTATCATGTTTACATTCTCTTCTCTCAATCAAAGAACAAATATTACATTGGTTATACAGGAGATTCTTTAGTTGAACGATTAAGGAAACACCATTCAAATCATAAAGGTTTTACCGGTGGAACAAGTGATTGGCAAATAGTTTACACAGAAAAATATTCAACGAAACAAGAAGCTTATAAAAGAGAAAGAGAAATAAAATCATGGAAGAGCAGAAAAAGAGTTGAGGCACTGGTTGGTTCAGTACATCCCGATTTATAATCGGGAGGGTCGGCGGTTCGACCCCGTCAACTCCCACAGTGCCCCCGATTTTCGGGGGTTTTGCTTTTATTTGTAGTATGATCAAAAGCATTTCAGATTTTAAATCAGTTTTTTTTATTGGAGTAGCCGGAACAGGTATGAGTGCATTAGCTCAATACCTGAAAGGCATTGGAAAAGATGTGGCGGGAAGTGATCGTTATTTTAAAGAAGACGAGTATAATGAGACAAAAGATAAACTCCAAAAGGAAGGTATTCATTGTTTTGTTCAGGATGGTTCAGGAATAAATGATAAGACTGATTTGATTGTGGTGTCAACGGCAGTTGAAGATACTGTGCCCGAAGTACAAAAGGCAAAACAATTAAATATTCCCATTATTAAACGGTCTGAGTTATTAGCGTTAATTGCAAAAAGTAAAAAAACAATTGCAGTAGGTGGTACCAGTGGAAAGAGCACTACCAGTGCAATGATATTTGATATACTGGAATATGCCGGTAAGGAACCGAGTATTATCAGTGGCGCCGGTTTAGTGAGTATTATTAAAGAAGGGAAAATTGGTAATGCCAAAGTAGGAAAAGGAGAGTGGCTGGTAATTGAAGCAGATGAAAGTGATGGATCAATTGTACTGTATGAACCGGAGATAGGGTTATTACTAAATGTTGACAAAGATCATAAAGAGATTGATGTGCTGATGGATGTATTCACTACTTTTAAAAAGAACACAAAGCAATTGTTTGTGGTGAATCAATCTCATCCTTTGGCTAAACAATTATCTGTTGACAGTAAAAATGATTTTTCTTCAAACGATCAATCTGCCGGATATGTTGCCACCAATTTTCATCAAACAGGTTTGACCATCCAGTTTAAAATAAATGGAGTTGATTTTAGTTTGAATACAGTTGGTAAACACAATATGGAAAATGCATTGGCTGCAACAGCTGTTGCAAACCTTGTTGGTGTTGATTTATCAATTTGCTCAGAAGCATTGAAACAGTATGAAGGCATTTATCGCCGTCACCAGGTAATTGGACAAAAGCATGGTGTGTGGCTTATTGATGATTATGCTCACAACCCCGCCAAATGTGCGGCTTCTATTGAAGCCTGTCAGCATATAGCACCTAAAGTAGTAGCATGGTTTCAGCCGCATGGATATGGCCCCACTAAGTTTTTGCGAAATGATTTTGTGGAAGCGATATCCAAAGTATTAAGACCTGAAGATGAAATATGGATGAGTGAAATTTTTTATGCAGGCGGTACAGCAGTCAAAGATATTTCTTCCAATGATCTTATTTACGACATACAACAATTGGGTAAGAATGCTTTTTTTGTAGAGAACAGAAGAGATTTTTTAACAACAGTCCGCCCTCATTTAACAGGCAACTGTGTATTACTGCTGATGGGAGCAAGAGACCCGTCATTGGAATATTTCGCTAAAGAAGTGTGGATGGAATTATAATTTTTTTTGAAATTATTAAGCTATCAGTCATTTGATAATCTTATAAAATTCTCAAATTTATCCTGGCCGCCAACGTTAAAGTCCAGCTATCAGTTAATTCTATCCACTTATCCATCTTCCCGGAATTTGGGTTTACCATCCCTTAAATTCATAATCCTTAAAATTATTAACATGAAAAAACTAATGCTAATGCTGACAGCAGTATTTGCTGCCAAGCTTTTATTTTCTCAGGGGTTAACTGTGCCACCCAATGGCGGTAATAAGAAAGCAGTGGTAGGCGAACGAATAGGTATCACGGATGTAAGCATTCATTACGATCGTCCCGGGGTAAAAGGCCGGGAGGGAAAAATTTATGGAACCAGTATCGTACATTATGGTTACACTGATCTTGGTTTTGGTACCAGCAAAGCTGCACCGTGGCGGGCAGGTGCCAATGAAAATACTACTATAGAATTTACAACCGATGTAAAAGTGGAAGGAAACAATCTGCCTGCAGGCAAATATGCTTTGTTTATAGCAATGGGAGCTGATGAAGCAACAGTTATCTTTTCAAAAAATTCTTCTTCATGGGGAAGTTTCTTTTATGATCCTAAAGAAGATGCTCTGAAAGTAAAAGTAAAGCCTGTGGCGTTAGCACAAAGCACAGAATGGTTGAAATATGAATTTGAAAATGAAACACCCAATAGTGCTGTTGTTGCGCTTAGCTGGGA
This sequence comes from Sphingobacteriales bacterium, assembly GCA_003963365.1. GTDB lineage: Bacteria > Bacteroidota > Bacteroidia > Chitinophagales > Chitinophagaceae > AWTP1-9. The sequence continues at coordinate 169,681 of RXJG01000001.1, forward strand.
AAAAGTTAAAGTGCCATTTAAAGTGGAAGTTGATCTGATAAAAACACAGCTTGAATCTTTTCGAAAAGAACTGAGATCAGATAAAGGATTTAATGCCGATGCATGGGCACAGGCTGCACAATTTTGTGTTGATAACAACACCAATCTTGAAGAAGCTTTACAATGGAGTGATTATTCTATTAATGGCGTATTTGTTGGGCAGAAAACATTTGTTACACTCAGTACAAAAGCATCTGTTTTGGAAAAACTGGGTAAACAAGATGAAGCAGATGCGATAATGAAAGAAGCATTGCCATTGAGTAGCGAACAGGATGTGCATCAATATGGCCGCTCATTAATTGCCCGTGGTAAAAAGGAAGAAGCATTAAAGGTATTTAAAATGAATTATGATAAACATCCTAACAGCTTTACTACTTTAATGGGATTGACGAGAGGGTATTCTGCAAACGGTGATTATAAGAACGCCTTAAAATATGCGAAACAAGCTGTAGCAATAGCACCTACGGCCCAAAAGGGTGCTGTAGAAGAAATGATTAAAAAACTGGAAGCCGGTAAAGATGTAAATTAATTTCTCAAAAGATAAGTGGATTGTTTGGTGGCATCGTTTCATTCAAACAATCCACTTTTTTATTTGCCCCCTTTAAAATAATGATCAAGTGATAAAGGTCCTCCGCCTTCTATAAAGAATACGATGAGCAGTAATAGTGTTAAAATGGAGAATCCAAGTTCAGAACTGCCCGGTATGATCGCATGTCTTAGATTGATAAGAAAAACAGCTCCCAGCAAAATTGGTATTTGAAGTAAACACATTAGCCGGGTAAATAAACCAGCAATGATCATGATGCCTCCAAACAAGTGAGCTATCATAATGTACCAGGCAACTATTTTTGTGCCCACACCAATCGTATTATATTGCAACAGTAATTGCAGGTCTTCGGTGCGGTAAATAAAAGAGATGCCTTTAAGGAAAAGAAAAATGCCTAATGCAACCCGGAGAACTACCAGCCATTTGGGATGGTGAGTTAAACTCCAGTGATCAATGCGTTGAGCGATATTCATAACTTGGAGTTTTTGATACAGTAAAAGTTACGGCAAAAACTATGCGGTTTCCAAAATTATTTTGTAAACAACCTGGTAAATAACCACTTAATAAAAATCAGCAAATATGCTTACTGCTTCTTACCTCGTTGATCATTATCAAATGCAGGCACATCCGGAGGGTGGTTTTTATAAACAAACCTATCGCTCAGATGAATATCTTAATACAGCGCATTTACCCGGAAGATTTGGTGGTGAACGGGTGATATCAACAGCTATTTACTTTTTATTAGAAGGGAATCAGTTCTCTGCTTTTCATCGAATAAAAAGCGATGAACTCTGGCATTTTTATTACGGCACATCTTTGAATATTTATGTAATTCATCTAAATGGAGAATTGAAAATTATAAAGCTGGGTAATAATATTGTTGAAGGAGAAAATTTTCAAACGGTAGTACCTGCTGGCTGCTGGTTTGCATCAAAGCCGGTTAAAGAAGAAGGGTTTTCATTTGTTGGATGCACCGTTGCACCGGGTTTTGATTTTGCAGATTTTGAATTAGCAAAAGCAAATAGTTTAATCAAAGAATATCCTCAGCATAAAGATTTGATACGACGGTTATGCCGCTAACCCCTGTTTAAATAAAAATGAATAACAAGATAACAAAGTACTATAAGCAATAAAAAGATTAATACAGTCATCAACCATAAAGGCTGATCTTTCATAGCTCTTTTTAATTTTCTTTTTTTCTTTTGTTCTAACTGGTTTTTCAGGTTATTGTTCAATTCGTAAACAAGCCTGTTAATACGGCTTTTGTCATTCATCATGGATAAACCTTCAGCGGCTTCGTCTCCAAATTCTGATTCCAGTAATAATTTTTCCAGCTCATGTGCTTCTTCAGCAGAAAGTTTTCCTGCTACATAATCCATGAGTTTCTGGTTGTCTATGTCTTTGTTACTATTGGCTAATATGTTCAATAAGTCGTTGTTCACCGCCTGTTGCTGGATGTTTGTTGCTGGTTATTTTTTATTGTTTATTAATTTTCTTCAAGGTACAAAATCACTTTAATCTTTTTTCAATCATTTGTTTCAGGTTTCGTTTACCGTTTTGTATATAACTCTTTACCTGCATTAATGTAAAGCCTGTTATACCGGCAATTTGCTGGTACGATTTTTTATCAAGATAAAAAAGCTTCACACACTTTTTTTGTTCCTCATTCAATTCTTCCAAAGCTACTTCCATAATTGATAATGCTTTGTCTTTTTGTTCAAGCACTGTTTTATCTGGTTCGTCATTAACCGCACTCATGGCATTCTCATTAATCTCAACCGGCCGTTTATTTTTATCCCTCAGCTTCATCAGGCAATGATTTTTTGCCACCATATATAACCAGCTTTTAAAATAATCTACCTTGTATTTATGTAATTCAGTAATGGCTTTTAAAAACACCTGCTGAACGCAATCTTTTGCTTCTTCCTCATTTTTTAAATACTTCATGCACACACCGAGTAATAACAGGGTATATCTTGGAAATAGAATGCCAAGCCATTCATTATTGTGGTCTGCATAAAAGTTTTCCAGCAATTGCTGATCGCTGATATGTTTGTACTGGTCTGAGTTCACAAGTAACAGTGGATACTGCAAGTATATGATTTTTATTTTGCAGATGCTAATGGCGGATAAATTCCATAATTTCACAATAATAAATTTTTATTGAATGTTATATGCAGTTTGTTGCGTACCTGTAGCGTCTGTCCGGAAAGAGCCTTCACACAGTAGTGAAATGACCTCGCAGTTATTATTTGGCGAATGCTGTAAAATATTGCTTACCGAAAAAGAATGGGTGTTGATTCAATGCCAGCTTGATGAGTATGAAGGATGGTGCCAGCTTAACCAGATAACAGAAATTGGGATAGATGATTTTCTGCATGCAAAAAAAGACATGGCCTTTGATTGGGTAAATGAATTGAAATATAACGGGATGAATATGCGGGTGCCTTTTGGAAGTAGTTTAACGGGTGTTGTAAATGGTAAGGCAGAATGGAAACGAAACTCAATTGTATATGATGGAAAAGTGTGGGAGATGAGTAAAGCTCAACGAACAGCCAAGTCGGTAAGGGGTATTGCTTTTCGTTATTTAAACACGGCTTATTTATGGGGAGGCAGATCTGTGTTTGGAGTGGATTGCAGTGGATTTACGCAAATGGTTTTCAAATTTTTTAGTTTGCCTTTGCCAAGAGATTCAGCACATCAGTCAGAAAAAGGAGAAGTGATTGGTTTTTTACAGGAAGCTAAACTGGGCGACCTGGCTTTTTTTGATGACGACGAAGGAAACATAAATCATGTGGGAATATTACTAAGCGATTTTGAAATTATTCATGCAGCGGGAAAAGTAAGGATTGATAAAATAGATAACCAGGGAATATTAAATGTAGATACGGCTCAGCGAACGCATAAACTTCGCATACTTAAAAGAGTTTTTTAACCCAGTTAATAATTATAGTATCCCAGGTGAGCATTTTTAGTGCCGTGTATAAAAGGAAAATAGCAAAAACTTTCTTGACAGTTTCCTGCGGTAATGATAGCGCAAGTTTGCTGCCAAACCAGCTGCCAATTACAAAGGCAATACTCATTATAATAACTACTTTAATATCAATAAAGCCTTTATTGTAATAGTTTATTACTGCAAGGATACCAACCGGTAACAATAAAAGTCCCAATGATGTTCCCTGGGCCTCATGCTGAGTGAAACCAAGAAAGAAAATTAATGCAGGCACTACAATAATACCTCCTCCCACGCCAACTAATCCGCTAAGCATTCCCGCCGCCATTCCAATTGCCAAAAGTATCAACACCAGTTCTGTAGTCATTTTCTTTGATTGTTTCATGAAGCAGGAAATTATTCTTTCCGATAAGATTCTTTATAAAAGTTTAATGCATCTTCCACTATTTTTAACGCAGTAGCTTTATCCTGGAAGTTATCTATTTCTACCTTTTTATTTTCGAGCACTTTGTATTCTTCAAAATAGTGTTTTAGTTCATGAAAGAAATGTTGAGGCAGGTCCTCTACATTATTGATATGATTAACAGATGGGTCTTTAGTGGCCACAGCAATAATTTTATCGTCCTGTTCCCCACTGTCTATCATTTGCATATTACCAATGATGGTTGCCTCTACCAAACAAAGCGGAGTGATAGATTGAGAACACAATACTAAAATATCCAATGGATCACCGTCCTGTCCCAGCGATTGCGGAATAAAACCATAATTCACCGGGTAAATAAAGGAAGAGTAGATAACCCTGTCTAATTTCAATAAACCACTTTCTTTATCAATTTCATATTTGGCTCTTGAACCCTGTGGTATTTCTATTATTGCCTTAACCTGGCGGGGAATTTTATCGCCGGGACTAACGCCATGCCAGGGATGTAAAACTGTTATCATTAATTTTTTTTTAAAGGTACAATTTATTGATTGCTGACAAACTTATTTGCTGATCAGTAACCCTAACCATGCCGCAGCTAATCCTGCTAAAATACTGGCTATAAAATAAGTTGCAAATATTCCATACCGCTGTTGTTGTATCAGTGCCACCCCCTCCAAACTTAAAGCTGAAAAAGTAGTGAAACCTCCACAGATGCCGGTAGTTAAAAATAATTTCCAATCCCAATTAATGCTTCCTTCTTTTAAACTCATACCAAACACCCATCCAATAACAAAGGACCCTATTATGTTAACCGAAAATGTTGCTATAGGAAATCCGCTGGTAGTGTTTTTAACCAGCACGGAAGCTGTATAACGAAGCATTGAACCAATCATTCCACCAAGACCAACCAGTAAAAAGTTTTTCAGCATATATTATTCGATGTTGAGATTGCCGGTGATGCCATAATAAAAATCAACCCAGCATTCACCTTTTTCGGTATAAACTTTCAATTCAAAATTTTTATTCTTAAAACTGTTGGCATAATTCACAATGATAGTACTATCATTGATGTTTTCCACCTTGTTTACAATAATGGATGATTTCTTAAACCCATCTTTTTCTATAGAAGAGAGCTTATCATATTTATCAATATAGAGTTTATAGAAATTTTGGTTATTATCATCTCTGGCCAGATAAAGTTTCGCCTTTTTAAAATCACCATCCAGGCTGGCACGGATAAACTCCCGGGCAGCATCCACGGGGTCTTTTGATTTAACGTAAGCATTTTCATTACAGGAAAAAAATGCAGCGATGAATAGTAGTGGTATAAGATACTTCATAATGTAATGGTGACGGGTAAAATTAAGTATAAGCTTGCAAATTAAAATGAAACGATAAACCGGGTGATATAAAAAAGCGCAACAAGGAATTGTTGCGCCTAGGAAATTGGATCTAGATTTCATTCTACAGTACCTGGAAATTGGATTTACTTTTAGCTTTCATAAGAATTGGAGCTAAGGATTTGGATTTTAAAAACGTGTCTGAAATTGGATTTTCTTTGGGTATAATTTGGATATAGATAAAAATTACTGCGTTATCGAATTCTCCTTACTGATCTTTTTCTTATTAACACTACCGGCTGGCCTTCCAACATTATAATGCTGCTTCAGTAATTGGTGTAATGAATCAGCACCCACTACTCCGGAAGCTTTTGCCTGTTGAACACTATTGTAAAAGAGCCTGCTTGCCTGCATCGCCCGGTGTCCCGCCTGTACCCTGGTATCATAAACACTGTCGAGTAATTGTTCCAGTTGTACTTCAATTTCTTTTAGCTGCTGGTATAACTTCAAATCGTCTTTTGCAGATTGAACATTAAAAAAACCAGGCAGAATAGAACTGTTAGTTTCCATTTCTCTGCAGGCATTTTCTACAAAACTCACCCTGCGTTCGTCAACCTTATAAAGTTGTTTTCTTTCTTCGGGAGTCAAATTAATAGTAAATGCAAGTTTGTCTTTCAACTCCTGCAAAAGGGCTTTAACGGATGTGAGCTCCTTATCAGTAACCGGTTTAATATTCTTCCTGTACATTAATTACTTTTTAGAGCTAAAATATAGTAATAAAATAATAAATTTTATATTTTTTATAAATGTATATTAAATTAAATTATAAAAAAAATATTTTTTATATCATTTATAACTATTTATAATAAAATATTAAAATTTAAATTTTAAAATTATTGTTATTATTATATTTTTTATTGTTTTATAATCTAAACTCTTTTTTTGCTAATTGCCCGGCATTACTTGGTTAATTAGGCTTAAAAACTTTAAAAACAATCACTTAAGTAAATATCCTTTAATTAAAAGGCATTAAAAAAGGCGCCTGTCGGTCGCCTATTAAAAATATGTAACAATTGTGGGTTACTTTTTTTTCGCAGCTTTTTTTGGTGGGGCCTTTTTAGGTGTTACTGTTTTTTTAGCTGCAATTTTTACTTTCTTTTCAAATACACCGGGCATTTCAACTTCAATCATTTTTTTAACTTCTTCCAGGGAAACTGCTGTTAAATCTTCAGCGGTGTATTTGGAACCGTCAGCTCTTCTTCCAACCTTTATAATTTTCTTGTTAAACTTGATAATCGGACCCCAACGGGCATTTTCGATGGAAATCTTTTCGTCGGGCCATTGCTGAATAATGCGATTGGATTCTTTTTCAACCTTAGCATCTATCAATTCTTTTATGTCAGCGTTACTTAGGTTATCAAAGTCATAACGTCTTGGCACATTAATGAAGATATCATTCCACTTAATGAATGGGCCAAACCTGCCTTTACCTTTTGTTACCGGCTTATCCTGGTAGGTAGCAATAGGGGCATCGGCTTGTTGTTTTTCTTTTATCAATTCGATAGCCCTTTCTAATTCCATATCTAACGGATCTTCGCCTTTTGGTATGGAGATAAATTGTTCACCAAATTTTATATAAGGACCAAATCTTCCCACATTTACTGAAACATCCTGTCCTTCATATTCACCCAGTGTTAATGGGAGTTTGAACAGATCTAATGCTTCTTCCAACGAAATGGTTTCTATACTTTGTCCTTGTTTTAAACGGGCATATTTTGGCTTTTCCTCATCATCAGCATTCCCAATTTGTACCATGGGTCCGTATCGTCCCATTCTTGCAATAACCAGTTTGCCACTGGCAGGATCGTACCCCAACTCTCTTTCTCCGCTGGCCCTTTCTGCTGTTTCAATGGTTTTATCTACATCTTTTTTAAAGGGGAGATAGAAATCATCAATCATTTTATTCCACTTAAGTTTACCTTCCGCTACCTCATCAAACTCTTCTTCTATTTTGGCCGTGAAACCATAATCCATAATATCATCAAAATACTTATTCAGGAAATCAGTTACTACCAATCCCAGGTCTGTGGGAAATAGTTTTGATTTTTCAGCACCAGTATTTTCGAGTTCGGTTACAGAAGAAATCTTATCGGCTTTTAGTTTAAGGATGCGGTATTCTCTTTTTACGCCTTCCTTATCTCTCTTCTCCACATAACCTCTTTTTAATATAGTTGAAATAGTTGGTGCATAAGTTGAAGGACGACCTATACCCAATTCTTCCAGTTTTTTTACCAGCGAGGCTTCGGTATATCTGGGTGATGGCCGGCTGAATCGCTCAATGGCATTCATTTCTTTTAATAATAATTTCATACCCACCGTTAATGGTGGTAACATACCTTCCTGGTCTTCTTCACTGTCTTCATCATCACGGTCTTCCCTGTATACTTTTAAGAATCCATCAAATTTCAGCACTTCACCCTGTGCGGTGAGTTCTTCGTTATTGGTAGATATATTGATTTTTGCAATAGTCTTTTCAGTTTCTGCATCTGCCATCTGGCATGCCATGGTTCGTTTCCAGATCAGCTCATACAGTTTTTTGCAATCTGCATCTTCTACCGTCGTATTTTCCATATAAGTAGGGCGGATGGCTTCGTGTGCTTCCTGTGCAGATTCATTCTTGTTTTTGTATTTACGAAACTGGTGATACTCCTCTCCGTACATTGATTTAACAGTATTAGTAATATCGCCCAATGCGGTATTACTCAGGTTCACACTATCTGTACGCATATAAGTGATCTTACCGCTTTCGTATAGTTTTTGCGCCAGTAACATGGTTCGGCTAACGCCATAACCTAATTTTCTGCTTGCTTCCTGTTGCAGGGTGGATGTAGTGAACGGGGGAGCAGGAGATTTTTTACCTGGCTTAACCTGAATATCATTAACTGTGTATTTAGCACCAACACAGCTCTGCAGAAAACTTTGTGCATCTTCAGCTGTATTTTGTTTTTTACCTTCTGCGGTAAAAGTAACCTGGCGATTATTCAAATCGTTCGCAGTGAACTGCGCTTCTATTTTAAATGTACTGCTGGTATTAAAAGCATTGATCTCTCTTTCTCTTTCTGCAATCAGCCTTACTGCCACACTTTGTACCCGACCAGCACTGAGGTTACTGCCCATGCTCATTTTACGCCACAAAACGGGGCTTAATTCAAACCCAACTATACGATCTAAAACACGACGTGCCTGTTGTGCCATCACCAGGTTCATATCCAATGTACGTGGGTTTTCAACGGCGTCTTTTATAGCTGGTTTGGTGATTTCATGAAACACGATTCTTTTAGTGGTTTTGGGATCCAAACCAAGCACTTCACACAAATGCCAGCTGATGGCTTCTCCTTCACGGTCCTCATCCGTTGCCAGCCATACTTCCTCACTTTTATTAGCCAGTGATTTTAATTCCTTCACCACTTTTTCTTTCTCTGCCGGTACAATATAATGAGGCTTGTATTTATTCTCCGTATCAATACCCATTTCTGCTTTGGCCAGGTCACGGATATGTCCAAAACAACTCTTCACCTGGAAATCTTTTCCAAGAATTTTTTCAATGGTTTTAGCTTTGGCCGGAGACTCAACTATTAATAAATTTTTTGCCATTAACACTTATTTTTTTTGGTTTCCAGGAACTTGGAAAAAGTAAAACAAAGGATTTTACACAATGGTTCGCTGCTAAAATCCGCTGCAATATTATAAAAACAACAGCAAATGCAATTTTATTTCAGGGAAGACAGCTATTTTTTAAAAATATCTTTAAAATGAATTTTGTTGACCTTTCCCAATTAGAAAAAACAAAATCTTTTTAATAAAAGACGCTTACGTACAGTTATAATTTAAAATTAATTTTAAAAAAATAGGATTGCCATAACAAATTAAAGCGTTTATTTCTTTGCACACACTTGCACTGGATAAATACTTTTTGTAACTTACCTGTGTAAGTACAACTTAACTTTAAATTTTTTTTATGGACGGGCAAGTATTGAATATTAAATCAGGACAATTTATTGTTCATGGAGATTCATTAGATGTAAGTAATCAACTGCATTTTTCAGAAAATGAAAAATCATTTTATTATGAATTGGAAGTGCCCGGTTTTAAGAAGAAACAATTACAATTGGTATTATTGGGTAATATGCTCCTGATTGAAGGTAATAAAAAAGAGAAGAAAATTAGTGCCCGCAGTAACAATGATTGTAACGAGTATTGTTTTAAAACAATACTTGATTTGCCCAACGAAATTGAACCGAAAAGAATAAAAGCATTCTTTAAAAAACAAATGCTTACGTTAGAGGTGCCGAAACTACGGCACAGTAAGGTGCGACCTTTGCGAATAATAATACAATAAGAGTAATCAACGACTATGAAACAATAAAGCCCCTCGCACAGGGGCTTTAATATTTTTTGTATGACCCTGGGTTGTATTTTTACAAAGCCTGCTCAATCAGTTCATCCATATTAATACCTAAATGGCTTTCATCATAAATACATTCACCATTTTTAATGAGCAGCACTTGCGGAGATTCATGGTAAACCCCGAACATATCCGCTATTTTGTTTGAAAGATCCCGATGCTGAATGAGGTCAAGTAAGTAGAAGTCGATATCATTTCCTGCAAAGTTTTTTTCAATGCGATGTTTTGCCAATATACTGGTATTGCATCGGGTACTGTGTTTAAAAATAACCTGCGGTTTGTTTTCTGATGCCGTTATAATATTATCAATTTCCTGGCGGTGCCTGAGTTCTTTCCACATAAATCAATTACAACTGCCTTTTATTTATTAAAGGGCTTTCTTGAATAAGTATAAGTAGAGGGGCAACCCAGTCTGCTGCTTGAGCATGAACTGATAAATATTGCAGTAATGCCAATTAATGCTGACAGAAGGAGGACTTTTTTCATCGTTTGGATAGTTTGAGATTTTAAACGTTTTTTTCGCAAAAAAATTATTAGCAAAGTTACAATTCACCACCCTTATTACCTAGTTAATTCAGGTAAAATTTGAGGCTTATGCCTGTTTATAGCTTAATCTTTCTTTTTCAATTGTTTAGGATGGAAAAATATAAATACATTTGCATCTCAAAACCACCACGACCAATCATCAGCAAAACATTTTTCATAACTCAATTAACAACCCTAAACCTAGTATGGCATTACAACTAACCCGTCCTATAGCCTTTATTGATCTTGAAACAACCGGAACTAACCTTGGCAGTGATCGTATTGTGGAAATTGCTATTGTAAAAATTCATCCTGATGGTACAAAGCTTGTGAAGCGAAAACTGATTAACCCGGAAATACCCATCCCGGCAGGTGCAACGGATATACATGGCATTACCGATGAAATGATAAAGGACGCCCCAACCTTCAGGCAGGTGGCCAATGAAATAAAACAGTTTATTGAAAACTGTGACCTGGGCGGGTACAATTCAAACCGGTTTGATATACCGCTGTTAATGGAAGAGTTTTTGCGGGTACCTTTAGAAGTGGATATGAAAGGTAGAAAAATGGTGGATGCGCAAAAGATATTTCATATGATGGAGCAGCGTACCTTAAGCGCAGCTTATAAATTCTATTGTAATAAATCGCTGGAAGATGCCCATAGTGCTGAAGCAGACGCTACCGCTACATGGGAAATATTAGAGGCGCAACTGGATAAGTATCCGCAGATTGGAAAGACGGTTGATGCAATTGTTAAGTTTACGGGTGAGGATAGTATTGTTGATTTTGCCCGTCGCTTTTTAATGGAGAATGGGAAAGAAGTATTTAATTTTGGTAAGCATAAGGGCAAACCGGTGGAAGAAGTTTTAAAAAGCGAACCACAGTATTATGATTGGATGATGAAAGGAGACTTTCCGTTACATACCAAACAAAAGCTTACTGAGATTTTGAACAGAACCCTGTTAAAAAAGCATTAAATCGGGTTATAGCTTAAATTTTAAATTTCGCTATTAACGCATATTGTATTTTAGAGTAAAATTATCTGTCCGGATTGGAAAACATTGTTATTATACCAACCTACAACGAAAAGGAGAATATAGCTTCTATTCTCCAGCATGTATTTGGTATGAATAAAGAGTTTCATGTACTGGTAGTAGATGACAGTTCTCCGGACGGTACGGCTCAAATTGTAAAAGATTTACAATTAAAATATCCCGGTCAGTTATTTATTGAAGAAAGAAAAGGTAAACTCGGTTTGGGCACTGCCTATATTCACGGATTTAAATGGTCTTTAGAAAAAGGCTACCAGTTTATTTTTGAAATGGATGCTGATTTCTCACACAATCCTGATGATCTTGAACGACTGTATAATGCATGTAAAAATGAAGGAGCCGATGTGGCAGTTGGTTCCCGTTATGTAAAAAATGGTAAGGTTGCTAACTGGCCAGGCGACAGGGTGTTTCTTTCAAAAGGAGCATCATTATACACAAGATTAATAACATGGATGCCGGTAATGGATCCTACTGCCGGTTTTGTTTGTTATAAAAGAAAAGTATTGGAAGCAATGAACCTGGATGGAATAAGTTTTGTAGGATATGCTTTTCAGATTGAAATGAAATTTGCTGCCTGGAAGCTGCATTTTAAAATAAAAGAAGTGCCTATAACTTTTATTGACCGGAAGCTTGGTCAGTCTAAAATGAATAAAGGCATTGTGAAAGAAGGTATCCTTGGTGTGTTAAAATTACGCTGGCAAAGTATTTTTAAAGACTATCACAGTAAAATGAAAAACGGTTTTACTGAAACAAAAGTGGCTTAGCTTTTCCTGTTAAATAAAATTTCCTTTTACCATCTTCTTTCTTTTCTTTGTTGCCTGATGAAGCAGGCCCTCATTAAATTACATGTTTCCGTTTTTCTTGCAGGTTTCACCGGTATACTTGGCAAACTTATTCAGCTTAATGAAGGGTTACTTGTGTGGTACCGGCTTTTTATTACGGTGGTAACTATGTGGCTGCTATTTTCCTTCATTAAAAAATTAACCCGCATCAGTAAAGCAGATATGCTGAAACTGGCAGGAGTTGGTTTTTTGGCAGCATTGCATTGGGTAACATTTTATGGCAGTATTAAATATGCGAATGTATCGGTTGCCCTGGTTTGTTTTTCTGCAGTTGGATTTTTTACTGCATTGCTGGAGCCTTTTATTGTTGGCAGAAAGATAAACTGGACAGAAGTGTTATTAGGGTTGCTGGTGATGGTTGGTATTTATATCATCTTCCATTTTGATCCCCGCTATAAAACGGGTATTATACTGGGCATCACCTCCGCTTTACTGATTGCGGTATCAATGATATTGCTGCGGCAGTTTGTGCAACGTATTAACGGAGAAACAGCACTTACTTATCAATTAACGGGAGGCTTGCTGTTGCTTACTTTATGCATGCCTTTCTACCTGCATTTCTTCCCCGTAAAAACTGTTTTTCCGGGCACAGGTGACTGGGGCTGGCTATTAATTTTGTCGTGGCTTTGTTCTGTGTGGGCTTTTCAACTTACTACGCAGGCATTAAAAAAACTTTCAGCATTTACGGTTAATCTCACTTTTAACTTAGAACCGGTGTATGGTATTTTAATGGCTTTTATCTTTTTTAATGAAGCAAAAGACTTAAGCAATGGTTTTTATTTTGGGCTGGCATTAATTATTCTTTCGGTAGTATTACAAATGTGGCGGGTAATTAAACTAAAAAAACATTAAGCAGCCTGCGTACTGATAAACCTCACCAAACTTCTTTTAGCCACCGGCAGCAAAGTTTCTTCCACCGGGAAACTTAAATCCGTTTCAATGGCATAAACAGCCGGGTTCGGAAAGTCTTTTTTAATTCGTATTAATTCTGCTTTTATGTTTTCGTAACTGTTGGCAATATTTCTTTCCCAGTCATTGATAAACTCAGTTTTAATACTCCGGTATTTCTCATCATGCTTTTCAAAAAGACTAAGTCGGTACTGAAACACTTTGGTGCTACGGTAAGAACCTTCGCTCAAAAAGAAATAACCCTCTTTTGTATCCAGTGGAATTAACCCAACGGGGGCAATATTTAATTTATTTTCTACAAATTCATAAATCTCGGTGCCGTTGCTGATTGTAGTTTTCATTTTGCCGGCAGAATAATAGATGATATTCTCCAGTTCCTGCATCAGCTCATCATCTTCAATCATCTGTTCGTATAATATCTGTAGCTTTTGCATTTGCACTCCCGAAAGTTTTTTGGGGAACTGTTCCTGCAGGTAGCGTTTGTTTTCTCTGAAGGCCACCAAATTGTTATAATGAAAAATTACATCCGCCAGTTGCGGGTATAATTTATTCTCATCAAAATAGTGGTTAATTTCCTGGAGATAGGCAAGGAGTGTGTATTTTTTTAATTCAAAATCTATGTAGCCATCGGCAAACCAGGTTTCAGATAATGTCTTCATAGTTCAAATTTTTGGGTTTACTGGTAGTATGAATTTATAAAAAAGACCCGGTTTAAACAACAAACGTTTAATTTTATCCTGTTAAAAATTTTCTATGAAATTTGTTTTATCGTTTTTACTTTTCATTTCAGCAGCCGCCGCCAGCCAAACTGTTTATATTGTAAGACATGCAGAAAAAGCAGCACAGGCTCCTAACATGAGCAGTGATGTGCCATTAAGTGAAGCCAGGGTTAAACGGGCTGAAGCATTAAAAAACCTGCTGCTGAATAAAAAAATCGCTTATATTTTTTCTACTGATAAAATAAGAACCAAATCAACCGCCAAACCATTAAGCGATGCTATTGGTGTGCCTGTTGACCTGTACAATAACGATACACTGCTCAAATTTATTGAAAGGGTGAAGGCATTAAAGAAAAATGTGTTAATCATTGGCCATAGCAATACTATTGATGATATAGCCAATGCATTATGCGGCGAAAAGAAAGTGCCCAATGATTTTGCCGATACTGATTACGATAATCTTTTAGTTGTGAAATTTAAAAAGAAGAAAATTTTATTTGAACATAAAACGTATGGAGCAGAAACACAATAAAAAAATCCCGCAATTAACTGCGGGATTTTTTTATTAATATGCCGGCGGTTTATATTTCTCTGTCAGGATTGAAATTCTCTAACTCTTTAGAAACAGCCTGTAAAAAAGTAGCTCCCAATGCACCATCAATAATTCTATGATCATAAGAAAGTGATATGTACATCATGTGACGAATGCCAATTGTATCACCGGCAGGCGTTTCAATCACCATGGGTCTTTTCTTAATAGCACCCACGGCCATAATAGCCACCTGTGGTTGATTGATGATAGGTGTTCCCATAATGCTTCCAAATGTTCCCACATTGGTTAAAGTAAAAGTTCCCCCGGTAGTATCATCTGGTTTTAATTTATTGTTACGGGCTGCATTGGCTAAGCCATTTACTTGTTTGGTTAAACCAACTAAATTTAATTGGTCAGCATTTTTAATTACCGGAACAATCAAATTACCGCTGGGCATAGCAGTAGCCATACCAATATTAATATCCTTCTTCACAATAATTTTATCGCCATCCACACTGCTGTTCAGCCATGGATATTTCTTAATGCATTTTACTACTGCTTCAATAAACAATGGCGTGAATGTAATTTTTTCATTCTCTCTCTTTTCAAATTCTTTCTTCACCCGGTTACGCCACATTACTAAATTGGTAACATCGCATTCAGCAAAACTGGTTACATGCGGACTGGTATGCTTACTGTCAACCATATGTTTGGCAATGAGCTTGCGCATACGGTCCATTTCAATTATTTCTACATTGCCGCTGTAATTTGTAGTAGCGAGTTGTGAGCTTTGAGTTTCGGGTGGCTTTTGTTCTTTTACAACAGCTACTGGCTGTTGTACCACACTCGTAGCTCGTGGCTCGGAACTCGCAACTATTCCTCCGCCTTTTCTCCTCGCCACATATTCCAGTATATCTTTCTTGGTAACTCTTCCTTCATTACCTGTTCCCGGTATAGTTTCCAGTTCAGCCATTCCTATTCCTTCATTTGCTGCAATATTCAATACTAATGGAGAATAAAAACGAATGCCGGAAGGTTTATTAGTTGTAACTGCAGTGGTGGGTTGATAAGGAACTTCTTCAACAACCTGCGCCGCAATCGTAACAGGTTTTGTCTCGTGGCTTGCAACTCGTGGCCCGGAGCTTATTACTCCATTACCGGTACTAATGCGGGCAATCACTGTACCGATAGGCACCACATCATTTTCATTAAATAAAATTTCGGTGATGGTTCCTTCAGAAGTAGAGGGTACTTCGCTGTCCACTTTATCCGTGGCTATTTCCAGTACAGTTTCATCCATCTTAACGGTATCGCCGGGCTTTTTGTGCCACCTTAAAATGGTGGCTTCCATAATACTTTCGCCCAATTTCGGCATTACCAGGTCAACTACACTCATTACAGGTTATTTAAAGTTGAATATTTTCTTTTTATGAACCCAGCAATTGCGCTGCTATTAAACACCGGTTGCGTCGCACACTTCGGCTGCAACAATTTTTTCGGCAGGAATAACAAGCAATTACGTTGGCGGCAAAGGTAATTAATTCCTCCTAATCATTTAACCTGCTGATCATGTTCAGACAATATAAATTTCCGCAGCATATTCAATGCATTTTGAACAGTAAGGTCAGTATTTCTTGCCCGGTCAAAACGCCATTGAAATTTTTGAGTTACTGTTTTATTTTTATTCCCCACTGCTACCCATACCATACCCACCGGCTTTTCCGCAGTACCGCCACCCGGCCCTAATATTCCTGAAGTGGCCACTGCATAATCTACTTTTAGTTGAGTTATAGCTCCCTTTACCATTTGCGTTACTGTTTCTTCACTCACTGCTCCAACTGTTGCTAAAGTTTCGTGTTGTACTGATAATAAATTTTCTTTTACCTCATTGGCATAACTTACAATGCTTCCTTTGAAATAATCGCTGCTGCCGGCAATAGAAGTAATTAAGCTGGCAATAGCGCCACCGGTACAGCTTTCTGCAGTTCCCATCGTTTTATTCAGGCCACGCAAAATTTTTCCAATCGCCATTTCCATTGGTTCGTCGGTATCAGTTACCATAAATTCTTTCACCAGCAACTTTAATTCAGCAAATCTTTCATTCACTTCTTGTTCAACAGCCGCTTTATTATCCCCACGACCGGTTAATCTTAACCGAACCATTCCATAGTTGGGTAAATAAGCCAATTTGATGTAAGCAGGTAATGCTTCTTCAAAATCTTTGATCATATCTGCCAAAAAAGATTCTCCCACACCGGCCGTCAATAATGTTTGATGATAAACAACAGGTAAATTAAATAAGGATGGAAGCTTGGGTAATACATAATCCAGCATGATGCCTTTCATCTCATGTGGCACACCGGGCATTGAAACATACAATTTACCATCTTTACGAAATTCCATTCCCGGAGCTGTCCCTCTTTTATTATTCAGTACGGTACAAACATCCGGTACTTCAGCTTGTTTTAAATTACGTTCAATAATGGGGCGATTGAGTTTGGTAAAAATATCTTTCACATTTTGTAATGCTGCTTCACTTACAATCATCTTACCGCCAAAATATTCACACAACAAAGGCTTGGTAATATCATCAGCTGTTGGCCCAAGTCCACCGGTAATTAAAACAATTTCGGAATGCTTGCTTTCTTCATCCAGTGCATTCCATATTTCGTCCCATACATCACCTACTGCCACCCGGCGTTTTACCCATACACCAATTTTATTCAACTCCTGGGCCATCCATGCACTATTGGTATCAATCGTCTGGCCAATCAATAGTTCATCTCCAATCGTAATTATAGAAGCCGCTGCCATAAATTGAATTTTAAGTTTGCAATCTACATTACAACTATTAATTGAAAAGGTTTATTTGCGGCAGATTTACTAATTTCCTGTTTAAAACTAAAACGTAAACAACTTATGAGTGAGCAAAACTTTAAGAATCACAGCCGCTATGTCCCCATGTATCATTTTGTGGCGTATGCTTTATGGCTGGCTGTTTTTATTGGCAGTATAGTAAACCTGGTAAATACAGATCCTGAAAATTTGTATTCAGCATCATTGCTGGTAGCGTTATCCGTTTTATTGCTTATCATATTATGGTATGCAAGAGCTTTTGCTTTAAAGGCGCAGGACAGGGCTATACGAGCGGAAGAAAATCTTCGTCATTTTGCTTTAACTGGTAAACTATTAGATAGCCGCCTGCGCATGGGCCAGATTATTGCTTTGCGTTTTGCACCTGATAATGAATTTGTGGAGCTGGCAAAAAAAGCAGCAGAGGAAAAAACTCCGGCCAAAGAAATAAAAGCGGCTGTTAAAAACTGGAGAGCAGATTATCACCGGGTATGATGATGCCTGGTAAACAAATTCTGCTATTATTAAGAATTACATATTAAATCTTATTTGGTATTGTTAGAAAAAATTGGTTATTTGTAGAGTAATAACCAAAATCAACTTTTATATGGATCAATTATCACAGCCAGGTGCACCAACACCGGGAGTACAACCAAAAAACTGGTTAGTAGAATCAATTCTCGTAACAATTTTTTGTTGTTTACCTTTTGGCATAGTAGGAATCATCTATGCATCTAAGGTAAATTCTGAATGGGCTGCCGGACGTTTTGCCGAAGCTGAAACTGCTTCAAAAGAAGCAGGTAAATGGACTAAGATCGGTTTCTTTGTTGGTCTTGGGGTTCTTGTTCTTTACCTTATATTTTATTTTATCATGGGGGTGGCTTTATTTAGTGGTGCGGCAAGATTTAATAATTAATAAATTCAATTACTGATAAGGGCCGGATTATTTCGGCCCTTTATTTTTTATGAAGCTGACAGGTAATATTATTGCTTTGATTGTTTTATCAATAGCTGCAGTTATCTATTTTATATTTAATCCTGCAGTAGCTTCTTTTTTCCCTAATTGTCCATTTTATAGTCTTACAGGATATTATTGCCCCGGCTGTGGTTCTCAACGGGCTATTCATCAATTGTTACATGGAGATATAATAGCCGCATCGGGGTATAATGTTTTGTTGGTGTTATCATTACCAGTTTTAGCGTATGCTGCTGCCGCAAATATTTATAAAATGGTCAATGGAAATTATGGAAGATGGGATCTGATTTATAAGCCATGGTTTCCAAAAACAGTGCTGGTTGTTGTTTTATCATTCTGGTTGCTGCGTAATCTTCCTTTCTATCCTTTTACTATACTGGCTCCCCATACTTAACTATTATTACTTCCTGCCAAATGATTATAATCAGTAAGCAGCTGGTATAAAAAATCACGGGACTCCTGTTGCGTAGTAATGTGGAGAACTGTTTTTATTTTTTCTGCTGCCTGGTACAGCAATACACTGTTACCTGTTTTCTGATAATTCATCAGCACATCTTTTATCAGTTGTACTTCAGTATCGCTTAAATGAATTACATCCGGATACATGGCTTTATACTCAGGCTTTTGTACAGGCTCAACATATAATGTGTGCTGCAAAGTTGTTCTTGGAATAGTTTTGATCAATGTTGTGCCTGCTACCATGTCTCCAATGCGTTGTTTGTTTTCGGATGCCGCTACTGAGATCAAAGCACCAAGACTTCCGGTTAAGCTAAAATCAACCAATCTGAAAAGCCATCTTAATAAATACTGACTAAAAGTGGGCTGGCCCCCATCCAAACTGATGACTTTTATCTTCATTACTTTTTTGCCAATACTTTGCCCGTTAAAAAACTGTTCCATCACTAAGTCATAAAAAACAACCGGTAATAAAACGATTATGAATAAGATGATTAATATGCCTTCCCGGTCGGCGCCACCTGCAAAATTGCCCCAGAAAAAAAACAACATAAAAATCAGCACATAAGCTCCCTGTATCAATCCATCAATTATTCGTCCTACAATACGGTCGCCCAGGCTGGCAACATCATATTCCACTTCAATATTCTGTGCGGTTTGAATGGTTATGGTATTCATACATTCATTAAATAAGCTTGTAAAATAATAAACGAAGATTAAATGCCTCAAAATTTTTTCGTTTCGCTAAATCAGTTAATTTTAACTACTCACTATGCGGGAAGCCTTGTTTTTAAAAAATAATGCCGGAAAATGGAAGCTGTATGAAGCCGAACTCGGAACCAATAATAACCCCGATTTACTGGCCGAACGTTTTGTAGAGCTTACCGATGACCTGGCCTATGCAAAAACGTTTTACCCCAACAGTAATACCACTAAATATTTAAACGGGCTGGCATCCAGGTTTCACCAGGGTATTTATAAAAACAGGAAGGAAAAAACATCCCGTATCTTTAATTTCTGGAGGTTTGAGCTGCCTTACTTGTTTTTTAATTATCAGCGGCAGTTACTGTATTCGTTTTTGTTTCTCATCTTTTTTACAGCAATAGGTTCCATTTCTGCTGTGTATGATGATTCGTTTATCCGCATTATACTGGGCGATAATTATGTAAACACCACACTGGAAAATATTGAGCAGGGTAACCCGTTTGGCATCTATCAGTCAATGGCCCCGGTAATCATGTTCCTGTTTATTGCTTACAATAACTTACAGGTTTCATTTCTCTTTTACATAAGTGGTATCACTGCATCTGTTGGCACCGTTTATCTTACCATGAGTAATGGCATAATGCTTGGTTCGTTTATAACGTTCTTTTTTACGAAAGGATTGGGATGGGAATCTATACTGGCGGTTTTTATTCATGGTACACTGGAGATTCTTGCGTTTGTAGTGGCAGGCTGCGCTGGTTTAGCAGTTGGCAACAGCATCCTTTTCCCTAAAACGTTTACCCGTGGAGAATCTTTTAAACGTGGAATAAAAGACGGGCTTAAAATTGTGATTGGTATTGTTCCAATTATTGTTACTGCTGCAGTATTAGAAAGTTTTGTAACCCGTTTCTATAAAACGATGCCGCTGGTGCTGAATCTTTTTATATTAATTGCTTCATTACTTTTTATGATTTGGTATTTTATTTTATATCCCATTCAGCTTAACCGCAGGGTGAATACGGCTCAATCAGAAGAACACGATGAAGCGGATGAAAATTTTATGTCATGGCTCAACAAAAAATTACGCTCCGAAAAATAAGAGATTTTGGAGAGAACTTTAATGAAACCTTTGGATTCATACGGCAGGAATTTAGTCCTTTGCTCAAATCCTTTTTAGCAGTAGGAGGAATATTTATGGTGATGCATTCAATTGCTGTTGCCTGGTATTCTTCAGAGCAATCTTCTGTATTTGATGATATATTTAAAGGGATTGCAGCAAGAAGAGAACTGAGTGATACATTCACACTTGGGTACTTTGTTAATATTGGATTGTACTATATTCTGTACTGCGCTATGCATACTGCTATTACCGCTTATTTTATTGTTTATGAAGAAAAGCAGGGAGAAAGTCCAACAATGCCCGAAGTATGGAATTGTTTTGCCAGGAATTTTTTAAAGGTAGTTTTATATTCATTTCCTACCCTGATTGTGGTTTTTATCGGGATTATTTTTTGTTTGCTGCCGGGTATTTATTTTGGAGTGGTGTTAACACCCTTTGCTACAGTGGTAATGGTAGAAAGAAGATCATTTGCTGATTCTTTTAATCGTTGTTTTCAAATAATAAGAGAAAACTTCTGGGTAAGTTTAGCTATTTACTTTGTCAGTTATATTGTTTATTCTTTCATGTCAGGCATTATAAGTTTCATCATTGGAATAATTTTCGGAGTAACTGCCTTTATGACCACCAAACAATTTGGAACAGCTTATGTGCTTATCATGTCGGCCACCAGCATTTTCCAGTTTTTATTTTATATTGTTTTTTATGTTTCTGTAATTCTTAACTATTACAGCCTGGTGGAAAGAACGGATGGAACAGGATTGATGGACAGGATAAATGCCATAGGAGATAAGGAACAAACCATGTTTGATAATTCAGGTGAGTTTTGATAAAATACATTGTCATATTATTTTTCTTTATTAACAGCAATGTTACTGCGCAGTTTCGTCCTGTTTATGATTCGTCTTTCGTGACTGTAAAAATTATTTCAAAAGATACTATCAATAAATACCGTTCACAGGATGCTTTCCAGTATTCAACCAAAGATAAAGCCCGGACCAAATCCTTCTTTGAACGGCTATGGGATTGGCTCTGGGAGAAGTATTATGATTTGATGGGACAGGAAGCTGGTAACACGTTAATAACGATCCTGCTTTGGACGTTTGCCATCCTGGGTGTTGTTTATTTTATCCTCCGCATTATTGGAATGGATGCTTTTGCTTTTTTTCAGAAGAAAAATAAAGACGGAGGACTATCGTATGAAGTACTGGATGAAAATGTGCACACCATCAACTTTAACGAGGCTATTGAAACGGCCGTAAACCAGCGAAATTACCGGCTTGCGGTTCGATTGCTTTACCTGCAAACATTAAAAAAACTGACGGATAAAAATTATATCAACTGGCAACCCAACAAATCAAACCGGCAATATGTGCATGAATTAGCCAATATATCATTAACCACTTCATTCGGGAGCCTCACCACAGAGTTTGAATATGTATGGTATGGTGAAATGCAGCTGTCACCACAGGAATATGACATCATCAGTAATCATTTTAAACAATTTTATAACCGCTTATAATGCTGAAGGGATATAAACGATATTATTTTTTTATACTGGTATTGGTAGTGCTGTACTTTGTAGCACAGTACTACAAGCCCAAAGAAACCGACTGGCGGCTTACGCTGGCGGCAAAAGATAAAATTCCTTATGGTACTTTTATTGTGTATGATCAGCTAAAATCACTTTTCCCCAATGCAGTAATAAAAAAAACAACACAACCCGTTTATAACATTGTTAATAACAGTAAGGATAAACACACTGCATATATTTTAGTGGAAAGACAATTGCCATTAACAGAAACCGACGAGAATGAATTACTCAATTATGTGCTGGACGGGAACGATGTATTTATAGCTGCATTTGATATTAGTGAACACCTGAGGGATACACTCAAATTTAAAACGGAAGATTTTTCTCATTTTCTGCAGGCTGATTCTGTTTCGTTAAATTTTGTGAATCCGCTGATGAAACAGGATACAAATTATCGTTTTTACCGCAACAGGATTGATGGTATCTTCAGCAAGTTTGATACACTCAGCACTATCGTGTTAGGTACCAATCAATATAAAGAAGTCAATTTTATTAAAATACGATTTGGTGGCGGGGCATTTTATATTCATGCAGCGCCTTTGTGTTTTAGTAATTATTTTATGCTGCATCAAAATAATGCAGAGTATACGGCAAAGGCACTTTCTTATATTGACCCGGCGGTTACTCATATTTACTGGGACGAATATTATAAAACAGGAGCAGCTACCTCAGATACACCATTACGATTTTTACTCAACAATGAGTTTTTGAGCTGGGCGTATTATATCACTTTATTCACCATGATACTGTTTGTATTATTTGAAATGAAAAGAAGACAACGACCCATTCCTGTGGTGGAGCCATTAAAGAATACATCACTGGAGTTTGTACAAACGGTAGGTAATGTTTATTTCAACAAAAAAGACAATTTGAATATTGCGCATAAAAAGATCAGTTATTTGAAAGAATTTATCCGTACAAGGTTCTATCTTTCATCAGCACAGTGGAATGATGAGTTTGCCGAATTGCTGACTAAGAAAACGGGGATATCAGAAAAAGAAATCCGTGAACTGGTTAAGAAAGTTGTTTCAGTGCAAAACAGCACTTATGTTATTGATGAAGAACTGATCAACCTGAACCGCTTAATTGAAAATTTTTATACTAAAGCCAGATAATTATGGAAAATTTTATTCCGCCAATGCGGACTGACCTTTCAGCTTTAAATGCCTCCGTTGAAAAAATAAAAGCAGAGATAGGGAAGGTTATTGTTGGACAACATTCGATGATTGAACTGCTGATTGCCGCCATTTTAGCCGATGGACATGTATTGATTGAAGGTGTACCGGGGGTGGCCAAAACATTAACAGCAAAATTGCTGGCCAAAACAATTGATTCCGGTTTCAGCCGCATACAGTTTACCCCAGACTTAATGCCAAGTGATGTATTGGGAACTTCTGTTTTCAATCCGCAGTCAGGAAATTTCCAGTTCAGGCGTGGGCCTATCTTCAGCAATATTGTACTGATTGATGAGATCAACCGTTCACCGGCTAAAACACAGGCAGCATTGTTTGAAGTAATGGAAGAGAGACAGGTTACTTATGACGGATCAACTTACATCATGGAAAAACCATTTATGGTATTGGCAACACAAAACCCGGTTGAGCATGAAGGAACATATCGGTTACCCGAAGCACAATTAGATCGTTTTTTATTTAAGATAGATGTGCATTACCCGGCATTGGAAGAAGAGATACGCATTCTGCAAAATCATCAGCAATCAAAAAATAACCAGCCTGCAGAACAGGTAAAGGCAGTCATTACCGCATCAGAAATTGAACATTACCGTTCCCTGGTTAAGGATGTGCATATAGAAGAAAAGCTTATTGAATATATTGCCCGTATTGTTCAGGAAACAAGAAACAATAAATCACTTTTCCTGGGAGGATCACCAAGGGCTTCCGTTTCATTAATGAATGCAGCAAAAGCACTGGCTGCAATAAGAGGAAGAGATTTTGTTACACCGGATGATGTGTTGGAAGTTGTGCCACCGGTATTGCGCCACCGTATTATACTAACACCTGAAAAGGAAATGGAAGGAATTACCAATGATGATGTATTGCAGCAGATTGTTGCTAAAATAGAAGTTCCACGATAAACCTATTGCTGATTGCAACTTTTTAAAAAATATATCGGCCATTTATATTTCACCAACCGCTTTTATACTTTAATGGGAATAGCATCGGCATTATTTGTATGCCGTTTCTTCATCCGTTGGCTCGGTGATTTCCCTTTCCTGGTTACCGGCGTTGTTTTAATATTATTCCTGCTGGAATATGTTTTATTATTCTCTCAAAACAAAGGAATTTTTGCCCGTCGGTTTACACCCGAGCGTTTAAGTAATGGTGATGAAAACCTCATCCGCATTAATATTGAAAATAATTACAGGGTCACAGCTGGTATAATGATGATTGACGAAGTGCCGGTTCAATTTCAAAAAAGGGATGCACATTTTGATCTTTCAATAAATTCAGGTGAACAAAAAGTAGTTCAGTATTATCTGCGGCCAGTTAAAAGAGGCGAATATCATTTTGGGAAAGTAAATGTTTTTGCATCGGTACTTTTTCAATTGATAAGAAAACGCTACCAGTTTGAGGAACCGGTGATGGTTCCTGTTTACCCGTCCTTCCTGCAGATGCGTAAATACCAATTGATGGCGATTTCCAATCGCCTGAGTGAAGTGGGTATAAAGAAAGTGAGGCGTATTGGCCACAGTATGGAATTTGAACAGATAAAAGAATATGTGCAGGGCGATGATGTAAGAACCATTAACTGGAAAGCCACAGCCCGTAAGGCACAGATAATGGTTAATAATTTTACGGATGAAAAGAGTCAGCAGGTTTATTGTGTGATTGATAAAGGCCGTGCCATGAAAATGCCTTTTGAAGGATTGAGTTTGCTTGACTATGCCGTAAATGCATCATTGGTATTATTGAATATTGCATTGCTGAAACAGGATAAAGCAGGACTGATTACTTTTTCAGAAAAACTCAGCTCATTTTTAAAAGCAGATAAGAAAGCGGTACAGATGAACAGCATCCTGGAAGTATTGTACAATCAGCGAACCCGTTACCTCGAAAGTGATTTTGAAAAGTTATATTCTTTATTGAGAACAAAAGTGAGTCAGCGCAGTCTTATTGTTTTATTTACGAATTTTGAAAGCATGAGTGGCATGCAGCGTCAATTACCTTTTTTAAGAAAAATTGCAGCCAATCATTTACTGGTAGTAGTATTTTTTGAAAACACGGAATTAAAACAACTGCTGGACAAACCTGCTGATGACCTGGAATCTATTTACACGAAAACGGTAGCTGAAAAATTTGCCTACGAAAAGAAACAAATTGTAAAAGAATTGCAGAAATACGGGATTCTATCCATCTTAACTGCACCGGCCAATGTTACGGTTAATACATTAAACAAATATCTTGAACTGAAAGCCAGGCAGTTAATCTGATCATTTTTAAAAAAGTGTATAATTGAAAATTATCTTCACCTCTCCACTCATTTTTCACACGGACTCTTCACAAAACCCTTACTTTTGTTTTTCGCAAAACCTGATAGATTATGGCATTGATGAAGTCAATATCCGGCATCCGCGGAACCATTGGCGGTAAACCTGGTGAAACCCTTTCTCCACTTGATGTAGTAAAATTTACAGCAGCATTCGGCAGTATTATAGCAACCGGTAACAATAAAAAAATTGTAATCGGCCGTGATGGCCGTATCAGTGGTGAACTGATTAAAAACTTAGTGGTAAGTACATTAAATGCATTGGGGTTGGATGTTGTTGATTTAGGATTAAGCACCACACCAACAGTAGAAGTAGCAGTGAAAATGGAAAAAGCAGTTGGAGGAATTATTTTAACTGCCAGCCATAATCCTAAGGAATGGAATGCTTTAAAATTATTAAACAGTGAAGGTGAATTTATTTCTGCCGAAGAAGGAAAGAAAGTATTGGAGTTAGCAGAGAAAGAATCATTCAGGTTTGCACCTGTTGACAAGTTGGGTTCTTATACATTGGATGAATCATATTTGGAAAAACATATTGATGCTATTTTGAATTATGATCTGGTAGATGTAAAAGCTATTAAGAAAGCTAAGTTTAAAATAGTAGTAGATGCAATTAACAGTTCAGGCGCTATTTATATTCCTGCTTTATTAAAAGCATTGGGTGTGGAAGAAGTAACAGTGCTGAATGGGGAAATAAATGGAAAGTTTGCACATAACCCAGAGCCATTACCGGAACATTTAAGAGATTTAAGTAATGAAGTAAACCGACTGGGGGCTGATTTGGGAATTGCTGTGGACCCGGATGTTGACCGTTTATGTTTTGTATGTGAAGATGGAAGCATGTTTGGCGAAGAATATACATTAGTGGCAGTAGCAGATTATGTGCTCAGCAAAAGACCGGGCAACACGGTAAGCAATATGAGCAGTACCCGTGCATTGAAAGATGTTACTGTCAAACATGGCGGCGAATATTTTCCCAGTGCAGTAGGAGAGGTGAATGTGGTAACGAAGATGAAGGATAAGAATGCAGTGATTGGTGGTGAAGGTAATGGTGGCATCATCGTTCCTGATTTTCATTATGGCCGTGATGCGTTGATTGGTATTGGGTTATTTCTTTCGCATCTAGCCAAATCAAAGAAAAGCATCAAACAATTACGTAACAGCTATCCTGATTATGTAATGAGCAAAAACAAAATTGAATTGGAAAATGGAGTGGATTTAAAATCCATCTTCGAAAAAATTCAGAAAAAATATAAAAACCAGCCTATCAATACAGAAGATGGGTTAAAGATTGAGTTTGATACCGATTGGGTTCATTTGCGTCCCTCTAATACAGAGCCCATCATCCGCATATACAGCGAAAGTAATTTTGAAACTACTGCGCAAAACATTGCCCACCGCTTAATGCAGGATATAAGAGAGTTTATGTAGAAAGTTGTGAGTAACGAGTTAGTATGAGTTGTTCTCCTTTGTTATAAGGCTTATCTTTGCAAAACTTTTTTTACAGCTATTGGTATTGGATTTTAACCCGCCACTCATAGCTCAAAACTCGTAACTCAGTATGAATCGTATATATTTTGATAATGCCGCTACCACTTCACTTGATCCGCAGGTGCTGGAAGCGATGATGCCTTACCTGACGGAGAAGTTTGGCAACCCATCTTCCATTTATTCCTATGGTCGTGAAAGCAGATTGGCGGTGGAGAATGCAAGAAAGAGTGTGGCAAAAATTTTAAATGCACATCCTGCTGAAATATTTTTTACCAGTGGCGGAACAGAAAGCTCAAATACGGTTATTACTGCGGCTGTTCGTGATTTAGGTTGTACGCATATCATTTCATCTCCGATCGAACATCATGCTACTTTACATACGGTGGAGTTTTTAAAGAACAAAGGGGAAGCTGAACTGAGTTATGTAAAAGTATTACCCAATGGTCATATTGATATGGAAGACCTTGAGCAGTTACTCGCCAGCCATGAAGGAAAAACATTGGTTTCGTTAATGCATGCCAATAACGAAATTGGCAATATGCTGGACATACATGCGGTAGGTAAATTATGTAAATTGTACGGAGCCATCTTTCATAGTGATACCGTGCAAACAGTTGGACATTTTCCATTTGATTTAAGAAATACACCGGTGCATTTCATTACTGGAGCCGGGCATAAGTTTCATGGACCAAAAGGTGTTGGCTTGTTATACATTAATGAAAATGTTCGCATTACTCCATATATACACGGTGGTTCGCAGGAACGTAACATGCGGGCAGGAACAGAAAACTTGTATGGTATTGTTGGTTTCGCCAAAGCATTAGAAATAGCTACAGCAGCATTTGAAAAAGAATCAGCTTACATCGGTACATTAAAATTGTATATGATGGATGAACTGAAGAAAAATATTAAAGGTGTTGCTTTTAATGGCGATCCTTTAGGAAGAAGTTTATATACAGTGTTAAGTGTATCTTTTCCTAAAACCGAAAAATCAGAAATGATTCTGTTTAATCTTGATATCAGCAATATTTGTGCATCAGGTGGCAGTGCTTGTACCAGTGGTGCCGACCAGGGCAGTCATGTAATACGGGCTGTTAATAATAATCCTAACCAGGTAACCGTTCGGTTCTCTTTCAGCAAGTATAATACGAAAGACGAAGTAGATACTGTGGTGGAGAAATTAAAAGAGATGATTTAATCCGTTTGCTTTCGCTTATCTTTAGATTTATAATTGCTTGTTATGAATCGAAAAGAATTTATCAAAAGTGTTTCCCTCGCTTCTGCCGGTGTAACTATTTTAAATTTTCCTGTATTTGGAAAGAATGCCCCCTCTAATAAAGTGGTATTAGCAGTAATGGGTGTGAATAGTCGTGGTGCATATTTAGCAGAATGTTATTCGCAACTACCCAATGTGGAGATTGCTTATTTATGTGATGTGGAAGAAAAAGCAATTGCTAATGGATTAAAACCATTTGCCAATAAAGACAGGAAACCAACCATCATCAAAGACATTCATGAATTAGTTAATAAAAAGGATTTTGATGCATTACTTGTTGCCGCACCTGACCATTGGCATACGCCGGCTGCTATATTGGGCGTAATGCATGGCAAACATGTATATGTAGAAAAACCCTGCGGACATAATCCTTATGAGGGTGAGCTGCTGGTACAGGCAATGAAAAAATATCCAAAGCAACTGATACAAATGGGTAACCAGCGACGCTCTATGCCTAACCTGATTAATGCTGTAAAAGAAGTAAGAGAAGGATTGATTGGAAATGCTTATTTCGCAAAAGCATGGTATGCTAATAACAGGAAGAGTATCGGA
>RXJG01000001.1:198604-332195 GCA_003963365.1 Sphingobacteriales bacterium
AGTGCATTATAACTGGCATTGGTTCTGGCATTGGGGAACAGCAGAAACCTGTAACAATGGAACGCATGAAATAGATATGTGTCGCTGGTTTTTGAATGTGGATTATGCAACAAAAGTAACGTCAGCCGGTGGCCGTTATGCCTTTAAAGATGATTGGCAAACACCCGATACACAAGTAGCTACTTTTGAATTTGGCAACGATAAATCCATTACATGGGAAGGGAGAAGCTGTAATAAAATGGTGCAGGAAGGTGGAAGCCGTGGATTTATTATTTATGGTGATAAAGGAACATTGATTAATTCAGGTAATGATGATTATAAAGTATACGATGCGGAGAATAAGCTGGTGAAAGAAGTAAAGTCAGCTGCCTCAAATGATGGAACGAATACAGTTAGTGCCACTGGTAATCTTGACTTTTTTCATTTCCACAATTTTGTGGATAGTATAAGGGGAGAAGCAACTATCAATTCACCCATTAACGAAGGACATAAATCAGTTTTACTTTGTCACTTAGCCAATATTGCCCAGCGTACCGGAAGAACATTACACTGTGACCCCAAAAATGGTCATATTCTTAATGATGCCGCTGCCATGAAATACTGGAAACGTGAATATGAAAAAGGCTGGGAACCGAAGCTTTGATGAGTTGATTTGAAGATTTGAAAATTTGATGATGATTTCATTGGCACATCATCAAATTTTCAAATTACCAAATTAGTTAAGTTTTTTGATTTTTATGCTGCGATAGCTTACTTCGTTGCCATGATCCTGCAGCAGGATAAAACCTTCTTTTGCTTCACCAAAGTTTGGCCAGACTTTATATTTACTGATGGCTACCAAATCACGGAAAGCCTGTGAGCCTCTTTCGTATTCCAGCACTTTCACCCCATTTAAATAATGTTCTACATGATTGTCAGGATAAACAATGATGCGACCAATATTCCAGCCGCCGGGTTGCTTAATAAAACGTTTTGATTTTTCTGCTTTAATTAAATCATATAAAGAAGCTAATGTACGATTGCCATCCCTGCCCAGTTTTGCATCCGGATGCAACGTGTCATCCAACACCTGGTATTCTAAACCAATAGCACTGCCGCTATTATGTTCGTTGAGAGTAACAAAATATTTTACACCGCTATTGGCGCCGGGAGTTATTTTAAATTCAAAGGACAAATCAAAAGCGCTGAACTTTTCTTTGGTAACGATATCACCGCCATTGGTTGATTCAGCTCCACTGGATGAAAGCACTGTTAAGTTGCCATCTTTTATAATCCAGCCTTTGGATGGGAATGAATCTTTATAAGCTCCCTTCCAACCTTTACTGCTTACACCATCAAACAATAATTTCCAGCCATTCTTTTTTTCATAGTCTGAAAGAGTGTTGGGTTTTAAGTTGACTACATAAATTCCATTATCAAATGCTGAAGGAGTAATTTTTCCTGTTTGAATGCGGATATTCTTCCAGTAAATTTTATTGCCGGCATTTTCAGCTTTATTTACTGAATGAACCTGCAGACCAATCAGCCCTTCATTGGTAATTAAGGTATCAATCAAATAACTGACCGCTTTGCCGTCGAGCCATGTTTTGACAGAGTTACCAATGCATTCAATTTTTATTTTATGATAAACACCGGGAGTAAAATAAACCTGAGCTTTATTGTTTAATGAAACAGGGTAAAGCCATTCTCTTCTGCCTTCATCATAAATGCCGGCTGTCCATCTTCTTGCTGAAGGATCAAACTCATACTGGTAGCCATATACTTTCCCTTTGCCTTCATTAGCTGTGGCATCAAAATTACTTCTGAACTGTACACCGGAGTTGGTATTACTGTCACTCATCATCGCTTCCATCTCCAGTATAAAATCTCCTTTAAACTTTTTATCACATACAAAGAATGAATTAGGTGAATTAGCCACTGTTGTTCCGGTAATAGCACCATTCTCTGCTTTGTAAATAGCAGAACCGGTATATTGTTTCCAGCCTTTTAATGATTTGCCATCAAAAAGATTTTGCCATTGCTGTGAATAACTGCTAATTGTTATTATTACAAAAGATATAGTTAAATAGTTTCTCATTTTAATTATCTGTTTAATTTTTTAACTGTTGTTGCCAGAAATGTATCCCAGCTGTTTACTCACATCTTCAGGAAGGTACGGCAAATTTCTTCTTTCTAATAAGAAGCTGGTAAGCCGTGCTATCTCATTAAAAATATAATGTTTATCCATCGCAGCTTTTAAATAACCGGCACCGCTACTACCACCCGTACCTATGCGGGTGCCAATCATACGCTTTACCATATTCATGTGGCGGTAACGCCAGGTACCCAGCTGTTCATCTATCTCTAATAAAGTATTCAGCAATTGCCAGGGTAATTCAAGCATGGGGTAACCACGGTAAGCCATTATGAACAATGCATTACGGCAAGCCTTTGGCGAAAGCTGGCGAACATCATTTGCGGGGCGATTGATAAATACCTCTTCAAAATACTGAAGGTTTTCTTTTTCTGCCTCCGCCAAACTTTCTGAATAAACTTTTTTGTATTCATTCCACAATGTTTCTTCAAAAAATGGCATGCGTTCAAGCCATGCATTTAATAAAGTGAGGAGAGGAGTTTGGTTTTCCACTTCTTTAATAATATCTATGTGATAATTTCTTAAATGTGAGGTATAATAATCCTGCCCGTGACGCTGTTCATATTTTAATCCAAGTTTCGCTTCTAATACTTTAAACTGCCAGCTTTGAAAACCCGAAGCAGGGCGAAGCATATCACGGAAATCTAAAAAGTCCATCGGTGTCATCGTTTCCATAATATCTATTTGATGCACCAGTACTTTTAAAATAGTAACCACTCTTTGTAAACGATGAACAATGGTTTGCAATTCGGGGGAATTATCATTGAGTGCAGGTTTCTTCATAATCGCTGCAACTGAATCAACTTCATACAAAATCTGTTTAAACCACAATTCGTAAGCCTGGTGAATGATAATGAAGAGCATTTCATCATGAGCTTTTTGTTTCCCCTCTTTATCACTTTCAGGAAGCTGGCTGCCTAAAATTTTATCTAACTGTAAATAATCAGCATAATACATGGATTTGTTCATAACAAGCAAGCTTATGCGGCGAAGATATTTTATTCCTTGAATAAAAAATAAAAGGGGAGCTGGCTTATAATTACTTAATGCTAGTTCGAGAGAGTAGCTAAAAACAATTATTATTCACTAATTTTCCGAAAATTTGAACTAATGAAATGGTATACTCGTTTGTTGCTTTTATCTTCTGCTACAGCTTTAGTTTTTTCTTCGTGTAAATTGATGAACAAAGACGGAGACACCGGTAATAATCCCGGAGCTGCTTCAACAAATTTTCCTTCCTGGATACGCCAGGCTAATATCTACGAGGTGAATGTAAGACAATACACACCCGAAGGCACTTTTAAAGCGTTTGAACCCAATCTTCAGCGCCTAAAGGATATGGGGGTGGACATACTTTGGTTTATGCCAATAACCCCCATAAGTAAAGTTGACCGCAAAGGTGTATTGGGCAGCTATTATGCGGTGGCCGATTATAAGGCTATTAATCCTGAGTTTGGCAATATGGATGATTGGAATAACCTGGTAAAGAAAGCACATGAGCTGGGTTTGAAAGTAGTGATTGACTGGGTACCCAATCACTCTGGCGCCGATAATCATTGGTTAACAGATCATCCGGATTTTTATAATAAAGACAGCAGCGGTAAAGCCGCAGTAGCTTTTGACTGGAGTGATACCCGTGACCTGAATTACTGGAACCCTGCCATGCAGGACAGTATGATTGATGCAATGAAATTTTGGTTAGCATCCGGTATTGATGGTTACCGTTGTGATGTAGCTCCGGAAGTTCCAAGAATGTTTTGGGAAAGAGCCATTAAAGAATTGAAACAATCCAAACCCGATCTTTTCTTTTTAGGTGAAGGAGACAAAGGCTGGTTACACGATGCAGGCTTTAATGCAACTTATCCATGGGACTTTTTTGCTACAATGAAAAAAGTAGCGACCGGTCAACGACCTGCAAATTCATTAGACAGTGCATTAATGCGTCAGGACGAATCTTTTCCTGTTGGAGCAATCAGAATGTACTTTACCAGCAATCATGATGAAAACAGCTGGAACAAAAGTGACTATGCTACATTCCCCGGAGAGAAACATGCACCATTTGCTGTATTCACACAAACCATGCGTAACAGTCTGCCTTTAATTTACAGCGGACAGGAAGAGCCATTCCTTGATTCTATTTCTTTCTTTTATAAGGATACGATTACATTTGGTAAATATCAAAGAGCACCTTTTTACAAAACATTACTGTCTTTACGACATAATAACCCTGCGTTAGCAGTAGATGCATCCTTTAAGAAATTGAAAACAGGGGCTGATGATAAAGTATACGCATATGTGAGAGAAAAAGATGGTAATAAAGTTTTAGTAATACTGAATTTATCGGGCAGTGAAGCCGAAGCAAAAATTGATGATACTTCATTAAAGGGTCAGCCCGAAAATGTATTCCTTGGAAAACCTGAGAACTTTGATCCGGCCGTACCGGTGAAGTTGAGTGCATGGGGTTACCTCGTTTACAGTTATAAGAAATAATGGCACTAGTAGCTTTATAAATTTAATTAAAAAGGGCGGTAACCAGGGATTGCCGCCCTCTTTATTGGTTACAGTCGATAGTTAATCTATGTATTTCCTGTGTATAGAAATGTATTACCCCAAATAACGTAAACTGAATAATTTGAAATTATATGAAAGGAATAAAGTTTTATTTTTCAAGTATTCTAATTACTATATTCCTGCTGACGGGTTGTATGAAAAAGAAAAAGAAAATTATCTTTTTTGGAGATTCTCTTACACAATATGGGGTGTTAACGGGAGGTTATATTGATTTACTCAACAAAAAACTGGAAGATAATAACCGGCAGGGGAACTATGAATTGTTAGGTTCAGGTATCGTTGGAAATAAAATAACCGATTTGTATTACCGGCTGGAAGAGGATGTACTTAAAAAGAAACCCGATGTGGTGGTAATATGGATTGGGGTTAATGATGTTTGGCTTAAATCTACAGTTAGTAAAGGGGCAGAGTCTGAGGAATTTGAAAAACTATATTCAGAAATAATCAGGAGACTGCAGGCCGAACATATTAAAATAATACTGGTTACCCCGGCTGTTATTGGAGAACAATATGATAATTCCGGGCAAAAAGACGATGAGCTCAATCTGTATTCAGCCATTATCCATAAACTGGCAAAACAATATGGGTGTACAGTATGTGATATTCGAACTGCATTCATCAATTATGAAAAAATCCATAATAAAGCCAATTTGGTTTATGGTATTCTAACAACAGATGGGGTTCATCTTAACTTATACGGGAATCAATTGGTAGCCGATATCATGTATAGTCTGCTGGCAGATAAATAACCGGTCTTATATAATTCATACATATGCTAAAATGGAGTGGTCAGTTCAATTGTGGTGATATAAATATATTATAGTGGTTCTGATTTATTGAAAAAATGTTAATACAAACTGAAAAGGATACTGGTATTATGCAAATTGCATTTGTATGAATCTGATAAATATTGTTGCATAATTTCGGTGAATGGAATATCTTGACGGGAAATTTATTCAGTATTGGGTACCCTGATTAAAATTCTGGCTAGCTTTGTAGTATCCATTTTAAAGACCGACAGATGACACATAAGGAATTTTTTATTCACCAAACTTCAGTTGTTGATAGTGGGGCTAAAGTTGGTAAAGGCACACAGATATGGCATTTTTGTCATATTAGAGACACAGCAGAAATAGGCGAAGAATGCAAACTGGGACAAAATATTTATATAGACGGAAACGTAAAAATTGGTAACCGGGTTAAAATCCAGAATAATGTTTCAGTGTTTAATGGAGTTACTATTGAAGATGATGTATTTCTGGGTCCATCTGTGGTTTTCACCAATGTTGTTAATCCACGAAGCTTTATTGAGAGAAAGGATGCTTTTAAACAAACTGTTATTAAAAAAGGTGCAACCATTGGTGCTAACGCTACTGTAATATGTGGGGTGGAGATAGGAGAATATGCATTAGTTGGTGCAGGTGCGGTGGTAACAAAAAATGTACCCGCTTATGGGCTAGTGCTGGGTAACCCGGGGCGCATGAAAGGCTGGGTTAGCAGGGCCGGAATAACTTTAAAATTTAATGAAAATAATATGGCAACTTGTCCGCAAACCAACGAAAAATACCATTTAAAAGATAATCAGTTAATAAGACTGTAGCTGGTGGTAAAAAAACAACATAAATTATTGATTTTACCGTAGTTTTATTATATTTGACCCGTAGCGACAATAATCAGCTAACCGTATGAAAATATGCACCGGCTATTATTGGAAAAATGGTTCTGTAAATCTTGTGTAGATCATTATTTCCATCTTCCTGAACGGAAACCACTCCCCCCGATATCTTTGTTGTAATTTATTAATCATTTGTATTGGTTTGATACAATATAAATTGATTGTTATATCATGATTAATTAAATCATCCTGCTGCAATATTCCTATCTGATAACCCGTTGAGCCATCTCCTTGAAATAACCAGTGCAGAATCAGAAAAATCGGCTTGCACTTAAAAAATTCACCTGGTTTTTAAAATTACTGATGTGACTCAGGTGGCGAAGCCATGTAAACTGACAAAAAAGATTTTTAAACTTTAAATAAAAACTCCCGAATCCGAAATGATCATTACTAAAAAAAATGTTGTTGCAAAACATCAAAACTGTACTGGTAGAAGATTT
This sequence comes from Sphingobacteriales bacterium, assembly GCA_003963365.1. Taxonomy (GTDB): domain Bacteria; phylum Bacteroidota; class Bacteroidia; order Chitinophagales; family Chitinophagaceae; genus AWTP1-9. The sequence goes on from RXJG01000001.1 coordinate 205,425, forward strand.
ACTTCCTTTTCATTAATGCTGGCTGGTTTAATTATTTTAATACAGCTTAGTAGTTGTACACCTGCCAGCAAGCTGGTATATTTTAATAATCTCAATGCTTCGGTGGCAAAGGAAATTCAGGAAGCCCGGGACAGTTTTACTAATGTAATCCAAAAAAATGATCAGCTTTGGATTACAGTTGGCGGAACAAATGCGGAAGATCTTGTTGCAATAAATTCAGCAAGCGGTGTAATACAGGGAACAAATTTGGGCTCAGGCGGTGCAGGAAACCTTTCCCCGGCACTGGGTTATCTCGTGGAATCCGATGGCACTATTAAGCTTCCATATCTTGGCAAGGTGAGGGTAGAAGGATTGACCCGTTTGGAACTGGAAGACCATTTAACAGAGAAATTTAAAGACTATACAAAAAACCCAATAGTTAATGTACGATTTATGAATTACAAGGTAACTGTTTTGGGAGCAGTAGCTAAACCCGGAAGTTTTACCTTTCCTAATGAACGTATGACAGTCCTCGATGCGTTGGGATTAGCTGGAGACCTTACCAACACCAGTAAAAGAGATGAGGTGTTAGTGATTCGGGAAGCAAACGGGGTTCGCAGTTTTGGAAAAATTAACCTGCTCTCGGCAGATGTATTTAAATCACCTTATTATTTTCTTAACACCAATGATGTGATTTATGTAACACCTTTACGGGCCATAGCAGTTAACCGTGAAAAAACGCCACAATATGTTGGTATGGTAGCGGGAATATTATCATTGTTAACCAGCATTTTTTATATCATAAAAAAATAGATTTTACCGTGTCTGTAGGAATAGAAAATAATCATTATATCACAAATTCAAATGATTCAGGAAGTAACCTGTCTGAATTATTATACAGAATAATACCTTACTGGTACATTATTGTTATTTTCATGGCAATGGGTGCGGGGGGCGCATATTATTATCTCAAAAAAGCCACACCGTTATACGAAATCAAATCTCAGATTGTGGTAAACGATGCCGCCATTCAAAAGAACAGTAACATCAGCAAAGAAAATCAGTTACCGGTTGCTCCTGAGCAGCCTTCTGTAATTGAAAAGCAGGTTGAAATTATTCAATCAAAAGACATGCTTGATCAGGTGGCCCGGCAATTGAAGTTGTATGCAGTATGGAGCTATGATAATAAATTTAATAACGGCGAACTTTTTAAAAGCAGTCCGGTATCAGTTGAATTTGCCAGGCCGGAGTTAATTCCTCAAATATTAATTGGTAACGTAAATTTGTTCCCTGGGCAAAAAAGCATAGAATTTTTAGGAAACACCTACCAGTTAGACTCATTGGTTAATTCTCCGTATGGTTTATGCAAGTGGCATTTGGATACAAACAATCATAATGCACTAAATGGCTTAATGCTTAAATTAATTCCTTTGAATGATGCATCTGGTATTTTAAAAAGCCGTTTTGAAGCCACAACTACCAGTAAAGAATCAAACATTGTTAACCTTTCTTTGATTGATGAAGTACCGGAAAGGGCACAATATATTTTATCAGCCATTATTAATAATTATGGTAAAACGAGTATCGCCAATAAAAAACAATTACTGGAAAAATCCCTTGCTTTTGTGGAAAATCGCCTTGGGATGGTTTCGGATGAACTGAAAGGCGTGGAAAGTTCTTTACAAAGTTATAAATCGCAAAAGGGAATTACCGACCTGTCATCCGAAAGTCAAATTTATTTAGGGCAGGCAAAAGATAATGAACAACAGATTAATGAAATAAATGCACAAGTAAACGTTTTAAACCAGCTTGAAAATTACCTGAGCAACCGTGACGAAGGAACTTCACCGCCTGCTACATTAGGTTTATCGGACCAGGGCGTAGTTAATTTAACGAACGAATTGTTTAAAGATGAAAAAGAGAGGCAGCGTTTGCTCAAAGTATCGGGCCCTAAAAACCCACAGATTAAAGTGCTGGATGATCAGATTGCACAAAGAAAAGCAGGCATTCTGCAAAGTGTAAAGAATTTAAGGAGTTCGTTACTTACCTCAAAAGAAACGTTAGTAAACAGTTACAGCAAAGCTAACAGTTCGCTCCGTACCATACCAGTAAAAGAAAAAGCTTTGGGTGAAATTTCAAGAGATCATTCTGTAAAAAATGATCTTTATAATTACCTTCTTCAAAAAAGAGAAGAATTAAACATTGATCTCGCCAGTTTAAATTCAGATTATACCATAATTGAACAGCCGGTTAACAGCGGAAAAATTAAACCCAAACCGGTGTTGATATATAGTTATGCTTTTTTAATTGCAGGGCTTTTATCAGGTACATGGGTTTACAAAAAAGAATTTGCTAACGGGTTTATTTTCTACCGTTCCGAAATTGAAAGAAATACAAAAATTCCTATACTGGGGGAATTTAATTATGATAAAACAGTAAAAAAAGATCCAATAGTTTTTAAACAAAATAACCGCACTTTAGTGACCGAGCAATTCAGGGAACTGCGGCTCAATATTAACCGGAAGTTATCTGATAAACCGGTAAAAACTTTGTTACTTACTTCTTCCATTCCGGATGAAGGCAAAAGTTTCCTTTCCCTCAATCTTGCCACCAGTTTTGCCATGACAGGTAAAAAAACCGCCCTGGTTGAATTTGATTTGTATAAACCACGGATCAGCAGCAGGCTTCAGATAGAAGCAGAACCGGGAATAATTGAATTTTTAAAAGGCGAAGCAGGCATTGCTGAAATTTGCAGAGGGTATGAAAAAATAAAAAATCTTACCATTGTTTCATGCGGGGGTTACAATGAAAATCCTGCAGAGTTATTAACCCCGGAAAAAATGGATGAAATGATGCACTACTTGCGTAGTAATTTCGAATGCATCATTTTAGATACCCCCTGTATTGGATTAATTTCGGATACAAAGATTTTAGCTTATTATGCTGACCTGTCGCTTTATGTGCTGCGATATGGCAAAACCAATACCGGATTTTTTAAATACCTTAACCAGTTAAACGCTGAAAAAAGTTTACCTGAATTAAACCTGGTATTTAACGGCATTAAAATAAAAAAAGTACCGGGATTTTATTACTGGGATAGTTATGGAGTTAACGGTTACCGTTTTACAGCTAAAAACTCATACGCCTATACGCCTCCGAAAAACAGAGACCAACAAGCAAAAAATTGACATTAAGAAAGCTGCCTTCAAAAACACTTTATCCGTATGAATGTACCAATGATGTTAGATGTTGAAATCCTGAAAAACCAACTTGTTTTAACACACTAACTAACTAAAAATTGAATTATGGAAACTAATGGCAAAATTAAATTTGGTCTCATTGGACATGGCCTTATTGGTAAACGTCATGCAGAATTTTTAAAACGAAATCCGGAAGTAGAGCTGGTTGCCATCTGCGACAGTGATCCCGCAAAACACGTTGCAGATCCGGAACAAAACATTCCCTTCTACGAGTCATTGCAGGAAATGATTGTTAATGGCCCGCATTTTGACGTTCTGAGCATTGCCACTCCTAACGGTATGCATGCGGAACATGCGCTTACAGCTATTGAACACAATAAGCATGTGGTTATTGAAAAGCCAATGGCTTTAAAAAAATCGCATTGCGAAGAAATTATTTACAAAGCTTTACAAGCTAACCGCCTGGTATTTTGCATTATGCAAAACAGGTATTCTCCTCCCTCAGGCTGGATTAAGTCATTAATTGATAGTGGTAAACTTGGTAAAATTTACATGGTTCAAATAAACTGTTACTGGAACCGTGATGACCGTTATTATAAACCGGGGAACTGGAAAGGCACCAATGATATGGATGGAGGAACATTATTTACTCAGTTCTCTCATTTCATCGATATCATGTACTGGTTATTTGGTGATATTAGTGATATACAGGCTATATTTCGTGATTTTAATCACCAGCATTCAACTGAATTTGAAGATTCAGGTATTGTGAATTTCAAATTTGTAAAAGGTGGTATTGGAACACTTAGTTATTCCACTTCAATCTGGGATAAAAATATGGAGAGCAGTTTAACCATCATTGCTGAAAACGGAACAGTGAAAATTTCGGGTCAGTACATGAATGAAGTGGAGTACTGTCATGTAAAAGATTATGAAATGCCTGTACTCCCTGCCGGGAACCCCGCCAATGATTATGGACATTACAAAGGCAGTGCCTCTAATCACAACTTTGTTTTTGAAAATGTGGTAGATGTTTTAAAGGGGAGAACTTCAATTAAAACAAATGCTTTAGAAGGGTACAAAGTGGTAAACATTATAGAGCAGATTTATGCTCTTAAACGGGAATCACTTCAATATTATTTTCCAGAAAAATCCCTCCAGAACGGTAAAGCAGTTTTGGTTGAAAATGGAAACAGGTAATGCTGTTTGCAGTTTAATTCTTGTTTCCGGGCAAGATTTTATAGCCGGTTACCTTTAAGTTTAACCTCAAAAACCGTAATCCCTTCTAAACGTTGCAGTTTCGCAGTAAAACAATATTTACAGGCGTTGTATGGAGCCTTGTAGATACCATTGCTAACTTTGCTTTAAAATTCTTTTTTGCCTTAGCAATAACAAGAATGTTAAGCCCGAGAGATTATGGCTTGGTGGCTTATACAGGATTGTTTCTGGGAATTGCAAGCTGGCTTTCTGAAGGAGGATTTGGATTAGCACTTATTCAGAAAAAGGACCCGGTTGAATCAGATTATTCAACCGGGTATTTTTTTAATGTACTGGTAAGTATTCTCTTTTGCATGGCCTATTTCATTATGGCACCATGGATGGCTTCTTATTTTGGAGAGCCGGACCTGGAAAATATAATGAAGGTAATGAGCATAACACTTGTATTAAACTCGTTGTGCTACATACACCTTATAAAACTTATTAAGAATATCCAGTTTAAGCAACAGGCAGTTTTAAATTTTATTTCATCAGTTATTTCAGGAACGATTGGATTAACGATGGCTTATTATGGATATGGTTACTGGGCACTGATATTTCAAACACTGAGCGGGGCTGTTTTAAAAATGGTTGGCTTGTGGGCTGTTGTAAGATGGAGGCCGGTTTTTGTGTTTAGCTGGTATTCTTTTAAAGAGCAGTTTAAGTTTGGTTCAAAAGTTTTCTTCCAGGGTTTATTTGAAAGTATATTCAGAGAGATAAACTCACTTGTAGTTGGCAAATCCTATCATACCAGCGCTTTAGGTAATTATTCGAGAGGGCAAAAGTTTTACGATTTATTTATTATACAAACAGGTACAGCTTTTAATAAAGTATTGTACCCTGCTATGGCAAAAGAAGCGGACAAAGCTGAGCTTCAAAAAAAAATTTATGTGAAAGTTTATAATTTGTTATTCTTTATAATGGCGCCGGTGAGTGTGTTTCTTTTTTTATTGGCAGAACCTTTAATCCAGGTGTTGCTTACACAAAAATGGCATGATGCGGTTCCTTATATGCGTCTTTTTTTTATAGCAGGTTTCGTTGCTACCCTTATGTCGTTTAATTCATCCACAATGCTTTCATCAAACCGGCCAAATATTTTCCTGGTAATGGATATTATTCATAAATCGTTAATGGCGATAGCATTGCTGCTTACCTTTAAAATAAGTATAAAAGCAATAATTGTGGGCTGGCTGGTGGTAAATTACCTGTTCTTTATTATATATGAATTAATGATGTTTAAATTACAGTATTTTGAAAAAGGAAAGTATATAAAAATGTTACAGGTATTGCTGGGATTGTTGCCAGGAATTGCCTTCCATTATGTTATGCAGCATTTTGTATCAGGCCAGTTGTATACATTGCTGCTGAACATCGTTTTTCAACCTGTTATTTATTTAGCAGTAATGCGTTTATCAGGAGCTTCTGTATACAAAGATTTCTCATTGTTAATAAAACCTATGTTGCCTGCTAAAATCCGTTTTGTTATTTAACAATGAGTACTGCCCGTAATATTGGTTCATCTGCCCTGTTTGAAAAAATTAAACTGGTTGCTTTAGCAATCATTACTATTTTCGCTGCACACTTCACTTCTGAAGTGGTGGCAAGTGTATGGTATGTAATTTTATTAATACAATATGCCCGTTCAAAAAATGAAGCTTTCTGGTTTGTATTTTTCTTTATTACTACCGATGGATTTTTTGGCTTCCTTGGATTATATTCCACTGTTATTAAAGCAATTCCCGGGCTACCTGGTATTGAAATCGCCCAATTCTATATACTTATCTCATTAATAAAAGTTTTAAAGCAGCGGCAAAAGCCCAGGATATTCTTTAATAACTGGTTAACGCTGATGTGTGTTTACTGTATTTTTCTTTTTGGATTTGGAATGATTATAGGATTAACGGCTGACCTTAGTATTTACTTTAAAATTATAAAGACATTAATTCCATTAACATTATTCTATACACTGCCGAGATTGATTTATACTGTTGAAGATAATGAGCGGATGTTTAGTTTGTTATTTATGGTAACCATCTTTGCTTTGGTGGCACAATTGATGACGCTTTTCACCGGATTCGATCCTAAAATTTACACAGCTAAAATTGATGCCAGCAACGGAGACCTGGAAAATAAAATTGAAGTGGGAAGAAATTTCAGGGTTATCTACAACACAGGTATTGTGATAATTAGTTTATTTGGTGCTCTCTACATGCTTGCGCTGAGAAAAAGACATTTATTTTCTGACGGGTATCTTTATATATTGACGATGGCCTGTTTTGCGATTGCTTTTCTTTCCGCTACACGTGGGTGGATAATCAGTTTTAGTTTTATTATTATTGTCAGTCTCCTGGTCATTCAAAAAATAAAGGGAAACCATCTTTTAGTACTTGGTTTAATATTGGGAGTGTTTATTGTGGCTGGTATGTTTAATAAGAAGGTAAATACGCAAATTCAATACAGTATAGACAGGTTATTTACATTAAACTCACTTGTGGAAGGTGACCAGACAGCCGGCGGTACATTGATCCGTTTAACCGAAAGGAGCCCAAGAGTAATGAAAGTTTGGAGAAAAAGCCCGGTATTTGGTGTTGGTTTCTCCAACGATTATTTAGAATATGCCGATGGCCATGTGGCCAATCAAAATATTCTTTTGCATGCAGGGATTGTTGGTTTTGCTATTATGATTTTGTTTTTTTTATCTTTTTGTTTAAAAATGGCCTTTTCATTTATAAACCTGCCGGCAACTAATCCTTATAAAAAAACTTTCCCGGTTTTTATAATTTTTTTGATTGGATGGTATTTTATCCACTCCACCTCAGGTCAGCAGTTTGCTTATTACGGGTTACCAGCGCAGATTTTTCCGGTAGCTGTTTTTTTAAATCTTGGCGCCATTACATATGGCATTAGAAATATTCCTGTTGAATAATAAAAAGAAAATTCATTTTGTTCATTACGATGCAGGCCCGGGCGGAATGGAAGTATTAATGCCGGTAATTATAAAGAATCTTCCTGGATATGATTTTTCCGCTTACTTATTAAGGAGTGAAAAGCCGGGTGTAAATGTGTATCATGGATTAAACATACCTGTTCAGTACGGGGATGATCATAATCGGAAAGCATATATAAAAGCTTTTAAATATGGCCGCAAATACCGTAATGAAATATTTCATGTGTATAATATTGGCCCTGTTTTTTTATTATTATTCCAACTGGCAGGAGTAAAAAATATTATTTATAGTATTCACGGCACTGTATACTGGAAATCGCCGCTTAAGAAATATCTCTTTAAAACAATCTGGAAGCTGGTCTTAAATAAAAGAATTGTTTTTATTGCAAATTCAGAGCACAGCCGGCAGGAATTTTATACAAAAATCAGTAACCGGTATAGCATGCGGGTCTTATATAACCCTTTTGATGAAAACCGCTTTAAAGGGAATGATACTGTAAAAATGAATAATGAGATAAATATCGTTTATACCGGAAGATTAGCTAATGGGAAAAATCTTTATAAGTGGATTGATATTGCTTTAAAAGTGCATCAGCAATTCCCCGCAATTGTATTTAATATTTATGGTGAGGGAGTGTTGAAGAATGATTTGGCAGGGTATATTAACAAGCATAATGCGGATAACTTTATTCATCTTCGGGGCTTCAGAAAAGATGTGGAAGAAATATATCGTGAAGCAGACCTGCTCATGTTTTTATCTGAATACGAGTCATTCGGCAATGTGGTGGTGGAAAGTATATTAAGCAGTACTCCTGTTATTGCATCACCTATTCCGGCAATGAAGGAAATATTCAGAGACTATCCGCAGTTTTTGTTAGGAGATGAAATTATAAAATGGGATATTGAAGTAAATGAAAAAATTGCTCACCTTGAAACTTTAAAAGCATTGGCTGTGAAAGCAAGTAAAAATTTTGCTGATAAATTTGGTATTAAGCAGCACATGAATGCACTTACAGAAATTTATGAAAACGCAAACTAATTCTATTCCGGATATTCCTGTTGTATGTTATCACAGCATCGGCCCCATTGCAAATCACTGGAACAGGAATTTTCTTACCCTGGAAGTACCTTATTTTGAAGACCAGGTTAAATTTATCAGTAAACATTACGACACGATTTTTTTAAAAGAGTATTGGGAAATGCGCAGTGGGTTAAAGCCCCTTAATGAAAAGGCATTGGTCATAACACTGGATGATGGTTTTTTAGATAACTGGATATGGGCTTACCCAATATTCAAAAAGTACAATGTTAAGGCAACCATATTTGTTTGTCCTGAGTTTGCAGATGCATCCACATCCCCGCGGCCAAACCTGCTTGATTACTGGAATAAAAAAGTTTCATTTGAAGAATTGCATCAATGGGGTTATTTAAACTGGACTGAGATGCGGGAGATGATAGCCAGCGGTTACATCGATATCCAATCACATACCATGAGTCATACGAAATATTTTATTTCAGATAAGCTTATTGGTTTTCATCATCCGGGCAATGATTGCCTGTATCCCGTGGGTAATCTTTTCCCTTCTTTAAAACCATACCATATTAGTGATCCTTCTTTTGAAAAGCAGGTTCCTTTTGGCTATCCATTGTTTGAGGAAATATCTTCCGTTTGTGCCAGGATACATTCTATTAATCCTGTTTTTACTAAAGCCTGTATAGATGCATTGAAAGACTTTGATTTTGCAAACTATAGTTTTCAGAAAGCCTATTCATTAGTGGAAAATACATACCAGCAATTTAAAAACAATAATGAACTGATCATTGCTGTTGAAGAAGAAGAACAATATAAAAAGAGACTTGAATATGAAATTGCAGGATCAAAAATTAGTTTGGAAAAAAACCTGGACAAGCCAATTGAGTTTTTGTGCTGGCCGCATGGAGATAACACGCAGGAGGCACATGCAGTGGCTATGAAAGCTGGTTATCTTGCCACCACAACCGGCAGTAAGATAGATATTCCGCAATCCATCGACAGGATACCGGATCGTATTGGATTATTTAAAACTAAAGACAACCGTTTTCTCTCATTGCTTAAAGCTAAATATAAGCTGGGTACTTTTAAACACCAGTTTCCTTATTACCAGGTTAGTAAGCTCTACGATTTATTAAAAAAAGCTTCATAGCTTTTAACGAAGTGAATTTTGCAATAAAAATAAATAACAATCTGGCTGATCTTGGGGAACTAAGATTAAATACAGGAGATTTCCCGAATCACTGGGCTGATAATACTTTACTGATCTCCGGCGAGTGTCAGCACATTAAAATTGACTTCTATGAATCAGTAAATAATAAAGTGTGGATTATTGGAGATGTTATTCCCGAAACGGACAATGAAAAAAATATTCATCAATTCCTGTCACATGCAAATTTTGAATGGTTATTTAAAACGCTGCAGGGACATTACCGGGTGATTGTATTTGATAAGGATAGCAGGAAAATAATTGTTGCCAGTTCATTATTTGGTATTATGCCGGTTTACTATAGTAAAAAAGGAGAAAATGTTTTTGTCTCTTCTTCCCCGGAAATACTGGCAAAGCAAATGGAACAGACAGAAATTGATAAACGATTTATACTGGAGAATGTCCTGTTTTACTATCCATTATTTGATAATACAATTTTTAAGGGAATAAGGTTATTGCCCACCCATCATTTATTGAATATTACAGGTAATAATATTTCCTGTTCAAGATATTTTAATGTTACCAACTGGTTTTGTGCTAACCTTATACCATGGAAAAAAGCAGCTAATAATATTTCGGATCTGTTTATAGACCGGGTTAAATATTATTTTCCTGAAGAATCTTCGGAAGTGTCACTTACAGGTGGTTTCGATGGACGTACATTGGTGAGTTGTGCAATGTATCATCATAAAAAGTTTAAAGCATATAGTTTCGGAAGAAAAAATTCAAATGATACAACTATAGCGGCGGAGTTAGCCAATAGTGCAGGTGTTGATTTTTCCGAAATAGCGCTTAATAAAAAATATGTTACAGATCAGAGTCTGCAAAATGGGCTGGAATTTATTATTAATGCCGGAGGAACAGCCGGGTTTGCAAGGGCACATTATTTATATGCGGCCAAATTATTGCAGGCAGACACCCGGTATTTAATTACCGGCAATTTTGGAAGTGAAATTTTCAGGGCAGTTCATAATATCGGAGCCGTAATCAGCCCAAATCTTCATCAACTTTTTTCAGCGGGTGATTTTGATGCTGCTGTAAACAAGGTTGAGCAATCAGCGGAATTTAATTGGATTAATAAGAACTCATTTTTAAACGAATGGGAAGAGTTAAAGGAAGATTTTAAAAAACTGCCTGCTTATGATCCGGCATATTTTTCATTAACACAAAACGAAAAGTTTTACCAGTATTTGTTAGAAGAAGTATTCAGAAAATATTTTGGTGCCGAAATGGTGAACCAATCATTGTATTTAAATAACCGTACACCTTTTGTTGATACAAAGTTTCTCGAGGCATTATATAAAACTGGTATGCCGGGAGTTTATTCTGATTTTATGGAGCGAAACCCGGTAAAGCGTTTTAAAGGGCAGGTTATTTATGCCCATATCATTAAAAAAGCATACCCTGCTTTCCTGAATAAACTTACTGACAAAGGCTATGCTCCGGCAGATTTGCTTACGTTAACCGGAAAGGCTTCTATTATAGGCGGATTTTTATCTAAAAAGCTGTTTAAAAAAACCGGCAGTGCTGATGATTCTAATTCGGTGGATGAGGCTTTTGAGTATAACAAGCCCTACTTTGAAAGGCTGGCATTAAATAGTGTATTGTTTAATAAGCAGTCAGTTGAAAAGGCTTTACAAAATGGAAATTGTTATCATGATTTCCTGGTTGCGATGAGTCAGTGTTATTATTACAATCATATAACCGGTATGCTGTAATATGAAATGGACAATTGTACATGGAATTGAATCGGTAGATATAAAAGAGTGGGAGCAATTTACCAGTATGCACCATAATGGAAATTTTTTTCAAACACCTCAGTTTTATCAATACATTAAAAAAGTAGACGGCTATAAACCAGTAATTATAGCTGCGCTGGATGATAAGAATGAAATTGCCGGAATTCTTACAGGTGTTTTACAGAAAGATACAGGATACGTTAAAGGTATCTTCTCTTCAAGATTGATTGTGTGGGGAGCTCCGTTAGTAAAAAACGATGACAAATCAGTAATAGATCAGTTGCTGAAAGAACTGGTTAAAAAATACCAGCACAAAAGTATTTTTATTGAATTCAGAAACCTCTTTTCAATTGCAGAAGAAAGGAATGTATTTGAAAAGAATGGTTTTGAATACAAAGAGCATTTGAATTTTATTGTTGACACCCGGGATGAAAAAACATTATTGTCTGCAATGAATGATGGGAAGAAGCGGCAGATAAAAAAGAGTTTGAATAACGGGGCAGTAATACTGGAAAATGTGACTGAACAACAAGTAAAAGTTTTTTACGGGATCCTCTTAGATCTTTATAATACTAAAGTAAGAAAGCCATTGCCTGCCTGGTCATTCTTTAAAGAGTTTTATGATTCCCCGCACCTGGGCAAATATTTTTTAATTGCTTACAAAGATGAAATAGTGGGGGGTATTATGTGCCCGGTATTTGGCAATAAAACTATTTACGAATGGTATATTGCCGGTAAAGATGGAGTGGATAAAAATATTTATCCAAGTGTATTGGCTACGTGGGCTCCTATGGCCTATGCATTAAAGAATGGAATTTCTTCTTTTGATTTTTTGGGTGCTGGCAAACCGGAAGAAGATTATGGAGTTCGGCAGTTTAAAGCAGGGTTTGGAGGAGAGCAGGTTGCTTATGGCAGATATTTGCGTATCAATAATCCCTTACTATACAAAATTGGTAAAAGCGGATTGGCTTTTTTAAAACGAATGAAGCGGGTGTCAGTAAAACAATAAAAAGTTTCGTACCAAAACTAAATGATGGATTTTACTTTTAAAACCTACCGGGAACTGCACAGCACATTCCTTGCAAATGGTTACCGGTATGTGAGAGTTGATCAGTTTACTCCTGATCTGTATGCAGAAAAGGTGGTGGTGTTACGGCATGATGTGGATCGTATACCCTACCGTTCATATCAAACGGCAATGATCGAGCATGAGTTGGGTATTGCCGGCACTTATTACTTCAGAATTGTAAAAGAAAGTTTTCATATTCCAATAATAAAAGATATTACTGCACTGGGCCATGAAATAGGGTATCATTACGAAGATCTGGCCCTGGCAAATGGCGATATGCAGCTGGCAATCAAAACTTTTGAACAACATTTGCGAATGTTTGAAGATCTGTTTCCGGTAACAACTGCAGTTATGCATGGCAGCCCCTTATCAAAGCATGATAACCGCCTGATGTGGCAGAAATTTAATTATAAAAGTTTTGGTATTACCACGGAACCATATTTTGATATTGATTTTACCAGGTTACTTTATTTAACTGATACAGGCCGTGTATGGAATGGTAAAACAGGAAATGTGCGGGACAGGGAAATGAAATCAACCAGCGAACCACTTTCAGCAAAGTACAATTTTAACTCTACTATTGATGTAATGAATGCTATTAAGAAAAAGGAGATCGCCAATTGTATTATGCTGAATTTTCACCCGGAAAGATGGACAGATAATGTAGTGGATTGGTGTAAAATTTACCTGGTGCAAAAAATTAAAAACCCTGTAAAGAAACTTCTGCAAATCCGTGCAAAGGCAATGTTGAATGATTAACTATCTTTACAGGTAGTGTATATTCTGTATGAAGTTGTATAAAAAAATTTTTTGGTTTTTTACAAGCCTGGTGGTTATTCAGTCTTTTTTGCCCATAAACAGCCCCGAAAGTGTGCTGAATAATAATTATATTTTATCGATCCGCTTAGATCATATTGCGCATATGTGTTTGTTACTGGTATGGGCATTGTTGTTTAAACTGGCCTGGTTTCCAACACAACGATTAACTCTAAAGAACTTTGTGGTGTTTACAGTGGCAGGGTTAGTGCTGGCGGCATTATCAGAAGTAGTTCAGTTGGTAGTACCTTACCGTTCTTTTACTATGAAAGACTTATTTTCAAATTGTGTTGGAGTAATTATAGGAATACCGGTAATTCTTTTATTCAGAACCGGTAAATCACCCGATGCAAACTGAAATAACTACTCTTCCCTATAATTTTAAATCAGCGTTATGAAAGTATTAATACTGGCCGGTGGATACGGATCAAGGCTGGCTGAGGAAACTGATCTTCGTCCCAAACCCATGGTAGAGATTGGTGGTAATCCCATCTTGTGGCATATCATGAAAATTTATTCTTCATACGGGTTTAATGATTTTATAATTCTTTGCGGCTACAAAGGGGCTTTTATCAAGCAATACTTTGCCAGCTATTATTTGCACCATGGTGATGTTACGTTCGATATTCAAAAAAATTCCGTTGAAATTCATAACAATCCTGCTGAGCCGTGGAAAGTAACTTTATTAGATACTGGTCTTGATACAATGACTGGTGGCCGCATCAAAAAAGCTGAGCCATACGTAAAGGGAGAAAGATTCATGCTCACTTATGGTGATGGGTTGGCCAATATTAATATTCCTGAATTAATAAAGTTTCATGAAGCTCATAAAGGAATCATGACACTTACTTCCTCACAACCGGAAGGACGTTTTGGCGCTTTAGACATAAATGCCGAAGGAAGAGTAAGCAATTTTGTTGAAAAGCCAAAAGGTGATGGTGCATGGATAAATGCCGGGTATTTTGTTTGTGAGCCGGAAATATTTGAATATTTAAATGGAGGGGATGATTTGATATTTGAAAAAGCACCTTTACAAAGTTTGGCAAAGAATGAAAAATTATACACCTACAAGCATTTTGGTTTCTGGCACCCGATGGATACATTAAAAGATAAAACGGAATTAACCCGCATGTGGAATACAGGAAATGCTCCCTGGAAAGTTTGGTAAACAATTATGGACTTCTCAATTTTTAAGAACAAAAAAGTATTAATAACCGGTCACACTGGTTTTAAAGGCTCCTGGCTGGGTATTTGGCTAAACCATTGCGGTGCAAAGGTTATTGGTTATGCACTGGATCCGCAGCATGATAAAGATAATTATGTGTTGGCGGGTCTTACCAATAAGATTAAAGATTATCGTGGTGATATTCGCAATACAGCATTATTGTCAAAAGTCTTTAATGAAGAACAACCTGAAATCGTATTTCATCTTGCCGCTCAGCCGCTGGTAATTGACAGCTACGAAAATCCTTCTGATACATTTGAAATAAATGTACAGGGAACAGTAAATGTGCTCGAACAATTCCGCTTATCATCCTCTGCACATAGTTTGATTGTAATTACAACAGATAAAGTGTATGAAAATAAAAACAGCGGGCAGGCATATAAAGAAGATGATCGCTTAGGTGGTGCGGATCCTTATAGTGCCAGTAAAGCAGCAGCAGAAATGGTGACCTCAGCCTATCAGCAAAGTTTTTTCAGTAATAAACAAAATAATAAACATGTTTATACTGTAAGAGCAGGTAATGTAGTAGGGGGCGGCGATTGGTCTGCAAACAGAATTGTTCCGGATTGTATCCGTGCTGTTGAAAACAATGAAGCAATTATTATTCGTAATCCTAAATCAGTAAGACCCTGGCAATTTGTATTAGAGCCACTATGTGGTTACCTGCGTTTAGCAGAACTAATTGAAAGGGGAAAAGCACCAGATGATACTGCATTTAACTTTGGTCCCTCATTAGAGAATTGTGTTCCCGTTTTGGATATTGTTGAAAAGATTATTAAGCATTATGGTAAGGGGTCTTATGAAATAAAAAACAACAACACAGCCCTTAAAGAATCTGCATTATTACATCTTGATGCTTCAAGAGCTGTAAATGAATTGGGATGGAAACCGGTTTTGTCATTGGATGAAACAATTGAAATAACGACAAGCTGGTACAAGTACTACAGAGAAGGTAACGTGTATGATAGGTGTTTAAAACAAATAGACTGGTATTTATCCAAATGGAAATAAAAGCGCAACAAATAAAAGGAGTTTTTGAAATTACCTTTCAGCCCCGTGGTGATGAACGTGGTTATTTTATGCGTACGTATGACTTAAATATTTTTAAAGAAGCAGGATTACACAGGGAGTGGAAACAGGAAAACCAGTCGAGGTCAATGCGAAAAGGCATAATCCGTGGATTGCACTTTCAATTAATGCCAGATACAGAAACTAAACTGGTGCGTTGTATTAAAGGAACCATACTGGATGTGTATGTTGATTTGAGAGAAGGCTCTGAAACATTTGGTAAATGGGGTAAATTGGAATTAAGTGCTGATAAATATAATACGTTGTACATACCAAGAGGCTTTGCTCATGGTTTCTGTACATTGGAAGAAGAATGTGATGTTCAATATAAAGTTGATAGTTGGTACAGTTCCACCAATGAGCGTAGTCTTTTATGGAGTGATGCAGAGATTGGAATTGAATGGCCGGTAAAAGATCCGATACTTTCTGTTAAAGACAGGCAGGGAATGAGTTTTACTGAATTTAAACAAAAGTACGGCGCAATTAAAGTTTGAGTTGATATTTACCTGTTGATACTATAATACAATGAGATCATTTAAATCCTACTTCTTTGTTTTAGCAGCATTGCTCCTTGTTGTTTCTTTTCAGCAATGCAGAAAAAAGAATAATAAGGCGGGAATACTCGTATTTAAGAAAGCTGAATTTTATTTTCACGGGAGTACAGATGCTGGAGTAGAAGCTATCAGCCGCTATTGTAAAGAGAATGGAATTGAGGTGAAAGTAACAGATGATGCAGAAGTATTTGATGATAAAGTGCTGAAAAACTATTATGCTGTTATTTTTCTCAATACTGCCGGTGATGTTTTAAATCCTGCTCAGCAAACCGCTTTTGAAAAGTATATTCATGCCGGTGGCGGATTTGTGGGAATACATACTGCTATCGATACAGAACATGAGTGGCCCTGGTATGGCAGAATGGTTGGTGCCAATTTTGAATCGCAATCGGAAGTACAGGATGCAGTACTGAATGTTGAGGATCATTCACAACCTTTCAACAGCTTTCCTGATTCAACCCTGAAACTAAAAGATGAGTGGTTTAATTTAAAAAATATCAGTCCTGATATTCATATTCTCCTGAGCCTGGACGAGAAATCATATAAAGGCGGGACGATGGGAAGTTTTCATCCTGTTTCCTGGTACACCAATTTTGAGGGAGGAAGAGTGTTTGTTACTGCAATGGGGCATAATAAAGAATTATACAGCAACGAAAAATTTATCAGTCACCTGTTTGGCGGATTGAAATATGTGATTGCTGATAAAAAACTTCCCGATTATGAGCATTTGTATAAGGCAGAAGAAAAAGTGGGTGGCACAACAGCCAGTGGTTTAACAAAAACAACGGTAGCTTGTAATTTATATGAACCGATGCAGATGGATTTTTTTCCGGATGGAAAGATTATGTTTATTGAAAGGAGAGGAGAAATAAAATTATACGATCCGCAAACAAATCAAATAAAGTCTGTTGCCAAATTGGATGTATTTACCAAACAGGAAGAAGGTTTGCTTGGTTTTGCAATCGATCCAAAATGGGAACAAAATAACTGGGTGTATTTCTATTATACACCAAAGGACGATGATATTGGACCACGACTTTCACGTTTTGTTTTTAAAGATGGTGCGTTAGATAAATCATCAGAAAAAATATTTTTTAAAGTGCCTTTGCTGCGGGGTAATTTATTTCATGCAGCAGGAGGTATTTGTTTTGATGCAGAAGGAAATCTTTACATTGCCACGGGTGATAACACAACACATTTTGCCAGTTTGGATGGAGAAAAAGCAGACCGTGATCTGAAAGAAGGATTTTCACAGATTGATGAACGTCCGGGCCATGAAGTTTTAGATGCACAACATTCTTCCTCCAATTCAATGAATCTTATTGGTAAAATTCTTCGCATAAAGCCTTTGCCGGACGGATCTTATTTATGCCCTGCCGGTAACCTTTATGCCAGTACAGCTATTACTATGCCTGGTTTTGAAAATCAGAAACAGGATGATGTTGAATTTCAAAAGCAATTAAAAGGAAAGTTTAATCCATCTACATTAAATGAACCTGGAAAGCCTCCGGTGAATTTACCGGCTGATGATCCATTGTTATCATCGTTTGGCAGGCCGGAAATTTATGTAATGGGTGTTCGCAACCCATTCCGTATTTCGTACGATAACAAACGTCACACTTTATATTGGGGAGATGTGGGACCTGATGCACCCGCATTTGATAGCATCCGTGGTTCGGAAGGATATGATGAAATTAATGAAGCAAAGGCCGCAGGTTTTTATGGCTGGCCATATTTCATTGGACCAAACAGTGCCTACCGTGATTTTGATTATGCTACCAAAAAACCCGGGGCCTTTTTTAAACCGGAACGTACTATTAATAATTCACCAAATAACACCGGTACTCAAATAATGCCACCGGCAAAACCCGCTTTAATATGGTATCCTTTCAGTAATTCGAAAGAGTTTCCACTGGTGGCAAACGGTACCCGTTGCAGCATTGTTGGCCCAACTTATTATTGCGATGATTATCCTGCTGAAACAAGATTGCCTGATCAGTATAATGGAAAGCTGATCATTAATGACTGGATGCGAAACTGGGTAATGGCTGTTACACTGGATAGTTTGGGTAATTATTTAAGTATGGAAAAATTTGCGGAGAATATTACTTTCTCCCGGCCCATCCACATGAAGATTGATAAGAAAGGAAGCATTTGGGTATTGGAATATGGAATGGAATGGTACTCCCGTAATCCTGATGCCTGCTTAAGCCGTATTGATTTTGTTAAGGGGAAAAATGGAGTTGCTGCAACAAACAGTAATAATGCACTTCAATGGAATTTTTATAATGGCAATAGAAGCTTTTATCAAACAGGTAATGTACTTCCGTATAAACTCGAATATGCCAATACAGCAACGGAACGAATGGTATCACAAAATATCTCCATTAAATATTTAGAAACAGAAAAGAAGCCTGCGGAATTATTAAAAGAAGCAGCGGAAAGTTTTAAAAATAATAAAGCGTTTACAGCCGGACAGGTATTGATTGATAATTCAGATTGCAAAGCCTGTCATGCACCAGATAGAAAAATTAATGGCCCATCTTTTTTAGATGTATCAGCCAGATATGCTGATGATACCGCTGCACCGGGAATGTTAAGTCATACCATATTGAATGGTGGCGGGGGTAAATGGGGAAGTAATGTAATGATCGCTCATCCGCAGCTTACTAAAAAAGATGCAGATGAAATTGTGAAATGGATATTGTCGCTTCACAGGCAATCGAACGACAGAGTATCCAAAGAAGGAAGATATAAGTTTACTATTCCGCCAACTGCTAAAAACAAAAATGGTTTGTTTGTATTTGCAGCTTCAGTTACCAATTCGGGTGACGCTATTATATTAAGACCATCATTGCAGCAGGCAGAAAATGCGGATGGCAGTTCGGGATCATTGCGTAGTTATTCAAAAAATATTGATGGTGCAAAAGCATTGTTAAAAGAATTGAAGAATGGCAATTATTTGTTGTATAAACATATTGACCTGAAAAATCTGCAATCAATTGAACTATCAGCAGATGTTGATACCAAACAAAATCAAACAGGTGGTGGCGTATTAGAAATTCACCTGGATAAAGCTGATGGAACATTATTGGGAACTATCAATTTGCCTTCATTAGCAGAATCAGGCAAGCTTCAAACCATCTCATTGACTGGTAAAAATGTTAAATGGCCAAATGATGATCAATATCATGACGTATTTTTTGTAATAAAAAATGAAAGTGCAGGATTAAGACCTGTTATAGGTTTAGACTGGATAAAATTTAATCTTAACTAAAAAATAAAATTGAGTTAACTATGAATATTAGATTATTTAAACCATCGCTTGGTGAAGCGGAATTACAGGCAATTCAGGGTGCATTCGACAGATCATGGGTTGGCCTGGGTGATAAAGTAAGAGAATTTGAGAAAGAGTGGTCAAAGTTTGTTGGCTGTAAATCATCTCTCGGCTTAAATTCTGCTACTGCGGCTTTGCAAATTGCCGTACAGGCTTTTGGTTTTACACCGGGTAAAAAGATTATGGTTCCTTCCATAACTTTTGCAGCAACAGCTTTTGCTCCTATATACAATGATTTGGAGCCTGTGTTTGTTGATGTGGACGAGGATACTGTTTCTATGTCGCTAGAAGATATGGAAAGAAAGTATACTAAAGATGTATTGGCGATTATACCAGTTCACTATGCAGGACATCCGGCCCAAATGGAGCAGATACTTTCCTTTGCAAAGGCAAAAAATTTAAAGGTAATCGAAGATTGTGCACATACCGCAGGTGCAAACTATCATGGAAAAACCCTTGGTACCTGGGGCGATATTGGTTGTTACAGTTTTGAAGAAAAAAAATGCATGACGACAGGTGATGGCGGAATGATGTGTTCGGATGATGAGGAGTTACTCAACTACATAAAACCGGCCCGCTGGTTAGGAATTAATAAAGATGGCTGGATGCGTTACACGAGTGATATGAATGCAGAAAAAGCTAATGCATATCACTGGCATTATGAAATATCCCTGCTGGGTTATAAATATAACATGAACGACCTGGCTGCATCTATTGGACTTGCCCAGCTAAAGAAATTGCCCGCAATGAATCAGCGCCGTTCTGCTATTATACGTTCTTATATGGATGGTATAAAGAACCTCAACAGGATAAAGCCATTACTTCCTTTTGAACCGGAACAATATGTTTACCAGATGTTCGGTGTTCGATTCCAGGAAAGGGATAAATTAATTTTATTTCTTAAATCAAAGGGCATCGCTTCCGGGGTACATTATTTCCCGTTGTATAAACATCCTTATTTCAGGCAATGGGAAAACGATTGCCCGGTTGCTGAAAAAATTTGGACAAGTTTTGTAACCTTACCACTTCATGTCGATCTTTCCGATGAAGAAATACAATACATCCTTGAGGCATTGGCTGAAGCAGACAAAATGATCTGATCTCATCGGGGCAGGTAAGATTTATAAAAGAGATAAAAAAAATAAATGCAGAAAGTTATTGTTTGGGGTGGCACTGGAAACTATAAGGTGGTAAGAGAAATAATTGAGCCAGCTTATGGTGAGGTGGTTGCTTTGTTTGACAATAACACTGCCGTAATAAATCCATTTCCATCTATCCCGTATATGGGAGGCCAGGAGGCATTTACCAAATGGATTGTTACACAAAATGCTGCAGAAATTAAAGTGGTAGTGGCTATTGGAGGTAAGTACGGTAAAGACAGGCTGGAAATACAGGAATTTCTAAAAGTGCATGGTGTAGTGCCTCTTACAATCCAACATTCATCAGCATTCGTTTCGCCATCTGCAATTATAGGAGAAGGCACACAGATTTATGCTATGGCTGCAGTATGCACGGAGGCAATAATTGGAAAATCCTGCGTTATTAATACGGCTGCCTCCATTGATCACGAATGCGTGTTGGGTGACGGGGTTTTTATAGGCCCGGGTGCAAGACTGGCCGGTTCAGTAACGGTAGGACGCTTTGCAGATATTTATACCGGGGCAATCATTTTACCCCGCCTCAAAATTGGTGAAGGGGCAGTGGTTGGTGCAGGTGCCGTAGTATTAAATAATGTTGAACCCTATACCATAGTAGCAGGTAACCCTGCTAAGGTTATTAAAAAAAGAGAAAGCTAATTTGAAAGCACTACTGCTTATACCAGACCAGTATTCATTGTTTAAAACAATCGACACCGGGCTTAAAGCCAATGGCGTGGAAACGGTTAAAGTGGAATATGAATCTTTCTTCCGGTCGTCGGTAAATCGGTTTGTAAAAAAATATGAAAGCCTTCCAAATAAGATTCGTAAAGTATGGAAGGAACCTTATATCAAAAAAGTGAATGAAGGATACCGGCAGGTATTTGAAAAAGAACAACCCAGTCTTGTTTTCATTTATAACAACCAACTCATTGAACCGGAAACGGTAAAATACTTCCGCACTAAAAGTAAAATTGTTTTCTTCTTGGGTGATAATCCTTTTTATACACCAACACATGACTCTAACCTGGCAATTTTATTTCATGCAGATTATATAATGAGCCCGGATACATTCTGGATAAAACAATTAGAACAGGTTGGTGTACAAAACCTGCATTTTGGTGTGTTTGGTTTTAATGAAGATGTTTTTTATCCTTTTGAGCCATCAGCAGAAGATTATGTAAAATATAAGTGTGATATGGCTTATGTGGGTACTGCACAAAAGAATGCCTGGGGTTACAAACGATTTCTTTTTCTGAATAATTTTTTAAATCTTGATCTGAAGGCATATATATCAGGGGATAGTTATAACAGTAAATGGAAAAAATATTTTCCGGAACTGGAAGCTAAGATCGTTCCTTATGATTCATTCAATCCCGGGTTTAATAACCTGCTGAGTAATTGCAGTAAAATATACCCGGTTGACCTGGTGCCAAGTTTATTCAATGGTGTTCATATCCGGATAATGGATTGTATTGGTTCCGGCATTATGCCATTGATTGATTATTCGTCTGATCTTGATATCGTATTTAAAGATTATTCTCTTCCGTATATTAAAAATTATAATGACGCAGAACGCATAGCCCGTCATTATATACAAAATGATACCGAAAGAGAAACACTAATGAAAGGTGTGCGGGAAATGGTAAAAGAAAAATATATGCCTCAAACGGTGATTAAAGGCATTCTTGAAAACATTGCTTAACTCCATCCGGAATTATGAAAAAGCTTAGTGTTTGCATGCTGGCTCACAATACGGAAAAGTTCATAGATAAAGCTGTGGAAAGTGTGCTGGCACAAAAAACAAATTTTGAAATTGAACTGGTGATAGCTGAAGATAAATCCACTGATAACACAAAGCAAAAAGCGCTTTATTATAAAAAGAAATATCCGGGTTTAATAAAGTTAATTTTAAATGAAAAGAATCTTGGATTGTCTGCTAACTATATTGTTGCATTAAAAAATTGTTCAGCTGAATATGTGGCAATGCTGGATAGCGACGATTACTGGACAGATCCATATAAACTTCAAAAGCAGGTTGATTTTCTTGAAGCGAATAAAGATTACGGAGTGGTGTATACAGATTTTGATGTGATAGATCATGAAGATAATGCAGTTGACTGGCAGGAAATACATCATTTAAGAGAGCAGTATTCATCAGGATATGTTTTCTTCAAGCTGCTGAAGGAAACAGCTTTTGTGCCCAACCTTACCGGTTGTTTCCGGAAAGAACTAATTGCAGATGCATTAGATAATGAAGACCTGTGGTTTTTTGAAGACTGGTGGTTATGGATGAGAGCATCTATAAAAACAAAATTTCATTTTATGAATGAGCATACCGCTCATTACCGTTTGCATCAGCAAAATATTACTAAAACCAGAGTTGAGAATAAGGAGAAATTAAGGGCCTATACAAAAAAAGCATATGCTATTTATTACAGCAATATCAGGTATTTTAATGCTTATAACAGGAGCCAGGTAATGCCGGAAGAAAAAAAACTTGTTTTGAGGCGGGTTGTTATGTTGATGTACAGGAATTATCTTCCGTTTCAGAAAAGGATGAAATTATTGCCGCTCTTTATTAAATATTTTCCCGGACCGGTATATTTTTCCAGGATGATTTATAAAAAAATAATGCATCGCTCTTTTATTTAACTCATAAAATCACTTTTATTTTAACGTAATATGGATCAACCAAAAAAATTAAGTGTGTGTATGCTGGCTTACAACACATCGGCTTTTATAACCAGAGCCATAGAAAGTGTCTTAATGCAGGAGACTAACTTTGAGATTGAACTGTTAATTTCTGATAATAATTCTACAGATGGTACAAAAGATATTATTAAGCAGTACCAGGAAAAATATCCTGCTGTTGTGAAAGCAGTATTTAATTCCACTAATATTGGGATGTCCGCTAACTTCGTAAATACTTTTAAGCGCTGCTCAGGTGAATACATTGCCGTTCTTGACAGCGATGATTTTTGGTGTGACCCGCTTAAATTACAGAAGCAAGTCGATTTTCTTGATGCAAACAGGCAGTATGGAGTTTGCTATACAGACTGTTACATTGTGAATGATAATGGCGATAAAATAAACTGGGATGAAATGGACTATTATAGAAGCCAGTTTGTATCCGGAGATATCTTTTTCAACCTGCTGAGAGAAGCAGCTTTTATCCCAAATCTTACAACTTGCTTTAGAAAAGAATTGATTAAAGACGCCCTGGAAAAAGAGGATCTTTGGTATTTTGAAGACTGGTGGATGTGGTTGTACATTTCCTCGTCATCAAAGTTTTATTATTACAATGCAGTTACAAGCTGTTACAGGAGACATGATAATAATATTTCTGAAACAAGAGTAGCAGGAAAGGAATTATGGCTTAATTATAAAAAGAAATCTTATGCTATTTACAGCAATGTTATCCTGCATTTTAATAAGGTTAATAAACGCAAACTTACAAACTATGAAAATCAGTTGATTTTTAGAAGAATACTGATGTTGTTATACAGAAAGCAAAAAGATTTTACAATTAAATTAAGGATCTTTCTGTTGGTTTTTAAATATTTTCCTGGTCATAAGTTCTTTATGAGCCTTCTGTATCAAAAAATAAGAAGGAAATCAATGAAGTTTTTCTTTATTCCTTCTTATAGTATTGATTATTTAATTGATTATTTGCTGGCGGGAGATATTCAATTGCTGGCTTTATAAACCTGGCATCAGCGTAAAATTAAATTCAAATTAAATGTGCGGAATTTGCGGTATAATAAAGTTTGATGGTACCAAACCAGATCAGCAGATCATTGGTAGCATGATGCAGTCAATTAAACACCGTGGCCCTAATGATCAGGGTTTTCTGCTGGAAGATAATTTAGCGCTTGGTTTTGTAAGATTAAGCATCATTGATCTTTCTTCCCTCGGTCATCAACCAATGTATTCAGCCGACAGGCGTTATGCTATCATCTTTAATGGTGAAGTGTACAATTATATTGAACTGCGTAAAGAGCTTGAACAAAAAGGATACAGGTTTATATCCGGTACAGATACGGAAGTTTTACTTAACTCATATATCGAATGGGGAGAAGATTGTTTACACCGGTTTAATGGAATGTGGGGTTTTGCTATTTACGATCATCAAAACAAAGAACTGTTTTGTGCCAGAGATCGTTTTGGGGTAAAGCCATTTTATTACACCCGTCATAAAAACAATTTTGCTTTTGCATCTGAAATACCGGCCATATTAACTGCAATAGGAGAGAAACCCCATGCTGATACGGAGTCGGTATTTGATTATATGGTGTATAACCGTACGGATCAATCGGATAAAACTTTCTTTAAAGAAATAAAAAAGCTACCGCATGGCCATACATTAAAAATTCAATTACAAACAGGGGATATCAAAATCAGGAGGTGGTATGATCTGAGAACAGCATTGAATAACAGTAAACCATTTGAGTCAACAGATGCGTTTAAAGAAACATTTAACTCGGCAGTTGGCCTGCGGTTACGTTCTGATGTACCTGTTGGTGTTTGTTTGAGTGGAGGATTAGACTCTTCCAGTATCGTTTCTACCTTGTTAAAAGAATTCGGAACCGGAGAACTCAATACCTTTTCAGCTGTATATCAAAAAGGGCAAAAAGGTGATGAAACAGAATTTATTAATGAGTATCGTTCTTCCATAAAGAACATGCATTATATATATCCAACTGCAGAATCGTTTTACAAAGACCTGCCGGAATTTATATGCACACATGCAGAGCCTTTCCCTACAACATCCATCTATGCGCATTACAAAGTAATGGAAATGGCAAAGCAGCATGTGGTGGTTACTTTAGATGGACAAGGTGCTGATGAAGAGCTGGCAGGTTATCATTATTTCTTTGGATTCTATTACAAAGAATTGTTTAAGCAATTCCGCTGGGTAAAATTATTAACGGAGATAAAAGATTACTGGCGTAATTATCATTCATCATATGCCTTCAAATCGTTTGCTTATTTCTTAATGCCGTCAGGTATTAAAACAGCTTTGCGGGTAAATGAAAAAGGATATTTAAGCAGCAATTTTTCCAATCTTAAATTTGAATCAGTTGTAGCCACAGAGTTATATAATTCCCCCAATTTACAAGCAGCTTTATTTAATCATTTTGAATATAAATTGGAGCATTTATTGAAATGGCAGGACCTTAATTCCATGCGATTCTCTATTGAGGCAAGAGTACCTTTCTTAGACTATCGGTTGGTACAGGGATTATTAACCAATGATTCCGGCAAACTGATATCAAAAGGAATTACAAAAAGGTTTTTAAGAGAAGCAATGACCGGAGTATTGCCGGAAAGAATAAGAATGAGGATGGACAAAGTAGGTTTTGAAACGCCACAGGATGAATGGTTCCGTATGCCTATGTTCCGTGAGTATATAAAAGACATTCTTTATTCAGACTCATTTAAGAAAAGAGATATTATTGATGCTGATAAAGCAAAAAAATTATACCAGCAGCACCTGGATGGGAAAAAAGATATTTCAAAAGAAATATGGAAATGGATCAACCTCGAGCTGTGGTTCAGAAGATATATTGATTAATTATTTAATTACTTAGACTTATTTAACCGGGCATAATGAGCTACACAATTTTAACCGACGAAAAATTAATTAACTGGCAGCAACTGGAAATGTTTACGAAGAAACATCCCAACGGGAATTTTTTTCAAAGCATTCCCTATTATCGTTTCTATAAAGAGCAAAAAGACTACCACACTATAATTGTAGTAGCGGAAGATGCGAATAAGGAAATAGTTGGTTCCGTTATTTGCATTGTAAACAGGCTGCTTCACAAATATAAATTTGATTTTCTGTCCCGTGCATTGGTGATGGGGGGGCCGCTGGTTAAAGAGGGGGAAGATAAATTGCTTATTACCAAAAAAATCATTACTGAACTGAGCCGGTTAGTAAAACCAAAATCTGTAGCGCTGGAAATAAGAAATCTTTTTGATGTTTCAGATATACGACCTGCTATTGAAAAAAGTGGTCTTGTATATAATGAGCATTTAAATTTTTTAATTAAAACAGGAGATGGTGAAGTTGCGTTAAGCCGTATTAAACAAGGTAAACGTCAGCAAATCCGTAAGAGTTTAACAGCAGGAGTGGAGATTGGTAAAGCAACTTCCATTGAAGATGTAAAACGTTTTTATGAATTGCTGACGATACTCTATAAAACAAAAGTTAAAAAGCCTTTTCCCAAATGGGATTTTTTTGAACGCTTTTTTAATATGGGCGAGGAAGTAGGTATTTACCTCGTGGTGAAATATGAAGGCAAAGTTGTATCCGGCATGATGTGCCCTATTTTTGAAAACAAAATTTTTTATGATTGGTATGTGGCAGGAGACGATAAAAACTTCCGCAATCTTTACCCGAGTGTAATTATCACTTATGCGGGGATTGAATATGCCGTAAAGAATAATATTGCATTGTATGACTTTTTAGGAGCAGGTAAACCAAAGCAGGAATATGGGGTGCGGGACTTTAAAGCGCAGTTTGGCGGCGACCTTGTTAATAACGGAAGATTTGCACTTACGTACAATATGCGGAAATATAATTTTAGTCAGTGGCTTTTAAAAAGAATGGGTTATTTTAAATGAGGATATTAATTGATATCGGTCATCCCGGGCATGTGCACCTGTTTAGAAATGCTGCTCAGATTTTAGAAAGTAAAGGGCACGAAATACTTTTTACTTTAAGAGAAAAAGAAAAAGAAATTGAATTGATTAAAGCTGGAGGGTTTAAATACAAATCCTTTGGCAAAAAATACAACTCTTCATCCGGGAAAATTTATGGTATGTTTAAGTTTGATTGGATGGAAACTAAGACCGCATTAAAATTTAAGCCTGATATTTTCCTCAGCCATGGTTCTATTTATGCTTCACATGCAGCTGCTCTGTTGCGTAAGCCCAATATTGCATTAGAGGATACCGGTAACCTGGAGCAGGTAAGATTATACCGGCCTTTTTCAAAAATCATTTTATCACCTGATATATTGGGTAAAGATTTGGGTCCAAAGCATTATCTCTATAGCTGCATACATGAACTGGCTTACCTGCATCCAAAATATTTTACACCAAATGAATCAATTTATAAGTTCCTTGAAATTGAACCGGGTACACCCTATGCTATACTTCGCTTTATAAGCTGGAATGCAACACACGATGTAGGCCAGGCGGGGTTGTCTTATGAAATCAAGAAGCAGTTGGTTAAAATGCTGAAGAAAAAGATGAAAGTTTTTATCTCTTCTGAAAATAAAAATGAACCGGAATTTGCAGAATATATGATTAAGATACCACCGGAAAAAATGCATGATGCACTGGCCTTTGCTTCTTTATATATTGGTGAAGGGGCAACTATGGCTGCAGAAGCTTCTTTGCTGGGTACGCCATCCTTTTATATAAACTCATTAAGGGCACAGCACTGTGAAGAACTGCTGCAATATGGTGTAGGATATGTATTTTCAAATACAGATGGGCTGCTGGAAAAAGTGGAAGAAGTGGTCAATATCCCAAACCTTAAATTAACTTTTAAAAATAACCTCAGGCCATACTTAGCTACTAAAATGGATTTGACTGCATTCCTGGTCTGGATAATTGAAAATTACCCGGAAAGCATCAGGACTTTACAAAAGGATAAAAGCTATCACAAAAGATTTGCATACTAACGGACAGGATTAATACGTTGTTAAAACAAGTTTGTAAAAGTTAAACCACACCAATATGAAGTTTACTTATGCTGAATATGAAAGCATGCTTCGTACTTTAAAGGAAGATTACGAATTCATTTCTTTCTCAAAGGCTAAATTTAGTAAAGCTAAAATGCAAAGAAAGATTTTGCTGAGGCATGATATTGATCAGTCAATAGAAAAGACAGAACGTATGGGGGAAATAGAGGCAAGTCTCGGAATCTCATCTACATATTTTCTTTTATTCCGCTCACCATTTTATAATATGTTCTCTTATGATGAAGACAGGGTTATTAAAAAGCTGATAGAACAAAATCATTACATTGGATTACATTTTGATTATACCGGGTATACATTT
Source organism: Sphingobacteriales bacterium (assembly GCA_003963365.1). Classification (GTDB taxonomy): domain Bacteria; phylum Bacteroidota; class Bacteroidia; order Chitinophagales; family Chitinophagaceae; genus AWTP1-9. Next base: position 234,071 of record RXJG01000001.1, read on the forward strand.
AAAAACTTCTCTCAGCTGTCACACCAGGTAATGATTGAAGCGGAGTTTATTCAGAGGTACTACAATGTGAAAGTGGATGCAGTAAGCTTTCACCGGCCGTTTGATGTGGAGCATTTTAGAAAACTTGAACTGGGCTCTTACCCTCATGCATACGAATCTGTTTTCATGGATGAGTTTAAATATTATTCTGATTCTACTGGTCGCTGGCGTTTTGGAACTCCATTAGAAAGTGAAGCCTACCGGAACCGGGAAAATTTACAAATACTGATTCATCCAATATGGTGGAATGAAAATGAATCCACTCCTCTGGATACCATCAATAATTTCAGAAAGGATTATAATAATCGCCTGGAGAAATATCTGCAAAGTGAATTAAAAGGTTTTTGGGATAGCTTAAAACAAAAAAATCAGTAAAGTGAAAAAAGTAAACAGGATTGCTTTTGCCGGTTGTAAAGATACCACCCAGGAATGCATGAGTGCGTTAATAGATGCAGGCTATGAAATTGATTTATTAATTACGATAGATGAGGAAGCTGGTGATAAAAATAAAGTGGCAGGGTATATGAATCTTAAAGAATTTGCCGCACAATATAATATACCCGTTTATACAGCCGCCTCGTACAGCCTGAAAAATGAAACCGACATTGAAAATTTATCAGGAATTACAATCGATATTTTATTAGTAATTGGCTGGCAGAGGTTGATTCCGGAATGGTTATTAAATAAACTCGGTAAAGGTGCATTTGGTATGCATGGTTCATCTCATGCTTTGCCTTATGGCCGTGGCAGAAGTCCAATGAACTGGAGTATTATTCAAAACAGGCAATTGTTCATTACAAACCTGTTTAAATATTTGCCGGGAATTGATGATGGGGATATTGTGGATACCCAGATATTTGATATCAATCCTTTTGATAACGGAAAGACGATGCATTATAAAGGCACTCTGGCGATGCTTGCTTTATTAAAGAAAAATCTTCCTCAAATGATAAAAGGGGAGATCAATCTTAAAAAACAAATGGAAGTTACTCCTACTTATTATCCCAAGCGAACCGATGAAGACGGAATTATTTTTTGGGATAAAGACTCCATGGAAATTTATAATCTGGTGAGAGCTGTCACACTGCCCTTTCCCGGTGCATTTACCTTTTATAAAGAACACAAAGTAAAAGTATGGTATGGTTTCCCTTTTGATTCCAGGTTATTTGATCCTTACATACCCACCGGTACAATACTCCACATTTTTGCCAATGGAGACATTGTTGTTAAAACAGGGGATTCTTCTTTTCTTATAACAGAATATGAAAAAGACGAAACTGTTGTTTTAAGAAAAGACGAGGTCTTCCATTCCGGGCAATATCAATATAAGAATCCTCATCAGTTTCCTTGTTGAAAAAGTTACATTGTAAAACATTAATTGAGGTATCTTTTTAAACAGCAGGAATAAGTAACTCCAGATACCAGTAGCTTTAATAGCCAGTAATTCCACCGATTCATTATCGTTTACACTGCACCTCTTTAGTTTATACAGGCTGGTATTTTTCCCGTTGTAGCCATATCCCACTGTAAGTCCGCAGGTATACTCTGCTTTTTTTGCGTATGTTATCTCCCTCTCAGTAAAATCGCCATTTGGATAGGCAATTGCATTAATAGCCAGGTTATATTCTGTTTCCAGTTGAAGTTTAGAATCACTTATTTCTTTCCATGATTCTGCATCTGTACATCGGTTTAAACAGGGATGAGAAACAGTATGTGACTGGAAGTTTACATACTCTTTCATTTCCATTATTTGTTCTTTAGTCAATGCCTGTGGGTCTGGAAATTCTTTTTCAGGATAGTAACCACTTTTAGCCAGGTATTCAAGGCGCTTATTGTTGGGCACCATCTTCAGCACATCAGAATCAGTTAAAAGCTCATAGTATTTAAACCAGTAATGACGCCTCGTGTTGATTAATCCCGAACACAAAAAAATAGTAACTGGTATTTGTAGCGATTTTATTAAGGGTAACAAATCGTAATTACCAATGTGCCCGTCGTCCATTGTAATTATCAATGGCTTTGCGGGAAGTGTAGCTTTACCGTTACGGTAATCAATATACTGATTGAGGCTGATGATATTGTATTTTTTTAAAAGCCATTTAAAAAGGAGTTCACCGGTGTCCGGACCGGGATTGTGTAACATGATAATAATGACTTTTTTTCGCAATACAATTTCCCTGAATAGATAGGGGAGCCCAGAGTAATAGATTGATTTAATAAAAATCTTTTTTAAAATCCGCTTCATGCTGCCAGTCTGGTTTTATAGTAAAGGTTAACGCAAAATCTTTGAATAAATACTTATCAGTTTATCCGCAATCGCCCCGGCATCCAGCCCCAACTTTATAATTCTTTCCCTCCCCTTTGTTCTGCCTGTTGTATCACCAAATTCCAATGCTTTGGCAATAGCCGCCGCAAAATTTTCAGGGGAATGATCGGATACATAGCAACCCGGTTCATTTCCCACCACCCATGCAGCATCGCCGGCATTGGTAACAACCATCGGACAATTACAGGCCATCGCTTCTTTTACAACATTGGCTGAACCTTCAGCAAATGAACATAGAACAAAAACATCAGCTGAATTAAGATATTTGGCTACTGTTTCACTGCTTTCTTTATAAACATTAATGAGTTCCACAGAGCCCCTTCCAAGAATTTTAACGGCTTCTTGCGCTAATATAAAATTTTTATTTATATCAGTTGGGCTGCCAAGAAAAAGAATATATTTTTTTTCTCTGTCGAGCCCCAATTCTTCCCTAAATCCCTTTTCACAATAGATGAATTTATCCAGCTTTACTCCATTAGGAACTATATAGGATATCTTCTTCCGGTATACGGCTTTTTCAATACCAGCCGATTTAGAGATGATTGCCTGTATAAATGGCTGAATGCAATAGGTCATCCATATAAAAAAACGGCTGGTAAAAGCAATCTTGTTTTTACCCTTAAAAGCACCCTGTGCATCGTCACCCATTAATGACAGCACAATGGGTGTTCTTCCCCTCCTCGCCAGCACAGCTACCCAACCACATAATGAATAATGGGCATGTATTACATTGTACCGGTTATTTTTTAAATGGTTTCTAAGCTTGAATATATGTTTTATATAACTGCCCGCCCCTTTGCCTTTAACCGGGAAATAATCAACAGTAATGCCTTTCTCCATCAGCGATTCAGCCTGGGCTTTAGTAAAAGGGGAAATAGGAAAATAAGGTGAGTTACCACTGAAAACAAATAATACTCTCATCCAGTAAGGTTTAATTTTTTATACAACATTCCTATGAAAGTTTCTAAACGCAAACTGTAACATTGTAACCGTGCAAAATCACCCTCTTCAAATATCCATTTATTGTTTTGAAAAACATACCGACCGGGCTTACCATCAATCAGCATCTGGTAGGGATCTGATTGTCCAAAAAGGCATTGCATTTCGTTTACGAGATATTGCCCGTTTTCCCCAATAAACAAATCTATAGCCTGTGAAGAGAAATTACAGCGGTCAGTAATATCTTTTACAAAATAGAGCAAATCCTCCTGCGGGGTTTCGTATCCTTTTAAAAGGCTTCCGCTGGCTTTATCATTCACCTTAAGTTTTTTGTGTGCAAAAAACGAATCACCAATCCTTACACATCTCCACTCAAAATCGTGTGGAACGAATTTCTGAAAGAGCACAAAATCCTTTTGTCTTTCGGACTCAACCAGTTTATATTTTTTAATTTTTACTTTTAGAGCAGAGGGATTAACCAATGTTTTTATTGCTCTTTTAAAAAATCCCTTATTACTAAATTTTGGCCCGTTTCGTCTTTTAATACCTTTTCCCAAAAAGGTTTTGATAATATAATCTTCGGCATCTTCCCGGTCCCGGATAATTTCAACCCCACTTCCCGCGGCACCAATACTTGTTTTGGCAACAATTGGAAAGGAGCAATTATCAATAAAACTTAATGCTTCATTTTTTGAATAAAAAACGTAAGTATCGGGATGCGGAATATCATAGGCTTTAAGCCAATAGGATAAATATCTTTTATTTTCGAAAATCAATAATTCATTAAGAGAGGGGAAAACTGGTATACCGCAAGCCCTGTTTACAATCTTTATTCTTTCATCGTATAAATTTTTCGATGCTGCTGTGTAGGTACCGGGAATAGCCAGGACCCCGTCGTAATTGCCCGCCTTAACTTTATCCAGCCAGTCTGATTTGGTGAATTCAATTTCATCCCATTCCACCAGGTGGCTTTTTTCTTCGCAGGCTTTTACCCACAATATATGTTCACCGGGGATTTCGTTTTTTAGTATTGCCAGTTTGAGTTTTCTCACGTAGTGAATCTGATTAAATTTTTGATTTTGTTCCTGTAAAACTGATATGCCTGGCGGTTACTCCTTACTGTCTTTATAATGAGGGTTCTTATGATAAAGGTAATATTTGTTTTTGGTGCAATCATAATTCTGTTCATTACCTGGTTTTCGTTGGCGAACTGGTATTTGTAGCTTTCGTCGCCATCACCAAAATCGAGCACAGTTATATTGTTTTCTCTCATCCAGGTTGACATAAAATACACTAATGCTTTGGCCGGGGAATATTTACCGTACAACACGTTATAAGTGGTGGAATGATATATCAATACATTACCGCTCCTGAGGCCAACAACAAACCCAATACGCTGCCCCTTGACTTTAATTGCGAAAAGTACCAGGACATTATCTTTATTCCAGGATTTTAAACAATTAAGAAAAAACACCTGCCTGCTCTGTTTTAAAAAAGAGGAAGGTGTAGATGTCTTACTCCATCTTTCGATATGTGTTTTATAAAATTCATCAAACCATTCTTCAATGCCTGAGTCGTCCGTCAGAATTTCAAATTCTGCCTGCAATTGTTTTTTTAAACGGTTATAGGCATAACGATGTTTGGAAGAGCGGGTGGTGTGAGCATAAAGTTCTTCGGGTGTGGAGCCAATGATAGCCGGAGAAAATGAATAACTAATATTTCTCCAGAAAAGGCTGGTCTTTTTAAGGCATTGTTCAAAAGCTGTTATATAATCCGCCCAGGAGGGAACATTATTCAGCATTAACGACCAGTTTTTCTGGCGAACAATCTGCATGAAATTACTAAAGAAAAATTCATAGTCTTCTTTAGAAGCAGATGCATTAAAGACAAAGAAATTTACGTCTGTTTTTAAATCACTCAAAAAACTGTAAACTCCATCTGATTCTTTCAGCAGTACTGCAGCTAACAGCAAATCATCTTTGATTAACTGCACTGATACAATTCGACCCTTATACTGGCTTGCAAAATATTGTAGTATGGAAGGTGATTGAAAAGGCGACCTGTTGCTGCTGCTCTGCCACAGGTTTGCATAGGTGCTCCAAAAATGAGCATCAAAACTTTCTGTGGTTATAACTTCTCTCATCTAAAAACTTATTTACAGTGGTACGGTACTTTTTACAGGAGTAATATCAGGAACCTTTTGATCTCATAGTGATTAAATTAAATACAGCTTTAAAGAAATATTTGAAGTTTGTTTTTACTGATCCTGTTTTAAGTTCTGCCAAATAAGTTCTTTCCGCTTTTACCACTCCTTCAATTCCTTTTAACCCTAACGCAATTTGTGGTGGAATAAGACCTGGTTTATAGTTTTTCCTTTCTTCCTGGATATCTAAAGGAAGATATTGTAAACCTACCTGGCTTAACGGACGAAATCCAACAATATTTATGTCTCCTTTAAAAAGATTATAAAGCTGTGGAATTTCATCAATGTATAGTTTACGTATTATTTTGGCAAATGGTAATAAACGAAAATCATTATTAGGTTTACCTGTTTCGCTGTACCCGTTATTTTTTACCACATACTCCTGTATATATTCCGAATATGGGTACATGGTACGTAACTTATAAATAAATATTGGTTTGCCGTTTTTACCGGTGCGTTTCATTTTGGCAATCAAGCCGGTTGCAGGCTCAGGCCCGATAACAGGCTCTTTTGTTTTTCTTACAACAAACCATATACTGGTTTCAATAATCTCGTAATTAATAATTTCAAAACCACAATAAACCAGGCGACCCAATGTCTCAGCAACTGAGAAAGAATGGTTTTTTTGGGGTTTGATAAAAATGTTGCTAATACCTTTTAATGATTTGGGCGATGCAGCTGTAAATACATGCCCTATATAAAAAGAAGAAATCTCAAGTGATTTATTTACGGAACGTAAATAATCATTCACATTCTTTTTATAGCTTAAGTTGTTCAGATCAATTAACAGGCCCGTTTTTTTACCATCCAACCGAAGCTCAGCATTGTGGGTGAGCAAAAAACTGTTACCCGGTACATTTATTTCTTTTATTGCTTCGGCAATAAAACCTGCGGGGGCTGGACCGGTGTTTAAGATTAGCTTGTTAGTTAAATTACCTGTTTCAGGGTAATTTACGGCAATGTCTTTTAATGTTACATCCATAAAGTACATTAAGTGTTGGCAATCAAGTATTCACAGGTCCATATGGCCCGATGAATAATATCAGACATTGTGGTTCTCTAACTGGTAAGCGGTTAATAAACGAGAGGATATTTAAGGACTCCTGGTTACAGGAATTTCAGGGAGGAATGGGTTTTACTAAGGTTTATCAGTAGGTATTGTAGTATTTTGGTCAGCTTTTGAGTGATGGGGAAACACTCTAAAAATACTTTTATGACCTATTTCTGGTATAAAAATAAGCTTTTATTTGTTTTATGCAAATTTATCTGGCGTGGTAATTTAAAAATAATATCGTCCCAAAATTTCCGGTTATTGAGTAAAAATAAAAGGCGAAGCACCAGCTCCGCCTTTCGATTGGTAAAATAAAACGATTATGCCAAAACTGCTTCATCTTTAGCAGTCTTGCTATATTCTTCTACCAGTTTTTTCTGCAGTTCAAATGGAACAGCTGCATATTCAGCAAAGGTCATTTTGAATTTGGCACGGCCTTGTGTGAGGGAGCGTAAAGTAGAACAATAATCACTCAACTCAGATAAAGGAACACGGGCTTTAATTTTTGAAAAATGCCCTTCACTGTTCATGCCTTCCAAAATGCCTCTTCTTGTTTGCAGATCTCCCATTACTGATCCTGTTAAATCATCAGGACTTAATACCTCTACCTGGTATATAGGTTCAAGTATTTGCGGGTCTGCCTGTTGAAATGCCTGGCGGAATGCCTGTAATCCAGCAATCTTGAAAGAGATATCATTGCTATCCACCGGGTGCATCTTACCATCGTACACACATACTCTCACATCACGAACATAAGAACCTGTTAGCGGGCCTTCCTGCATTTTTTCCATTACACCTTTTAGGATAGAAGGGAGAAATCTTGTATCAATAGCACCTCCTACAATACAGTTGAAGAAAACTAATTTACCGCCCCAATCCAATGGATATTCATCACGGCCACGAACATTCAATCCTTTTGGATCAGGCATTCCTTCATGCCATGGTTCTATCCGCATAAACACTTCCCCAAACTGGCCGGCACCACCCGATTGTTTTTTATGACGGTAGGTTGACTCCGCCATTTTACGGATAGTTTCCCTGTAAGGAATTTTTGTTTTGGTAAACTTCACCTGTATTTTATAAAGGTGTTCAATCTTCCATTTAATTACGGCCAAATGCATATCGCCCTGGCAATAAATAATGGTTTGCTTCAGCTCCGGAGATACAACAACCCGAACTGTTGGATCTTCTTCCACCACCTGGTGTAAAGCCTGTGATAATTTTTCTTCATCACCTTTTTGAGTGGACTCTATTGCCACACTCATATTGGCAGGAGGGAAGTCAATAGGAGGCAACTCAATATTCTTTCCTTTGATATGAAGCGTATTATTCACATGTGTATTCCGAAGTTTAAGTGTAGCACCAATATCACCAGCCACCAGTTCATTCACCGGAGTACGTTTGTTACCTTCCACTACAAACAACTGGTTAATTTTTTCGGATGTATTGGTAGTTTCATTTACCAGTTCCATACCTGCTCTGATTGTGCCTGAGAATACTTTAAAGAATGATAATTCACCCACATGCGGTTCACTTACTGTTTTATAAACGAAAATGCAGGCGGGGCCGTTGGCATCACAAGGCAGTTCTTCTCCGGATTTAGTTACCTGGGGTTTCATTTCATTGGCACTGGGGCATACATTATCAATAAAACCCATCAATCTTCCGCTACCCATATTTCTTTGGGCACTTAAACAGAATAAAGGAAACAGGTCGTGATGAATCATAGCATTCTTCAATCCCTCTTTCATTTCATCTTCATCCAGCTCACCTTTATCAAAATATTTTTCCATTAATGTTTCATCATTACTGGCTATGGCCTCTATGAGTTCTTTATGCAGTTCATCAGCTTTTGCTTTTTCTTCATCCGGTATTGGAAGTTTTTCTGGTTTACCCCCGGCATCGGTAAACTTATACATGGTCATACGTAATACATCAATGATCTCATGAAATCCAATTCCAACCTGTCTTGGGTATTGCACAACCACCACATTGCTTCCAAAATGTGATTTAGCTTCTTTCACTGTTTTATCAAAATCAGCATTATCATCATCCAGTTTATTAATGGCAAATATCATCGGCGTTTTAAACTTTTCTGTGTACTGCCAAATGATATCTGTTCCAACTTCCACACCCGAAGCTGCATTTATCAGCATTACACCGGTATCGGCCACTCTTAATGCTGATAGAACTTCGCCTGCAAAATCATCGTAACCCGGCGTGTCGATAATATTGATTTTATAACCACGCCATTTGCTGTGAAGGAGTTTAGAAAAGATGGTGTTCCCTCTTTCCTGTTCCAGTTCGTGGTAATCACCCGTTGTATTTTTTTCTAATACGGTGCCGCGGCGGTTAATTATTCCTGCTTCATAAAGCATGCATTCCGCTAAGGTTGTCTTACCGCAGCCGGTGTGGCCCAGCAAGACTATATTTTTTACGTGTGAGGTATCAAATTCAGCCATGACTTTAAATTTTTTATAGTGAATAATATAGTACCGGCATTGCTTTTAAATGCCAATAACAATTACAGTTAGGATTTCCTAAGGGTCAGTAGTGATTTGATATGCGATGTAAGATAAGGACAGGGAGTAGAGGGAGTAACTAGCTCGATCGGCTCAGGAATGTGTTGAAGTCGGTTCTAAGATCAGATATAATGTGCTCCAGATTTTGATACTCGGTGTGAAGTGATTCGTGTTTCGATAAGCATTCGTCAGAGGTGTTGCCGTGTTCTACTTGTTTTTCGTGGTCTTTGATGGCGTGTTTGAGATCGTGAATGTTGATGAGCTGAATGTAGAACTGGTTGTGAAAATGCTCGATGTCGGTAAGGAGTTCTCTTGCTGGATTTGCTGCGGCTACATGCTGGAGATTCTTTTTCATGTCGCCGATTTCGTTACGCTCCTGGCGTAACTGCTGCCGCCAGCCGTTGCACTCCTGTGCAAGCTGTGCGATGTCTGGAGCTTGAACCATGGCTTTAAAATTTAGGTGAAGAAATAAAAGAGCTGATCTTTAATTGACACCTTTAAGTTAGGATAAGTTTATAATTGAGCCAAAAGAAAAGTGCAGAAAAATTCACATTTTCCGCACTTTTTATAAATTGAATGCCCAGTGTAATTATTTCTGAAAATCAACTGATATGTTTCAATTCATCAATTGATTTTACTCATTTAAAACTCCAGTGTTTGAATAGCATGGGCTGGGATTTTAACCGGTGCTGCATTGCCTTTTATCCAAAGGAAATAATCAACATCTTTATCACTTTCGTTCATTACAATCACGGCTGTTTTCCCATTCTTGTTTTTAAAGGCAGTGCTTAATAACTGGCTTCTGCTGGGAGAGGATGAAATACGTTTTGCTCCCGGCTGAATGAACTTTGAAAAGTGACCAATATAATAGTAAGCATTCGTATAAATAAGTTCACCTGTTTGGGTATTGGCATGTACAGGGGCAAAACAAAAATTGCCCACATGATTTGGTCCGCCTTTTTCGTCTAACAACACATTCCATTCGCACCAGGCAACGGTACCATTATTAAAATCGTTGATCATAGATTTGCCGTATCGTTCTCCCAAAGGCCATGAATAAAATTTAGTACTGTCAAAACTTTCATTGCAACCTTCGGTAAAAAGAATGTTTTTGTTTGGATAGGTTTCATGCACTCTTCTCACATTATCAAACATGGGTTGTCCTCCACTCCAGCTTTCGTACCAGTGAAAACCGATGCCCCATGCATATTTGGATGCTTCGGGATCATCAAAATAAGTTTGTGCTCTTTGATACATCAGGTCACGGTTATGATCCCAAACAATGATCTTTTTATCACCTAATCCTTCTTTCTTCATGGTAGGTCCTAAATATTTTTTCAGGAAATCTCTTTCCTCTTCGGCTGAATAGATACAGCTTTCCCATCTTTGAGTTGCCATTGGTTCATTCTGAATGGATAAGCCCCAAACCGGAATTCCTTCTTTTTGATAGGCCCTTATAAATTTTGCATAATAGTTAGCCCATGATTGATAAAATTCAGGTTTTAATTTGCCACCATGCAAAATATCGTTGTTGGTTTTCATAAAAGCAGGAGGGCTCCATGGACTAACAAACATAGTAAGCTTACCACCTGCCGCTTTAATCGCTGATTTAATAAATGGAATGCGGTATTGCTGATCATGAGCAATAGAAAAAGTTTTCAGTGCTGCATCACCTTCTTCAATGTAAGTATATGTTCCACTGCTGAAATCGCAGCTGTGAATATTGGTACGGGCCATTGTATAGCCAATACCTTTATCCCTGCTGTAATAAGCCTGTAAAAATTCTTCCTGTTTGTTTTTAGGAAGTTTGGCAAATGTTTCAGCCGATGCATCGGTTAATGCACCACCAATACCAATAAATGTTTGAAATGTTTTGGATGGATCAACAAACACACATATCTGTGTTTCCAATGGTTGAGCCATTGGTTTGAATTCCGTTTCACCCGTTGCTGATAAACGGAGATTGGTATTTACTGCCGTAGTGTAAATAGAAGCTTTCTTTGGAGCCTGTGCAATCGATGTGATCGATAATAGCAATGCTGCTGTTACCAGGGTTACTCTCATGTTATTTTATTTTAATTGTATACATTTTGAATTCCATCTTAAGACCATTAAACTGGAATTTTCTACTAAGTTCTATTAAAAAATCGGATCATTTACTTGTTGCCGGCAATGCAAAAGCTACATAGGTATCACCCGATTTCTTTCTCAACTTACCACCGCCACAGGCTATTACTACATATTGTTTGCCATTAACCTCATAAACAGATGGTGTAGCAAATCCGCAGGCTGGTAAATCTTTTTCCCAAAGCAATTGACCTGTTCGTTTGTTGAATGCTCTTATTTTACTGTCGCTGGTGGCAGCAATAAATAATAAACCGCCAGCAGTTACAACAGGGCCACCATAATTCTCTGTTCCACTATGTATCCCTTTTGCTTTTAATTCAGGATAATCACCCAGGGTATCTTTCCATATATATTCCCCGGTATTTAAATTAATGGCTGATAAAGTTCCCCACGGTGGCGCCACAGCAGGATAACCTTCTTTGGTTAAAAATTTATTATAGCCTGTTGCCCGGTATGGAAGTTTATTCCAGCTACTGGTATCTTTTAATGGAGCAACGAATGTTTGAGATTGTTTGTAAGTGATGTTTAATAAATAAGCAGCCAATGCCTGTTTTTCTGTTTCACTTAATTGTGTAAAGGCCGGCATCATTCTTCTTCCGGCAGAAATAATTTCGGTGAACTGTGCTTCATTATATTTTTTATTGAGATTAAGTAAAGTGGGAAAATTGGCGTTTCCTTCTCTTGTTTCACCATGACAGGCTTTGCAGGCAGTTAGATAGATGCGTTTACCAGCTTCAAGATTGGTTTCTTTTTTATTGATAGTTTCTTCTTTTGCGTCTACCATTGTAAGCACCCATGGCATTTCACTCGCATTTACATAGAGGATACCGGTTTGTGGGTCAACAGCCGGGCCGCCCCATTCAGCGCCACCATCAAAACCGGGAAAGATAACAGTGCCTTTTTTAGATGGGGGATTAAACATGAACCCTGTTTTATAGGATGCCAAACGATTCTTTATATCGTTATACGATGAATCAGCCACAATTGTATTCAAATCTTTTTCAGAGAGTGATTGTCTTACGAATGGGAGAGGTTTCGTTGGCCATGGTTGAGTGGCAAATGGTTTCTCACCAATTAAATCTGTTTCAACTGGCACTGGTTTTTCTTCAATTGGATAAATAGGTTCACCAGTAATACGGTCAAACAAAAAAACAAAACCACTTTTTGAAACCTGTGCTACGGCATCAATCTTTTTTCCATCTTTATTTAGGGTTACTAATGCAGGGGCTGTTGGCAAATCCTTATCCCATATATCATGATGCACTGTTTGAAAATGCCAGATGCGTTTACCTGTTGCGGCATCTATTGCTATTAAACAATTAGCATAAAAATTTTTACCTAATCTTTTTCCCCCATAAAAATCATACACCGCAGAACCAACCGGCGCAAATAAAATTCCTCTTGCTTCATCCAAACTAAAACCAGACCATACGTTGGCGCTACCCACATATTTGTAGGCTTCTTTATCTTCCCATGTTTCAAATCCTTCTTCACCCGGTTGAGGGATGGTATGAAATATCCAGCGCAGTTTACCTGTATGCACATCATATGCTCTTATATGACCGGGAGCGGCGGGCATTTCTTCGGAGACACGACCACCAACTATAATCATGTCTTTATAAATAACACCGGGAGTAGTAAGGGCTATATACAGTTTACTTGCATCTAATTCTAAATCATTATGCAAATCAATGGCCCCTTTGTTGCCAAAAGTTTCAATAGGCTTACCAGTATGTGCATCAATACAAAACAATTTCGAACTGGCACCATAAAAAATCCGCTGGTCATTTTCTCCGCCATTATAAAAACTAACACCACGGCATACATTCATGGAGAAATAACCTAAGCCTGTTACTTCAGATGAAGCAGCTGATAATGGATCAAATACCCATTTTGATTTGCCGCTTGCTGCATCCAGTGCAAACAATTTTAATTTAGGCGATACACCATACAATACATTATCAACGATGATTGGGTTAACCTGTATTTGTGTGAATGAATCAGCATCGTTGGTATGATATTCCCAGGCAACTTCCAGTTGAGCAACATTGGCAGTATCCATTTGTGTTAACGACGAATAATGATTGCTCTCCTTATTGCCGCCATATACTGACCAATTTTTATAGTCAGCATTTTTCTTTTGCTGACAGGCAAATACAGTTACCGTACTAAGAATAATTAAAAATTGCCTGCTTAAACTCATTAATGATTATTTAGTAAGTGTGAATGATGTTTGTTTTACATTATTACTGGCACCGCCAATAAACAATTTGAAATCACCCGGTTCATATATCTTTTCCAGCTTATCATTAAAGAACTTCAAATCTTCGGTAGTGATAGCAAAACTGATTTCTTTAGCTTCACCTTTCTTTAAAAATACTTTTTGAAAACCTTTCAGTTCTTTCACTGGTCTTACCACACTGCCAAACAAATCCTGTATATATAATTGTACGGTTTCTTCACCATCATAATTGCCGGTATTTTTAACTGTGACTGTTGCCGTTAATTTTTCAGTTGGTTTGAAAGATGATTTACTGAGTTTGATATCGCTGTATTCAAAACTGGTATAACTTAATCCATAACCAAATGCAAATTTTGGATAAAGCGATAAATCAATATAGGCAGAACGATAGAAACGGTCACTATCATTTTGTGCCGGGCGACCAGTATTGTAATGATTATAATAAATAGGAATCTGTCCTTCTGTTAATGGAAAACTCATGGGTAGTTTGCCAGATGGATTATAATCTCCAAATAAGACATCAGCAATGGCATTGCCTGCATCTGTACCTAACCACCAGGTATAAAGAATGGCCGGAGCATTATCTGCTGTCCAGTTAAATATCAAAGGTCTTCCTGCATTAATCATAACCACTACAGGCTTGCCGGTTGCCATTACTGCTTTAATTAAATCTTCCTGTACGCCGGGTAAATGAATATTGCTACGACTCTTTGCTTCGCCAGTCATATCTCTTGCTTCGCCAACTTGTATTACTACTACATCAGCTTGTTTGGCGGTCTCAACTGCTTCAGCAAAACCTGTTGTAATGCTATCATTGATATTACATCCTTTTGCATACAATAGTTTTGAATCCGCACTTACTTTTGATTTTATTCCATCATATGTAGATGTGATTCTTGATGAATCATCCGGCCAGTCGTAGCTCCAAAAGCCAAGGTTATCACTTATTGCTTTGATGAAAGGACCAATTAAAGCAATTGTTTTTGTTTGTTTAGATAAGGGTAAAGTTTGTTTATCGTTCTTCAGCAATACAATACTTTTCTTCGCCATTTCTTTTTCAATCTTCCTGTGTTCTGTATTATTCCATTGTGCTTTTTCTCTTTCTTCATTGCTGAATTTATATGGATCATCAAATAAGCCCATCACAAACTTTATTCGTAAAATTCTTTTAACCGCATCATCAATCACACTTATGTTAACTTTCCCATCTTTCACCAGTTTGGATAAGTTCTGAATATAACTGCGGCTTTCCATATCCATATCACTACCGGCATTAGCCGCTAACATCGCTGCTTCATAATTATTCTTTGCATAGCCATGCGGAATCATTTCTCCCACACTACCCCAGTCACTCACTACGAATCCCTTAAATTTCCACTGACCTTTTAAAATATCTCTTTGTAAATATTTATTACCGGTGGCAGGAATACCATTCAGATCATTAAAAGAATTCATGAATGTAGCAACACCAGCATCTGCAGCGGCTTTAAATGGTGGCAAATAAACTTCATGTAACTGCCGTAAACTCATATCTACACTATTGTAATCTCTTCCACCAACAGCAGCACCATAAGCAGCAAAATGTTTTGCACAAGCCATTACCGCATTGGTATTGCCCAATCCTTTTCCCTGGAAGCCTTTCACTCTTGCCACAGCAATTAAGGAACCGAGATAGGTATCTTCGCCAGCACCTTCCATTACTCTTCCCCAACGGGGATCCCTTGCAATGTCCACCATCGGCGCAAATGTCCAGTGAATACCTGATGCAGCAGCTTCTGTTGCTGCCACTCTTGCTGACTGCTCAATCAACTTCATGTCCCAACTCGCTGCTTCGGCCAATGGAATAGGAAAGATGGTACGGTAGCCATGTATTACGTCCTGTCCAAATAATAATGGAATCTTTAACCTTGTTTGCATGGCTAAGTCCTGCAACTCTCTTGTTCTTTTCGCTCCGGTGACATTTAGCATCGAACCTACTTTACCTTCTTTTATCTGGTCAAGTAATTTATCATCATTAGTAAGCGGACCAGTTGCAGCCCACGGGCCATTATATTGATTCATTTGCCCGATCTTTTCATCGAGTGTCATCAGTTTTAAAACGGAATCTACTTTCTGGTCGATTGTTTTCTTTTGTGCTATGGCGGTGAAAGAAAAAATACAGCAAGCGGAAGCGATAATTAAATTTCTTTTCATAATTAAAATAACTCTTCTTAATTATTATTTGGATTTGGGTTCATATACCAGCATATCTGAAATCATTACATCAGATATCTTGTCCGGATTCAATAGTTTTAAATTCAAGCTATGTTTTCCATTGGGCAATTGATAGTTCCAGAAAATTTCATATTTCCTGGTGAGATAGTTGAAAGGTAAATCAAGTGTATCAGTTTTCCCATCTATTGTCGCCAGTACTTTGTAGCTAAAATTGGTAATCTTTTCCCAGCTATCACGGTTAGAACCGGTCAGCACAACTCCATTTCCTTCAAAGTTAATGGAAAGTGTATCGCTTAATTTTTTGTTGATGCTGGTTCGTTCTTTTGGTTGTAAACCGGTAAATGATTCTTCAAACTTTGCGGCAACAGGAGATTGATAAGTGATAGTTACGGTACTGTCATTTGTTTTGCCGTTATTTCGCCGGATATTTTCCAGCGCATGTTTATTGCCAATGTTATATACTTTATTCAATGAAATGGTTGTGTATTTAAAAGGCATATCTTCTACTTCGTATAAATTCTTTTTCCATTCCTCCGGAATTTTGTTGTAGCCCAATACGGTTCCTAATATTCCCGCCGCTGAAGAAGGATTACAGTCAGCATCCTGACCACAACGGGCAGCAATCTCCATCGTTTTCTTAAAATCTCCGTTGCCATATAGCAATCCAATCACCACATACGCAGCATTAACTTTTGCGTCAATATTAAATACTGAATAAACACCATCAGGACAGCCAATATCTTCTGTCCATTTCTTTTGTACTTCAAACCAGGTTGCTTTCCAGTCATTGGGATATTGTTGATGCCATTTAATAACATCATTAATACATTGATAAAACTGGCTTTGTTGCGGAACAGATTTCAATCCTTCTGTTACAATATAATTGATATCATCTGAAACAAAAGCCAAACTATACATAGAAGCAACATAAACACCTCCATACCAGCCATCGCCATAGTTCATGATATGACCAATTTTATCACAAATAGCCGTGGCCGTATTGGGCATGCCCGGTGACATAAGTCCTGCGAAATCTGATTCGATCTGAAAATCTATACAATCAGCATGAGGATTATTTAACCAGTTACCAGATTGAGGAGGTTTTATTCCATGCAAAATATTATAACGTCCGGCCTGATTAGCATGCCATAAAGGATAAGGAGCGTTTGCATAAGCATTCGCAAAAGAATCAACAGGCGCATCCAGCCCGGTTTTCTCAATTACGTCTACAAAAGTTAAATCCATATAAATATCATCATACAAACCACCATTGTTTTCATAATTCCATTTTACATAATGTTCGGGCCATGGAATTTTTTGATAATCCTGTATCATCGAACCCTGGAAGCGAAATTCCATAGGGCCACCGTAAGTAACGCCAATGGTTTGCCCGGCCCAGCCACCTTTTATTTTATCCTGAAGAACAGATTTTGTGATGGTGATTTCTTTCTTGTCTGAAAAAGCATTTTGCTCTTTTTTTTGATTACATGAAACAGTCATACCAAGTATGATTAGTATGGTTTTTATTCTTGTAAAAAGATGTATGATCATGTTTGATTATTTCACATTTTTCGTACGGATATTTACCGGTGCTAAGGGTGGTAAATTATCACCGGGTTTATCTAAATAAAAATAAGCGACAGAAGAGTAATCATCTACCCGGTAAAAATTAATCCACCCTTCAGGAAAATCTGCGTCAGATAATTTAGGTGGATTTTTCATTTCCATCAAACGAATAAATTTGGGTCCATCAGCGGTAACTGGTTGCAGTTTTACTCCTTTTAAATAGAGTTTTTTCAAATCATCTTTCATCCATCCGCCAATCTGTTGGATGGATACTTTTATGTTTTTGTAGAAATAGATTTGATCAGGAATATGCCAACGATAAAAATTAAACTGACCTGTTGAATCATTTGCAATGGTACATCCCTGGTATTGATTTATAAAAGTTCCTAATCCCCAGGCACTGCCCACATAATCTTCCGTACCTGTACCATTGATAGTTGGTAATGTATCATCATCGAGATACATTTTTACTTCTCCTTCACCAAACCAACTTTTACCGTAAGATGAATCTGTATTCACTCCAACTGACACCCCAAGAAATCTTCCTTTCCCTTGTACTTTTGGGAGAAATACATAATCTTCTCCCAGCTTGTCGGATTGATTACGGTTCCAGTACGCATGAAAGTATAAACTGTTAACAGGATTTTTCTGCAATGCAAAATCAATATCATAATACAGCTTAGCCGGTTCTTTTCCTTCGTTGATGATTAAAATCTTTGCTGATTTTTTGAATGGCATCGGTATATAACAATTGTACGACCTTCCTTCGCCACTGGAGAATAGAGCAGATTGGAAAGGAATTCCCTTGCCTAAATTAAATCCAAAGAAATCACCATAAGGAACATCAACGGCTGGTTTACTACTGTTGTCCCAATAAAATTGTAATCTCAGACTGCGCAGTTTTACCGGGTTAGCATCAATGGTCATCCATATGCGTTGAATTTGCCCTTCACCTTTTATGTCGAGCAAAGTTTTTGTTTCACCGGCATTTACCATTTCAAAGGCAGCGCCTTTGGCAGTTTTATTGCTTTTGCCACCATTGTTTCTAATGCCGTTTAAATTTTCAAAACTACTTAAACGGGATTGTGTATTAACCGGCATTTCATACAACGATTGTGCAGATGAAATGCCGGTATATAATAGTAATGTAAAGAAGAATATACTTCTCATTGGTATTATTTATTCCAGTTTACTTTACCAACTTTTACTTGTTGTGAGCTGCTGCCAATCATAATTTCAAACTCACCAGCTTCCCAGCCATACGAAGTGTCAGCATGATAATATTTCAAATCATCAGTAGTGATATTGAATGAAACAGTTTTGCTTTCCCCAGCCTTCAGTTCGATCTTTTGAAATCCTTTTAACTCTTTCACTGGTCTTGTGTTAGCACCCACCACATCATGAATGTAGAGTTGCACTACTTCTTTACCATCTACTTTACCGCTGTTGGTAACAGTAACAGAAGCAGTTAATGTTTGATTACCTTTCAGATTAGCTGAACTTAATTTAATATCACTATAAGTAAAATTAGTATAGCTTAATCCATAACCAAAAGGATAAACAGGATCGTTGCTTACATCTAAATAATTGCTACGGAATTTTTGAAACCATTTACCCTCTGGTAATGGACGGCCTGTATTCTTATGTGCATAGTAGATTGGAACTTGTCCAACATTTTGAGGCCATGTAGTGGTGAGTTTGCCGGAAGGATTTACATCACCAAACAACACATCAGCAATAGCATAACCGGCTTCGCTTCCGCCAAACCATACATTCAATATGGCAGGAACATTTTCACTTTCCCATTTAATAGCTAAAGGTCTTCCGGTGAATAATACTAATACAACTGGCTTGCCTGTTTTCACTAACGCTTTTAATAAATCCTGTTGTACACCGGGAATTTCAATATTACTTCTGCTGGATGATTCACCAGTCATTTCAGCGCTTTCACCCAACGCAGCTACTATCACATCTGCATCTTTGGAAACTTCCAATGCCTCTTTAATAATTTCTTCAGCAGGGCGGGTATCTCTTTTAAAATCTTTACCAAACATGCCAGCCCTTTCTTCAAATTTTGCATCTGCATCTAAATTGCTTCCTTTAGCATAAACTAATTTCACTTTATCATCCACTACTGATTTTAATCCTTCTATTAAAGAAACGGCTTTATCAAATTTTGCTGCTACTGCCCATGTGCCCGGCATGTTTTCTTTTGCGTCGGCTAACGGACCAACCACTGCGATAGTACCACTTTTCTTTAATGGTAAAATGTTATTTTGATTTTTCAGCAATACAAAACAATCCGCTGCAATCTTTCTTGCTTCGGCACGGTTTGCCGCATTAAATACATCTGTTTTTGCCCGGTTATCATCACAATATTTGTATGGATTAGCGAATAAACCCAATTTGTATTTTGCTTCCAATATGCCACGGCAAGCCCTGTCAATATCAGCCTGGGTTACCTTTCCTTCTTTTAATGATTTTTGTAGTGTGGTTAAAAAACCTTCGCCCACCATATCCATATCAATGCCTGCTTTCAATGCTAAAGCAGATACTGTTTGTAAATTACCTAATCCATGTGCTTCCATTTCGTTGATGCCCGTATAGTCAGTAACTACAAATCCTTTGAAGCCCCATTGCTTACGTAATATATCTGTTTGTAAAAATTTATTGGCAGTTGCGGGAATACCATTTACATCATTGAAAGAAGCCATCACACTACCTACACCGGCATCTACTGCTGCTTTGTAGGGAGGTAAATATTCATTAAACATTCTTGAGAAACTCATATCGGTAGTGTTGTAATCACGTCCAGCTTCTGCGGCACCATACAACGCATAGTGTTTTACGCAGGCCATAATATTGGTGTTCTTTGAAAAGTCGCCCTGGTATCCATTTACCATCGCCTTTGCAATTTGGGAACCAAGATATGGGTCTTCTCCATTACCTTCGGCGATACGGCCCCAACGTGGATCACGGGCAATATCCACCATAGGGGAGAAAGTCCAGCAAATACCATCGGCACTGGCTTCCAATGCGGCAATTTGTGCACTTCGTTCAATAGCTTTCATATCCCAGCTACAACTTAATCCTAATGGAATAGGAAATACTGTTTCATACCCGTGAATAACATCCATACCAAAAATCAATGGAATTTTTAACCGGCTTTCTTCCACCGCTACTCTTTGCACATCTTTTATCTTGGCAACCGATTTTATATTGAACAAGCCGCCCACTTTTCCTTCACGAATCTTTTTGCCAATATCTGAACTTTGTGCCTGGCCGGTTACGATATCTCCACTGCCCGGAAGATTTAGCTGACCAAGCTTTTCTTCCAATGTCATCTTCTTCATCAACCCGTCAATAAAGGTTTTCATTTTGTCTGCATCTTTTTGTGCATTTGCAAACAGCGAAATGAAAACAACTGCGAATAATAAAATGTACCGTTTCATATCCTGTGTTTTATTTTGTAAGTATAATAACATTGCCTCCGCCGGGAGCCAATGATAATTTTAATTTAGTATTGCTGTTAACTATTTTCATTTGTTTGGTTAAATGATTGGCATTTTCGTTTGCATCTATTGCGTCACTAAAAATTTCGACTTTGTAATTTCCTTTGCCTAAAAAATTCAGGGGAATAGTTACTTCTTTTGATTCGTTATTGTTAATCGTTCCCACAAACCATTTATCTTTTTTGCGACGGGCAACTGTAATAAATTGATCAGGCATACCAGCAGGTACTTTTGTTTCATCCCATGTTGTAGGCATTTGCTGTATTACTTCAAAACCCGGCTGACCAATATACGCATCCGGATAATCGCATACCATTGATAAACTATTTTCCAGTACCACATACATCGCCAGCATATGACAACGGGTGCCCATTACATAAGGCTTGATATTTTGAGGATAAAATTTATCAACTGGTAATGCATTAAATCCACCTAAATGATAATCTGTAGAACCGGCTAATAATCTTGTGAAAGCAATATTGACATCCGCATCAGGAGTTACCAGTTTTTCCCATTTATCATATTCGTAATTCATAGCTCCTTCTCTCGTAAACTCATTTGGATACATCCTGGTTGTGCCAGTTGGTTTATACGCTCCATGAAACTGGATGTGCAAATGATGTTTAGCAGCTTTTTCTAAAATTTCTGTTTGAATGTTTACCATTTCCTGGTCATCTCTGTCCATAAAATCAACCATCATTCCACTTAATCCCCATTTTTCAAAAAGAGCAAACGCTGTATCTAATTTTGGATATAAAGCTTTCCAGTGTGTCCACACTCTTATGCCAACACCCATCTTCTTGCCATAGTCACAAATTTGTTTCATATCCAAACCTTCAACAGGTTTGGTGATGTCATTATGCTTGCCGGGCTGATAACCTTCTCCATCGTTAGTATACCATTCATGACCACCATATTCAACAACCGTATGATAGCTGATATGATTTGCAGCGCAGAAGTCTATATAATATTTGTTGGTTTCAAAATTATTTCCGCCTTTAACGCTATCGGGGATAACAGTGCCATTCCACCAAGGAAAAGTGGAAGTGCCGGGTTTAAGCCAGCTCCAGTCACTGATAGATGAATTATTATTTAAGCTGGTGAGAATAGTTGATTCAACCAATGCGCCGGGTCTGTTACTGATCATCATCACTCTCCATGGGCTTTGATGTGGAAATGCTGCCTTTACTTTAATTGCTGATTGATTGGGTAATGGTGATAACTGGCTCGTAAGTATTCCGTTTCGTTTAACCAGGTACATGCCTGCGTAGTCAAGCAGTGCTGCTTCTGTGATTGCCATATAAATATTGCCGGGAAATTCAAACAAGGCAGGCATATCCATTAAAGTATCGTTCTTTATTTGACTTATTGGAGCGGTGGTATATAATCCTTCATGTGATGTGGTGAAGCCGGGTAATTGTAATGCTTTTATCACCGGGTTGCCTGATAGCTTAAACTGAGATTGTTCTTCCAGCAGAATGAAATTACTCTTGTTAGCCTGCTTTGGAAACACATACCTGAAAGCCAATCCATCATTAAATGCTTTTACTTCAATGTTGATATTATATTTTTCCCCGGCTAAAGGAATGATTAGTTTTTTATATGGCTGATTGATTGAAGAAGCTTTGCCTACAATCATATGATAACTTTCAATTGCAGATGAAAATTTTGGCACAGCACTGAGTTTGCAGTTACCAAGTGGTTCTCCATCAGCAAAAATTAAATTCAATGAGGATTTGGTTATTAATGCTTGTTTATTGTATTCAATCGAATAAAATGTTTTATGATTTTCTACTGAAAATGAGAAAACAATATGCCCGTCCGGTGAACTTAAGCGGATATTGCTTTGGGCAGTCAGCCGACTACACAAACACAAGCAACAAAAAGCAACAATCGTTTTAATTTGCATTCTATTATTTAACTAAGTATGGCTCTATCAGCTTTTGCCAGATGGCATAACCTTTTGCATTCATATGAAGATTGTCTTCCACATAAAGACCATCCAAAGGTGAACCGTTTGGTTTTAGCATTGCATGATATACGTCAATAAACTTAGTGTTTTTATACTTGCTTAAATAACTGCTGATGTTCATATTCGCCACAATGTATTTACTCATCAAATGCCTGCGGCCGGGACTTGGTTTCATAGACACATACACCACTGGAATATTTTTATAGTGTTTACGAATCATGGTGAACAGGGTTTTGAAGCGATCAACTACTGTGCTTATCTGAATCGTATCACTATATGCAAAATCATTTTCGCCACAATAAATTACTATCTGCTTTGGTTTGTATTTAAAGATGACATCGTTGGACCAATAGATAACATCCGCCAGTGTGGAACCACCAAAAGCCCGGTTCAGTATTTTATGTTTGGGAAAATAATCCTGTACATCCGTCCACTTAGTAAAAGATGAACTGCCAATAAAGAGTATTTGATTTGCTTTGGGAAAAACAGCCGAATCTTTTTTACGGAAAGCAGCTATATCTTCTGCATAAGGCTGAGCCTTTGCTAAGCTGAATGCAAAAATGAATAGCAGTATGTTTAATATTCTCTTCATCATAATTTATTTGTCAGTACGGAATGGTTCAGCCGGGAATCCTTCTTTGTTATACAAATTTGCATCCAGTGGTGAACTAGCCCAGGCATAACGAACATATACCGGATGTGTAACTTTATCTGAACTCACCACAACAGTATTGCCTGATAAAGTTGCAATGGCGGGGTAAAACTTTTTATCTGCACCGGCAATAGTAAATGAATGAAGCGTATCTCCCTTAACCACCAGGCCTGAGCCAATATTGTTATACTGAATAGCGATATTATTTTTATTGATGATGGTTTTATTCAACGTTGGTCCGGCTGCTATTTCATTTTTGTAGCCATAAACAATTTTAAAAGCATTGGCTGCTAATCGTTCACCTACTTCTTTCTTTTGTTTGGGATGAATATCGTTTTTGTCGCCAACATCGACTGTAACTGCCATTCCGGTATTGGGTAAATACCTGGTCATAGCTTGTGCTTCTCTCAGGAAAGCCCAGTCACTTACCTCCGGCTCATTTTCATTTGGGTTGAAAGATGCCAGCTGAACAAATAAAAAAGGAAAATTCCCCTGTTGCCAGCGTTTACGCCAGTTAGTAATCATGGCCGGGAATAATTTTCTGTATTCAACATACCTGTCTGCGTTAGCTTCACCCTGGTACCAAATTACACCACGTATTGTTAAAGGGAGCAACGGCGCTATCATACCGTTGAATAAAACAACCGGTGAATTTTGTATACCCGATAAATTAACACCAGGTAAAGTTGACAATAATGGTAAAAGTAATTTCAATTTTGCATTTCCTTTGAGTGGAATTTTTGTTGAAGGCGTTTCAATAAAAAAGTTTGGAGCATCACTGTTCAATCCGCCACCGCCCTGGTCATCTTCCACCCAAATGGTAAGACAATTCTTTCCTTCGACTAAAACATTAGCAGGTATTTTATAAGTTCTTAACTCATTCCAAACTGTTTGACTGCCCAGGAATACGCCATTTATGTAAGTGGAATCTATGTCATCAACGGCAGGTAAATGAAGCGTTGCTTCTTTGCCGGCATCTTCTTTTGATATTTTGAACTCAATACGATAAGCGGCAATACCATCAAAGTCAGGATGACCTTTGGATTCCCAGTTACCCGGTAGATCAGTTGACTCCCATTGACTGTCATCATAATTGATAGCAGTATAATTTTTAAATTCAGCAGCTGCTACGGAGAGCTTTTGACGGAATTGCCGGTTGTTCTCTGCTTTTATTTCATTGAGTTTAGAAAGATCTATTTTTTTTATCGACTTGTCATAAACAGATGCGTAGTTTTTAAACTCTTTAATAGCGTTTGAATCCATCCAGGATTCAGCCGGCGTGCCTCCCCAGGATGAGATCACTAAACCGATTGGAACATGCAAACGTTCATATAATTTTCGGGCAAAGAAATAGGCAGTGGCAGAACTTTTTAATACAGTTTGCGGATTTACGGATGTCCAGTTTATTCTTAATGATGTATTTTCTCTTTCTTTATTATCAAATGTATTCTCAACGGTAGCAAAACGGATATTATCGTTAGCTGAGTTCCTTACTTCATTTGCATAAAAAGTTTTAAAATTATTGAGATCAAACTCCATATTGCTTTGCCCACTGCAAACCCATACTTCACCAACCAGGATATTTTTTAATTCAATCTTTTCATCTGTTGTACTAATAGTCATGTCGCCACCATTACCGGCTTTGGCAGATGCAAGGAATACATTCCATTTCCCTTTTTTATCTGTAATGGTACTGTACATCTTATTCAAAAAATTGACGGTTACCTTTTGCCCGGCATCAGCCCAACCCCAAATGTGAATGGGTTTTCCCTGCTGCACTACCATGTTTTCACTAAGTATGGATGGCAACTTTAAAGATGCATTTACATAATTAGCAAACAGGATACAGCATAAGAGTACAGATAATTGTTTTCTTTTCTTAATCAACTTTAATGACTTTAGATTTTTCAGATACTCCATTTTCGTTTATAGATTCAATTGTGAAATAATAGGGTTTCTTTAGATCCATCCCCTTGAACCAATATTCATTTTTTGTATTGTCCATTGTCATGATGCAGTTATATAATTTATCCGGTGCTGTACCGTAATAAATATTGTAGGCATACGCATCATTAACCGGGTTCCATTTTATCCATCCGCTGCGTTTATCTTTTTCAGTACGTAATACAAAAAATGTTTTTACTGCTTCTGGCTTTTTGCCGTTACCATTACCAAATACTCTTAACCCACTAATAGCAAATTTGCCGGTGGGCATATGAATATTTTCAACTTTAATAAATCTTGCCTGTACGGGTGCCGTCAACTCAACATACTCATGCGGTATATCCGTTTTATTATTGCTCTTGTCAATTAATACATTCCATTTTTTACCATCAACAGAATAATACATTTTGTATTGATGGTATTGTTCCCCACCATTGATTTTTCCCAAGTGGTCGTCTGCCACATCCTGGTCAGCATAATTTATTTGTACAGCGTTAACGGTGGATACATTGCCCAAATCTGTTTCAATCCATTCGCCTTTATTTCCGGTAGCCGCACTCCAGTATGTTTTTATATCTTCATCATTAGCGTTGTTGGCATAGTAAGAGCCAAGAGTGGAAGAAACGCTGATTGGTTTTTTATAATTCAATAACATCCAACCGGTAAAACCAATGTCATCTATATTATTATCTTCTTTTGGTTTTCTCATTTTGTAATAGCTATATGGCAATAAGTGGGGATAATCTCCAAAAGCAGTATTGCACCACATTACATCATCTTTATCAAAACCAGCCGGCCATATACCCAATCTTCTTTCAAAATTGTTTTTTACGGATAGCATAATCGTACTGATATGCCAGTAGTTGCCAAAATTATCAGTAAAAGTAGAACCATGACCAGCACCTCTTGCAAAGCCACCCAGTTTCATACTCAATGGATCCGATTGCGGAAAAGTTTGCACACCATCAAAGAGCGGTTTTTCTGCCACTACCACACCATCTCCATAACCACTAAACTCAGTACCAGGTGCACCGTATTGAAAATAATATTTATTGTTATGCTTGGTCATCCACGAACCTTCAATGAAAGGATCGAGGAAAGTGTTATCCATATGTTCACCAAAACGCTGCCAGCCATAACGCCAATCCTGCAGCATATACATAGGCATTCTTGTTCCTATCGGTTGAAATGTTTTCCGGTCTAACTCCACTCCATAAAGAGGATACGTATTGCTACTCCCGTTGTACATATAAAATCTTCCATCATCGTCTGTAAAAAAAGCAGGATCCCATCCGCCGATATCAAATGAATCTATCAACGGCTTCCATTCATTGGCTTTTGGATTAGTGCTCATCCATAAAGTAAATTTTCGGGTGTAGGTGGAACCAAATACAAGCATCGTATCACCTACAATACCAACAGCAGGAGCACATAATTCATCGTACACACCGCCATTCCAGGGACGAAGAAATTTTTTGGAGATAAAATTCCAGTTAAGCATATCCCCGCTCCACCAGTAACCCCACTGATTAGTGGAGAATAAATAATATTCGCCTTTATAATTTACAATCACCGGGTCTGCAGTGGCACGGTGGCGTCCCCATTCACTGAAATTGGGAATGGGAGTGTATCCATAATCTATATTGATGGGATTACAATAGGTTTTTTGTTGTGCATTGCTATTAACAACAATAAAAAGTATAACTCCAAAAAACAATCGTTTCATTTTGCTATTTTTTAAAAATAATATTATCTAAACTCCATTTAACAGGGCCGGTGAAAAAGAACAACAATCCAAATATGGCAAAGAGAAAAGGATACTGGTCATCCATCCAGAATTTACCGGTGCCAACAAAGAAAGTGATGTAAACAAATGTACCAATGATGATAAGACAAGCTATCCTGGTAAATAAACCCAGCAATAACATTGCTCCTGCAACAAACTCTGCTCCTTTACCAAGATATGGCATGATGCTATTTGATTTAAACATATCCCATTTAATATATTCAGCCATTTTTTCCGGTAAAAAAACTTCAACACCATGATAAACTATAAATGCACCAATAAGAATGCGTATAATGGCTAATCCATTTTCCTGCCAGATGGGTTGTGTTGATAATATTTTTTTCAGCATGTTACAGGTTTTGTTTTTTCATTTCTTCTACAGCATGATTCACTGCTCTAGCTGTGAAGGCCATGTATAAAATTGATGGACTCTGACTGCCGGTACTGGTCATACAAGCTCCATCGGTTACAAATACATTTTTACAGTGATGCAGTTGATTAAATTCATTAAGCATAGAATTTTTTGGATCTTTTCCCATTCTTGCACCACCCATCTCATGTATGTCTAATCCCGGTGCCTGGTGACTATCATAAGTGCTGATGTTTTTTACACCGGCTGCTTCCAGCATCGCTTGTCCCTGTTCCAAAAAATCTTTTACCATCTTATCATCATTCTCGTCATACCCAACAGAAGTAATTAATAATGGAATGCCCCATTGATCTTTTTTATCCGTACTCAGGCGAACATGATTACTCTCTTTAGCAATCGTTTCACCCTGCATATACATATAGGCAGTCCATGGACCTGCTTCACTTAATGCTTCTTTAAATTCGGCACCTACCACTTCTTTAGTTCCGGCATCGCTGTATCTCGAACGGCTGGCACCGGAATAGATGACATAGCCGCCAAAGAAATCAGTATCTCTTTTTTCTACATTGCGGAAATTAGCTACGATACACTCAGCGGGTTTGGAAACTTTATAATACCATTCCGTAAATCCATCTATTTCACCACCCATGCTGCCGCGGTAATTATGAAAACAAATGTATTTGCCCAGCACACCGCTATCGTTGCCCAATCCATTAGGGAAACGATTGGAAGTGGAATTGAGTAAGATTAGATTACTATTGAGTGCTGAGGCATTTACGAAAATGATTCTTGCAAAAAAATCTGTTGGTTGTTTGGTATTGGCATCAATCACTCTTACGCCGACTGCTTTTTGTTTTTGTTCATCATAAATAATGGAATGAACAACTGAATGTGGACGAATGGTTAAATTGCCAGTTTTATTAGCCCATGGCAAGGTACAACTCACGGAGCTGAAATAACCACCCAGCGGACAACCACGCATACAAGCGTTTCTATTCAAACACTGAATTCTTCCCTGTTCTTTATGGATAGGTTGCGGTTCGGTAATATGTGCCCATCTTCCTGAGACATAATGACGATTAAATTTTTCTTTGATTACTTTCTGAATATGCTGCTCCACCATATTTAATTCATAGGCAGGAAGAAATTCGCCATCCGGCATGGAAGGAATGCCTTCTCTGTTGCCACATACACCAATAAATTTTTCAACATGACTGTACCAGTCTTTAATATCATCATAACCGATAGGGAAGGACATGCCATAACCATAACGTTCCGGCGACGTAAAATCAAACGGACTCCACCTGGCACAGGCACGGCCCCACGTAAGGGATTTGCCGCCTACCTGGTAACCACGAACCCATTCAAAAGGTTTTTCCTGCACATAAGGATGATCAGCATCTTTTACAAAGAAATGTTGTGTGGCTTCATCATAACCTGCGGCACGACTGATAAAAGGGTTGTTCTTTCTCGTGTCCTGTGTTATATCACCACGATGCGGTAATTCCCAGCGGGAAAGATTGGCGGTAGGATAATCTTTAATGTGCTCCACATTTCTTCCTCTTTCTAATACTAATGTCTTTAATCCTTTTTCACATAATTCTTTAGCAGCCCAGCCTCCGCTGATACCACTACCAATTACTATGGCATCATAAGTGTTGTTATCAACACCTTTTGTATTAATATGAACACCGGTACTGTCTGGCATAACTTTATTATTAATTTTTAATTACTCTCATAACCTTCACCGTGGCGTAATACTTTGTACGGCTGATTGATTTTTTCAGCTTCCATTACAAACTCGTTTACGTCTGCTGTATTGAAAGTGAATAAATCGTAATGACAGGGAATAACACATTTAGCTCCGATAGCTTTACCCAATTCAGCAGCCTCTTTACAATCCAAATTGCCGGCTATTTTTCGTTCTGGTTTATTGCCATTGATGGGAAGTATGGCCAAATCCACCGCAAATGGCTTCAGCATTTCCACCATCCCATCAAACCATAAAGTGTCACCACTATGATAAATTTTATAAGGTCCAAATTCAATTACATAGCCCATGAATTTGCAATTACCCTTTTCATCTCTTTCAATTTCGTTGTGCTTTGCCGGTATGCCGTGAAAAGTAAATTCATCTATTAATACCGACTGGCCATCATTCAGACCGATAGGAAAATCAACCGCACATTTCACTCTCTCTGCCACAAAACTCCTGTTGGCTTCGGGTATTATAAATTTTATTTCAGGATTATTTTCTAAAACAGGGATTAATGTTTCTGCATCCAAATGGTCGGTATGATTATGGCTGGATGTTACAATGGAAATGTGGTTCAGCGATTCCGGTTTTACCACCAGTTCACTCATTCTTGTATGTGGCTTTTCTGTATTCAAATATTTTTTTGTTAATGAGTCTGACAGGTATGGGTCAATCAATACTCTTTTATTTTTCCACTGTAATAAAAAACCACTTTGTCCCAGCCACCAGCAATAAAAATGATTTTCATCGCCAAGCAGCATATCCATTTTGCTCAGCAGTTCGGCATCTTTCTTAATAGCTTTTATCAATTTCATTTGGCTGATAATTGTGCTCCTGCTTCTTTGTCTATAATGATGATGGCATTGTCAGCCCGTTGTACATAACTCGCCGGTACCTTATTTGTTAGTTCTCCTTCCACTGCCTGTTTGATGATGGCTGTTTTGCTTTTGCCATTCGCCAGTAACAATAATTTCTTTGCCTTTAATACTTGTGCTAATCCAAGTGTAATTCCTTTACTGATAGGAGTTGGCTCATTAAAATAATGCTGACCGGATGCTAATGTACTTCCATGTAATTCCTGTTCATGTGCTTTTAAGGTAACATCCACACCGGGTTCATTAAAACCAATATGTCCATTGATGCCAATGCCAACCAACATACAATCAACACCGCCTTTGCTGTCGATAACAGCATCCATTTTATTACACTCTGCTTTTATATTGGTATTCATTCCATCAAAAATGTGGATTTGAGATGACTTTATACCTAATGGATTAAATACCTGCTGATGTAACAAATAATGACAGGTTCCATATTTTTCTTTTGGAACACCAATCCATTCATCCAGTCCAATGCAAAAACATCTGCTGAAGTCAGTATTTGATGCTTTAGCTTTTTCAATTAATATTTCATAAGTACGCACTGGGGTGTTTCCCGTTGCAAAACACAGTAATGCTTCGGGCTTGTGCTTAACAGTTTCAATAATGATGTCTGCTGCTGCGGCAGACATGCTGTTATAATCGTCGAAAATTTTTACGGTCATCTTTATAATTTTTCTTTTACTAGTTTAGCGCCTTTTACCATGTTGATGAGCTTTTGCCTGGATGCCCATCTTGCTGTCTGACTCAATCCGCAATCAGGAGCAACAGATAATTTTTCAGCCGGAACATATTTCAAACACTTATTAATTCTTTCCACCACATCATTGATTGTTTCGATATAATAATTTTTAACATCAATAATTCCCACTGCTACATTCATCTTCTCAGCAAACGGTGCCAGCAATTCTATTTCTGCAAACTCACGGTTAGCCATTTCAATATGAATTTCATCTACAGTCATATCTAAAAAATCCGGTAGCATGGGTTTAATGCTCCGGTAACCAACTGGTCTTCCTTTAAAATTGCCAAAACATAAATGAGTACTGAGATTGCATTTGCCCACAATGGGTTTTACGGTACGATTAAAGATGTCAACAAAACGTTTGGTGTCTTCTTTATAAGCATAACAACTCATCGATGGTTCATCAACAGTAATTTCTGTACAACCAGCTTCTACTAATGCTGTTAATTCTTTGCTGATGATAGGTAATAATGCTTCGGTTATTTCAAAACGGTCTTTATATTGTTTGTTTGGTAATAATCTTCCGCTTAAAGTATAGGGGCCGGGCACACTTGCTTTTAATGTTGGACCTGCCGGAGCTAATTTTTTCAATCGCTGAAATTCTTTTACTGCTCCCAATCCATTAGGAGCAACCAGTTCACCTGTAATATTATTTTTACCACGTTGGTCATGTGCCGGCGGTCCAAACTTCCTTGTTTCTGTTTCATTATTCTCAATCCCTTTAATAAAACCGTAAAAGGATAAATTAAAATCCAGTCTTGTTTGTTCGCCATCGGTGATTACATCAAGTCCTGCAGTTACCTGGTCATGTATGGCAGCTATCACTGCATCTTCAATCATTTCTTCAATATCTGCCGCACCAAATTGTTTTAAATTCTGCGAAGCAAACTCCAGCCAGCCGGGAAACGGGTAGCTGCCCACTACAGTTGTTCTTATTGGTGTATGATTCATGTTTTATTAAATTAAATATTGAATATCGAACAAGGAATAACGAATTATGAATATTATTTCAACTCATTTATATTTCGATATTCGATATTCGATATTCATTGTTCATTATTCATTATTCATTATTCATTCTTCACTTTCCTGCATTTTTATATAACTCAGCCATACGATGTGCATGTTCATCATATGCTGCTTCAAATAATGCCGTTGCTTTTTCAGTGCCTGCTACGCAGCCAGCAGTTAAAACTTTTGGTGGCTGACCAGCAGTGGTAAGCATTCTCGCCAACTCTGCTTTTATACAGTTAATGATGATGGCGCCTCCAACAGTTGAGCCGGGAGATACCGGTGTTTCCAATCCTTCCACATATATCATTGAATCACCGGCAGGGGCACCCGTATCTAAAATTATATCTGCAAAGTCGCTTAACTTCTTCCCGTCTTTTCTTTTGCTGCTGCTTTTTTCTGAATGTTGTTTGGTGATGATGGCCACCACTTTTATTTTCTTTTGCTGAAATAACTCCGCCATCTCAACAGGAACAATATTGCAGCCACTGGAAGAAATAACCAATGCACAATCATCTTCACTCAACCCAAAATTGCGAAGAATACGTTCAGCTAAACCGGGAACGTTCTCTAAAAACATCGCCTGGCGCTGACCGTTAGCACCTACCACATTATTATGATTGGTAAGTGATAATTCCACAATAGGATTAAAGCCGGGGAATGAACCATATCTCGGCCACATCTCTTCCACCATAATGCGGCTGTGGCCGGAGCCAAAGCAATGCACCATTCTTCCTTTTAAAATACTCTGGGCAAACCATTTAGCGGCCAGTTGAATATTATTTTCCTGTGCCCGTACTTTTTCAATGATAGCCGCACATTTTTCCAGGTATGATATTGTTATACTCATGCGTTATTTTTTTGTATGGCAAAACAGGCGGCCCCCACAGCCCCGGCCACATCACCATATAATGCTTTTACTATTTCTACTTTATTGCCACCCGCTCTCCATTCGTATTGAGCAATGTATTCATTCAACGGATCAAATAAATCGTTTCCCGCTTCTGTTATTCCTCCGCCTAATATGATTGTTTCGGGAGATAATATATTAGTAACAGTTGCTAAGCCTATGGCTAACTGGCGGACTGATTTTAACCAAACAGTTTTAGCAAACTCATCACCCTTGCGGTAAGCATCCAGTAATTCATGGGTGGATTTGAATTTTCCTTTACTTCTTTTTTTAATAGTGCAATTGCCTATGCATTCTTCCAAACTTCCGGGCATACCTGTTACGTCGCAATCACCTTCATCATCAATTACCATATGTCCCATATGACCAGCTTTGCTAAAAGAACCCTGGTAAGGTTTTCCATCAATTAAGATAGCGCCGCCTACTCCCGTACCCAACGTAAGCATGGCTACGTTCTTTTTATTAATGCCGGCGCCGAATTTGGCTTCTGCCATTAAAGCAGCAACCGCATCGTTTAATACAAATGTTTTTTGCTGAAGAAAATTACTCCAGTCAAAATTTTCCAAACCATCCATTCTTCCCGGCATAAAAGCAATAGCATTATTTTCTTCATCAGGCAAACCTGGTGCGGAAATGCCAACAAGACATTGTGCTATTTTTAATTTCTCTAAAAATTCCTTCACCACATCAGCAACAGCTTGTTTCCATACCGCTCCTTCACCATCGTTTGTAGGGTGATAGCTTTCATGTAATATTTTATAATCACTGTTGATGGCAACAGCTTTTATTCTTGTCCCGCCTAAATCAATTCCTATAATTACTTTACTGCTCAATACTTAATTATTAATTCTTCATTATAAATGCTTCATTACTCCTGTCCTTCACTCAGTGTCCATCCACCATCTACTGCAATCACTTGCCCTGTTGTAAATTTTGATTGATCACTCATAAAATAAACAGCCAGTCCGTCCAAATCAGCTGCCTGTCCAATTCTTCCTCCGTCTAATGGTTGCTTGGTTTTGATAAAGGATTGAATGTGCTCATCATTGGCAGCCCTTTGCGCCATGGGTGTTTCCACTAACGCCGGAGCGATTACATTGATGCGGATATTTTGTTTGGCATAATAAGCGGCAATAGATTTTGTAAAACCAATGGCTGCAGCTTTTGATGCAGCATAAGCATGAGTGGCGAAATATTTGGGGGAAGGAGAGAAGCCCAATACAGAACTCATATTTAAGATAGTTCCAACTTTCTTTAATTCTAAAAACTTTTTTACTGCTGCCTGGTTACTCAGCATGAGCGAAGTAAGATTCAATTCCATTGTTTTATTCCATCCCTCCAGCGTTAATTCATGTAACGGGCCATCACCCATTTTTCTGCCACTGCCACCGGCAACATGATATAGCCCGTCAAATCCACCAAAATGTTCAATACATTTTTCAATAGCATTCGTGGCAACACCTTCCTGTGAGGCATCGCCAGTAATAGCAATAACTTTATTACCTAATTGCTGCTGTACCTGGTCCACACTTTCCTGTTTGCGCCCAATCACCACTACATTAGCCCTGTTATCTATAAATGCTTTGGCTGCAGATAAACCCAGGCCGGTAGTGCCACCAATGATGACTATATTTTTTTTCTCAAGCATCAATGTATTTTATTTTTTCTAATTCTGCTTCAAGTCTGTTTAAGTTTTCTTCATTCTTTTGCGGTACAATATTTTTCAATGCTTCAAAAGCTTTATCGGTAGCAAAAATCATTTTCCATACCAGCGATGATGAGTTAGCTCCGTTGGCGGAAAAAATAAATGCTGCCCTGTATTCAGGTTTTGACAAATGATGCAGCGTTATTAATTCATTCTCTTTAATTATTTCGAACACAATTTCGTTTTCATAATCTTTTCCGTCAGGCCCGTGCATGGTAAAACGCCAGTGTCCGCCATTGCTAAAATCAAATTCGTAAAATGTATTAGTGAAGCCATCTGGCCCCCACCAATTTTTTATATGCCGGGCCTGCGACCATACTTTGAATAAAATATCGACCGGGACATTAAAACTTCTTTTGTTTATTATTTCATTCATCTCTTTTCTATAGAACCGGTTTGTTTATGTTTTACAATTGTTTTCTTTTCACCAGAAGGCAAGATCTCTTCTTTAATGAGATAATAATTTTCATCATAGCTGGCAAATGCATGTTGTTGTTTTACTTCGTTGCTTCCACGCCAGTCTTCAATGATAACCGGTTCCCATTGTTTGGTTTTAGCTGATTTGTATGCAGCATCCAAAATGGCATTTACGATATAGCCATCATAAAATGTTTCTGCAGGTTGTATTCCTTTCTCAATGGAATCAAACATATCTGTGAACATATGATTATAGCCCAGCTCATGTACTTCATCACCTACAGGGAATAACCAGCCGCTGCTGCTTTCAGCTTTTTCAGCAACATAATTCACTCCTTTACCGGTTGAAAACATTTCAAAACCCGTACGTAAAAAATTGTTGGTCCAAATAGTTCCTTCTGTTCCCATTACTTCATCTCTTAAATCCATACCGCCACGGAATGACCAGCTTACTTCAAATTGCCCGATAGCACCATTCGCATATTTCACTAAAGCCACAGCGTTGTCTTCTGCATCGATGGGGTGCATTCTTGTATCAGCCCAGCACATTACTTCTACCGGGCGAATATCTTTACCAATAAAGTTTCTTGATATCTCCACGCAGTGGCAACCCAAATCAATCATCGCACCGCCACCGGCTTTTTCTTTATCCCAGAACCAATCACTATGCGGACCGGGATGTGTTTCCCTGCTCTTGGCCCATATCACTTCACCAATAGAACCGCCTTTAATGGCCGCTAAGGATTTTAAAAATTTAGGAGTATAACAAAGGTCTTCTAAATATCCGCCGGTGATGCCCGCTGCATCTACCGCCTTTAGCATTTGCAATGCTTCATGCGCATTACGTCCTAATGGCTTTGTGCAAATAACATGTTTCTTTGCTGCTGCACAAGCTAATACTGCTTCGAGGTGAACATAGTTTGCAGTGCCAATGATTACCAGTTCTACATCCGGATGAGAAACTGCTTCTTTCAAATCGGTTGTGTAATGAGGAATGTTGTAATCAGCAGCAAACTGTTTTACTCTTTCTTTATCTCTGCCGCAAACCATTATTAATTCATCTTTGCGGCGTTGTGCTACTAATGATTCTGCATAGAATCTTGAAATAAAACCGGTTCCTAAAATTGCAAGCTTCATATATCGTTTAGTTTAATTATTTACCATTTCATTTCCATCAAATCGCTGCTATTGTTTATGACAAAGGATTTAGTAGTTGATTTAGCCGCAACTTCTTTCAAACTCCTGTAAAACGATGGGTCATAAATATCAGAAAGATTCTCCAGCGGGTCTAATATTTTATTACCCAATTCATCTTCGATTTCAACTTTTTCATTTAAGAAACTAACATGTCTTAG
The DNA here is from genome assembly GCA_003963365.1 of Sphingobacteriales bacterium. Classification (GTDB taxonomy): domain Bacteria; phylum Bacteroidota; class Bacteroidia; order Chitinophagales; family Chitinophagaceae; genus AWTP1-9. Next base: position 270,313 of record RXJG01000001.1, read on the forward strand.
TTCTTTATCAAATACATGTAAAATGATTTTAATTTTAGTAAACCTGGAACTATAAGAACCCTCTTGTTTGCTGATCATTATTTTTCTTTCTGCAGGATTGAATTCAATTAATTTTTTACAATAGACTCCCTGCCTGTATTCAAATCCGTCACCAGCATCTTCATAATACAAATATTGATTAGTTGATTTGCCATTGTATATATGAATGAATAAAGTATCGGATGGATTTTCTTTGGTCGATTGAATGAGACGCTGCATCGGGATGATGGATGATGCTTTTACAAACACAGGTATTTGATAAATGGGTGTTTCTTTTTGAATTTCTTTTTTACCCTGTAATAATTCATCAGTAAATAAATCATACCATTCACCTTTTGGCAGGTAAACTTTTTTGCTATTCTCTTTGCTTGTTACCGGAATCACCATTAATGCATCACCAAACAGGAACTGATACTGATAAGTATTATCGAATACTTTATCATCAAAAGGATAATTGATGCATAAACTCCTCGCAACAGGCATTCCTTTTTGTGAGGCTTCGTAGAAAGCTGAATAGATGTAAGGCATCAACCGGTAACGAAAACCGATATAAGTTTTGGAGATGGCCTCTGCTTCTTCACCATAACTCCAGGGTTCATTAGCTGTAGCAAAATATTCTTTATGATTGCGGACGTAAGGGGAGAAGATGCCCACTTCTATCCAGCGTTTAAATAAATCTTTAGTGCCATCACCAATATATCCTCCCAAATCAGGGCCAACAAATGGGATACCTGATAAACTCATTTGATTGTTGAGTAAAACACCACTTAATAATCCTTCATCACTCGCTGTATTATCACCACTCCAAACGGCTGAATAACGTTGCACACCGGCAAAAGCTGAACGGGTGAGAATGAATGGACGTTTACCATTACGATATTTCAAACCAGCTTCATAACTGCTTCTGGCCATTTGAAAACCGTACACATTTTTTGCTTCGGCTGCTGTTGCTTTTCTTCCATCAAAATCAAATTGCATGTTATCGGGCAAATAACTTCCGCCAACTGCCGGTTCATTCATATCATTCCAATAACCACTGATATTATTCTCCTGCATCCATTTCATTTTATCAATCCACCAGTTTCTTGTTTTGGGATTGGTATAATCGGGCAATAAAATTTTTAATGGAGCAATTTCAGTTTTGAATAAACTGCCATCAGTGTATTTGAGGAAGATATCTTTTTTTAATCCATCCGTATATGAATCATAACTACTGTCAATTTTTACACCGGGATAAACTGAAGCTGTTAAATCAATATTGAGTTTGGATAATTGGGCGGATAATGCGGGCAAATCAGGAAAGCGTTCTTTATTAGTGCGGAAAGGTTGGTAGTTCAATTGATAATCTGCATCCAGCACAATGCCATCTATTGGAATTTTCTTTTGACGAAAAGTTTCAGCCAGCCATTCTACTTTATCCTGTGGAAAATAACTGCACCTGGATTGATGATAACCCATACTCCACATAGGTGGTAATGGCATTTTGCCGGTAATGGTGGAATAATGTTCTAATATTTTAGAAATGGAATTATCGTAAATAAAGAAATAATCTGCATCACCACCATCGGCGGTTATGGATGTGAATGGAGCAGATAACCCAAAATTGAAAAATGTTTTATAAGTATTATTGTAAAATAATCCATAGACCTGCTGGTGATGAATACCTATATAAAAAGGAATGCTGATATACATGGATAATCTTGGGTCTCCGTATTTGTAAGTATCGGTGTTGTTTAAAGTATATCCAGAACCTCTTTTATCTGAATTTCCCAATACTTCACCAAGGCCAACAAATCGTTCTCCATCCTGTAATTTTTTATAGGAGGTTACTTTGTTGCCACTGAATCCGGTGCCAAATGCTTCTCCTGCTTCATCCTCATTTATCACTTCTCCATTTTTATTTTTAAAACTGATGTGAAGTGATGGATTTTTTTCAATAATAGCAGTTATAGCTGCTGTGCTAATTTCAATGCTATTTTCTTTGTCAGTTACACTGGCATTGAATGAAGGAATAGCTTCATTTTCCAATGCATAATTTACCTTATTAAAAGTTTTATTCTTTGTAATTCTTACCCGGATAATATTATCACTGTAAGCATGTACATCAAACATGGCGTTTGTGGTTTTGCCTTCAACTCCACCAATAACGTTGTTATAGGAAATAATTTTCCCTGCATCAGGCTGTGCCGGGCAGTCTAATGTTGTGGTTATAAATATTGATGTGATAAGAATAAACCGTTTCATCTCGTAGTTATTCTTTGAACCATTTGCTTTTAAATCCAAGTTTCTTCAAACCATTCTGTATATCCGGGATTTTCATAAACAGTTTCCATAATAAACCGGAACGGTAATTTTCAATCATCGTAACAATTGGTCCCTGGTCGATAGCCAAATGACTTTTTGCATACCAGTTATGATGAATACTAAAACCATCTACAAAACCATATTTACTCCAGAGTTTATTTCCCATTTCATAGTAGAAATAACGTAATGCTTCCATACTTTCTTTGGGAGTATAGGGCATAGAAGAGATGGCTGCCGTTGGTTGTATTACCCCTTTGTCATTCTCCGGGCTATGTGCCACATAGCCTTTATAACTATCACCGGCGGTTAAACCCCAGCATTTTTCACTGTACCCTTTATACTTGTTTGGATTTTCTTTGCAATAAGCTCTGTTAATAAGCGTATGATTTTTTCCCTGCATAAAATAATCATTGCCTAATGAATCTTTTAAACCATTTGGATCAATTCCCTGGAAAGTATATTGCTCAAAGAAAAGCGGGCCACCTTTGTCTTTATCATAATTACCCAATGGCAATGTATAACCATAATATTCTTTTCCATTTTTAAAACCTAAACTTCCTGCCCATGTTCCGTTATAAACATCTTTTGAGATGGAATGATATTTTGAAGAAGCAGACATGATGTAAGTGATCAGACATTCATTCCATCCCCATACCGGAAAGTTCATATCAAAATTATTATTGGGACTCCAGTGCCAGAATAGTTTGTTTTGTCCATTGGTATGCCAGTTCCAGTTAGCAGCACCCCACATTTGATTGATGCGTTTGCGTAAATAAACTTCTCTGGGTATATCCTTATTGAAATATTCTCTTGCACATAAAAAACCCATCAGTAAATAAGAAGTTTCAACAATATCCGCTCCATCATCTAAGCGGTCAAACTTTATGGTCTTGCCTGTTCTTCCATTCATGAAATGCGGGTAGATGCCATGATAACAATCCGCATTAATTAGAAAATCTGCAATCTTAATCAGCCGGCGAACAGCGGTGTCTCTTCCAATCCAGCCTCTTTCAACTGCCACAACCGTACTCATGATACCAAAACCTGTTCCACCAATAGCGCCTGCATCAGGGCCAAATTCTGTATGAGAAAAGTTTGGTTCATCCCATGCTTCATTAATATAATCCCAGTAATGTTCTGCTAAAACGGTATTGCTTCTTTCCAATGCCAATCCACTGTAAGGATGAGCTCCATGCCAAAAAAAACGGAAGGTTTGTTTTTGCACTACTTCTAATAACTGATCATCGGTTAAATTTTTAATGATGCCAACAGGTGCAATGCTATCGGGGCCATCACCATATTTACCTTTCGGTAAGGATTGAGCATAAAGGTTGAATGTAACTACTAAAAGCAGTAATAAGCAAGTCAATCGGTTCATCTTATTCTTTTGAATGATGAATAATTATTTTTTTATCCACGGACTTTCAAAGCCCAGCTTTTTTAATCCATCCTGTATTTCCGGACAACTCATAAACAGTTTCCATAATAAACCAGTGCGATAGTTTTCAATCATCACAGGTATTGGGCCCTGGTCAATAGCAAGATATCTTGGCAAATACCAATTATCTGTTTCACTGAACGCATCATAAAATCCATACTGTCCCCACAATTTATCATGCATATCATAATACCAATGTTTCATGGCAGCAATAGATTTCTCAGGTGTGTAAGGCATAGCGGCTAATGCTGCGGTAGGAGAGATAACTCCTAAATCATCATTTGGATTAGGAGCATGTGCAGCATATCCTTTTACAGAATAACTGGCAGTTAATCCCCAGTTGTTTTCTCCATAACCTTTATACTTTAAACTGTTGGCTACACACCATGTATAGTTGATCATTGCCTGGCTGCTGTTTTCAATCCAATAATCAGTGTACTTGTCTTTTAATCCCTGTGGATCTAAGCCGAGATAAGAATATTGCGACCAGAACAACGGTGCCCCATTTTGTGGATTCCCCTGGTAACGTAATCTTAATGGAAATCCCAATGAGGCATGATGCTGCGTTATCTTACCGCCTTCTGCCCAGCCTTCATGATAAACCTCTGCGGGAACTCCGTGAGTAGGAGAGGAAGCTGCTAATATGTATGCGATCATACATTCATTATAACCTCTTATTGGGAAATTCATTTGCCAATCATAAGTAGGACTCCAATGCCAGTATAAAACATTTTGACCATGACGATACCAGTCATATTCCACTTCTTTCCAAAGTTTATTAACACGTGTTGCTAATGCTTTTTCCTTTTCATTACCATCTTTAAAATACTGGCGAACACATAACAATCCCTGCATCATGTAAGATGTTTCTACAATATCGCCACCATTATCTTTTTGCCCGAATGGTTTTACTTTTCCAGTTTCACCATTCCACCAATGTGGGAATGCACCATGAAAGCGATCGGAGGTTTCTAAAAAGCGAACAATCTTTTCTAATTGCTGCAATCCTTCTTCTCTTGTAATGAACTTTCTATCCATTGCCACGATTAAAGCCATTACTCCAAAACCACTGCCACCACTCGTAACTACATTTTTATCATTGTCAGGATAAATATTGTCTGCATGAAAACGCTCTCTTGCTAATCCACTGGTTGGCTCAGCACCATCTGTAAAATATTTGATGGAGTAATACTGAACAGAGTCTAATAAAGCACTATCACTCATCTGTGGTGCTTCTATAACGGCAGACTCTTTCTTTTGCCCAGTTGACTGGCAGGCTGCTAAAAAAACTACTACAATACTTGCTGAAATAATTCTCTTCATTCTTTTATTCTTCATTTATGTTTATAAATACGGTGCAGTAAAACCTAAACTTTTCATACCTGCCTTTATTTCGGGGCAACTGGTAAATAAATTCCAAACTAAACCACTACGATAGTTTTCAATCATCACAATGATCGGCCCCTGGTCAATAGCAAGGAATGAACCTGCATACCATTGATCTTTTAAAGCGAATGCATCCACAAACCCATAGTCTTTCCAGATTTTATCGCCCAGTATGTAATAAAAGAATTTTAATGCATTCATACTTTCAGTTGGTGAATAGGGGAAAGATGATAATGCAGCAGTTGGTGTGATGACACCTTTGTCGTTATTAGGTTCGTTGGCATTATATCCGCCTTGTATATCACTTGCCGTTAAGCCCCAGCATTGACTACTGTATCCAAAATAAGTTTTAGGATTAGCCTTGCAATATTCGTAATTAATCTTTGTATGATTGGTTACCTGTTTTTGATAATCAGCATATACATCTTTTAAACCGTTTGGATTAATTCCCATAAAAGAATAGTGGGAGAAGAATAAAGGCCCTCCATACGCAGGTCCCAATGGAAGAGAATACCCATAATAAGTATTATTATTAACCATGGCTCCATTCCGTGCAAAGCCGCTATCATATACTGCTTTGGGAATGGGATGTGTGGGTGATGATGCTGCCATTACATACGTAATTAAGGTTTCATTCCAGCCCTGTACCGGAACATTTACGGCAAAGCCAGTATTAGGGCTCCAGTTCCAGTACAAAACATTTTTACCATTTTGCCTGAACCAATCCCATTCCACCGCATTGTATAAAGTATTAATATCACTTCGTAAAGTTGTTTCGGCAACATCTGCTCCATCAAAAAATTGCCTGGCAGTAAGCAAACCTGCAATGAGGTAAGAAGTTTCTACAATATCGGCTCCATCATCATTTACGCCAAAAGGAATAACAGCACCGGTACTTCCATTCATCCAATGTGAAAATGCTCCATGAAATTTAGGTGCAGTATTTTTTAAAAATGTTACAATGGTTTGCATACGTTGTAATGCCTGGGCCCTGGTAATAAAACCTTTTGTCACTGCAACGGGAATAGCCATAATACCAAAACCACTTCCACCACTGGTAACTGTTTCGTTACTGCCATTGTTTCTTTCTCTTGCTAAACCAGATACCGGGTGACCAAAATCCCAGAAGTATTTGAATGTTTGTTTTTGAACCAGCGTTAATAAACTATCATCACTTATTACAGGAAATTTTGGAGTGGAGTCAATTTTTGTAATAAAGCTATTGTCAACCGGAGTTGTAAAAGAGCCACCGGAAGCAGACTTGAGTGTTGTATTGATGCTAAATTTATATTTTGCGATATAAGCTAAAGTTGAACTGGGTTGAATAACCAGCAATGAGTCTTTGCTTTGCAATGAAGTGCTGAACCCAATATCACTGCCCGATCCATCCTGGAATTTTACTGCTGATGCAACCGAACTTGTTTGCAACGGTTCAGAGAATTTCACGGTAATCACCGGTTGTACTCCTACATTATACATATTATCAGTGAAAGCAACATTGTCAATCCGCACCAGTATGGCTGCTACGGGCTTAGCAGGTGGTGGGGACGAACTGTTTTTTTTACAACTGAATGCAAGCAATATCAGCCAACTGAATAAAATAATATTTATTCTTCCTCGTCTCATATAATTTATTTTAAGAGCAAAACAATCACCCGGGATTGGTTTACCTTTTTTAAACACCAATTATCTTACCAAACAAAAGTTGCTACTGCACCCGGTTGCAAAGAGGCAACAGCAATTTGTCCTTTGTATTTTATATTAAAGCTTTGAGCAGCGGTACTCTCGTTTACTGCAATCATTACTTTCTTTCCATCAGGCGTTAGAAAAGCTGCATTTGGAATACCGGCTATATTATTACTTTGAATACGTACGGAACCGGCTGGAACAAAACGGGAAGCATGCCCGATGATATAATAAGAAACGTTCCTGCTTACACCGCTGCTTATAGTTAAAGCTCCTTTACATTCAGTACATCCACCGGGTGTATGCGGGTTATAACTGGCATCGCTGGCAAGGTTCCATTCCAATGCCACACTGCTCCAGTTGCGTACAGAACCAATGATTACATTTTTTATATGCCATTGAAGATCGCCGCTGAATGAACCATTGGCACCGGTCCATTGCTCGGTGAAATAAAGTTTCTTATCAGGATAAGCGTTGTGAACGGAAGATAATGCGCTGATATCCCCAACATATAAATGAAAAGCGGAACCATCTATATAGGGTTTGGCAGCCGCATCGTTTAATATTGTAAGCGGATAATTAGGATGATCACAATTATGATCAAATAAAATGATCTTAGTTTTAATACTTGCTGATTGAAAAGCAGGACCTAAATTGTTTTTAATAAAATCAGCCTGTTCATTTGCATTCATCAACATACTGGGATTGTTATTTGCATTCTCCGGTTCGTTTTGGATAGTGATAGCATCAACTGTGATGCCATTGGCTTTCATTGCCTGTACATATTTTACAAAGTATTGAGCATAGGCTGCATAATACTGGGTTTGTAAACTTCCACCCGCACTGCTGCCATTAGTTTTCATCCATACCGGAGGGCTCCAGGGTGAACCCAGTATTTTAATAGATGGATTAATGGCAATAATTTCTTTCAGCAATGGAATTACATCCACGGTATCTTTTGATAAATTGAAATTGGTGAGTGAAACATCTGTTTGGCCCGAAGGCATATCATCATAACTAAATACTTCACTGTTTAAATCAGATGCTCCTATGCTAATGCGCAAATAACTGATGCGTAATGAATTTTCATTTTTACCAAACAGTTCCTGTAACAATGCAGCTTTATCAGCAGGGGGAAGTTTATTGATAACATAAGCGCTGCCACCGGTTAAACTATAACCAAACCCATCAATACTCTGAAAGCTGATGGTACTATCTACCTCTATGGTGGAATTACTGTTGGTTGTGCTTGTAAATGGTATTGCTGGTTGTTTTTCTAATAAAACAGATTGATCCCCTCTCGTCATCCACCAGTTAGCAGCGAGGGTAGAGACAGGGGGTGGAGTAACCGGGTTACCGGATGATTTTGATTTTTTTGAACAGTTGCATGACAAAGCAATCATTCCTGAAAGGATGATGATTGCAAAGATTCTTTGTTTGTTAGCTGATTTATTTTTCATCTGATGATTTTAAAAAAGTTAAAGGTTGATTATTAAATGCCATCACCAATATTTTCTTCCCATTTTTGGTAGTTAACCATTTAGCATCCCGGGCCTGGCCTTTTATAGCAGCCAATTGTGATTGGTAATATACTGAGTTATCAGTTTTGTTATAATTAAAAATAGTCGGCTGCAGCGCATCGTATCTTCCCTCGTATGGAATTACATCATAAAAATTACCACAGGCCAGCCACCCGGTTTTATTAATAGTTGTTAAATCTGTAAAGGAAAAGATAGGAGCCAGTTGTAAAGATTCGGGAAGATCTTTCCGGGTAAAATTTCCTTTACCATCATTAATAAATACCGAGGATCCCAGCACTTCGGCTTTTAACTCGGTATAATCTTTAAATAAGTCATATAAAATATAATCAATTGTTTTACCGGCCACATCACTGTATTTCAAATAAGCTTTTTTTAATACCGGTAATGATCTTTCCAATTCATCTTTGGCAAGAAATGGATATTCTTTCCCATCGATAGTATAACACATTATTTGTTCAATGGAACCGTTGTGGTCAAAATCGCTTACATATAATTTTAACGGCCCATTTTTGCCTGAATAAAATTTATTGTTGTGTCCCCAGTTACCGGCAAGAATATCTGTAAATCCATCACCATTTACATCTGTCGCATATAAACTTTGCCATAAACCGGTTGATTGTGGTATATCCTGTTCAGTAAACTTTCCTTTATTATTGATAAATACTTTTACCGGCATCCATTCACCTGCAACAATTAAATCAGGCCAGCCGTCATTGTTGACATCTGTAAATGTTGCTGAAGTCACCATTCCAATGTTGATGAGGTTCATGATCTTTGAATCAGCAATGGTGAATTTTCCCTTACCATCATTTAAATACAGGTAAGAACTCTGCGGGATACCATATTTATTTGGATCAGAAAGAAAGCCAACAAAAACATCCATATCTCCATCTTTATCTATATCGGCAGTGGCAATGCATGATTTGTTTTCGTATAAGTGAGGAATACTTCCTTTGCCAATAATAAAATGACCTGTACCATCATTAATAAAGAGATGATCGGCACTGGCAATTTCATTCGCCGGCATTTCATTGCCACCACTCACCACCCATAAATCAGGATAGCCATCACCATTTGCATCAAAAAACTTTGCATCCACATCTTCACAAATTCTGAATTGGTTGAAGAAAGCAGTATCTGATTGTTTAAATGTTCCATCTGGTTGCTGAATCATCATGGCTCCGGGCTGGCCTTTTGCACCACAGGCATAAAAATCATCCAACCCATCTTTATTTACATCTGCCACAGCAATCTTCGGACCTCTTGTTGATTCACTATGCGGGATAAGGTATTGCACATTGTAATCGAGAAAATCATTTTCTGAATGTTTCCAATTACAATTTATAGTAGAGCTAATATCTACTAATGCTTCTTTTGTTGGCGGGAAATAAGCATTATAATCAAAAATACCGGTTGCATTTTTTTCGGATGCGGTAATAGTTTTGTTGATACCAGGTTTATGAATCACCTGGTATTTTTGATTGGGCCAAATGATCAATGCACTGTCAACAACAGTGCTGTCACCTAACCCAAAATGTAATTTTAAATCAGACGAGGATTCAAAACCACGGGTAGCCATTAATTGCTGGTATTGAATTTTCTTTCCCTGGAATAAATATGCTTTACAACCAATACCAAATGTATTCATCCCATCACCTTTAAAATTAATAGCCAGATAGTTTTTCTTTGGTGAATTGTTTTTTAAAATAACAGCAGGGGAGTTGATCGCATTAATCACAATATCCAAATTGCCGTCATTGTCAAGATCAGCATAAGCGGCTCCGTTATAAAAGCCTTTCATATCACCGGTGCCCCAATCTTTACTCATATCTGCAAACTTCAACTGACCATCTCCTTTGTACAAATAAGGATGTGATTCACCTGAAGGCATAGCATCTATTGCTGTTTTATCATACCTGGTAGTTCGATCCATTCCTTTTAACTTAAGATCAGATGCAAACCGAACATAATCCAGGTCAACTGGTCGTTTAACAATGCCACTGGTAATTAACAGGTCTTTATTGCCATCGTTATCAAAATCAGCAAACAGTGGGCACCAGCTCCAGTCTGTTGCTGCCACACCACTAATAAGCGATGTTTCGCTAAAACTTACTCCATTGCCATTATTACGCTGCAAACAATTTTTTGATGACTGATGCTGGTATCCGTTGATTTCCAGTTTTACTTTATAGATGTCCGCATTTTCATCACTACCATAAGTTTTTAATGTTTTTTCATCGGGAGGAAGCATATCAACTGTTAAAATATCTGTTTGTCCATCGTTGTTAAAATCAGCAGCATCATTTCCCATACTAAAGCGGCTGTAATGTCCAAAATGTTTGGCTCCGCTTTCAGTAAAAGTTCCATTATGATTATTCAAATAGTAATAATCATTCTCATGAAAATCATTACCAACATAAATATCTTCCCATCCATCGTTGTTAAAATCAGCCACGGCAATTCCTAAACCATAGCCTAAATTACTTTGATATATACCTGCTTGTTTGGATACATCAACAAACTTTTTTGTGGGAGTATTAAGATCATTCCTGTATAAACGGTCGCCTGATAAACTATCGTAAACATGACGATTGGATGTATCTACAATATTTTCATGGGGATGATGCGATTGATTTAAGATGAAACAATCAAGATCACCATCATGGTCGTAATCGAAAAAAACGGTTTGCGTGGTAAAGCAGGAAGCATCTAATCCATACTCAGCAGCACTTTCTTTAAACTTATTATTACCCTGGTTAATGTAAAGTTCATTGTGACCTTTTAACCCATAACGATTGCTTACAGTTGAAACATAAATATCCAGCAGCCCGTCCCCGTTTACATCGGCCATGGTAACACCGGTACACCAATCTGAAGTTCCGGCTACACCTGCAGATTGTGTGATATCCTCAAAAACAAAATTGCCTTTATTTAAATACAGTTTATTACCGCCTTTGTTATTAGCAGTAAAATAAATATCCGGGAGTCCGTCATTATTAATATCGCCAATGGCAACACCCCCGCCGTTGTAGTAATAGAGGTAGTAAAGGATACTCAGGTGTTCATTTTCTGCCAGCTTATTAGTAAAATCAATATGTGTTTGCGATGAGGGCAGGCTACTAAAAAGCGTTTTTTTTCTTTGGCAATTACTAAAAATAAATACCAAACAAAGGATCCAAAAAAATTGCTTATTCAACTTCATTCTATCAGTTTATTATTTTTCGGCATGTTTTAAAGAGGACAAATATTTAGCGGTTTCTTCAGGATATTTCTTTATTAAATGTGTACGGATTAATGAGGGTGTTAATACCGATTGGCCCGGCAAAAATACTGCAATAGCAGTAGAGGCCTGTTTTGGCATATGGCAATCAATACAATTATTTTGTAAAATTTTTTCGTCAACTTTTACCGTGCAAAAGTTATTATGCTCCTTATTGTGACAGCCCATGCATTTTTGAGAAAATACAGTCAATTCATTTTTTTGATTTTGATGCGGGTTATGACAACTGGTGCAGGTTAAACTGTTATTTTGTATAAAACACTGGCTGAATTTAAGCAAGCCTAACTGGTTGCCATGAACATCAATATTTGCGGCACTTTGTACTGTAGTATCCCAGGTGAAAAAGTCAGATAATTTATCTCCGGCAACAAAGCTGAAAGAAGGTTTTGTTTTTTGCAGACTTCCTCCATGACACAGTGCACATAAATCCAAACTTTGCTGGCGGGCAAATTTAGCAGGATTGATGATAAATTTTGCAGTGCTATCTTTTGGATGCTGTGTTTGGTAGTTTACATGCTGAGCAGCGGGACCATGACATCTTTCGCAATCAACTCCATAGATGATGGTCTTTTTATCAAAGTCTTCTCTTGGTGCTTCCGGAGGAGAAATTTTACTGATAAAAGTAGCATGACATTCAAGGCAGCGGGAAGTGATGATGCGTTTAAATACTGCACGTTCAGGGAAACCAGGGCTGTTACACCATTGGTGAGCTTGTGTGAAATAGGTAATAGGTAATTGAAATAATTTATTGGTATCCCACCACAAATAGGTTTGACCTTTTGTACCGGAGCCGGTTACTATATCAAAGGGATGTCTTTGTCTTTCTTTAATACCAAAATACTCAACCTGGAAAAAGCCGCTATCTGTTTTTTCTATGGCAGTATAACTTCCATTATCATAAGGGAAAAAATTACTGCCAGGCTCAAAATTTCCTTTAATGCTTTTTTCAGTGGGTAATTCAGAGGTGTGATAGTGGGCCGTATTAATATGTGTGTCGTAAATATTTTTATGGCAACTCTTGCAGGATTCGGAGCCGACGAAGTCTTTATACTCAATTTTTTTTTCCGTACCCGCTTCCCTTTTATCCATACACATGGTGAAGAAAGAAACAGTACAAACAATTAATGCAGAAATTGTGATTGTTCTGCTTTTAACTGGTATGAAAACGATCTTTTTCATGATATCATCACGTAAATGAGGATGCTGTTTATTTATAGTGAGTCAAGAGAAAAAAGGGTTGCACAAATGGCAACCCTTAATTTATGACCCAAAACTACTGCTAGAGTTTGCTGTTATACAGTGCCTGCACTTCAGATGCTGAAAGTGCCTTACCATATAATCTGAATTGATCAATAGCACCAGGGAATGATTTGATCCAGTCATCTGTAGGACCATCTAAACCTGCATGTTTGTTCCATCCACCAATTACTAAATTAGATACATTGGCAAGATTGAAGTTAAGTGGACCTGTTAAGCCGCTGTTTTTGGTGGCATCTTTAGAAAGCCCGGTTAATGCCTGACCATCTACATAAGTTGTAAGCACAGATGTTGTTTCATCATACACAAAAACCAAATGATGCCATTGCTGATCATATATTTTTGGTATCCTGTCTTTATTATGAAATACATACCAGTTATCCTTAATAGCAAGCGTTACTGCTGCTGAATCGGCGGTAGAACCTGCGCCAGTATGATCGAATAATAAAAAGATACCGCTGTTATGCCAGTAATCTTTATCAAATAAAGACATTACAAACTGAGGGCCATCAGCAGATTGAGGAACACCGGTCTCTTTTTCCCAGAAAGCCATCGTAAAGCTGGATGCCTTAGCTAAATCATTAGCTGATGGATATTTTATTGCGGGTCCGCTTAATCCTTTTCCCTGAACAGCTTTGCCACTAATACCAGCAACAGATGTTAAAGGGTTACTGGAAGGAAAATTAGCCCGGATGCTATCAACAGCGTTCATTAAGGGATTGGTGGTAGTACCATCAAATGCTGCATAAAATTTTAACGGGCCACCCGGAGGGTTGGCGTCTTTTGGATAATCACCCAATGCAGGGCGGCTTAACTTTTTACATGCCGAACCCAACAACAGGATCGCCATAAAGAAAGCTGCTGCTTTGATAATTTTAATTGAATAATTCATTGTTACACTTTTTTAAATGATGTAATTAATTTTTTACTACCATTCGGGGTTTTGTTTCAAAATGCCACCGGATAAATCAATTATTTTTTGTGGGATAGGATAATAACGACACCTGTTGGTATAGCCCAAACTGCTTAATGCACTGGTTGCATCCCCCCATCTTACTAAATCATGGAAACGATAGCCTTCCATTGCAAATTCCCAACGACGCTCATTCTTAATAGCCGTTCGCATCTGTGCCTGGCTGGTAAAAGCAATATGTGGTAATACAGCGGCAGAACCTCTGGCTCTTGCACGTACCAGTTCAAGCATTGCTTCTGCAGTAGCACCATCGCCTAATTCATTAGCACATTCAGCTTTCATTAATATAACATCAGCATAACGGAGAATGCGGTGATTAATCCAGTCTGCCCCGCCTGAAGGTCCTATTTCGCCGGTGAATTTTCTCATTTCCGGGTCAGAGTAAACTTTCTTATTCCAATATGGCTGATCTAATGAAGTACCCGGATTGTATGGAGGTAAAGTAGCTCCATAACCACCCTGATCTGGACCACCATCAGACTGACCGGAATACAAAATGGTCATTCTTTTACGTGGATCAGTATTATCCCAATCGGTTTCCAGTTTTTGAGTAGGGGTGTTCCATCCCCAACCAAGGTTCCAATCGTTACTTGCACCACCCTGGCGAACGTTTTGGCAGGTACCCCATTGTACACCATTGTAATTGGTTCCATCTTTACCAATGTTTGCCTGCATTTCGAAAATTGATTCGGGGCCATTTTTACCGTTGCCATTTAAACCGTCTTTCCAAATATCAGTAAATTTGGGTGTGAGAGAATATTGGCCTGAGTTAATAACGGCATTGCAAAGCTGAAGCGCAGCTTGATAATGGGTTGCAGGAGTTCCAACACCTATACCAGCAACACCAGCACGGTACATATGTGTTTGAGCCCATAAGGTATTAGCGGCTCCTCTTGTTAAACGTCCCGGATAAGTATTCACACCACCCACTGCCCATGATAATGGGAGATATTGAACTGCTTTAGCAAGGTCCCTGTCGATTAAAGCATAAATTGAATCTACTGGTGATTTAGGCCTGATCCCATCCGCTGACCTGGTGTAATAGAAATCTATTTTAGGTACTTCACCGTAAGCTTTTACTAATTCAAAAAAAGAATAAGCTCTGAAGAAATAAGCTTCACCCACATTCCTAAGCGAAGCATCGTCGGTAACTTTCAATGAATCGGCAAAGTAGATTTCCCTATTGGTAAGATTGATCATATAATAATGATCATTCCAATATGTATTGGTAGCCCAATCATCTTTGGTATATTGAAATGTTTCAAATTCTGCATTGATCTCAGCACCATCGGTAGTACTACTGCCTTTTTGAGCGTCGTCATCCCGTATTGAATTGAAATCAAGCCAGGGCAGTGTTGAAAAACCAGCATAAGATCTTAATGTATTATATAAACCAAGGCTTTGCGCTTCTAATGTTCCCTGGTGTAAATCACCCAGTGTGGCAGTTAACGGTTTCCTGTCAAGAAACTTTTTACAGCCATTGATGACGATTAGCATGGGGATGATCAGGATTAAAGCCCAGGTTATTTTAATTAGTTTTTTCATATCTTAAAAAATTTAAACTTTAGTACTTAAAAAGTTACATTTAAACCCATTGTTGTAACCACGGGAATTGCGCCACCAGCATTATCATATCCAAATGCTGTACCGTCACCGCCAAACTCTGCTGTATAACCGTAATTATTTTTCCAGGTCTTCATGTTTTGAACGTTAACAAAAATTCTCAGATTTTTAATTTTAAATCTTGATATAAGTTTCTGATCAAAATTGTATCCCAACTGGAGATTCCTGATTCGGAAATAACTACCATCTTCGATATTGTAAGTGGAACCATTATAGTTGAAACGATGCGCCTGGCTGATGATTGGAACCCAGTTAGATGTTCCGGCGCCATGCCACCTGTTGATCTTATCAGCAGAATAATTAACACGTTGGAAAGGTGATTCCAATGATCCCCAGGTTCTGAATACCTGATTACCGTATACACCTCCCATATCAACGCTTAGTGATAAGCCTTTATAATTTAATGTAACATTTGTACCATATGTAAATTTGGGTGTTGGATTACCGATTACAGTTCTATCATCTGGCGTAATTACACCATCACCATTTACATCTTTAAATTTGAAGTCACCGGGACCATAAGAACCTACTGCAGAAGCGACCGGAGATTTTAAAATGTCGGCATAGCTTTGATAGATACCTTCAACTACATAGCCATAGAAGGATCCAATCGGTTGTCCAACCAGTGTTCTGCTTTCTGCCGAACCGTTATTTTGGAAGCCTCTTATGATAACACCACCGGGAAGATCCGGAGACAGGGTAAGTACTTTATTTTTAAGGAAAGTAATATTACCCGCCAGGTTAACAGAAAAATCTCTGTTGAAATTTTGGTTCCATGAAGCAGTAAACTCTTCTCCCCAATTTTTCAGGCTACCACCATTTGTCAACTCATCTTTTAAACCTAAAGCGTATAAGCTTATATAAGTCATTAAGTCTTTGGTTGTTTTATTAAAATAATTTGCTTCAAAATGGAGCCTGTTTTTAAAAGCATTTAATTCAACCCCAATTTCACCGCCGTGTACAGTTTCCCAATGAAGATCGTTACTAACTTTATACGCATCAGTAGCTGCATTAAAAATATTTGTTCCAAAGACTGCATTTGTGCCTGAATTTAAATTTGGATAGAAAGGATAGTAGTTATTACGACCGCCAACCGATGGTGTACTTTGGTTACCTAATACGCCATAAGAGCCTTTAATTTTTATGAAATCAAACAGTTGTTGTGATTGCATGAAATCTTCTTTACTTAATTCCCAGGCAGCACCTACTGCCCAAAATGCCTGGTGGCGATTATTGGGAGGGAGCTGAGAGGATGCATCATCTCTAATAGAAGCGTTTAAATAATATTTTCCTTTATAGTTGTACAGAATCCTTCCAAGTAATGAAACTGTTGAATATTCACCCTGGAATGAATTGGTGTTTGTAGGATCTACCACAGCGCCGAATCCGTTACTAACATACCAGAACCTTTTATCGTTAGGTATGGGGAGACTTGTTGCTTCTGTTCCTTGTCTCACAAGTGTTTGCCTTTGAAACTCTCCATAGTAATAGGTTGTAAAACCTCCCATTGCTGTGATATTATGATCTCCAAATGACTTTTTGAAGGTTAGGATTTCATCCTGTTGAAACTTTCTGTAGTCATTATCGTTTTCCTGTAAACTAGTTCTGTTACTATACAAATAAGGTGAATTTGTAAGAGGGTCATAAGCATAATAAAGGGGAGTATATTGTCTCCTGTTTATATTGCTCATGTCAGCATAGAAAGTAGAGCGGAAATTAAAATATTTAAGGAAATTTAATTCAGCATAAACACTTCCCACATACCTGTATTCCGTATTTATAACCTTATCCCATTCATTTTCTAATTGAACAAGTGGGTTAATTACACCAGAATTTTGCAGAGAGTTTATCAATCCTGAATAAATGTTTGTGTTAGTACTATCTCCGCTATAAGGGTCCTGTACTTTAAAGGATTTTGTACCTGAAGAAACCTGTGGCATTACTTTACGTGCAGCATCAAGCACCCATGTTGCATCATATGGATTTTTTTGCCTGCTTGTATTGAATACCACTCCAACTTTTAATGCTTTATTTAATTTAAATTCATCATTAAATGAAAGCTGGATTTTTTCCAATTGCTCATGCCTGATGATTCCTTCGTCCTTAGTATAACCCATTCCTAATGTAAACCTGTTCTTTTCAGTACTTCCGGAAATGCTCAGGTTATTAGTATTAAACTTACCGCTTCTGGTAACAGCATCAATCCAGTCAGTGTTAGAATTTACAGCCGAATAATCAGGAGTTGCCACCCCATTGTTAGCATTTTCTTCTGCAAATAATGTGGCAAAAGTAGCAGCATCTGCCACTTTTATTTTATCAACCAGTTTCTTAAAACCGAAGGTAGTATTGAAGTTTACCACTACTTGTCCGGCTTTAGCTTTCCTGGTAGTAATGGCAATAACACCAGTGGCACCTTTAACACCAAAGATCGCCAGTGAAGAGGGATCTTTTAATACTTCGATTGATTCAATATCATTTGGATTCAGGTAATCGATATTATCATTGAAAATACCATCAACCACATAAAGAGGGTGTACCTGTCCAATACTTGTTGTACCTCTGATACGGATATCAGGGGCCTGACCGGGAGTACCATTATTTACTACAGACAAACCTGCCACTTTCCCCTGCAGGGAAGCTATTGGATTTGTGTTTGGTTTATCTGCTACTTCTTTTCCACTGATCTTAACGATGGAACCGGTAAGATCTCTTTTACTTGCCTGGCCGTAACCAATTACCACCACTTCATCTAATTTTTTAGTAGAGAGCTTTAATGAAGCGTTTACAGTAGACTTACCGCTCACACCTATTTCTACTGTTTCGTATCCCACAGCAGAAATAACCAGCGTTGCATTATCTGGTACCAATAAAGAAAAGCCACCTGCGCCATCTGTAATAGTTCCACTCTTTGTTCCTTTAATAGCAACACTGGCACCCGCAATGCCATCACCTGTTTCGGAAGTCACCCGACCAGTGATGCGCAAATCCGGCGCAATTGCTTTTAATGAATAAATCACTACCAGATTGGAACCAATCAACTTATACCCAAGGTCTTTTCCTGCAAGCAGTTTCGGCATTAATTCTCTTAATTCGGCATTATTAGCTTCAATGCTAACCTTATCCTTCAGCCCTTTAATGTCGCTGTTGTAAAGGAATCGGTAAATACCTTGTTTTTCGATTGCCTTCAGAACCTTGGTAATTTCTGTTTGGTCCATCTTTAGGCTAATCTTCTGGCCTTTTACACTGGCAGAAACGTGTAAAGTGCCAATAAGAATTAGAGCAGCAATCATTTTCATAATCAGTAGAAGTTTTGTACTCTGCCGGAGATTACTTTCCCCAAGCGTTAGTCTGGATTTTTTCATACTTTTATCGTTATAAGGGTTATAATAAATAACGAAACCGGTTGCCCATACTAAGGATTAACCATGTTTCATAATCCTGAACTACGGGGGGCCGCTGCAACGGATTCCCCGTTTTTTTTTGTGTTGGTTAACTGGTGTTATTTATTACTAAAAATTTCAATTTCATTATTATTGATTTTGTAATTAAAGTCTCCGTTTAATTTGAGGGCTTCCATTGCCTCTGTGATGGTTTCATTAACAAAACTTCCTCTGAAAACAAGCCTTTTAGCCTTTTCATCTTTGAAGTTTATTTTAACATCATACCATCTTTCTAATTGTACAGCCAGGTCATCAAAAGGCATGTCTTCAAAAGCTAACCTGTTTTGTGTCCAGGAAGTTTCTACCACTGAGTTATCCAGTTTGGTATAAGTAAACCCTGAGATCTTATAATTTTCAACCGGATTTACTTTCAGTGTATTATTCACGGATGATTTTGCATTTATATCCTGGGTTGCCTTTTTAAGAACAGTAATTTTTTCGTTGGGATGGAGGAGGACTTTCTTATTGGGGTTATCTAACCTTGTTACTTCAATCAAGCCTCTTACCAAACTAGCCTCAACCGTTTTTTCATCGGGGTATGATTTAACGTTAAAGGCAGTTCCCAATACTTTTATGTCGATTACATTCGTGTGTACAATAAATGGTCTTTTTGGATCTTTAATTACATCAAAATATGCTTCACCCTCCAGCACTACTTCCCTAAGGGAATTATTGAAGGTTTTGTAGGTGAGACGACTCCCTGAGTTCAACCAGACTTTTGAACCATCGGGGAGAATAGTGTTTGTTTTAGTGCCGTTAGTAGTTTCAATTTTTTGTAAGGGTGGAGGTTCTGCGGCCAATACTTTATTGACGGGTTTCCATATCAAAAAGCCGGCTGCAATCAGGCTGCCTATCAAAGTAAGCGATGCCGCTACTCTAAAAGGCTTGCTTAATAATAAACGTTTATATATCGGTATAATTTGGGGGTCTTTGTTGAAAGTTTCTTCTTTAATTGCGGAAAGAAGATGGGTATTGAAAATCTCATCAATGTTTTCAGGAGCTGATTCTTTAACCGGGTGCTCCCAAAAAGAGGAAAGGGCCTCATAAGTGACCTGGGCATGAGGATTATTCCCCAGCACTTCACTGAGTTGTTCTATCTCTTCAGCAGTTGCCTCGCCTGATAATTTGCGGGCAATCAATCGCCATAGCAAGTTTTCTTCCATTTGCAGAGTTTGGCTATCTGCTTAAGACAAGTAAATCAAATTAATCTACTAAAGCGTTCTTATTTTTTTTAGCAATAAATTCTTTTAGGCGGGTGAGGTTCTTAAACTCGAGGTTAATGGACATAGCAATCCTTTTTACGGCAATAGCCATTTGGGCATCAATGGTGTTTACGGAAAGACTAAGAATCTCTGCTACTTCTTTATACCGTAATCCATCTTCCCGGATTAGTTTAAAAATGATCTTACACCGGGGAGGTAGTTCATCTATCGCCTTATTTAGTTTTTTAAGCATTTCTGAGCTGATCATTATTTGCTCAGGGGTGGCATCATATTCTGCTATATCAATAGCAATGTCATCGTATGGTGCCGTAGTTATTTCATGAGCCCTTTTGGCTATGTAGTTAAGCGAACTGTTTTTGGTTGCTGTATATAAATAAACTTTTAGATTTTTTATTTCGGTGAGGTGAGAGCGGTTACGCCAGAGATTAATAAATACATCTTCCGTTATTTCCTCAGCTCTTTCTTTATTCTTGATAAATGCATAGGCGAAGTGGAACAGCTTATTATAAAAAAGATAATATACCTCTTTAAAAGCAAGCTCGTCATTATAAAATGCAATCCTTTCCTGTAAGGGTAGAAGGTCCATCGCAGCAGCAGTTTATTAATCGCAGTTTAAAAATCCAAAATCGAATTTAGGATTTCTTATACAAAAAACAAGAGGTGCAAATTTTTTTGGGGATAATTATGCTATAAAGCTGTCTTTCATTTTATCAAGCAGCTTTGTTTCAATCATCTTTTGAGCAAGATGAATCATGTTTTTGAATGCAACGGCAGTAGAGATGCCATGACCAATAATAACTGGCTTGCTTACTCCCAGCACAGGGGTGCCCCCGTAGTTTTCAAAGTAGAAACGCTTAAAATATTCGTCTTCCTGGAGGTTGCGTTTGCCGGCGATGTCATACATAGACTCCGCTAATTTCAATATGATATTGCCTGTAAATCCTTCGCAAACCATCACATCAGCTTTGTCAAAGAAAAGATCACGGCCTTCTATGTTACCAATAAAATTGATTTGTTTATTTTCTTTGAGCAGGGGATAGGCGGCCTGGGCTAAAATATTTCCTTTACCTTCTTCTTCGCCAATATTTATCAAACCAACTTTTGGATTTTCAATTCCCAGGATGGTTTGCGCATATAAATTTCCGAGTACGGCGAACTGTAATAAATTCTCCGGTTTACAATCAGCATTCAACCCAACATCCAGCAACAAACCATAACCACCCGTTACTTTGGGAACAACGGTAGAAATGGTGGGCCGAAGTACACCTTCAATAGCTTTAATGCTGAACAGTGCACCAACCAGCATGGTACCAGTATTACCGGCACTGATGAAGGCATCAATCTTTCCGGAGGCTAATAAATGAAAACCTATGCTGATGGAAGATTTGGGCTTTTCCCTGAGGGCCTTGGTGGGATGTTCATGCATGCCTATAACTTCGGGTGCATGCACAATGGTTATTTGCGAACTGTCAAAGTCTATAAATGACTTTACCTGCTGCTCATCACCAATTAGAGTTAAATGTATAGACGGGTTGTTTGTTTTCAAAAACTCAGCAACACCCTTCACAGCTTCCTGTGGAGCATAGTCGCCACCCATCATGTCTAATCCAATGTTCATTAGCAGCAGGTAAGTACTGTTATCATAACAATTGACTAATTACGCTTTGGCAGGAGCTTTTTCTGCTACCAGTTTACCTTTGTAGTAAAGTTTACCTTCACTAACATGAGCACGGTGACGAACATGTGTTTCACCGGTTGTGCTGTCAGTACTCAACGTAACTTTCTCCGCTTTGTAATGTGTCCTTCTTTTCGCACTGCGTTGTTGTGAGTGCCTCCGTTTTGGATTTGGCATAACCTATTTTTTAATTGTCTTTTAATTTATCAAGACCCTTCCAGATGGGGTTCTTTACTTCGTTTTCGGCCGGACTCAGCTTCTTCAGCTTTTCCAGCACTTCTTTGTTACACAATGGTCCTCCCATTTCTTCCTCACTGCACATTTTCTGCATTGGCAGACTCAGATTCACAAACTCATATAACCAACCCTTCACATCAATATGGCTTTCCGTTTTGCTTATATAATATACGTCCGGGTCGCCTTCCTCTTCATTCATTTCCACCGGGTTTTCTACCATCTTCACCAGTATTTCAAATTCATCCCACAGTTCAAACGAAAGATTATTTCCACACCGGTCGCAGGCTGTTTCCAGTTTACCACCCACCTCAAATTTTAAAATGAGGAATGAAGCATGTTTATCCAGTGTCATCCTTACCTGTGTATGGGCATTGCTGAAATCCTGCTCGCCAAATTCGGCAAAGAACTTATCATCCAGGTCATACACATACTCATGAACCCCGGGTTTTAACCCCACAAACGCTATTTCAAACTCACGGCGGTGGCTCATGGCGTTTTTTTAAAGAGTGTGCAAAGGTAAGGCAAAGGAATGAAAAATAAGGGATTGAAAGAGAAGAAATTTTACCCATTTACTGGTGGATAAGGATAATTTAACCGGCTGAAGTGCAGGAATTTGGCTGCATTGGCGTCGCACTCTTCAACATTTGTACTTCTTTTGAGCAATTTAACCGGTCAAAATTCAGGTATTTAAAATGTGTGCTTATTTTTACCCCCGTTGAAACCCTTTCAATGAGCCGAAAAAAACTCCTTAAAATATCCGGACTGATTTTGCTGCTGGCACTGGCCATTGTTATTAATATACTTTCTAATGATAAAGACTGGATTGAGCAACATTATTCAACCAACATCTTTCCCAAAATAGCCCAGCTTTTCCGAACATTATTTGGATGGAGCCCGGTAAGTATTGGTGACCTGCTTTATTTAGCTGCGGGAATATATTTCGCCGTCAAATTTGGCAAGTTTATTTACAAATTATTTAAGCGACAAATCAATCTCCGGGAATTCCTGAGAGCTTTAGGCAAACTGGCCATCATCTTTCTTATTATATATGTATGGTTCAACCTTGCCTGGGGATTAAATTACAACCGCAGGGGGGTGGCTTCTCAATTGAGATTGGATGTGCAGAAATATTCTCTTGATGAATTAAAGAGTTTGGATTCAGTTTTATTGCAAAGAGTAAACAGCAGTGCTGCTTCATTGGGTGGTTTGGATATACATCAACTAAAAAGTAAAGAAATTTTTTACCGTGCCAAAGAAGCGTATGTCCATTTGGATGGAGCATTACCTATCATTCAATATAAGAGAGGCAGTATGAAACCGGCTATTTGGGGAAAGATTGGAAACTATTTTGGTTTTCTTGGGTATTATAATCCTTTCACCGGTGAATCGCAAATCAATACTACCATTCCTAAATACACGTGGCCTTTTGTTGCCTGTCATGAAATTGCTCACCAGGTTGGTTATGCCAAAGAGAATGAAGCCAATTTTGTTGGTTATCTCGCTGCCAGGAAATCATCCGATACTTTATTACATTACTCTGCCTATATGGATATGTTTTTATATGCCAATTCAGAATTGTATATGAAAGATTCTGTGGCAGCCATAGCCAACTTCAAGGCCATGTCGCCAAGGGCGAAGAAAGATTTGAAAGAGTATTTTGATTTCAGAAAGAATACCAGGAATCCTGTTGAACCACTTATTAATATTTTCTATCACTATTTTTTAAAGATGAACAGCCAGCCTAACGGACTGGATACTTACAATGAAGTAACGGGGTGGCTGATTGCTTACCGGAAGAAGTTTGGAGTGGAGGCGTTGTAGTTTCAAAACTTTTATACGCTTCCTTTGTTTACTATTTTATGAGTAATACTTTAAAGCTTATTACCGCTCTTGCTATTCCATTAATCATCGGTTTATCTGGCGGAGCTTTTACGGCCGCTGAAATTCCTAACTGGTATGCAAAACTTAATAAACCAGCCTGGCAACCACCCAACTGGTTGTTTGGCCCGGTTTGGACAACTTTGTATGTATTAATGGGTATTGCTTTGTATTTAGTATGGAAGAGTGATGTTACCCAATCAATAAAGCAAACAGCTTTTATTTTATTCGCTGTTCAGTTAACGCTGAACTTTTTCTGGTCCATTATCTTTTTCAACCAGCACCAGGTTGGATGGGCTATTGCTGAGATTATTGTACTATGGGTTTTTATTTTGTTTACTATATTCTCCTTCAGCAAAATCAATAATACGGCTGCCTGGTTGCTGGTACCTTATATCAGTTGGGTGAGTTTTGCCTCCCTGTTAAATTATACTATCTGGAAGCTGAACAGTTAATAGCTTATCTATAGTGTTAACCGGGAGTTGCCATATATTTCCCCTGCTTAAGAGACGAAGGATGAACGAAGGATGGACGAAGGATGCTTGCTTTTACCGGTGATTATTAGTAGTTTAACAGTACTAAAACAATATCATATGGCAAGAGCAACTAATTCTGTATTACTGCACCGGGTGCGGGGTAAAATTGGAAACCAGGTGGTGGTAAAGCAATATGGTACAAAGACGGTGCTTTCTAAATACCCGGATATGAGTGGTGTTAAGCCCAGCAAACGCCAGAAAAAGCAACGGAACAGTTTTGCGGATGCTATAGCTTATGCTCAGGCGATTATTAGAGACCCTGTGAAAAAGGCTGTGTATAACCGGAAGGCGAAGAAGAAAGACCAGGATGCATATCATTATGCTATACAAGAGTTTTTGCGGCAATAGTTATTGTGAATGCAGACCACAAAATAATTTGATATCTCAAGTTCATTGTAAACTCTATTTATTTTTTTTTGCTTGTCCAAAAGTTTTAAATGTGCATGGCTTATGTTTTGCAAATGACAAGAGGTGTAAAAGGTTTCATATATGCTATCATTTCCCGGAGGTTAGACTCTCTTTACTTTTTTTTGCGGAAAAAAAAGTAACAAAAAAAGCCGCCCGAAAACGATATACAGCCCGTTTTCGGGGGCAGCTCTGTTCGACAGTGGTACTACTGTCGCTTCAGCTTTGGATCCCTGATGCTTTAGTTTTAGGCAGGAACCTGAAACTTTTACTTCTTACTAGAAAGTAATCCGCTAGTAAGCGGACAGACGCCGAAAAGGATCCCGACCCTTCGATAAATTCAGGGTGACAAAGGCAGATATACAGCACGAATTCGGATGCAGCTATGCTGAACTTTTGTGCTCCTGTAGCTTCAACTAATAAATTCTATTGTGGATGGTTTGCTGATAAGAGGGGATGTATGATTAATTGAATGGGTTCAACTCTTGTACTCCGTGGGAAGTGGGTTAATCGAACTCCAACTGAGCCTGAGGTATTTATGTGGCCTGTGGAGATGCCAGTTGACAGGTAAAAATCTCTCAGTCAATCTGACCGACTTACGCAACTTGTAAAAGGGCTGTTGAAAAATTTATATAGGAATGTTGACGCTGAGAATTATGGTTGAACGGTCAAGGTTTTATGCAGGTTGGGAATTAGAATTCTGTCAGTCCATAACCGCTGCTGCTTGAAAATATTTTTTTGAAGTTAAGAACAAAAGTTGATAGTTATTCGTCTGCTGTAACCAAAGCTTGGATTTGCAATTGGTTGATGTTTGTTTGTCAAGCCCAACTTGCATACAACCTGATGTTAGCGGTTCGTGTTTTTTTATTATTCGGTTATTGAATTTTCAAAGGTGGACCAACAACTTTCATATCATGGTCTGTAAAAACTTTGTCGATTTCTTCTTTTGTCGGAGGAGAAGTCCATTTGTCTGTAACCTTAAAAAATGCTTCCATTTTTCCAGCTGGTAAATAAGAAACTATCATCTTACCTTTTTCTGTCAACTGTAAGAAGGCATGCTGGATATTTCTTGGAAGAAAAATAGTATCGCCTGATTTCATTTGATATTTGTCGTCACCTACTTGAAATAGATATTCTCCTTCTATAACATAAAACCATTCGTCTTGAAACGGGTGAATATGCAATGGAGGTCCTCCATGTGGAGTAAGTCCTGTCTGCTCAAATACTGCTAAATCATTTTCAGTGTCAATTCCAGAAATTTTAATATCTAAGTTATTTAGGGTGACGCCCTTCATTTTGTAATGTTCACCAAATCTTGCTTCACCTGCTTTTACTTTAAAACCTTTTTCTGTTCTCATATAAAAGTTGATTTTAATTTAGCAAAAATCTTCAATGAAAATAGTGTAAGTGCCGATAATATAAAAGTTCCTCTTTATCCCCGCAGGGTCTGGCCCGGCCAACCCTGCGGCATGGTTGCACTACTGCCCAGGTTTTTGATGTGCAGTCAAATCTATATCCATGAGCTCCATCCAACTGGTAACCGGATACGCACCCTGTTCACCTGCTATATAAAATTTAGCTGAATTATGAAGCTAGTCAGCCGGGTTAATACATAACTTCCATTTACCTCTGCACGGGTTCGCATATAAATCGTCAAAACAATTTGGACTAATCGTTAGAGACAATTTGGTAACCACCCCTAACTTCTCCATGGGAAGGAGGGGAGCTAATTGAGGAGATGATTATGTGATGCTTATTACAGGTATTGGCCCCAATCGGTTAGAAATTATTCTTCCACATTATACTTTCAACCGGTTTATCGGGCTGACTGCTGTATTTGGCGTTTTTCTTTTGATTTTATTTGATTTCAATTTCACCTTCTACCGGGAAATAAATTAATTGTCCAATGGGCATTCCTTTATAAACTTTCACCGGTTGCTTAACGGATATTTCTAAAGTGCAGTTACCACACAAACCAACATCAACTTTACCGGCAATAAGGGTTAAGTTAGAAGCGTAAGAGGCCGATAGATCCCCGGTTTTAGGGGTTCAAACTGGCAGCAACGTAATCCAACTTTAAGGCTTTCGGATACGTTTGTTAATGAGTTGTTATTTAATACCAAGTTCCCTTATTTTCGCTTTATTTCTTGTTGTTTTATAGTGTATTGTGCGTTGAAAAATGAATCATACATGGGGACAGTTAGTGCAGTGATTATTACATTTAATGAGGAGGATAATTTAGATAATTGTCTTTCGAGACTTACATGGTGTGATGAGATAGTAGTAGTAGATTGTGGCAGCACAGACAATACTTTAGCCATATGCCGGAACTATAATTGTACTGTACATTACCGAAAGTTTGACGGGTACGGTCCCCAAAAACAGTTTGCCGTTAATTGTGCCCGTAATGAATGGGTTTTATGCTTGGATGCGGATGAAGTACTTACTCACAGTGCGATAAAAGAAATACAACAGGTTTTACGTAATCCTGATCCTGATGTAACAGGGTATTTATTGCCGATAAGCCTGGTCTTTATGGGGCAACAGTTCAGGTATGGAAAAGAATGTAAACGTTATTTTTTAAGACTTTTTAATAAAAAGGCCGGAAATTTTAATGATCGCAGCGTACATGAGGGAGTGAAGCTTCAGGGTAAGACCGTTAAACTGAAACATAAAGTTTTGCATTACAGTTACCGCTGCATTCATCATTATATGGAGAAACTGAATAAGTATTCTACTTACGGATCAGAATTATATTATAAATCTACCCGTAAAAAATCAGTATTCTCTGTTATCATGGCGGTTCCGCTCAACTTCCTGAAGTATTTTTTTGTGGAAGGCAATTTTTTAAATGGTGAAAAGGGATTTTACTGGTCTGTTTTGAATTCCGTTTATCATTTTGTAAAATATATAAAATTACGGGAGTTGTATTATTTGCAAAATGACAAAGCCGGTACCATTCGAATACCTGTTAAAGGGGTTAATGACAAAAATGAGAGTTTACCACCAGCATTAAAAAAAAGGGAGCGGCTACCAGAAACGGCCTAAATATATTTTTCAATGATTATTTTGATTTCCGTGTGCTTCGGATTCATTATTTTTTTAATAATTGAGTACAGTTTTTTACTGCCCCAGGTTAAGGGTCTTCCGGTTTTAATGTATCATAAAGTTACAGAAGACAATAAGAGAGAAGACTATTTAACTATTTCTGTAAGCCGGTTAAAGCAACAAATTGATTACCTCGCCAAAAAAGGATATACCCCAATATTATTGAGTGATTTGCTCAATTATCACTTTAAACAGGTTGACTTGCCCGTAAAACCTGTATTAATCACGTTTGATGACGGGTATAAAGATAATTATACCCACCTCTATCCCTTACTGCAACAGTATAATATGAAAGCTTCTGTTTTCCTGGTGGCCAAATTTCTTGAGGAAGGCAGTGTGGCTGAAAAGGAAAGTGAATATTTAAGTTTTGATGATTTAAAAAAAATGGCTTTGCCATACGTTGAGTTTGGGCTTCATTCTTATGATCATAAAAATTATGCAACACTTTCACCGGCGGAAGCAGATGCGGATATAAAGAAGATGAAGGAAGTTTTCGATAAAGAGGGGGTAAATTATCAACCCTGTTTTGCCTATCCTTACGGAGCATACCCTAAAAAAGATACGGAGAAACAACTGCTGTTAATGAAAACACTTCAATCAAATAATATACAACTGGCTTTCCGTATTGGTAACCGTTACAATAAGCTCCCTCTTGAAACTACTTTCTTTATTAAAAGGATTGATATAAAGGGTACTGATTCCATGTTTCGTTTTAAAGCAAAAATGCGTACGGGCCGATCTAAATTATTCAGCTGATGTGTATCATCAATTAAAAACCTTTGTCAATTCAAGTTGAAATTTGAAGAAGATATGACAGCTATAACGGATTGGTAATTTTGTTTGCCACTAACTACACAAATCGCCACCGGGGATCAGAATTTATTCTTCCACATCATGCTTTCAACCGGCTTATCTGGCTGACTGCTGTACTTGGCATTTTTCTTTTGATTATACTTCACTTCAATTTCACCCTCCACCGGAAAATATATTAACTGGCCAATGGGCATTCCTTTATAAATCTTTACCGGTTGTTTTACTGAAATTTCTAAGGTCCAGTTACCGCAAAAACCAACATCCCCTTTACCTGCGGTTGCATGTATATCAATACCCAAACGACCGGTTGATGATTTACCTTCCAGGAAAGGCACATGCGCATGTGTTTCGGTATACTCCTGCGTAACGCCTAAATAAAATATATGCGGGTATAAAACAATGCCATCATCCGGTATTTCAAAATATTCTATCTGGTTATGCTTTTTGGCATCAATCATATGTTCTTTATACGTGGCCAGTGTTTTACCTAAATGAACATCATACGAATTACTGCCGAGGCATTCCCTGTTGTAAGGTTCAATTTTAATCGTTCCTTTTTCTATCTCTTCTAAAATTCTTTTGTCTGATAATATCATTTAAAATTCATTAGTTAATTTGGGTGAAAATAGAATAAATCTTAAATCTGCAAACTAAACGCTAAAATATTTCTTTGCCGCTGATTTATCAACATAATATCAACGATACAACCAAAGCAGGTATCTGGCATATTGAAGAGCCAGCAGAATATTTTTTGAGCAAAGTGCCTATCAAGAGGGATGTATCACATCCTCATAAACGCCTGCAGCACCTGGCGGGGCGTTGTTTGCTGCCATCATTGTTTGCTGATTTCCCATTAGAAGAAATTTTAATTGCCGATACCCGCAAACCTTTTTTGGAGAATGAAAAATATCATTTTTCCATTTCGCATTGTGGCGATTACGCAGCGGCTATTGCCAGCAGTACAAACAGGGTGGGGGTGGACATAGAACTGATCACTTCCAAAATTGAAAGAGTAAAGCATAAGTTTTTATCGGCCGGTGAATTGAGTTTTGTGCTGCATCATAAACCCATCAGCGAAATGTTCACGATGCTTACGATAATGTGGGGCATGAAAGAAGCAATTTTTAAATGGTATGGTGATGGTGAAATAGATTTTATTCAGCACATGCAAATACAACCATTTACGTTTAATACCCGTGGTGGCACGGCGGATGTATATTTTTTAAAGAATGATAGTAAGTTACTTCAACTGCATTACCGGCATTTTGATGCTATTGTTTTATCGTGGGTGGTGAGTTGAATCAGTCAATGATATTATTTTCTCCTTCTTCCAGTAAATTCAGATCAACATTATCCATGCCTGAAATACCTTCAATGGAACCACGGATATGGGCAGCATTCAGCAATACTTTGTCCAGTTGTTTTTCCCTTGCCTTCCATAATTTTTCCATAGCATCCCTTTCTTTTTGTATGGTAAGTTTCATGCTCATAAATCCTTCCCGTATTGCTTTCCACTGTTCGGCAAATTCGCTGCTGGTTAAATAACTATACAGCATATTCATTTTATCTCCTTTATTTTCCTGGCTTTTAACGGCATTAAAAACTTTAATAATTCCGTCCCGCAGCATATAGGTAGCGGCTTTTATTTGATGAGGTTCAAACTTGCAAATCCATACACCATCTTTTTCACCAAACATATCCATGTCTTTTGGCATTGACTGAGTAACAATCATCGCCACATCGGCCCCCTGGCTGCGCATATCTGCTTTTAGTTTTTCAATCCAGTCGTTGCTGAAGGCAGTGGTGCGTTTGCTTTCATAAATGATCTTACCGCATTCCTGTCCAAAATTATTGCGTACCGTTTGTATACAATCGGCGCCCCTAACACCTTTACCCACTTCACTCACCAGGTCAAAAGGAAATGCATTTCGCAATAGTTCTTCCAAAGCCAGTTCCTGTACTTCCCCCTGCATTTGCATAGAGCCCTGTTCGGCTTTGCGTTTCATTTCTTCCGCTAACTTACGTTGTGCTTCCAGCTTTTCTTCCATCTCTTTTATACGAAGGTTGAATTCTGTTTCTTTAGCGGCAATGCGCTGCTCTTCTAATTTGCGTATGTTTTCAGCCAGCTTTTCTCTTTCTTCCTGTAATTTTTTCTGAACAGATAATTCCAGTTCGGCTTCTTTGTTTTTTAGCTCCTGTTCTTTCTGCAAAAATTCAAGCTGTTGTTTACGGGCTTCTTTTAATTTTTCCTCGTATTCAGCATTATTATTTTCCAGCAGGCGAAGTTTGTTTTCAAAATCGGAAGCAATAGATTTACGAAGGTTTTCTTCTGCCGCTTTTTCAATCTTATTTTTTTCTTCTGTTAACTGGGCATCAAATTGTTTTTGTTTTTGCTGCTGCCATTCCAGCATTTTGCTACGCAGTTCTTTTTCCACTTCTTCTCTGAAAATTTCTGTAGGTTCAAACTGGTGACCACAATTAGGACATTTAACAGGTGTTGCCATTATATCTTTTTTACAAATTAATTAAAATAAAGACAGAGCAGGAAATCTAATCGGTGTTTACAGTGGCCGTTACCCGGTATGCCCGGGTGGTAATTAAATAAAAAAACACATCCACCAGTGTTTTTAATACTGTAAACAGGGTAAAAGCTGATACACCAATAAAAGCCGGTAATAAAATAGTAAGATGCATAGGAATGATGCGTAAATATGGAAGCATAAACATCTGGCCAATATTACCGGGCACCTTTGCATATTTTGTTTTACGCTGAATAAAAGTGATAAGCAGGCTCATAAAAAATATTACGGTACTTAACAAGAAGAAGTTGAAATCAAATTGCCCCCCGGCTTTTACAAAGGCAAACAAAAAAATGATGTAAACCAGGTGAAAGAATCCGTAGTGAAAAAGAAAGAAAAAAGCAGCACATCCTTTGGCTTTTGAGTCGCTTACGGATTTACCATCTTCATTCCAGCTGCCGGGTATTACCTTTTGAAGAGTGATGATGTCTAAAAAATTAAATAACCCAATCAAAACACTTTGTGCCCAGTAAATCCACAAAATAGTTTTAAAGGTTTCAGGATGCTGAAGCTGGTAATAAACCAAAAACAGGTTCCATAAGAGGAGCGACCAAAAACCAATATCAGTAAAGAATGAGATTTTTTTCACCAGCGAATTTTTTGAATTTCTCAATTATACACTAAGATAAGAATTGAATAAAGTAAAACCATTAATTGATATTAAACCCCAAAAAATACCAGATGGGGTGATGTCTTTTGAAATATGTAAATAATGCATTGTTCCAAAAAGCAACCCGGGCAACAAATTTGTTACCGTTAAACGGGTGCATCATTACCAATCATTTTCACAGCATCGTTCCATTACAAAAACTGCTGTATTCAGACACAAGGAAACGAATGGAAAAAGAAAACATGGTTTAATATGGTTTATGACAGGGGTAAAACCGCCAGCAGGAAGGAACTGGTGATTTCTGTTTCTCCTTCGCCGTAAACTTATTTATTGTGACAATAATCACACACACATGTGAGTACTATCAGTTTAGCAACTTACTGACTAAAGTACCTTGGAAACATATTAAACAATGAAAATTTATTGTATAAATAACAAATGATGAAGTGGATGTAAGTAATTGATTATTCAATATTCGTTATTCGATATTCATCATTCAATTCCTGTACTCTTTGTATAAGCGTCATAACCTTTTATGAAATAGTGAGCATTATAAGTAATGACATTTAATCACCATAAAATGAAACGCTATGACACTTGATTTTGATAAGTATGCCGGCACCGGAAACAAAGTTGTTCGCCTGCTGGCAGATGACCTGCAAACTTCGAGAGAAAAGGCAGGAAGAATTTTAACAGCTGTTTTACATTCCTTACGTCACCGCTTAACGGTGCAGGAATCATTTCAGCTGATGGCACAGTTGCCAATGGCACTGAAAGCTGTATATGTTGATGGCTGGAAATACAAAGAGCCATTCAGACGGATTCATCATGTAGATGAATTCCTGGATGAAATAAGAATGGAAGACGGTAAAACGGCCGATTATGATTTTGGCAATAACGAAGAGGCAAAAAAAACAGTTACTGCCGTGTTTCGTACCCTGAATTTGTTTGTGAGTGAGGGTGAAGTGAAGGATATAATAGCAGTATTACCGGCAGAGCTGAAAGAATTTGTAAGAGGCGCATTAGGAGAGAAGAGGATGGTGTTATAACTATTAATGAACGGAAACGTATTTCATATTGAAAACTTAAGTGGGTTAAAGGAAAATGATATAAAACCGTTACAGCAACGGTTCGGGAAAAATATATTTCAATTAGAGAAACCAAGACGGTTTTTTCATGTGTTGTTTGATATTTTGCGGGAACCCATGTTTATCCTGCTGATAATTGCCTGTGTAATCTATTTTGTTTTGGGGAAATCCAGCGAAGGCTGGATGATGATGGCTGCTATGTTCTTTGTAGCAGCCATCTCTTTTTACCAGGAAGTAAAAAGCACCAATGCTTTAGAAGCATTAAAAGAATATACCGAGCCGAAGATTGTAGTAATAAGGGACGGGCAAGAGCATACTATTAATGCAGCTGATTTAGTTCCGGGTGATATCATCGTACTGGAGGAAGGAAGTAAAATTCCTGCTGATGCCCGTATCATTCAGTCGAATGATTTAACAATAAACGAATCCATCATTACGGGTGAAAGTTTGCCGGTTGATAAAAAAGAACTGGAGGGATATGACTTGTTATACCAGGGAACTACCGTTAACTCCGGTAAATGTTATGCTTCTGTCATTGCTATTGGCAATAATACTGTATTAGGTAAATTAGGTAAATCGGTAAGTGCTTATGCAGCACCTAAAACTTTACTGCAAATACAAATAGGAAAGTTTGTAAAACGATTGGCTTTCTTTGGTATCAGTGCTTTCTTAATTATATGGCTGGTGAATTACCTGCGTAATGGCGATATTGTTCTCAGCCTGTTGTTTGGTTTAACATTAGCCATGGCTTCTATCCCCGAAGAAATTCCGGTAGCGTTTTCATCTTTTATGGCGTTGGGTGCTTATCATATGAGTAGGCTGGGTATTATTTCCCGTCAGCCACAAACAATAGAAAACCTCGGTGCAGTAAGTGTGATATGTTTGGATAAAACAGGTACCATCACTGAAAACAAAATGCATGTAAAAAATATTTACGATGCGGCAACAGGGGCAATGATTACGGTGGAAGCAAATATGGAAAGAGAAAATTTATCTGTATTGAAATATGCGGTGTTGGCAAGTGAAGTAAATCCATTTGATGCCATGGAAAAAGCTATATGGGAAGCCTATCGTCATATCACCTTTCCTTCTTACCGGCAACCACTCAAACTGATTTATGAATATGCGTTACAAGGCCAACCACCAATGATGACACATGTATATGAACAAAACAATGAAAAAGTAATTGCAGCAAAAGGTGGTGCAGAAAGAATTATTAAAATATGCAGGCTAAGTGAAGATGATATAAAAAAGATAACTGCTATTATAAAAGCAATGGCTTCCAAAGGGTTCAGGGTAATTGGTGTGGCGAGTGCTACGCATACCGGTGGAGCGTTGCCGGATGAGCAGGATAATTTTTATTGGAAGTTTGAAGGTTTGCTGGGTTTGTATGACCCGCCAAAGAAAAATATTGCCGAAGTTTTTAAAAAGTTTTACGAAGCAAAAATTCATATTAAACTGATAACAGGCGATTATCCTGAAACAGTAATAACTATTGCAGAACAGGTGGGCATGGAAGATTACAAACAATATCTTACCGGCAAGGATGTGATGTATATGGAGCCAGCTGATTTGCAGGAGGCAGTTAAAACAGTCAACATATTTGCCCGTATGTTTCCTGAAGCAAAGCTGCGGGTGATTGATGCCTTAAAAGCAAATGGAGAAATTGTAGCCATGACTGGTGATGGAGTTAATGATGCCCCTGCATTAAAATCATCTCATATTGGGATTGCCATGGGTAAGAAGGGGACGGAGATAGCCAAACAGGCAGCTGATTTAATTTTAACTGATGATAACCTGGAAAAAGTATCAGAGGCAATACAGCAGGGAAGAAAAATTTTCAGCAATCTTAAAAAAGCCATTCGTTATATTATTTCCATTCATATTCCCATTATTTCAATTGCCGCTTTACCATTGTTGTTAGGCTGGAAATATCCTAACATCTTTACCCCGGTGCATATTATTTTCCTTGAGCTGATTATGGGGCCAACCTGTTCTATTTTTTTTGAAAGGGAGCCGGTTGAAGCAGACATCATGCAATTAAAACCAAGAGACCGGAGTAAAGGATTGTTTGCCGGGAATGAGTTGCTCATCAGTATTGTGCAGGGAATTATTATTACTGCCGGTATACTGGTACTGTATTATTTCTATATGTATTATAATCATACACTGGAGGAAACAAGAACGGTGGTATTTACTTCCCTGGTAATGAGCAATATCTTTCTAACATTTACTAACCGGTCGTTTACAGAAAATTTTACTAAAACTATTTCTTATAAAAATACGCTTACTATACCTGTTATTGTTATATCCATTCTTTTTATCGCTATTATACATTTTGTTCCGCCGGTAACACAGTTGTTTGGTATGACAAGTATTACCATTCCCGGATTTTTGATTTGTATAGCAGTCGCTTTTACTGTGGTTATGTGGTTTGAAGTATATAAAACCAATCTTAAATCCATAGACTAACAGTGCTGAGAAGTGTCAGTATTACTGCTTATGGACGTATTTAATACCCCATATCCATCCAGCACAGGCTACAACTGATTTTCTATTCTCTGCTATAAATACTTTGTAGTTGGACATTTGCTGTATCTCCGCAGTGTTATAACAAATATCTTCATTATCTTCTATCAGCTTTTTTTCATAAGCCGGTGTTTAATGTTTTCCAGTCAGTGCGGTATTATTGTGGGTGCTTAACCTGAATGACAGTTTAAAACTGGTGCCATTCTCCAGTTCACTTTCACATTGAATATTTCCACTCATCAGTTCAGCATATTTTTTTACGATATGCAGTCCCAGCCCGGTTCCCTGGATGTTTGCCGCATTGGCCCCGCGGAAGAAACGTTCAAAAAGATGCTGCTGATCCTGTTTCGAAATACCGATGCCGTTATCTGTAATAGTCAGCGTTAATAAATTATTTTTTTTGGCCGCTTCTACTTTTATAATGGCATTTACCGGTGAAAATTTTATGGCATTAGAAAGTAAATTCATTACAATGTGTCTTAGCATGGAGGGATCAAGCCAAACTTCTTTTTTCCCCCTGCAGGTAAAAATAATTTCCTGTCCTTTTTTTAATACCGGTCTTATTTCAGCAATCACATCATTAATATTGTCAGCAAAATTGAATACAACGAATTTGGGATCGATCTTTCCTTCTTCAATTTTGCTCACACTTAAAAAGTCGTTAAGTATGTCAATAAGCATATTTACAGACGAGGCAATGCGTTCAATATGTTTATCTCTTTTTGGCTGATCTTCTGTGGTTACATATTTCTGCAACAGGTAGGCAGAAGACAATATGGTACTGAGGGGCGTACGAAATTCATGGGAAGCGGTGGAAATAAATCTAGTTTTTAACAGGCTCAGTTCTTTTTCCCTTTTGAGCAGCTGCTTCAATTCTATTTCTGCTGCTTCTGTTTCTTTTACCTGGTTTTCTTCGGTAAACTTTGCCCGGTCAATTTTTTTAATTTGTACCAGGTAGCATTTTTCATCACCGGCAACAAACCCGTTTACCTGTAACCTGCCCCAAAAAGTAACCCCTTTTTCATCTTTATATTTTACTTCATCAATAAATACTGCTTTCTTTTGTATGGTCTGTTTTATTTTTCTTAATTCATTTGGTGAAAGCGGACTTACTTTTAAGGAAGAAATTGTTTTATTGATAAACGAACTGGGATGTTTGTATCCAAAAAGCCTGGCACCCGGTTCGTTGATATAAATAATACGGAGGTCTTTCTGCGTTACTACAGCAATACATTCAGGTGTATGGGCAGAGATAGCCTGTAACAGCGCCTGCTGGAACGAAGCTGGAGAATATGTAGCTGCTCCCCGCATAAACAGAATATGAGTTGTAAGCAAATTACAAAGCTGTTTTAACCGGCGGACTGATTTATATCAGTTTGGGCATGATTTAAGTCTTGTGGCTGCATAACATTTACTGGAAAACAAACTGATTAAAACGGCTTGCGGAAGGTTGATTATAATTTTTCCATCGTAACGATACAGATCACTAATTTAGTGCGGATAAATGAAGCAAATCATTATGGAAAAAACAATAAGGTTATTAGAGAAATATGTTAAACCCAATTCTATTATTGTCCGCTCACCAGGCAGGATCAATTTAATCGGTGAACATACCGATTATAATGATGGATTTGTTTTACCGGCTGCTATTGATAAGGCTGCTTATGTTTCTCTTACACCAAGAGAAGATGAGGAAATCCATTTGCATGCCATTGATCTGAAGGAAACATATATTACTACGGTTAATACTTTTCACCCGGTAGATAAACCTAACTGGCCAAATTATTTATTAGGAGTGGCGGCGCAGTTTATTAAAGCCGGCATTTCATTAAAAGGGTTTGATGTGGCGCTGGTAGCTGATATACCAATGGGGGCGGGGTTATCATCCTCCGCAGCGGTGGAGTGTGCTATGGCTTTTGCATTAAATGAATATACCCATGCAGGGTTTGATAAATTGGCCCTGGTGAAAATGGCGCAGAAAGCCGAACATGAATATGCCGGTGTAAAATGTGGCATTATGGATCAGTTTGCCAGTGTGTTTGGTAAGAAAAATAATGTGGTACGGTTAGATTGCCGTTCGCTGCAGTATGAATACGAACCTTTTGATATCAGTGGTTATAAAATTGTGTTGTTAGATACTAATATTAAACATTCACTGGCTTCATCAGAATATAATATCCGCCGCCAGCAATGTGAAGCGGGTGTGGCAATGATTCAACCGCATCACCCGGAAATAAAAAGTTTAAGAGATGTTACTGTTACTATGCTGGATAAATATGTGCGATTAATCGATGACTTGATTTATAAACGTTGTAAATATGTAGTGGAAGAAAACAGGCGTTTGCTGGGTGCCTGTGATGATTTGAAGAAAGGTGATTTAAAATCCTTTGGCAGGAAAATGTTTGCCACCCATGAGGGATTGAGTAAACTGTATGAAGTAAGTTGTACGGAACTTGATTTTCTTGCAGAACAGGTAAGCCGTAATGAAAATGTTTTAGGAGCCCGGATGATGGGTGGGGGATTTGGTGGTTGTACTATCAATATTGTAAAAGAAGAAGCGGTTGATAATTTAATTGAGCAGGTGGAAAAATCTTATAGAAAAGCAATGCATAAAGAATTGAAGGCATATGCAGCGCAGATTGAAGATGGGACCACTATAGTAAGCAGCAGGTAAGCCAATATGATTTTCTTACCAGCGGTTAAAGATTTTATATTTCAGGATAACTGTTTTTCTTTTTCAATATACCGCTGAAGCAGGACCAGTTGGTTATTAGCCCTGGTAAAATTATGACCTTCATATTTCGCACCATAATAAATGTCATTGTTCAGATGGTCTGTTAAAAAACGGAGGGCCTGCATATAAATCATAAACTTACCGGCATAAAAAAAATGTTCTTTTTCTGCAGCAGTTAATTCCCCGGCCATTTCGCCCAGGTAGCCATCTTTAATAGCGTTGTAATATTCATCTCTTATTTCTATCCGGGAAAAATCTTTTTCTTCTTCGCTTACGGGTGAAAGATAAGTACGCAGCATATCACCCACATCACTGATAAAATAGCCCGGCATTACTGTATCAAGATCGATAACACATAAACCTTTATCCGCTTCGTTAAACAATACATTGCTGATTTTGGTATCGTGATGTGTTACCCTTTTTTTAAAGGCGGAGTTTGCAAGAATAGTTTCCCGGGTAGTTACAATATTTTTAAATTGGTGTATTAGTTTAATAGTGTTTGCGGATTCTTTTATTCTCTCTTTATTTCCTTTTTCAAGTGCCTCTTCAAACTGACGGTAACGCAGAGACAGGTTGTGAAAATGGGGTAATGTTATTTTAAGCCGGTTTGCATCAAACCCGGAAAGCAATTTGGTAAATCTTCCAAACTGTTGCGCCGCTTCAAAAGCCTGGGCGGGATTGCTTACCACATTAATGGTATGTGAATCCTTTACAAAAGGAAATAACCTGAAATAGCCTTCCTTTTCAATATAAACCATTTCATCACCATTAATAGTATTTACCGGAGTAACAAATAAATAGTGAGGATAGTGAGCAGATAAATATTCGCCGGTTAGTTTAATGTTGCTGGCAATATCTCCCGGTGATTTAAAAATAGTATGATTTATTT
Source organism: Sphingobacteriales bacterium (assembly GCA_003963365.1). Classification (GTDB taxonomy): domain Bacteria; phylum Bacteroidota; class Bacteroidia; order Chitinophagales; family Chitinophagaceae; genus AWTP1-9. Next base: position 309,584 of record RXJG01000001.1, read on the forward strand.
TTTGAAGGATATAACTGCTGCCCGCCTCTTCAATATACCATGTTTGATTGATAAGCCCACTTCCGAACGTTGTAATTTTAACAGCAGCTAAGTTAAATGGATAATACTGTAGAATTTTTTTTAGCATTTAACGTCTTTATGTATAAAAATACGCAGGTGAAGGTTAAAAATAAAGAGTATCGCAACAGGCGATACCGTTTATTTGAAATTATCAGTGCCCGGCACTGAACAAAGTTCGAATCTTTTAACCAGGATTGGGAGGCTATTATTGTATGCAAACTTATATGAATTACTAACCGGGCCGGGGTGACTGTTAAAAGATTAGTACCACAGGCTTCAAAATGCCGTGACAACCAGTGTAACTAATACCGGCCGGTACAGCCGGATCAGAGATGCTTTTTTATGTAAGCTGAAATTGCTGATCTTATACCATTCATTTCATTCATTGTTTGTTCAATCCTGTGAAAAATGTCTGATCTCTTTTTTGAGTCCTTTTCTTTCTTCAGGTCTTTAAATAATGATTTCAACTTCTCGTTAAATACTGAGTGCTCCTTTTTAAGCTCTTTTAATTTTTTTGCCATAATTATTTTTTTCAAGGCAACTCTTCGCAGGTTCACGATAAGGAGTAAAGCTTTAAGAGAATTTGTACTAATTGCTACCGGGCTAACCGGTTAAAATCAAACTTGCTTTTTACAGGCTTAAATGGTTTTGGTAAATTTTAAATGACTTTGCTTAAAATTTTTATTAAGATAAAACCTATGGGTCATGGATCTCTTGTTCTGAGCGGTAACTTCCAGTGATACACATCCTTGTTCCCTGGTTATTTCTTCCAGCCGGGTTAACAGTTGGCTGCCGGTACCGGTGTTGCGATAGATGTCTCTAACAAAAAACTCCATTATTTCTGCTACAGCACCGGTGTGATGAAGCAGGTTTTGAATATGGCAACTGATCATACCTGTTATGACATTTTGATTGTTAACTGCTACTAAATACTGGTTAGTTGCATTGGAAATATTACTGAAAAAAATTATGCTGAATTTTTCAAAATCTAAACTGGTTTCCTCCAGGTTACAAATCATATCATAGACAGCCTGCAGGTCGCCGGGTACTGTTTTCCTTATTTGAATTTCCATCCGGCTTAGTTACGCAGTTAATTTGGTTGGCGATAAATCACAGGATTATATTTTCATCAACAAATCATTAAGAATTTGGAAATATTAGTTAAGCCGGATTTTTTAACATTCAGTTAATACCGCCCTTACACCTTTGCCCAAATATTAATTGTCATGCGACCAATCACATCAAAACTAATTGCGACACTTATCTTTTCATTACTGGTAGCTGGTATTAAAGCACAGGTGAAAGTGATCGCCGGTAGAGTATTGACAAAAAACGGATACGGAATATCCGGTGCGTCTATCCAGGCAAATTCATCCAAAAAAACGGCTGTGGCTGATAGCCTTGGGAATTTTACCCTGTCTGCCGAAGAAAACGACAAAACTATTTTTATAAGTTCAATAGGATTTATTCCAGAACGCTTTCCCATCAGTGAAAAGACTTCTACTTATGTGTTGGAAGAAGATAACAAGACACTTAATGAAGTAGTGGTAACAGCTTATGGCATTAAAAAAGAAATTAAACGCCTGGGATATGCTGCACAGGAATTGAAAGGATCTGAAATTACGAAATCAAGAGATGCTAATCCTGTTAACGCACTGGTAGGAAAAATTGCAGGTCTGTCGGTTGGTGCCAGTTCAGAAATGCTGGGTCGTCCTGAAATTGTATTAAGGGGCAGCAAGGATTTACTTTTTGTAGTAGATGGAGTACCTATTAATACGGATACCTGGAACATAAGCCCTGATGATATTGAATCGTTCACTGTATTGAAAGGTACAAACGCTTCTGCCATTTATGGATTCAGGGGAGTAAACGGGGCTATTGTAATAACTACCAAACGTGGAACAAAAGATAAAAAAGGATGGACTGTAGAAGTAAACAGCAGCACCTTCTTTGAAAAAGGATTTTTGACTGTACCGAATAGCCAGACCGAATATGGACGGGGCAAAGCATTCGCCTATGATTATGGTAACCGTTTATACGATAACGCACAGCGTTTACCGGAATGGGGACCCCGTTTTGAAGGCCAGTTAGTTCGCCAGTACGATAGTCCATACGATCCCGTTGCCAACATCCGTACACCAACTCCATGGATTGCACGTGGGAAAAATAACTTTAATGATTTTTTGCAGACCGGAATTATCAATTCCAATAACGTGGCGCTTTCAACTGCTACCGATCGATCTGATATGCGGATTTCCATATCAAATATGGACCAGCGGGGTATGGCGCCCAATACCAAATTGAACACTTATACACTTGCTTTAAATTCCGGTTATAATATCACCGACAAATTCAGGGTTGAAGCCAGCCTGAATTATAACAAACAGTATTCACCCAATATTCCTGATGTTAACTATGGCCCTAACTCTTACATCTATATGTTTAAAGTTTACGGATCAGCTGATTATAACGTAAATGATTTGAAAGATATATATAAAGCACCCCAGGGCGTTCAGGATCTTATTCCTTATGCCCAGGAATATGGAAGGGAAAACAGTGCCTGGTTTATGGCAAAAAAATGGCTGCGTTCTCACGACAAATCAGATATTAACGGTTACCTGAGAGCAACTTATAAAATCAATAAAGACTTAAATGTGAGCCTGCGTTCACAGATCACTACCTGGAATCAAATTCGTACAGAGCAGGTGCCTGCGGGAGCAAACCTGAACACTTACACTCCCTGGTATTATTTTGGGTGGTACGGCGATTACCGTGAAGACAGGCGCAATCTTTTCGAAAATAATACTGACCTGATTTTCAATTTTGATAAAAAGCTGAGAGATTTTTCTATTGCAGCGTTTGCAGGAGGATCGGAGCGTTCGTTCTCCTACGGTTCAAACTGGGGTACTACAAAAGCCCTGGCTACACCTAATCTTTATGCCTTGTCCAACTCCAAAGGGCCGGAGTTGTCCTATACATGGGGTTCAAAAATGCAGGTGTACAGTGCGTTTTATTCAGTGGATTTTACCTTCAGAAAATTATTCACCCTTTCGCATACAGGAAGGATGGATAATCTTTCTACCTTACCTAAAGGTTCCAATACCTTTTTCTATCCCTCTGTATCTCTAAGTACGGTGCTAAGCGATTACGTTAAACTGCCTTCCATAATATCTTTTTTAAAATTAAGAGCTTCTTATGCCGATGTTAAAGGAGGCCTGACTCAGTCAACAGTGGCTTCTGCATTTACCCAAATTACGGGGTTAAGTACAAATGGCGGGCTGCTGGGTTATGGCAGTGATTTGTATACTTCTTATGACGGACCCAGTTATGCAAATCAAAACTCATACAGCATACAGAGTTATTATAACGGTACTCCCTCTGTGAGTTACTCCAGCACATTGGCTAATCCCAAACTAAAGCCATTTAACCGTACTTCTTATGAAGCAGGTGTGGATATGCGCTTTTTGAGGAACCGGCTGGGCGTGGAATTTACCTATTTTACCAGCCTGAACGGGCCGCAGATTTTTGCATTGGGCGTAGCACCTTCAACAGGCTATGCTGCTGCTAACGTAAACGGCATTACTTCCCAAAAGAAAGGCTTTGAATTTACTGTTAACGGGTCTGTTTTAAAATCCCCGCATGGTATAAACTGGGATATTGCTATTAATTACGCCGCTTATAAGGAAACGTTGAAAGATATATATGGAGATGAAACCTTCTTAAATATAAACGGTCATAATTACAAGAAAGGAGACCGTCTCGATGCCTTGTACGGAACCGGGTTTGTGAGAGATGGCAGTAATAATATCATCTACGCAGCAGGGTTACCCCTTTCAGCTCCTTCCGACATCAATAACAGGAAGTTTCTTGGTAACCTCAACCCTGATTTCATTTTTGGCGTCAACAACAAGATCAGTTACAGGAATTTCAGCTTAAGCTTCCAATTTGATGGTAGGATTGGTGGAGTAATATGGGATGAAATTTATAAAGATGGCATGAATGGTGGTACAGCTATTGAAAGTGCTACCGGGGATTTTGGAGCTGCTAGACTGGCTGAATGGCAAACTACCAACGGAGGTACCATAGCTCCCACAGCACAATATATTGCCAAAGGAGTTAAGATTGTTTCCGGTATTCCCATCTTTAGTGGCGGACAAATCACCAATTTAAAAGACCTCCAGTTCGCTCCCAATGATGTAGCAAGTACTGTTCAAAATTTTGTTTCAGGTGGTATTGGCAATGTTACAGAGTATTGGATGGTGAAACGTTCTTTTGTAAAACTGAGAGAAGTTTCGTTATCCTATATGCTTCCACAAGCATTGTTATCGAGGAGCAAATTCATTAAAGGCGCTACTTTCTCAATCGTTGGAAGAAACCTTCTCTACTGGGCAGCAAGGAAAGATATAGACCTGGATCAGTTCCCTTCCGGCTACAATGATTCAGACAGGTCGTTAAATAACGGGGGTGTACTGCAGAGTGCTACTGCCAGGAGATTTGGTTTTAATATTAATCTCACCTTTTAATAACTATTCATGTTTAAAAATATTTGTATGAAACATCAATTTAGTAAACTATTTGTGGGATTGCTGGGGGTTATTTACCTGTTAAGCAGTTGCCAGAAAGGTAACCTGTTGTCCAACCCTAACGTAACGGCAGATAACTCCACGGTGCCTGCATCGCTTATTCTAAACCATATTACCTCAAACCTGATGCGGGAAGAAGAACCGGTTATTTCCCAGGTTTATAAATGGAACCAGTTTATTGTTTCCAATTATTCTTATTACTTCGGAAGCAATGCTTATAACTGGTCTAATACCAGCGATACTTACGATAATATCAAGTATTGTGTGAAAATGGAAGAGCAGGCTCAGAAACAGTATAACAACAGTACAAATGTTTATTTCGCACTGAGTAAATTCTTCCGGGCGTATTCTTTTATATGGCTTACGCAAAGAGTAGGCGATATACCGATGTCCCAGGCCGGTAACCCGGTTATTCTTACGCCTGCATACGATACGCAGCATGATGTTTATAAAAATAGTCTGGCTTTGCTGGATACAGCCAATACCTTAATAGCGGCTTTAATTTCTCCTGCGAATAAGGACAAGGTGGTTGATGCTTCCGGTGATATCTTCGGTTTAACTTATCAGCAATGGCAGAAAGTTATTAATACCTATAAGTTACGGGTACTGATAAGCTTAAGTAAAAGAGCAGATGATAATGCAGACCTGAACATCAAGAACCAGTTTGCAACTATTTTATCCAATCCGGGTAAATATCCTGTCATGACGTCGAATAACGATAACATGACTTATAAATATACTACCATTACTTTATACCCACCTAACCGTTCTGGCTATTCGCCGTATAATAATTGTGAAAATATCAACCAGTCATTTTATGCAGTAACGGCAGCATATAATGATCCAAGAATATTTGCATTGAGCTGCCCGGCTCCGGCTCAAATTTCTGGTGGTAAGGCGGTTTCGGATTTTACGGCATATGTTGGAGAGGATAACAACAAGTCACAGGCATTAATGAGCAGCTTTACAGCAGATGGCCAGCATTCCAGTTTAAGTTATAACAGGTATATGTCGTCTGCATCCGGTGCCAATTGTGAGCCTTATATTCTCATTGGATACCCGGAATTATGTTTCAACATTGCAGAGGCGGCTAACAGGGGATGGGTTACCGGTACAAGTACGCAAACATGGTACCTTAACGGAATTAATGCATCGATGTCATTGTATGGGTTAAGCCAGGGGAAAACAATCGTGGTAGGAAATAATGACGGAACAAAACCTAACCTTGGTACGGTAACGGTGGATATTAACGGTTTCCTTTCTAATCCTAATGTGGCTTATAGCGGGGACAATGCTTCAGGGTTAGCACAAATATTAACGCAGAAGTATGTTGCTTTTTTTATGAACTCAGGTTATGAGGCCTTTTATAACTGGCGCAGAACAGGCGTTCCCAATTTTAACCAGGGAGGTGCCGGTGTTGGAACCCCCTCTAATAAGATACCTTTAAGATGGCAGTATCCGCAGGGTGAAATCAATTATAATAACAAGAATTACCAGGCAGCACTTCAATCACAATTTGGGGGAACTGACGATATAAACGCCAAAATGTGGTTGATCAAATAAATCAATCAAATGTTTCACAAACGGGAAGACAGGCACTTCCCGTTTATTTTTAAATTACATGAAGACATTCAGCATCTTTTACCTCGTGCTTTTAATATTTCCTGTTGCAGGGATAACCCAGGGGGGAAAGAAGAAATTAACTCATCAGCAATCCCGGCCTAAGAATATTATTCTTTTAATTGGCGATGGAATGGGTACCGCACAAATATTTGCCGGCTTAACTGCCAACAAAGGCTGGCTGAACCTGGAGCAATGCTCTTTCGTTGGTTTTCACAAAAACCAGTCAGCTGACAATTATATAACCGATTCAGGGGCCGGCGCCACTGCTTTTTCTACGGGTAAAAAGGCTAAGAATGGAGCTATTGGCGTAGATGCACTTGATAAACCGTTTCCGACAATTCTGGAACTGGCAGCAAAACATCATTTAGCAACCGGTTTGGTAGTAAGTTGTTCTATTACACATGCCACTCCTGCTGCTTTTATCGCTCATCAACCCAGCAGAACAATGACGGAAGCCATTGCCAATGATTTTTTAAAAACTCCCATTGATGTATTTATAGGAGGAGGAAAAAAATATTTCAATCAGCGGAAAGATGGAAAGAATCTTTGTGATAGTCTTTTGAAAAAGGGATATGCTGTTACCAATACATTATCTGAGGTCGTAAAAATCAATTCCGGGAAGCTGGCTGGTTTTATTGATACGGCCGAACCACCAAGAGTAACGGCCGGAAGGGGAGACCAGTTATTAAAATCGTTGCAAACTGCTTTGAAGATTCTTCAGAAGAATAAAAAGGGCTTTTTCTTAATGCTGGAAGGATCTCAGATTGACTGGGGAGGTCATGCAAACGATTCGGCTTATGTAATTGATGAAATGATTGACTTTGATAAAGCAATGGGGGAGGCAATAGCGTTTGCAAAAAAGGATAAAAACACCCTCATAATAATTACGGCAGATCATGAAACCGGGGGGCTGGCGTTAACGGGTGGTGACATGAAAAAAGGACTAGTGCAAATGAAATTCATTACCAAGGAACATACCGCCGTAATGATTCCTGTTTTTACTTATGGCCCCATGGCTTCCACTTTTTCCGGTATTTATGAGAATACGGATTTATTTAAAAAAATGAAAAATGCATTTAATTTCTGATGGGATGAGAAAACAATGGATGGTTGTTGTTTTTATATGGTGGTTTAACACACTGAATGCACAGCTAACGGACAGCCTTGTACGCAGGGTTGATTTGGAGGGGACTGTTAATTTCAGGGACATGGGTGGTTATATGAATAAAGAAGGTAAAAAGATCAAATGGAAAAAATTATTTCGTTCTGATGCGCTTAATAAATTATCCGGCAACGATACCAGGAGACTGCAATCGTATTCCATAAAATATGTTTTCGATTTTCGGGGGCCAGCCGAATTTAAATCAGCCCCGGATATTTTACCGGTGGGAGCAACATGGGTATCTCTTCCGGCAGGCAGTGAAAATATTGGGAGTAATGACTATATTAAAAGCATGCAGAACCCGGATTCATTTATGCTGGCGTTTTATGGAAACCTTAAACCATTTAAAGAAAGATACCGCCCTTTTTTTGATACCCTCCTGGTTGCAGATACCTCAGCAGCCATAATATTTCATTGTACTGCCGGTAAAGACAGAACAGGCATTGCCGCCGCTTTGCTCTTATCGGCTCTGAATGTGGATGAGCAACTGATTTTCGAAGATTATCTCGCTACTAACTATTACCGTGAGCAGGAAAACAAAAGAATTATTACTGTAATGACATCAAGGTATAACCTGGATAAATTAAAAGCTGAAAAATTATTAAGGGCTGACAGATTGTATTTGAAGGCAACATTCGATGCCATAAAACTAAGTTATGGTTCTGTTGCAAATTACCTGGATAAAGAATTGGGGCTGACAAAAGAGAAACTGGTATTATTAAAAAGCAGGTACCTCGAATAGAGCAGTTCATGCATCCTGTTTTTTATAAGACAGGATATAATAGTTAAATAAATTTTTTTTATTAGTGGAATTAAATTTCAGGGTAAGGTCTGCAGAACAGTCAGACGTACTTTTTTTTTATCAATCGGTGGTTGCCGGCAATAATTACCAGGGTAGTTCAGGAGATTTTTTGCAGGTATTTAAACAGAAGTTACTTTCATCGGCCACAAAAATGCTGGTAGTTGAGTTGGTATCCCGATCAGAAAATGTCGGATTAATTGTGGTGGATGTTCAGTATAATTTAACAGATACCCGTCCTGTTTATGAAATAAAGGAGTTTTTTATTGTGGCGGAATATCGTAATTATAATACCGCCGATATATTGTATGAGTATTTTGAATCTTCCCTGAAAAATCAGGCGAATTGTATCATAAGAGTATGCTGTAATATTCATTCATCACTTATGCATAGTTTTTATAGCAGGAAACAATTTGCCTATGCGAAGAAATTATACATTAAAGAGCTGCAATTGGTACAATGCTAAGTAAGTGTATTGCTGCTGGGTTAACAATATAAAAATGGCGATTCTTTGATGAATCGCCAAAAGTGTAATCAAGTGCCCGGGACTGGCCAGCGTTCGAAACAGTTAACTTTTGATTTATCCTTTTATTTATCAGGCTTATTCAGGCAGTATTACTGGTAAACGGTAGCTATTATTGAAGTACATCATAATAAAAAATCCATTCTTTTCTGGCAACACCACCGAAAACTCCTAACCCGTTTTGAATATTTCCTACCGGTGAAGATAATTGACTGATGGGGACTCCTCCGAAACTGGATTTATATTTTTCATATTGGGACAGGTAGTCATATAACTCTTTGCTTACTGAATTGATCCTTAGTCTTACTATTCCTGTTTCAGTTGAATCAGCAGCAACAAAGTGGTCTCTTGAAACTGCAAGCCTGGAAGTATAGGGTTGTCCGCTAAAAAGTGAGTCTCTAATAAAAATTCTCCGAAAACTGCTGTCCAGACTGCTAAACTCATCATTATCTGTTTTTATGTCACGGGTAAATACAGATAGCCGGATGTATTTATTAATTGGGATCGTGTCTCTTATCAATGTAACACCCGGTTGATCTTTTACCTGTTCAAACAAGTTCAGTCCTTTCGGTGTGTTGTAATTATATTGGACACCCTGCCAGTAAAAATACCTGTATAATTTTACAATCTGTTTTACCGCATCGAATATATAATAGTTCTTTTCTGCAGGCGGGTCATTAATGGTAAAATCAAAAACCAATACAGGTTTGCCGGAGATATTGTCTTCATAACTATCAATACTATCCACCATAAAAGGACCAGGAATGTGAGTGGTAGCCGAGACCGGCCCCAGCTCCGGGTGAGTTATGTGTATGGTATAATCTGTATTGTATTTAAATACGGAGTTGTTAGAATAAATGCTGGCGGGGTTATTAGAAAAAACAATAGAATTATTTAACCATAATCTTTGTGTTGCTCCGCCCTGTTCATTAATTGAGACCGAAGCATTGTCAATTTTCTGAAATACAATTTGGTTACCGCTACCTGCGATTATACTTTTGCTTACAGGGATATTAGCGGTATCATCAGCCGTTATTTCAGCCAGTACCACGAGCTTATCGTTATGCTGAGTATTGCCATAAACATATTTTTTGCAGGATTGTGCTGCGAGTAAACTTAAAAACAAATAAAACCAAAATACTGCCGGGGAATAACCTTTATACAAATATTTACTATTCCTGATTTTCATAGGGTATTTAAAATTTTAACGTGTAGGATAAATATGGTGTCAGGTCAAATAATTTGTTTCGCTGCTCAATAATGATGCTTTTATCATTAAGTGAGCCCCGCAAATCGTAAGCATATTGATCCGGGGATCCATATACGTTATAGACCCCGGCGGTGATAATTGATCTTATTTTCTTTTGCTTTGGTGTATGGTAAGTAATGGCAAAATCCAGTCGTTGGTATGGAGATGTCCGGTATTGGTTTACTAAAGAGTAATGGTAAATAAACCGATAATTTTTTAGCAGATCATCAGGGTTAATGATTTGTTGTGCATTATCATAATCCGGATAAATATAATCCGGAAGTGAAAATGCATCACCTGTAGCAAAAGACCAAAGCGCAGAAAAATTCAGCCACTTATTAGGATGATAAACAAAACCTGCATTGATATTGTGACGCCTGTCATATTTAAAAGGAAATTTTTCCCCGTTATTAATATCATAGAACTGCCGCCAGCTCCACGATAATGTATAAGCAGCATGAACAGAAATTTTTTTGGCGTTTTTTTGTACTATCCATTCTATGCCATAGCTCCACCCTTTTCCTGTCTCGATATTTTTTTGCCAGTTTGTTTCGTTAATAAAATAACTCTTCCCTTCGGTATAATTTGTTACATTTTTCAATTGCCGCCAGTAACCGTCTGCAGAAAGTCTGAACCCATTTTTAGTGATCATTGAATACCCAAGGTTATATGATTCACTTTGTTCGGGTTTTAATATTTTTGTACTTGGCACCCAAAGATCGGAATTTACTCCAAGGTAGGGGCTTGTAACCAGGTGAAGATATTGTGTCATCCTGTTTACTGAAAAGTATACTTGTTGTGAGTGACCCGTCCGGTATGAAATAAAAAATCTTGGCTCAAATCCAACGAAATTATAATTGCTGAAATGATAATCCGTAAAGCGGAGACCCGGCCGGATAAATAATTTCTTTGTTAACCTCAATTCACTTTCAGCGTAGCCGGAAAGTTCATTAAAAGGAAGGGGATCAAACGATTTAAAGTTACTGGTGTTCTCCTCCAGTTGTGAACTAAGTTTTGTATCAAAGGGTTTGATAATGGTACGAGCAAACTCCACTCCAATGTTTAATTTGGTTTTATTAGTAATGGTGATTTCTGCGGTGGACCTGGCATTATATTTTACAATTGAAGCAAACGTTCCTAATGATTTTGTTTGTATTGGCACATTATTCTGATCGTAAAGTGTGTATTGAAAGCCTCCCAGGTTATCATAATGGCTCATATTAACAGAAGTATTGACATATGATTTAGCTCCGATAACACGGTTCCATCCCGCAGAAGCTACAATATTTCCCCACCTGTGAAGGTTATCAGCATTATCTTGTGTTTGTTTTATTCTGTCTCTCCCGGTGTAAAAATTTATCATCAGCTTGTCATTTTTGTCAAGCAGGTGTGTTAGTTTTAAATGCAGATCATAGAAATCCGGATCAATATTTTTTTGAAATATTTTAAGTCCTGAAACAGGCCAGCTATGCCGGAAAGACACCATCGTGGCTGTCTTGTTCTTTACTATCGGTCCTTCCAGTGTAAAAGATCCTGCAAGCAAACCTGCATTAGCTTCACCCTGCCAGTGTTCCATATTTCCGTCTTTTGTATACACATCTATTACAGAAGATAACGCCCCCCCATACTTAGCAGGAAAATCATTCTTGAAAAGACGCATAGACTTTACAGAAGTCTGATTAACTATTGACAGTGAACCTAACATATGAGTAGGATTGTATACAGGATTACCGTCTAATAAAAAAAGATTTTCGTCGGTACTACCCCCACGCACTAACATATTGCTAAATGATTCTGTAATATTTTTAACTCCCGGAAGTAAATAAGCCGAGCGGATTGGATCATTTTCACCCATAAAATAATTGATTTCACCCTCTTCATCAGTACTGATTTTATCGGAACCATTCCTTTTAAGTCCGTTCCCGGAAACTACAATTACTTCTTCCTGTATTTCCTTACGGGCTGACAGTTCTATATCAAACCTTTTATTTGAATGCAAATAGATATCTATAAGTTTTCTAAAATAACCCGAATATGATATTTCCACCTGGTGTGTGCCTTCTGAAAGCGTCAGGCTAAAAAAACCATGTGAATTAGTAAGTATGCCCCTTCTCGATTGCTTTTCCTGTATGGTAGCATCAATTAAAGGTTCTTTACCAAATTCATCTTTTACAAATCCGTAAAAAGTATACGAAGGAACAAATGCATCAGTATTAATTACTGAGGTAGCAGGAACTAAGATTATTTTATTGTTCAGTTTTTGTAATTTAACCCGTTGACTATGCAATACTTTTTGCAAAACAGCGCCTAAAGAAGTTTCATTGCCATCAAGTTCAATAATTTTTTCCAATTCAAGACTGCTTGAAGCATATTCAATAATAATTCCGCTTTTGTTATTTATCTCTTCCAGAAAATCTTTTACTTTACCTTTTTTAAGATTACAATGATATGGGCGGGCCAACAATTCTATTTGCTGAGCATGCAGAGAAGACCAAAGTATAAGCAGCGTTATACCCAGCAGGATGCACCTTTTCAATACAGTACTATTATGACTTTGTACACAAATCATAAAAATCGGTAAGCGGATTATTAATAAGCCATTAAATCAAAAACTTCAATTGTTCCGGCAATTAAACCAAACTATTGCTTTTGTTTGGGGCTCAAAATAATTTTATCACCCTCTTTTTTTATAGTTAGACCTGTTATTAACTGAAGTTCATTTAATACCTGCTGTAAATCCTGCTGTTCAAACCTGGTATTAATGATAATTTGCTCTGAACTCTTACTTATCTCTGGTGACAACAGTATATCAACCTGGTAAAAATTACTTAAATCTTCCACCACATGCTTAAGGGGGGTGTTTTCAAATACTAATTTTTTATTCTGCCATGCAAGGATATTATTGGTTCGAATGCTATCAACGGTAAAGTCATTATCCGTTAAAATAGCTTTTTGGCCCTTCGATAATATTATATTTTTGGTAGTATCAGCCAGGCTGATGAATTTTACTTTACCAGCGTTCACCATAACCTGTTCTGTAACTCCTGCCGAACGAACCAAAAAAGATGTTCCCAAATCTTCTATAATACTTTTATTGGTTACAATACGAAAAGGTTTTCCCTCGTTGTGTTTAATTTCAAAATATGCTTCCCCTTTTAATCGCAATTTTCGCTCTTCAATATCAAAATCATTTGCATAGCTGATCTCACTGCCTTTTCTTAACAATACTTCAGATCCATCAGGTAACAAAACGTGTTGGTTTGATTGAGTGGCCAGTATATTTTGTAATGGCACTTCCTTGTTTCGGTTCAGGTAAAATAAAATTGAAGTAGTAATAGTCAGCAAAACTGCAGCTGCTACTGCAATCTTTTTCCATGAAAGTAAGGGTATTAACCTGGCCGGCGGAGAATCCAACGGTATCTGTATTTTTTTTTCTACTGATTGCCAGGCAGCATTAGTATCAAAATTTTGTTCCGGTATAATGACTGCTGTGTCATTCCATATTTTGACAATAGTACTATACTCCTCCTTATTTTCGTCAGATTTCAGCCATTCATTTAACGTTGCTTCCTCTTCAGGCGAAGCTTCATTGTTAAGATGCCTGATAATTATGTATTCTATGAGTTCGTTTCTCTCCATCTTAATGCTCCTGTTATTAAAACATAAAATTTAATAAATCCCCTATGATTTTTTTTATTTTAATGTAACAAGTTTATTAACCATATTATAATGGCAGTTACCCCTTTTTCTTTTAGAAAATTGCGCAATATTTTCAAAGCCTTCCCAATCTGATTTTCTACTGTTTTAACAGAAATCCCAAGTGAGCCGGCTATTTCTTTATAGGATTGTTTGCTGAAGCGACTCAACAAAAATACCTCCCGGCATTTGGGGGGTAATTCATCAATTGCATTTGCCAGGAGTGAACGGTAGTCAGTTCCCTGATTTTTCGTTTTTACAAAAAGATATTCATCTTCTGCAGGAACATCATGATCATTTAAGGACACTATAACAGTTTTTCTGTTTTTGCCAAGATAGGTAATACAATTATTGCGAACGGCAGTAAAAAGATAAAAGCGAATGCTATCTGTTGTTATAATATCTTGCCTTTTTTCCCATATTCTTACGAAAACTTCCTGTACAATATCCTCACTTGTATTCCTGTCCTTAACGAATGAAAATGCATAATTGCACAGATTATTGTAATGCTGTTGAAAAATTAATCTGAAACGCTCATGTAGGTTCTCATTTTCCGCAGTCATGAAGGTAAAATTCTTACGGGTTTATCAAAAGTAATGCTTATTTCCAACGTATTATCTGTTAATCACAGAAAATAAAATACTACCGGTTAAGATGCCGGTAGTATTTTAACTGTTGCCTGTACATATGCCGGTTAAACCAGCTGAAGTAACATTACGAAATTGTTATCAAAACAATCATTCAATGGGACTTGGGTTGAGACAGATACTTACCCAGCGTTATCATTGTTTTGTGATGATTCCTGACCGTTTTTATAAATCGCTACGCTTTCAGGATTACCGTTAACACTGGTAAATGTAAGTTTTACTATTTGTCCGTGTGAACCGGTACTGAAGCTTCAAGACCAGGTAGCGTCTGCATTAGTTGCTGATTGTGTTGCACCACCATTTATGTAAGTATAACTCACGTTCATATTGGAGGTGCTGCTAACCTGGTATTTTACGTAAATAAATCAATGTTACTTTTTTACAGGCAAATAAAGAAGGGTTAGCAACGGCCATCAGGACAAGAATAATTTTCTTCACAGAATTTGATTTTTAGTTTTGAAAAGGGTTTGGAATTATTAATTCATCAATAAAACGTAAAAAATCCCGCATCCCCTATGCTCGAACAAGTTTTTTAAAAGAAGTTTTTTATGCTGCTAAGATGCAAAATAGACAGCGTGGGGATTTAATTCAGCTGGTAAGGTACCCGCCACGATAATTGTATGGTTTTCCTTTGATTGATTTATAATGTGCGTTAATGTTTGTCTTGTAACCGTATCAATTTTCTCAAAAATACCATCTATTAAAATAATTTTCTTATTGCCAAGTAATTCTCTGGCTATTATCATCTTTGTATATTGGGACTTTGATAAAAGTTTACCGTTTTCTCCAACTTTTTCATTCAAATCAATCTTTAAACTGAAAGGGTTAAAACGTAAGAGTTTTAACATTTCTACCGCCCGCAGACGATCTGTCTCTGTATTTGTTATGCTCAAACATTTAAATATCGAATTGCCATATAAGGGAGCCTCCTCGGAAATAAATGCAATATTTTCACGGATTGATTTTCTGGTAAACTGATTAATATTTATTCCGTCCAGACATATGATACCTTTATCTGCCACGTAGATTCCCAAAATTAATTTAAGAATAGTGCTTTTATAATTACCCTGTAGTTGATTAATCTCTCCTGGTGAGTATTTGAAATTAAATCCATCAAATAGTGGTTGTTCTCCGGAATAGGTAAAGGAAACGTTTTTAAATTCAACTACCCCCCCTGATGGAGAATATTTCTGCGCCATTTCATCTTCTTCCAGTGGTAAGTTCAGTGTGTCAATAATCTTTGAGAAAGAAATGTTGCCTGCCTGCCAAACCGGGTTAACTTCCAGGAAACGTTTATATATTGG
Organism: Sphingobacteriales bacterium; assembly: GCA_003963365.1. GTDB lineage: Bacteria > Bacteroidota > Bacteroidia > Chitinophagales > Chitinophagaceae > AWTP1-9. Next base: position 325,230 of record RXJG01000001.1, read on the forward strand.
AAACATGAGGATGATCAGCAATATATATGGGATAAATCTGCCTCCGGCAGTAACCGTATAACCTGTGGTAGATGACAGGTAAATGTGCACAATAAAAATCAATAAAAGTGTGAAATATAAAAAAGCATGTGGCAGGGCAATGTTCATGCTTTCAAAAAAAACATACCGTTTATTTATGCCCATTAATTTATCGATCCTGGCCTGGTATTTTTTAATAGTAGAGTATTCCTTGTTATGAAGTTTAATGGTAGTGAGGAGCCTTAATCTTTCGGTCACAAAATGAAGATTGGAAGAAAGCTGGTTTCGGTGAAGTACCTGAACTTTTTTAAGTTTTTTGTTTATTAAAACCATACACCAAAAGCCAAGTGCCAATGCACTCACCACCACCAGTGTGATTGCAGGATCAATACTAAATAATATTGCCAGTGAAATGATCAAAAAGATACAGTCTGAAATAAAATGAAATATCCCTTTCGTAAGATAATGCCTGATGCTATTAATATCTCCGCTGTATCTCAGCAGGTACTTCCCAACAGGTTTTTTTGTAAAATCCTTTGTCTTCATCCGTATATGATGGCGGAATAATTTTTTCTGCAGGGTCAATGAAAAAGAGGTAGCCTGTAATTCAGACAAATATTTACCTGTAAATTCAATAATCATTTTGAAAATCACCATCCCTGCAAACACCATAAAGAACTTTGCCGGATTATGTGGTATGGAAATATGAAATAAACGAAGTAACCTCCCTTTGTTGGAATGATGGTCACTAATTATCTCATAATAATTGCCAATACTTAACGAGAGAATAACTGTTACACAGCTTTCTGTTATGCTTAGCAACAAGAGGAAAATTCCGGTGCCAATTTTAGGCCAAAAGAATTTTTTTATAAGCTCCTGTTTTGTAATTATTGTATTGGACACCATTTTAAAGAGCAAACTTCATTTGAGGTTTCGAAAATAGTTGAACTGTTTTTTCATACATAAGCTGTTCAATGGTAAATACGGGAATAAACGAGTTTTCTTTTACCTCTTTTATCAAAAGGGGACTTGCCGTAAGTAAACCACTGATTGCAGTAGGGTATATTCCCATCTTTTTGAGTGATTCCAGGCCATAAAGTGCACTTAAACTATCGCAACTGGAAAAGATTACCTGATCTATCATGGAGGTGAAACGTTGATTTTCCAATAACATCTTTGTTTCCCTTTGTAAAATTCCATCTGCAATCTCAATCACTATATAATTAGGTTCGATGATTGATACTTTGTTTAAAAGTGTTTGAAACAGATCAAGTAGTTCCTGCTCATCGCACATATAAGTAGATGGAAAACCATAGTCAGAAAAGTCAGCAGTTATATCTGCTCCGCAATCGTAAACCAAATCCCTGTCTTTTGTATAAACAGTTCCTGTAAGTTTAATAAACGCTACCCTGTTTTCGTTAAGCTTTAAGCCTCTTGTCAGGTAAGCTGCTGTAGTGGTTTTACCACTGTCCATAGAGGATCCAATTGAAAGAATAATATTAGCATCACGGTAATTTATTCCTCTAAAAGGCATTAACCTGGGTTTAATCTTTTTTGTATTCACTACATTATCTCTTTTGTCTTTCAGATAGCCTACTATTTTTAAAACGGTTGGCCCACCAGAAAATGTGCTATGAGTACTGTGGATGACACCAATAGTGCCCCCGGCCCCAAGAATATGGAAGGTATCCCGGCAGTCAGCAGGCAGGTACCCTTCAAATTGAGAAGTGGCATAACGGGTACCAAATGCACCCATAATAAAATCTCCCGGAAGGATTAAAGTATTGAGTTTGTTATCAGTTTGAATCTGTTTGTGCTTACCTATTGAAATGACTTCAAAGACAGCAACATCACCTACTGTGGGGATATAACTAAATGTCATTTCTTTATCAATCTGGTATTGATTAATGTCAATGTCCTTACAAATAATTGATTTTTTAATTTTAAAATGCATAATCAGTAGTTTTTATAGTTTGAGGATTAAAATTTTTAAGATTAGTCTTTGCCAAAAACAAATTTGAGTGACAGTCCTATTGCATTATAGTTTTTAAATGGCCGTTCAATTTTTCCCGTTGACTGGTTAATAATATTCATATTCCTTTGTTCCTGGGTAAACAAATTAAACTCGTTTTGTATAAGGTAATAAATGCCCACCCTGATGGTGTTATTTAGTTTTGAATTTAATGATACAAATAATCTTCCTCTGTGAAAGCCATCCGGTGTTTGGGATATGGTGGGGGATCCCGTTTTATCGTAATACTGTATTGGTCTTCCCCCCATGTTGTAATACAACCAATACGATACAGAAGGTTGTAACTGTAATGGGGAAAATCTTTTTCTGAGACTTAGTTTATTAATTAAAATAAATCGCTTCGAATAATGATTTTCGTTTTTATCATGGAATTCTACCTGCAAAGCATGTTCTGCTTTAAAGAGCCTGCTGAAACGCTCATTAATGGATGCTTTAATAAAAACCCGGTTCCTGAGTGAACGGGAACTGGATGGTATATAATTGAGCATATCACCACCAGCCAATGAAAATCGTTTACTTATATCATGACTTAATTCCAATTGTGTTTGAGCAAAGTTGAGATTATACCCTGCTGAAGGGGTGAAAGACGCTAATTCACCAACATAAAGACTGGTTTTTTTGCTTAAACCAATTTTTGCTCCTATTGAATTCCAGTTTTGTAAATTGCCTTTCTGGGCAATTACCTGCGAACCCAACCCAATGCCAGTGGCTAATAGTATTAAACAGGTCTTAGTGAAAGATTTCGTTTTTTGAAAGCAGTTATAACGTTTAATCATAGAGTATAGTTTTTTAATTATTGCAAAGGATTCTATCAATAAAAACAACAATCATAATAAAACCCCTACGACTAAGGAGTTTTTTTTCTGAAAAATCTTTTTAAAGGAAGGGTGCCTTTTAAACTGCCAATACAATTTAAACGGAAAGCTGCTTTAAACTTATCAAAGTATAAAAGAAGCGGGAAAATCAATCGGGGTTATTCATTCCTTGCCGCAGTCGTTTTGAGTAAGTAAAGAAGTATACAATACCATTAATAAAATTAAAGACTGAGCGTTTAGGTTAAAAGACGAAATCAATGATTGATGAAACCATTCATCTTAAGATGAAAATCACGGAAAAGAAAAACAAATCGAAGGGATAGTGGAAGAGAATACGCCTGGTGATTTATCGAATGTGTTGTATCATCAATATCATAAAAAGTTTGATGATGAACTTACACTATTAAAGGAAAAACTATCATTAAATGAAGTAGAAAGTCCGAACCTTGAAATAGCAGTTTCAAAAAGTTTGAAGACTGCACAAAACTTAAACCAGGCTTGGGTTACATCTTCATATGAATCAAAGCAACTTCTACAACGGTTGGTATTTCCTGATGGGATCCTGTATAATACAAAATTAAACGGAGTTCGAACGCTTAGAGTGAATACCATATTCGCTGAAATCGAGCCACTGGTAAAGGTTTTGACAGAAAATAAAAATGGCGATTTAGTTAAAAATCGCCAAAAGTTTAGTCAAGTGCCCAGGACTGACCAGCGTTCGAACTTTTTAAGTTATGACTTGAGGGCTATACTTGAAATTAAATGTAGTTAAAAGAAAAACCGCTAAGATTCTTAGCGGTTTATTATTTTCTAAGACAAATATTATTTTAGGAAATAACAGTTGCCAGGACTGAACAAAGTTCGAATTTCTTTGCCCAGGATTTGAAAGCTATTCCCGATGTCATACTCATTAAAAAAACTCTGATCTAACGGTTGAGGTTTATTATTTTATAAAACAATTATTATTATAAAAAATAACAGTGCTTAACGCCAAAATTTTATCGAACTAATTGAAAGAGTGTTGGCTTTTTTTTCAGCGAATGTCTTTACAAACCTTTCTGTAGAAGACATTTGAGATTCTGTTCCCATACAAATTGTTTTAAAGATGAGCAATGGGAACTATTTCTAATAGTTAGTTAACTTTCAGTCCAGATTCTGCTGACGATTAACAAATATTTTTCAAAAAGAAATTAACAACAAATAGAATATGCGTCTTGCAAATTCAGTGCTTTTCCTGGTTGGATGCTGATGAGTGGAAATAAATTTGCGGCCTTAAATAATGGTAAATTATATTATAACAGGTCACTTGGGCAATTAAGCCACCGGGCAAATAAAGCTCATACCTTTTTAGATCTTTTTCTTTCGAATAATAAAAAAAATTCGGCTGCAAACAGCATAGATACGATGGGTACAACCAAGTAAATCCAAAACGAATTCCAGAGGCCTGAAGGGATAGCGCTGGCAAGTGAACGGGCTGGGTTCATACCAAAGCCAGATACCGGACCGGCAATAACTACCCAACTGCATACGAGGCATCCCGTCAATATTCTTGTGTACTTTTTCCAGGTATCATTATTCGAAGTAAAAAGCACCGTAGCCATGGTGATAAAACCGATAATGAATTCAGTGATAAAGGCCCAATAAATTCCATATTTGCCGGGAATGGTTACTACTGAATTTACCGGAGGGGCAATTAAAATATTACCCATTATCCATCGCATAAAATAAACAGCAATCGTTCCTCCTGTGATTTGAAATAAGATAAAAAACAAGCTGTCATACCTGCACATTTTGTTCAAACGCAGGAATGTGATCGTCACGGCAGGATTAATATGTGAACCGCTTGGCGAAGTCCATGGCGAATAAAAAATAAAAATAGCTGTGCAACCCATCGCAATACCCATCATCAAATTCCTTAGCAGTTCGCTCTGAATAAAGTGATACCAGGGGCTTTTTTCAGAAAATAACATAGCTCCAAAGAAACAAGCAGATATCATAAAAATGCCAAGCCCCAAAGCTTCCTGCAGGTAATGAATCCAGTTTTTCCGGCAGGCAGCTTTCAACTGTATCCATCCATTGCTTTCCGTATATATTCTAATCGGCATGGCACGCATAGAAAAATATTTAAGTTCCGGGATTATTTTATTTCAGCCGTTCCATCAAATGTTCACCTATACGTATAGCATTAGCTATAATCGTAAGAGAAGGATTTACTGCTCCGCTGGAAACAAAAAAGCTGCCATCCACCACATACAAATTATCCAGTTCATGTGTTTTGCAATTTATGTCGAGCACAGAAGTATCTGAATCATTTCCGAACCGCAGGGTGCCACATTGATGAGCGACACCTGCCAGTGGTATTTTTTTTCCGATATATAATTTGTGATCCAAAATATGGTCACAAACACCGCAATCTTCCAATACATTTTTCCATTTTTTCATCATGCGTTCAAAGCCCTGTTGATTATTTTCCTTGTAAAAAATCTGAACATGGTCTCTATTAATTTCAATGCGATTACTGGTGTCGGGCAGGTCTTCACCGGTCATCCACCAGTCAATGGAATGCTCGGCCATTTTATCTAAAATAAAACCAGGTGCAAATTTCGGTGCATCAGTTGCCAGCATATCCTTATTGGATTTGCCTAATAATTGAATATGCCCCATGGGGTAGGTGAATTCATCATCGCCAAAATAAAAATCATTTACGGCTAATGTTTTTTGAAAAACCGTGTTATTTAATTTCCTGCTAAGGGCAAGTATTGCAGCGTTCTGGTGTTTCATAAAATTGCGTCCCACCTGGCCTGACTTATTAGCCAGCCCATGGGGATGCCGTTCATTAGCAGATTTTAAAAACAGCACAGCGCTATTTATGGCTCCACAGGCTGCTACAATAATATCTCCTTTAAAATAATGTTGCTGATTTTCTAACATTACTTCAATTGATTCAATTGAATTACCGGTGGCATTGGTAATTAAACGGGTAACCTTAGCGCCGGTTATTAATGTGACGTTTGAGTTTTGTAAGGAAGGACGAACGCAATTAATGTCTGCATCTGATTTTGCATGTACCAGGCAGGGGAAGCCATCGCAAGTATCACAGCGGATACATTCGCTGTTCATTCTGTCCTTTTCATTCAACTTTACGCCCAGTGGGAGGTAGAAAGGATTAAACCCACGGTTTTTTAAATTATCGTGCAGTTCCTGTATTACCGGCTCATGATTTACCGGTTCAAATGGATACTCTTCACTCATAAACGGTTCAGTAGGATCAATTCCCCTTTTACCATGAACATTGTATAATTTTTCAGCCTTCGTATAATAGGACTCAAGGTCATTATACTTCAAAGGCCATTCGGGTGATATACCTCCTGCATGTTGTACGCTTTCAAAATCTTTTTCCCGTAGACGGAACAATGCGGCGCCATACACCTTTGTATTACCGCCAACCCAATAACCCATGCCTGGTTTAAATTCTTTTCCCTGGTCATCAATAAATTCCTCAGCGTTATGGTACCTGTCTTTCTGAAATACTTCTATCGTGTCCCAATTTGCTTTTTCTTTTGGAAGAAAATCGCCTCTTTCAAGCACCAGTATTTTTTTGCCTGAATTTTTTAAAGTGTGCAGCAAAGTACCGCCGCCTGCACCTGTTCCAATAATAATGATGTCGTACTGCATTTGGTTCATCGTTTTTATAGCATTTACTAAGACAAGATAATTCAATTTCAGATTGAAGCGGATAAGGGTTCGGGCTGCGAGTTGACAAATTTGGTGCCTTTTATTATTCCAGCTCATCTACCCGGTTGCCCGACGGTAGCGAATCACTGGTAGCAGATCATGGTTCCATCAACAAACTGTGTAGTACCGTTTACGTAGTCCGATTCATCCGATGTCAGCCAAACTGTGGCGGCAGCAAGGATTTGCTGGTTGGTGAATTATTCAAACTAAAAAACCGATGCTTTTATGCATCGGTTTTTTGTGCCCGGGACTGAGCCGAGTTCCAAAATTTTAAGTTATGACTTGAGGGCTATACTTGAAATTAAATGTAGTTAAAAGAAAAACCGCTAAGATTCTTAGCGGTTTATTATTTTCTAAAACAAATAT
>RXJG01000001.1:332245-353625 GCA_003963365.1 Sphingobacteriales bacterium
GCATCCTTGTTCAGGGCTGCAAATATACAGGGTTTGTACAAATATTTTCATCCTGGTTCCGTTCATTTTTTAATTGCTATTTTAGCCCGGTAATTATGAAAATATTAGTTATCCAAACGGCTTTTATTGGCGATGTTATACTGGGAACAGCAGTGGTGGAAAAGCTGGCTGCTTTTTATCCTGATGCTGAGATTGATTTTCTTGTTCGAAAGGGCAACGAGTCGTTGCTACAAAACAATCCGCATATCAATGAAGTGCTGGTTTGGAATAAGAAGGAAGGAAAGCTGGCTAATTTATGGAAGATGATGCGGAAGGTGAGAAGTAAACGGTATGATTATATTTTTAACCTGCACCGCTTTGCCAGTTCTGGTTTTATTACTGCTTTTTCCGGTGCTAAGAATAAGGTTGGCTTTGATAAAAACCCTTTATCATTTTTTTACAACACTAAAGTAAGACACATCATCGGCAGTAATTACAGTAATTACCTGCATGAAGTTGACCGTAATAATTTATTAATTGAATCTATCACAGATAATAAAAGGGTAGGACCAAAATTATATCCTTCGGATAAAGATGTTGAATTAGTTAAAAAATATCAGTCTGTTCCTTATATATGCATAGCGCCAACATCAGTTTGGTTTACCAAGCAATGGGCAAAAGAAAAATGGATTGAATTACTGAATAGTGTTGATCGTTCTTATACCATCTATCTTTTAGGAGCACCGGGTGATGGCGAAGTGTGCAATGAAATTATAAGTGCTTCTTATAATAAGAATGTCCAAAACTTATGCGGCCAATTATCTTTCCTGCAATCCGCTGCATTAATGAAAGGGGCGGTGATGAATTATGTAAACGATTCGGCTCCCATGCATATTGCTTCTGCTATGGATGCACCTGTTACAGCTATTTATTGTTCTACGGTTCCTTATTTTGGCTTTGGTCCATTATCATCTGATTCTTTTGTAATTGAAACAAAAGAATCATTGGATTGTAAACCCTGCGGATTACATGGACATAAAGCTTGTCCCAAAGAGCATTTTAAATGTGCTTATACCATCGAAATAAAAGAGGTGCTTTCAGTTTTACCAAAATAAAAATCAAACTGCTTTCTGACTGGTTTTCCAGCCAATCAATAATACACCGGCAATTACGAGAATGGTGCCAATGATTTGCTCAGCAAATATTTTTTCTCCCAAAATATAATGTGCCTGGATGATAGTGGATACAGGCCCGATGCTGGAAATGATGGCTACATTATTAGAGCCAATTTGTTTTAACCCGGATGATATCATGAAAGAAGGAATAACTGTAGCTATAATCGCTAATAACAATCCATACGTCCAGTAGTCAATACGTGGCGAATGCAATGTTGAATAATCTCCTCTTATAAGATAATGAACAAAAATACCTGTTGTAGAGGCAAGCATGGCATAAGCAGTAAACTTGGTAACACCCACCTGCGGTATAACCCTTCCGCTTCCTACAATATAAATGGCATAAGTAATTGAACAGAGAAAAATTAATAAACTTCCCCAGATGAAATGTGGGTTATTAATATCTACATGCATCTCCCCATAATAAGCAATGGCGATACCACTATAAGTAAGTAATAAAGCCAGTTGCTGAATGCGGTTTACTTTCTGTTTGAAATAAAAGGCATTAATTAAAACAGAAAAAGTGGGGTAGAGGAAGAGTATCAATCTTTCCAGTCCGGCAGAGATATATTGTAATCCTAAAAAATCAAACAGGCTGCTGATATAATAACCAACCAAACCTAAGGTTAGGATTTGAATCCATTGTTTGCGGGTGAACCTGGCATACACTGCTTTACGGTAAGCAAAGTAAACGGCCCCCAAATAAAAAGGTAAAGAAAACAACATGCGCAGGCTAAGCAAACTCAGCGCATCAATATGCGAGGTGGCAAAAGCCTTCTTTACAATAATTGCTTTAGTGGAGAAAAGTATAGAACCAATAAAAGTGATGATAAAACCTGCAGCAGTTAGCTGGTTAACTCCATTCTTTTTCATTCATGCGGTTTGAATCTATTACTTAATAGCCGGAACAAATTTAACTGAATGAAATAAAAAGAGATTCACCGCTCAACACATAATACTATTCATCACACCAGCTTACACACTAACATTAAAATCTCTCAATGCATCATTGAGGCTGGTCTTTAAATCAGTGCTTGGTTTACGCTGGCCAATAATTAAAGCACAACCAACTCCATATTCACCGGCAGGAAATTTTTTAGTATAAGAACCGGGAATCACCACACTTCTTGCTGGTACACGGCCTTTCATTTCAACCGGAGTATTGCCACTTACATCTATAATTTTTGTGGATTGCGTTAATACAACATTTGCTCCTAATACCGCTTCTTTCTCTACAATTACACCCTCTACTACAATACAACGGCTGCCAACGAAACAACCATCTTCAATAATCACCGGGCTTGCCTGCAATGGTTCCAGCACACCACCAATACCCACACCACCACTCAGGTGTACACCTTTACCAATCTGTGCACAGCTACCAACGGTGGCCCATGTATCCACCATTGTTCCTTCATCCACATATGCACCAATGTTTACATACGAAGGCATCAGCACCACATTCTTTGCCAGGTAAGCACCATATCTTGCTACTGCATGTGGCACGGCACGAACACCCAGGTCTTTATAATTTTTCTTTAATAACATTTTGTCATAAAACTCAAACGGAGCTACATCCCATGTTTGCATTTGCTGAATACCGAAATACATCAGGATGGCCTGCTTCACCCACTCATTTACCTGCCAGCCTTTATCAGATGGAGAAGCCGTTCTTAATCTTCCTTTATCTACTTCTTCAATTACTGCCCGAACGGCATCGCTGTATTGAGCCTCTTTCAATAATTCACGGTTATTCCATGCTTCCAGTATCAAAGATTGTAATTCCATTATTCAATTTTTTTGCAAACATAAATGATGAGAGGCAATTTGCCCGAAATATGATGGGTTGTTACAATTTTATGTCAATAATAGGAGGAGTACAGGTGTTATTTACATTTCATTGACAAAATAAGTTATGATAAGTTGAGCAGGAAAGTACTTTTGTGGTGTAATTCAGCACTATGAAACAAATAAAAGTTAGTTTTTTGCTGGCCATATTAATGGCGGCGGCCTTTATAGTAAAAGCCCAGGATGAAGCTCCTGAGCAAAAGAAATCTTATTTCAAAGCCGGTGTAAAATATCTTTCTGATAATGTTTACCTGGGTCGTAAAGATTCCACCACTGTTTCTTATATCACCCCTACTATTGGATATTATAATAAATCAGGTTTTTTTATAACTGCCGGGGCATCTTATCTGCCTAACAATGGTGCCAACCGGATTGATTTAGTTACCGCAGAAGCCGGATATGACTTTGACATCAAGGAAAAATTTTATGGTGGTGTTTATGCAGGAAAATATTTTTACAGCAGTAAAAGTTATGCCGTGAATGCCGAAGTGGGTACAGGAATTGGCACCTATGGTTCTTTAAGCCTGGGAAGTTTTTCATTGAATGCTGGTGCAGGGTTAAACTTAGGTTCACAAACAGACGTACTGATGGAAGCAGGCGTGAGTAACAGTTTTACTGATAATTCAGGTAAAATCGAATTTATACCCGAAATAAAATTCAATGCAGGCACGCAACAATATTTTAATAGATACTTCACTACCGGAAGAGTACATAATCCCCGAAAAGGGAAAGGCAGGGGCAGGGGCACCAATGGAGGTGGGGGAACAACTACTACCAAAACAGAATCTGTTTTACGAGCCTCGCATTTTAAAATGCTCGACTATGAATTAACGGCACCATTCATTTATGAATCCGGTAAGTTTGAATTTAAATTTACACCCACCTATGCTATACCGGTTAATGCTGCTACCATTGAAACGGCAAATGGTATAGTAAAAGAAGGTTTATCCAATCATTTTTATGCAGAGCTGGAATTGTATTATAAATTCTAGCCGGTCTTTTTAAAGGGTATCTTATATTTAGGTCCTTTAAAAGAATAGTATGCATTGGAAGATTTTGTCTACCGAATATCTTTATTCGCATCCTCCGTATTTTGTTTCCCGTAAAGATGTGTGTGAACGGCCCGATGGGAAAATTATTCCTGCTTATTATGTAGTGGAGTTACCGGAATCTGTTATTGTTTTCCCGGTGATAGATGATAAAGTGGTAATGATAAAACAATACCGTCACCCGGTACAACAAATTTCCTGGGAATTCCCGGGCGGATTTGCTGATGAAGGTGAAGATTATGCCAAAGCAGCATTAAGAGAATTGAAAGAGGAAACGGGTTATGTTTTTGAACAATGTAAATATTTAGGTAAGATAGCCGGTAACCCCGGCATCCTTAATAATTTTACGCATGTATATTTAGCAGAGGGAACATATACAAAAACAGCACAGCATTTTGATGGCAATGAAGATATAGCCATGCAGTTATTTAGTTTTGATGAAATCTTCCAAATGCTGAAAGATAATCAAATCATTCAATCACTTCATGCCAATGCCTGCACCATGGCACTGCTGCATTTAAATAAACTCCGGGCTAATTTATAATTCCTTTCTATTCTGTTCATCTGCAAATGTGCCAGTATATTTGCAGCGATATGTTTATTCAGTGCGACGATAAGGAGTTATTCATCTTAAATAAAATTGCCCGGGCAGCCGGGCAGCTCAATATTCCTGCTTATCTCGTGGGTGGTTTTGTACGGGATAAAATTTTAGGCAGACCCGTAAAGGACATGGACATAGTATGTGTGGGTGATGGAATAGCACTGGCCCATGCCGTTGCGTCATTATTCAATCCTCCGCCTGCTGTCAACTTCTTTAAAAATTTTGGTACAGCACAAATTAAGGTGGAAGATTATGATATAGAATTTGTGGGTGCCAGGAAAGAAAGTTATCGCTTTAACAGCCGTAAACCGGAAGTAGAAGCCGGTACACTCGAAGATGACCAGAACCGCCGTGACTTTACCATCAATGCCATGGCGATTAGTTTGAATGAAAAGGATTTTGGCGAACTGCTTGATCCGTTTAATGGTATAAATGATTTAGAAAGAAAAATTATTCAAACACCATTAGAACCGCTGCAAACTTTTAGCGACGATCCATTGCGGATGATGAGGGCAATCCGTTTTGCTACTCAATTAAACTTTACTATAGAAGAAAAAACATTTGCTGCCATTAAAGAAGGTGCAGAACGAATTAAAATTATTTCGCAGGAAAGAATTACCGATGAGCTGAATAAAATTATACTGGCAGATTTTCCATCCATTGGATTTGAACTAATGTATAAATCCGGGTTACTGAAAATTATTTTGCCGGCCATGATTGATTTAGCCGGCACTGAATATATAGATGGCAAAGGGCATAAAGATAATTTCTATCACACTTTGCAGGTATTAGATAATATCAGCGTTAATACAAAAGATCTGTGGTTACGCTGGGCTGCTATTCTTCATGATATAGGGAAACCGGCCACCAAACGTTTTGAAGAAGGACATGGCTGGACTTTTCACGGACATGAAGTGGTAGGTGGAAGAATGGTATCCAAAATATTCAACAAACTCAAACTGCCTTTACATGATGAAATGAAGTTTGTAAGGAAGATGGTGGAGCTGCATTTACGTCCCATCAGTTTAACCAAAGAAAATATTACCGACGCTGCCATCCGTCGTTTACTATTTGATGCCGGGGAAGATTTTGAATCGCTGATGATGTTGTGTGAGGCTGATATCACTTCAAAAAATAAACAGAAAGTAAAACGCTTTTTGGAAAATTTTGAAATGGTTCGTCAGCGTTGTAAGGAAGTGGAAGAGAAAGACCATTTGCGTAACTGGCAACCACCTATCAGCGGTGAGTTGATTATGGAAACATTCAACATACCACCATCTAAGCCGGTGGGGGATATCAAAAATGCTATTCGTGAAGCTATACTGGATGGCATCATCCCTAATAAATATGAAGCTGCTTACCAGTTTATGCTGGATAAAGCAAAGGAGCTAAAACTTCAGCCTGTGAGGTAAATTAACTATTTTTGTGGTTTAATCAGCAGAACATTTATGGCTATTTTAAAATTCAGGATTTATTGGGAGGAAGATGATGCAGTGTATCGTGACATTGCAATAAGGCATACACAAAATTTTAAAGAATTACACGATACTATTTTAAAAGCATACGAGTTTGACAATAAACATAAAGCAACTTTTTACCGCAGTAATGATGCCTGGCAAAGAGGAAAAGAAATTACCCTGGAGAAGTATGATAAGAAATACCTTGCTGAACCCTTGCTGATGGAAGAAACGACTATTGGTTCTGAAATTCGTGACCCCAATCAAAAGTTCATTTACGTTTACGACTTTAATAAAAACTGGACATTCCTGGTTGAACTGATTAATGTAACCAAAGAAGAATCCAATAAAATAACTTACCCGGGGGTAGTTCGCACAGAAGGTATTGCACCCAGTCAATATGGAACAAAAGGACTGGTAGGAGATAAGTTAACGGAAGTAGAAGAGAAATATGATTTATCTCAGGGGGCAGAAGGTTTTGGTGAAGAAGGCGAAGATGATGGAGTGGGGGCAGAAGAAGAGGGAGAAACAGGAGAAGAATTGACGGATGATGAATTCTAATTAAACCAGTAAACAGCAACCGGCAACCAATAACCAGTCTTGAGTTCTTCACAAACTCAACCACTATGGCTAAAGAATCTTTGCATAAGAATACCTGTATTGTTATAGTGGGCCCTACTGCAGCAGGAAAAACTTCACTGGCTATTGAGCTGGCAAAAAAATACCACACACAAATTATCTCTGCCGATTCCCGTCAGTGTTTTAAAGAGATTTCTATTGGTGTTGCCAAACCATCAGTCCAACAACTCTCTGCCGTTAAGCATTATTTTATCAATTCCCATTCCATACAGGAAGAAGTTAATGCAAGGGTTTTCGAAAGCTATGCCCTGGATGCTGCCAACGAAATATTTCTGCAAAACGATGTGGCTATAATGGTGGGTGGAACCGGCCTTTACATCAATGCATTTTGTAATGGAATTGATGAAATTCCGGATATTGATCCGGTTATTCGTACTACCATTAATCAATCTTATAAAGAAAAAGGATTAAGCTGGCTGCAACAACAGGTTAAGCAACATGATGAGCTGTATTATTCAACCGGGGAGCTGTTAAACCCACAGCGGTTGATGCGGGCACTGGAAGTAAAACTTTCCACCGGTCAATCAATCCGTAACTATCAAACCCAAAAGAAAACGGAGAGAGACTTTAATATCATAAAAGTAGGGTTACAACTTCCCAAGGAGGAATTGCACCGTAATATTGATCATCGTGTGGAAGAAATGATGAAGGAAGGGTTACTCTCAGAAGTAGAATCAATGCTCCCATATAAACATCTGAATGCGTTACAAACAGTAGGCTACCGTGAATTCTTTGACTATTTTGATGGAAGGATAAGTTTGGAAGAGGCAGTGGAACTGGTTAAAAAAAACACACGTCACTATGCCAAACGGCAAGTGACGTGGTTCAAAAAAGACAGTTCTACTAACTGGTTTTCTACGTCAGATATTAAATCCCTGGTTTTTTATTTAGATGCAAGCATCCAGCGTACTGTATAAAATTTCTTGCTTTATAGTAATCATTCCTTCAGTCGATACTTTTAACCAAAACTGGTCGTATTGAACAGGGTTGCAGCTCTTCACTCTTTTCTTGCACAGTATTTCATAACCATTGCTCACTTTTCTTACACCCGCAACCGCTTTATTATTAAAATCAAATTCATATCCATTGGCAACAACCGTTAGAGCAGCGTCACTTTCACTATCAATTTCGCCGAGGAAGGATTTTAAAGCGGGTAATGTGTTATAAATCCTTACCTCTTTTTCCGTAACTGCTACCAGGTAATTGAAGTAGCAGAGAGGAGTACAATCCCCGGCGAATCCCTCTTCCTGTACCGGCAAATGCTTAAACATATCAAGGCAGGTTCCCTTCAGTTCTGTTATGTTACCTACAGAGGCCCTTACGAAGTAAAGTTCGTTTCCTTCGGGTCCCTGCCCTGATGACATCCTTAACTCCACGTAATCAAAAGCAGCCGTTGGTTTGAGAGATAAAAGGATACTTGGATTTTCCACTTTGGTAAACTTTCCAACATCCAGTATTTCGGGTTGTTCCACCGGAACAACAGTATCTTTTTTGCAAGCCGTTAAAACTAAAAGAATCAGTACCAGTCTTTTCATTCAGCCATTATCCTTTGAGGCTACTAAAATATTTCTGACCCCTTATTAATGCAATAGTCAATTTTTTTTAAAAAGCATAAACGTAGTTATGCTTGGTTTAAAAGGCTGAAATACAGTGGATGAATAAAGATTATTTATAAAATTGCTGAATAAATAGAGCAAAACTGACCAAAGCAGCCTATCGTATATTTACTAAGAAATACTACGATTATGAGCATAGTGCTTATCCTATAATTAGAATTTAAAGCCAACGGTAGCTATAATATTACCTCTTTGTTGTTTGAGGGAGGCAAAAGTATTGGCTCTGTCTTCAAGAATATAAGGGAAGTTAACGTCTTTTGAAAAACTATGGGCATATGTAAGATCAATAAAAATGCCTTTATGCCGGTAACCAAGTCCACCGCTTACAATTACCCGGTTGGCTTTAAGGTTATTGTCTTTATACGGATTGCCATAATAAGCAAAACCCAGCCTTGCCATAATGGTATTAAACTTTAACTCACCTCCTAAACGGAAGTTGAACGCTCCTTTAAAATCGTTTCTTACCACACTGGTGAGCGATTTATAATAGGCCTTGTCATCAGCAGATGGCTGATCGGCATTGCTGTAAAAGGTAGTACCCCTATGGTATAAATATTCAATATCGGCACTAATAAAACCTTTCTGTTTCTTTACATCCTGCACTTCTCTAAAAACATATGAACCGCTGAATATCAATTTCCACGGAGAGAGTAATTGATATTTTGTTTTAGCATCAGAACCACCATTTAATTCAGCTGAACTGATTTTGGCAAAGTGGTTATAATTCTCCGTTTCTGCTTCTAATGAAGCTGACCGGGTATCAGTGAGAAAGTAGATAGTGGGGGTATGTAAAGCAAAGCCCAGTCGTATATAATCCTGTGGGCGATATATAACTCCCAGTTTAGCATTGAAGCCTGCGCCGCTGGTTTTTAAATGTTCATAATAATTAAAGTAACCGAAGCCATTACCAGTATTGGACGAGGTATCTTTTTCGCTGTAGGTAATATCTCTTTGGTATGAAATTATTGGAATACCTAATGTTCCGCCAAAATACCATTTTTCATTACCGGTATATCCATATCCCAATGCCAGTTCATAAATACCGCCTTTGGTGTCTACTTTATTTTCCTGGTAAAGGGCCTTTCCGTTATCTAATAAAAATTCGGGAAGACCTTTTACCTGCAGTTGATTGCCGACCCTGAACGTATCTACGAGGTAAGTATATAAACCCAACGCTGAGGTAAGTGAGTATTGGGGGTTTCGAATAATTTGATCAATCGTCAGTCCGCTTTTGGCAACTTCTTCTGCCCACATCTCTGTATAGGAACTGTAATTATTATAACCGCTGTAACGATAACTGTTATTGAAGCTGGCCGTTTGCATGAACCCGATACTCACAGCCTGTGCTGCCTTTGGTGTATGGCGAATTCCATTACCTACTACAAAACCTATGGGCCCCAGTCCAAAAGCGTTTTTTGAATCTTTACTGGTTGATTCCCGGTAAAGACTTTTATTTTTATTCAACAGGAACCCCGGAGTAAAAACAAATTCTCCTGTTCTGTAAAATCCCAAACCGGCAGGGTTAACATAAGTAGCGGTAATATCACCACCCAATGAACCCATAGCCCCGCCAATAGCAATATTTCTGGCCGATCCGTTTTGCTGATAGAAAGAGTAGTTAACCACATTTGCCGGGTTTTGGGCAAACAGGTTTATACTGAATGATAATAATGCAGGGAGTAAAACTTTTTTCATGTGAATTCTTTTATTGTTCTTTAGCCACATGGGGTTGTTAAAATAAAATATTCATTCCTGCAGGTAAGAAAATGAATATATTATTTTAGCTCGTTTCATTAACACAAGTTTATCTGTTACACGGTATGCTTGCCGTGCAGTAATGGTTATTCTCTTACAATCTTATTTTATTTATCCTTTTCCACTGCGGGCAGGTCTTGCTGATCCACCAGAACTACTGCTTCCACTGCTGCGTGATCCTCCGTTGTTAGAAGAAGGACTGTAGGTGCGGCTGTTATTGCTGCCAGAGTTACTGTTACTGGGTGTAAGCACCTGGCGCAAAAATCCACCAAAACCGCTGTTACTGTTCCGGTTAGAGTTATTATAAACTCTGCGGGGCTTGTCTGACCGGGTAATAATATAACCCGTTTTGGGATTATAGGTGGTTGCCACTGTATTGGTGTTACCAAAATTGCGTATGGGTGGTTTATAATTAAATGTTTTTGTATTAACCGGCGTTACATAATAGGGGTAAGGAGAATAACACCATGGATTATAACTGTAATACCACCCGGTATTGAAACCGCTTCTCCATGTCCATGGATTGTTCCAGCCATATCTCCAGGATGAGCCGGTGTACCAGTTATCATAATACCAATCATCGGCATAGGCATAATAGCGGTTAGGGTTTCTAACCCGCATCCGCAGGCGATAATCATCTAAAGTATAATAGTCATTATTGTATCGGTCATCCCGTTGCTGATCTTCTTTCACATATTCTTCCTCCGGTTTTGCCGGAGAATAATAAACATCGTCAGGAGTTTGGCCGGTTTTATAGGCTGTGGCGCAACTTGTCATTGCGGTTGCTGCCAATCCGAGAAGTAAAATCCTGGTATCCATACACGAGGTTTTTAATTGTTTGATAATGTGAAGTTACTACATTTGCGCTTCTGTATTTTAGCCGCAAATCTTTATCCAATTGACAAATTTTTTTTGTATTTGCTGTTAAAGATTGTATAAAGGTAGAATTAAATTTAAACGGATAGTTGTGGCAGTATATGATTAACATTTCACTGACAACAGCATCTATTAACAAAATATGGCAAAAGAAATTACTTCGAGAGCACAGGATTACTCCCAATGGTACAACGACCTTGTATTAAAAGGCGGCTTAGCCGATTATTCCGCCGTGAGAGGTTGTATGGTGATCAAACCTTATGGCTACACGCTTTGGGAAAATATGAGAGACCAGTTAGACCGCATGTTTAAAGAAACCGGTCATGTGAATGCGTATTTCCCATTATTTATTCCCAAAAGCTTTTTGAGTAAAGAAGCGGCACATGTGGAAGGTTTTGCCAAAGAATGTGCGGTGGTAACCCATTACCGTTTGAAGAATGATCCCAATGGTGGCGGGGTAGTGGTGGATCCCGAAGCAAAGCTGGAAGAAGAATTAATTGTTCGCCCAACTTCTGAAACGATTATATGGAACACCTATAAAGACTGGATACAGAGCTATCGTGATCTTCCTTTATTAATTAACCAGTGGGCTAATGTGGTTCGCTGGGAAATGCGTACAAGATTGTTTTTGCGTACGTCAGAATTTCTGTGGCAGGAAGGTCATACCGCTCATGCAACCAAACAGGAAGCGATAGATGAAACCATACAAATGCTGAATGTGTATGCAACCTTTGTGGAAGATTATATGGCAGTGCCTGTAATAAAAGGTGTGAAGACAGAAAGCGAACGTTTTGCCGGTGCAGAAGACACCTATTGTATTGAAGCATTAATGCAGGATGGTAAAGCGCTGCAGGCTGGTACTTCCCACTTCCTCGGACAGAATTTTGCAAAAGCTTTTGATGTTAAGTTTCTCAATAAAGAAAATCAACTGGAACATGTATGGGCTACTTCATGGGGAGTATCTACCCGTTTAGTAGGTGCACTGGTAATGGCGCACAGCGATGATGATGGATTGGTATTACCTCCACGTATTGCGCCATTACAGGTGGTGATCGTTCCAATCTTTAAAGGGGATGAAGAAAAAGGCATGATTGAAAATGCCGTTGCTCCGCTGATGCGTGAATTAAAAGACCTGGGAATTTCCGTAAAGTTTGATAACAATGATAATGCCCGTCCCGGTTGGAAATTTGCAGAATATGAAATGAAAGGGGTGCCGGTACGTATTGCTATTGGTGCAAGAGATCTTAAAAATAATGTGGTGGAAATTGCCCGCCGTGATACTAAAGAGAAATCTACCGTGCCCATGGAAGGACTGGCTTTTTATGTAAAAGCATTGCTGGAAGAAATTCAACTGCATATGTATAACCGGGCAAAGAAATACCGGGATGAACATATTACTTCAGTAAATACATGGGATGATTTTAAAACAGTGCTGGCAGAAAAAGGTGGATTCATCTCTGCTCACTGGGATGGTACTGCAGAAACTGAAGAAGCTATTAAGGATGCGACAAAAGCAACCATCCGTTGTATTCCTTTGAATAATGAAGAAGATAATGGAGTTTGTGTGTTTAGCGGTAAGCCATCCAAACAAAGAGTGTTGTTTGCACAGGCTTATTAATGCGGTTATTTAAAATACGATTCAATTTTCTCCAGCAGTGCTGATGGCATTACGGTTTTCTCCATCGTTTCAGCATTCATAAAGTATAAAACTACTCGTCCCACGGTGAGTAGTTTTTCTTTTTCATTATATACTTCCTGGTGAAATTCTATACGGTGATCAGTGGGCAACTCTTTCAGTATCGTTTTGATGGTAAGTAAATCATCATAATGTGCGGGACGAATATACTTCACATGCAATTCCACAATCGGCATAATCACACCCATTGCTTCCATATCCTTATATGTATAGCCTAAATCACGGATGGCTTCTGCACGGGCTGCTTCAAAGTACTGCGCATAATTGCCATGATACACTACATCCATCTGGTCCGTCTCAGCATATCGTACCCGTATTTTAGTTGATGCTTCAAACATGGGTTGCTGGTTGCTGGTTACTGGTAATATTCATAGGAAGCAGGTTTCTTCATCATTTAAAATTCAACATTCAAAATTCATCATAATCATTTCCCCATAATCCCATCCACACTATACTTGCCCGGTCCTACTAATAAAATAGTGGCAAACACCGTAAGGAATAATGCAGCATCTTCTCCGCCGTTAAATATCTCTCCGTTATTTGCTTTAAATAAAGCTACCGCCATTACAATTACCAATGGCAATGCGGATAAACGGGTGAACAATCCTAATATCACGAGGAAGGCGCAAAAGAATTCGGCAAATATGGCCAGCGCTAATGAAGTTGTACTGCCCAGTCCTAAAAAATTCATAAACTTATTTTTCCGTTCGGCAAAATGAACCAGCTTATCATAACCATGATTCACCATTATCATCAACCCCGGAACCACCCGCAAAAGAAATAACGAAATGTTAAAAGAAAGATCGCTGTAACCTGTAGATAATAATTTTTTCATTGGAGAATTTTAATTGAGGTCAAAAATAAGGGTTCATCACCTTTTATCCACAAGTATTTGGAATAGTCTTTGCAAAAATGCTTATCAGTATCTTTGGCACAAGTGTAACAGATTAGCAGATGATATGTAAAATAATTACTAACCCGTTTCGTTCTTAAAGCAATATCAGGGATACATGAAATGAGCTGTAATAAATATTCTTTTGATGAAACGACCCGGAATGAATATTTTTTACTGCCGAATAACATGTGGCAACAGAGCAAAAATAAAAGACACACATGAAAAGGATTTTTGGTTTACTACTTTGCACAACTTTTTATCTCGCCTCTTTTGCGCAACAAACAGCTATCTATACAGACGCACAGTCTAAATTTAAAAAAGCACAGGAGTTTTTTCAGAAGGAACAGTTCAGCCTGGCTTTGCCGTTGCTGCGGGAACTGAAGCAGGCGACAGTACAGTCGGATTATGCCGGCAAAACATTACAGGTGCAGGACGTTGATTTTTATCTCAACGCCTGTATGCTGATGATGAATGATCCAAGGGCAGAAGATCCGGCCAAAGAATATATAAGTATTGTACACAACCAGCCAAGGGCACAGCAGTTGAGCTTTTACCTTGGACAATATTATTTCCGCAAAAGTGATTTTCGTAATGCAGCTGAATATTTTGAAAGCTCCAATATTGAAAACCTCACCAATGACCAGGTGGTGGAACAGAAATACCAGTTAGCATATGCTTATTTTAACCTGCAACGCTTTGCACAGGCCAAACCTTTGTTTGATGCAGTAAGACAGGTAAAAGGAAACCAATACCAGTTGGATGCACAATATTATTTTGGCTTTATTTCTTTTTATGATAAGAATTATACCGCTGCACTGGATGCCTTTCAGCAGGTAAAAGATCATCCTTCTTATGGACGGGTGGTTCCTTTTTATATTATCAATATTTATTATTTCCGTGGTGATAAAGAAAAAGCATTGCAGTTAGCAGAAGAAGCCATTAAAAAAGGAAACAGTTATTATGATCTTGAACTAAAGCAACTGGCAGGGCATATTTATTTTGAGAAAAAAGAATTTGCGAAAGCATTACCTTATTTGGAAGAATATGTAAACAAATCGAAGAAGGTAAGCAAAGAAAATTTGTATGAAGTAAGTTATTGCTATTATGCCGCCGGGCAGCTGAATAAAGCGATAGATGGGTTTAAACAATTAAGCGGCAAAGAAGATTCACTCAGTCAGAATGCGATGTATTTACTGGGCGATGCTTATTTAAAGACCAATCAAAAAACCAATGCCCGTAATGCCTTTGCTTTTTGTGCAGCCAGCAGCAGCAACAAACAGCAAAAAGAAATTTCAAAATTCAATTATGCCAAGCTTTCTTATGAATTAGGTTTCCAGGATGTGGCTTTAAAAGAACTGAAGAATTTTTTAAATGAATATCCTAACTCCACCTATGCAGATGAAGCAAGGGAATTATTAGTAGCGGTACTCACCAATACCAGCAACTATGCTGATGCGATGGCTCTGCTGGAATCATTGCCCAATAAATCAGAAACAACTAAAAAACTTTATCCAAAAATATTATACGGAAGAGCAGTTGAATACATCAACGATCAGCAAACCGGCAGGGCAGAAGAATTGCTGGATAAAATTTTAAAAGATCCATACAATGCACAGGTATTACCGATGACCAACTTTTGGAAGGGGGAAATCAGTTATCGTAATAATAAAATCGATGATGCAGTAAAATATTTGAATGCTTTCAATGCCAGTGGTAATCCCGGGCAGGAGGGAAGCGGAACAAAAGAAGCAAACTACGATTTGGGCTATGCGTATCTGCGTAAAGAAAACTTTAATGTTGCGCAGGGTTATTTTCAAAAAGTAGTCAGTAAAGTTTCTCTTACTTCTAATGCACTCGACCAGGATGCATATATCCGTACGGCAGATTGCATTTACATGAATAAAGATTATTCCAAAGCCAAAGGAATGTATGAAACCGTGATCAATTATTCATGGCCCAATAGTGATTATGCGGCTTTTCAAAAAGCAATGATTGTTGGTATCAATAACCCGTCAGAAAAGATTAAGCAATTAACAAACCTTCAGCGTTTGTATCCTTCGAGTGAACTGATTGGTGAAAGCAATATGGAAATTGCGAATACGTTAATCGCCGATGAAAAATTCCGTGATGCCATTCCTTATTTAAATAATGTGCTCAGCTCCACCAATCTTTCATTAAAACCAAAAGCCCTGTTGCGTTTGGGGTTGGTATATTATAATATTGATAAGAACCCGGAAGCATTGGATGCATATAAAAAACTCATCACTCAATATCCTAACTCACCGGAGTCGGATGAGGCTTTACAAAACATTAAAGCTATTTATGTGGAGATGGGCAAACCCAACGATTATGTTGATTTTGTAAAGAGTGCCGGTAAAGATGTAAATGTAAGTGAAGCGGATTCGCTTACTTATGCAGCGGCTGAATTAAAATATACTAATGGTGATTGTAACGGTGCCATTGATCAGTTTGATAATTACCTCAGCAAATTCCCCGATGGGGCCAATGCAGTAAAAGCACATTACTTTAAGTCTGAATGTTATTCTCAACGAAAGGATTGGAAGAATGCGTTAACCGGTTATGTAGCGGTGGTAAATAAAGGTAACAGTAATTACCTGGAGAAAGCAGCCTTACAGGCAGCCCGGATTTATTATTTTGAATTGCAGGATTATACTAATGCTGCTACTTATTATGAAAAACTCCGCTCCGTTGCTTCTACTACGGAAAATCAACTGGAATCAAGAAGAGGGTTACTGCGTTGTACCTACCAGCTTAAGCAATATAAGGAAGCAGCCGAAGTAGCAAGAGAATTGTTAGCGAATAAAGGAGTAACGAGTGATGATAAAGCCCTTGGCAGCCTGGTTACAGCTAAAAACTTCCAGTTACAGCAACAATATGATCAGGCTATTAATAATTTTCGCCAGGTAATTAGTTTGAACAAAGGTTCATGGGCTGCGGAAGCGAGATATGAGATTGCCGCCTGCTATTTCTCACTCAACAGTTTGAGCAATGCAGAAAAATCGGCCTTTGAAGTAATCAATAAAAGTGGATCGTATGATTACTGGGTAACCAAAGCTTACATTTTGTTAGGCGATGTATACACGGCACAAAAAGATTATTTCAATGCCAAAGCAACCTATCAAAGTATTGTTGACAATGCCACCAATCCTGAACTGAAGAACGAAGCACAGCAAAAATTAGAAAAGGTAAAAGCATTAGAGGCAGAAGGATCGAAGATCAATTAATAATTAAGAATTAGTAATTAACAATTAATAATGAAAAGGACGTATAATATAAGGTTGGTTTTTGGATTTTGTTTTTTGGGTATGGGCCTTTCTGCCTTTGCACAAAAAGATACAACTAAGAAAGGTGGATCAATTGATATCACTTCTTCTTTTAAACCGGTATTACGCAATGCAGCCAAAATCAATTTTACGGCAACACAATTACCGGCAGATAACAGCACACCCAAACTCAGTTATAATATTCCGGCACAAAACTTATTCTTCTCTTACCAGCCGGTTACCTTAAAGCCATTGGCGATGGAGATTGATACCAATGGTCCCAGTCACAATTCTAATTATGTAAAAGCTGGCTTTGGTAATTTCAGTACACCTTATATAGAAGCAGGATTTAGTTTTGGTGATGGAAAGAAAACCAATGTGAATGTACTGGCCAATCATATTTCATCCAAAGGACCGTTGCCTTTTCAGCAATACAGCCAGAGTGGTTTTAGTGTGAACGGAAACTTTGTGACAAATAAAATTGAATGGTATGGTAAGGTTGGTTACCAGCAGGGTACTTATTATCAATACGGAGATACGATTGCCAAAAATTTAAGTAAAGACCAGCTGCGCAACCAGTTTCAAACGGTAAAAGCCCAGGCTGGATTTAAAAATGCTTTTGTCAATTCACTCGGCATCAGCTATAATCCTGATTTAAAGATTGACATCTTTACTGATAATCATAAAGCCACCGAAAGTAATGCTGTACTCGATATTCCTGTAGAGAAAAGAATTACCCAAAGTTTTGGATTGAAGTTAGGTGCTACTGCTAATATGACGCAGTACAAACCGGCCGATCAAAAATCGTTCAGCAATAATTTGTATTCCATCAATGCAGCTTTCCTCCTAACCACACCAGATGTGTATTTGCAGTTAGGTATTCGCCCAACCTGGAACAACAGCATCTATAATACTTTACCTGAATTAAGAGGGGAATACCGGGTGCAGGAAGAAAAATTTGTTTTCCAGGCGGGATGGTTGGGTTATTATATTAAGAACAACTACCAGAACCTCGCCACCGTAAATCCATACATCAGTCAGCCACTCACACAGTTTAATACAAAAGTGTTTGAACGCTATGCCGGTTTTAAAGGGAGTGTGGCCAATCATTTAAACTATAATGTAAAAGCAGCAGTACTCACTTACAATGATATGGCCCTGTATAAGAACGACAGTGCCAATCCCCGCATTTTTAAAGTAGTAAGAGAAAATAGACTGAGGGCTTTTCAGATACATAGTGAATTAGGGTATGTGGTAAAAGACCAGTTCAATCTTACCGCCGGACTGAATTATTATAGTTTCTACAGCATACAAACAGAAGATAAGCCATGGCATTTATTACCAATTGAACTGAATGCTGCCCTGCGGTTTCAGCCGGTAAAAGATGTATGGATAAAGAGTGATCTTTTTGCGTGGCGTGGCGCCAAATACCAAACGCCCGATAAACAGGATCATCGTTTGTCCGGTGCACTGGACTTAAATGCCGGCGTGGAATTTAAAGCCACTAAAATGATCACTGTATTTGCCAACTTCAATAATATCCTCAATAAACATTACCAGCGCTGGAATGGTTACCAGTCTTTAGGATTTAATTTTATCGGTGGAGTTATCGTTAACTTTGACCAAAACCGTTAACCATAATGCTGGATTTGTTACAGGAATATATAGCACAGTACCACGAACTGTCTTTACCTGGCATTGGAAGAATTGCACTGACACAACAACCGGCCAGGGCTGATTTTTCAGACAAACTTTTTTATCCGCCAAAGCAGGAATGGGTCTTCTTTCCCGGTGAAGAAGGCAACCAGGAAAAATTTATTGATTTTATTGCGGGGAAAAAACAAATCGGTAAAGAAGAAGCCAAACAACAATTAGGGATGTATTGTCTGGAAATAAAAAGGCACCTGGTGCATCACAAAGAAATGAATATACCCGGCGTGGGCATATTAAGAAACGGGGAAGATGGAGATATACAGTTAGATATTGAAGTGGCTGAAAACATGTTACTGAAACCAGTGATGGCGGAAAGAGTGATGCGGAAAGATGCCACGCATACCATGCTGGTGGGGGATAAGGAAAAAACCAGCACCGAAATGAATGAATGGCTGAATGCATTAGAAGAAGAACGCAATAACCGCTGGTGGGCCTGGGCTGCTGCCTTAACCGTAATAGCGTTAGGTTTAATCCTATACAGTTATTCCAATAATCACTGGACGGTAAAGGGAAGCGGTAATCAGCAGAACATAACGCCGATTAGATAATTAGATGATTTGATGATTTGAAAATGTGCTAATAAAATAATCTCAGTATCTGTGGCGGATAGTATTTATGATAAATTTTGAATGTTGAAGGGTAAATGATAAAACCTTCTTCCCATGAACTATTAACCATGAACGAGCAACAAAAAATTGTAACAACCTGGCTCCAGGCCGTACCAGCAATTATAAACAACAAACCATAAACCAAAACCCTCCAACTGTTTGTGGATACTACCATACAACATATTGACTGTCCCGTGTGTGGCTCGCTGCAGATTGCTCCTGTGCTGAATGCAAAAGATTATACCGTATCGGGTGAAAGCTTTGCTATATATCATTGCAGCAACTGCACCCACCGTTTTACGCAGCAAGTACCCGATGAAGAACATATTGGCAAATATTACCAGAGTGCTGATTATATCTCACACAGCGATACAAAAAAAGGTGTGGTGAATGCTTTATATCACCGGGTAAGAAAGATAACACTGAAAGGAAAGCTAAACCTTGTTAAACAGGTAACAGGTAAACAAAGCGGTACTATACTCGATATTGGTTGCGGCACAGGGGCTTTTATTGATACCATGCAATCAGCAGGCTGGAAAGTAAAAGGATTAGAACCCGATGCTAATGCCAGGGCCAAAGCCAAAGAACTATATAACCTGTCCGCAGAGCCTATAGAAAACTTTAACCATTTACCAGCTCAAAGTTTTGATGCAATAACCATGTGGCATGTACTGGAACATGTGCATGAACTGCATTACTATATACAACAACTGAAAATTTATTTAAAGCCCGGCGGCAAACTATTAATTGCCGTGCCCAATTACACCAGCTATGATGCCACACATTATAAAGAATACTGGGCGGCTTACGATGTGCCCCGCCATCTCTATCATTTCTCCCCGCAGAGTATGGAGTATTTACTGCAGCAACACGGGCTAACAATAACTGCCATAAAGCCCATGTGGTTCGACAGTTTTTATGTTTCCATGCTGAGTGAAAAGTATAAGAATGGTAAAGGCAATTTGCCGGGTGCTTTTATTACCGGTTGTATTTCCAACCTCAAAGCGATGGGAGAGAAGAAGCGTTGTTCTTCGTTGATTTATGTGGTGGGGTGATTACATTACTCTTTTCAATAATTATAATACTATTCCCCTACAGTCTTATGCAGAGCCTTATGCTGTAAATATGAAAGCTGTGGTAGTTGAAATACTGCAGTGTAAAAGTGATGTGGCTGTTCCCTGTTAATACAACGACCGGCTCACACATAAGCCATGGCCAGGACGTTGCCTTTGAAGAAATGCTCCATTATTACCACCGCCATCGTTGCTTTGACTTATGTAGTCTCTGCCAAATACCGCAATTAACCGTAAGGTGCCACCAACGTGACTATAAAGTAATTGCTACATGCTTTTAGTAAATGAAATGTTGCTATTCTTTTGTTACAGGCATTGATAATAAAATATATTACTGGTGTCAATTACAGCATTTCCCGGGCAGATAGTATAACGAAACCTGTAGTTATTTATCGTATTTAAGATAGTTGGTTTTTTGTATCCGCATCCACTCCAAAACCAGCATGTAACCCTTTGTTGCTCAGTTGCGAGTGTGTAGGGAAGAAGCAAAAGTAAACTCAGCTAAATATTATCCTGAACCTTGTTTTCATACGGTTGGATTTAGTTGCTTATTGCTTATTTATATGGCATAAAATGCTGGCTGATATCCAGCACAGAAAATAGTTGATATAATGATCAGTAATCGTTACCGGCATTTGTTTTTGTAGAGAAAAATTGACAAGACAGAATATTTGTCAATAAATCTTGATCTGTTACTTATGCCGATTCCTACATTTTTTTACGTACCTGTATATTTTTTTTGTGGTATAAAAATCAGTTACTTTCTAAAGCTAAAAGACTTAATTAATATTTATGATAAATTTTACTTAACCTGTTAGCAATTTTTCTTTGAATTGATAAAATCCATTTTATGAAAACATTTACCCTGCTCTTTTTTCCCCTCCTCTTAATTCCCTTTAAAGTATTTACTCAACGTGTTGCTATTAATAGTACCGGCAATCCGGCCGATCCTTCAGCTATAGCAGGTATACCAGGCCCGGGTGATATTACTGCGGCTGCCATGCATGTTATAGCACCTGCGCCGCAAAACAATTATTTGGAATTAAATAGTACGAATGTTTCCGGAATTTGTTTTGTTATGATTATGGAGATGAATCTTTTTGCGATGGGTATTAA
>RXJG01000001.1:353675-583351 GCA_003963365.1 Sphingobacteriales bacterium
CAATATTGTCAATGATTGTTTCGGTGTTTTTAGCTTCAGGTAATTTTATTTTCAGCCAAAATGTTGCTATTAACACAACAGGTAGTGTTCCTGATGGATCCGCCATGCTGGATATTTCCAGTTCTAGTAAAGGCGTATTAATACCCAGGGTTGCCTTGCAGTCAACCAGTGATTCTGTTACAATCCCTTCGCCGGCAACAAGTGTAATCGTGTATAATACCAATTCCGCCATTAGCGGAGCTAATGCAGATGGTGTTGGATATTATTTTAACGCCGGAACACCTGCCGCCGTTTCATGGGTTAAATTAGTACAATACAGTATCCGTTGGGATGACTTGAGAGTAACTTTAGACAGAGGTACCGTTCCAGCGCAAATTGATTATTTGAGTGGTACTTCCGGTCCGCAAATTTGGTATTTTCGAGGTAATGATATTTTGGAAGCCATGTCGTTTACTGTTCAATTACCCCACACCTGGAAGGAAGGCACCACCATTTATCCCCATTTACACTGGTTGCCAAAATCAACAACCACTGGTAATGTAGAATGGAATTTTGAATACAGCTGGGTTAATTATGATCCTACTACGCCACAGGTATTTCCTGCAATAACTACCAGTACTGTTGTAGCAAACGGCCCATTTACGGCGAAAACTCATCTTATCACTCCTTTGACAACTGGTAATGTTGGAATTGATGGAACAGGGAAAAAAATATCCAGTATTCTTGTTTGCCGTATCTGGAGAAATTCCGTTAATGCAAATGACACTTACAATGCTGATGCCGGCGTGCTGTTTCTTGATTTTCATATACAAATTGATGCGTCTGGAAGTACCAGCCCATTTGTAAAATGAGTAAAATCTAAATCCATAACTATGAAGATGCATCTAATAATAAAAAACTTTTTGGCTGTATTGCTCTTAAATGCTGTCTATGCTCACGGTCAGGGTTTGATTAATAACGCCGGAAAAATTGTTGCTAACGGAAATGTTTCTATCGTTGTTAATGATGGTGGATTCAGCAACTCAGGCCAGTTTATAAAGGATAGCAGTACGCTTTCTTTTACTGGCACCTGTTCAACAACTAATTCATTTATCGGTGGTTCATCAAGTACTGATTTGTATAATCTCACCCTCAATAAATCTGTAAATGGACTGCGGTTAAATTCTAATATAAGTGTAAGTAATGCAATAAGCTTTATTAGTGGCGACAGTATTTTTTTAAATAATAATATTATTGATTTAGGAACTACCGGTTATTTGTCTGGTGAGCGAAACAGCAGCCGTATAACCGGCAGAACAGGTGGCTACGTACAGGTGACTGCAGTTTTAAATAATCCTTCATCAGCTAATCCGGGCAATATAGGGTTAGCCATAACCAGTGCTTCCAATATGGGAAATACGGTTATAAAACGAGGTCATCAGCAGCAGGGTGGTAATTCTATATACCGTTATTACAATATTTCACCGGTTTTAAATACGGGTTTAAATGCATCGTTACAGTTTAGTTACTTCCACGCTGAGTTGGGATCAATAGCAGAAAATAATTTGGTACACTACAGTAGTACAGATAATGGAATCAACTGGGTTCTTAAAGGGAAGATGTCGGCAGATGTCAACCTGGATTATGTAACCATGAATGCATATAATATTCTTCAAATAGTAACATTGGGAGATGCTTTTATAGCATTACCGATCAGGAGTGTTAGTTTGTCGGTTGTTGCTGAAAATAATTTGGATAAATTATCCTGGATAGTAAGTAGCGATCAGCCAGTAGCTTATTGCACCATTGAAAAATCAACCGATGGCAGATCCTTTAACCCAATCGGTAAGATTAGTGGTAAAGAAGGATTTACTAATACTTATTGTTATACGGATACGCTGGCAGCAATGGTAAACGCATATTACCGGGTGAAAGCGGTGGATCTTAATAATAAATCCACCTATTCTAATATTGTTGTGGCCCGAAACCTGGTACTACATAAAGGTATCTTATCCTTGTATCCTAATCCGGCATCTGATTTTATTACTATTACTATAACTGCATCAGAGCCCGGAACCTCCACGTTACTGCTCTTTGATCAGTCTGGTAAACATTATATGCAAATACCGGTAAAATTGGTGAGGGGGATTAATAATTTTGTGATACCGGTTGCCGCTTTAAAAACCGGTATTTACCGGCTATCTGTTTCAATAGACAGAGTTGTTAATGCCATTTCCTTTATTAAACTTTAAGTAACTGTATGCGCTATTAAAATTTTATTGAATTAAAAGATAAAAGCCGGGTATTGAAAAAAATAATTTTCAAACCCGGTTTTCACTTTTTGTCAAAGTAATACTACATTCAAATTGTATAACTATTGATCATAACCGGCGTTATAATTCTATTTTCTGGTCATGATCTTTGGAGTTACTTTGTATCAGAACTTGAAAAAATCCAATTGCCTTTAATACCAAAATAGTCCAATACCTGTGAAATTCAGCTAAAAAATCCTGTATCCTGTTTATCCAATATCAATGAAAATCCAATGGAAACTTTAAAATGTATCCTAAGTAAAAACCAGTTCAAATATCTACCCTTGATGAACCGCTTGAAAACAGATAGCTCATTTAAATAAGGGTAAATCCGTACACGGGGATTACATGGTTATTAATTTTTTATGTATCAGGAAATGTAATCCCCGCAGTACCTTTTCACCACCTGTTATAAAATCCATTGCTCTATGAAATTCCTGACTAAAGTGATTTTGTATCCTTCAGAAAAATCAACAACCCCGTTTGAAATTAATATGCCCTGGTGGGATACTGATTTATTAATGGAACAGTATCCATTTATCCCTGAAAAGGGATATAAACTTGAGTATAGCCTTGAAGTAAATATTCCTGAACTAATAAGAATGTATTTTGAGCAGCTACTCAATCTTTCCCTTAAAGAATACCTGCTTATGAAAAAAGATACACCCAATGAAACTTTTTTTAAAGAAACAGTTTTTTCAGGGGGCAAATTTTTAAAGGCGATTATTATAATTGAAGAGCTATATCTTGAAAAAAACATCTCATCTCTCTCTTTAACAGGCATAAATCAATAGCCGGGATTTTATTAAAAAAGTCATACGGTAATATGATATCCCTCATCAGTAAGGCAGGGATCATTTTTTACTTTGTCGTGAGTTATCTCAAGGCGTATGTCTGCTATGTATTTTTCATTACTGGAGAGGCGGTTTAAGATCCTTTCTTTACTACTGAGTTTGCTGGTAAGTATAATTGGATTCATTGTCGTTTCCGGATGGGCTACGGTATTTACCAGTTATGATATATTTGGACGCCCATGGTCTGCTGTAAAATTAAATACCGGTATCTGTTTCTTAGCTGCGGGAATAGCCCTGATAATTTCAAATTATTCAACTCACCTCTCTGTTTCTGGTTTCAGGCAGTGGATAGTGGATCTGCTGGCTGGTTTTGTATTTATTATCGGGCTGCTAACCTTGCTGGAATATTTGCTTGGAACTGATATTGGATTAGGTGAAATATTAGTAACTGATAAATATGCAAAACCGGGGTCGGTATATCCCGGTCGTATGGCTTTTATGACAGCTATCAGTTTTGTATTAACAGGAACTTCGCTTTACTTCCAGAATAAAGGCCCTAAAAGCTCTGTTGCAGCACATTTTTCCTGTATATCCTTTGGCATTATTGGGTTGGTCAATTTATCAGGATACTTGTTCAGTGTGGAAGATTTTTATACTTATAACGGGTACACCCCAATGGCCTTACCTGAAGCAATCGCTTTCCTGTTGATGATGTTTGCCATTTTCTTTTCTAAACCACGCATGGGTTTGATGCAGTTTGTTACAGAAAAGTCCCAGGGTAGCCTCTTTTTCCGGGTTTTTTTCCCTGTTACATTACTAATGATGCTGGCTGCCGCAATAATATCGCATAACGTTAATACCAGCAGAATACAGGATGAATATGCAGATAGTATTATTTACCCTGTCTTTTTAATTTTCTTTGCATTTATATTTTGGTGTACTGCGTATTTATTATATAAATATGATAAGAAGCTTCGGCGGAGCGAATTGGATTATACAACGATAGTTGAAAATTCCATCGATACAATATTTATTATGAGGGGCAGGCAATATGTATATGTTAACCCTGCGTTTTGCCGCATGAGTGGCTATACAATTGAAGAAGTTACCAGTGTGTCTTTTAATTATTTAAATCTTCACCCCGAAAATCTGCAAGACCAGGTAGAGCAGTATATGAAGGCCGCTTTGGCAGGCGAAATAAAAGAGAGGAAATTCCAAACAAAAATTTTAACAAAGAGCAGAAAAGAAATAAGAGCAGATGTTTCCTGCTCTATACAAAAAGATGAAAAAGACTCTGTCAGGATTTTTGGAATAGTGCATGATATAACTGAACAATGGCTGGCCCAGGAAAGAGAAAAAAAATTATTGCGATTCAACCAGTTTATTGGTAAAATAAATGAAATAATTGTTAGGGTAAATGATGAAGCCACCCTGTTTAAAGAGATATGTGATATTACAGTGCAGGTGGGTAAATTTAAAATGTGCTGGATTGGTAAGGTTGATAACCAAGATAACAAGGTTGTGCCCGTAGCCTGGGCCGGGGACGAAAACGGGTACTTTACTGCAATAAATCAAATTACTGTAAAGGATGAACCCGAGGGCAGGGGTCCTATTGGTCGCTCAATAAGAAATGGTCATTTTTATTATTGTAATGATATAGCCAATGACATTATAATGTTGCCATGGCGGAAAGAAGCTTTGGAAAGGGGTTATCGCTCCTCGGTATCTTTTCCTTTAAAAATTGCCGGTAAAGCTATTGGTAGCTTTACCATGTTTGCAGCTGAAGCTTTTTATTTTAACATAGAAGAACTGGATCTTGTACAAAAAGTGAGCGACAATATTTCTATTGGCCTGGAGGCGATTTATGTACGGAAAGAAAAGTTGAAGGCAGAAGAAAAACTGAGAAAAAATGAACGGCTCTTCCGGATGCTGACAGAAAATGCTTCTGATTTGATTTACCGGCGTGATTTCCTTCCCTCCCCTCATTTTTCATATGTAAGCCCGTCTGTTTTTTTATTTACCGGGTATTCACCGGCGGAAATTTATGCCGATCCGCATCTAGGGCTAAAGGTTGTGCACCCGGATGATCTGTCGATACTGGAAGACCTGAATGAGGGTAAGTATGGCGATAATCAACCTTTTGTGCTG
Organism: Sphingobacteriales bacterium; assembly: GCA_003963365.1. Lineage (GTDB taxonomy): Bacteria > Bacteroidota > Bacteroidia > Chitinophagales > Chitinophagaceae > AWTP1-9. The sequence continues at coordinate 358,909 of RXJG01000001.1, forward strand.
AAATGGATAACTAAGAGGGGTAAAATGATATGGACAGAGCATAAAGTAAGAAGAGTTACGGATGAATCGGGCCACATTGTTGCAGTAGAGGGTATTGCCAGGGATATTACGGAAAGAACGCTGATTGGAAAAAAGCTGGAGGAAAGTGAAAAATTATTCCGCCTGCTTACCGAAAATGCCAACGATATTATATTCCGAAAAGTATTTGATCCTGCTCAGCGTTTTGAATATATCAGTCCTTCAGTGGAGAAAATTACGGGCTATACAGTGGAAGAATTTTATAAGGATCCGACCCTTTCTGAAAAAATTATTCATCCGGATGATATGGCCATCATTTTACAACAGGCAAGCGGTGAAATACCTTTTTTGCCTGAAATGACTTTGCGGTTTATTGGGAAAGATGGAAATGTTATCTGGATAGAAGAGAAAATAAATTACTTCTATGATGAAACTGGCAAAGTTATAGCGGCTGAAGGCATAGCAAGAGATATTACTTCCCGGAGAAATAGTGAACTGCAAATAGAAAAAAGTGAGAAGAAGTACCGGGAACTTTTAAGTGACCTTTCTGTTGGCATAATACAATATGGCCCTGGAAAAGAAATTATTACTGTCAATAAAACTGCATTGGAATTATTAGGGTTAACAGAGGACCAGATTTTTGGTAAAATTTCTTTTGATTCAGACTGGAATGTTATTCACGAGGATGGAACCGATTTTCCGGTAACAGAACAACCGGTATCATTAGTTTTAGCAACAAAAACACCGCATAAAAATATTGTTATGGGTGTGTTGAGACCTTCAACAAAAGAAAGAACCTGGTTATCAGTTAATGCTGTTCCTGAATTTGATGCAGATCATAAATTAAAAACCATAATCGTTACTTTCATTGATATAAGCAAACGTAAGGAAGCAGAACAGGTTGTTCACGAATCTTTTAAACGACTATCTAAAATTGCCAGCCGTATTCCCGGTATGATTTATCAGTATAAGTTATATCCTGATGGTAAATCTTGTTTTCCATATGCCAGCAATGCCATTAAATATATCTACCAGGTAGATCCTTCAGAAGTAGTTTCAGATGCCAGCAAAGTATTTGAGTTGTTTCACCCGGAAGATTTTGATTACATCATTCAATCTCTGAAAGAATCTGCTGAGAAGTTAAAACCCTGGAGATACGATTACCGGGTTAAATACAACGATGGAACTATCCGTTATCTTTCCGGGAGTGCATTACCGCAAAAAGAAGAAGACGGTTCTGTAATATGGTATGGATTTATACACGACATTACTGAAAAGAAACAGGTTGAAGAAAAAGTATTGCAGCTTTCACGGGCCGTGGAGCAAAGTCCGGCCAGTATTGTGATTACTGATACGAAAGGTAATATTCAGTACGTCAATTCAAAGTTTAGTAAAATCACCGGGTATAGTATTGAAGAAGCTGTTGGCAAAAATCCCCGGATTTTAAAATCAGGTAAAACTTCTGCCTATGAATATAAAATCCTTTGGGAAACTATAGCGAGGGGAAAAGAATGGCGGGGTGAGTTTGAAAATATAAAGAAGAACGGAGAAATCTTTTGGGAGATGGCATCTATTTCACCCATTTTCAATGGTAAAGGTGAAATTATCAACTTCCTTGCCGTGAAAGAAGATATTACAGAACGCAAAGTGATTGAAAAAGAATTACAGGAATCAGAAGAGAAATACCGGAGTATTTTCAGGATCAGTCCTTTCCCTATGTGGGTTATTCGGGAGGGTGATTTACAATATATGGATGTGAATGAAGCCGCCATTAAAGATTATGGATACACCAGGGAAGAGCTATTAAATATGAAAGCGTATGATCTAAGACCGAAAAATGAATTTAAAGCTATAATAAAGACTACCAATGTTTTTCATAACGGTTACCAGGGCGTTTGGAAACACCTCAAAAAAAACGGGGAGATTATAAATGTGGAGATTTACATTCAGAAAATGATGCACCTGGGTATCCCATGTTTTGTAAGTATGGCCATTGATATAACTAAACGGCAAAAGGCAGAGGAAGAACTGAAAGAGGCCTACCAGGAATTACGCAGTTTGGCAAAGCACTTGCAAAATATACGGGAGGAAGAACGATCCACCATTGCCAGGGATATTCATGACGACCTCGGTCAGCAACTCACTGTATTAAAAATGGGAATCAGCTTTGCAATGGATAAAACCAGGGAAGAAGATAAAGAACTGCGGGATGACTTAAACGAGTTAAAAACAATGGTAGGTTCCACTATCAATTCGGTGCGTAAGCTTTCAAATAATTTAAAACCAAGGGTGCTGGATGATCTTGGTTTAATTGAAGCCTTTCAATGGCAATGCCAGGAATTTGAAAAGTATAGCGGGTATACTGTTAAGAGTAATTGCAGCCAGACTAAGATTGAACTTGCGCCGGAAAAAAGATTGGCGCTGTTTCGAATTTTCCAGGAATCGTTGACCAATATAATGCGCTATGCACAGGGCAATGAAGTAGTAGTAAACTTAACAATACAAAATAAAAAACTGGAACTAAGGGTTGAGGATAATGGTAAGGGATTTAATACCGCCATTTTGAAAAAAACAAAAAGTCTGGGAATAATTGGTATGAAAGAAAGGGCATTAATGCTGGAAGGAACATTATCTGTTGAATCGGAACCGGGAAAAGGAACCAGGGTGAATTTGACTGTTCCTTTATAATAAGTTATCCAATACTAAAACTTTATTTATGTTACGATTTTTAATTGCCGATGATCATGCAATAGTAAGGAAGGGCTTAACCCAAATTTTATTAAAAGAATTTCCTTCCGCAGAAATTTTTGAAGAGGTAGATGGAGAAGGTGCCGTTAACTTCATCATTAAACAAGATGTTGATGTAGTAATATGCGACCTCGATATGCCCGGGAGAGGAGGTTTGGAAGCTTTACCGCAGATCAAAGATATAAAACCATACATTCCGGTGTTGGTACTTAGTTTTCACTCAGAAGACCAATACGCCGTCCGGATATTAAAAGCGGGTGCATCCGGTTACCTTAAAAAGGATATGGCTCCGGAAGAACTTATCAATGCCATACGGCGGGTGTTACTGGGTAAAAAATATATTTCGCCTTCTGTTGCTGAGCAGTTGGCAGATGGTTTTGATTTCAATGGAAACAAGCAACCACATGAACTGCTTTCTAACCGGGAATTTGAAGTGTTTCGGCTGTTAGCTAATGGAAAATCGGTTACTGAAATATCCAAAATGTATTCACTGAGCTCCACTACAGTGAGTACATACAAAGCCAGAATACTTTTTAAGATGAATATGAATAATAGTGCCGACCTGGTGATGTATGCTCTGCAAAATAATTTGATGTAATTGCTGACTATTACGCTGGTATTACTTTAGGTATATAAAATAAATGCTTAATTTTCGACTGCTGTTCTCCGGACAGCAGTTGAAGTTTTAATATAAAAATTATATATGCGTAAAAGAGATAGTCAATGGCCAAGAAGAAAATTTATTACTACCGGTTTACAGGTTGGCGGGTTGGCAGTAGTTGCTGCTTCACCGGTAAATGTATTTGGTAAAAAACCAAATGAAATAACAGCATATACCGTTGGGCAGATAAGCGATATGATTTTAAAAGAAACTGGTTTTAAAGAGAACAATGATACTGTTGACATCATTAAAGCTGGTAACCGTGATATGAAAGTGAACGGGATTGTGACTACCATGTTTGCAACAATTGAGGTGATTCATAAAGCGATTGATCTGAAAGCAAACCTCATTATTGTACATGAACCTACTTTTTACAGCGGAAGACCAGATGAAAGAACATGGACAGGCAACAGTGATGTAATCGAACGTAAATTAAAACTGCTGAACGATAATAATATCACGGTGTGGAGAGCACATGATAGCTGGCACACCATTAAACCGGATGGAATTACCAATGGAGTGATAAGAAAACTGGGATGGAATAATTATTATGCCGGTGAGAATACATTTAAAATTCCCTCTACCAGTTTGAAGCAATTAGTGAAAGAGCTGAAACAAAAAATGGATATTGAACATTTGCGGATTGTTGGTGATAAAGACGATAAGATAAGTAAAGTATCATTATTACCCGGCGCATGGGGTGGGGTAAAGCAAATGACTACTATCATCAATGATAAACCGGATGTATTGATTGTAGGTGAAGTATCAGAATGGGAAACGGCAGAATATGTACGGGATGCAAGAGCATTGGGAGATAAGATTTCATTAATCATATTAGGTCATGCCATGAGTGAAGAACCCGGTATGCAGTGGATAGCAGAATGGCTTCAACCAAAATTACCGGGCTTGCCCATCACACATATTGTATCAGGCAATCCGCTACAATGGGTTTAACCAAACGACCACAGACGATAGACGACTGACAACGAATAGCCAATAACCGGTAACCAGCAACAAACAACCAGCAACCAGTGAACAACAAGATAATAACAAAGACAGTGTGGATGATTTCTCTCGTGAGCCTGTTCACTGACTTTGCCGGTGAAATGCTTTATCCCATCATGCCGGTTTATTTAAAAGAAATTGGTTTCTCCATTTTATTAATCGGTTTACTGGAAGGCGTAGCAGAAGCAACAGCCGGATTAAGTAAAAGTTATTTTGGGAGATTAAGTGATAACAGCGGCAAACGCTTACCGTTTGTTCAGTTAGGCTATTTGCTGAGTGCTGTTTCAAAACCATTAATGGCTTTGTTCTCTAATGCCTGGTGGATTTTCTTTGCCCGTACAACCGACCGCTTAGGCAAAGGAATAAGAACGGGTGCAAGAGATGCTTTGTTAAGTGATGAAGCCACTCCCGAAACAAAAGCCACCATCTTTGGCTATCATAGAAGCATGGACACGTGGGGAGCAGTACTTGGCCCAACAATGGCGTGGTTATATTTATTTATCTGGCCCGGTCATTACAAAACACTTTTTATTATTGCTTTTATACCGGGAATGATTGCGGTGTTTATTACATATTTGATTAAAGAAAAGAAACATGACAAGCAAATAGTTAAAAAATCACCATCACTACTGGAATCTTTTGTGTACTGGAAAAAGAGCCCGGCTGCATATCGTCGGTTATTGATTGGGTTAATACTTTTCGCATTGTTCAACAGCTCTGATATATTCCTGTTGCTAAAAATTAAAGAATCAGGTTATACCGATACGCAGGTAATAGGATTATATATTTTCTACAATGTTGTATTTGCTTTGTTTGCTTACCCGCTTGGTAAATATGCAGACCGTATTGGTTTAAAAAAGGTTTTCCTGCTGGGTCTGGCGTTGTTTGCAGTAACATATACCGGTTTTGCATTTAACAAAAACCAGTATGTCTATTTTTTACTGTTTGTTTGTTATGGTTTGTATGCAGGTTGTACAGAAGGAATTGCCAAAGCATGGATCAGTAATATGGTGGATAAAAAAGATGTGGCTACCGCTATAGGAACTTATGCAGGCTTTCAAAGTATTGCGGCTTTATTGGCAAGTTCATTGGCGGGATGGATATGGTTTAAGTTTGGCTCATTCACCACCTTTTTCATAACCGCTGCTGTTACGCTGATTGTTATTCTTTATTTGTCTTTCGTTTCAAAGCGAAGCGGAAAGAACATCCCAGGTTGACATACCATGCCGGGGATTCTTTGCTGATGCCAATGCCGCCGGATAAATCCAGTTTTACATTGCTGCTGCTGTTGTATGCAAAACCTCCGTCAATATTATGTTGTGCAGCTTCTCCTTTCTGTATAAATCCAAATGCTTCCACATAAGCATACCATTGTTCACTTAAACTAAAACCGGGAGCAAATGTATAAGCAAAAACGGCATTTGATTTGGTATCATCCCATTCTGCCCCGATATTATAACCTAATGAAATTTCTTCAGTAAGTGTGTTTTGCATAGTAAAACGAAAGTTAGGAGCAAGGAATGACAGCGAACGAAAATCTTTTGAAGCCAGCCGGTTAAAACCTGCCTGTGCTATTATAGAAGTTTTGGGCAGCCATCCTTTTTCTTCCCATAACTGAAGTTTAAATCCTATGTGAACAGGGTGGAAGCCGATCGTATCTTTATACTTATTATCAAAGGTGTAAGAACTGTATTCTGTTATTACTCTCAATTCCATTTTTTCACTAATACCATATTTCCACAGCACCGAAGGGATAGACCAGTGGGATATCTTTGTCCCGGGTTTTTCTTTTACAATTCCCATTTCTGCCTGTATCCAGTGATGAGGTACCGTATAAGGACATTCCGTCTGGTCCGGGCGGTCTGTTTCAATTTTTTCTGTTAACTGGGCCGCCAGCGAAAAAGTAATAAATGATAAGCTAAGTGTAAAAATAAATTTCATGATACTAAAATAAAATTTTAGACATGTCTAAAATTAATTGAAAATACACATAAAATCTAAAACAGGCCAAATAAAAAAAGCAGCCGTCACCGGCTGCTTTTTAAATAAATGAAAATCAATTATTCTTCGCTTTTATTCTTCATCTGGGAGAGTATAGCGTAAGCATTTTTAACCACTATTCTTTTATTAAGCAATAACGAATCGTTCCTGATTTCAGTAAAACCTTCGTGGCTTACACCAGTTCCCACTTCCTTCATTTCATACTGGTTCTTTGCCTTTTCCTCAAAAATGTAAAACTTATTGGCATAACGTACCACTGCCTCATCCGGAACTGCCATTGCATTGTTATTGGTTACTTCAATGGCTGCATTGAGAAACATTCCGGGTAATAAACTATGGTCTTCTTTCTCAAAATGGCAATGAATAGTTGCACTCCGGTTTTCATCCAGGCTTTTGCTGATGAGAATTATGGTAGCATTATATTTTGTAGCTGGTTTGTCAACCAAAGAAATAACTACTTTCTGTCCAATTTTTAACTGGTTTATGTCTTTTTCAAATACTGTAACGGCTGCATGTATATCATCAGGATTTATCAGTTCAAATAATTCATCGGTTGGATTTACATATTTACCAATATTCACTTTTACTTTCGACACGAAACCGCTAATGGGAGAGGTGATGGCAACAGAGCGGCTGATATTATCTTCATTCAGCTTGTCAGGATTAATGCCGATGAGGTTTAATTTTTCTGATAGCCCTTTTACCATCACTTTTTCACTTTGTAATTCTGCTTCTGTTTGCTGCAGTATTTTATCACTGTTGGCTTTTGATTCATTCAGGATTCTTTGTCGCTCTGCTTCCTGCTGTAAAAACTGCAATTTGGTTTTGGCAATTAAATAATCCTGTTGCAGTTGTATAAAACTCTGGTCTTCCAACACGCCAATTACTTCACCTTTCTTAACGGGCATGCCGGGTAAAAGCTGAGTTGTTTTAAGATAACCGCCCAATGGAAAACTTACTGACACCAGGCTTTGTGGAGGTACATCCACCATACCATTTAATTTAAGTGTACCACTTATGCTTCTTTTTTCTGCTGTACCGGTTTCAATACCGGCGTTTTTAACCTGGGCATCAGTAAGGCTTACCACATTGGTTTCTTTTTGCTCTGCCGCTGCCTGTTTTGGTTGCTGGCTGCTGCAGCCAATCATAAATGCCGATATAAAAGGGAAAATTATTTTATAGTTCATCGTTAAAAAGTTTAATTGTTACCAATAAGATATTCCAGCTCTATTACTGATTTTGAAAAATTGTACTGCGCATTGATGTGCTCTGACTGAATGGAAATCGCATTATTCACCAGCATGGCCCATTCCAGGTAATTGATATCACCATTACGGAATTTAATTTCTGCATTGCTGATTAACACTTTCGATTGCGGCACCAGTTTTTCTTTATACAATGCCAGCGTTTTATTTGTCTTTTCATATTGCTGGTATGCCTGGCGGTAATTACTCTGTAATAATTGAAGAGAAGCTTCTTTATTACCGGTGGCAATTTTTTCATTAAGCTGTGCGGCTTTTATCCTTGATTTCTGCGCCGTATTAAAAACCGGTATCAACAGGCCCAATTGGAAAGTAGAGAATCTTTTGGATGAATTGTAAAAGTTCTCCGTTCCCGTTTCCTTTTTTTGCCAGCCGATGATAGTTTGACTATTATAGCCCAGTAAAATATCCGGAGATAATCTTGCTTTTTCATAAGCAGTTTGTTTAACTGCCGATGAGGATAGCTGTTGTAAATATCCGGCAAGCGGATTTTTTAGAATAGCAGAACTATCATTGATGATGTTCAGCTTTCTTTCCAACTCAATTAACAGCGGTTGTATTGGTTGCTTAGAGTTAGTAAGCAACTGCATTTCCTCTTCCAGTATTTTTATATCTGCTGCTAATTGTTCAAGTTGAGCCGTGATTTGTAACTGTTGCGTTTCTGCATTGGTTTTTTCCAGCAGGTTCGCTTCACCGGCTTTCAATCTTAGCCCGGCTCTTTGCAAAAAGCCTTTGTAAATGGTATCAGCACTTTGCAGCAATTGTTTTTTGTATTGCAGGTAAAGCCAGTTATAATACACCAGTTTCACTCTTCTCACCAGTTCATTTTCTTTTACACGGCTGTTCCATTCACTGGTTTTTACTTCTTCTGTTAACCATGCTTTACCTTTTGAGTAAACGGAAGGGAAAGCAATAGTTTGCGTCACGCCTATGCGGTTATCTTTTTCTGCACTGTTTATTTGCCCGTATTCTGCGGATAAACTCGTTTTGCTAATCTCTTTTGCCGTACCGATTAATTGCTGCCGGTATTGAGTGGTTAATTTTTCATTTTGCAAAAAGAGATTAGCCGTGGTAGCTGTCTTAATCATCTCCTCCAGGTTCATTGTTTTGATGTTGCCCTGTGCCATGCTTTGGACAGAGGAGCATAATAAAACCAGGATAACAACAGGAATATGTTTTTTCTTTTTCTTTTTGCGTTTAAATCCTTTTTCAAAAAGTATATAAAGAATGGGAAGCACCACTAGCGTTAAGAAGGTAGCTGTAATCAATCCGCCTATTACAACAGTCGCTAATGGTCTTTGTACTTCAGCCCCGGCACCATGACTTAATGCCATTGGTAAAAAACCCAATGAAGCAACAGTAGCCGTCATCAATACAGGCCGAAGCCGTATATGTGTTCCTTTTATTACAATGTCTCTTACATCTGTTAATCCTTCTTCTTTTAGCTGGTTAAATTCAGCAATCAACACGATGCCATTTAATACAGCCACCCCAAACAAAGCAATAAACCCAACACCGGCAGAAATACTAAAAGGCATTCCTCTTAGCCATAATGCTAACACACCGCCAATAGCGGATAATGGAATGGCAGAGAAGATTAACAAGCCATGTTTAATAGAGTTGAACGCAAAGTAGAGTAGTACAAAAATGAGCAGTAAAGCTAATGGCACTGCAATTGATAGTCGTTGCTTGGCTTCCTGCAGGTTTTGAAATTGTCCACCATAAGTGATATAATAACCGGGTGAGAATTTTAATTGTTGCTGCACCAGGTTCTGTAATTCATTTACCACTGTTTGAATATCCCTGTTACGCACATTAAAGCCTACGGTTATTCTTCTTTTAGCATCTTCCCGTTGAATTTGATTGGGACCATCTTTTATTTCTACACTTGCCACCTGGTTCAGCGGTATTTGTATTCCTTTTGGTGTAGAGAGTAACAGGTTTTGTACATCAGTAACATCTTTTCTTTGTGTATTATCTAATCTTACCACCAAATCAAACCTTTTTTCACCTTCATAAATCATTCCGCCACTTTCACCGGCAAAAGCTGTTTGCACAGCACGGTTTACATCTTTTATGTTCAATCCATATTTAGCAATGGCTTCCCTGTTGTAGTTAACAACAATCTGCGGTAAACCGGTAACCGTTTCGATATAGAGGTCTTTGGCTCCATCCACTTTTCCAATTAACTGACCCAGTTTGTTGGCATAGGAAGCCAATGAATCAAGGTCTTCGCCAAAAATTTTACAAACCACATCCTGCTTGGCACCCGTCATCAGTTCGTTAAAACGCATCTGTACCGGAAACTGAAAACCAACAGTAATACCGGGTACATTTTTTACTGCATCACTCATTTTATCTGCCAACTCAGGAAAACTTTTTGCACTTTTCCATTCTTTTTTGTCTTTCAGTATGATCATCATGTCAGATGCATCGAGTGGCATTGGGTCTGTTGGTATTTCACCAGAACCAATTTTCGTTACCACTTTTTCGATCTCAGGAAATTCTTTAATTAAAATGCTGGCTGCTTTTTGAGTGGATTGAATGGTAGTATTGAGGGAACTTCCCGTTAATACTCTTGTGTCTGCAGCAAAATCACCTTCCTCTAATTGCGGAATAAATTCACCACCCAATCCCATCATTACCCATACACTGGTAATGAAAAATAAAAGAGCCAGTCCTAAAACTGTTTTTGGCCAGTGAATAGCTTTTATCAGGACAGGTTTGTACCAGCTTTCGATCGTTCCCATCATTTTATCAGCAAAACTTTTCTTGTGAGAAATCTTTTTACTCAATAAAACAGAAGTGATCATAGGAACATATGTAAGCGAAAGAACAAATGCACCCAGTATGGCAAAAGAAACTGTTTGCGCCATTGGTTTAAACATTTTTCCTTCAATTCCCTGTAAGGAAAGAATAGGTAAATAAACAATGAGGATGATGATTTGTCCAAATACAGCTGAGTTCATCATTTTACCGGCAGAGAATTTGACTTCTTCATCCATCTGGTGCTGGTTAAGTTTCTTTAGCTCAGAAAAATGGTGACTTTTAGTGATGCGGTGCATTACTGCTTCCACTATAATGACTGCACCATCTACAATCAATCCAAAATCCAACGCACCCAAACTCATCAGGTTTCCCGATACTCCAAAGAGATTCATCATGATAACGGCAAATAGCATTGACAACGGAATAACAGATGCTACCACCAACCCAGCTCGTATATTACCCAGGAAGAGCACAAGAATGAAGATGACAATCAATGCACCTTCCACTAAATTCTTTTCTACGGTACCAATTGCATTATTCACCATTTTGGTGCGGTCAAGAAATGGTTCTATCATCACACCTTCCGGTAGTGTTTTTTCAATTTGCTTAATGCGTTCTTTTACATTCGTAATAACACGGGAGGAGTTTTCACCCTTCAGCATCATTACAACGGCACCAGCTACCTCACCTTTATCGTTATAACACATGGCACCATACCGGGTAGCATGACTAATTCTCACCTCTGCAACATCTTTCAATAAAACCGGGATGCCGGAAGGGATATTTTTCACCACAATTTTTCCAATCTCATCTAAGTTTCCAATCAATCCTTCTGTACGAATAAAAAATACGGCCGGCCCTTTTTCAATATAAGAACCACCGGTGTTCTGGTTGTTTTTTTCAATGGCAGTAAATACATCATCAATCGTGATGTTTAAACTTTTCAGTTTGCTGTCGTTAACCGCTATTTCATATTGTTTTAAATAACCACCAAAGCTGCTCACATCTGCAATGCCCGACGTTCCTAATAATTGACGGCGTACTATCCAATCCTGTATCGTCCGTAATTGCATTGCATCATACTTCCCCTCGTAACCCGGTTTTGCTTTTATTACGTATTGAAATATTTCACCCAACCCACTTGATACAGGACCCATCGTGGGAATACCTGTTCCTTTGGGAATAATATCTTTTACCTGTTGCAAACGTTCACTAACCTGTTGCCTGGCCCAGTAAACGTTTACATCATCTTTAAAAACTATTGTTACCAGTGATAATCCAAATCGTGAAAAGGAACGTATTTCTGTTAATCCCGGGATATTGGCATTCACCTGTTCAATGGGAAAAGTGATTAACCTTTCGACCTCAGGTGCTGCTAAAGACGGGGCTACTGTTATTACCTGTACCTGGTTATTCGTAATATCCGGTACAGCATCTATTGGAAGTTTTGTAATGGAAAAAGCTCCATATATAATTAATCCAAGCGTAAATAATCCTACCAGTAATTTATTCCTGATAGAAAAATGAATAATTCTGTTCAGCATTTATTTTTCTTAAATGGAATGAAGGTAAATGCATGCATTATCACCCGTTATGACGACGGGTAGAAGCATACATGATTCTGATCTGTAAAAGAAATTATGCTAAACGGGGAGGTTGCCAGATGGAATTCAGCACTTGTGAAGAAACAAACTGATCATCAACGCTAAGGTGCTGCTTGCTGATCATCTGTTCTTTATTATTAAGTTCGATAGAAGTTTTGTGCTGATATAAAGTTAATGTTAAGAAACTGCAATTATCGGCCTTGAAAGGTAATTGCATATCACGGTCGTGATCTTTATCTATTTCCCGTGTTTCTTTATAGTGTAATTTCAAAAAGGCAATAAATGATATGGAATGGTCTGCTTTTTTATGTTCAATAAAATGACTGATGAGAGCAGGTATCTTCAATAGCTGGTGCAGCTCAGAATTAGAACTGATCAATACAAAAAGAAATAATATGGCTGCCAGCTTTCTTTTCACTGCGCAAATATAATAATTTTTTTGAAGTATTGCTTTATTGATGATGCGTAGGTTTAAACGGCATAATTCTTCTGCCAACCAGCAATTTAAAAATGAAATGGTCAGTAGCCGGTGTAAGTCCCCAGCCCGGGCCAAAGTTGATTTCCCATTTGGGGTCAAGAAATAAATCAACGGCTGCAAATAAGGTATGACTTTGCTGTGGTCCATTTTCAAAATGATTGATAGCGCCTAAATCGCCATAATACTCTGCTCCCAGACTTACTTTGGAACTTACAGCATAAGATGTTTTAATATTGGGAGCGAAGGCGGGGGCTGATTGTTTATCCACTCCCTTAACCTGGAAACCCAATGTTGGATTTAAACATAAATAAAATTTATTCCATGTTTTATCAATGATGGGTCTTAATTCCACACTCCATGTTTCATTGGAATATTCTTTGCTTTGATAACCAAACTCTGCTGATAAACTTAAACCAACCGGTAATTCCCATTTAGCAGGGGCAGCTATCCTTGGGCGAATGTGTAAACCGATAATGTGATATCCGTAACCAGATGTGTAATTAGTGAAGAGATAAAAACCTAATTCAAAATTACCGGTAATGCCATGTGTTATTTCTAATGTTTCATGCAATGAATGATTCGTTGGTCTTACTCCTTTGATTACATCCGTTCCTCCATCAAAAGTAAAGTTGCTATGCAGTTCAAACATGGTTGCACCCCTCGTCATCGTAGGAGAGGAGTATACCTGGATCTCATAATTTTCCTGTGCTGATAATGTTTGAATCAATAAAAACATTATCAAAATCAAACTTAATTTTCTCATGTCATCATTTTCTAACGGTAATCATCTCTTGCCGGGCTGAAGAAATCAACCACTTTAGCATCCACATGTGCTACTGCGCTGTGTAATACATTAGGAGGAATAACATGTACCATCCCTTTTTTCAGAACCATCGCTTCACCACCTATTGTCATTTCCAGTTCACCTTCCAAAATGTAAGTGGTTTGCTCATGCGGATGAGAATGTTCGGGCAGTTTATGCCCTTTGGTTATTTCAACAAATGATAATGTAGATTGTTGCCCATGAATCAACCTGGAAACAAAGCCCGGGCACAATTCTTTTTTAGGAAGTGTATTAACGAACTGCATAGTTGGTTTTTTGTAAATGTACTTATCAAATGAAAAATGAAATACACTATTTTTTTAAAAGGAAAGTTAATGGGATGTATGCCCGTTCGTGCCAGGCTCTTTCACTATGGTCTTTGCCGGGAAAATATTTTGTCATCCAATTTTTATCAGTATATCCTTTCACTTTCATTATTACATCCACTTTCTTTTGAATGCCGGGATATAATGCATCCAGTGTTTGGTCGCCACAATCAAAATATATTTTATGAGTTTTTGGATTGGGTAAATGTGTTTTAAGGTATTTTAAAAATGCATCCGGCACCGGATTATTTTCTAGCGACCATATACCCGGCCAATGTGTGCTTAAGCAAGCAGCCCCACCAAATATTTTTGGATATTCGCAGATCGCATACATGGAAATTAAACCACCCATGCTGCTGCCGGCAACAAATGTATTGCTGCGGTCAGTATAAGTTGAAAATTTTTTATCAATAAAAGGTTTTAATTCTGTTACAATAAATTTTAAATACTGATCTGAGCCCGGTTTAAAAATTTCTGTAGTTCTGCCGGCTCTTTGCAGGTTGGCTGTTACTGTATCTTTTTCTGGCTGTGTTAAACTTTCATATGGTTTTTGCGGAAAATAATCCTGATGTCTTGTTATTCCACCATTCCATATTCCAACCACAATCGTTTCTTTAATCACATTCTCAAGTATCAGCCCGTTCATTACATCATCTATATCCCATGCCTGGTGATTCCAAGTAACCCCACTGTCAAAAAGCATTTGCCCGTCGTGCATGTATAGAACCGGATATTTCTTTTCATTGGAATAACCTTCCGGCAACCATACATCCACATTTCTTGCCGTAACAAATTTAGATTCAAAGTTTTCAAACCGTTTTATTGTTCCTGCTGAAACTTTGGGCAATTGAGCAATTGTTATTTTACTCATGAAACACAACAGTGTAATAATGGATAAAGTTTTCATACAATTATTTTATTTCAAAAACAGTGGCAGATTTTGGATTGACGGTAAAAGATGTTTTTATGTCAACTGTTTCATTGGTTATCACATTTACCGCCGTTAATTTTGTTTTTAAAATCTCTTCAAAACGTTTCGTTTCTATGGTGGTGGCCGTATTGTTTTTATTCATCACTACCATTATTGTTTTGTCGTTATTATAACGGAAATAAACGTACACATTATTAAATGGAGCAAAGTGTAATGTCTTGCCGGATGATATAACTGGATTGTTTTTTCTCCAGGCTATTAATTGTTTTAAGAAAGACTGAATCTTTAGTTGGTTTGCATTTAATCCCTGACCTGTGAATCCATTTACTGCATCATCTTTCCATCCACCGGGAAAATCAGAACGAATTAATCCATCTACTTTATGATGCCCGGTGTTATCCATTAAAATTTCGGTGCCATAAAAAATTTGAGGTATACCACGTATGGTCAACAAAAAAGTCAAAGCCATTTGTGTTAAGTCAACATCCTGGTTTAATTGCATGAACAGGCGGTCCATATCATGATTATCGCCCATTACAAATATTTGATTGGGATTGGCATAGGCAAAATCATTTGCCAGCATTTCATACAATCTTGT
The DNA here is from genome assembly GCA_003963365.1 of Sphingobacteriales bacterium. GTDB lineage: Bacteria > Bacteroidota > Bacteroidia > Chitinophagales > Chitinophagaceae > AWTP1-9. The sequence goes on from RXJG01000001.1 coordinate 374,133, forward strand.
AAAAGTAGTATTGTACGATGGGTCTTCGTTGCCTGTTAACGATTTTACCAATGCATCCTGCACCGGGAAATCCATTACGGTATTTAAACAGCCACTATAGCCATCATGATTTTTTTTACCCTGCTGCCAGTAAGAAGTAATCATCGGGTTTAAACTCCACTCTTCACCCACCATGCTGAAGTTGGGATATTCTTTCATTATAGCGCAACTCCAGTTCTTTAAAAATGTTTTATCGGAATAACCATAAGTGTCTTGTCTCACGCCGCCTAATTGCAAAGTTTCAATCCACCAGATTGTATTTTGAGTAAGGTAGTTTGCCATGAAAGGATTTTTGCCATTCATATCAGGCATGGTTTTGTCAAACCAACCTTCCACCCATAACTTTTTATCATACGCAGATGCATACATATCCATATTTACAGTTCTGCGGTGATTGGAGCCCGTGTATGGGTGTGGTGGTGCAAAGTTTATCCAATCTTTAAAAGGAAGATCATTCATCCACCAGTAATTGCTGCCGGTATGGTTGAGTACTTCATCAAAAATTAATTTGATGCCTTTTTGTTTTGCTTTTGATGATAATTCTTTGTATTCATCCAATGAACCATATCTCGGGTCAACACTATAATGATTGGTGATAGAATACCCATGATAGGAATAACGTTCCATGTCATTCTCCAGCATAGGAGTGGGCCAGATAGCGGTAAAACCCATGTCTTTAATATAATAAAGATGGTCAATAATACCTCTTATATCTCCACCATGACGGCCACCATCAAAATTGCGGTCAATCTTCTTTTCTTTCATGCCTTTCACCACATCATTGCTGTAATCGCCATTGGCAAAGCGGTCGGGAACGATGAGGTAAATAATATCTGATGCATTAAAACCTATAAACTGGGAGGCATCTCTTTCCCTTTGTTTCAGCTGGTAACGGTAATTATAAACTTCCTGGCCATCTTTTTTAAAACTGATACCCATTATACCGGGCTTTGTAGTCTTATCTATTACCAGGTCAATAAACAAATAGTTTTTGCTGTCAGCCTTATTTACCTTCTTAATAGTAACACCGGGATAGCTGATGGAAGGAGTTGTTTCACCTATGCCTTCACCATTGATGAGTAGTTGTAAGTTGGGATTTTTCATACCAATCCACCAGTTGAGTGGCTCCACATGATTAATTTGGGCAATGAGATTACATGAGATTACTGTAGTGAAAAGAAAAAAAAATACAACTTTATTCAGTTTCATAAAAGCAACATATTTATTACAAAAGCGATCATTATAACAAGGTGTTAGATTAGTGTTCAAAAAAACATACACTGCCGCCAACCCATTCTTTATTCATATTATAGCGAACACCAATCATCTTGCCTTTACTTAGCCGGGCAAGATTGATAGCAGGTTTAGGTCTTACATCACCTTCTTTCCATACATACATCATGCGTATTTCAGCTTTGGCAGGAACATCAGGTGTTTCAATTACATCTGCATATTTTACTTTCTTCTGTAGTATCCAGTTCTCCGGATCTTTTACTTTGTCAATATCAGCTTGTGTAACATCAATCACCACACCCTGACCGGCAAAAGAAAACAATGGTTTTAAAACATAGTTTTCTAAATCAGCAGGTATTTGTTTTATTTCATTAAGAAAATAAGTTGCCGGAACATACGGATGCTTAATTAAAGGCAGGGTGTATTTACTAATGCGATAGAACCAATTGGGATGCGGAACCCATTCAACCTCTAAGTCTTCTCTTATATCAACAAAATCTCCAAGTTTATCTTTTTGCGCATGCAGGTCATCAAAGATGACACGATTATAAATTCTTTTTACTTCCGTTTTTACACCTTCGTTGAGATAATACAACTTCTTTCCTTCTTTAATCAGCTCTGTAATGCAAACTGGTTTTATGCCGAGATAATCCTGTGTGCAGTAAAAATCAATTCTTGTTTTTTGTTCGTGTGGTTTTATTTCCAGCAGAATCACATTTTCAGTGGCATGATCACCAACGATCACTTTATTTAAATCTTTTAAATAAGATTCACGATCGTATGTACCGAGGTATTGTGAAAAATTTGCAGGAATCTTAAAATGTTTTTGTATCACTTCCGGATAATAAACCTGGAAGCCGAACAGGGTAGGGAAGCCCTGCATTTCTATTAACTGTGGTTCCAGTTCACCATTATCACTAATGCAAATACCAAAGTCGAATGCAATCATATGTGTATGTGCATTTTCATTGGGTACATAATCACTTTTAGGAATGGCTTTATCAGTAAGTTTTTTAAAATCAGCATCCACAATTACATCCACAATACTTTCACAGGCATCAATCAGTTTATTGCCAAATTCTTTGGAGATAAATACAGGTGTTTCTGCCACCCTGAATTCAATAGCGCCGGGGTGAAGACTGTTCAGATCAGCTAAAAATTTTTCATACCGCTCAACAGTAAAACTTTCATTAAAGGCTTTGCGTAATGAGGGAATCATACAGCATGGTTTATCTTAATTGAAGATAGCGATAAACCATTTTACAAAAAAACTTAAGCCATTGTTTCCACAGACTGTAAATGTTCTGTGGCTATTTGAAGGAAGTTGGGCAATACATGTGAGTAGGTCCACAATATTTTATCAGGGTCACTTAATTGTTCCAGCATGGATTTCCATTTTTCTTCACCATGACTTTCGATAACCACTTTCTTTTTCTCTTCAGTCAGTAACCACATCGTCATACCAGTTGCATCTGCTTCAGGATGAAACTGTGTGCCGATCATATATTCATTGAAACGAATAGCCATGATTGCTCTTTCAAATGGTACATGTGGTCTTTCTTTTTCTATGCAAAGAATAGTGGCACCCATTTGATGCAAGCGAAAATGATTGGGCTGGATTACCTGGTAATCACGGCTATCAACCGCATAAAAAGGATCACGGAGGCCATCAAACACCTGTTCTTCTTTTCCATCAATCATTAAATGAACCGGAAAAACTCCAAAGGCAGTGGATTTGCGTTTGGTAACATTACCAATTTTGTAATGACGGCAGGCTAACTGGAAGGAGTGACAAATAAAGAATACATATTTCTTCACCACATTTTCAGGATTGGCATTCCAGCTTTCCACTGAGTGTAACCAACCAAAATATTTTTGCTCCCATTCGCTGTTTTCAGATTCTAACGGCGAACCGGGGCCGCCGCTGGAAATATAGATATCGTAAGAAAAATCGGGGACTTCTTTTTTTAACCGTACGTCAAACTCATCGTACGTAATATCTATGTTATTCATTTCACCAAACTGGTTAATGATTTCACGGATACAACGCATGCCCTGGTTGGCATGGCCTTCATACAGGTCGAGGATGGCTACTTTTATGGTCTTATTCTCGTTAAACTTCATAATACTATCTGCAAATTTAGCAATTTTGTATGTAATGATTTGTCGGGTAGATTTCTTTAAATATCAACAGCTGTGGATTAAACTGGTTTGGGCATGATAAAAGTCTTTTATAAAAAAAAATGGCTGTATATACAGCCATTCGATAAAAACACCTATGAACTGTGATCTATAAAGAATTAATGAAGTTGATTATTTGATCCAGGCTGCTTTTTATTGGTTTTACCTGCAGTGGTTTGTCGGTTGTAATTATTTCCTGTGTGCCCAAATAATATTCTTCTGCTGATTTAGAAATGGTAACAACCGTTGCTTTTACTCCGGCTGGTATATTGGGAGCTGTAAACTTTCTTGTGCTTGCCTCACCGTTTAGTTTAACCAGTGTTTTTGTGTCTTTAAAAATTATAAAAGCCTGTGTATTGGCATTAGAAAACAAATCGGGTAAATAAACACTAAGATTTAAAAGCGTTAATCCCTGTGGCAAACCCGAAGCTATGTTTATCCATTTCAGGCGGTCGGTTGAAACCTCATAGGCATAATAATAAGTAGCATTCAGTTTTCGGGCTACGGGTGTTACATAACAGTTGCTTGTGGAAGCATACCATAAAATGGTGTTATTAACCGGCGTCGTATAACCGATATCTCCCGGACCGTAAAATAATTTCATGTTTTGTTTTGGTTGAGGATCGTTATAACGAACAATAATATTTTTACCGGCAATAATGGCCAGTTCATCAGCGCCAAGGAAAAAACGAAGGTAAAAGCTGGCATTTGTACTTAATAAATACTGGCTGCTATTAATGGTTGACTGTTGCAGCCTGATATAATCCCCTAATTTTTCTGTGAAATAAAAATTGAAAGCAACTTTGCCGGTAACTACTGCGCCGGAGCTTGTTTTTAATGCCTTTGGTGGAATAAGTATATCATAAAGGTCTTTACTGATTACAGTAGTATCAGCTGCCAAAATTTCAACGGAGTCGGTGATGGGCTGTACAGCAGGAAGACTCTTTACCAATTCACAAATTTTTGACTGATCGGGAATGGTGGTTACCCAACTGCTGTCTAGGTTTTGAAGCTGATTCGGATTAAATCCAAAGCTGTCTTCCTTTGTACAGGAAGCTGCCAGGATCAGGGTGCTTAATATGCCAATTAGTTTTTTCATTTTCATTTTAGTTGATCACAGGGTGAACATTTTTTAGATACGTTTATTCAACATACCGCTGCCTGTTATGAAACAAGTTGTAACGGATACCAAGCTGTAAACCAGTAGTAAAATATTTTTGTTTCACCAATGTTTCATTTACGTTAACGGGTTTAAGGTTGTAACGGAAATATGGTTCAAAGAATAGCTGCATTTTGTCGTTTAATCTTTTGTATATGCTCACACTGCCGTAAAAACCAATGCCTATATTCTTTCTCCAGGCATTTACTCCCTGTGTATTGCCTGTATTGATTGTTATTAGTTGCAAACTGGTGTCTAATATCCTTCCTTTATACCAGGAGCTGAGATTAAAAATAGGCCCGGCATTAATACCCACACTTAAGCTGCGGCTGTTACCTAATTCATAAGAGAAAATGAGGGGAATATCAATAGTGCGGTAACGGTTGTAAAAATTATAATAGCTGGTACCAATTTGTGTTACCGTAGTAGTATCACTGATGGTTACAGTTTGTCCGCCACTGGTAACCGTCCTTGTAGTGATAACCGTAACTGTTTTTATATCCTGTGTATTAATGAATTTTAAATGCTCATTGATTTGTGAATAATTGATGCCGGTTTTTAAAACAGTTCTTTCTCCCAGGTTCTTTGCTATACGGATACCGGCACTAAAGCCAACCTGGCTTTTTTCTGCCTCTTTTCTTTTATCAATATAGTTAACGGGGGTGGCCATTGTGCCCGTTAAGTTACGGGTTACATTATCAGCTGCACCATAAACTTCAACATACAAATCATTTCTTCCCGGCGGGCCAATAGTGGGACAACCGGTAAACGATCCCGGGTTGAAAGGAATGTTTGTTTTTACTTTTTGTGATTCTAATAAACTTTTTAAAGATGTTTTACTGACTCCTTCAGCTATTGATAAGTTTACTTCATTACTAAATTCATCCTTAGTTGAAGGCTCTTGTTTATTAGAGGGGAAAGGTTAGCAACGGCCATGTCCCCAACAGGTAAACCAGCTACTGGTTTCTGTGATTTGCGTTTTGTTTTGTGAAACAGGCTTATGAGGCCCCGTTTCTTTGTTTTCACTTCAGCAGCAGGAGAGAACGCAGTTTTATCATTACTACTGCTAACAGTATTTGTAATTGTTGGTGTTTTATCAGAAGAAGTTAAAGTAGTTTTTGAATCATTCTTTTTTCCGGTTGATATAGTTGAGTTGTTTTCTTTTGATGTTTCATTAGTTGTGGCCGGAGCAACTGTGGCATCATCCGGCTTATTACTGCTTTTAGTAACAGCAATATTTTCAACTGTGCTTGGTTTGGCAAACCAGTAATTCCTGCTGCCAATTACACTAATAGTTATGCCGCCGCCAATAAATAATAAAAGGGCCAGCAGTAAAAGTGGATTCTTCCACCAGACGACGCCTTTATCGTTGTCTTTCTCATGCAGTTCACGACGGACTTTTTCCCATACATCCATGGACGAACCGGAATCATATTGCTCCAGTTTCAGTTTAAAAAAGTCGTCGAATAGTTTGTCGTTCATACAGCCAAACGTTGTTTGTGTACGTTAATAATGGCCTGCTGTAAATGTCTTCTTGCTTTAACAAGCTGGCTTCGGGATGTACTGTCCTGTATGCCCAGCATTTTAGCAATTTCTTCGTGACTGTATCCTTCTATTACATGCAGATTAAAAACTAATTTATAGCCATCAGGCAATTCGCTTATCAGTTTCATCAGCTCAGCTTCACTCATATGACTGTACACATAAGGATCAACTGATTGATAATTGCCTTTGTCTTCATCTACTTCATTAAAATGAATGCGTTTTTTCTGGAGGTGTTTTAAAGAGGTGTTGATGACGATACGTCTTATCCACCCTTCAAACGAACCTTCAAACTTAAACTGGGTGATGTTACGAAACACCTTAACAAAGGCATCCTGTAACCAGTCTTCGGCTTCCATACGGTCTCTTGAATATCTAAGGCAAACTGTAAGCATCTTGCCCGAGTACATTTCGAAAAGTGTACGCTGGCAACGCTCATCCATCTGGATGCAACCGTGGATTAATTCCTGTTCGGTCACTAAGTTTTACAGTTGGTTAAAAAAAAGAGGACAGGCAAAGGTAGTACGCTGCCCGGAGCCCAAGATTTCTAAACGTTTTATTAACATGCAAATTGCTGGGTACAAAGGCTTTATTTGCGGAGGGGCGAAAAAAACAAGGCTCTTTTCTAAACTGGAAGAGAGTACAAATATTTCAAGTATTTATTTTATTAAATCCCTGTAAGAAACTGGTTATGAAGATAGTCAACTACATTAACAAGGTTATTGGTGGACTCATAAACCTGTAATTGACGATCGGCACCCGTGCCGCCTTCCAGAATTTTGTGTACATAATTGATACGGTGGCGGCTACCCAGGTGATCGATTACCGGTTCGATAAAATCGAGCAATTCATAAATTAATGCACGGGTGTTTACCTCGGCTTCCTTACCAAAATCAATCAGGCTTCCATCAATTCCATAACGGCTGGCCCGCCATTTATTTTCGTTAATGAGTGCTCTTGAGTACTGAATAAAATTGAGGTTTTTGGAACGCAGCATATATATCCTTGCACATATGGCCTGGAATAAGGAAGCAATCGTAATGGTTTCGTCAACCGTCATCGGTACATCGCAGATACGGAACTCAACTGTGTTAAAGAAAGGATGAACCCTTAAATCCCACCAAATTTTTTTAGCGTTATCAATGCAATTGGTTTTAATAAGCAGTTTCACATAGTTATCATACGCTTCAATACTGTCAAATGCTTCCGGTATTCCTGTACGGGGAAATTTATCAAATACTTTTGTGCGGAAAGATTTATAACCGGTTTGCCTTCCTTCCCAAAAAGGCGAATTACAGCTTAATGCATAAATATGCGGCAGAAAGTAACGGGTGGAATTAGCAATGTGATTGGCCATTTCTCTTGTTTCCATTCCCACATGCACATGCAAACCAAAGATGAGATTACTCCTGGCAGCTTCCTGCAATTCATTTACTATTTCATTGTACCGTGCATGGTCGGTAATCAATTGACTTTCCCAATGACTGAAAGGGTGTGTACCGGCTGCGGCAGTCCAAAATCCCAGCGAATCAGCAATGCCGGAAATGGTTTTGCGGAGGGTAGAAACATCATTCCATGCTTCATCAATATCCTGGCAAATATCAGTGCCTACTTCCACCACAGCCTGGTGCATCTCTGCCTTTACTTTGTCTTTAATAACTTTTTGTCCTTCGCTTACTATTCTTTGCTCATGACTTTTCAATTCCCTTGTCTGCGGGTCAAGCACCATATATTCTTCTTCCACACCCAGCGTAAAATGTTTGTAACTGATATTAGCCATACAATTTTTTTATTTTTCAAAAATCGCTGATACGTTTATCTCAAGCCCCGGCATAACCAGAGTGGTTATTATATCGCCATCCGTATACAAGCCGGAATTATGGTATTTGCCATTTTCATGTAATGAATACGTAATTAAATTTTGTTCAACCGGATTTATTATCCAGTATTCTTTAACGCCGGCTTCCTCATACAACTCAAATTTTATTTTTATTTCTTTTTTTGAATTTCCTGGTGAAAGTATTTCCACTATTAAATCCGGTGCACCACAACAGCCACGTTCATCTAATTTTGAGTCGTCACAAATCACACAAATATCCGTCTGTACAACAGTAGTGATTTCTTCATCTTTCATTTTATTCTTTACAGGTAATCTTACATCAAACGGCGCTGAAAATATTTTACACGATTTCCCTTTTAAATAATTATAAATCGTTGCTGAAAGATTCATAGATATTTCCTGGTGCTTAAGGGAGGGTGCCGGGCTCATTTTAAAAATCTTCCCTTTAATCAGTTCCAGCCTTTCTTCAAACTTCCATTTCAAATAATCAGCATACGTATAATTGAGGGACGAATCGGGTTCCTCTACCTGTATAAAACTGTTTTTTTCTTCATCATATACTGTATACATAAGGTTTGTTTTGTGAGAATGATCGTGTAAACAAACTATAATTTCTACCTGTCAACTGGCAGCTATATCAATCGCTGCTTGTTCGCACTGCGTTTAATATATTCCCCCCAGGTTAAATTATCCATACCCGGCTGATGTGCCATTGCTTTTTCAATAGCATAATTGGCGGTTGTTTCCACTACCCAGGTAAAATTTTCTTCCCCCACACTGGCTTTATCAGCGTCTGGCGCAGGATTGCAAAAATCAATAGCATAAGGAACACCATCTCTCAATGCTAATTCTACGGTATTAAAATCGTAACCGAGATATTGGTTGATGCGAAGTACGATGTCCTGCATTAATTTATATCGCTCAGGTGAAGGACTAAAATCAGCTACGTAACGCAGGTGATGCGGATTGCGTGGTTCATACGGCATAATACGTACATATTTGCCGCCAATACAATAGCATCGGTAATATTCATCAAACTTAATTTCCTCCTGCAGCAGCATAACCAACTGACCAGTTTCCTGGTGTTTTTGAAAAAAATCATTCAGGCTGTCTAATCGATATACATTTTTCCATCCGCCACCGGCAAATGGTTTCATATAAGCCGGAAAGCCAACATAGTTGAAAATGCCTTCCCAATCCATTGGATAAGCAAGGTTGCTGAAGGATTGTTCCGATGTATCATCGGGCAAATCTTTCGAGGGAAGAATAACTGTTTTGGGAACAGGCACACCAATCTTTACCGCTAAACAATTATTGAAAAACTTTTCATCCGCACTCCACCAAAATGGATTGTTGATTACGGCGGTACCGCAAATAGCCGCATCTTTTAAATAAGCCCGGTAAAAAGGAACATCCTGCGAAATACGGTCGAAAATAACGGCATATTCACTGGCATCTCCCTGTACTACTTTATCAATACGTACAGGCTCTGCCATTATACCATCAATGTTTTTGGAGTTGATTCTTTCAATCAAAGCCGTAGGAAAGGAGCGTTCCTTACCAAAGAGAATTCCAATTTTTTTCATATGCAAATTGTTTAGAGGTCAGCCCTATAATCATTGAATTAAGAAAAGCGTTAAGGTCAACCATGTTTATCAAATATATTTTTAATGTGGTAAAAAAACAAATTCATTTGGCAGGACAGGCATAATAAAAAATTAACCTTTGCTACCGGCTAATTTCACTGTTTTCCTATATTTGAAACTTATGGCTGAAGAGAAATCGCTGAGTGTACTGGTTGAAAACGCATCTATTGATTCTATTTACCTCGAAAGAGAAGTAAAGGTTGACTTCTATCTTCCTACCAATGTAGCTAAACCAGCCGAAATGAGTTTGCTGTTGATTAATGACGGCCAGGACTTGCCAAAAATGCCTTTTGAAGAAATACTGGATGATTTATACAGTGAAGATTTAATTGCGCCTGTTTTTTGTGCGGGTATCTATTGTGGTCCCGACCGGAAGAATGAATACGGTACTGCCAACCAGTTAGATTATATGGGCCGTGGCACCAAAGCAAAAGATTATAATAAATTTATTTTCTCTGAACTGCTTCCTTTTATCCGCAAAACATATTTGGTTCCTGCATTTAAAGAAAAATCATACGCCGGTTTTTCATTGGGTGGATTGAGTGCATTGGATATTGCCTGGAATCATCCGCAGGAATTTACTAAAGTAGGAGTGTTCTCCGGTTCATTGTGGTGGCGAAGTAAAGGTTATGATGAAGGATATAATGATGAGACGGATAAAATAATGCATGAACAGATAAGAAAAGGGAAACATTATCCGTGGATGAAATTCTTTTTTCAATGCGGCGCTGCGGATGAAAGTGAAGACCGTAATAAAAACGGCATTATTGATTCTATTGATGATACCATGGATTTGATAAAAGCATTAAAAGCGATTGGCTATACCGATGATGAGATAAAATATCTTGAGATAAAGGATGGTAAACACGATGTTCCCACCTGGGCCAGAGCTTTTCCTGATTTTTTAAAATGGGGATGGGGGAAGTGAGGATAGTGAATAATGAATAATGAATAATGAATAATGAATAATGAATAGTGAATAATGAATAATGAATAATGAATAATGAATAATGAATAATGAATAATATCTTTTATCAACTATAAACAACCAGTAACTAGCGACAAGAAACTAGCAACCAGCAGCCAACAACTACTTTATATACCGCTTCATCTCTCTCTCAACATCTTTCTGTTTAATGGATTCTCTTTTATCGTGCAGTTTCTTTCCTTTGGCAAGCCCGATTTCTATTTTGGCAAAATGCTTATCGTTGAAGAATATTTTTAATGGAATGATGGTGTAGCCTTTTTCTTTTGTTTTGGACTCCAGTTTCCGTAACTCTTTTTTAGTGAGTAGTAATTTTCTTTCTCGTAAAGGATCATGATTATAAATGGTTCCTAATTTGTATTCTGCAATATGCAATCCCTTTATCCATAATTCACCTTTATTAAGAAAACAATACGCATCATTAAAACTTACTTTGCCGCTGCGGATAGATTTTATTTCCGTACCGGTTAAAACCATACCTGCATTGAAACTTTGTTCAATGAAATATTCATGAAATGCAGAACGGTTTTTTAATTCAGCCATTGTTGAGGTTGAAAGGTTTAAGTGTTTAATGGTTCAAAAATATACTAACAACAAACCATAAACTATAAACTACAAACAAAAAAGCAGTTCTAATTTTTAAAATGATTCAGCACCACACCCAACTTTTCTCTCATTTCCTTGCGGTCAATAATAAAATCGAGAAAACCTTTTTCCAGTAAGAATTCACTGCGCTGGAAACCTTCGGGTAAATCTTTTTTAATGGTTTCTTTAATAACCCTTGGTCCGGCAAAACCAATTAAGGCACCGGGCTCAGCAATATTTAAATCGCCCAGCATACCAAAGGAAGCTGTAACACCACCAAATGTTGGGTCGGTGAGTAAAGAGATATAAGGAAGTCTGGCATCGGTTAATTGAGAAAGCTTACCAGATACTTTAGCTAGTTGCATTAATGAAAAAGCACTTTCCATCATCCTTGCACCACCAGATTTATTAATAATCATAAAAGCGGTACGATGCTGAATAGCGTAATCAATTCCTCTTGCAATTTTTTCACCCATCACACTACCCAATGAACCACCAATGAATTCAAAATCCATACAGGCTATCACAATACTATTGCCTTTTATTTGTCCTGTTGCCACACTGATGGAATCATGCAGATCTGTTTTCTTCCAGATTTCTTCCAGTCGCTTGTGATATGGTTTCAGGTCAGTAAAACCTAAAAAGTCTTTGGAGCGGATGTTGGTGAATAGTTCAGTGTATTGCTGTTCGTCAAATAAAATTTCAAAATAATCTACACTCCCTATACGGTGGTGATAGTTACACTTGGGACAGGTATATAAGAATTCTTCCAGTTCAGAAACAGTACAGGTGTATTTACAATTCGGGCATTTGGTCCACAACCCCTCGGGAGTTTCTTTTTTCTCCGAGGTCTTAGTTAAAATGCCTTTCTGCATTCGTTTAAACCAGGAAGTCTTTTGCTGCTGGCCCGGAAAATCTTCACCGGTCAGGTTCACCTCTATATCCTCTTCTTTAGCCATATACTGTCGTTTAAGGGGTGCAATATAAAGATTTATTTAAAAACGCTATGCCTGTTGAAAAATCTCTTTAAATACTGGTTGTTAGCATTTTAGCGGCTATTTCTTTAAACAGTTTGTAAGCTACCATTGCAGTCATGTTGTTAATGTCTCTTGTTGGGTTGTATTCCACTATATCGGCACCGATAACCGGGACTTGTATTGATTGAATGATGCTGATCAATTGCCTTGTGTTTAAGCCGCCCGGTTCATGATGTGAGATGCCCGGAGCATACGCAGGGTCTAATACATCCAAATCAAGCGAAATGTATAAGGGAGAATAAAGTGAATGAATAAAATCGGTACTGAAATCTTTCATTTCGATAATACGTACATCATATTTTTTGGCCTGTTCTCTTTGATGAGTATTTAAAGTGCGGATGCCAACCTGCGTAAGTGAACTGATTTTACCTGTTTCCATCAGTCGTGCAAAAGGGGAGGCGTGTGAATAAGGATTATCATCAAAATTTTCATACAAATCAGCATGCGCATCTAAATGAAGAATATGAATAGGTTGATAATTTTCTGCATGAGCGGCAATGATGGGATAACTCACTGAATGGTCACCACCAAAGCAAATTAATTTATTTCCATTTTGAATTTGATTGGCTACTGCATTTTTGATAATGGTGAAAGCTGTGGCAGCATCTGCTGATTCAAGATTCAAATCTCCTTCATCAACATAATTTTCATTGATGGCGATGGACATTCCATTTTCTGCAAAGCGGTTGGCGGAGCCATCAATATCCATCTTTCTTATTAATGGTGGTGCTAATGCCGGGCCTTTTAAGAAAGATGAGTTTTTATCGAAGGGTATTCCGAGGAGTTTGAGCATTTTTATTTTTGATAAATGTAAATCATTCAACGTCACCAAACGTTCCTATGGAACGAAATGCTTTCTACCCACGATATGCTCCTATGGAGCATGGCGATGGTCCCGTAGGGACTTGTGGTGGGTAGATAAAATGTAATGTGAGTTGACGTTCCGTAGGAACGTTTGGTGATTGAGGTATAAATAATCAGGAGTTTATAGTTTTTACCGGATGTATAATTTTAAATATGGCTTAATAGAATTACAGAACGATAAAAGGATTGTGACACAACAGGCGATGCTATGAAAAACTATCGCTGGTATTTAGAAAAGCATCCCTCTGAGAAGAACGCTTTTCAATTATAACAGAACAAACCTAAGCAACTGTAATACCTTCATCCAAATAAACATCCTGTATCGCATTCAAAATCTCCACGCCTTCTTTCATTGGTCGCTGAAAAGCTTTTCTTCCGCTAATCAATCCCATGCCACCGGCCCGTTTATTAATAACGGCAGTAGTAACTGCTTCGGCTAAATCACTTTCACCTGACGATGCCCCACCGGAATTAATTAATCCTGCCCGACCCATATAACAATTGGCAACCTGGTAACGGCACAAATCAATTGGATGTTCACTCGTCAGCTCTGTATAAATGCGTGGATCATTTTTACCATAAGCAGATTCTTTAGTATTCAATGCTAAATAACCACCATTATTCTCGGGTAATTTTTGTTTAATGATATCCGCTTCTATGGTTACACCTAAATGATTGGCCTGCCCGGTTAAGTCAGCTGAAACATGAAAATCTTTTTCTTTTGTCTTAAACGCAGGATTACGCAAATAACACCAGAGGATAGTAGCCATTCCCAACTCATGTGCCATTTCAAATGCTTTGCTTACTTCCTGTATTTGCCTGGTGCTTTCATCATTTCCAAAATAAATGGTGGCACCAACAGCAGCTGCGCCTAAATCCCAACTGGCTTTTATAGAGGCAAACATTATCTGGTCAAACTTATTGGGATAAGTAAGAAATTCATTGTGATTAATCTTTACAATGAAAGGAATCTTATGTGCATATTTCCTCGACAAAAATCCTAATCCACCAAACGTAGTAGCCACAGCATTACATCCACCTTCAATGGCAAGCTTGATGATATTTTCAGGATCAAAATAAATAGGATTTTTTGCAAAAGATGCACCGGCACTGTGTTCAATTCCCTGGTCAACTGGAAGAATGGATAAATAACCCGTGTTGGCTAATCTTCCTTTTGCATACATCGACTGCAGGTTACGCAATACCTGCGGGTTACGATCGCTGGCAGCAAATATTCTGTCAACAAAATCTGGTCCGGGTAAATGCAATTGTTCTTTGCTGATGGTTTTGCTTTGATGGGAAAGAAGATATTCTGCTTTGGCTCCTAAAAGGTGAGTGATTTTTTGTGATGGCATTTTTTGACGTTTAAAAGTTTAAGGGTTTAAGGTTGCTGGTTATTCCAAACTAACAAGTGTTGTAAAGGTAGTCGGTTAAGGGATTATAGTTTTAGCTATGTGCAAAAAAAATCCCGCCATCGGCGGGACTTTAATATTCTCGTAGCTCGAAGCTAAAATCTCACAGCTTCTTATGCATTTCGATTAATACAATTCAAATCTTCAAACGCTGTTACCAAACGTTTAATAAATGATTCTTCACCTTTACGCAACCATACCCGTGGATCGTAGTGTTTTTTGTTTGGCTTATCTGGTCCTTCAGGGTTTCCTAACTGACCCTGCAGATAAGCTTCATTCTTTTTGTAATTGTTCAGCACACCTTCCCAAAAAGCCCATTGCAGGTCGGTATCAATATTCATTTTAATAGCACCATAACCAATCGCTTCACGAATTTGATGCTGAGGTGAACCGCTACCGCCATGGAATACAAACCATACTGGCTTCGGTCCGGTCTTTAGTTCTTTTTCAATATAAACCTGGCTGTTATTTAAAATCTCTGGACGTAACACTACATTACCCACACTGTACACTCCATGTACATTACCAAATGCAGCGGCTACTGTAAACATATTGCTCACCTTACTTAATTCAGTATAAGCATAAGCAACATGTTGCGGTTGCGTATATAATTTTTCATTTTCCACATCACTGTTATCCACGCCATCTTCTTCACCACCGGTAACACCTAATTCAATTTCAATACTCATACCTAATGGCGCCATGCGTTTAAAAAATTCAACGGAAGTATGAATATTTTCTTCAATTGGTTCTTCACTTAAATCCAGCATGTGAGAACTGAATAAAGGCTGACCTTTTTCTTTTTTAAACTGTTCGCCGGCATCAATTAAACTGCTAATCCATGGTAACCATTTTTTAGCAGCATGGTCTGTATGCAATACCACAGGCACACCATAATATTTGGCAACATTATGAATATGCAGGGCGCCGGAAACAGCACCACTGATGTTGGCTTGTAATTTATCGTTGGGCATCCCCTTACCGGCGATGAACTGTGCACCACCATTGGAGAACTGAATGATAACAGGAGAATTTACTTTGGCAGCAGCTTCTAACACACCATTAATGGTATTAGTGCCGATGGCGTTAACTGCGGGTAGGGCATACTGGTTTTCTTTGGCATCATTATAGAGTGCTTCGAGTTCCTCTCCAAAAAGCACCCCGGCTCTGTACTTGCTCATGTTGGTAGTTCAAATTTTAGGGTTGATAAAAAAAATTACTGGCAGGCAATTTTTTGCGCCGCTAAGATACCTTCATTTGCTGTTTTAAAAAAGAATAATAAGCTAACGTGTGTTATTGCAACAGAATCAGCAAAACATCTTTTCCAGGAATGTGGATGATTTGTTTAGCTGCTTTGGCAAGAGGGGTGGTTAAAAAGTTTTCTTTCTCCATCGTGTTATTGTAAAAAAATAAATAGAAGCGGATATTATCCTGACGGATAGCGTCGATCAATTCAGATTGTGAATAATCATTTTTAGATAGCAGGAAGAAACCATTGTGTGATAGAAAAGCCAGGTTGGTGCACCAGGAGTTTTGAGCATTGGTAGTGTAGTTTGATGTAAAATTTCCTTTTATGTTTTTGGTTGAAAGAAAATCAGCTGCTTCATAAACATCCTTACCGCTGTATCTTAAATTCAGCAACTTATCAGCTGGTGATAATAAAAAACTTCCAATGAAAAGTAAAAAGATGGTTAGGGAAAGACTTTTGTTATGAAGATAGGGAAGCACTTTTTCTTCCAAAATTTTAGCTCCCAGTATTAATCCAACAACAGCAGTCAGCCATATATATCGTGTTTCAATATGAATAAGCAGGTAACCTGTTACTAAAACTATGGACGAAATCAATAACAGGCTTATCGAAAAATATTTTTCTTTTTGGTTTGATTTTATTAATCGTATGATCCAGTAAACAAACACGCCCATTAGTGTAAAAGAAATTTCAGTGAAGACAAAAACACTTTCTTTAATATTATGAAAAATGAGTTTAATAGCTTTTAAAAAATTACTGAATGAACTTAATGGTCCGTAAAAATTATTGTAGTATGAATAAGGATCTTCCCAAAAGTTATGTGAATCGGGATAGGGCGGAGGAAGTAACAAGCCGAAGTCTTTTTGCGTAGCCGGGCCATTACCAAGGAACCAGTTATAGTTCAGGTTTCCGGCGGTGCTGAAAGTAAGTTTGTTGTATTTGAGGTATAAGCAATAAATCCAGCCAATAGCCATTAAAAAGAAAACTGAAAATGAAATAATGATTCTTGATACAATGTATTTTGTATTGATTATTGATTTATTGTTATGCTGATACCACAAATGAATAATGATATGATTGATTATAAAGAAAGGCAGGCAAAATGATTTGGCTAAATAGGCCAAGGCCATGATGACTGCAGCATAAATATTATAGGAGGGTTTGGTAAAGAAATCTTTTGATGTGATAAGGTTCAGATAAAGAAGCATAAAGAACAATGACAGCAGGTCACCTGCCAGTTGCTGATGAGTCCAGCTGAGCAGTATAAATGGTAAGGCACTGAATATTCCGGCGATCAGCAAATTATTTTGGATAAATCGTTTCAGCAGTGCTGCGGTTGTGGCAATAATACCAGTACAACAAACTGCATTAATAATCTTAAAACTGATGGCAGGATTAGCAGATTGTTTGATACAGAAAGAGGCAATAAAAGAATTCAGGGGACTCCACAAGCCATTGATACTTCTATACCAGGCACCTTCGTACATTTTTTTGGCAATAGTCATGTAGGCGGTTCCATCCACATCAAAACTAAACTGGTACCAGTTTAATGTTAGTAAGAATAAAGCCAGGTATACAGCAATAGAAAGATAGACGCCATATTTAGTGATCAGCCTGCTCATGCAGCCCGAATATAGGAAATAGTTTGATGAGCATTTTTAAAGATTCAACTGCCAGCAATAGATTTTATATTATCATTGCGGCCAGATGGATTTGAAAGAGATCGATATCGCCAATCAAAACAGCAACCGGCATCCGTGGGAGCAGGCGAGGGTGAAAGTAATTCGATCCCTGCTGAATAGAATTATTGATGCTGATAAAGAATTGCTGGTGCTGGATATCGGGTCGGGCGATATGTATGTGGCAGGAGAGTTGTTAAATCATTATCCAAAAGCTGAGTTTATATGTATTGATACTGGGTATGGTCAAATGGGTATTCAATCAAACAATTCTTTAACTACATTTTCTACTTTGGATGAATTTAAGCGGAGCACAAATAAAAAAGTGGATGTGGTGTTGCTGCTGGATGTGATAGAACATATCGAAGACGAAACAGGGTTTTTACAAAACCTGCTGAAGGAAGAATACATTACCCCGGAAACCAGTTTTGTAATTACTGTTCCGGCTTTTCAATCTTTATTCTCGGCCCATGATCGTTATTTGGGTCATTATCGCCGTTATACTATTTATTCATTACAAGATCGTTTGAACAATGCAGGATTAACCACTGTAAAAAGCAATTATTTTTTCTTTTCACTTTTGCTTCCAAGAAAATGGCAACAGCGGAGAGAAAATACAAATGAAACAGCATTTAAAGGCCTGGGTCAATGGAGGGGAGGAAATTTTGTAACTACTATCGTAAAGACAATACTTTTTATCGATTTTAAAATTGGGCAGTTAGTTTCAATGATTGGAATTAAATTGCCGGGACTATCACTCTACTGCATATGCCGCAAACCTGCCTGATAATTCCCTGTTATAACGAAGCTGAACGGCTGGATACAGCAGCATTTGAAGATTTTATCTCATCTGAAAAGGATTTTGCTCTTTGTTTTGTTGATGATGGCAGTACAGATAATACAGTAGAGCGGATAGAAACGTTACAGTTGAAAAACCCGGCTAAAGTTTTTTTATTAAAATTAAAAAAGAACAGCGGTAAAGCTGAAGCAGTTCGTACAGGCGTTGAACAAATGAATTTAAAAAATCAATTTGATTATCTTGGTTATTTTGATGCAGATTTATCCACTCCACTGAGAACAGCAAAAGAATTTGTACAAATACTGGAGTTAAAAAAAAGTACTGTGATCATTTATGGCAGCCGTATGCCGCAACAGGATGCAGTAATTAGTAAGAACTATTTGCGTCATTTAGCCGGAAGATGTTTTTCGTTTGTCATTAATTATTACTTCCATATTGATTTGTATGATACGCAGTGCGGAGCCAAACTATTCAGAAAAGAGATTGTGCCACCGGTTTTTGAAAAAGAGTTTGTCTCAAGGTGGTTATTTGATATTGAAATTATTCTTCGCTTAAGAAAAAAATATTCCGGCGTTGAAATGATAAATGAAGTTCCTTTAAAGCAATGGATCAATAAAAAAGGATCTAAGATAAAGCTGGGTGATTTATTTGAACTGCCGGCAGAAATGCGGAAAATAAAATCAGTTGAAAGAATTTAAATTGAATTGATCAACTGCTGGAAATATGGTAGAGCCTTTAGTAACCTGCTTCCATACCAGCTAAACATTTCTCCGTCTACTAACACAATCCTTCCTTTGAAACCGGCTGCTTTTATTTCATCAATATGCTTTTCTTTAAAAGGGAAGGGTTCACTGGATAATAAAAGTAACTCGCAATCCAGGTTATTCAGTTCGTCAAGAGTGGTTTCCGGATAACGTAATTTACCTGCTAATACATTTTTAAAACCACACCTGTTCATCATATAGTTGATAAAAGTATCACTGCCAACAGACATGTAAGGATTGTTCCATATAAAATAAGCAGTGTTAATCTTCCCGGCTGGTTTTAGTTGCTCAAATCCATTATTAATTTTCGTAATAATATTCATTGCTTCATTTTCCTTGCCAGTTATTTTACCAATATCTTCAATCATCTGCAATGCTTCGTCAAGGTTTTTAATGTCACTGATGTAAACAGGAAATTCTTTACAAAGTGTTTTTATCTGCGCTTCTGTATTTTCTTCTTTATTCGCAAAAATGATATCAGGATTTAAGTTGCTTATTAACTCAATATTCAATGTTTTAGTGCCGCCGATTCTGGTTTTTGTTTTAAACCATTCATCCGGATGAACACAAAATTTAGTGATACCAATTACTTCAGTGTTTAATCCTAAATCAAATAACAATTCCGTTTGAGAGGGCACGGTGGAAATAATTTTATTGACTGGAGAGGGGAGGTGGAGTAATTGACCGGTTTGATCAGTGATTTGCATAACGCCGGCAAGTTAAATAAAAATGCCCCCCTTAAATCAGGAGGGCAAATTACTTGCGTACCAGGGTTCTTTTAAGGAGTTTTTCCTTCATCAGGAATTGGAAAAACGGGCTTCTGGTTAGCAACAGCCATGGTTTGAAGAACTACATTTAAAGTTCTGTTCAAAGGATTATTGGATTATAAATTGGTTCTTTTCGGACTTGGATTTTAAAACTTATTTAAAGAACTTTTAAATTGGTTTTTCTCAGGACTTTAACTAACATAAAAGTACCGTCGGGTCCTTAACTGCGCAAGAGCACTATTGCCCCATTTTCCGCTATCGGTAAATACCGCCGTATTCGTAAGGTTACTATAAAGTATTTGAAAGACTACTATAAAAAAACCCGTCCCGCTTAAAGCGGGACGGAACAGTTTTTTGTTACAGCGGTTTACTTATTTGTTTTTCATGGATAGGATCACCAAAAACTTATTACATGAGACGGTGTTTCTACAGGTTATTTATAGGATTTAGTTTACAAGGATACCGGGTATTGTTTTCAAAGGATGATGGATTATTATTCGCAAAAAAGAAAAAGAAGTTGATTGATATTGGATTTTTTAGTTTGGTTTTCAAAGGATGTTTTTACATGGTTTTTCTTCGGATATCAGGATGATTGATATTGATCAATCAACTTCTGGCACAAAAATATGCTGGCTGTTAAAACTGAACAAGAGCACTATTTCTGAATTTCAAAGCATCGGTAATTACCACTGATATCGTAACCTTACGATGCCGGTAACGAAAATGTGCTTTTAATAAAATTGGTTGATGAAATGCCTGGAAAGATTTGTTATATAATGCTTGTGGAAGTAATAGTGAATCGTAAAAATAAAATCCCCCGCCGTAGCGAGGGACAATTTTTTACTGGAACCAGAGGTATACTATAGTCTTTCAGAGAATCGGATTCGGGTTACAGCTCAGGTTTTTCAGGATAGTGTTTTAGTTTCTTCAAAAGTTATTGGATAATTCGGATTCTTCGGATTTGGATTTATATTTTAAAAATCAGGATTAAAAAATAAAGAAGTTGACTGATACTGGATTTTGCTTTTCAGTATTATTGGATTTTTAACTTTTTAGTTTTTAGGATGTTTTGGTTTTCGGTCTTTCCGGGGATATTGCTTGATTGATTTCTATGATCAATCAACTTCTGGTACAAATGTACAGCGGGCATGGTTGCTGCACAAGAGCACAATTGCCCTAATTTTTGTAATCGGTATTTACCACCAATATCGTAAGCTTACGAATGTAGTTATTGGAGTTATACGATAGTTATTGAAAGTATATTTCAGCGGCCAGGAATTAGTATAAATAAAAATCCCCCGCAGGAACGGGGGATACAATTTTTTACTGTGAACCAGAGGTATACTTTCAGTCTTCCAGAGAAACGGATTCAGGTTACAGTGTCTTGGTTTTTCAACAGGAATCGGTTTTTCAAGGATAATTTTTTCACAGGCTTTATTGGATTCTCAAATGTCTTTCTTTGGATTCGGATTTCTTATGTTCGTAATTACAATTAAAAATAAAGAAGTTGACTGATACTGGATTTTGCTTTTCAATTATATTGGATTCTTAGGCGTTTAGCTTTGGTTTTTGGTTTTCTTTAGGATTGTTGGTGGTTTTTCCTGGATATTGTTTGATTGATTTGTTTATCAATCAACTTCTGTTACAAAAGTACTTTCACCAGCAAAACTGTACAAGAGCACTATTGCCCTAATTCGCAACATCGGTATATACCAAACTATTCGTAAGGCTTCTATAGATATTATCGTAAAACTCCGGTAATGGTTAATCGTAATCCGACTAACATATATTAAATAAAAAATCCAGCTAAGAAAATAAACAGCTGGATTTAAGTATTTTATGCTTTATAAAACCTTATTTAGTTATGGACTGAATCAGGTCATATTTAGTAATTATATGAAAATTCCCTAATTCGTCCCTGCTTAAAACTGCACCATTTTCTTTGTTGATGAAGGTACTTATGCGTTCAACTGGTGTATCAAAATCAACAATAGGATAAGCTTTTTCCATTACTGACTCAACAGTTTGATTTTTCAAATCGGGATTGGTGAATAGTTTATTAAATAAACCGCTTTCCGATACTGATCCAACGGGCCCGTTACCATTCATTACCGGTATATTTTCAATATCATATTTCTTCATCATTTCAACTGCATCAGCTACCGTAGCAGTTGGCTCTATTGTTACTAAACGATTATGCGGCCTGGATGTAATGATATCTTTAAATGATTTTACTTCCATAAAGCCTCTTTCAATCATCCACTGATCATTATATATTTTACCAACATAACGGCTACCGTGGTCATGAAAAATACAAACTACCAAATCATCTTTCTTCAAACGATTTTTTAATTGCATTAATCCCTGCATACAACTGCCTGCACTATAACCACAAAACATTCCTTCTTCTTTTGCTAATCGTCTTGCCATTACCGCTCCATCTTTATCTGTCACCTGTTCAAAATGATCAATCACACTCATATCATAATTCTGCGGAACAAAATCTTCTCCAAATCCTTCACTGATATAAGGATGAACCTGGCTCATATCAATTTCACCGGTACGGAAATATTTAGTAAGTAATGAACCATACACGTCAATCGCCCATACCTGTATATTGGGATTTTTTTCTTTCAGATACATCGCTGTTCCTGTAACAGTGCCACCAGTGCCGGCCGTACAAACTAGGTGGGTAATCTTTCCATCAGTTTGTTCCCATATTTCCGGGCCTGTACTTTCATAGTGTGCTAAACGATTAGCAAGATTATCGTATTGATTACAATGGAATGAATTAGGCGTTTCGCTGGCAACTCTTTTGGCCACACTATAATAACTTCTCGGATCTTCCGGTAACACATTGGTTGGACAAACAATCACTTCAGCACCCACCGCTTTTAATATGTCTGCTTTTTCTTTTGATTGTTTATCGGTAGTAACAAATATGCATTTATATCCTTTTACACAAGCCGCTAATGCCAGGCCCATACCGGTATTGCCGGATGTACATTCTACAATGGTTCCACCGGGTTTTAGTTTACCTTCTTTTTCTGCTACTTCCACCATCTTTAATGCCATACGGTCTTTAATAGAATTGCCCGGGTTGAAGTAATCTACCTTAGCTAATACAGTGCAAGGAAAATCTTTGGTGATTTTATTGATCTTTATTAACGGTGTATTACCAATCGTTTCCAGGATGTTATTCTTAATGTTCATTCTATAGTGTTTCGCTGCAAAGGTACATTATTAACGGTTGGTAGTAAAAAACAAGCCCCGGATTACGGGGCTTTAGGAATATTTTATTAAAGATTAGGTTAGAGACGATAAACAAAGCTCATTCGTATATCTGATTGATTGAGTTTGCTTGTATATACTTCGGACACTTTATGTTCATGTATTTGTTGGGTAGTGACGTTCACAAACTTTACCATAAAATCTTTGCCTGTACCAGCATTATCCTGTATATGGCGAACGTTTAAATAATCCAATGTTCCGCCCGTTAAATAATTCACTGAAAATTCAATGGCCCAGTTGTCACTTTTGCTGTTGAAAATTTTTCTTCCATCAAATCTTACACCTGCACCTGCACCGTAGGAAAATGTAGCATCGCCAAATACATTTTTATTTTGTAATGCATGGCATCCATTTGGATCATGTGGGTTCTCAATGTAAATGTTGCTGTAATAATTACTAAAACCAGCTTTTGCAGTAATATACGGAACAATTTTCCCCTCTTTCAGCAAATCGTAACCTATAAGGGCATGCCCGTTAAATACATTACTGGAGAATCGAACATTGGTGGTGGTGGTACTCCCGTCGGTAAACTCATATGTTTGCTTTTCTGTCTTTTCCGCATAAGTACCAATGCTTAAATCTGTACCAACCCAAACCTTTGTATTTACAGGTATCCTGTAAATACCCCGCAGGCTGATTGAGTGAGTGAGATTGATATAATCTTTCATTTTGCCCCCTGGAACGGACATTGAATAACCAGCCGTAATTTCAAACTGAGCAAAAACCGCAGCAGCAAATAAAAGACAGGTTGAAAGGAGTAAAAACCTTTTCATGTAAATTATTTTATTGGCAGCAATAATTTACCTGACAATAAAAAGTATGAAAGTGTTGAGAAAAGAAATGTTAATACGCTACTTTTTGTTCAGTTCATCCAATGCTTTTTTAACTACTTCATCGTTTTGGTTCGCCACTTCAAAATAACCTTCTCTGCGGAAGAGCTGCTGTGCCATATATGCTTTTATCCTTTGCGAAACGGTTTCTTTTTCTTTAGCCGTGAAAGAAGTT
The DNA here is from genome assembly GCA_003963365.1 of Sphingobacteriales bacterium. Classification (GTDB taxonomy): domain Bacteria; phylum Bacteroidota; class Bacteroidia; order Chitinophagales; family Chitinophagaceae; genus AWTP1-9. The sequence goes on from RXJG01000001.1 coordinate 398,210, forward strand.
ACCTGTATACTGTCTTTTGCTGCAAATGCTGCAAAGCTTTTCCAAACTCTATCATCCACCACAAAATCTTTATTATAATCCTGTGCTGATTTAAACGCTTTGAAGAAATTCATGTTCTGAATATAATACCGGTAGATAAAACCATAGAGCGTACGTTTCTCATATAGTTTAGAAACTGCCTGACTCATATTAGTTGTATCAAAGGGAACAAATACATCGGGCATAATGCCGCCGCCACCATAAACAATTTTTCCTTTGGGGGTTTTAAAAGGTTTGCCTATTTCAATCTTATTACTATCTGCTGCCACCAGTTCTCCGTTATGATAACGGTTATAGACTTCGTCACTGTAATTTTTCATTCCCTTATTGTATGGCTTCTGAATATTTCTTCCCAAGGGTGTATAATAACGGGCCACCGTAAGACGAAGCTGCGATCCATCACTTAATGAATAAGGCTCCTGTACCAAACCTTTACCAAAACTCCTGCGACCAATGACGGTTGCCCTGTCCCAATCCTGTAAAGCACCCGCTAAAACCTCACTTGCTGAAGCTGAGAACTCATCTACCAATACCGTTATTTTTCCTTCCTCAAACATGCCCGGCCTTTTGGCTTTGTAATCTATTTTATCCGTATGGGCACCTTTTGTGTAAACGATCAATTTATTGTCATCTAAAAATTCATCCGCTATTTGTACAGCATCTTCCAGTATGCCACCACCGTTGCCTCTTAAGTCCAGCACAAGTTTTTGCATACCGCGGTTCTTCAGCGTATCAAGAGACTCCATAAACTCTTCATAAGTTTTCCTTGAAAATTTATTCAGCTTTATATAACCAGTGCCGGGTTGAATCAAGTAGGCAGCATCCACACTGGTTAAAGGAATAAGGCCTCTTGCTATTTCAATAGTTTTTTCCTGGTTGCCACGAAGTAGCTTAACGGAAACTTTGCTTCCCGATTCACCTCTCAGCAATTTCTTCATCTTTTCAGAGGTAACATGAATACCGGCAATATTGGTAGTATCAATTTTAATAAACCGGTCACCAATTTGAATACCAGCTTTATCTGATGGTCCGCCCGGCATTACATTCAATACATTCACGGTATCATTATAGATATCAAACTCCACACCGATGCCTTCAAAATTTCCATTAAGTTCTTCATTAATTGATTTCAGGTCTTCTGCCGGAATATATAGCGAATGTGGATCCAGTTCGCTTAATATTTCCTGTATCGCTTTTGTACCTAATGAATCTATCCCAACAGAATCAACATAACGGGCATTAATAAGATTGATAACTTCCTGAACGGGGGTTGTTTTTTCAGTGGCAAAAAATCCTTTACGGTTAAAACCCATATTATCACGAAGCTTATAACCAAAGAACATTCCCAGTATCATTACCAGTGAAAAAAGCAAGGGTAACCAGACCTGTATTTTTTTATTATTCATTTCCTGTTTAACTTGACTTAGTTTTAATCAATTTCGCAAAGAAAACACATTTTGCGCTAATGGTTACATTGACTGGTTTAAATAACAAGATATTCTAATTTGATTAAGTTATGGGTGCAAAATTGATTGCAGATAGTGGCGCCACCAAAGCAGAATGGTGTGTAGTAAATAAGGGAAAGGTGAAAACGATTTTTACCCAGGGAATCAGTCCATATTTTTTATCGAAAGAACAAATAAGGCAATTGCTGGAAAAAGAGTTGTTACCTAAACTGAAAAATTTCACCATATCTGAAGTTTATTACTATGGTACCGGGCTTGGTAATCCCGCCAATGCAAAAATGGTTCGTTCAGTACTCAAACAATTATTTACAAAAGCTGAGAAAGTAGAAGCAGATCATGATTTGTCGGCTGCAGCCAAAGCACTTTGTGGAAAGAACAAAGGCATTGCCTGTATTTTAGGAACGGGCTCCAATTCCTGTTACTATAATGGGAAGAAGATTTTAAAGAACAGTCCGGGACTTGGGTTCATATTGGGTGATGAAGGAAGCGGTGCTTATCTTGGTAAAAAAGTTATTCAGTATTATTTGTACAATACATTTGATGAGGAACTGAAAGCAAAATTTGAAACCAAGTATAATGTTTCAAATATAGATATACTGGAAGCTGTGTACAAAAAACCGATGCCCAACAGATACCTCGCCGGTTATGCTTTGTTCCTGGCTGAAAACCGTGGACATTACATGATTGAAAATATTATTGAAGACGGGCTGAACGATTTTTTCTTTAATCATTTATATAAATACGGTGAGAGCTGGTTATATCCCATCAATTTTGTTGGTGGTATAGCCTGGGGGTTCAGGGATGTGCTGCAGGATTTATGCAAAACATATGAACTGGAATTAGGAACAATCTTAAAAAATCCAATGGAAGGATTGATCAGGTATCATAAATGAGGAATTAGGAATTAGGTGTTAGGAATTAGGAAGTGATAAACTAAATAACCAATAACAAGTAACCAGTAACCAGAATGGCTTTTCAAAAAATAACAGAACAAGACTCGAATTACCGGCATTTAGATAAGATGTCGGTGGAAGAAATATTAATCAACATCAACAAAGAAGATAAAACAGTACCGCTGGCAGTAGAGAAAGCCATTCCTCAAATTGAAAAATTAGTTTCTGCCATTGTAGATAAAATATTTACAGGCGGAAGATTATTTTATGTAGGAGCCGGAACAAGCGGAAGACTGGGTGTGGTGGATGCCAGTGAATGCCCACCTACTTTTGGAGTGCCTTATGGATTAGTAATTGGCGTTATTGCGGGGGGCGAGGAAGCAATATTAAAAGCTGTTGAATTTGCAGAGGACAGTAAAGAGCAGGGGTGGGCTGATATTGAAGTGTATAATGTAAATGAAAAAGATGTGGTAATAGGGATTGCAGCCAGTGGAACCACTCCCTATGTAATTGGTGCCCTGGAAGAATGCCGTAAAAGAGGGATCACTACCGGTTGTATTACCTGTAATCCCGATGCACCGGTTTCACAGCATGCTGATTTTCCCATTGAGGTGGTAGTAGGTCCGGAGTTTGTAACCGGCAGCACCAGGATGAAAAGCGGTACTGCCCAGAAGCTGGTACTTAATATGATTTCTACTTCAGTAATGATACAAATTGGCCGTGTAGAGGATAATAAGATGGTGAACATGCTGCTGAGCAATGAAAAACTGGTAGACAGGGGGGTAAAAATGCTGATGCAAAAAATTAATGTGGATGATTACGAAAAAGCCAAATCCATTCTGCTTCAATATGGAAGTGTAAAAAAAGCTACAGAAAGCTATCGTTAATCATACACCGGCCATCCTTCAATTTTTGTTACATCCAAAAAAATCGTAACTTAAGTTTTCACACAAAATTATTGCGTATGCGTACCAAAACTTTACTCATTCTACTGGCATTCTTCAGCCTTCAGTATGTATCAGCACAAAAAAAATCAAAAGCATTTGCTATAACCGGTACCAATGGTTCTTTACTGTGGGAAAATATTGCGGAGGTGGATTTGCAAACAGCTAAATCTACTGTCTTGATTTTTAATAATCAAAATAGTGCCTTTAGTTTGATAAATTCCGACACAAAAAAGCCCATTGAACCCCAGATTGTGGGAGGATATGCAACAAGAACAATAACGCCGGGGCCAACCGCTACCATGGTTGCCGCAGCAGCTTATGATGAAACACATAATAAACTTTTCTTTACTCCCATGCAGGTAAATGAACTGCGCTGGGTTGATTTGAACGAAAAAAGCAATACTGTAAAATTTTATTCGCTTGCAGGCACAAAAATGGTGAACGGAAACGTACAGGAAGTGGGTAATCAAATTACCCGTATGTGTATGGGAGCAGACGGCTATGGTTATGCACTTACAAATGATGCCATGCACCTCATTCGGTTTTCAACTGGAAAAAACATTACCATTACTGATTTAGGTTCTGTAGTAAGCGAAAAAAACAGTAACATTATTAACAATTCCTGCGGTGGCTGGGGTGGCGATATGGTAGCTGATACCAGGGGTAATCTTTATGTGATATCATCTAACCATAATTTATTTAAGGTAAATATTGAAACAAGGGTGGCCAGCTTCATTACACAGATTAAAGGCATACCTGCTGAACATTCTGTGAATGGCGCAGCTGTGGATGATGATGGTATGCTTATACTGGGCAGTGCCAATACAGCTGATGCATTTTATAAAGTAAATCCTAAAGACTGGTTAGCAAATAAAATGGATAATGGCGGCAACAATCTCAATGTATCTGACCTTGCGAGCAGTAATTTTTTATTTGACACAAGATTGAATAAAAGTGCCCCGCTGTTTAATGATATTCGTGAAGTGTACAATGAAAAGATTGCGGCTTATCCTAATCCTGTTTCGGAAGGGTTTGTAAAAATCAGTTTTGATCAGCAACCAAAAGGAAGTTATGCTATTCAGCTTGTTGATATTACCGGCCGTGTATTAACCACCAAACAGGTGAATATTGCTTTGAACAGCCAAGTGGAATCATTAGCTATTGATCAGAATATGGCACAGGGGTTTTACATGCTGCGGGTGATGAACAGCGATAAAAAAACAGTATTAGTTAAAAAACTGTTTGTGGAATAAATTTTATTTGGAAAGATTTTACAAGGGGTCGTAAATTGCTGCGATCCCTTTTTTATACCGGACTGGTCGCTTAAAGCGGTTTGAACGGTACAACAGAATACCGAGAACGCATGCACGACATAGAACCATATTATAACTGGCGACACCTGTACACCGCAGAAGAAGACGAAAAATCCCCCTTTTACGGACGTACCTATTCTGAGTTTGAATTTACTCAAACCGTTTATAATTATTATATCCACCCGCAGTGGGACGATTTTGGTTCCCGCACTTTGTATTTAAAAGTATTGATGGCCGATTATGATGCAGGCTATGCGGTGATTGAATTAATAGGAGAGTGGAATGATGCTATTGAAAATGATGTAATGACGCTGAAACGGGATGTTATTGATAAGATGGAAACAGATGGCATTAATAAATTTATACTGATTGCAGAAAATGTGCTCAATTTCCACAGCAGCGATGATTGTTATTATGAAGAATGGCACGAAGATATAACAGACTCCGGCGGTTGGGTGGTAGTGTTAAATATGCCCGAGCAAACACAGTATGATTTTAAACGGGCAAGAATCAATCGTTATCTCGAATTGATTGATTATCCCAATTGGCGAACACTGCAGCCACAGCATTTATTTCATGCAATAGATAATTATCTTATTAAAAGAATTGAGTTGAAGTAAGCGAATGAGTATTGGGAAAAATAAAAAGTTAGATTTTTATTCAATGTTCATAGAAAACCTCAACCCTGCGGTATTAACCGAAAGTGAAAAAAGAAGACACTTTTCCTGTAAGAAGTTTCATTAATTAATCACTGCTCACCATAAAACAACTTGCCCGAATAATTTTCGCTTCCATTACTTATCGAGTAATAATATATACCAGTACTCAGGGATGGCAGTTTTAATGATGAATAATTACTGTTTATTTTACTTTCGGTAATGAGCTGCCCGGTTATATTATAAAGTTTTAAAGAAAAAATGCTGACATTGGCATTCCTTATATAAACATTTAACCGGTCCCCGCTTCCGATCCATATTTTGGATTTTTCAGTTTGCTTGTTTTTGATAAATACAGTGTTGGAATAATCAAAATTTCCGTCAAGGTTAATTTGTTTTATTCGATAGTACCAATCAATTCCCCTGGTATCATAATCAATGTAACTGAATTTTGTTTGATTACCTGTACGGGCAACAGAAGCTGCATCATAAAACTGTCGGCCATCGTTACTTTTTTGAACAATAAAAGCTTTTACATCATCAGCATAACCTGTTTCCCACCGTAGTTTATTTTTATTAAAATCCATCCACTCACCGTTGAATGTTATAATACGGAGCGGTAATGTGGCCAGCACCATTGGTCCGCTGCCGCAACCAGTGGCGTTAAAACAAGTGGCTGAAGTGGAATAACTCATCTTAGCTGTACCGGCATTAATGTCGTTAGCACTTAATGTTCTTATGGAAGAACCATTGGATAATGCGTAATGCATTACCTTACCAAGATTAATAATATGGCCCAGCCCATGCGCATGCCCCAATTCATGCAACGCCACCGATTCAAAATCAAATTGAGAGGATGACGGAGCGGATGGCCCAAATTGCCAGGTAAAACCTGGTACGGGGGGGTCGGGTGTAAACTGAACATCTATTTCGTAAACGCACCACACCGTATTGGCCTGTTCGCAGGTGCCGGGGATAGCGCCACCGGTAAACCTGGATGTGGTTCTGCCCAATACACCCGATGGGAGAGTAGCATCAAACATAACCACATTTACATTGTCACTGGCAAATCCATTTGGGGTAGTTCCATTAACTCTCCAGTTAATAAGGGTATTTGTTTTCCAGTTAGATAAAGCCCTTTGAAATGCAGCAGTTGCTGAAGTGTTAGCTGAAAACCCACCGGTATTATATAGAAAATCATAACCCCCGGCTCCGTTCATATTCCGCAAATAATAACGTTGCCGGGTAGAAGTACTGAAATTAAAAAAAGTACTGTTGATATTTGTATGAGAATAATTTACAGTAAGTGGAGAAGGAGAGGTAAATGTTCCGTTTACAATAAAATTTCCAGTGCCTGCATTGGAAGGCACCTTTACAGTAATAGAACCATCACTCCACGAAACGTAATCGGAACTTACAGGCGGGGTAATAGTAGTAGCTCCTCCATCATCACCATTGGCAAACGCCACTGTTCCGGGTGAAGCACCAAAACCAGCGCCGGAAATAGTAACGAAATCACCGGGAACAATGGTGCCGGCATTGGTGGTTGTGGGTGCAAAAGAAGAAACTGCTGCTGTTTTTGCAGATATATTCACTTCAGTTGTTGTCCTGGCCCTAAAAGGCAAATTGGATGGGGTGCGGGCAGTTTCACCGGTAACAGATTGTATTTCTTCAAACAATTTTTTTTCATTCATTTTGGTGGATGTGTGCAAACCGGTATAATGCCCATTTAAGTTTAGCAATGCACCTTGTTCATCGGCGTAAACCAATGCCTGTATTATACCCGGGTTAGTGCGGCGAAATGATTTATTATCTTTTTTGTAATTATTACTTTCAAGAAAAAGAATATACTCTTTTCCTGCCTGTAACTGAAGCGAGGGAGTTACTACCATTGCATTGTTACCCACTACCCCGCCTTCTGTTATTACAGCTACTTCACGGCTTTGCTCATAACCTTTGAGCCATGCAGTAATTTTAATTTTATTGAGTGTATAAATATTGCCTGTTTCCTGGTCAGTAAAAGATTCTTTAGTAACTACCGTACCCAATACAATATGTACTGACTTTTTAATTTTTTGATTAAGCGAAACAGGATAGGTGCACTGAGCATTAATACCAGTAATACAGATTAAAGAAGTTATAAACAAAGCTAGTTTTTTCATACTACCAGGTTTTGAATAAAATTTAAGTTATGAAAATAATTTATGCTGATTGAAAAATAATACAGAAAAGAACCGGCATTGCTAAAATGTTTCACCAATTTTAGCAGGGACTAATATTTTACTGGTTATTTGCCCTTCCTGCCATACATTTGCGGCAATTTATTTCTCTCATAACTAATTCGCTATATGACCTGGAAACAACTCTTCACCTCCTCTGTAGGGAAGAAAATTACGATGGGCGTTACCGGACTGTTCCTCATTTCTTTTTTAATAGTACACATGGGCGTTAATGCCTGCATCTTTAAAGATCTCGAATTTATTGACCCCAGTGACAATGGTGACATGTTTAACCGGGCAGCCGATTTCATGGGAAAAACGGTAGTCATTCGTTTAATGGAAGTGGTATTGTTTCTCGGTTTCATTGTTCACATTGTCCAGGGATTAATGTTGGAAAGTTCCAACAGGAGTAAACGAAAAGTTGGTTACGCTGTTAATTTGGGTGACCGTGGAAGTAAATGGTACAGCCGCAGCATGGGTTTGCTCGGTACTATTTTATTGCTCTTTTTAATTTTGCACTGGTGGCATTTCTGGATTCCTTCCCGCTTTACCGGTGCTGGATTGGAAGAAGAAGTGTTAAGCAACGGAAGAATGAGCCATAATATGTTTGCCCTGATGAAAGTTACTTTTAGTGAATGGTGGGTTGTAATTGTTTATGTGGTTGCCTGTATTTCCTTAGCATATCACCTGTTACATGGCTTCCAGAGTGCCTTCCGCACATTGGGTTTAAGTAACAGCCGGTATATTTCGTTGGTAAATGCAATTGGTGTTGGCTATTCTATTATTGTGCCGTTGATTTTTGCATTGATGCCGATTAGTATGAAGCTGGGTTGGGTAGGGTAGAATGTTGAATGTTGAATGTTTAATGTTGAATGAATAAGAATAGTTAAGTAAGGTACTGAAAATTGACCATTCACCATTCACTATTGACGATTAGATTTACCGGACGTTGAAGTGAGTGACACAACAAAAGCCTAATAGTAGAACAAAAGTTAAGTACATAATAGTTCATAAATAATTTTGATGTGTTGATTTTAAATTACCACATCTTCAAATTCTCAAATTGATTTATGCTGAACGCAAAAATTCCAGCCGGTCCGTTAGATTCCAAATGGAAAAATTACAAGGCAACCTGTAAACTGGTTAACCCGGCTAACAAAAGAAAATTAGAAGTGATTGTAGTGGGAACTGGCCTGGCTGGTGCTTCTGCTGCGGCCTCATTGGGGGAATTGGGTTATAAAGTAAAAGCGTTTTGTTTCCAGGATAGTCCACGCCGTGCACACTCTATTGCGGCGCAGGGAGGTATTAATGCTGCCAAAAACTATCAGAACGATGGTGACTCAACATACCGGTTGTTTTATGATACCATTAAAGGTGGTGACTACCGTGCAAGAGAAGGAAACGTTTATCGTTTGGCAGAAGTAAGTGCAGCCATCATTGACCAGTGTGTGGCGCAGGGTGTTCCTTTTGCAAGAGAATATGGCGGATTGCTCAGCAACCGTTCTTTTGGTGGTACACAGGTACAACGTACATTCTATGCTGCCGGACAAACTGGTCAGCAATTATTGATAGGCGCTTACCAGGCGTTGGAAAGACAAGTAGCATTAGGTAATGTGAAAATGTACAACCGTCATGAAATGCTGGAAGTGGTGGTGATTGATGGAAAGGCCCGTGGAATTATTTGCCGCAACCTGGTTACCGGTGAATTAGAAAGACATTTTGGTCATGCCGTGTTATTGTGCAGTGGTGGTTATGGTAATGTATTTTATTTGAGCACAAACGCCATGGGCAGTAATGTTACTGCCGCATGGAAAGCACATAAGAAAGGGGCATACTTTGGTAATCCTTGTTTCACACAGATTCACCCAACTTGTATTCCGGTGAGTGGCGACCATCAGAGTAAGTTAACATTGATGAGTGAATCATTGAGAAATGATGGACGCATTTGGGTGCCAAAGAAACAGGGCGATAATCGTAAGCCCGGTGAAATTCCTGAAGAAGAAAGAGATTATTATTTAGAAAGAAGATATCCTGCTTTTGGAAACCTCGTACCAAGAGATGTGGCATCAAGAGCAGCTAAGGAAAGATGTGATGCAGGTTATGGTGTGGGTTCAAGTAAACAAGCAGTTTATTTGGATTATGCCGATGCGATTAAACGTTACGGACATATTGAAGCGGGTAAGCAGGGTTTAGACCATGCCAGCGATGCTGATATAATAAAGATGGGTAAAGAGGTGGTAAAAGAAAAATATGGTAACCTCTTTGACATGTATGAAAAAATTACCGGTGAAAATCCTTACGAAATGCCGATGAGGATTTACCCGGCTGTTCACTATACCATGGGGGGTTTGTGGGTTGACTATGAGTTGATGACAAACATTCCCGGATTGTATGCATTGGGTGAAGCAAACTTTAGCGATCATGGAGCTAATCGTCTCGGTGCATCTGCTTTAATGCAGGGATTGGCTGATGGTTATTTTGTTATTCCTTACACCATTGGTAACTATTTAGCTGATGAAATTCGCACCGCTAATATTCCTACATCACATCCTGCATTTGAAGCAGCGGAGAAAGAAGTGAGTGACAGAATAAATAAACTGATGAACATTAAAGGTTCTCAAACAGTGGAGAGTTTCCATAAACGTCTCGGAAAAATTATGTGGGATAAATGTGGTATGGCAAGAAATGCGGAAGGATTGAAACAAGCCATTACAGAAATTCAGCAGTTGAAAAAAGAATTCTGGAGTGATGTAAAAATCCCCGGTGAAATAAATGAAATGAATCCTGAATTAGATAAAGCCAACCGTGTAGCAGACTTTATTGAATTAGGTGAATTGATGTGTTTAGATGCATTGCAGAGAGAAGAAAGTTGCGGTGGTCACTTTAGAGAAGAATCACAAACAGAAGAAGGAGAGGCTTTACGTCATGATGATAAATTTATGTATGTATCTGCATGGGAGTTGAAAGGTGATAGCCAATGGGAATTGCATAAAGAGACATTAGATTATGAAGTAGTAAAGCCGAGTCAGCGTTCTTATAAATAATTTGACAATTAGTCAATTTGATAATTTGAAAATTGTAAAACTTTATCTGGTTATCGTTTTTTTGAGTTTTCATTTTAATGCAAAAACTCAAAATGAAGTTCTTTCAAAGATTCCTGTTTCCGGGAAAAATATTCAATCTTTTATTCCTGCAAAGTATGACACAATGCAAGTTGAAAGGGGGGATTTAAATAAAGACGGAAAAGAAGATGTTGTTCTTGCATTAAAACATGCTGATGAAGATACATTTGAGATGGATGAAGAACCACCAAGACTTTTAATTGTTTTACTTAAGACAAATGATGGATATGTTATTGGTGGGAAATCAGACAAAATCTTGATGTGTGTACATTGTGGTGGTGTTTTTGGAGATCCATTTGCTAATATTTCTATTACTAAAAATGTTCTGGAAATATCTCATTATGGAGGAAGTAATTGGAGATGGTCTAATTCAAAGAAATTTAGACATCAAAACTCGGCCATGGTTTTAATAGGTTCGACAGAAGATTCTTTTTGGACTTTAAGCGATTGCAATGGTAAAGGTGTTGGAACTTACGGACGAAGTTACAAAGACATCAATTATCAGACGGGAGAACAGGAGATTATTGAATATGATAAATGCAAGTTAAAGAAGCATTTAAAAATTAAAAAAACAAAAGAACCTCTTATTAAGTTAGAGGAATTTGAATACGAATAAATTAAAGTTCAGCATGGAACACAAAAATATTAATCTGACACTCAAAGTTTGGAGACAGAAAAACAGTAAAACGGAAGGTGGTTTCGAAACATACGATGTAAAAGATGTTTCTACCGAAATGTCTTTTCTTGAAATGTTTGATGTATTGAACGAACGGCTGATTCGTGAAGGCAAAGACCCCATCGCTTTTGACCATGATTGCCGGGAAGGTATTTGTGGTATGTGCTCCATGTTTATTAATGGTCGTCCGCATGGGCCATGGCAGGGTACAACAACCTGTCAATTGCATATGAGAGCTTTTAATGATGGCGATACAATTACAGTAGAACCATGGAGAGCCAATGCATTTCCAGTGCTGAAAGATTTGATGGTTGACCGTTCTGCATTCGACAGAATTATCCAGGCTGGTGGTTATATCTCTGTAAATACAGGTAATGCTGTTGATGGTAATGCATTGCCCATTGAAAAAGAGAAAGCTGATTTAGCATTTGCCAATGCAGCCTGTATTGGTTGTGGTGCTTGTGTGGCTGCTTGTAAAAATTCATCAGCCATGTTATTCTTATCAGCCAAGGTATCTCATCTTTCTTTATTGCCACAAGGGGCTCCTGAAAGAAAAACCCGTGCTATCAACATGATTGCACAAATGGATAAAGAAGGATTTGGTGCTTGTACCAACACTGGTGCTTGTGAAGCTGTTTGTCCAAAAGAAATTTCCATTACGAATATTGCCCGCCTGAACCAGGAATATTTATTAGCAGGTTTAACATCGTAATAGTTTTACCCGGGGCGCCGACTATATTAAATATTTAACCCTTCTCTCACGAAGGGTTTATTTTTGCCCTGAAATTTTAATTAAAACGGAACGCAGCACTTAGCCCAAGCGTTTCATTCCGGCTGGTTGATTCCCGGGCTTGTGTCCAGTAGATGGCCATTCCAATAGAGGTTTTAAAAACGGTAACGGCTTTTCCAAAATAAACGGAAGTGTTAAAGCTGGAGTTCGTTATACCATTAATATTTATGATTCCAATACCTGCATCACCCCCAAAATAAAATTCTTTCTTCAAATCATATTGAAAGTTGACCAGCAAGGATGTCCAGGTTACATTAAAATACCTGTCGGGTGTTGGGCTTTCATATTTTTTCCCCAGGAAATAATCATAATTAATACGGATGCCGGTGGAAATTTCATCTGTAAAATAATAGGCTGCCCGGCTGGTGGCTCCAAATCCCAGGTAATGGGTGGTCCGGAAATTTTCATTTAGTGGCATGGAAAACTGCGGACCTATTTCGAATTTTATTTTGGAGGAAGACGGTTTTGCCTGTTGCCCGTAAGATTTAAACAGGAAACTGATCAATAAAATGAAAATGACTGCCGATCGTTCCATATCCATAGATTCCTATCAAATTTATTCTTTTCAGACCATTTGACACGACGTTTGGAGATATTAACAGCAGATTTTCTAAAAGGCAGGGCTACAACAAAATAATTCCTCACTTTTGGCATTAAATAGGAGAAAAGCCAATAATTGACTGCCCATAAATTACTAACCGCTTTTATTTTATCTCTATGTGTAACGGTATCGTATGCACAGCAGGACGCAGTGTCGTCAAACCTGCGAAAAAAGAAACTGGCTTTTATCAGTAACCCGCTTAAAATTGATACCTCCAGCATCGTTCCCGGTACTTTAAAAATCCGGGGATTTGAAGATAGTTTGTTTTTGATTGATTATGCCAATGCCACAATTCAATGGACCAGCAAAAATCACCCGGATAGTTTAGCGGTTGAATACCGGGTATTTCCTTTCCGGTTTACAAAAGAAGTCAGGCGTTTTAATTTAGATTCAATTGTAAAGTATGCGTACACCAAACCTATCAATACCAATCCTTATTTAAATTTTAATGAAAAAGCTTTTGATTTTGGAAACATTAATTACAACGGAAGTTTTGGCCGGGGAATATCTTTTGGCAATAACCAGGACCCTGTATTAAATTCTTCACTCAATTTGCAGCTAAACGGTTTAATTGGTGATAGTATGGAATTAGCCGCCGCTATTACGGATAATAACATTCCTATTCAACCCGATGGTAATACACAGCAGTTAAATGAATTTGATAAAGTATTGATCCAGTTAAAAAAGAAAAACTGGCAATTGAGTTTGGGAGATATTGATATCCGTCAGAATAATTCCTACTTCCTTAATTTTTATAAACGTTTGCAGGGGATATCGTATGAACAAACATTTCCTGTATTTAAAAACGGTTCCAATAAAACATTGGTGAGCGGAGCTATTGCCAAGGGAAAATTTAACCGCAATATTTTCCAGGGGCTGGAAGGAAACCAGGGCTCATACCGCTTACAGGGAGCCAATGGTGAACAGTTTTTTATTGTATTGCCGGGAACTGAAAGAGTGTTTATTGATGGCGAGTTATTACAAAGAGGCGAAGACCAGGATTATGTGATTAATTACAATACTGCCGAAATTACGTTTACCCCAAAACGAATGATCAATAAAGACAGAAGAATACAGGTAGAATTTGAATATGCTGACCGTAATTACCTGAATGCACAGATCATTGTTGGCAATGAAATGACAATAAATGACCGGTTGAAAATAAAATTGAATGCTTTTTCCAACGCCGATTCAAAGAATACATCCATCAACCAGGTATTATCACAGGATCAAAAATTTTTCTTAAGCCAGATAGGAGATAGTGTACAAAAAGCATTCTATCCTAATATTGTTAAGGATACCGTTTTTGATGCGAATAAGATTTTGTATCGTTTAATGGATTCCACGGTTAACTCCATCCAATATGATTCTGTGTTTGTTTATTCTGTTGATCGCAATCTTGCTCAATACAGTTTATCGTTTATTGATGTAGGTCCCGGTAATGGTAATTATATCCAGGATATTAATGCTGCCAATGGAAGAGTATATAAATGGGTTGCACCTGTTAATGGTGTGAAGCAGGGAAATTTTGCACCGGTAACAAGACTGGTTGCTCCTAAGAAGCAACAATTGATCAGCTTTGGGATTGATTATTCCATCAGTAAAAAAACAAGTATTAGTACAGAGCTGGCTTTAAGTAATTATGATATTAATACTTTTTCCAGGTTAGGTAAAAAAGATAATACCGGGTTTGCAGGAAGATTTACCATTCAAAATGAACAACGGGTATACAGTGGATCAAAAAAGAACCTGGATTTGATTACCAGTGCCGGATATGAATATGTGCAGAAAAGATTCAGGCCGCTGGAAAGATTAAGGTCGGTGGAGTTTACCCGTGACTGGAGTTTGCCTTATTTTGTTCAGCCGGATGAAGAAAAGATTTTGATGGCATCTGCCCAGTTAAAACAATCGTCCTCACACTTTTTTAAAGTTGAGTATAATAATTATCAGCGGGGAACAGTATTTAAAGGTAACCGGGAAGTACTTCAGCACCACTTTGATAAAAAAGGATGGGAATGGAATGCCGTATTTAATATTTCATCTTTCGACAGTGGAATTAATAAAGGAAGTTTTATAAGGCCAACCATTGATTTGAAAAAGCGGTTTGATAAATTTCATAAACTGGAAACAGGAATTAATTATGCGGTTGAGCATAATCCCATCCGCAATAAAATTACCGATACATTGAATTTTACCAGTTTTTCGTTTGATGTCTGGCAAATATACCTGCGTTCAAATACGGCTTCACCCAATAAATGGGGGGTAACTTATTATACCAGACGAGATAAACTCCCGGTGCAAAAGAACCTGGAAGATGCTGATCGCAGCCAGAATATAAACTTACTGTTAGAGCTGATGCGCAATGAAAGACATCAGTTTAAATTCAATGCTACATTGCGGCAGTTGAATATAATTGATACCACTATCAGCCGTCAGAAAGCTGATAAAAGTATACTCGGCCGTGCTGAATACATCGTTAATGAATGGAATGGATTGCTTACGGGGAATGTTTTGTATGAACTGGGGGCAGGACAGGAGCAGCAAAGAGAATATAGTTTTATTGAAGTACCAGCCGGCCAGGGTCAATATACCTGGCGGGATTATAATAATGATGGTATTCCTCAATTAAATGAATTTGAAATAGCTATTTACCAGGACCAGGCTAAATACATCCGTATTTTTATACCAACTAATAAATATGTAAAAGCAGCGTATACTCAGTTTAACTATAGTGTGGCACTGAACCCAAGAGCGAAAATTGATGTTGCCAAAGCAAAAGGAATCGCATTATTCCTGTCAAAAATATCCACACAATCATCGCTGCAAATTGGTAAAAAGGAAATTGCGCAAAAGAATTATGTGTTTAACCCGTTTACACAAGCAAGCGACACTAATTTAATTTCCCTGAATGCTGTTTATTCCAACACACTTTTCTTTAACCGGCTCAGTTCAAAATGGGGAATTGATTTTACGCATTTAATGAACCGGGGGAAATCGTTGCTTACGTATGGATTAGAGTCGAGAAAACTGCGGGATTTTACAACTAAGTTCAGGTGGAACTTAAGTAAAAGTTTTGCTACAGATGTTGCAGCAAAGAGTATAAAAAATCAGCTCGCCAATCAGAATCCAAAATTTGGTAACCGTAATTACGATATAAACCAGTTTAGCCTGGAACCCAAACTGAGTTATATTAAGGGAACAAGCTTCCGGTTAAGTGTAAGTTATAAATACGATCATCGAAAAAATGCTGAGGGGGACGGAGAAAAATCTACTAACAATGCCCTGATAACAGAAACAAAATACAATGTACTTTCCTCCACATCCATTACAGCTAAATTTCAGTTAAACCAAATTACTTACACCAGTGCAGTATCAAATACACCATCACCCAATTCTACCGTTTCATATATTATGCTGGATGGATTGCTGCCGGGTAAAAACTTTTTATGGACAGTTGACTTAACCCGTCGTCTTTCCAATAATATTGAGCTCAATTTCCAGTATGAAGGCCGCAAGGCCGGTACTGCTAATACTGTGCATATTGGGAGAGCTACTTTGCGGGCATTGTTTTAACTAAAAATCCCGCCACTGGGGCGGGACTTTCAAATTAATTTAACAGGTGAATACTTTAGCTGAATAAACCACCTTTTCTTAAACTCTTGGTTGCTTCACCAATTTTGAAACCGTTATTATATATTTCAATTTTGTAATCACCGGTTGCAAAATTACTATTTGGCTTCCAGGTTACATCAACGGTAACTTTTTGTGCCGTAGAAAATACTACTGTATTTTTTTGAGTATATATTTTTTCACCTTCATCACGGGCAGTAAACTTACCGGAGCCCAATGATTCGTTAGAAATTACTTTCCCATCAGGGCCGGTAATTACAACATATACATCTTTCTCGCCCGGTTCAGCAATACGGTTAAAAACATCAAAACTAACTTTTAATTTATCTACCCTTTTCGCAACGGTAGTTTCTTTTTCACGGCCACCACGTTTTATGTTGATGGCAACAATATTGATATTAGAAGCATTTAAAGTAGAGGCAACATCTACTTTCTCCTCCAGCTTGGTTTTTTTATCAGTCAAATCAGCTTTTTCTTTTGAGAGTTGTTCTTTTTCGACTGTTAAAGTCTGCTTTTCCTGGGTTAATTGTAAGTTTTCGCCTTTTAGTTTTTCAATCTCGGTAACATAACCGTCAATGCGGCCATTTAACTCACCAATTAACTGGCGGGCTTCTTTTAATTCGGCATCGGTGGCGTGTTGCTTGTTTAGTAATTCTTTAATGCGGCTGTTTTTTTTCTGAATATCGGCCTGGTCTCTTTTTAACAAAGAATCCAGTTTAGCATTTTTACCCGACATATCGTCCAGGCGGGTTAATGCAGCATTGTATTCTGTTTGAAGAGTGTTTTTTGCAGAGTCGAGATTAGAAATTTGAACGTCTTTAGAAGCTATCGTTTCATTGTGCTTGGTTTTGTCCCACACAATATAGCCCCAGGAGCCAAGAAGCAAAAGGGTTAATAATCCGTAAATAATTGCCCTGTTGTCTTTTTGTTTTGGTGGTTCTGCCTGTGGATTGGCGGATGGATAGTTAGAATAAGCCATATTTCTGGTTTTATGTTTAAATTTAATTTCAAAATTTCATGCCAAAAAATTATAATCAGGATGCGGGTAGGGAAATTTTGAACAAATTGTTTACATTATTTATTTCTTAAAATTACTTTATCATGAAGCATTTGCTTGTTCTTGATATTGAAACAGTGCCACAATTTGCCGTTTACGATCAACTCAACACGGAATGGAAACTTCTTTGGGCCGACAAAATTTCCAAAATCATGCCAGAAAGCGTTTCGCCGGCAGAATATTATCTGCAAAAGGCATCAATTATGGCCGAGTTTGGGAAAGTGATTTGTATTTCCACTGGATTTTTTTATGAAGATAAGGGACAACGCCTTTGTTTCAGGTTAAAATCGCTTTATGGTCATGATGAGGCTTCCATCCTTTCCCAGTTTGTAGAATTGGTAAATACATACAGCCGGTTGCATAAAGACTTCCAGTTTGCCGGACATAATATTAAAGAATTTGATATTCCTTATTTATGCCGCAGAATGATTATCAACGGAATCAATCTTCCGGACTATCTTCTGCTAAGTGGTAAAAAACCATGGGAAACAAATATGGCCGATACTATGCAATTATGGAAGTTTGGCGATTATAAACATTTTACTTCGCTTAAACTGCTGGCGGCCTGTTTAAATATCGCTACTTCTAAAGATGATATGGATGGCAGCATGGTGAGGTCTGTTTATTATGAAGAACAGAATTTAAAACGTATTGTAGACTATTGTCAGAAAGATGTAGTAACTACTGCGCAAATATTATTACGGCTGCGGAATATGCCTTTAATGCCGGCAGAGAATATTTTTACTGCTTGATATTATCACAATACTACACGAGGTTATAGCAAAATTTCATTCAACAGAAACAATTATCTTGCAAGTATGAGTGTGGAAAAAATAATGAGTGACTGGAAGAATCAATCATTTCGCCCGGTCTATTGGTTAGAAGGAGAGGAAGATTATTTTATTGATCAGTTGGTAAACTATGCTGAACACAATATTTTAAATGAACCGGAGGCAGAATTTAATCTTACCGTTTTTTATGGGAAAGATGCAAATTGGGCGGAGGTGATAAATGCCTGTAAACGCTATCCTATGTTTGCCGAAAGACAAGTGGTAATTTTAAAAGAAGCCCAGCAGATGAGAGAGCTGGAAAAACTGGAAAGCTATATACAAAACCCACTGGCTTCAACCATCCTTGTTGTTTCATATAAAGAAAAGAAAGTAGATGCAAGAACCAAATTTGCCAAATTACTTAAAGAGAAAGGAGAGCTTTTCAGTACTAAAAAAATGTATGATAACCAGTTGCCCAACTGGACTAACAATTTTGTACAAAGCAGGGGATATTCTATTCAGCCCAAGGCCTTGCATTTGCTGGTGGAGCATATAGGAAATGATCTCAGCCGAATTGCCAATGAAATAGAAAAGCTGCTCATCAATATTGGTAAAAGAAAGGAGATAACCGAAGATGATATTGAAACCTATGTTGGCATCAGCAAAGAATACAATGTGTTTGAGTTGCAATCAGCTATCATGCAAAAGGATTTATCCAAAGCTGTTCAAATAATCCAGTATTTTGAAGGAAACCCTAAGGCAGCGCCTATACAGCAAATTCTTCCTGTGCTGTATAACTTCTTTAGTAAAGTTTATATGGTATACGGGCTTCCGTCAAATGATGATAAAACAATTGCTGCCGGACTTGGAGTTAATCCTTTCTTTGTAAAAGATTTTAAAATAGCTTCTGTCAATTACGATTTTCTTTCTGTGCAAAAAAACCTGTTATTACTGCACGAATATAATCTTCGCAGTATTGGTGTAAACGACAGTGGTACTCCCGATGCATCTCTGTTAAAAGAGTTACTATTTAAAATAGTGAATTGAATTTTTTATGATAATAAAAAAGGCTGCCTCAAAAACAAGGCAGCCTCTTTTTTACTAAAGGATAAAAATTATATTAGAACCGGTATCCAAATGCGATACCTACTCCATAGTTTTTATATTTTGAAGCTTGAAGGGTTACGCCGGCAGTATTTTCTGCCTGATTTGCAATTCCTGCCTGTGCCGATAATTGAAATAATAGTCTGCTCTTGGTTTCAAATCCCATCAAAAAACTTAAACCGGCATCTACAGGTTTTAAATAGAACCTGTTTTTGGAATAATTAAAAGTGATACCTGATGCACTGGCAAACTGAATAGTAGACTCACTATAACTATTAGATCTATATTTCACTATTCCGGTGAGACCATATGCCGCATACAAACCACCTCCAATAAAAAAGCCGGCATCTTGTCCATTAACTTTATAAATAAAATTAAGCGGAACCTCAGCATACGTTGCGGAAACAGTAGTTTTGGTACTGGTGCTTCTGTCTATCAAACCTTTATTGCTTACAGCCAGGCCAGGTTGAAAAAACCATTTATTACCTAAAGGAACATCTGCATAAAACCCAACATAAACACCAGTCTTCATTCCACTGGAACTTACTTTTTCACCTGCTAAATCTTTAATAGTTACTCCTGAAAAATTAAACCCTGCCTTAATTCCATATCCAACTTTTGTATTACTGCTTTGTGCGAAACTATAGGACCCTATTAACAGCAGAGAAGCTAAAATTAAATTTTGTTTCATTATAATATCTTTTTTGTAATTAAGGATTAGAAAATATACCTGAAACCAAACTGTGCCTGCCAAACGTCATTAATCAATGTACCTTTTCTGTAAGTTGTAAAGTTGATGCTGTTATTAATTCTGTTCATACGAAATACCGGAACATTGTTAGCATCCACTCTTGAGAAAACAACCGGGTTAGTAGTATTTACTATATCAGATATGCCCCAATTGTGTTTAATCATATTACCCACGTTGAAAATATCAATGCGGAACTGAAGTGTATGCCTGTTTTTACCTACTTGCCTGAACAAATCTAAAGCAGTAGAAAAATCCATACGGGTTAACATTGGCAGTAATACCCCATTTCTGGCCGCATACTGACCTCTGTGATTTTTCAGTGAAGCATCCTGCTGAATATATGCTTCATATGCATCTTTTTGTTGTTGAACAGTGAAAGTGACTCCATTACTTGTGAATTGTTCAAAATTCATTTCAGACTGATCTTTTGGAATATATATCAAATCATTACCGCTGATACCATCACCATTCATATCACCCTGGTATGTGTAAGACACACGGCCCTGGTTTTGTGACTGTACAAATAATGAGAATTGTAATGCGGCAGTTTTAGCTACTTCAAAACGATAGTTAATATTTCCAATGATTCTGTGCCTGATATCGTTATCACTGAACGCAAGGTCAGGTAAGTTGTTACCATTAACTGAGCGGATACCAGTCCAACTGCTGCTGGCAATAGTGGCCGCAGATTCATAATCCCTTGCTCTTCCAAAATTATATGCTACCATCCAGCTTAACCCTTTAGAAAGTGGTTTTTCAATTTTAACGGTTGCAGATAAGTTTTGTCCCCATGGGCGGCTTGAAAGCACAGTAGCGTCTGTAATTTTTGAATTGATTCTTTGCGCTGCTGCAGAACCGGCAAATTTAGGACGATTGTCCGGACCATTAAATGTGGATGTAGAAGGTTTAAAATTAGCATTATAGTAGTGATAATAACTTATGTTTTGAGTAAACATAAATTCAGCAGTACCCACAATACCCCAGAATAACTTTTGATCCACAGCTATATTCGTCCTGAAAACTTGTGGAAAACGAAAATTCCTTTGGGTAGTAGCTATATTATAGGAAACGGCAGGGGTACCGGGAACAATGTTTGAAGGAACATTTCTGGTAACATCAGGACTAAATGGATAAAGTTTAGTATTGTCTGTTTGAATATTACCACTCTGTACACCGTTATTTCCAATTTGATTACTTATGAAGACAAATGGGGGACGACCTGTAAAGAAACCAAATCCGCCACGAATTTGAGTACTTTTATCACCAAAAGCATCATAGTTATATCCAAATCTTGGACTTACCATCAACTTGGCACTGGGCATTTGCGAGGTGCTGAGTTTGGTAGGGCTGCCATAATCATCCACAAAAGATAAGCCATCCACTTCACTATTAACAAAACCTGTTTTGGCAAAAAAAGGAACGTCAAAACGAATGCCATACGTAAAGTTTAATTTGTCTGTAACAGAAACCTCATCCTGTACATATGCGCCAATATTAGTTGGTCTTGTTATTGCATTCCAGGGAACACCACCCTGCAGATTACTGTAATTTAAAATATATCTTCTTACGTTAACAGGGTTTTGAGCCATATTGGGGTTAGCCAAATAGGCATTGGCAGAAGTATAAAAATCAGCAAGACTGGAAAAGGTATAATAACCCTGAATTTGAGGAGTAAATGAATTGAAATATCTAAACGACTCAAAATTAAAACCAGTTGAAATTGTATGCTTACCTGCGTACATGGTCAGGTTATCGGATAACTGCCAGGTATCCGTAAACAATTTATTATTGGGAGTGAACGGTTCTGACCCGAATGCTATGTAGGTAGTAGCACTTGCGCCTGACCCATCCTGAATATCAACGCCGGGGAATAACTTACCTTTTACACTGCGGTAATCTCTGTTAGCAGTCCATCCAAAAGTAAGTTCATTTGAAAGTTTATTTCCAAGGCGGGTATTAAGTTGACCAATTATTGAATAGATATCAGTATTCTGCTCATAATTATTATTCGAATAGTTCATTGAAAACAAATTATCTCTGCGGGATCCACTAACAGTACCACTGGTACTAATAGGAACATCTCTGAAGCCTCTTAATGAATTAAATCTTAAGTTGAATTTGTTTTTAGAATTAATATTCCAGTCTAACCTGAATAATGTTTTATAACTTTTTGTAATAAACGAATATCCATCATATACTCCCGGATCGTAGTTCAGTTTATTAACAAGAAAATCCCTCAATGCATCCAGGTCTGCTTTTTTTACCCTTGTAACATTAGGCTGGCCTGTATTTGTTCCGTTATCTGCTTTAAAAATGTCTGCCGGATCAACCCTTTTCTCAGCTTCAAAGTTGGCAAAAAAGAAAAGTTTGTTTTTTATAATTGGCCCCCCAAAACTGGCACCATACTGTTGTACTCTAAAATTAGCAATCGTAATAGGGGTTTTGCCTCCAAGACCAGCGTTCGTTCCAACCAGGTTTTGGTTTCTTTCATTGTAGAAAGCAATACCATGAAAAGTATTAGTACCGCTTCTTGTTACCGCATTGATACTTGCACCGGTGAAACCAGCATCTCTTAGATTGTATGGGGAAAGATTGATCTGAATTTCTTCAATAGCATCTAATGAAATAGGGGTTGAGTTAGTTTGGCTTCCGTTTAATGGTTGTAAACCAAAGGAGTTATTAAATATTGATCCATCCAGGGTTAAATTAATTAAACGGTTATCCTGACCAGCAAATGATGTACCGTTGCTTTGTGGTGTTAGTTTGGTGAAATCAGTTAGATTTCTTGACAGCGTAGGTAATGTTGCCAGCAGTCTTCTGTTGACATTAGTAGATGTTCCTTTACGGTCTTTGGAAATTAATGCTCGCCCACGGCCTGAACCTGTAACAACTATTTCCTGAAGGCTTTTACCTTCTTCTACCAATACCACGTCAATTTTGGTAGCTTCGCCTAATTGTACATAGATTTCTTTGTATTCTTCTTTTTTAAGACCTACAAAAGTTATTGTAACAGTGTAGGGCCCGCCAACACGTAAACCCGGTAAATTAAATCTACCGTTTTTCGTTGATAAGGAACGGTAAACAGATCCGGATGGTACGTGGATGGCTTCTACAGTAGCGCCTGCAAGTTCGACGCCTTTACTGTCTTTTACAATCCCGGTGATACTACCTGTAGTTATTTGCGCTAAAACGCTTAGGCTGCAGAATAATAATAAGATCAGCAGCAGACTGAAAAATTTTGATAATCTCATAAACAGCTTGTTTTACAATCACAAAGAAATGGAATTATCCATTACAAACAACAAACGTATATTAACAAATTATTCAAAAAATATTTTAAAATGGTTGCTAACTGTAATATCATCATTCCGTCCTTAAAAAATATATTCAATTCCCGTAATAGTAAACTTAAAGCCCTGTATTTGTGTAGCTTTGCAAAAAATTTTGATTCAAATGTTAGATACAATTGAAAGTGCCATAGAAGATATTAAAATTGGGAAATTGGTTATTGTGGTAGATGATGAAGACAGGGAAAATGAGGGTGATTTTATAACGGCTGCCCGAAATGTAACCCCGGAGATTATCAATTTTATGAGCATCCATGGGAGAGGGTTGATATGTGCTCCATTAGTGGAGGACCGGTGCGATGAACTTAAATTGGTGCCCATGGTTAATAACAATACATCATTGCATGAAACAGCATTTACTGTTTCTGTTGATTTATTAGGTCACGGTTGCACTACCGGAATTTCTGCTCACGACAGGGCAAAAACTGTTCAGGCTTTAATAAATCCCGAAACAAGACCAGAGGAATTAGGTCGCCCGGGACATATCTTCCCCTTAATTGCCAAAAAAGGGGGTGTGCTAAGAAGGGCTGGCCATACCGAAGCTACTATTGATCTGGCCCGGTTAGCAGGGTTTGAAGCAGCCGGGGTACTGGTAGAAATTATGAATGAAGACGGAAGTATGGCAAGGTTGCCCCAGCTAAGAGAAATAGCCAAAAAGTTCAACCTGAAATTAATTTCCATCAAGGATTTAATTGAATACCGGCTTAAATCTGATTCTTCCATCGAAGAAGTGGTTAGGGTGGATATGCCAACTAAATATGGAGCATTTAAGTTAATAGGTTTCAGGGAAAAACATACACATAACGAACATTTTGCTTTAATAAAAGGCGAGTGGAAAGAAGGTGATCCGGTGATGGTTCGTGTGCATTCCTCCTGCTTTACCGGTGATATCTTAGGATCATTAAGATGTGATTGTGGTGAACAACTGCATAAAGCCATGCAAAGGGTGGAACAGGAAGGTAAAGGTGTGGTACTTTATATGAGCCAGGAGGGAAGAGGAATCGGCTTAATGAATAAGCTGAAAGCGTATAAGCTCCAGGAAAATGGACTGGATACAGTAGATGCCAATCTTCACCTCGGTTTTGGAATGGACAACAGGGACTATGGTGTGGGTGCCCAAATTCTTAGAAAGCTGAATGTTACTAAACTCAGGCTTTTAAGCAATAATCCCCGCAAACGGGCAGGCTTATCAGGTTATGGACTGGAAATAGTGGAAACGCTGCCAATAGAAGTTCAGCCAAACCCCCATAATGAAAAATATCTTCAAACTAAAAGAGATAAACTGGGGCATGATATTTTGAAATAACTAATTGGCCCCCGAAGCAGGTAGTGTTACTAAAGTTTGTTTTTTCTTTTTCTCATCGTTGAATAACAAATCAAATTCTTTGGTGTAAGAAAAACCAAGACCGGTACGGGCATAACGGCCACGGTCCAGATCGAAATTTCCACGGTTGAATACGATCAATCTTAATTTACCCTGTTTATTAATCAGGTATTCCATTGATATATCCTGGTTAAAAAGGAAATTCCGGTTATTGCCAAATATTGCAGTATTACTGTTGTAATCAACATTGCCGCCCACTTTTATTACAATCTTTCCATTTAAAATATAATAATTAAATCCAAGCTTCGCTGCTGCCTGTATATCACTTAAACTGTTATTTTGAATATTCAATGTAGAATTCCCCAATGTTATGTAAGGATCAATGTTGGGGTCTTTTAATAATTTTCTCAACAACGATTTCAAACTGTTTGCTACGAAATTAAAAATTACCTGGCCGGCAGTACCGGCTAAGAATGAACTTGTATTAGAGCCAGATACAAAACTTTGTTCACTGGCAGCAAAAGTATTAAACAACAGGAGCGAGGCAACCTGTTTGTTCATTTCACTTGGATTTTGCTGGTAATTTGACAACGTATTGGCAACTAAAACATCATTTTTATAAACGCTGCCTTCCGGAAGTCCAAATTCAAATTTAATCTCGGGCTTTTTTAATGTATTAGTAAGAGTAGCAATTATATCAACATCGCCTTTCTCTTTAATTGAAGTACCAGACAAAGTGGTTAATGAACTAAGGTTGACATCTTTTGCCCTGTATCTTGCTTTAATGTTTATTTTGGCATCATACGGGTCTCCATTCCATGAAATATTACCTCCATCTAAAAGTTCAAAACCATATTGCCAGTAAGTTTGGAAATTGAAACGGTATTCTCCTCTTTCCACTTCATAGCTGCCATTAATCGTTAAATTATCTTTGGTGCCAACATGTATATTGAGATTACCTCTTCCCTGCGCCTTTACCACATCACCTGTTATATCATCCAGTATCACATCAATTTTTGCCAGTGGGTTGGCTTGCAAATTCATGTCTAATGTAAGACTGGTGCCTGGTCGTGAAAGCGCTGAAGCTTTCATCTCCTTACCATATTGTCTCCATACAATAAAATCTGCCGTACCCGATTCACGACTTACACTGGCAGGAAGAATAATATGCGATGAATCTGTTGGCTCAGCATAAAATCCCATTTTCATATCATAATCTGGTCCCCGCAGGTAAGCACGGCTTATTTTACCAATAGCAGTTCCGTAGAATTGGTTATTGTCTTTAATGGTTGTGTTTAGTAAAAGGATGCCATCACTGCTGAAATTCATCTGGAAATTCATGTTCTTAAAAAACTCATGATACATTACGCCACTGAATTTAGCTGTATGATGTTTATTTAAAGTATCTTTTAAAATGATGGTGCCAAAATCAATAGCTCCTTTTACAAAATTGATATTGGCCTCATCAAATTTATACGTACACTGTGTGTATAACACTTTAAATGAACCATCTTTTATAAGAGTATTACCAATTAAATCCGGACTGGCACTTTGCCCAACCAGTCTTACTGTACCAGTGGCCCTGCCTTTAATATTACCAAATAATGTTCCGAGATATTTACCCAACCAATGTATCTCTGAGTTATCAAGCCTGATGGCAATATCCATATTGTTACGCAACGAGTCTTTCAAATGATAAATTCCATCTACATTAAAACGATGGTCTTCATTATCGGAAACAACTTTAAATGTGAGTTTACCATCTTTATTATTATACCCAATCACGGTCTTCATTAAACCAATAGAATCATCTTCAAATCGTCCTTGCTCAATTACCGGGTTTCCTTCAACGGTTAGGTTATTGAAGGGATCGGTCACTCTTATTTCACCACTCATTTTTCCTTCTATGCTGGGTTGTTTTAAAAAGAATGGCAAAATATCTTCTACGGTTACTTTTTTCAGGTTCACCACCAAATCATTGCTTGACCCGGTTGATGAGGGCTCTGTGGAAATAGAAATTTCTTCCTCCCCCGAATTTAATTTTACTTCGCTGGCATCTAAGCTGGTTTTACTTAAACTAAATTCGCTGTTATTTTCAATTGTCCATCTTTTATCGTCTATCACCACAGCTGATGGGTTAAAGTTTATTTTAAAGCCATCTTTTCTTGTTTCCACCAATGCAGAAAGCTCGGCAGCATTAATGGTTTTGCTGGCACTGGTACGAATATTTACTTTTGATAAATTATTAGCGGATTCAATTTCAATTTCAGAATTAGGCAAATGAAGACTGTCATTGATCATCACATCGCCCACTGAACCTTTAATATTTAATTTTTGCAGATCACCTTTACCCGTTAAAACAATATCAGTGAAAAGGGTATTATTGTAATTAAACTGGGGAACATTCAAATTTACATTTAACTGGTTTTGTGCAAGGTTGAGATTACCCTTTACCGTTGCATTATCAAGCCCTTTAATGTTTTTGTCAAACAAATTGAGAAAGGGGCTGATGTTACCCGTTGTTACATCAAACTGAAAGTTCTCGTTTTGCGGATTATGATTGGGAATATTTATATAGGATGGGTAATATTTGTTCAAAAATACCTGGAAAGCGGTTGGAAGGTCAGCTATATTAAAATCGCCCAGCAATGAAGCACTCAGTTCGTTACTTTTTACCGTAAGCAATTTTTTTTGATTGGCTAATGAGGAATAAATAGTAAGTGAATCAGCCGGTAAACGTTCTTTACCATTAAAAAATTCCGCATTAAAGATGTGGGCATCACCTAAGAAATTATCAATATTACTTCCTGAAAAATTGGTACTGATGTTCCCGGCGAACTTAAGATCCTGTCTTGTAAAACCCAGGTCTTTAAGATTTAATTTCTTTACAATGGCATCAAAAACAAAGCTGGGTGTTTTTTCATTTAACTGGATTGTTCCGTTTAAAGTAGTTTGTATGTTAGGATCGTTTACATTCAGGTTGCCATCAAACTGTTTTTTGTCAAATGTTCCTGTAACTTTTATATCCTGGTAGTTGTAATTGCCGCATTCAATTTGTTTTAAATGACCATTTACTTCTGTATACAAATTTTTTATATTGAATCCGCTTCCTTTTACATTCAAATCTCCTGAAACACGTCCGATATTATTTACACTTAAAAAATCACCCAGTTTGAAATTATCTGTTTTAATATTTCCTGAGTAAGCTGGTATACCATCTGCCGGTAACTTCATATTAAGGTCGCTAACTACAGTGCCAAGATTGGTTTGAATAGTGCCAAAGGTTACAAAGTCATGAATAAACCCGGTAAAGCTTCCGGTAAACCTGAGTGCCTGTAATTTATTAATCGCAGGCTGTGTTATTTTTCTCAAACCAGGTACAAATGTTATAGCGTCACCATAAGTTGTTCTGAAATCATTGGCTTTAAAATCAATAAAGGTTTCATCAAAATTGGGCAAGCCGGTTAATTTAAAATCACCATTTAATAAAGTATTTTTCCCGGCTTGTGCAATTACATTTTTACCGCCAAGATTATCGATCGTTCCTTTAATATTTCCGGTTAATGAAATTTCTTTATCCCAGGTTTTAAGCGCAGGAGCAAAGAAGGCAATATCATCACTGCTGATGGTGCTTTCTTTAAATTTTCCGTCCAGCGTTATTGCGTGGATAAAATCTGCCATATCATCATTGAAGTTTTTATAACGCATGGCAAAGAAGTTTTTCAGATGGCTATTTTTTGTTTTTATATCCAAACTGTCAAACTCCATTGCTTCGGGATAAAATTTAATAGCAGCACTGAGTTTTTTTACGTCCAGACCTGTTCTTTCCCTGGTACTGATGATGGCATTGGTTGATATGGTATCCTTTTGCCAGTTAAAGTTTTTAAACCGGGCATTTATTTTTTCAAAAGCAAAATGTTTCCCGTCAAAATAATCAAGGGGCAAACGATCTGTTTTACGATCGTTTTTAAAAGTTCCGTTGCTGATACTGACATTGTCAACATGAATATTCCAGCCGGCTGCATTCCATTTCAGTACCGAATCTGTTGCAGGGTTTATTATTTCTTCTTCTGATGTTAGTTTTTGGGACAGGGGCGGACGATTACCATCGTAGTTATAAATGGAGAAAACGGGCTCAATTAAATCTATCTTACTGACAGCTATTTTATGTTTTTCAAAATCTATTGCCTCAGCATTTAACTGAAGGCTTTTTAAACTGGCGGTTAAATCTTCACCCCGCCAGCTATCCCATTTCCTGATCGTTACATTTTTAAAATCAACTTCTTTAATATCCCATTCAATACCTTTCTTTTTTGTTTTAGATGAAGAACCGGAAGAAAAATAATCAACTAAAAATTGGTAATTCCAAACTGAATCCGTTCGTTTAAGATTGATTTGGGTATTATCCAAACCAACATATTTTAAAACGGCTTTATCTTTTAAAAAGAACCAGTCTGTAATTCTTACTTTTAATGCCCCGGCGTACAGTAACGTGTCGTTCTTTTTATCCTGCACCAATGTTCCTTCCAGTAAAATTTTGTTGAAGATTGAAAAGTCAACATGCTTTACCTCAACTTTTGTCCCTAATTCATTTGATAACCGGGCAGTGGCTTTATGCACCAGCCAGTTTTGAACAGGTGCGGTTTGTATAAGCAGCCAGCTTGTTATTAAGAGTAATAACAATACCAGTACTGTGCGGAGTAATATTTTCCAGAATCTTTTCAAAGGCAACCGGTTGTAAAAATACGCAATGCAGTGCTAAGAGCAAATTCAATACCAATAAAGAAAATCTTAAATTCCTTTTTCATTTTAATTACCTGGTAAGCATCAATAAAAATTTGAGCAAACCTGGGTATTGCTATAAATGGAGCCGGTGAACAATAAAAGGGAACCATCATTTTCTAAAGACAGGACTTCAATTTAAATAGAACAGGTTAGTTTAAATACCAGGCTAAACCTAGTGATACTGAATGCATCTTAATAACCGGTCCTGAAAAATCGGAGGAATTATCCCCATTAAATAAATTTGAAAAGCCACGGTTATACATTAATTGAATGGAAATCTTTTTTACATCATAGCCAACACCTAAATGTATTCCTGCTTCAAACCTTCCGTAAGCCGTTTTGCTGAAACGCATATCTTTTTTTGTTGTAATGCCATCGCTTTTTGTAATGGTTTCTTTTCCATTGATAGCAGTATAAAGCGACAATCCACCATTAATATTAAAACCTGGTTCGCCTTTTTTATGAAAATCAACCTGGAGGTAAGGCGCCAGTTGAATTTGATTAATTTCCAATTTTAGTTTAACCGTATCATTATTGCGAACCATAAACTCTGTTCCTTTATGAATGATGTTTAACTGCGGGTTAAAGTAGATGGGCGGATCAAAAAATACTTTCATTTGTACACCCACATAACCGCCGGGTAAAAATTTTGAATCGGAACTGTAGCGGGTGGATGATAAAGAACCATTAGTGGCATTAGCCCCCAACCGCAAAGCATATTGTATATTCTGAGCATTTACCTTGGCCAGTGAAAAAATAAAAATAGTCAGTAAAAAGATAAATCTTTTCATGTTAGTTAGTTTTGAATATTATGGCAGAGGAAATTGGTGTTTTAAACTTTGCTCCTGAGAACCGCCGCCAACCTTTCCAGGTCAGCTTCAGTATGCAGTGCATTCAATACTACCCGGTTGTTTTTATTATTATCGGGGTCAGGATAGCCAAAAGAAGAAATGATGATTTTATCTGGTCGGAACACTTCTTCTGTTAAAGAACCGGGCAGAACAAATATAGGCAGCCCGTAATTATTTACACAATTGAGTCCTTTTATTTTTTCAGCAAGGATGCTGATGTTATGATACAGCTTTTTGCGTTGTTCAGCATAGAGTGCATCTGCATGTAAAAAGGTATAAGCAAAGGCAGGCATAATAGGGGTGCTGCCGGAATAACTATGCTGATGCCGGATTTTACCCGCCCAGTGAGCAGAACAGCAAACAACACCTCCTTCCAGGTGAAAAGCTTTGGATAAAGAACTGTTGATGATGTATTCCACATTTGATAACGCAGGCAGTACAGTAATAATTCCTTTACCGGTTTCGCCAATTAATCCAAGACTATGCGAATCATCAACAAGGCAAATCACTTTTACATTACCAGGTATCTCTTTTAAAAAAGAAAAATCATGAATTTTTCCAATAGAGGTATTAACGGAATCGGTAATGATCGCAATCTCAGCCGGTTTATTCTTTTCAATTGACAGTAGCATATCTCTTTTCCATTCTTCAAAACTAAGTGAAGAAGATTTGCCTGCCGGTGTTACAGCCGGGTGTGCATAAGGCGATACGAAAAGACAGGGATGTTCACTTAATACTTTGGCAATTGTATAACCGGATAAATAACCAGATGAAAAGCTTACGCAGGCTTCCATACCCATTAATGCGGCTAATTTTTCTTCAAATAATTTATAAATAGATAACCTGGTATTGGATATTCTTGAGGATGGATGCAGCAGCCCATATTTATTCATTCCTTCTTTGATCAATGAATTAAACTCGTCGACAAAAGACATACCGAGATAAGAATATCCTGAGAAAAACAGGAATTCTTCACCTTCAATAATTACCGTTCGCCCTGGTTTTTGATTTAAGAAGTACATTGAATCTGTTTGATTTGATATTCTGCACTAAAGCCGGTGAATTTTATCAATGAGGCCAGTAGTGGAAAATCCCTCCAGCAACGGTACAATTTTTACTTCACCACCATTGGCTATTACTTCCTTTGCGCCGGCAATCTGATCAATAATATAATCACCACCTTTTACCAAAACGTCAGGCATTATGGCTTTGATCAGTTCAAGTGGGGTGTCTTCCGTAAAAATAGTAACCGCATCCACAATAGCTAAGGATGCTAATATTAACGAACGGGAGTGTTCATTATTCACCGGTCTTGAATCACCTTTCAATCGTTTTACTGAAGCATCACTGTTGGCACCAATAATCAATATATCACCAAAGGAGGCGGCTTGAGATAAGGAGTAGATATGCCCTTCATGCAAAATATCAAAGCAACCATTGGAAAAAACGATTTTCTTACCCAAAAATCGCCAGGCATGCACCTGTCTTAATAAAGAAGGTAAATCATATATTTTCTTCGGAATACTGTTAACGTTGCGCATGCGAAATTCGTTTATTGTACCAGGGTAAAAGCATTAATGCTATAAAACCGCTTGCCAAAACTATAAGGAATTGTGCAAACCATTGTAAAGTGCCATTGGCTAAACCAATTGCTTCGGGAACCTGGTAAAGCCCAAGAACAGCCCCTACAAAAACAGCATAGGCTCCAATGCCGCCGGGAGTAATGATCATACCCACACTGGCAAAAGTCAACACCGGAAAAGCAGCATTAAATGGAACAAGGGCTGTTTCTTTTAAAGCCATAAAACCAATATAGGTACCAACCAGGTAACAGGTCCATATAAGCAGGCTGTAACTTACAAATAACCATTTCTTCTTCATGTGCTGTACACTGGTTAATCCTGCCCACACACCGGTAAGAATGTTCTTTATTTTATCCACTATGTTTATATGTGCATAGTTTTTTAAAATATACCGTGCAATAATAATAACAATTAGCAGTCCCGCTACTATTCCGCCAATTCGGGTATAAGATATTCCACCTTGTTTATTCTGATAGAGTTTGCCAAGCGTTTCTGCTGCATAACCACCCACTACCTGCGATTCTAAAATAAGTGTAAGCATAAACAACAGCACGAGTGTAACAAAGTCAATAGCTCTTTCTACTACAATTGTTCCTACCAATTTGTCGGCCGGAACTTTTTCATAACGACCGAGAATGGTACATTTTAAAACTTCGCCTAAGCGGGGCACAGCAAGATTAGCTAGATACCCGATGAGAACCGCCAGGTAGGTATTGGTAGTTGTCGGTTTATATCCCATCGGTTCCATCAATAATTTCCATCTTAATGAACGGAAATAGTGGCTTAACAGTAAGATTACGGCCACCGGAATAATAAGGAGGTATTTGGCGTTGCCAAGAGCCTGTTTAAATTGTACCCACCCTTCATCTCCAATTTTATGAATACTCCACCAAACCAGGAAAATACCCAGCCCTAAAAAAAGTAAGTATTGAAGAATACCAAGGATCTTTTTTTTCATTTGATGGATTGTACTGCAGGTTAAAGTTTATTGCCTTCCCGTGGAAATACTAAGGAAGGTTTGAATGTTTTGGCCTTTTCAAAATCCATAGCGGCGTAGGAGATAATAATAACGATATCACCCATGGCTCCCTGCCTCGCTGCTGGTCCATTAAGACAACAAACCCCGCTTCCCCTTTTGCCTTTTATCAGGTAAGTTTCCAGTCTTGTTCCATTGTTTACATTTACCACCTGTACTTTTTCGTTCTCAATCATATTGGCGGCTTCCATCAGGTCTTCATCCAGCGTTAAACTGCCCACATAATTAAGGTTTGCTTCTGTAATAACTGCACGGTGTACTTTCGATTTTAATACTTCAATAGTCATTTTTATGATGTTTCTTCCAAAACAATCGCAATCTAAACAAGTTTATGCAATTGAACTTATTCACTGGTTAAAACCATATTATCGATTAATCTTATTTCATCCATGAAGGCGGCAATTAAAGCCACAAGGGGCGTTTTTTTATCCCATTCATTTAAAGGAGTTAAATCATTTGCATTCATTATTTCCACGTAGTCTACTTTAGTAAAGCCGGCATTTAGTAACTGAGTAACTGCTTTTTCTTTCAGTAAAGAAAATGGTTGTTGCATAAATTCTTTTTTTAAGTAAAGCAGGTTTTGGTATATAGCCAGGGCTTTTTCTTTCTGCTCAGCACTTAATCGCATATTGCGGCTGCTCATAGCTAATCCTTCTTTTTCACGAAGGGTAGGGCATATATGCAGCTGGCAGGAGAAGTGGGTCAATTGAAATAGTTTTTTAATCACCAGGCATTGCTGATAATCTTTTTGACCCATATATAAATGATGTGGTTGTATTATGGAAAGTAACCGGAACATTACCTGGCATACACCCTGGAAATGACCCGGCCGGAATTTTCCTTCCAGTATTGTTTCAAGGTAACCTAACTCATACTGCTCATTTTTGTTCTCGCCTTCCGGATAAATTTCGTTTACAGCCGGGAGAAATAACACATCACAATCCATTTGTTCAAGCAGCAAAATATCCTTTTCAATAGTGACAGGGTATTTTTTAAAATCGCCGGGGTCGTTAAACTGGTTAGGATTTACAAATATGCTGGTTACTGTAATATCATTTTCTTTTTTTGATGACTTAAGCAGGTAAAGATGGCCCTCATGCAATGCACCCATAGTGGGGGCGAAGCCGATTGATTTGCCTTTATCTTTTTGACCGTATAACCAATTATGTAAATCCTTTTTTTTCTTAAAAATTATCATTTCAAATGGCAATTAAACGCTAAGAAAGCCTTTTTCGGCCGGTTTTCAGGTAAAAATGCTTACCTTTGCCAACCTTTTAAACAAGCTCTTAAATGTCAGCAAAGAAAAGAATTTTATTTATTGCCAGCGAAATGTCGCCTTATTTAGAGGAAACTGAGTTCTCGGCAATAATAAATCAGCTAGCCATCAAGGCAAATGACGGTGGTTTTGAGGTGCGTTGCATTATGCCCCGTTTCGGCACCATTAACGAGAGAAGGCATCGCCTGCATGAGGTGGTTCGTTTGTCGGGTATCAATGTTTCCATCGATAACGATGATCATCCTTTACAAATTAAAGTGGCATCGTTGCCTAATGCCCGGTTACAAGTTTATTTTTTGGATAATGAAGATTTCTTTAAACGTAAAGCCGTTTTTCATGATGAAAATGAAAAGTGGTTTGATGACAATAATCTTAGAACCATCTTCTTCTGTAAAGGTGCTTTGGAAACAGTTAAGAAATTTGGATGGCCTCCTGATGTAATTCACTGCAGTGGCTGGATGACTGGTTTAATTCCGCTTTATCTGAAGACTGCTTATAAAAAAGAACCTGTATTTGGTAACAGTAAAGTATTATTTACTATTGGCCAAACAACGTTTAAAGAAAAATTGGGATCAGACTTTGTGAAGAGAGCAAATATTCATGCCAATATAAAGGACAAAGAGATGGAGCCATACAAAGATGCTAACAATGTAGCGATGTTCCGCGGAGGAGCTACATATGCTGATGCCATCAGTTTTGGCGCTGAGAAAGTGGACAAAAAACTGGCGGAAGAATTTGCCAAAGTAAAAGGCAAGAAAGTGTTACCATTTAAAGCAGATTCTGATTTAACAGACTATTTACAATTGTATAACGACCTTGTGAGCAAATAATTTTAAACCCATTTAACTGGCTACTGAGTGAAAAGTAAGTTGCTGCAAAAACATTTTCCTTTCATTTTTATTGCTGTTTTTTCATTGGCGTACGGTTGTACAAAAATTGATACCACCAACATTGGCAGTGGCTTATTACCCATTGTAGACAATGTTAATACATTTGATACCACACTGGAAGTATCAGTTAAAAATTATACTGACACTGAATCGGATTCTACCTACGCTATTGCAGGCAAGGTACATGTACTTGGAAATATTAATGACCCGGTTTTTGGAAAGACCTATGCAAATATGTATTTCCAGGTTTCGGCCCCCAGTTATCCCTTTACTTTTCCGGTACGGGCAGATAGCCTGCATTTTGACTCAGCAGTTTTAGTTTTAAAATTTTCTGCATTGTATGGAGATTCAATTACACCCCAGCGAATAAATGTTTATCCGGTTTCAACCGATACCTTTAATGTGTATAAAAAATATGTTTCCAGTTCAGGGAACGATTCAATAGGGTACCGGTCACCTTATTTAATCAGCCAGGATGTACCTTATAATTCATCTCAATTGCTGGGATCCATTTTAATTGCCCCAATGGATATAAGACCTTCCCGTAAACTAAATAATAAAAAAGATTCCGTAGTGAGTGCTGAATTAAGAATCAGGCTGGATGATAATTTTGGACAATCATTCTTTTCTGCAGGTGCCATTGCCGACTCATATACAAACGATACTACGTTCAAGAATTTTTTCAAGGGTTTTGCAGTAGTGCCGGATGTGTCTGTTCAGGGTAATTCACTAATGTATTTTGTATCAACAGCCGATACTAAACTTCAGTTATACCACCGGGTGGATAAAAGAGATGGAACTAAAGATACTACAGTACAAACTTTTGCTTACAATTATGCTAATAGCCGGGTAGCTAATTATATTAAAAGAGACCGTACGGTTGGTGAAATAGCAGGACATTTAGATAATGATACTCCTGACCAGGTAATGTATTTACAAAGTACACCCGGTACATTTGCGAGGGTAACCATCCCCGGTATAGAAAATATATCGAACAGGATTGTACACAGGGCCGAACTGGTGTTTAAGCAAATTTGGACAGGACCTCAAAAGACAGAGGAAGAATTGACTCCGCCTGCTTATGTATACACGGAAATATTTAACACTGACTCTAATAAAGTTATCAGGCGATTACCATTTGATACCTTAATTTTTAACTCCTACCTGCCGGGTATTTATAGTGGTGGTTACTTTAGTTATGTTGGTGGAAAATATAATGCCGCATTTGACAATGCCAGTCACCTGGTGGGTGCGTATAATATTAATTTAACCAGGTATGTTCAGGCAATTATTACCCGGCATTACAAAAATTATCCGCTGCAACTTAGTTTGCCCTATTTACCAATTCGTTTTATTGTGAGTGATGGATTGCAATCACCTTTAGTACCATTGGCATCCGGCAGGCTTAAGGCTGGTGGCGGCGGAAATCCTCAATACAAAATGTATATGAGAATTATTTATTCAAAAATCAAGTAGCCCTTATCTTTGCGGCCAAAATAATTTACTAATGCCATACTTATTTACTTCTGAGTCCGTAAGCGAAGGACACCCGGATAAAGTTGCTGATCAGATCAGTGATGCACTTATTGATAATTTCCTCGCTTTTGATCCTAATTCAAAAGTTGCCTGTGAAACATTAGTTACTACCGGCCAGGTGGTATTAGCAGGTGAAGTAAAATCCAAAGCTTATTTAGATGTACAGGATATTGCCCGTGGTGTAATTAAAAAGATTGGTTATACTAAGAGTGAATATATGTTTGAAGCCAACTCCTGTGGTGTATTGAGTGCCATACATGAACAGAGTGCTGATATTAACCAGGGTGTTGACCGCAAGAAGAAAGAGGAGCAGGGTGCCGGTGACCAGGGTATGATGTTTGGCTATGCTACTAATGAAACAGAACATTACATGCCTTTAGCATTGGATTTAGCACATAATTTATTGATTGAATTAGCTGCTATCCGCAGAGAAAAGAATTCTAAAATGCCTTACCTGCGTCCTGATGCTAAGAGCCAGGTAACATTGGAATATGATGATAACAATAAGCCGGTAAGAATTGATGCGATTGTTATTTCCACACAGCATGATGATTTTGATACAGAAGCTAAGATGCTGGCTAAAATCAAATCGGATGTAATTAATGTGCTTATTCCACGCATCAAAGCAAAGTATAAAAAATACGCCAAGCTTTTTAATGATAATATTGAATACCATGTTAACCCAACGGGTAAGTTTGTTATCGGTGGTCCGCATGGTGATACTGGTTTAACCGGTCGTAAGATTATTGTTGATACTTATGGTGGTAAGGGTGCTCATGGTGGTGGTGCCTTCAGTGGTAAAGATCCTTCTAAAGTAGATCGTTCTGCTGCTTATGCTACCAGACATATTGCAAAGAACTTAGTAGCTGCTGGTGTTTGTGATGAAGTACTGGTTCAGGTTTCTTATGCAATTGGTGTAGCCAAACCAATGGGTATTTACGTAAATACACATGGAACAAGCAAAGTTGATTTAACTGACGGTGAAATTGCAAAGAAAGTGGAGGAGATATTTGATATGCGTCCTTACTTTATTGAGCAACGTTTGAAGTTGCGCAATCCTATCTACAGTGAAACTGCGGCTTATGGTCACATGGGTCGTCAGTCACAAATAGTGGAAAAATCATTCACTTCACCTGATGGAAAAGTGGTAAAGAAAAAAGTAGAATTGTTTACCTGGGAAAAACTGGATTATGTAAACAAAGTGAAGAAAGCTTTCGGAATTAAATAAAGTTCGAATTTATTTATACTTCAACCCATAAGTAATGCTTATGGGTTTTTGTTTTTAATATCTTTTCTTTGCAAAGTGAAACATTTTCGTAAACAAGCTTCCCGTCCAAAAAAATCATCCCTCATTATTGGAAGAATGAATGTGCTGGAAGCTATTCGTTCTGGTCAATATTTAGACAGAATTTATATTCAGCAAAACTTACATGGTGATGTAATTGAAGAGATAAGGCAACAGGCTTTCCTGCACCAAATTCCGGTGAATAAAGTCCCTGTTGAAAAGTTGAATGGTTTCAATATAGAAAATCATGAAGGTTGCGTGGCGTTGATTGCTAAAGTGCAGTACCAGGATTTACAACAAGTGATTTCTCATGTGGTAGATAGCGGTAAATCTCCTCTCGTTTTAATATTGGATGGTATTACGGATGTGAGAAACGTTGGCGGTATTGCCAGAACAGCTCATTGTTGCGGAGTACATGCTATTGTAATTCCCGATAAAGGAGTAGGAGCGTTGAACGAAGAAGCTATTTTAACT
The DNA here is from genome assembly GCA_003963365.1 of Sphingobacteriales bacterium. Taxonomy (GTDB): domain Bacteria; phylum Bacteroidota; class Bacteroidia; order Chitinophagales; family Chitinophagaceae; genus AWTP1-9. The sequence goes on from RXJG01000001.1 coordinate 436,631, forward strand.
TCTGCAGGTGCATTGGAAAAAATTGCTGTGTGCAGAGTGAATAGTTTAATGAAAGCGGTGGATGAGCTGCATTTGAATGGTATAAAAGTTTTTGCCAGTGAAATGACAGCAGCAAAAGATATAGCCACTGTTGATTTTACTGAACCCTGTGCTATTGTAATGGGTAGTGAAGAAAAAGGCGTTCATCCGGCATTGATGAAGATATGTGATGAGAAAATAATGATCCCGATGGCAAATAATTTTGAATCACTAAATGTATCCGTTGCCACCGGGATGATTTTATATGAGGTAATGAGACAAAGGCTTAAATAGAAATTCTACCGTAAACGCAGCCGATAAGATAATCCTAATTCGAAAAGCAGTTCATCATTCACTGGCTCTTTAAAAAAATATTTCTGGCTACTATATCTTACACCAAACCTGAACTTTCGCAATACAGAATGGCCTGCAGAAACAGTTAACACAATGGATTTGCTGATATAACTATCCAGGTAAAGGGCCAGTTGGTTATCATCAACTCTTATAAAGTTTGCAGGGTTATTTGCAGTCAATGGTTCGGTAATGAAAGATGAAGTTATCGCTTTAAAAGAGGCACCCCAGTAGAAATGATTGTTCAGCTTATGTTCATAAATCATATTTCCCGGAAGAATACCAAACAGGTTATCCTTTTTGCTGATAGTCCAGTCAATTCCGGCAAGTGGAATAATAAACGGACCGGAAAATTCACTGTTATAATAAATACCGAATTTGATTTGCCGGTTAATTTTCTTTTTATAATTAATAATTACTGCACCCCCTGCCTGTAAACTTTTTTTGAAAAGATCGCCTTGTATTCCGTTCCATCTAACCATGCCATTAATAATAAGATTCCACTTTTCATTTAAAGGTTTTATATAAGCAACCGGTAAAATGAATGATTGTTGCTTTACAGACGCAGATCTTTTATCAATATCTATATTCCAGTATTCTGTGGCTGCACTAAATATGATTGCGCTGCTGTCTTTTTTAAATTGAATAGGTATATTAAATGAAGCTCCCCAAAAATTAAACTTATTATTATTGTTATCTCGTCTCCATCCACCAGCATCCGGACTATTTTGAAATTTAAAACCGGCAATATTAATGTACGGTTGTGCCCCGCATAAACTATTCAACAGTAGTATCAGTATTGCTAAAATGAATTTCATCCACTATAAATTTCGGAGTTAATTGGTTTGTTTGGATGTTTGTTCTTTTCATATTTCCAACCTGGTTTATTAAAAAGATAATTCCATTTGTCTGATTTATTATCAGCCTGTTTCAGGTCTTTATAAATGGCTGCCCATTCATAAAAAGCAATCGTAAAAATGTTATTGGAGTTAATATCTTTTGTTAATCCATATTTTGGCCTGGTGGTTTCGGGCAGATAGGTGCCAAACATTCTGTCCCAAATGATTAATATGCCACCAAAGTTTTTATCAAGATATTCTTCATTACTTCCATGATGCACCCGGTGATGAGAAGGGGTATTAAAGAAAAATTCAAGCCAGCGGGGTAGCTTTCTGATACTTTCTGTATGCAGCCAGAACTGGTATATTATGCTGAATGACTTGAGCAACACAATTACCCCGGGTTCAACTCCTACTAACGGCATCCATCCCCAAAAAAGAAAAGTGCAGGTAACGGTGCCCGTCCATGTTTCCCGGAATGTACTCGCTAAAGAATAAACTTTGGATGAATGATGTAACTGGTGTGAGGCCCAGAAAAATCGCACTTCATGACTCAGCCGGTGGAACCAGTAAAAAGTAAAGTCCTCAATTACCAGGAAGAAGATCCATAGCCACCATCCCGAAGCTGGTAAAGTAAAAAAACGATACTGATAAATATAACTGAAACAAAGTATGATAAATCCCTTGGTTAAATAAGATATCGTAAGAAAACCAATACCCAGCGCCGAGCTGACCTTGAATTCAGTAGCAATGATTTTACCGGAATATTCTTTTTTCAGAAAAATTATTTCTGCTACAGACAGAATAATAAAACCCGGTACTGCGTGTAATAGTATAGTAGTAGAGATGTTCATGGCAGTGGAATTAATCGTTATTCAGAATGAGTTAAAATAAACTCAGCAGAAAAAAATGTATGCTTAAGTTTAATGCTGCTAAGTGTTCCGTTGGTGTAGGTGTAATAGTTAATATTGCCATCGGGCAATTCAATTTTATAGTTATTGGGTTTTATTTTTTTAATATTGAGCATACACTCAAACTGGTCGGAATAAATTTGATTATAGTTAACCGGTTCTTCGTAATAAAGTGAAAGCTGATTGTGATGTATATCAGATAAGTTTAATTTTTCATTTTTTCCGTTACAACATATCTCGTAGCCCTTTCCATTGTTTAAAAGAGATTTATTTGTTTTTATTGATCCATTTACTTTGCGAAAGACATTTGAAAACTTTACAACTCCATTTTTGAATAAACAGATCTGTTTTTCATAAATGCTTATTAAAAAAATAATTCTTTTTTGTGCTGATGATTCCATATTAAATTTTGTAACATCAGCGCTGTCTTTCTTTTCAAGGAATAAATAACCTACCTCGCTTCCTCCCTGTAAAATTTTATACGAAAGCTTTTTGGTTTGTGCATATATAATCTCAACTGATGCTGTCAGGGTAATAAGAAATAAACAAACCAATGAGAAAGTTTTGCAGATGCAAACACCGGATACTTTGCCAGGAAAGAGTATTGTTTTATTACCCGTTAAGTGCATAATTATCTTTTTCATACTGGTTGGTTTAATGGCCGTCATTGCTAAACAATGACGGCCTGGTTAATGGATGCTTAATTACATGCAGGTAATTGTTGCGGAAAAGCTTTTTTATATTTATTGTCGCTCCAGCAATTATTGATACCACTTCCATCCCACAGCAGGTCAGAAGCCGGGAAAGGCAATGCCGGTTGAACCGTACCGTTACTGTTTACCACATTATCACTTACTTCGGTTCCATCCGGATTGGGTTCAATTCCAGCGAAAGCTGAAGGAGGCAGACCTGCCAATGCTCCCAATACAGTTGTGCTTACGACTGCAATGCCGAGAAAATTATTCTGTTGTACAGTATTGTTTTCAACCGTTACATTATCCGGGCCAACAACCAGGATGCCGCAGCCACTTGGAACAAAATTTTCTAATCCACCACCCGGTACGGAGAAGTTCACATGATTATTGTTATAAACATGGTTATGAGAAATGGTGATTTCAGATGAAGTAGTAACGATCAGACCCGGGAGCAATACTATCAACATTCCGTCAACATTATTATAACTCTGGTTATTGGAAGCCGAAACATGCGAACAGTTTTCAATTTCCAGCCCGTTTACATTGGCAAATGTTTCATTGAAAGTTGCGGTGATGTTGGTTGACTGGCCTATATAAATTCCTGTATCGGTGTGCCCGGTTGCAGCGCAGTGATCAATTTTACCACCATTGCAAAAAACGGGGAATAAGCCATACTCGCCACATTTGATGGCAGTAACATGGCTTAGTACAAAATTGTCAGCATGAGTAAGAAACACGCCATTGTCGTTAAAATTTTGTACCGTTACATTATACAATTCAAATCCGCTGCCACCGGCCTGGACAGTGATTCCATTGTCTTCATTCCCGGGATTGTCGATTATTACACCGGCATTTCCGTGGGTTAATCCTACCAGTTTGAGACCAGCTTTGTTTACGTGTACCGCCTCTTTATATACAGCCGGTTGTATTTGTATGATATCGCCCGGGTTTGCAGCATCTATCGCTGCCTGTATCGATCCTCCGGCATTCACCATGATATTGGGTTTTTCCATTTGCAGGGTTTTGGACCTCTCTGTGTTATCGCTGCTGTTAGGCGCCGGCCCAATTCCTTTTTGACAGGAAATAAAAAATAAAACTGTCAATAAGAGGATCAATATATTACCTCTTATAAATTGAAATAGGTAAAGAGATTTTTTTTTCATAAAAGCCTCCTTTGTTTTAATGATTAATGAATGTGTATAGATAAAATCAGGGTATAACCCATTAGTTTAAATAGGGGAGAATAAAAAGGATTGCTGGAAATACTGTTGGTGCTTTCTTATTTTTTGGTGGCGTTATTCATCCAGCCCAATGTGAACTTGAGTTCTATCCCTATTTTACTTTTCACACCGTTTATATTCGCAAATGTGCTGATGCCCAATCCAGTTACATTACTGAATGCCCAGTTAAAATCACATTTCAATATTGCACCAGTTCCTTTCTTAATTTCTGAAGTGGTGTTGTAATTGGATGATTGGCTATAAAAACCTAATAATAGCCAAGCTGGATCAATAGATGTTTGTTCGACTGGTGTGAATTTCACAACCTCTGCTTTGTAAAAAGATATTCCGGCTTCTGTGGTTATCCATGTTGTTCTACTGGTATGAAAAAGTTTCCCGCCTGTAATATTTATTGCAGAATATTTATCTCTAGGGTTGCTACCATCAATTGGAATTACAAATAATACTACCCCAGTTGATGGTTGGTAATCGGATGGTAAATTGGCAGATTCGTATTTAAGCTTTTGTTTTTCAACACTAAACACCCAATTATTTTTAGTAGCCGCCTGAAATCCTATAGTTGTAGCACTACCTGCAGTACCTGTTTTACCAGCCATGAACTGTACATATGATTTAGTAAAGATGGGTTTATGCTCCTGGGCATCGATAGCAGATGATGACAATATTGTTGCAGACGTAACAACGAGTATTGCGAAAGTGGCAGTTATTTTTTTCATTTTTTTGGTTTTTTGAGTGTGATGAATAATTACAATCCAAAACTATATTCACCCTTTACCCATTCCTAATTGATAAATGCAGTGATTGCTGGTGCTTTGACAGGAATACCTACATTGTGTTATAAATAGCCAATCGGAAGTTTGTTTTTTGCAAAAAATCCGCTTAGATTTATAATAATTAGTAGTATTTGCAAAAACCAGTTGCTGATCCTGGTAAAAAACACTAAAGAAATTTAATTATATGACCACTGATCAGTTACAGCAAGTCCTGTTCAATCATATAAAAACAATTTTACCTCCCCATGTTTCCGTGGTTGATGAGGTAGCAGAGTTACTTGGTATTAGTAATGACAGTGCCTACCGCAGAATAAGAGGAGAAAAGCCACTTACACTTGATGAGTCGTACAAACTGGCAGGCCATTTTAAAATTTCACTCGACCAGTTATTTCTTTTACGAAAGGATGCTTTTATTTTTACCGGCCGTACAACTAATAATTCTGATTTTAAATATGAGGATTGGTTACAATCGGTAGTGCAGCATCTTCAGTATTTTCTTAGTTTTCAGCCTTGTCATTTATATTACCTGGCCAAAGAAATTCCTTTTTATTATTACTTTCTTGTTCCCGAGATAGCTGCTTTTAAATCATACTTCTTCATGAAATCTATTTTGTATTATGAAGACTGGAAGGGGAAAAGATTTTCAGTTGAGGATGACTACAGTAATTATAAAGAAATCTTCCAGAAGATCAGCCATTTGTTTTCCGCCTTACCAAGTACCGAAATATGGAGTATTGAAAACATTACGAGCACTCTTCATCAAATTGAATTTTATCGGGTAACCGGGGCTCTTAAATCAAATGAAGATGCACTAATACTGCTCGACAAATTCTTAATAATGATTGATCACCTGGAAAAGCAGGCTGAATATGGAGTGAAGTTAAAAGAGGGACAATTACCTTCAACGAGCAAAGCTCCTTTTCGTATGTTCGCAAACGAACTTATTATGGGTGATAATGTACAGTTAATGCAACTCGGGCAAAAGTATATGACCGCCATTAATCACAGTATTATAAACTTTATCACTACAACTGACGAAGCATTTAACCTGTACATGAAAAAGACGCTGGATAATCTTGCGCAAAAATCAACGCTTATTAGTGAAGTAAATGAAAAAGAGCGGCTGATGTTTTTTAACCGCCTGAGAGATAAAGTAAGCCAGGCTAAAAAGCAGATAATTTATTAGCAGTTATAATCTTTTACAATGGTAATAATTGTATTTTTTATTTTGCATTGGTATGCTTCTTTCTTTTTACAATCTTTCTTTTATCACCGTTATACAGCTCACCGGCATTTTACCATGTCAAGGGCCACAGAAAAGTTTTTTTATATCGCCAGTTTTATAGTTCATGGGTCTTCTTATATGAGCCCGTTTACCTACGGAGTTCTGCACCGGCTTCATCATATGTATACCGATGTGGAAGGTGATCCGCATTCACCGGCATTCCACCCTGGTTTCTGGCAAACGATGTGGCAAACCCGTAACAGCTATCATGGAATATATACAGGTAAAACTATGGTGGACGAAAAACTGAGAAAAGATTTACCACAATGGCCGGTTTTTGATAAGATTGCACACAACTGGATTATCCGGGTATTGTGGATAGGGCTTTATATTTTGTTTTACAGCTCATTTGCTACGGCATGGTGGCAATACCTGTTACTCCCTTTTACTATTATTATGTGTACACTCCAGGGAACGATGATCAACTGGTGGGCACATAAATATGGATATGTAAATTACCCAATGGATAATACTTCAAAAAACATCTTGCCCGTTGACTTTTTATTCATTGGAGATGCATATCATAACAATCATCACAAATTCCCTGGCCGTGCGAAAAATGCTCATCGCTGGTTTGAAATAGACCCGATATATCATGTAACTTGCCTGCTTAATAAGCTGCATATTGTTAAATGGAAAAGTCAGCCATCAAACTAATTGAATGTCCCCGTGATGCTATGCAGGGATGGAAACATTTTATTCCCACAGAAAAGAAAATTGAATACCTCAACAGTTTACTAAGTGTAGGGTTTGATACGATTGACTTCGGCAGCTTTGTCTCACCAAAAGCAATTCCTCAAATGGCCGATACGAAGGAGGTGGTCAGGAATTTGGAATTGGGAATTAGTAAATCTAAGTTACTGGCAATTGTGGCTAATTACCGTGGAGCAGAAGAAGCCTCCATATATGATGAAATAACTTATTTAGGTTTCCCTTTTTCAGTTTCTGAAACGTTTCAACAACGTAATACCAATTCATCCATTCAGGAATCGCTGGAAAGGGTAGCAGATATCCAAAATCTTTGTATCAAAACCGGCAAGCAACTGGTTATTTATATTTCTATGGGATTTGGTAATCCCTATGGTGATGAGTATAATGAAGAAATTGTTTTTAAATGGGTGGATAAAATTGCTGCGATGGATATTAAAATAATTTCTCTTGCCGATACAGTAGGATTAGCAAGTGCCGACCAGGTTTATTCTATCACTAATTATTTGATCCAGCAATTACCGGAGTATGAAATTGGTGTTCACCTGCATTCAACAGCAGCTAACTGGGAAGAAAAATTAGAAGCGGCTGTTAAAGCCGGTTGTAAACGATTTGATGGAGCATTGAAAGGTATTGGCGGCTGCCCGATGGCCAATGATGAGTTAGTGGGTAACATGGATACAGAATTGATGATCCCGTGGTTTGCCAATAAAAACATGCTGACTGATATAAATATGAAAGCCATGCAAAAAGCTTCAGCATTAGCGGCTCAAATTTTTGTGTAATGACGATCAGTTTTTCAAAACGAAGCAATAAGCAACATACATTATCCTGCGCAAGGAATGATGGTTCACAAACATGGATGCAGGTGAGTGATTTCTTTATAGTACACGACCTGGCACATTATGCAGTAGAAACAGTGCTCGGTTATCAGAATGCTTTTTATGGAATGCTAAACAGTGGTATTAATATCACTGATTTTGAAGAGCCCAAAGAGGAGCGTACCGTTATTTTAACTGATGAAGCAATTGTTACAGAGCATCTCGTTAATCTTTTGGTGATAGAATACAGACAAGGAGTGATAAATGATTTTAATACGATGCTGGCGGACAGTATTCAAAAAGAAGATACCAGATATAAATCTCCTCAGCTAACGGAAGAACAATTGAATTCAATACGGACTTCACTTAAGCAATATATGGCACAATGGTATCAATTGCCCGATGGAGAAAACTTAACACTTAATTTTAATTAGTATGGATTTTCGTTTAGAACTGGAGGTGAAAAAATCAGCAACCCTTATAAGCTACAGAGATAAAATCATGCTTTGTGGTTCCTGCTTTACTGAAAATATTGGTAGCAAACTGGATTATCATAAATTCAAAACATTGCAAAATCCAAATGGTATTTTATTCAACCCGGTAAGTATAGCCAAATCTGTTACTTCCTATATTGAGGATAAAAAGTATAATGAAGATGAACTGTTTTATTTTAATGATATTTGGCAGAGCTGGGAACATCACAGCCGGTTTTCAAGTGTGAATAAAGAGCAATCATTGAAGATGATGAATGATTCACAAAGATCTGCACATCAATTTTTGAAGGAAGCTGATTGGCTGATGTTGACTTTAGGGTCAGCTTTTATTTATGAATTATCAGATAAAACTGTTGTTGCTAATTGTCATAAAGTACCGACAGATAAGTTTAATAAGCGGTTATTGAGTGTGGAAGAAGTGCTTTCTGTATTAGATAATTTAATCCATCGTCTTTTTTTATTTAACCCCGGGATAAAAATCATTTTTACCATCAGCCCTGTTCGTCACCTCAGGGATGGGTTTGTGGAGAACAACCGTAGCAAAGCCACATTGATACAGGCAGTACATCATTTGGTGGATAAGTTTGATAAATTATTTTATTTCCCTGCGTATGAGTTAGTGATTGATGATTTAAGAGATTACCGTTTTTATGCAGAAGATATGGTACATCCTAACTATGCTGCCACTAATTATGTATGGGATAAGTTTGTAAATGCCATGATGGATGATGTAACTATTGAACTGCTGCAAAAGGTGAATGAAATACAAAGAGCCCGTAACCATAAAGCATTTAATCCCGCCTCCGCCCAGCATCAGAAATTTCTACAATCGTATTTACAAAAAACAATCAGTCTTCAGCAACAATATCCACCACTTGATTTGTCAGAAGAAATCGCTTATTTCAAGGCACAAAATAATCAGGCAGACTGATAAGCTTGAAACAACCGAATTGTTTCCACCGCTTCTTTTACATCATGCACCCGTAGTATAGAAGCACCATTTAATAATGCAATCATATTTAAAGCCGTTGTTCCATTAAGGGCTTCCTCAACCGTTATACCGAGTGTTTTATATATAGTGGACTTTCTTGACAATCCTGCAAGGATTGGCTTGTTCAACTGTTTCAGTGTTTCCATTTTTTTAAGCAATTGAAAATTATGCTGAATGGTTTTTCCAAAACCAAATCCCGGGTCAATAATTATATCATGAATGCCTGCTTCTTTACAACGGGCAATTTTATAAATAAAATAATCCAGTACTGCTGTTGCCACATCATCATACACAGGGTTTTGCTGCATCGTAGCCGGTGTGCCCTTCATGTGCATACATATATAAGGAACAGGTAATGCAGCAACGGTTTTAATCATATCTTCATCCATATCTCCGCTGCTGATGTCGTTTATTATGGAGGCTCCGGTATTAACAGCTTCTTTTGCCACTTTTGCCTGGTAAGTATCAATAGAAATAATGGCTTCGGGGAAACGGGTAGTAATAGATGCTATGGCAGGTATAACCCGCTTCAATTCTTCATCTGGCGAAATTCGTTCACTGCCGGGACGGGTACTTTGTCCTCCTATATCAATAATAAACGCCCCTTCACTAAGCATGATTTCTGTTTCTTTTAAAACAAGGTCGGTATTGGTGAAACGGCTGCCGCTGTAAAATGAGTCCGGCGTAAGATTAAGTATTCCCATAACTTTTGGCTGGTCAATCGTCAATAATTTTCCTTTGCAGTTGAGTGTAAACATTAGCGGCTTATATTTGCTTTCAGGCAATAAAATTGCAGTAATTTTTTTAATGAACAAGTGTTTTCATGAGTAATACTAACCAGCAGTACGACGAAGTTATCAGCAGTTGTAAAAATATTTTTATTAAAAAGACCAAAGATTATGGTACGTCCTGGCGGGTGCTGCGTACTATTTCCATCGTTGACCAGATTTTCATTAAAGCCCAGCGCATCCGCAACCTGCAGGAAACAAAAGTACAGAAGGTAGACGTGATAGGAGATGATATACCCAGCGAATTTAAAGGAATTATCAACTATGCTTTGATTGGTATGATACAGGATGAAATTCAAAATGAAGAATCTGAAGATATGAGTGTGGAGCAGGTTGAGCCATTATACGATAAGATGGCATTACAGGCAAAGCAGCTGATGGAAGATAAAAATCATGATTATGGCGAAGCATGGAGAGAAATGAGTCAGCAAAGTTTTGTTGATTTGATATTGATGAAGCTGATGCGTATCCGCCAGATCATTGCAAATGAAGGAAAAACAGTTGCCAGTGAAGGGATTGACGCCAATTATCTTGATATCATTAATTATGCAGTGTTTGCGTTGATACTGATCAACGAAGGCAAGCACTGATTTAGAAATGAGAAATCAGAAATGAGAAATGTGGAATGAAGAAATGATAATTCTGATTAATCAGCAAATAAACTAATAAACAAACTTCTATACCAGATGAAAGTTGCTGTAAATATTGCAAGAGTTATTGTTGGTGTATTGTTCATTTTCTCCGGCCTGGTGAAAGCAAACGATCCGTATGGATTGAGTTATAAAATGCAGGAGTTTTTTGAAGTGTGGAATTTTCATTTACTGGATAATTATACATTAACTTTTTCTGTGCTGATGAATGCATTTGAAATAATAGCTGGTGTAGCGGTGCTGGTAGGATGGAGAATGCGATTGTTCAGCTGGTTGCTGTTGTTACTGATCATCTTCTTTACTTTCTTAACAGGGTATGCATTACTATCCGGCAAAATAAAAACCTGCGGATGCTTTGGTGATTGTATCCCGTTAACAGCCAAACAATCTTTCATAAAAGATCTCGTATTGCTGGCATTGATCCTTTTGATCTTTGCTTATTGTAATAAAATAAAACCACTGTTTAAGTCATCGTTAAGTATAAGTGTATTGACAATTGTTACAGTTTTAAGCTTCGGATTTCAATGGTATGTGATGCAGTATCTGCCGGTGAAAGATTGTTTGCCCTATAAAGTGGGAAATAATATTGTAGAGCAGATGAAAGTTCCGGCCAATGCCGTACTGCCCATAACAGAAACAGTATTTATATATGAGAAAGGAGGGAAGCAATACACTTTTACGGATAAGTTTCCGGCAGATTTAGATACGTATAAATTTATTGACCGAAAAGACAGGATTATAAAAGAAGGATACAATTATATGCCCCCCATAAAAGATTTTAAACTTACTACCTTGTCTGGGGTTGATTCAACTGCACAGGTAATTGGGCAAACAATTGATTATTATTTTTTGTTTGTAAAAGATTTTGACGGACTTTCTGCAAAGGACAGCTGGTATAAAGAATTTTCCAGGATATATAAAGAAGCCAAAGTAAAAGATATTCCCGTATATGTGGTAACTGCCCAGGGTGACTTAGCTGATAAATTATTTAACCAGGCAAATGATCATTTAGGTGTTACCATCTTTACCTGTGATGGAACAGAGATAAAAACAGCCGCCCGTACCAAACCCTGCCTGGTGAAGATGAAAGGGGAGGTGATTGATCATAAATGGGGTAGGGCAGCTTTAAGTACGGTAAATCCATGATAGCCGTTTAAATACCGCCAACAGCGGCAGGTCTGCGGGTAAGTATGAGGCATAGTAATATCATTCAGGTTGTGGTAAGCCTTTCGATTGTAATAAAAAAATTTTGATACGATTCATCACCAAAAAATTATTGTACGGAATACTTGTATTACTGGGTGTGGTGATACTGGTCTTCTGGGTTTTCCAGGGGTTTGCAGATCCTTCCCGGTTGGTATTAGGACAAACCGGTGATTCTGCAACAATCGCCAATATTAAAAAAGAATTGAACCTCGATCAGCCAAAATGGAAACAATTTACACTTTATCTAAACGATATTTCTCCTTTAAGCTTTAGTAATAAAGAAGAAATTGAAAGGAAGAAACTAAAAGGTTTTTTTATTGGTGGTGAAAATAAATTAGCGATTAAAGTTCCCTACCTGCGTACCAGCTATCAAAACAAACGGGATGTATGGGATATTTTATTAGAGGCATTGCCCCTTACTATTTTGCTGGCAGTGGCTGCTATGCTGTTTGCTACGGTGGCGGGCATTTTACTGGGAGTACTGGCCGCAGTAAAACAAAATACATGGATGGATTCATCCGCTATCTTTACGAGTATCGTTGGTATATCAGCCCCATCCTTTTTTATGGGAATATTGATCGCTTACGTTTTTGGATTTTTGCTCAGTCATTTTACCGGTTTACATTTAACGGGCAGTTTGTATGATTATGATGTGAACGGAAAAACGTTGCAGCTAAAAAATTTGATATTGCCTGCTCTTACATTAGGCATCCGTCCTTTAGCCATCATTACACAACTCACCCGCAGTTCCATGCTGGATGTATTGAACCAGGATTATATCCGTACTGCTTATGCAAAAGGATTAAGCAAAAGAACCGTAATATGGAAACATGGTTTGCGTAATGCATTAAACCCCGTTATCACTGCCATTACAGGTTGGTTTGCTGAATTATTAGCAGGCGCATTTTTTGTAGAATATATTTTTGGCTGGAAAGGAATAGGAAAAGTAACGGTGGATGCATTAGAGAACTTAGATTATCCTGTAGTGATGGGTTCCGTTTTATTATCTGCTTTAATATTTGTACTGGTTAATATTCTTGCTGATATTTTGTATGGTGTGGTAGATCCAAGAGTAAGACTGAAGTAAGAAGCTTCGGGAATTGAGCTTCGGGTTATGAGTTTTCCCCGAAACTCACAACTTTTAACTCATAGCTTCATTACATCCACTTGCTTAAAAACCGGTTGAATTCATGCCGCAGTTCAAGCATGATTCGTTCGAAACTCATAAAATCTTCCCGCATATTTTCATGTTCGTCCAATGAAAATATTTCTACATGACCCGCCGTAGTAACTACCTGGTGAGCCAGTTGCTGCAGGTTGATGCGTATATCGTGCTGCAGTTCGTCAATACTGTTTCGCTGAATGATGAATTGGTTCTGGAAATGTTCTACACCGCCCCTGGCTTCAATACTGGTGTTTTTGGCAGCCACTTCAGCAAGTCTTTTTTCCATCGTATCTAATTCTTCATCGTAAAAAGTAAGGGCACGAAGCCAGTCATTATGTTCATTGGTAAGATGCTCAACGGATGTATAACTCATAAAATATCTTTTAATCAAATTTGATTATTTGAATAAATAAAATAACTGAGCTAAGTCAGAATTGCCGATGATAGTTTTCAGGAAGCGGTTGTTTTCATACTTATCGTATAACCACCTCTTTTATTAGTTTTTCTTTCATAGCTTCATTAACCCTTTCAATGATCTTTTCTTTTTGAAATTGTAATTCCTGTTTCAGAGGGGCAACATTGGTGCTGATGAAAAGTGTGGAGCCGATGATCTCGATCTTATCCGTATACCTGGCAATCGTTTTTCCCATAAGTTGTGCCCATACCTCTTCAATCTGCAAAGCCTGTATATTTTGTTTTAACCGGCTTTTTTGCAGGAAGAGTTTAATAGCATCACCTAAAGAAATTTCTGCCATAGTAATGATTGAAACTGCAAGTTACGATTATCAGGTAAATGCTTACTCAAAACGAATAGCCTTAATCGGTGTGATCTTTCTTACCAGTAATGAAGGGAGAATCAATACTAAAAAACAAATGACCAGTGTTGCTAAATCAATAGCTGCAACCTGCCACCATATTACTTTTACCGGTGCATACGACAAATAGTAAGCTTCCTCGTTTAATTTTATAAAACCTGTTGCAGATTGCAACCACGCAAATCCCAAACCAAAGGCGGTGCCCAGCAAAATGCCTCCGGCGCTGATGATAGTGCCATGGTATAAAAATATTTGCTGAATATTCCAGTTGCGGGAACCCAATGCTTTTAATACGCCAACCATATTGGTTCTGTCCAATACCAATATTAAAAGACAGGTAATGAGATTGATGATGGCCACCACCATGATAATGATCAATACCATCCATTTAGTTTTATGCTGCAGGTTAAGCCAGTCAAATATGTTTGGATAAACTTCCTGTATCGTTCTGCTGCCCCACTGAATGGGTAAAGAATTTTTCAGGTGATCATTCACCACATTCATTTGTTTGGGGTCTTTCAGGTACACTTCATAACCGCCAATCAAGCTATCGTTCCATAAATTAATGCGGCGAATAAGGTTGAGATCAGCAATGGCAACGTTCCGGTCGTATTCTTCAATACCAGTTTTAAACAAGCCGCTCACTTTTGCTTTTCTTATTCTGGGATTTTCACCACTTTCCAGGAAAAACAACAGTACCGAGTCATTTACATTTACTTTTAATTGAGAAGCAGTGGTAGTTGAAAGTACTATATCTTTACTGTAACCACTGTCGGGAAAAGCCATCCAGTTCCCCTTCTTCATAAAAGGGTTATACACCGCAAAATCAAAATCTTTTTCAATTCCTTTTAATAAAACTCCTTCCAGCGTTGTATCGCTCTTAATTAAAACCGATTTTGTGGCAAAAGCATTAACGGAATTAACACCCGGAAAATCATTTAACTTTTTAAATACAACCTCATCCTTCTTAATCGGCGTCTCTTCTGCCAGTGCTGATTGCTCGGTGGTAAGATATTGCACACGGATATGACCCCAAAGACTGAAAACTTTATTGCTGATGGTTTGTTCAAACCCGTTAACAAAAGAAAGTGCCACAATCATCCCGCCCACACTCAGCATAGTGGCTACAATGGCCAGCCGGATGATAAATTTAGAAAAGGATGATTGGGTATTAAAAGCAATTCTCCGGGCAATAAAGGCAGAAATATTCAAACGGTATAATTTTGGTATATTGTAAAACTAAATTTTTTTATTTAACCATGCACCAGCGCCATTACTCCGCTTCACTATTTATTTTTATCTGTACCTTTTTTTTAACATATCATGCAAAAACGCAGGATGTACTTTCGGATAAAATCTACAAATCCAGTATTAAGTCGGTAAAATTTCATATGTATGGCGACCAGTTAGGTTATCCCATCATTAACTTAAATGGAAGCGACCGGCTCGAACTGCATTTTGATGATATGGATGGTGATGTCAAAAGTTACTATTATACCTATCAACTATGTAATGCCGACTGGACACCCGCTATGTACAGCCAGTTTGATTATATAAAGGGCTTCTTTCAAAATCGGATTAGCACTTACCGCTTATCGAATGTTGCTCTAACCAAATACACCCATTACCAGGCTTTTTTGCCCGAACAAAATTCTTTTCCCAGCAAATCGGGTAATTATGTGTTGAAAGTTTTTTTGAACGGGAACGAATCCAATATAGTGTTTACCAAACGTTTCCTGGTAGTAGATAGTAAAACAGGTATTAATGCGCAGATACAGCAACCGCTGAATGCGACACTGATGAGGACACATCATAAAATTCAATTCAGTTTGGAAACTTCTGCCTTACAAATAACCAATCCCCGGCAGGAAATAAAAGTGGTGATATTACAGAACTATCGCTGGGATAATCCTATTAAAGATATTCAGCCAACTTTTAATCGTGGCAATGTGCTGGAGTATAATACGGAGAATGATTGCATCTTTCCCGGCTATCGTGAATGGCGGTGGTTAAACCTGAGCAGTTTTCGTTTGCAGAGTGACAGGGTAGACAGTGCTCATTACACTAATAAAACCACAGAGATATTTGTAAAACCAGATGGTGACCGTAAAAAGATACCTTACTATTATTACCACGACCAGGATGGAATGTATTATATAGGCGGAGGCATTGATAATTTGAATCCATACTGGCAAAGCGATTATGCAACTGTTCATTTTACGTATGTACCACCACTTAACCAGTTTATAAAAGATAAAGAATTATATCTCTATGGTGAGCTTACCAATTATGAATTAAATGACAATAGCCGTATGCACTTTAATAGTGAAAAAGGTGTGTATGAAGCCACTTTGTTTTTAAAAAATGGATATTATGATTTTAGCTATGCTTTAAAAGATAAAAAAGGAAATATTGAACTCATTGATAATAATTACTGGGAAACGGAAAACCAGTACACCATTTTAGTTTATTACCGTCCTTTTGGTGGAAGGGCAGATCAGTTGGTAGGAGTGAGCAAGTTGAATTCCTATGCTAATTCTGCAGGGATACGATTTGGGACAAATAACCAGTAGAAAATAATCTGTTTTTAATTCCTAAAAGTTTTCAATTCTTTCAGGTTAATAACCTGTATCAGCTTATCTTTGCGCCGGCAGGTCTTGCACGACCAGCTCCTGCTGAACCTCCCCAGGGCCGGAAGGCAGCAAGGATAGGCGGTTGAGCGGTGCGATGTAAGTAATCTGCCATTTTTTATTTGAAAATGAGCCAATTTGGAGATTTGTGATGAAACCGAAAAACGGCTTTTAAATTTTCAAATCGTCATATCTTCAAATCTCCAAATCAACATATGAAATTTTTTATTGACACAGCCAATCTTGCTCAAATTAAAGAAGCAAATGAATTAGGAATATTAGATGGTGTTACCACTAATCCGTCTTTAATGGCCAAAGAAGGGATTAAAGGGAATGAGGCGGTAATGCAGCACTATAAAACCATTTGCGAACTGGTGGATGGTGATATCAGCGCCGAAGTGATTTCTACTGATTTTGCCGGTATTGTGGAAGAAGGAAAGAAACTGGCAGCTATTCATCCAAATATTGTGGTGAAAGTGCCAATGATTAAAGATGGTGTAAAAGCTTTGAAATGGTTTACTGATAACGGTATCAAAACTAACTGTACACTGGTATTCTCCGCAGGACAAGCGATATTAGCTGCCAAAGCCGGTGCTACTTATGTTTCTCCTTTCATTGGAAGAATTGATGACAGCAGTTGGGATGGTGTTGAGTTGATTGCCCAGATTGCACAGATTTATGCTGTTCAGGGATTTGAAACAGAAATATTAGCGGCTTCTATCCGTAATGCGCTGCATATTGTAAAATGTGCTGAGGCCGGTGCTGATGTTTGTACTTGTCCGTTGGATTCAATTCTTGGTTTGCTCAAACATCCTTTGACGGATATTGGTCTGGCTAAATTTTTAGAAGACGCAAAGAAAATGTAATCATTGTGTTCTTAGTGTAAATCTTTGTGACCCTTGTGGTAAAAATCAGATTAACCACAAAGAACACGAAGGAGGCACAAAGAGCACAAAAGAAATAAAAAAGCGGTAACATGTGTTGCCGCTTTTCTCTTTTACAAACCTTTTGATTTCTTTTTTCGTGTTGATGGCTGATTGCGTATTTCATTCAAAATCTCTTCATTCGTTTTCAGTCGCTCATTGTTTTCTTTCTTCTTAATATAAATCGTAATACTCTTAGTAACTGAAGGATTTTCTTTTAAGGTTATGGTAACTACTACGGAGTCTCTTTTAAAATCTTTATCAACCCATAAATTATTTCTTTCAAATTCTCCGGCACTGGCTTTGAAGTTAAGATGCTTATCAGTAAGTGGGAGCCAGGTGCCATTACTTAGCTTTCCATCCACATTAATGTAATTCCAGGTGCCTTTCTTTAAGCTATCGGTATAAAGATTGAAATAAAGGGTATCAATTTTTTGAGCCTTTACAATCAACCCTGAAAGAATAATGAACAGCAGTAGTAAACCTTTTTTCAACTGAAAATTTTAAACAAAGATTTCAATAATTATGCAAAAGTTGCACTTTAAAAACTTTTAACAAAAACGCCACCAGGAATGGCGGCGTTTCATTAAATCAACTCAATTATGAGAAATTACAGAGAAGCGTTTTTGGCTTCGCCCAGTTTGGCATGGGCGGTTGCTAACCGTGCAACCGGCACTCTTGGGCCAGAGCAGGATACATAGCTCAGTCCAAGGCTGTGACAGAACTTGATGGAATCAGGTTGACCACCATGTTCACCACAGATACCAATTTTTAAGTCAGCTTTGGTTTTGCGGCCCCATTCAACGGCAATCTTCATCAGTTTACCCACACCTTTCGTATCGAGTACTTCAAATGGATTGTCGTGCAGGATATTTTTTTCAGCATACAATGGCAGGAATTTATTTTCAGCATCTTCCCTTGAGAAGGAGAAGGTAGCCTGTGTTAAGTCGTTTGTACCAAAAGAGAAGAATTCAGCTTCTTTTGCTAAGTCTTCCGCTTCCATACAAGCTCTTACTACTTCTATCATCGTACCAAACTTAAACTGTAGTTTGATCTTATATGTTTTTTCTACTTGTTCTCTCAACTCAGTTACATATTGTTTTACTCTTACCAGTTCTTCGGCAGTACATACTTGCGGAACCATTATTTCAGGACGAACATCAATTTTTACTTTCTGACATTCGGCAGCTGCTTCCAGTATGGCCTGTATCTGCATCTTATAAATCTCAGGATAAGTTAATCCCAAACGTACACCACGGTGACCAAGCATTGGGTTTACTTCATACAGTTCATGCACTTTTTTCAGCATTTGTTCTTTCTTCACAATAGCCTGGTCAATTAATTCCACGCCTTTATCATTGAAAGGAATAGAGCCGAAATGTGTTAACTCAGATTCTGCATGCAGCAAACGTAAACTGTTATAGAGATTGGTTACACCAGCAGCGGTATCTTTTAAGTGACGCAGGTGAACTAATTCTTCTCTCAACTCATCAACAGTTGGTAAAAATTCGTGGATAGGAGGGTCGAGTAAACGGACTGTAACGGGCCTGGGTGCCATGGTAGTAAGGATTTCTTTGAAATCGTTACGTTGAATAGGCAGTAATTTATTTAAAGCGATTTCTCTTTCTTCCTGTGTATTGGCAAGAATCATTTCTACTACGATTGGTAAACGATCAGTACCATTGAACATTCTTTCAGTACGGCAGAGACCGATACCCATGGCTCCATATTCCAATGCTTTTTTAGCAGCATCAGGAGTATCTGCATTGGCCATTACTTTAAGTTGAGAGTATTCATCAGCCCAGCTTAATAATGTTTTTAATTCATCGCTAAAGGTTGGGTCAACAGTTGGAATTACTCCCTGGTAAACAAAACCAGTTCCACCATCAATAGTGATGTAGTCGCCTTCATGCAATGTTTTTTCACCAATTTTTGCTTGTCTCAGTTTTACATCCACCGTTATACCTTCTGCACCGGCAACACATGGTTTACCCATACCACGGGCCACCACTGCTGCGTGTGATGTTTTACCACCACGACTGGTTAATATACCCTGTGAAGCAAAGAAACCATGTATGTCTTCTGGCTTGGTTTCTTCTCTTACCAAAATAACTTTTTCACCGGCACGACCTAAGATTTCTGCACGGTCTGCATCAAACACACATTTACCGGAGGCAGCACCTGGTGAAGCGGGTAACCCTTGTGCTAATGGTGTTGATTTATGGAAAGAATCTAACCGTGGGTGTAATAATTGTTCAAGCATTTCTGGTTTAATACGCAGTAATGCTTCAGGTTTTGTGATTAAGTTTTCCTTTACCATTTCGACAGAAGTGCGAACCATAGCTGTGGCATTCATTTTACCATTGCGGGTTTGCAGACAATACAATACATTTTTTTCAATAGTGAATTCAAAATCCTGTACTTCTTTATAATGACTTTCTAATTTATTACGGAGGTCTTCCAGTTGTTTGTAGAGATCAGGCATTTCTTCTTTTAATTCCAATACAGGTTTTGGTGTGCGGATACCTGCCACCACGTCTTCACCCTGCGCATTTACTAAGTATTCGCCAAAGAAAATATTTTCACCAGTGCCGGGATCTCTTGTAAAGGCCACACCGGTAGCACTGTCGTTACCCATATTACCAAATACCATGGCTACCACATTTACTGCAGTACCATTGGCCATTTGAGGAGTAATACCAAATTCACGGCGGTAATCAACTGCCCTGCGGCCCATCCATGAATTGAACACAGCTTTAATAGCAATTTCTAATTGATCAAATACATCTTCCGGGAAAGGTTTACCGGTATAATTTTTAACCACATCTAGGAAACGGTTGCTGATGTCTTTTAAATTTTCTGCACTTAAACCAATATCTACTTTAACACCGGCTTTATGTTTTACGGCTTCAAATTCCTTATCAAATCTTTCATCAGGAACTCCCAGTGCAACTTTACCAAAGAGTTGAATAAAGCGGCGGTAAGCATCATAACCAAAGCGTTCATTTTTGGTTTGTTCAATTAAACCCTTTAAAGTTTCTTTATTTAAACCCAGGTTTAATATAGTATCCATCATACCAGGCATTGATAATGCAGAACCAGAACGAACAGACACTAATAAAGGATTAACAGGGTCGCCAAAATTTTTACCGGTGTTTTTTTCCACCAGCTTCATATTTTCTTTTACCTGTTCAATAACACCGGCAGGTAATAATTTTTTTTCGTCTGCCAAATAAGTTAAGCAGGCTTCTGTAGAAATAACAAACCCAGGCGGAACATTCAGTCCAATCTGGGTCATTTCACATAAATTGGCGCCTTTACCGCCGAGTAGTTGTTTATTTTTTCCATCACCATCCTTAAAGGCGAAAACATATTGTTTAGATAGTTTGCTGGTGTTGGATGTGGCAGTTGGTTGGTCCAGCTCCACGGTGTCTGTACTTTTCATAACTATTTGTTTTAATGCCGTGAAGTTAGAAAGCTCTAAAACCGTGAAAGCTGATTTACTTCAAGATGAAAGATAACACTCGTCAGGTTTATGGGTGAACCTGATTAGTTGAGGTGAAGTTGCGGGTAGTGAGAGGTGAGTGGCGAGTAGCGAGTAGGAGAATTGAGAATTAGTTTTATCTGCGGTAATCTGTGCGATCTGTAGCAGTCAATCTCAATAAGCAATATGCCGTGGATGCAACTACAAACAATAAACTATAAACCACAAACCCGTTATTTCTTCTGCCAAACCCTTACATAATCAATCTCCATTTTTTGTGGCCATATTTTTTCATCAATTCCTTTTTGCCCGCCCCAGTTGCCGCCAACAGCAATGTTGAGGATTAAGAACATTTTATTATCAAAAGGCCATGCATCATAACTGCTATGTTCATTAGCAAAAGAAAAATAAACTTTATGGTCAACAGATATTTTTACAGAATCCTTGCTCCATTCCACACCATAAATATGAAACTTTTCAGAACAATCTTTTAAATATGTAGTATCTGTTTTTTGTGTGCCAATAACATGGTTATATTTTTTGCAATGAATGGATGCATGGATATATCCCTGGTGAAAACCTACATGTTCCATAATATCAATCTCACCATCATCAGGCCATTTCAACGGAGTTGTTGAGCCCAGCATCCAGATGGCGGGCCATGTTCCTCTTCCTTTGGGTATTTTAGCTTTTACTTCAATCTTTCCATATTGCCAGTCACCTTTATTTTTTGTAATCAATCTTGCTGAGGTGTAATTTTTGCCTTCCCAATTTTCTTTACGGGCTTCAATAATCAATTTGCCATTTTCCACTCTTGCATTTTCTTTTCGAATACCCGTATAAAACTGCGCTTCATTATTACCCCAACCATGGCCGCCCACTTCGCCGGTCCATTTGGTACTATCGGGTAAACCTTTGTAATTAAATTCATCGCTCCAGACTAATTTCCATTTTTGTGAAGAGGAGACAAATGAGAGAGCAATAACACTTACAATCGTTAATATTAGTTGTTTCATGGCTGAAAATTAAAAATAATTGCGCAATTAAAAATTCTCTTTTACATTTGCGGCACAATGAATCAAAATATTCACATGCATCATCATCATACTTGCCCCCAAAGGTAAGCCGGTGTTGTTTGTGTATAATATAAAACATTAAAGGGCTTACAATAGTAGGCCCTTATTTTTTGTCTGAACCTGGATTTTATATGATTTATTGATCATTGGGAAACTAAAATGAGCGAATTAAAGTATAAGGAAATTACAGAGAAGATTATTGGTGCGGCAATGAAGGTTCATGCTGCGCTGGGTAATGGTTTCCAGGAGGTAATTTATCAAAGAGCTTTAGAAATAGAGTTTAAAGAATCCGGATTGGAGTTTGCGAGAGAATATAGTATGAAAGTCTTTTACAGGGGACATGAAATTGGTGAGTGGAGAGTTGATTTTTTTGTTGAAGGAAAGATTATGGTAGAGTTGAAGGCGATTGTTTTATTAGTAGAATGTTCATCTGGCGCAGGCAAAAAATTATTTAGAAGCATATAATGTGGAGGTTGGGTCGTTGTTGAATTTTGGAAATACCAGTTTGGAATTTAAACGACTGGAAAATAAAAAATATCAACCTTCATCATTTCCTCCCAATCCTTAAAATCAAATAAATCATGGTTCAGACGAAATTGAGAATTGCTATTCAAAAAAGTGGAAGACTGTATGAAGACTCAGTTAAGTTGCTGAGTGAATGCGGTATTGATTTAAGAAATGTAAAAGACCGCCTTAAAACGGAAAGTGATGATTTCCCATTAGAAGTCTTCTTTTTGCGGGATGATGATATTCCGCAATACGTGGAAGATGGAGTAGCTGACATTGGTATTGTTGGTGAAAATGTGATGTATGAGAAAGGAAGAAAAGTTACCGTAGTAGAGAAACTTGGTTTTGGTAAATGCCGTTTGTCGGTTGCCATACCAAGAAACCAGCAATATGAAGGTGCACAATCATTGCATGGAAAAAGAATTGCTACCAGTTATCCCAACCTGGTGAAAAAGTTTTTAGCGGATAATAATGCTGTAGCTGAAATACATGAAATCAGCGGTTCCGTTGAAATTGCTCCCGGCATTGGCCTGGCAGATGTGGTGGCTGATTTAGTAAGCAGCGGTTCTACTTTATTTATGAATGGTTTAAAAGAGGTAGAAACTATTCTGCAATCACAGGCTGTATTAATTAAGAATGATAAATTTAATGGCGAACAACTTGCTTTGTTAAACAAACTATTGTTCCGCATACAGGCAGTAAAAAAAGCAAAACGCAATAAATATGTATTGCTGAATGCTCCGAATGATAAGCTAAATGAAATTATTTCATTGCTGCCCGGTATGAAAAGCCCTACTGTATTACCATTAGCAGAAAGTGGCTGGAGCAGTGTACACAGTGTACTAAGCGAAGATGAATTTTGGGAAAGGATTGAAGCATTAAAAAATGCCGGAGCACAGGGAATATTAGTAGTACCTATTCAGAAAATGATTGTCTGAACCTTGATTTGTTAGATTTTAAGGATTTAAATGAAGTTAAGTATGCAAGTATTCAAACATCCTGCTAAAAAAGATTGGCCTGATTTATTACGAAGACCGGTTATTGATTCTTCTTCATTAGAGAAATCAGTGAAAAAAATTTTGGATAAAGTAAAAGATAAAGGTGACAAGGCAGTAAAGAAATATGCCAAAGAATTTGATGGAGTAAATCTGAAGAAACTGCAGGTTTCATCCAAAGAAATTAAAGATGCTGAAGCTTTAGTTTCTGACGAATTAAAAAAGGCCATTCAGCAAGCCGCATATAATATTGAAAAATTTCACTCAGCACAATTATCAACTGTTGAAATAATTGAAACTATGCCGGGTATTAAATGCTGGAGAAAATCAATCGGCATTGAAAAAGTAGGTTTATACATTCCCGGCGGCACAGCACCTTTATTCTCTACTATATTAATGCTGGGTATTCCGGCAAAGCTGGCAGGTTGTAAGGAAGTTGTTTTGTGTTCTCCACCCAATAAAGAAGGCAAATTAAACCCTGCTATTTTATATGCTGCACAATTGGTTGGTATCACTAAAATTTTTAAAGCAGGTGGTGTACAGGCCATTGGAGCCATGGCTTATGGTACAGAAAGTATTCCGCAGGTATACAAAATTTTTGGTCCGGGTAACCAGTATGTTACCTGTGCCAAGCAACTAATTCAGAAAGATGGAGTGGCAATTGATATGCCAGCCGGACCCAGTGAAGTATGTGTGCTGGCTGATGATTCAGCCAATGCATCTTTTGTAGCAGCAGATTTATTGTCACAAGCAGAACATGGTGCCGATAGCCAGGTTCTATTGGTAACTACTTCCGGTGCATTGGCAAATAGCATTGGCATCGAGATTAATAAACAAATGGATTTATTGCCAAGAAAAGAATTAGCGGCAAAGTCATTGGCCAACAGTAAAATCATTTTAGTAAAAGATATGGAAGAAGGAATTGAGTTGGTGAATGAATATGCAGCCGAACATTTAATCATCAGTTGTAAAAATGATGAAGCTATTGCTGAAAAGATTGTAAATGCTGGTTCTATATTCCTTGGCAATTATTCTCCGGAAAGTGTGGGTGATTATGCCAGCGGAACGAATCACACATTACCAACCAATGGTTATGCAAAAGCTTATAGCGGTGTGAGTGTGGATAGTTTTGTGAAGAAGATAACTTATCAAAAACTGGAGGAAGAAGGTTTAAGAAATATCGCTACCACTGTTGAGTTGATGGCTTCAGCAGAAGGATTGGATGCACACAGGAATGCAGTTGTAATACGATTAACCAGTTAATTATGGAACCAAAATTTGAATTATTACCAAGAGAAAAGATTGCTGATATTATTCCATTATTACAAATACTGGATGATACAATTACGGAAGATGTATTGAAGGAGAGATTGAATGAGATGTTTGACCGTGGTTATATCTGTTTAGGTGTGTTTGATGGCAATAAATTAATTGGAATATCCGGTTTGTGGATTTTGACGAAATATTATGTTGGTCGTCATATAGAACCTGATGATGTGGTGATATTGCCTGAGTACAGAGGACAAGGAGTGGGAGAGAAGATGATGGAATGGATATACCAGTTTGCCAAAGAACAGGGTTGTATTGCCAGTGAACTCAATTGTTATGTTGGTAATAGTGCCGGTCAAAAATTTTGGGCAAATGAAGGTTACAGGATTATCGGTTTTCACTATCAAAAGAAATTTTAAAGAAAGGGTTTGATTATGTTTGATATTAATAAACTTTTACGAGAGAATATTAAAACGTTAGTTCCGTATTCATCCGCAAGAGATGAGTTCAAAGGGAAGGCAGATGTGTTTCTGGATGCCAATGAAAATTCAATTGGCTCCCCATTAGCAAAAAATTATAACCGCTATCCAGACCCATTGCAATGGAAAATAAAGTATAAGCTGGCGGAGATAAAAGGTGTGCCACCGCAAAATATTTTCATTGGCAATGGCAGTGATGAATGTATTGATATTTTGTATCGGGGGTTTTGTAATCCCGGTAAAGACAATGTAATTATTTGTCCGCCTACTTACGGAATGTATGAAGTGAGTGCCAATATCAATGATGTGGAAGTAAGAAAGGCAAGGTTGACCGATGATTTTCAATTGGACTTAATTCATTTGGAAAACCTCGTTGATGAAAACACAAAAATCATCTGGATATGTTCGCCTAATAATCCAACCGGTAATTCATTTAACAGGGAGGATATAGAAACAGTATTGAATAATTTTGAAGGAATAGTGGTGATTGATGAAGCGTATATCAATTTCTCCCGCCAAAAATCTTTTATACAGGAATTAACGGAATATCCTAACCTGGTAGTGATGCAAACACTCAGCAAAGCATGGGGACTGGCGGCTTTGCGTTTAGGAATGAGTTTTGCCAGTGAAGAAATAATTGAAGTGTATAATAAAATAAAACCTCCTTATAATATTTCGCAGGCGGCGCAGGAATTAGTAGCAGAAGCTTTGGAAAATGTAGAACAGGTAAATGGATTTATAAAGGAGTTGGTGCAAAGCAGGGAAGAATTGATTAAAGAATTAGCTCAATTACCTGTGGTTAAAAAAATATATCCCTCAGATGCCAACTTTTTACTGGTAAAAGTAATAGATGCACGGGCTATTTATGAATACCTGCTGGCTAAAGCAATTGTGGTGAGGGACAGAAGTAAAGTTGAGTTGTGTGAAGGATGTCTGCGAATTACAGTAGGTACCAAAAAAGAAAACAGAGAATTAATTGAAAGTTTGAAAACTTTTATTGTGTAATTTGAGTCTTCAATTTTAAAAAAACAGCTATATGAAAAATAAAATTTTGTACGCTACGTCTGTTGCAATTTTCCTTTTTGCTTCCTGTAAAACAGAAAAAAAAGAAAAGCAGGCTGAACTAACTGCCATTGATTCAACAATCAGTTTACCACAGGGTTTTTCTGCCACCATTTTTGCTGACACGGTTGGCTCAGCCCGGCATATTACAGTAAGTGATAACGGGGTGGTATATGTAAAATTAGGAGGCGTTAAAGGCGGTCATGGAATATTAAGGCTGGAAGACAAAGACAAGAATGGAGTGGCAGATAATATTTCCGGCTTTGGTTCTTATAACGGTACAGGTATCGCTATGGGTAATGGTTATTTATATGCCACTTCCGATGATAATATTTACCGGTACAAATTAGAGAATGGTGAAGTTCCAGCCAATCCTTCTGAAGAAATGATTGTGGAAGGTTTAGTGAACAAAGGGCAGCATGCGGCTAAATCCATTGCGGTAGATAATGCAGGAAATGTTTATGTAAACATTGGTGCTCCTTCAAACAGTTGCCAGGTTGAGGACCGTACTGCCGGTTCGCCGGGTATCAGTCCCTGCCCCATTTTAGATTCGGCCGGTGGTATATGGCAGTTCAAAACGGATAAGTTAAAACAACATTACGCAGATGGGCTTCGTTATGCAACTGGAATCAGAAATATTGTAGCATTAAGCTGGAACAAAACAGTAAATGAATTATATGGTGTGCAACATGGCCGGGATGATTTAGACCGTTTATTTCCTAAATTATATACTGAACAGCAAAGAGTGGATTTACCTGCTGAAGAAATGTTTCAAATAACCAAAGGATCAGATTTTGGATGGCCTTATTGTTATTATGATAATAACCAAAAGAAAAAAGTTCAGTCGCCTGAATATGGCGGGGATGGAAAAACTACCACAGGTTGTGAGGGAAAAGGTCAGCCTGTTTATGCCTTTCCGGCACACTGGGCTCCCAATGGCTTATTATTCTACACCGGCAATCAATTCCCCGAAAAATACCGTAATGGTGCTTTCGTTGCCTTTCATGGGTCATGGAACAGGGCTCCGCAGGAACAGGGTGGTTATAATGTTGTTTTCGTTCCGTTTAAAGACGGAAAACCAAGTGGTGAATACGAAGTATTTGCAGATAAGTTTGCCGGTAAAGAAAAAACACCAAACGGAGCTGCTCATCGCCCATGTGGTTTAGCCCAGGGACCGGATGGATCAATTTATGTTTGTGATGATCAGAACGGACGCATCTGGAAAATAACTTATACTGGAAAATAAATTATGAAGAGAGTTTTATTTATCGACAGGGATGGTACTTTAATTAATGAAGCACCGCCAACATATCAATTAGATTCATTTGATAAACTTACTTTCTATCCGCATGTATTTGAATTCATGCACCGGATAGCCACTGAAATGGATTATGAACTGGTGATGCCAACCAACCAGGATGGATTAGGAACGCCTTCTTTCCCTGAAGACACTTTCTGGCCATTGCACAATTTTGTATTGAAGAGTTTTGAAAATGAAGGAGTGAAATTTAATGATGTTTTAATTGACAGAACATTTCCGTCTGAAAATGCACCAACAAGAAAACCGGGCACAGGTATGTTTGGAAAATACATTAACAATCCAGCGTATGATTTAGCCAATTCATTTGTCATTGGTGACCGCATTACGGATATACAACTGGCAAAGAATTTAGGATGTAAGGGAATCTGGATAAATAATGATGCATCACTTGGTTCAGCAGAAATAAAAGATAAAGTAGAAGAGCTTCGTCAATCAACTATTGTATTGGAAACGACCGAGTGGAGTAAGATATACGAGTTTTTAAAATTGGGATTGCGGATAGTTAAACATGAACGCAATACCAATGAAACAAAAATTAGTGTAGAAGTAAATATGGATGGAAGCGGTAAGGCAAATATTCATACTGGGTTAGGTTTTTTTGATCATATGCTGGAACAAATTGCCCGTCACGGTAAAATTGATTTGAGCATAATTGCCAAAGGCGACCTGCATATTGATGAACATCATACCATAGAGGATACAGGTATTGCTTTAGGTGAAGCTTTTGCAAAAGCATTAGCCGATAAAAGAGGAATGGAACGCTATGGGTTTGCTTTACCTATGGATGAGGCAGAAGCAAAAGTGCTGATTGATTTTGGAGGAAGAAACTGGATTGTATGGAATGCAGA
The DNA here is from genome assembly GCA_003963365.1 of Sphingobacteriales bacterium. Taxonomy (GTDB): domain Bacteria; phylum Bacteroidota; class Bacteroidia; order Chitinophagales; family Chitinophagaceae; genus AWTP1-9. The sequence goes on from RXJG01000001.1 coordinate 464,976, forward strand.
GTTTAAAAGGGAAAAAATAGGGGAGATGCCCACGGAAATGTTTTTTCATTTCTTTAAATCATTTAGTGATGCAGCAAAATGTAATTTGAATATTGAATGCAGGGGAGATAATGAGCACCATAAAATTGAGGCCATCTTTAAAGCTTTTGCTAAAGCCATTAAAATGGCGGTGAAAAGAGATCCGTTGAGTAATTACCTGCCGAGTACAAAAGGAGTGTTATAATATCCTGTAAGCTATTTATCGAACGGGATACACATTTGAATGTGTGTCCCGTTTTTATTAGTTACTTTAAAGGTGCCGCCAATTCGTTCCATTCGTTTGCGCATATTTTTCAGCCCGTTTCCAAATTCCCTTATTTTATCTTCATTAATGCCAATGCCATTGTCAATTATTTTGATGCAGATTTCTTTTTCGAAAGAAAAATGCACCTGCACTTCGCTGGCTTTAGCATGCTTTACCACATTATTCAAAGCTTCTTTTACAGTCAGGAAAATATTCCTTCTCTTTTCACCACTCAATTCCAGTTCAGGTACATCTTCTGCAATATCAACCTTACATTTCATTTCCAGTGTCTCAAAATAACTTTGAGCATAAGAGCGGATATAACTCACGAGGTTGGGCAGCGTATCGTTGGAGGAAATCATACTCCAGATAATGGCATTCATTTTATTAAGAAGGTCGTTGGCAGAGTCAGATATTTTATCAATTTCCGGAACAGGCTGACTGGCGGTTTTTGCTTTTGCCATTTCGCTCATCAAACGGATGGCCGTCATACCGGCTCCTAACTCATCATGCATATCTGCTGAGATGCGGTTTCTTTCCTCTTGTTGTGTTTGTATTACCGTGAGCTGTTTTTCCATTTCCCTTCTCTCTTCCTCTCTTTTTATTGCTTCCTGCATCTTTACTTTTTCAATCAGTTCTTTTCTGTTTTTATAACTTAACCCCATGAGAAATAAAATACATTCTCCCAGCAAGCCAAGATCGTAATAGAACAATCCTGAATTAAAAATCCAGTGTATCCCTTTTATCCTGAACGTACTGCTTGAAAAAACAAGGGAGATTAAACCAAACACAATTAAAAAGATATTTCCATAGACCAGGTATTTTAATAATTGATCTTTATACCGGAAGCCTGTAACAATAAAAATAATCCCAAGTATCAGCAGGTATATTTTAGTATAAAATTCAATTTTTATTAATAAGCTCATGTTATCAGTACCAAAGAAGGTGTACGTATAAAATATACTGGCAGCGAGAACAACCCATTGTGAAGACCGTAATAATTTATCTATAAAAGGATAAGCTGATTTAGTATTCAGGTAAGTCCTTATAAATAACAGGTACAAATAAACCGAACCTAATTGTATTAAGAAATCAAAATAGCCTTCAAAAAAATGGTTAAACCAGTTTGAGTTTTCAAAAAGTACTGACTTTAGAAAAATAAGACTGCTTATGCAGAGTGTATAAAATCCGTAATAAAGAAATTCAGGACGGAAAGCCTGCCGGTAACTGATGAATGAATAGAATATCATCATTAAAAAGAACCCTGAGACTATATAAGTAATTACCTTTAATGCATCAGAAAGGTTAAGCTCGTTGGTTACCTGTTGCTTTGCATACTCAGCCTTAACCAATCTTGGGGTAAAATTGATAATGGTGGTTTTTATATAATGCAGTTTTACAATAAATGTGGCAACTTCTCCGGGTTTTACCTGTATATATTTATAACCATGATCCGTTACATATTCTGTAATATTAATCTTCTTATAAATGAAATTAGTCACCAGCGAATCACCCTCCAGCTTATAAATTTCAAAATCCCGGAAATAATGACCAGGGTTAAAACAAAAAGTTTGTACAGAATCAGATTCATTATACAAAGTGAATTTGAAGTAGTTGTTAGCAACAACATACTTTTTAGGGATTACAATTTTATTGGGGACGGAATCTGATAGTTTCCCCCATTTGGCTAAACGTAAAACTTCCGCTGCTGTTAAATTATTAGCAGGATCCGAATAGAAATATACATTAGGATATATATTCTTAAAAGGTACAACCTGGTTCGTATTTACAACCATTGCATCAATACTGGTTTGCCCGGCAACAGGCACCACTATTGAAAAAAAAACAATGAACAGGAATGATGGAAAACCAATTTTCACAATCAGGCAGTTAATAAGTCTTCAAAATACAAAACTTAGCGGTATTTGCATATCTTTTTGGGTTTGAATGGCAGTTTGCTGTTTTATCTATATCATTATCTTTGCGCCTATGGCAAAAAACCGTGTAAAACAGGGTAAAAAATCCAACGGGGCTGAAGAACTAAAGCAGGAAAAGCAGGAATCTGTTACCGTGAGAGAACTGGTAAAAGACGAACGTACTCATAAAATAACCGGTACTGTTTTGCTGCTCATAAGTTTTTTTCTTTTCATTTCCTTTATTTCATATTGTTTTACCTGGAAGCAGGACCAGGATAAAGTGCTGGGTAAAGGGATAAGTTTTTTGTTTGGTAAAGAAGAAACAGTAGCAAACCTGCTGGGCAGGCTGGGGGCATGGACATCGCATTTATTTATTTACAGAGGGTTTGGTGCAGCCTCATTCTTATTTTGTACACTTTTTTTTGTAGCGGGTATAAACCTTTTACTGGGGAAAAAGATATTTTCTCTCTGGCGTAATTTCCGGTATGTATTGGTGGGCTTATTATTTTTCTCCACTGCCTTTGCATTTGTTTTTAAAGGGCAACCTTTTGCATGGGGTGGTGCTGCCGGTGAATTATTAAGTGGGTGGTTGTCGGGTTTGCTGGGCTCATTAGGAACCGGAATTTTTCTTGCCGTTACCGGATTTATTTATATAATATGGAGATTTAATCCTGTATTCAAATTACCTCAAAAGAAAGAACAGCTTATACCAGTTGAAGAATCATTAGCAGAAGTAAATGAAGAAGCCGCTAAAGAAACAGAACCTGGCGACAATACAATACCCAAAAAGAATATATTGAAAGGTGATAAAGGAATTGTAGTCGTTCCACCTGTTCAACAGGAAAATAATGGGTTGAATGATTTTAAAGTGATTGAAAAGGAAATACCATTAACAAATCCTGAACCCTTTCAGCCAATTATTGAAGAACCAAAAGAAATTATTCCTCCGCCAGTAGTGAGCACGGCTTTAGAGATTCCACCTGTAATTGCTGAAAAACCCAAAGCAAAACCAGTTGATACGAGTGGATTAGAATTAGAAATAAAACAAGTACCGGATGAAGCTCCTAAGCCAGAAGAAGAAACCCCGGCAAAAAAAGTTGAAAATCTCCCACCATACGATCCGGTTTTAGATCTCAGAGATTATAAATACCCCAAGCTGGATTTACTGGAAAATCATGGGGGAGAGAAGATAGTAATGGATCCATCAGAGCTGGAAACGAATAAAACACAAATCATCAATACCCTTCGTAACTACGATATAGAAATACAAAAGATAATGGCAACGGTAGGGCCTACTGTTACCTTATATGAAATTGTTCCGGCTGCCGGTGTTCGTATATCCCGGATTAAAAACCTGGAAGATGATATTGCTTTAAGCTTAGCGGCATTGGGTATCCGCATCATCGCTCCTATACCCGGTAAAGGAACGATTGGTATTGAGGTACCAAATTTGAAAAAGACAGTGGTAAGTATGCGAACACTATTATCTTCTGAAAAATTTCAGAAGAGTAATGCATCACTACCCATTGCATTGGGTAAAAAGATTGACAACGAAAACTTTATTGTTGACCTGGCTACTATGCCTCACTTACTGATGGCCGGTGCAACAGGCCAGGGTAAATCAGTTGGGGTAAATGCTATTCTTGTTTCATTATTATATAAGAAACATCCTTCCCAGTTAAAGCTGGTGCTGGTTGATCCCAAAAAAGTGGAATTGAGTTTATATCGTCATATTGAAAAACATTTTCTTGCCAAACTTCCGGGAGAAGATGATGCCATCATTACTGACACGAAGAAAGTGGTTCATACACTCAATGCGCTGTGTATTGAAATGGATAACCGGTACGATTTGCTGAAAGAAGCACATTGCCGTAACATCCGTGAATACAATGAAAAATTCATTGCCCGTAAATTAAATCCGGAGAAAGGCCATCAATATCTTCCCTTTATTGTTTTAGTGATTGATGAGTTTGCTGACCTGATCATGACGGCCGGGAAAGAGGTGGAGATGCCCATTGCCCGTTTAGCCCAGTTAGCCCGTGCTGTAGGTATCCATTTGATTATTGCCACGCAGCGTCCGTCTGTAAACATCATTACCGGTACAATAAAGGCAAATTTTCCGGCCCGGATTGCTTTTAAAGTATCTTCAAAAGTTGATTCCAGGACAATTTTGGATGCCGGTGGTGCCGAGCAGCTGATTGGAAAAGGTGATATGCTGGTATCCTATAATGGCGAGATCACCCGTTTGCAATGTGCTTTTGTGGATACCCCTGAAGTGGAGGAAGTATGTGATTTCATCAGCGATCAGAGGGGATACCCCCAGGCATTTTTGTTACCGGAATATGTTGATGAGAAAGAACTGGAAGGAAAAGATTTTGATATGAGTGACAGGGATGCATTGTTTGAAGATGCCGCACGGTTAATTGTTCAAAGTCAAATGGGCTCTACTTCTTTACTCCAGCGCCGAATGAAATTAGGTTATAACCGTGCCGGCCGTTTAATGGACCAGTTGGAAGCAGCCGGAATAGTGGGAGCTAACCAGGGCAGTAAAGCCAGGGATGTTTTAATAAAAACAGAAATGGAACTGGAACAACATTTATCCATGCTTGGTTAAGAATATTATAAAACACCTGGCACTATTAAACATTATTCTAAATCTGCGTCTAACACATATCTTTACGCCGCTTAAGGCATTATTTAAATATTAAAAATGAAAAAAATTTTATTGGCATCTTTTTCAGTGGCAGTTCTTTGCTTAGTAGCTCACTCACAACCCAAAGGCTTCGGTCAAAATGACCCTGAAGCTAAAAAAGTGCTGGATGCAGCCAGCGCTAAAGTAAAAGGATACAAGACTTTAAAAGCTACATTTACTTTTAAATTAGAATCTGCCAATGGTAAAACGAATGAAACCAAAAAAGGTAGTATGCTAATGAAAGGAACTAAATACAGGGTAACTTTCGCAGGCCAGGAAATTTTTTGTGATGGTAACAATACCTGGACTTATGATAAAAAAGCTAATGAAGTACAAATTTCCAAGGTCGATAATTCAGCCAGTACAATTACCCCTCAAAAATTATTTACCAATTTTTATGATAAAGACTTCCTGTATAAGCTGAATACTGATATTAAATTAAATGGCAGGGCTACCCAGGAGATAGAAATGACTCCTTATGATAAAAACAAGCCATTCTATAAAGTGTTGTTATGGGTTGATAAAACCGCTAAAACAATCAGTGGAACAAAAGTGTTGAATAAAGATGGCAATAAATTCAGTATTACAGTAAACAATTCTTCACCTAATGCAGCTATTACAGACGATCAGTTTGTTTTTGATCAGAAAAAATATCCCGGAGTAGAAGTAATTGACCTGAGATAGAATGGTAAAAATATTAATTAAAGGGTTATGGTAATCATAGCCCTTTTTTATTTTCCCCAGCGGAAAGTATTGATATCTAAACCAGCAAGATCCAATACACGGTCAACCACCGTAGTAACCAACTCTTCAATAGTAGACGGTTTACTGTAAAAAGATGGGGTTGCCGGGCAAATAATGCCACCGGCCAAAGTTATCGTTTCCATATTGCGTATGTGTATAAGGTTGTAAGGTGTATCTCTTACCACGCAAATCAGCTTTCTTCTTTCTTTTAATATCACATCTGCCGCCCTGGTGATCAGGTCATTGGAAATTCCGCCGGCAATTCTTCCAAGCGTTCCCATAGAACAGGGCACAATGATCATGGTATTATATTGACCCGATCCGGACGCAAATGGGGCCATAAAATCTGTTTGATCGTAAAATTGAAGTGGGTATTTTTTATAATCATCGTTGCCTAATTCTGTTTGCCACACATCACGGGCATTGTTCGTCATTACTACTGATAAAGCTGTATATTGTTTGTTTAGTGTTAAAAGTTTGTCCATGAGTACTCTGGCATAAACTGAACCACTGGCCCCGGTAATGCAAATGACAATTTTGTTTTCCATTTAGCGTTTAACTTTACAGCATGAACAACAAATTTAGTACGCAAAAGTTACGCTTCCTTATATTTTTCATTCCGGCAGTTGTGCTGGTTTCTTCTTTTAATCAACCACCTGCAAAAGCAAAATTAAAATGGATGACCCTGGCAGAAGCCCAAACGGCTATGAAAACAAATCCCAAACCATTGTTGATTGATTTGTATACAGACTGGTGTGGCTGGTGTAAGGTAATGGACAAGAATACTTATTCAAATGAAAAAGTAATTACGTACGTCGAAGATAAATTTTACCCGGTGAAACTGGATGCTGAAACCAAAGACTCATTAAACTGGAATGGCAGGGTTTTTAAATACAATAAGCAATACCGCATTAATGAAATTGCTATTTACTTTACCGGGGGAGATCTGAGTTTTCCAACTACCATCTTTGTTAATGATAAAACTGCCGATCCTCAAAACATTGCCGGCTATATGAAGCCTTCTGAGCTGGAACCTATCGCCAAATATTTTGGGGAAGGAAAATTTGGTAAACAAAGTTTTGAAAGTTTTCAGCAAAATTTTAAATCCGAATGGTAAAAAAAAATTGCAGGTGTGATTGTAATTTAAAAAAGTTGTATATTGCACCTATATGATAAGGTTTAATGGTTAATGGTAACTGATTAGCGTCCCGCCTCCCGGCGGGACATTTTTTTTGCCTCTTCCCGTACAATTTTATACCTGCAAAAGCTTAGTGGAGTACAATGAATGACTGCAAACGTTTGTGGCAAAAAATGATTATTTCTTTCCTTTAATTCAAAAAAGACATGCTATTATCCAAAGCAGACTAATTTATTTTAAAGCGGCTTGCTGCAACCATATTTATATATAAGCCGACTATTTAAATGGTTTTTCATAGGATAAGGTTTAATGGTTAATGGTTTTAATGATTAGATAGCCCTTTCGGTTCTCCGGGAGGGTTTTTTGTTTTTGTTCAATGTTGACTTAAATTGAATTTTTTTCCGGATTGAATTCAACACCACACCTGCAACGACGACTAGGATTATTTCATGCTACTGTACTTAATATGATTGATATGGTAGGCATAGGTCCTTTTATTACACTTTCCATTGTAGTTAGCGTAATGAACGGACCGTGGTTTTTATATGCCTGGTTTGCCGGGGCTTTACTTTCTTTAATTGATGCCATGATCTGGAGCGAACTGGGTGCAGCTTATCCACTGGCAGGTGGTAGTTACAATTTTTTAAAAGAAGCCTACGGAAAAGATGGTGCCGGTAAAATGATGTCATTCCTGTATGTATGGCAAACAATGATACAAGCACCATTAGTTGCTGCTTCAGCCGCCATTGGATTTTCGCAGTATTTCTGTTACCTGGTACCACTGGAAGCCGGGCAGCAAAAACTTGTTTCAGGCTTGGTGATATTGTTTGTTACATTTTTATTGTACCGGAATATTGAATCGATAGGAAAGATAGGGGTATTGTTGTGGATGGGTGTTATTTTAATAATGAGCTGGATTATTTTTGCTGGTGTAAGTAATGGGCATTTTTTTGCCCCTCTCACTAAAATAAATGATGGTTTCAACGGAGGGCAATTATTTTTTGTAGTACTGGGGCAAGCATCCGTTAAAACGATTTACAGTTATTTAGGATACTATAATGTATGTCACCTGGGGGGAGAAATTAAAAATCCGGGTAAGAATATTCCCCGCAGTATGTTTATTTCTATAATAGGAATTGCGGTGTTGTACTTAGCTATGAATTTAAGTGTAAGCAGTGTTATAGGCTGGCAGGAAATAAAAAGTTTACAGGATATGGGAAAGGCCGAACATGTAGTGAGCACTTTTATTGAACGGTTATATGGGTATGGTGCTGCCAGGATTGCAACGGGCTTGATTTTATGTGTTGCCTTTGCCTCCTTATTTGCTGTGATGCTGGGTTATAGCCGTGTTCCTTTTGCTGCAGCGGCTGACGGTTCTTTCTTTAAAGTTTTTGCCAAACTGCATCCCACGAAAAACTTTCCTTATGTTTCATTACTGGTGTTATGTGCATTGGCATTTATATTCAGTCTCACTTTTAAAATGAAACATATTATTGATGGCATACTGGCCATGCGTATCATTGTTCAGTTTGTGGCGCAGGCAGTAGGAGTGGTGTTGCTGAGAAAGAAAAAAGGTACTGCCGGTCTTCCATATAAAATGCCTTTGTATCCTTTGCCGGTGATACTGGCCATAGCGATGTGGTTATATATTTTCTTTTCTACCCAATGGATGATTATGAAATATTTTGTGGCTGTATTTGGCACCGGCCTCATCGTTTATTTTATTTATGCCAACTATAAAAAACAATGGCCATTTAATAAGTAGCCATTGTTTTTAATTTTCTTTCACGGTTTATAAGAATGCTGAGTGAAGCGAATTGTGAAAACAATACAATAGGAACAATAACTCCCGGCAACCATATAAAAGGAAAATACAGTATGGCAATATTAGGCTGATCAAGAGCAAATTGCTGAAATGGATACGGCAACGACAGGATGGCACTGACAATAATATTAAGCAATAAAACAAGACAAATTATATTCCACACTAAGATAGTTTTACTGCTGAGTTTGGATTTGATAAAGCCGAAGTAATAAACGAAAGGGGCTGAAACGCCTGATAATATATCAAAGTTTCGTCCTTCAAAAGTCATAAGTTGTGGAATGGTTTTATGTACAAATAACCAAAATAAAACCAATTCAACCGGAATGCGAATGATGTTGAGTATAGTAAGGTATTTAATATCGAGAGAACCGATTAGCATTCTTCCCCTGCCTGTAGAAAAAAGTATAACAATAAATACCATCGGCGGCATTACCAGTAAAAGAAAACGGGGAGGCAAACTACTGGTATCCGCATAAAACCCGGTAATACTTATTACTGTTTGCAACAGCATCCATCCGGTAATTATTAATAAAAGTTTTTTTGAATTGCCTGCAGCTTTGTAAAAAAGGAATACTGTTAAAAGGGTAGTAAATCCAAACACCAGGCTAATGTAGTAAGGTAAATTTTCCATTGCTTATAATTTTATTACACAAAGGAAATACAGATCTGGCCGGCAGCTCTTGTCATTTGGCAAGAAATAATTCAGGCAATTATTTTTTTTGAGACTCTTTTCTTATACGGCTAAGGGAAGTGTCAGTTACGCCTAAATAAGAGGCGATGTGTTTTAATGCTGCATGCTGAAAAATTTCCGGGTTGGTTTTTAGTAAGGTATCATACCGTTGTTCAGCTGTTTCGGTGATGTGAGAAAGCATCCGGTTTTTTAAAGAAGAAAAACCTTTTACTAAAACTGCCCGGCCAAATTCTCTGAATTGCGGCAATGAGTGAAAGAGATGGTTTAACTCTTCATAACTAATTGCCCAGCCAATACAATCTTCCGTTGCCATGATATTTTCTTTGGAAGGTACCCGGTTAAAAAAAGAATACACTTCAAACACTACCTGCCCGGTTGAATAGAAGTTAGTGGTAACATCATTTCCATTGGTATCATGTGCAAAGGCTCTCATAAATCCATTCTCCAGGAAAAAATATTCATCATTGATCCGTCCTTCTTTTAACAGGTATTCATTTTTCCCTATCTCTTTATAAGAAAAAGCGGCACCAATTTCTTCAGCAATATTGTGTGCTACTAAATTGGAATCAAGAAAGAATTGAACTAACAGCCGGCGGTTCATGATCAATCATTGTAATTTAAAATTAGCATAATTCGTCTATTCAAATTCCCACACGGTACGGTACCGGCCATGTTGCTCAACATACCCAAGGAATTCGCTGTAAAACTTATCCGCACCAATGGTAGCACTATCGCCTATAACAAATAATTGTTCTTTGGCACGGGTAATGGCTACATTCATGCGCCGGTAATCTTTCAGGAAACCAATTTCACCTTCATCATTACTTCGCACTAACGATACAATTACCGTCTCCTTTTCCTGTCCCTGGAAACTGTCAATCGTACTGCAGCGGATTTCTTTTGACAATAGTTCTTTCGCAGCGGCCACTTGTCCCGAATAGGGTGAAATAAATGCCGTATTCTCCATGGCTAATGATTCTGTACGGATGATTTTTTGCACAATCTCCAACTCACCTCCATTCTGCAGGCTGATACCATCGGGGCCATGCATTTCGTTATAACCAGATCCGGCAGTATCAATAAAGGTTAGGTGTACGCCTTTATCTTTTAAATGTTCAGCTGTTAATAATAAACTATCATAAAAATAATTACTGCTAAACCCGGCAATACTTTCCCGCATGCGGTATTGGGTGTTGAGCAAATAAACGTTGCTGATTTTATCAATAGCTGTTTCCAGAATAGATTGATTAAACCCCAATATTGCCGCATCATTGCTTAATACAGTTGGTGGCAATTGCCAATGATCTCCTGCTAATACTATTTTTTCAGCCAGCGGAAATATACACCATGCCAATGGCTCAATACATTGACCAGCTTCATCAATTACCAGCGTTTGAAACGGAATATAATCAATGCCAGCATCATACAATCCTATTGGGGTACCCGCTATCACCTGTGCTCCGGCAAATAATTTTTCTTCGTTATAAGTCTGCAATTTTTTTATTTCAGTTCGTATGTTTTTTACTTCTTTAAATAATAAATTTCGTTGTTCTCTTTCCGCTTTTCCAAAATGGCGTTTATATTTTAACGCCATCCTGCGAAACTCTTCCGCCCTAATCTTCAGTTGTTTTATTTCTTTTTGTTCCTTGCTGTTATTCAATCGCCCTTCAGGGGTATGCTGAAAAATGGCTTCATCAGTTTTACTGGCATTACCCACCCTTAATAAATTAATTCCCTGTTGAATTAATCCTTTGGCAATATTATCAACGGCAGTATTGCTGGGTGCCGAAACCAGCACTTTTTCACCTTTACCTACCAGTTGTATTATCGCTTCAATTAAAGTAGTTGTTTTGCCGGTACCTGGCGGGCCGTGTACAATAGTAATATTTTCATTTGTTAATACTGCTGCTATGGCCTGTTGCTGACTTTGATTGAGTTGCCTGTTTTTGAAACCGATGTTGATGGAAGGAATTTGAACAGGTAATTTTATTGTTGGCTGCTTGTGTAATGTTTCAAAAAGTTTGAAAAGTTTTTTATTCTCCTCCAGTTGCTCCAGTACTTTTTTCATAATGCTGGTAGTTCTGGTATCAGGAGTTAGTTTGATGCCTACTCCATTATCTTCAATCCAGTCAGGAAAATCGGGAGCAAACAAACGAAACTCCCCGTTACGGTTATCCAAACTTATCAATACACCTTTAACCGGTTCTTCTCCGCTGATGAAACATTCAATAGCTGCACCATCCGTAAACATATTTACTTCCGGTGGAAAGTGGAGTTTGAAACTGATCTCCGGGTAATCTGCATAGCCAAATGTTTTTTTAGTCACAATGATGGGATGCAGGGCAAGTCCTTCATTTTTTAATTGTTTTAAGGTATGCTGCTGGTCGAGTTGAAATCGTTGTGCCTGTTCTTTTTCCTCCAGGTCAATACATTTCAGCAATGTTTGTATGTGCGGATGCATGCGGTGAAAATAATAAGTAACGATGAAATATAGGACGGGATTTTTAAAAGACTGATCCAATTAAGACGGTAATACATTATCCTTTATTTTCGTATTATGGCATTATTACATGTTGAACAGGTTAGCAAATGGGAAGGAGAGAAGCAGGTAGTAAATAACCTCAGCTTTTCACAGGAGGCATTGCAAAAAATTGCTATAGCCGGTGAAACAGGATCGGGCAAAACAAGTTTATTAAAAATGATTGCCGGATTTACAGAACCGGCTTCGGGGAAAATATTTTTTAACGGGGAAAAAGTATTGGGCCCAAATGAGCAGTTAATAGCCGGGCATAAAGGCATAGCTTACCTGAGCCAGTATTTTGAATTGCGTAACAATTATTATGTGTACGAATTACTGGAGATGGCCAATCAATTAACGGTAGATGATGCCCGTAAAATATTTACTGTTTGCCAGGTTGAACATTTGCTTCACCGGAGAACCAATCAATTGTCGGGCGGAGAAAAACAACGGATTGCTTTAGCAAGATTACTGATTACTTCTCCCAAACTTTTATTGCTGGATGAGCCATTTTCCAACCTGGATGCGATTCATAAATCAACTATTAAAAAAGTAATTCATGATATTGGTGATCAGTTAGGAATCACCTGTATGTTAGTTTCGCATGATCCATCGGACACACTTCCATGGGCTGATAATATTATGGTGATGAAAGAGGGTGCCATAGTACAAATGGATACACCACAAAATATCTACCACAAACCGGCTAATGAATATTGCGCCGGGCTTTTTGGGGAGTATAATTTGATAGATATAGAAAATAAAAAGTTTTTTATCAGACCCGAACATCTTATCATTTCCACACAGCCAGTTTCAGCATCTTTCCAGGCGGCAGTTCAATCAGTTTCATTCATGGGCAGTTATTATTTAATTCAACTTATAACCAATAATCAATTATTTATTGCAACTGTCAATCAGGGCGATTTGACTCCGGGTAGCACCGTTTTTATATCATTTAAAAAGGAAAATTTTTGGTCATTCACATCCTGAAAGAATAGTTATTCACACAATTCAGCCATTATTTCACAACGGGTTTTTACGATATATAAAAAAAGCTTCAAATGGGTATATTGCCTGTTTAAACTGTTTTGAAAAGTTACCCATGTACATAAAAAAAATTTTGCTGGTATTATTTTTAATGGTTAGTGTGGCAGCAACTGCACAAAAAATTAAAAGCCAGCTCACTTACCGCATCCTCCAAACAGCTAATACTTTGCTTGAAGCGCAACAGTTAGATGCCGCCGAAGAGTATTTTAAAAAAGGGTTAAGCAGGGCAAAAGGAAATTACGATTATTATTGCCAGGCATTAGCCTACCAGGGACTGGGAACTTTATACGCCAAACTCGATCTTAAAGACAGGGCAATTGAATGCTATAGAAATGCTATTAGTCTATACAGGATACAAAAGCAAATGGTAATTGCCAGTGTGGTGGAAAATTTATTAAAAAGCGTACAGGGAATTGGAGATTCATATGCTGGTATAGAAGTGGGAGCAAAAGGAATTAAGATGAGTATAATTGAGGTGAAACTAAGTAAAGACCGGGAGTTTGATTATACATTAAAAATGGATACCACTATCAATACGGATGCTGCTTCTCTTTCGTATCAAAGTGAAAAAGAAACAACTGATGCGATCAGTGTTTATTGGCATATTCTAAAAAACCGGTTTAAAATCGGCCCAAAGCAAGTGTATATTGTCATCAGCAGTGGTTTAAAGCAGGAATTAGACAAGTATAACAAGATTGACTATTTTGCCCAGGTTATACGGCCAAAAGAAATGGACAGTTCAGTTAAAGTAAGATGGGTTAAAGCAGAAGAAGAATCTGAACTGAGTGTTTTGGGGATCGTTCCGCAAAAGCATCGCTATACCACAGATCAGCTGGATGTTGGCAGTGGTAACACTAAGGGCGGTTATTTTAATGTCGTTAAAAATTTTATTCCGGTTACTTTCCCTGTTGGTACCAAATCATTTCAGCGATTGCTGGAATCTAAAATAAATAAAGATGATCTGGGGGAATATATAAAAGCAGCTGAGAAAATATGGAAAGACAGTTTGGCTGCTATCGTTTCCGGCTATTTCAGTGATAAGATTGATTATAAACAAAGAGACATATTATATTTATCCGGCGGAATTGTTTGGTCAATTACTTCGCTTACCTATCCACAAAGAGTAAATGATACATATACTGAGATTAAACAAAGCGATATAACTGCCTTTAGAAATAACCTGATAAATAATTATGATAAAATTATTCAGCCTGATTTTAGCCTGGTAACAGATAGTATGGTGGCAGAAGCGGCCAGGAAAAATATTGCCCAGGTTTTAAAAACCTATGACCGCAAAGCCATGATTGCCGGTACAATCTGGCTGGATGAGTTAATAAAAGAAATAAACTCTATTAAGCCGGATAAGAAAATCATTTTCCCCAAATATGCATATATGGGATGGATAAGCGGGTATATCATTAAAAAAGTAACCCACCAATACACCGGCTTTTTCAAATAAGTTATTACTACAGTACCATTTTTTAACAAAGCCTTCGTCTTTCACCTGAATGATGAAGGCTTTGTTTTTTAAAGGAAACAAATAACGGCATTCAATTTGCAAAACTTACTTCAGGAATTAAAGCGTTATGATACGGAACAGTTTATTGTTATTGCTTACATTTTTTTACACGTTTATACTTGATGCCCAACAGGCAGAGTTTTACGGGCCTTTCTCCAATTGGACTAATCTTAAAAAAAATTACAACGCACGGGGTGATGGCCGCTCGGATGATACAAAAGCCATTCAGCTGGCATTAGATGAACTGGGTGAAAACGGGCACTCACCTGTTTTATTCATTCCTAATGGTACCTATCGCATTACGGCTGCTTTAATGATGAAATCAAAAAAAGGTATCGCCATTTATGGAGAAGACCCTTTAAGAACAATTATCAAATGGGATGGTGCGGCCAACGAAAAAATGTTTTACTTAAATGGTGTTTCATACAGTGAATACGGAAGAATAACCTGGGATGGAAATAAAAAAGCTTTGGCAGCTTATGCACATGAGTGGGATGGAAAAGTAAAATATGCCAATTCCGGTTCCCAGCACCTGGATGAAGTTTTTAAAGATGTTTCGGTAGGCATTAAATCAGGAATTAATATGGATGCGGAGATGAGTATCCGCCGTTGCCGTTTTTATAATTGCAATTCAACCGCCATTTCATTACAGGGATCAAATGCGCTTGACTGGTGGATTTGGGATTGTTATTTTGAAAATTGTAATGTGGGGGTGGCTAATAATTTTCCGGCTTTCGGTGCCGGAAATTTCCAGGTTTACCGCTGTGTGTTTAACCGTTCTGTTTACAGTGATATTTCATTAGGGAATTCTAATTTCTTTTCATTCAGAGATAATATATCATTCAACTCAAATAGTTTTTTAAAAGCTTCCCAGTTTAGCAATACATCCCCGCTCACTATTCAAAACAATACAATTATCAATGACTCTGATAAAGTAATGATGGATTTGTTTACCAAAGGAAATTTACTGGTAATTGGCAACCGTTTTATAACTCCGGATGGGGCTAAAAATTTTGTAGTAAGAAATGTCAACAATTTTAAAGGGTCAACTCCTGATATCACTTTAATCAACAATACCTTTAGTGCTAACGATAAATTAATAGAGTATGGAGGTGGCAGGGTTACTGAAACAGGAACTTTAGCAGGGCAAATAAAAATGTTTCGTCCGGATATAAAACCAGCACCGTTTGCCATGGCAGTTTCTTATTCAATTACGGAGATACAGGACACTGTTTCAGCAATCACATTACAAAACATAATTAATAAAGCTTCCTCCCTAAAGAAAAAAACTATTTTACATTTCCAGGCCGGCAATTATCAGCTGACAAACAGCATAACGGTTCCCGGTGCATCCCCATTAATTTTAACAGGTGATGGTTTAAGAAGTGTGATAGGCTGGAAAAGACAATTTGATACCACTGCAACAGCTTTGCTGCAGGTAAATGCACCAGCGCAATGCCTGTTTAGAAACATGTGGATACAAGGCAATGGCAAAACCGATGGTATACTCGTTAAAGATGATGATAAAACCGGTAACCTGATTTATGGTAACCAGTTAATGGTATTTAATGGAATCAATACGAATCTGTCTGTTAAAAGCTTTTCAAATACAGCTATCCGGTTTGAAAACTTTCAGCATAACTATTGCTGGAAAGGGACATCGGTCAATATTGAAGGTTCAGGCGGAGCTAATAATTCATTGATAAAAATTTTTGGTGGTGAATCAGCAGGAAACGATAACTCGTATTCAGTAACAAAAGGAGCAAGGTTATTAATTTACGATAGCTGGTATGAAGGAGCAGGAAAACAATTTATTTCATTAAAAGGCAATGGTGAGTTTTATCTGAATGGAGCTAAAATTGCCGTGGCAGGCCAATCACCGGAACCGTTTATAAAGATTGACAGTTTTTCAGGAAAAGCAGTAATTGCACAGGCAATTTATAACTGCCCCAAAAAGAAGATTTACTACAACAATAATCTTACTAATGCCAGTTTTTTAACTATAGGTACATTATCATGGACTGACAGTACAAATTCTTTTTATGATATGCAGGATAAACAAAACAAATTCTCTATGCATAACAACCGGTTTAATACAGGTAAAGGATCCTATCCGCTGCCGAATATTGGCAATAATGATCCCGCCTTTGTGAGTAGTATGCTTACACCAGTAATTAATACCTCCGTGGTGGTTGAAAAAGCCGGGAATAAAAAATCCTCAATGCTGGTATTTGATCATGTGATGATTGATGGATCAAAAAATAATTTGAAAATTGAGAAGCAATAGCAAAAAAAATTATAACTTTAAGCACACGTTGTTTTAATGTATCAATAATGGCATCCAAAAAAAATAAACCTAAAATAAAATGGTTGAAGGAACCGGAAGATCATGATTATCCGGCGGCATTGTCGTACCTGCAACTTTCTTTTGATGATGCTGCTTCCAAAAAAATAGTGGAAGAATTAAAAAAAACAGCAGTCACCACTTTTAAGGCCAAAGATATTTTCCGGGCATCCTCGCTTTCATTATTGGGTATTAGTAATCTGCATGTAAAAAAAGACAGGGATAAAATTAAAAGTGGAACAGCGATATCACCGCTACTGTTGGTTCGTAGCACCAGCCTTGCCAAAGTTATTATTGCTGATGGTTATCACCGTCTCTGTGCGGTTTATTCATTTGATGAAGATGCCCTGATCCCCTGTAAAATCGTTTAATAAATTCTCCTTTATTTGTTTTGCCACATGACGAAAGTACAGGCTGATATTAACAAATATCAATTGGCCGGTTAATTTTTGTCAGCATGCGTAATGTTGATATACTCCATTTTTGTGATGCCTTTTCCAAAACAAAAACAAATCAACCAAAAACAAATTTTTTTGTACTATGAAAAAAGAATATTTGATTCATGTAAAACATGTTGACAACAGGCTGGTTATTTATTTAAATGGGGAAACGGTTTGGGATAGTGGAATCATTCATGATGACCCTGAACTGAACCAGTTTATTGATATTACTGAAGCACTTAGTCTTCATCCCGAATATACCAGTGAACTGATATTTGAAGGATTTAATGACACCTACCAGTCCAATACTGATGAGGGTGAATTAAATCCATGGCATTTTCATTACCGTGTTTTCAAAAAAGTTTACGATAGAAACGGTAATGTGGTAGAAGAAAGAGATATCCTGGCTCCTTATAATGAAAAGCATTTATCTAATCCAAATATCCGTGCTATCAACAACAGTTACCAGATTGTAAAACAGAACGGTGACTTTAAAGTAGTATCCAATTCATTGTCGCAGCAGTTCTACAAATAACCGGATCTGACAACAGCCCGGTCTTTGATTCAATTCCTATTTACAAAATAGCGGCAATATTTGTGACCCTAATAACAAAACCCCGCCATTATTGACGGGGTTAATCTTTTGCGATAAGGTTTTACCTGTGTGATAAGGTTTTTCAACATGAACCAGTGCAGGCATCACTGCTTCATTAATGATTTATCTTTTAATCCTTCCGGCTTCGCTTTCCAAACCGGTTTTACGATCTCTTGCTGCTTTTACGTTGTTGTTACCAAAGCGGTAGCTGAAGTTGAGGCGGAATGTTCTTGATTCACCTTTACCCTGCCCGTCAATGGATACACCACCAAAATCTGTTTTGCTTTTCCAGAACTGTGACCATAATACATCAGTAACAGATGCTTTCAAACTTCCTTTACCTTTCAATATGGTTTTTTGTAAACCAACATCAAAACCACCCATTGGCTTAACTACCCATGTACCACCCCAAACACTTTTACCATTATACCAGCCGCTGATCTCTGCATTCAATCCTTTCTTTTGAGAAATGGTAAAGTTGTTCTGCATATACAAACCATACAATGTATAACTACGGTTTAATTTAGTGCCTTTGAACTCACCTTTAAATTGTTGCCTGTTACCCCACACATTTACATATCCATTCCACCATTTGGCAATTGGTAAGGGTGCCCCAATGTTCAATCCATAAATTTGCTGACTGGCCAGGTTACGCTGCTGAATGAAAGTAGCGTTCTTGTTTGCGGTATCAGTAATCATAGTCGAATAATCTTTTACATGGCTATAGTTAAGGGTGGTATTGATAAAACCCATGAAAGTATGTGTCAATTCAATATTGTCAGTGTACTGAGGTTTTAAGAATGCATTACCTTTTTGATAAGTTAACTCATCTAATTTGTTTTCAAACGGATTTAAATCCTGGTAAGTGGGGCGGTCAATACGACGGCTGTACGTTAAGTTCAATGTATTCTTTTTATCAACAGTCCATGTTAATGCACCACTTGGGAAGAAGTCTAAATAATTGCGTTTTACTTTATCATCTGCCTGGTGCAAACCATCCGCTCTTGTTAATACACCTTCGCTATTGGTTTGCTCTGCTCTTAATCCTGCCTGTAATCCCCATTTGGAATTTAATTGACGGTTGTAGTTAACATACGCCGCATTTACATTTTCTTTATAATCGAAACTGTTGCTTTTGCCTAATTGCTTAACATCATTGCCATTAATTACATTATAAAAGTCAAATGTGTTTTTTGTTCTTACATACGCTGCTTTGGCACCATATCCTAATTTACCTTTCCATTTATTGATCTCCACATCTGCTTTAACGGTGTAGATGTCAATATCAGTTGGTGTGTTGTTACGGTAAATAAGCTGGTACAACAGGCTTCCGTTTGGAGAATAATAATTATTGGGCTGATAACTTCTGCCGGCACCACGGAACAAACCATAGTCCGCATCCACATTAATTGTTTTACCGGCAGTATCAGCATACCGATAGTTTAAGTTACCATTAGCATTAGTACGGCTTCCCGGAATGGTATTGAAAGCTTTCAGTTGCTTTACATATTCACCGGTGGGCTGGTAATAAATATTAGTACTGCTATTGCCAAACCATGTGTTATCATTAAAATTGCCGGTAACCATTACGCCAATGGTGTTTTTGCTGTCAAGAAAAAGATCGGCGCCTGCTTTTGCATTGATGGATTTGTCTTTGTAAACATTTCTGCTGTGCTGATCAAAGAGACTATCGTTTTGAATACGATACAGGTCTAAACGTTCATTATAATTTCCAATGTTACCGCCAACGTTACTAAAGAGGTTGATCTTCTTGTCACGGTAGTTAAGACTTACAGAACCATTTGCTTTGGGAGTGATGCCCTGCACATAACCAAGATTCACATTACCATTGGTTCCGTATTTCTTATTCTTTTTTAACCGGATGTTGATGATACCTGCATTACCGCTGGCATCGTATTTTGCACTTGGGTTAGTGATCATTTCAATGGCTTCAATATCATTACTGTTGATACTTTTTAAATAAGCAGCTAAATCTTTATTATCTAACTGCATCATTTTGCCATCTACATAGATCTTGGTGCCTGTTTTCCCTTTTACAGAAATATTTTCATTATTATCAACCACTACACCGGGACTTTTTGATAACAATTCCAGTGCATTACTTCCCTGTGCATTAATACTGCTTTCCACATTAAAAACAGTTTTATCTGCTTTTACTTCAATCAAAGGTTTTTTACTTTTTACTACTACATCATTTAAGGTTTTGCTGCCGGGCTTTAATGAAAAGTTGAGCGTTGCCTGTTTGTTATCCAATGTAACGGCACTCACTTTTTTTTCAAATCCAACGGAGCTTGCTTCCAGTAAATAGTTTCCGTAAGCGACACCTTCCAGTTCATACAAACCTTCTTTATCAGTTACGAATGCTTTTACCAGGGAGCTGTCTTTTGCTTTTTGAAGAGTGATGGAGGCAAATGCTATTGCTTTACCATCACTGCCGGTTACTTTACCGGAGATTTTTCCTTTTTCAGTGTTAGCTGTTTGTGCTGAAGTTAATGTCCAAGCTATTAAGCCAATCACCATTACAATCAATTTTCGCATTGTCTATAGTTTTATGATTAATGTGACGCAAACATATATTGGAATGTTACAGCGAAAAATATGATATACTGTGAACTGTTCATTTTACAGGGTGAACGGCAGAAAGCAGGGGATAAAATGAAAGGAGGAAATTTTATTTTCCTTGCAGGTTATTTACTATGAAATTCAGGAGATTACGGTGTGATGTTTTATTGAAAAACATTGCAAAAATAAAAGCTCTTTAATGCTTGTAAGGTGACGAATGGTGATATAATTTTATGAATGGCTAATTGTTTGAATAAGCTGAACGAGCATCATTAAAATGTTTTAAAATTCAACTTGTGCACAACGGCAATAAAAGCAAATATTATTCCTGCCAGGTTATTGTCTTAATGACGATGCCGTTTCTTTTGCCGGCACAATCCATTTCCGGTGTTATAAATTCTTATTACAAAGTACTGGCGATAAATACTACTACCAATGAAGCCAAGCTTAACTCCACTACCGGGTTACATTACAGCGACAAGGTTTTGGTTATTCAAATGAAAGGGGCAACGGTCAATACGACTAACAGTTCCTCTTTTGGAAATATCAGTACAACCGGCAGTGCCGGCGCATATGAGTTTGCACATATCTGTGCTATTCATAATGACACGGTACTGTTTAAAGAAAATTTGATTAATAGTTATGATGCTTCGTCCTATTTGCAATTAGTAAAAGTGGAAACGTTTACGAATGTAACCATCAGCGATACATTGAAAGCACAAACATGGGATGCATCAACCGGTACAGGTGGTGTGATTGCGATTGAAGCATCGGGAACAGTCACATTGAATAGCGGTGTATCTGCAACAGGTTCCGGCTTTGCTGGCGGAACATTATACAATTTTGGTTCGACCTGTGCCGGTATTCTTCCGGCCACTGCTTATTATTATGATTTGGTTCCGGATAATTATGGATCCGGTGCATATAAAGGAGAAGGTATAGCAGCCACTATTAGTGGTATGCAATGTGGAAAAGGAAAATTTGCCAATGGTGGGGGTGGTGGTAATAATCATAACACCGGCGGCGCCGGTGGTGCCAATTATGGAAGTGGTGGCAATGGAGGTAATCAAACAGGTTTATCCTGTAATGGAACAAATGCAGGTATTGGTGGTGCGGCATTAAACACCTATGGATATTCAGGTGGAACTAACAGAATATTTATGGGAGGGGGTGGTGGTGCCGGGCATGAGAACAACAACCAGGGCGTTGGCGGTGGTAATGGAGGTGGTATTATATTTATTACCTGCGCAACATTAGATGGAGGCAGTCATACTATAGAAGCCAATGGCAAACAATCGGTGAATGCTACTAATTCACCCAGTATATATGAAGCCAACGGTGATGGCGGTGGCGGTGGTGGCGCAGGAGGTGTGGTGATAATAGATGCTGCAAACATTTCAACCAGTGTTATTGCGCAGGCAAAAGGTGGTGCTGGAAATAATTCAGGGTTTCTTTCACAATGTACCGGGCCCGGCGGTGGCGGTGGTGGTGGTGTAGTTTGGATTAGTGCTGCTTCAGCTCCCGGAACTTTAAGTATAGATGTTACCGGCGGTTCCAATGGTGTAGTAAAAGTGGCGGCCTGCTTAAATAATCCACAGGGTGCAACGGCCGGTGCGAATGGAACGGTACTCAATAATTATATAGCCCCAAAAGGTGTGGTTAATTGCACCGCATTGGCCGTACCGGTTATACTAAACTTTACTGCCGTATCATACATAGCAGGAAATAAACTCAACTGGACTCTACGTACCACAGAAGATGTAAAACAAATTGCTGTTGAGCGTTCATGTAATACGAACCTGTTTACACGTATCGCTGCTCTTTCTTCCCTTGCTACTAATTATAATGATGTTGGCGAATATAATAAAGTGTATTACAGCTTACTGGTGGTTACTAATGAGGGGAAACGTTATTATTCCAATCTTGTAATGGTAAATGACCATAATGATAAAATAACCATTGCTCCTAATCCTGTAAAAGATAATTTAACCATTAATATTACTGCAACTAACCAGCTGGTAATGTTCAATATTACTGATGTAAATGGAAGAGTTTGCCGGATGCAGCGTAACTATATTTCTTCAAACAGTACGGCTAAAACTATCTCTGCTAAATCATTGCTGCCGGGAATGTATTACCTGCATGTGATAACGGGTAACAGTAATCAAACAATAAAATTCATCAAACAATAGTTGCAGCACCCGCTGTTTTTCTTTGTGCCCTTTGTGTTGGTTTTAGTGAGTATTGTGGTTAATTATTTTAACCACAAAGGACACAACGGGGAGCACAAAGAACACAAAGGGAATACTCTCTTATCAAATAATAATTACTTCATCAGCACCTGTACCGTATCGGGTGATTGTTGTTTGAGCACTATCGTTTTTCCATCGGTCATTTCTGCCAGTATGGATTGGTTATAGTGGCGAATAGTTAGGAGTGTCAACCCTTTTTCCACCTGTACTTCAAATAATTCAGACGCAGCAATCGCCAGCTTTTCAATCTTATCTGAACGATCATCTAAACAAAGCATTAAACTTACGGCGCCGCTTTGCAGCAGGTTGGGTTTAATCTTTATTTCAGCTAACAGCTGGTACAGGCGACTGATTGGTTTTTCACCCACAAAAGAATAATCCAGCGAATGTAAATGCATCAGCACCTGGTTATCTTTTACTACAAGAATGGGAGGTAAGCCTTTTACTGATTCATCGTGTATATAGGTTCCTTTTAAAGAAGGATCGAGAAAACATTTTACATATAAGGGGATGCCTTTATTCTGCAGCGGCTTTATAGTTTTAGGATGTATTACCTGTGCCCCGTAATAAGCCATTTCAATTACTTCATCATAATTGAGTTCGTAAATAGGCTGTGCATTGGGAAACTGTTTGGGGTCAGCATTCATTACACTTTCTACATCTTTCCAAATGGTTTGTGCAGCAGCATCCATCATATTGGCAAATACAGCGGCAGTGTAATCACTTCCTTCACGGCCTAATGTGGTACTTTCATTTTCATCGGTACAACCAATAAAACCCTGCGTCATTACAATATTGGTTTTATCGTACAACGGAATGATGCTGTTGTTTACATTCTGCTGTGTTTCTTCCCAGTTAATATTAGCATCCCGAAAATTATCATCCGTTCTGAAAATATCTCTTACATCCACCCATGTATTACTAATGCCTGCTTCATTTAAATAAGCACTTACAATGGCAGTGGATAATAATTCACCCAAACAAACCACCTGGTCGTAATAATAATCAAACTCACGAACCGGCTTATCATGTAATAACCACTCCACTTCAGTAAAGAAATCAACTAATTGTTTTTCGGTGGAATTATAATTTTTGACCAGCAGGTATTTGGCTGTAGTTAAATGTGTTTCTTTCACTATATGAAATAAGTTCAATGCTTCTTCTTTCTTTCCGGCAAAAAAGGCTTCCACTACTTTCTCAAGTGCATTCGTTGTTTTGCCCATGGCAGAGATAACAATAAGCAATTTTTCATTAGGATAGTTACGGAGAATACCGGCTACATTTTTAATTCTGTCCACACTGTTTACACTGGCGCCGCCAAATTTGAATACGTTCATATTTATACGTTCAAAAAGTTTAAGAAGTTTGATACGTTGAAGGGTTTAAAGGTTAAAAGCGGGGCAAAGATAAGGGAGATGAAAGTTCTGCTATTGGTTACCCTTATTGCAGAGGCCCAATCCGATTATTATTTTATAACTGCTTAATTTAGGTAATTCCGGTAATGGAACACGAGGCTCGTTGGAGCTTGATGCTTTACTATTTTACCCGTAGTTAGCCCCCTGTATGAGCGTACTATACTTGAAAAATTGTACTATTGTAAATACATAAACCAGCCAAAAACAAAAATCAAATGAAAAAAGTAACAGGCATTGGCGGTATTTTTTTTAAATGCAAAGATCCCAATAAAGTAAAAGAGTGGTATAACAAACATCTTGGTTTGGAAGCCGGTCCTTACGGGGCAAGTTTTGAATGGCGGCAGGCAGATGACCCTTCTAAAAAAGGACTTACACAGTGGAATGTAAATTCCGAATCGGCAAAACTTTACGAACCTTCAGCAAAAGAGTTTATGATAAACTACAGGGTAGAGAATTTAGAAGCATTGGTAGAAGAATTAAAAACAGAAGGCGTAACCATATTAGATAAGATAGAAACCTACGATTATGGTAAGTTTGTTCACATACTGGATGTTGAAGGAAATAAAATTCAACTGTGGGAACCTGTTGATTAATGATAACTTCATTAACCGCTGTGACGGTATAATTCCCTTATTTTTGTAATCTCTGCGGGCAATCATCGATTAAGACCAACTTTTATTTATTCGCTTACTTTTAAATGATTGCATTATGATCATCAACCGCCGTGTACAAACACTCGACGAATTTACTATTCAGCAAATGCGTGACTTTCCACATGCCACTGGTGAACTGGCTGGACTGTTACGGGATATTGGTCTTGCCGCCAAACGTATTAATGTGGAAGTAAACAAAGCCGGACTGGTAGACATTCTCGGCGATGCCGGCACCATCAACGTACAGGGGGAAGATGTAAAAAAACTGGACATATATGCCAATAACCAGTTTATGGGTGTGCTCAAGCATGGTATCAGCTGTGCAGGTATCGCCAGCGAAGAGCTGGATGATTTTATTGCCTTTAATGATCCTGTAAGTAATAACAGTAAATATGTTTGTCTCTTCGATCCGCTGGATGGTAGCGGGAATATTGATGTAAATGTTTCCATCGGTACCATATTTAGTGTATATCGAAGAATCACTGACCTGGGAACCCCTGCAACGATTGAAGATTTTCTTCAACCGGGCATCAAACAAATTGCTGCCGGTTATGTGGTGTATGGCAGCAGTACCATGTTAGTATATGCTACGAGGAGGGGAGTAAATGGTTTTACTTTAGATCCTTCCGTGGGAGAGTTCACCATGAGTCATCCTAATATTAAGTGTCCTCCGGCAGGCAGAATCTATTCTGTGAATCATGGTAATTATTTCCAGTATTCAAAAGGAGTGCAGCAATATATTCAGCAGTGTCAGCAAAAAAATAAATCGAATGGGGGGCCATACACCCAGCGATACATTGGCAGTATGGTAGCCGATGTTCATCGCAACCTGATAAAAGGAGGCATTTTTATGTATCCATCCACCATCGACAAGCCCAAAGGCAAATTGCGTTTGTTATACGAGTGTAACCCCTTTGCTTTTATAGTGGAAGTGGCTGGTGGTAAAGCTACCAATGGTACACAACGGATATTGGATGTTCAGCCCACCGAATTACACCAGCGTTCATCCTTTTATGTGGGCAGTAAAGATATGATGGCAGAGCTGGAAGAATGTTTGCTGATGGATTGACTGGAAGATTTGTTGATTTGAAAATTTGAAGAAGATTTTGTCTTCTTTATTTACTTCTTTCAGCATAAAATCTCCAAATTTCCAATTGGCTAATTGCCTAATTGTCGTTATTTTCCCTTTTCAAAATAACCAGCGCATGTCCAACTCATTGTTCAGAACCAAAAAGATTGAGAATATATTAGCAGAAGGTGGCGATGATTCACATGGTGGCGGTCACGGATTAAAACGGGTGCTTACTGTTAAGGATCTTACCTTTTTTGGTATCGCAGCTATTATTGGCGCCGGGAGTTTCAGTAGCCTTGGTTCTGCCGTGTTTAATGGCGGGCCGGGTGTGGTGGTACTTTTTATAATTACCGGTATTGCCTGTGGATTTACGGCGATGTGTTATTCTGAATTTGCCAGTCGTATACCGGTTGCCGGTAGTGCATACACCTATGCTTATGCCAGCTTTGGCGAATTGTTTGCCTGGATCATTGGCTGGGCCCTGATAATGGAATATTCTATCGGTAATATTTATGTGGCATTTAGCTGGAGTGATTATTTTGTTTCCTTTTTAGATAAGTTGGGCAACTTGCTGCACCTGAACCTGCATGTACCGGAATATTTCAGCAATAGTTATGCAGAAGTAAAACATGCAATAGACAATGGCTCAAAAAATGAAGAAATGCTGCTGGCCTGGAATAATGCACCGGTAATTGGAGGATTAAAGGTGATCCTGGATATTCCCGCTATCGTTATCAACTTACTTATTACTTATTTGGTTTTTCGTGGTGTAAAGGAAAGTCGCAACTTCAGTAACGTGATGGTGATATTGAAACTGATTGTGGTGAGCATTGTGATATTGGTGGGTGGTTATCTTGTTTTCTCCAAAGGCTTAACCTTTAACTGGACACCGGCCGATAATAATGGAGTGCATAGTTTTATGCCTAACGGGTTTGGTGGTGTAATGTCTGCAGTGGCCGGTGTGTTCTTTGCTTACATTGGTTTTGATGCAGTGAGTGTACTGGCCGAAGAGAGTAAGAATCCACAACGGGACTTACCAAAAGGAATGATTCTTTCATTGGTCATTTGTACCATTGTTTATATTTTATTGTCATTGGTATTGTCCGGTGCCGTTAATTATAGAAAGTTTGAAGGAGTAGGAGATCCGTTAGCATTCATTTTTGAAAAGGATAATTTGAATGTGGGCTGGATGCAGTTCCTGGTAGCAATATGTGCGGTAGTGGCTATGACAAGTGTTTTACTCGTGTTTCAAATGGGACAGCCAAGAATATGGATGAGCATGAGCCGTGATGGGTTGTTGCCAAATGTGTTTCAAAAAATTCATCATAAATTTAAAACCCCTTCTTTTGCAACAATCATGACAGGAGCTGCCGTGGGTATTCCTATCTTATTTACTGATAAAACATTTGTGCTCGATTTTACCAGTATTGCTACTTTGTTTGCATTTGTACTGGTGTGTGGTGGTGTGCTACTGATTCCGAAGAAAGAAAAAACAGCAGGACGATTTAATATTCCTTATATCAACGGTAAATTTTTATTTCCGTTACTTGTAATGGGTACTATTGCTATTTTAGCCGTATGGGGCAAAGGATATTTTCATTCGTTATTCCATTTTGATTACTCTGATAATGCAGATTTTGTAGCGGGTAAAATCAGTTTTATGGATGCAGCCACCCCACAGTTATCGTTAATCATTTTCTGGATTGTTACTATCATACTTGCACTGGTTGCCTATACCAAAAATTTCTCTCTCATTCCATTAATGGGTTTAACAACATGTCTTTATTTGTTAACAGGTATGACCAAAAGCAACTGGGTTTGGTTCTTTGGCTGGATGGTAATAGGCTTGATTATATATTTTTTATACGGGTATAAGAAGAGTAAACTGGCGGGGGTGAGTTTATAGTTTTTGGTTTTTAGTTTATGGTTCCGGGTTTCAAGTTATTTAAATGTACTTGTCCTGATTCCTAATCCCCAATTCCATATTTACCTATTGTCTATTGCCCATTGCTAATGGCCCTTTCACCATTTACTTCCTGGTTCCTTATTTCAAATTTCTTATTTCTCATTTCACAAAAAACCGTAACTTTTACCTGTTCTAAAGTTCTTTCACTTAAAAAATTTGCCGTATGAATTTATTTACCCGTTTAGAAAAATGGGGTGATGCCCATCACCCAAAATGGCTGGACATTGTACGGATAGTGCTGGGAGTATTTTTATTTCTTAAAGGACTGGAATTTATTAAAAACATGGATTCCTTTAGTGAACTCATGAGCCAGAGTGGATTTCTTGCTTCTATTTCCACCGGTATTGCAGCGCATGTTATTGTATTTGCTCATCTTGTTGGAGGGATATTGATAGCCGTTGGATTACTTACCCGTTTTGCCTGCCTTATTCAAATACCTGTACTGCTGGGTGCAATCATATTCATTAATGCACCACAGGGCATTTTTAAACCACACAGTGAATTGTGGTTCTCTGTTATTGTATTATTACTGCTGTGTTTCTTTTTAATTGAAGGCAGTGGTCCTATTTCGATTGATGAGGCCATTCGCAAGAGTCCTGACTCAAAGAAACAATGGCATGGATGATAGTTGAATTACCAGGTTTAGTTACCTGCTGGGGGTTGCCGTAAAGGTGACCCTTTTTCATTTAATTTTGTCACCATGAAATTCCAGGTGGGTGATAAAGTTTTATTAGTGCATTCCAAAGAAGAGGGTGAAGTGGTAGAAATCATCAATAAACAAATGGTGAAGGTAAATGTGGATGGAGTGGAGTTCCCGGTTTATATTGATTTGTTAGAGTTCCCTTATTTCAAACGGTTCAGCGAAAAGAAACCGGAAATAAAAAAGCCCAAACAATATATTGATGATGTAAAAAAAGAAAAAGCAAATGCCAAATACAAAGTAGGCGAGGGGGTATGGCTTTCTTTTTTACCGGTATTTGATAAAGATGTTTTTGATGAAGATATAGTAGATTATTTCAAACTCTATTTAGTAAATCAAACAGAAGATCATTTTGTGTTTGATTATGCGCTGCTGCTGAATACCACCATTGATTTTGAATTGCAGAATGAAATTGCTCCCTTGCAGGATTTTTATTTGCATGATGTGTCATTGGAAAAGTTTAATGATAATCCACGGTTTGATTTTGAATTCTCTTTAAAAGTTCCGGATCGTAAACGGACGGAATATTTTGAGACAGTTTTTAAACCAAAAGCAAAACAAATATTTCAGAAGATAGAAGAACTCCTGAAAAAACAGGAAGCAAGTTTTTCGTATCATTTGTTTGAGCAATATCCCGACAGGCAGAAGGAAGAAAAGATGAGCATGGATAAGCTGACTAAAGCCGGGTTCAAAGTATATGCGGCAGATAAATTTCAGCATCACCTGGAACCGGCCCGTACTGTTATTGACCTGCATATTGAAAAACTCACGGATGACTGGAAAGGCCTCAGCAATTTTGAAAAACTCACCATGCAGCTAAAAGCATTTGAAAAATATTATGATTTGGCTTTGCAACATCATCAACCAATGCTGATTGTAGTACATGGAGTTGGTACTGGTAAATTAAGAGATGAAATTCATGATGTTCTTCGTCTGAAAAAAGAAGTGAAATCATTCGTTAACCAATTTCATCCATCGTTTGGATATGGAGCCACGGAGATTTATTTTCAATACTAATGCTTAAAATAACAAACGGCTCCCTGAGAGCCGTTTGCTGTATTCGCATTATTAAATTCTTATTTGGCCGATGCCGCATTGATCAATGAACGATCGACATACTGAATCAAACGGTCTATCTTATCGTTTGCATCAAAATGGATATCAGTATGTATCCATTGGTGCATACTTTTACCCGTCTTATATTTGGCACTGGTTAAATACCAGCATAAAACCCAATTCCCCGGTTGTTCAATACTTTGTGGTTTATTAACTTTTACAGGAAGAAATACCCTGTTGGTGAAAGTAATGGAATCGATCACATTGGCTCTCCTGTTTTTCCAGTAATCAGTAATCGCTTTTTTGCCGGCAAGACTATCACCATTGTTCCAAATATATACAGCTTTGTCTGTATAACCATTCAGCCATCCATCCACATCACCGGCTGTTAATGCATCTAATTGTTTGCTTGCGATTTCAACAAATTTTTTGTCGGCAAATTCGGCTGGTGGAGTTTCTTTACTTTCAGTAGCAGGTGCAACGGAAGCTTCTTTGTTTTCAGCAGGTTTTTCGTTGTTACAGGCAACCATAAATACAATTCCCATTAAAGGGAGCAAAAGCTTTCTCATAAATTGATTGATTTTTTGGTTAAAAAATTAATGGTGAATTACTGTTAACCGTAATCAGGGGGAAAGGAAGAGACAGAAAGCTAACTAATATTTTTAAACTGGTGAAATAAAATTTGTGACAGGTTATTCAGCCATCTCACTTAACTCCAGCCAGCGCAGCTCTTTTTCATCAAGCAACTGTGTTACTTCTCCAATGCGGTGGGAGAGTTGCTGCAGCTCATCAAAAGGTACGCTGCCACTGTTAAGCTTTTCAGTAATTGTTTCTTTTTCTTTGGTAAGATCAGCCATTTCTTTTTCCAGCAGTTCAAATTCCCGTTTCTCTTTGTAGGACATTCGTTTCTGGTTGCTGCCCGCCCGGATGACCCGGTCGGACGGGGTTGTTAGATGCTGATTGCTGACAGAACTTTGAGTTGCTAACTGAGAACTGGCGACTGCCAGCTTCTTTTCCTCTTCGGCTTCTTTTTGTTTGAGCCGGTACTGTGAATAGTTGCCCGGAAAATCTTTTACCACCCCATCACCTTCAAAAACGAATAGATGATCAACGAGTCTGTCCATAAAATAACGGTCATGGCTTACAATCAGTAAACACCCGGCAAATTCGCTCAGGAAATTTTCCAGCACAGCTAATGTTGGCAGATCAAGATCGTTGGTTGGCTCATCCAGTATTAAAAAGTTGGGGTTGCGGAATAGGATGGAGAGTAATTGCAATCTTTTCTTTTCACCACCACTTAATTTGCTGATATAGGTGTATTGCTGATCGGGAGTAAATAAAAATAATTCAAGAAACTGTGCGGCACTTAAAGAACCACCTTTGGCTAATGGAAAACTTTCAGCGATATTTTTTACATATTCAATTACCCGTACATCTTCTTTTATTTCTAATCCCTGCTGGGAGAAATTTCCAAAGATCACCGTATCACCAATATTGATCTTGCCACTATCAGCTTTTTCAATTCCCTGTAAAATATTTAAGAACGTTGATTTACCGGCACCGTTCTTGCCAACTATTCCTATGCGTTCACCTTTTTTGAAAGTATAATCAAATCCTTTTAAAATCTGCTTGTCATCATAAGCCTTGTACACTTTTTTCATCTCCACTACTTTTCCACCCAGCCGGTTCATCTTCATCTGCAGTTCTAACTGGTTATCTTCAATTCGCTTTTTAGCTTTGGTTTCTACTTCATAAAAATTATCCTGCCTGCTTTTGCTTTTAGTAGTACGGGCTTTGGGTTGCTTGCGCATCCATTCAAGTTCTTTCCGATAAGTATTTCTTGCTTTATCAATACTCGCCACTTCACTTTCTATACGGGCAGCTTTTTTCTCCATGTAGTTTTCATAATCGCCTTTATATACATATAAATCACTGCCGTCTAATTCCCATATCTCGTTACACACTGCATCTAAAAAATATCTGTCGTGTGTAACCATTAGCAAGGTCACTTTCTCCTGGTTGAGATAGTACTCCAGCCATTCCACCATTTCTACATCCAAATGATTCGTTGGCTCATCCATTATGAGGAGAACATGTTTGTGTTCAAAACCTATATCAATTAATGTTTTTGCTAAGGCCACTCTTTTTCTTTGTCCACCACTTAAAGTTGAAACTATTTGATTGAGCTGATGAATATTGAGTTTGCCTAATATCTGTTTTACTTTACTGTCAAAATCCCAGGCACCCAATTCATCCATTTTGATGATAGAAGCATTCATCTTTTCTGCGTCGTCTTCATCGCAGGCTGCTTCATATTCTTTAATGGCGTTGATGATGGGATGGGAGTGATGAAAGATATTATCAAGAACAGAATTGTTTTCTTCAAATGCGGGTTCCTGTTCAAACAATGCTACAGTTACATCTTTGTTGATCCAGACTTTGCCTTCATCAGCAAATTCATTACTGGCCAGTATACGCAGTAAAGTTGTTTTACCCGAACCATTACGGGCAATCAATGCGATTTTATCACCTTCCTCAATATGAAATGAAATATTTTGAAACAGCGGCTTAATGCCAAAACTCTTCGTCAGTCCTTCAACAGAAACATAATGCATGCGGCAAAGATAAGTTAGTTTATAATTTATAGTTTTTAGTTCTTAGTTAATGGGTGTGATTATTGAAAGTTTTATAGTTTAAGGTTATTGAGTTTATTCAAATTTCCATTGCTAACCGACACCGCAACTCACTACTTACAACTTAACTTTTTAACACATATCTGTTCCGTCATTGCTTCATCAGGCTTATCTTTGAACATATGCACCACATCTGGAAACAAGCCATTGTTGAAACTGTTTCGAATTCCAAAAAGAAAAAAGGCGACAAGCCTTCTTCCAAATATGAAGCGGCGAAAGATTTTTTGATTTTGCGTAAAGCCATTCTGCAAATGATCCGCAACGGGTTGCTGGTGGCATTAGGAGTTCTGTCAGCCGGTTTTGGTTTACGTGGTTTTTTATTACCTAATAATTTCTTTGATGGTGGCGCTACCGGTATAGCCCTCATCATTTCTGAATTAGGATATTTAAAATTACCAGTCCTGTTACTGATCATTAATGCACCATTTATATTGATAGGGTTTAAAGTAATCAGTAAAACTTTTGCTATTAAAACAGCCATAGCAGTTGGATTACTGGCATTATGTGTAGCATACTTTCCATATCCGGAAGTAACAAAAGATACTTTACTGGTGGCTGTGTTTGGCGGATTCTTTCTTGGCGTGGGGATTGGATTAGCCATAAGAGGCGGATCTGTGTTAGATGGAACGGAAGTGATGGCTATTTACATCAGTAAGAAAACAAACATGACGATTGGTGATATTATTATGCTCATTAATATCATCATATTTTCCTTTGCCGCATATTTATTTGGATTAGAAAAAGCTTTGTATTCAATTCTTACTTATTTAGCTGCAGCAAAAAGTCTGGATTTTGTAATTGAAGGAATAGAAGAATATACCGGTGTTACCATTATTTCAATTAAAGCAGATGAAATAAGAGAGATGATTGCCAATGACCTTGGCCGTGGTGTTACCGTTTATCGTGGCAAAAGAGGACATGGTAAAAGTGGAGAACGCAACGGTGACATGGATATTCTGTACACCGTAATCACCCGTTTGGAAATAAGTAAACTCAATAACGAGATCGACAAGATAGATCCCAATGCATTTATTGTGATGAATAGCCTTAAGGATACCAAAGGAGGAATGATTAAGAAGAGACCGTTGAAATAAGAAAGTGGCGAGTGGCGAGTAGTGAGTTGCGGGGTATAAACAATAAATCAGCAACTAACAACCCCGTCCGAACGGGTCATCCGGGCGGGCAGCAACCAGTTAATGCATCCTGTCGCCTCTTACAGCTAAGTTTTTCATAATGCCAGCTTCATACTCCAGCCATTCTTTCCAGCGTTTTTTTACTTTATCTTTTTTGACGTACGTATTGGCAAGATTAATGAACAAACGATAATGCCCGGCCTCACTTTCCATGAACATGCGGTAGAACTTGCGCAGGTATTTATCTTCTAATCCTTCGCTTAAACGTTTAAAGCGTTCACAGCTCCTGGCTTCAATCAAAGCAAATATTAATAATTTATCAAGCAAACGATCTTCATCACTGCCACCTTTTGTTTCAAACTGGAACAACGCATTTACATATTCATCTTTACGCTGACGGCCCAGCTTCAACCCACGTTTATACAATTCACCAATTACCAAACGAAAATGTCCCCATTCTTCTGTTACAATAGGAGAGAGTTCTTTTACAATTTTTTCTTTATCGTTATACCGCTGAATTAAAGAAATGCAACTGGTGGCAGCTTTCTGTTCGCAGTAAGCATGATCGGTTAAAATATCTTCTAATGATATCTCTGCTAAATTCACCCATCTTGGATCGGTGGGAAGTTTTAGTCCTAAAATATTCTTTTTACGGGTAGTGGCCATTGTTTTTTATTTGCTGCGCAAAATTAAGCAGGAACAGGATTGCAGTGAATTTAAACTTGTCAGAAAAACACTTCATTTGTAAATTGCCATCACAAACAACTAACACATGAAACCAATGAGCAGAAAACAATTCATAGCAACATCCGCCGCTTTAGGAGCCGGTGCTGCTGCCTCCGCTATGCCCATAACTGTTACGGAAGAAAAGAAACAACTGGTGCATCATGTGTTCTTCTGGTTAAAGAATCCCAATTCAATTGAAGACAGGGATAAATTAGTGGAAGGGGTGAAGACATTAGCCAAGATTGAAACCATTCGTAAACTTCATGTGGGTGTGGTAGCCTCCACAGAAAAAAGAGATGTGGTAGATACCAGTTGGGGTGTATCTGAATTAATGTTTTTTGATGATACGGCGGGACAAAAAATTTACCAGGATCATCCTATACACCAGGCGTTCATTAAAAACTACAGTCACCTTTGGAGTAAAGTGGTAGTGTATGATGTGGCGGAGGTTTGATGATGAGGTGATTTGAAGATTTGGTGATTTGAAAATTTGAAGATGGGTGTTTGACTGAAGATTGGTTCGTGGGGACATGAACCAAGGCAGAGGATTTCTCTTTTACAAATCTACTAAATTTGTATCTATGACAAAAGCTAAAAAGAAATCAGCAAAAGAAGCATCCAGCCTGTTTCATAATATCATGGCAGCATCGGTAAAAGGTAATCCTAAGCCAAAGAAAGCAGCTAAAAAGAAGAAATAATGGAAGATAAGATTTACACGTACGGATTTGCTATTGTTTGTTTCGGAGTATATATGTATCACCAACGAGTTGTTAAGCAAAAGCCGTGGAAGGAAATATTAAGTGTAATGGGTAAATACTTTATTATACTTATTGTTATCCTGACGGTTTTAAATTTCATTCTGCCTAAAAAATAATTTTTGGTTATTGTAGTATATAATTACCAAAATACTTTCTATAAAAAATAAAGGGGAGTTATATTCCCCTTCATAGTTCTTTACGTGGTCAAAGTTGTATATAATTACCTGGGGACACGAACCAAGGCGGAGGAATCTACAATAAAAGTTGCATAGCATTCCCAGCCGATGAAAGGATTGCGACGCAACAAACGATGCCACAAAGAACTCAAAGCCGGTATCATCATTTTCAAATCTTCAAATCACCAAATCATCCAATTATCAATCCAACTTCGTAATTTCCATTTCTTAACTCTTGCTTATGAGATTAAAATTTCTATTGCTCTTAACATTGCTTGCATTCAAATTGTCAGCACAGGTTGCCAAAGCACCATTGGTAAAAGAAGGCGAGGGGCCATGGCCTCAACTTATCATTCGTGGTGTTATACTTATTAACAGCACTGGTGCGCCGCCCATTGGCCCGGTTGATATTGTGGTGGAGAATAATCGTATTGCACAAATTGTAAATGTGGGTGCTCCGGGTGTTCCCATTAATCAAAAGCGTCGTCCGCAATTAAAAGAAGGCGGTAAAGAAATGAATTGCGAAGGCATGTACCTGTTGCCCGGCTTTATTGATATGCATGGTCATATTGGTGGCGAAGAACAGGGTGCATCGGCTGAATATGTTTTTAAATTATGGATGGCACATGGTGTTACTACCATCCGTGAACCGGGAAGTTTTAATGGACTGGATTGGGTGCTGGAAGAAAAAAAGCTGAGTGCTGAAAATAAAATTACCGCTCCAAGAATTTTTGCTTACACAGGTTTTGGCCAGGGTAGTAAACAGCCAATTGCCACGGTGGATTCAGCTATTGCATGGGTAAGAAGCAATGTAAAGAAAGGAGCCGATGGTATTAAATTTTTTGGGGCTGCTCCGCAAATAATGGAAGCGGCGATAAAAGAAAATAAAAAACTGGGGTTACGCAGTTGCTGTCATCATGCACAAATGGATGTGGGCAGGTGGAATGTCTTGAACTCCGCAAGAGCCGGTTTAACATCCATGGAGCACTGGTATGGTTTGCCGGAAGCTTTGTTTGATGATAAAACCATACAGAACTATTCACTCAATTATAATTATGCCAATGAAGCTGATCGCTTTGGTGAAGCCGGCCGCTTATGGAAACAGGCAGCTGCACCATACAGTGAAAAGTGGAATAAAGTAATGAATGAATTACTGAGTTTGGATTTTACATTGGATCCTACGTTTAATATTTATGATGCAACAAGAGACCTGCACAGGGCAAGACGAGCGGAATGGCATGAGAGTTATACGCTTCCTTCATTGTGGAAGTTTTATGAACCCAGCCGTGAATCTCATGGTTCGTTCTGGTTGCATTGGGGAACAGAAGATGAAATTGCCTGGAAAGAAAATTATCGGTTGTGGATGACTTTTGTAAATGAATATAAAAACCGTGGTGGTCGTGTAACAACAGGCAGTGATGATGGATTTATTTATGAAACCTATGGTTTTGGATACATAAGAGAACTGGAGTTATTGAGAGAAGCAGGTTTTCATCCGCTGGAAGTAATTCGTTCTGCATCGCTGTATGGAGCACAGGCATTAGGAGCTGAAAAAGATTTGGGAAGTGTGGAAGCAGGTAAGCTGGCCGATATGGTGATTGTTGATGCGAATCCATTAGAAAATTTACAGGTATTATACGGAACAGGCGCTATTAAAGTAACACAAGATAATAAGGTGATAAGAGTGGGTGGGATAAAATACACCATTAAAGATGGAATTGTGTATGATGCTAAAAAACTGTTAGCGGATGTAAAGAAGATGGTGGATGATGCGAAAGCAGGAGTGCAGTTGAAGCAGCCGGGAATAAATTAGTGTGTAGTTTTTGGTTTATAGTTGAATGATTAATTGAATAGAAAATAAAAAGGGCTCTTAATGAGCCCTTTTACATTTATAATTTTGTTTTTCATGCGTTTAATTTGGTTTACAATCATAGGGTAATAGACCTAAATTGATAATTATGATTTAACGCTTTGCAAGAAAATTTATTTTGAGTACAGTAGCTATTAACAACAACGATAATTAGATACTTAGATCGGGCAATTCTAGAAATCGAAATCGTTTGAAGAAGGATGTTAAACAAATGGCTGTTAGTAATTACCAAATTATTTCTAATAATCAGCTCAAAAGCTTAAAGAAACTTGACACAAAACAAAGCTATTTGCATAGTTTTTAGGAAATTTGCATTCCAATTAAAAAATTACAAAAGCATATGCCCAGTACATTGTTTGATAAAGTGTGGGATAGCCACGTGGTTCGCCACATTGCAGATGGCCCCGATGTGTTTTTTATCGATCGTCATTTTATTCATGAAGTAACCAGCCCCGTTGCCTTCCTCGGTTTGGAACAAAGAGGACTGAAAGTAATGTTCCCCGAAAGAACATTTGCTACAGCCGATCACAACACACCAACGATTAACCAGCATTTACCGGTACAGGATCCGCTTTCTGCCAATCAATTGAAAGCATTGGAACAGAATGCCGCTAAATATGGCATATCTCATTGGGGATTGGGTAATCCTAAGAATGGTATTGTGCATGTGGTAGGCCCGGAAAACGGTATTACCTTACCGGGCATGACCATTGTTTGTGGTGATTCACACACCTCAACACATGGTGCTTTTGGTTGTATTGCTTTTGGTATTGGTACTTCTGAAGTGGAGATGGTGCTTTCTTCGCAATGCATCATGCAGCCCAAACCAAAAAAGATGCGTATTAATGTAAATGGAAAACTGGGCAAAGGCATTTTACCAAAAGATGTGGTGCTTTATATTATTTCTAAATTAACGGCTGCCGGCGCCACCGGATATTTTGTGGAGTATGCCGGTGAAGTATTTGAGAACATGAGTATGGAAGGAAGAATGACAGTGTGTAATATGAGCATAGAAATGGGTGCCCGTGGTGGAATGATTGCTCCTGATGAAACAACTTTTGCTTACATTAAAGGAAAAGATAAAGCTCCCAAAGGTGAGGCATGGGATAAAGCATTAGCCTACTGGAAAACATTAAAAACAGATGCGGATGCTAAGTTCGACGTGGAATACAATTTTGAAGCGAAAGATATTGAGCCGATGATTACTTATGGTACCAACCCTGGTATGGGAACTGGTATTACACAACATATTCCTGTTACTACTGAAACGGGTAACAGTAAAGCCAGCTACGAAAAATCACTCAACTATATGGGCTTTCATGAAGATGATGTATTGTTGGGTAAGAAAGTAGATTATGTTTTCATTGGCAGTTGTACCAATGGACGTATTGAAGATTTCCGTGCCTTTGCTTCTATTGTAAAAGGCAGAAAGAAAGCGGATAATGTTACAGCATGGATCGTTCCGGGGTCACACATTGTAGAACAGCAAATAAAAGATGAAGGTATTCTTGACATATTAACTGAAGCTGGTTTTGAATTACGTCAGCCTGGTTGCTCAGCTTGCTTGGCAATGAATGATGATAAAATTCCTGCCGGTAAATATGCAGTAAGTACCAGCAACAGAAACTTTGAAGGAAGACAGGGCCCCGGTGCAAGAACAATGCTGGCAAGTCCGTTAGTGGCAGCTGCAGCAGCAGTAACCGGTGTGGTAACAGACCCGAGAGAATTGATTGCATAAAAGAGGCAACAAGTAAACTTAAAACTCAGAACTTAAAACTTATAACTAAAAATGGCTTACGATAAATTCAACATATTAAAGAGTTCAGCAGTACCCATGCCGATTGAGAATGTGGATACCGACCAGATTATTCCTGCCCGTTTCTTAAAAGCAACTGAAAGAAAAGGATTTGGTGATAACCTGTTTCGTGACTGGCGATACAATGCGGATGATACTCCTAAAAAAGATTTTGTTTTAAATAATCCGATCTATTCCGGTAAAATATTAGTTGCCGGAAAAAATTTTGGAAGTGGCAGCAGCCGTGAACATGCTGCATGGGCTATTTATGATTATGGTTTCCGTTGTGTGGTATCCAGTTTCTTTGCTGATATCTTTAAAGGGAACTCACTGAATATTGGTATCCTTCCGGTAACTGTAAGTGCAGAATTCCTGGATAAAATATTTAAAGCTATTGAAGCCGATCCAAAAACTGAACTGGAAGTAAATCTTCCGGCACAAACCATTACTATTTTGGCAACCGGAGAAAAAGAATCATTCGACATCAACGGATATAAAAAGAATAACCTGATGAATGGATATGATGATATTGATTTCTTACAATCGTTAAAAGACGATATTCAAAAAGTTGCGGCGAGCAGCATCTACTAACAACAAACTACAAACCACAAATCCCCGATGCCGCATCAACTACGCTACATTGAAATAATGGACACTACTCTCCGTGATGGTGAACAAACCAGCGGAGTTTCTTTTTCTGCGTCTGAAAAATTGACTATTGCCCAATTGCTGTTAACTGAAGTGAAAGTGGATCGTATTGAAGTGGCCTCCGCCCGTGTATCAGAAGGTGAGTTTGATGCGGTAAAGAAAATTACCAAATGGGCAAAGGCAAACGGGTTTATAAATAAAGTAGAAGTTTTGACTTTTGTTGATGGCAATGTTTCCATTGAATGGATGCAAAAAGCCGGTGCAAAAGTGATGAACCTGTTAACCAAAGGTTCATTAAATCATCTTACTCATCAGTTAAAGAAAACTCCCGAACAACATTTTGATGATATAGCAGCAGTTATAAAACTGGCAAGACAAAAAAAGATTGATGTTAACATGTATCTCGAAGATTGGAGTAATGGCATGCGTCATTCCAAAGAATATGTTTTCCAGTATTTGGATTTTCTCACTCAACAACCGGTGAAAAGAATTATGCTGCCAGATACACTGGGTGTTTTAATTCCATCAGAAGTATATCAATTCATTTCTGAAATCGTACAGCGTTATCCCGGTATTCATTTCGATTTTCATGGACATAATGATTACGATTTAGGAACAGCTAATGTATTAGAAGCAGTAAAAGCCGGTGCTCATGGTTTGCATCTTACGGTGAATGGCATGGGCGAAAGAGCTGGTAATGCTCCATTGGCCAGTGCTATTGCAGTGATGAATGATTTTATGCCCAGGTTAAAAACATCGGTTGCAGAAAAATCATTGTATCAGATAAGTAAAATGGTAGAAGCATTTTCCGGTTTTCGTGTGGCGGTAAATAAGCCTATTGTTGGCGAAAATGTATTTACTCAAACAGCCGGTATACATGCAGATGGTGATAAAAAGAATAAATTATACTTCAGTGAACTGATGCCCGAACGTTTTGGTCGCCAAAGAAAATATGCATTGGGTAAAACAAGCGGTAAAGCCAACATTGAAAATAATTTACACCAATTAGGCATCCAGTTATCAGATGATGATTTAAAAAAAGTTACGCAACGTATCATTGAATTAGGCGATAGGAAAGAAGTAGTAACGCAAGCCGACTTACCTTATATAATCTCTGATATATTAGACAGCAATGCGATTGAAGAAAAAGTGAAAATTGAAAACTATGTGCTCACTCATTCCAAAGATTTAAATCCGTCTGTTACACTCCGCATTTGTGTTGATGGTGAAATGTTTGAAGAACATTCGCAGGGTGATGGACAGTATGATGCCTTTATGAATGCACTGAAGAAAATTTATAAACAAAAGAAACTGGAATTACCGGTATTGACAGATTATGCAGTACGTATTCCGCCCGGTGGTAAAAGTGATGCGTTATGTGAAACAGTAATTACGTGGAAGTATAATAACAAAGAATTTAAGACGAGAGGCTTGGATAGTGATCAGACTGTTTCTGCAATAAAAGCTACTCAGAAAATGCTGAATATAATTTGACAATTTGAAGATTTGTCAATTTGTAAATGAAAATATTTATTTAATCAAAAAATAACTGATTCAACGCTGTGCCTTTGTGCCTTTTTGACTCAGTGCCTCAAAAGAAATGGCGAATAAACATATTTTAATTGTTCCGGGTGATGGGATTGGACAGGAAGTAACAGCAGTAGGTAAAAAAGTATTGGATAAGATTGCAGCAAAGTTTGGACATACGTTTACGTATGATGAAGCATTAATTGGTCATGTGGCTATTGAAGCAACCGGTAACCCTTTGCCGGATGAATCGCTGGAAAAGATGCGTAAATCAGATGCCGTATTATTTGGTGCAGTTGGTCATCCCAAATATGATAATGACCCTTCTGCTAAAGTAAGGCCTGAACAAGGCTTATTGAAGATGCGTAAGGAGTTAGGTTTATATGCTAATCTTCGTCCAATAAAATTGTTTGATGAATTACTCGGTGCATCCAGTATCAAACCTGAAATATTAAAAGGTGCTGATATTTTATTTTTCCGTGAACTGACCGGAGATATTTATTTTGGTGAGAAAGGAAGAAAGAATAATGGTGATACTGCTTATGATATTGCAGAGTATAGTCGCTATGAAGTAGAACGTATAGCCCGTAAAGCTTTTGATGCAGCCAGAACGAGAAAAAAGAAATTATGCTCTGTAGATAAAGCCAATGTAATTGAAACATCAAGATTGTGGCGAGAAGTGATTCAGAAAATTGCCTTGGAATATCCCGATGTGGAAGTGGAACATCAGTTTGTGGATGCAACAGCCATGTTGCTGATAAAAGATCCACGCCGTTTTGATGTGGTGGTAACAGCCAATTTGTTTGGTGATATTCTTACAGATGAAGCTTCACAAATTGCCGGTTCAATGGGTATGCTGGCGTCGGCTTCTATTGGTGATGGTACTGGTGTGTACGAACCCATCCATGGTTCTGCGCATGATATTACCGGTAAAGGAGTGGCTAATCCGCTTGCTTCAATTTTATCCGCAGCATTATTGTTAGATATTTCATTTGGCATGAAAGCTGAATCAGAAGCCGTGATCAATGCAGTAGATAAAGTGCTGAAGGCAGGCTATCGTACAAGAGATATTGCTGATGCACAAACTCCGGCTGATAAAGTATTGGGCACTGAAGCTATAGGTGAGGAAGTATTGAAATTTATATAATAGCAGGTATCATCTATAAATATTCATTGCAATTTTCTCAACCATTTTCTTGGGGAGAAGCCACACCATAAATGCTCCCAATTTATTTAATGAACCGATGATCAGTTCTGCTCTGCTGTTGAACATGGCCTTTACTGAAACATTTGCGACAGCTTTAGGTGTCATATTCACTTTTTTGGCATTTGCCAATACCCTTTGTTTTACCTGTGCCCGGTGTGGAAAATCGGTATCAGTAGAACCGGGACTTACACAGGTTACTGAAACGGAACTGCCTTTTAGTTCATGATATAATGCACGACTGAAACTTAATACAAAAGCTTTGCTCGCTGCATAAATGTTTAAAAGAGGAATTGCCTGGTAAGCCGCTGTACTGGCTATGTTTAAAATATAAGCTCTCGGTTGTTTTTTTAAATCAGGCAAAAACAATTGACATAAACCTACCAGGGAATTAATATTTACCTGGATCATCTGTTCATTTTCTTCAACAGAAAATCTATCAATGGCACCGCTCAGGCCATAACCCGCATTGTTAACCAATATATTTACAGTGTAATTTTTTTCTTTACACCAGGCATAAATTTTATCAGGCGCTCCGGGTGAAGAAAGGTCTACTGGTAAATAATCAGTCAATACATTAAATCTTGATGAGATGCTGGAGGCAGTTTCTTTCAATGTTTGGGCTGTTCTTGCCACCAGTAACACGTTTATTTTTTTTTGCGCCAGCTCCTCGGCAATGGCTCTTCCTATTCCTTTACTAGCTCCTGTTATTAATGCGTAATTCATAGTTCAGAATTAATAAAGTCAATTTTATATTGAATTTATTAGAAGTAATTAGTTTACTAACGGTCGGAATAAATTTACCTGAAATAATGGTAGAGCGCCGTTTTGCTTTTTTCATTTTTGGGAGCATATTTACCTGTTATCATAGGCACATATAACACTCTTCTTCTGCTGGCGGCTCCTGTATAAGGGGATTGCTTGGCCCGGTGCCAAACCCGGCCTTCATGTACCGTCAGATCACCTGCCTCAATATTAAAACCCACTTCATTTTTATCGTCATTATTGCTGTAATATCTTTTGCCAAACATTAAATTAAATACTCCTTTTTTATGTGTTCCCGGCAATACCCTTAATCCACCGTTTTCAAACGGTACATCATCTAAATGAATTCCCACATTCAGCATCGGCATAATTTTTTCACCAAGAAACAAATCTCTGGGGCAATCTGTATGCCATCCCATTTTGCTGAATACACCACCTTCCACCCGAACATAGTGATTTAATACCAGTCCATCCTTTTCATCTTCACCAATTCTTCCTTCATAGGGATACAGCATTGGCTTTAAGGCATCAAACCGCTTATCCTGTAACAGTTCATGTAAAAAAGGACTGAATAGAGAAAGGAAACAGGGACGTTGAATGATCTTATTACCGAATTCATCAATACCAAATTTCAGCAGTGTACCATTTACTTTTGTTCGTCCTTCGGCCAACCATTCTTTTTCTATGCGGTTTATTTCACTAATTATAGTATTAACCGTATCACGACTGATAAAATTTTTAAAACGGATAACGCCGTTTTTATTAAAATAATCCAGTTGCTCCTGAGTTAATGTTTCACCCAAAGTAAAGGCGGTGGTTATTATTTTGCCCATATTATTTATTAAGAGAATAATTGATTGAATTTGCTTTCCCAGGCTTTATGATTGTCTACAGCCTCTTTAACATGTGACGAGCCTACTATTAAATTAATAATACCTTTATTAAGCCACCTGAATGGCTGCTTAAAGGGCCTGATAGTATCAATTAGGAGTACTACCCGTATATCATCAGAATCATTCCATACCTCGTGGCGGTAAGTATCATCAAATACAACTGCTTCACCTTCTTTCCAAACAATCAGTTCTTTATCTACCTGCATACGGCATAATTCATACTTGTTGTTGTCAGGAATGATCATACCCAAATGAGTTCTGAGGATTCCCTTAAACAACCCTTTATGTGCCTGGATATGCTTTTTGGGGTACATAATGGAGAAAAAAGCGGTAAGTAATCCCGGGATCTGCTCTAAAGTTCTGGCAGTTTCGGGGCAAAGAGAACAATTTCTTTCCGATTTAGTACCAAAACCATAAAGGAAGAATGTTTTCCATTTGTTGTCTGTTGTAAGCACCATTTGCTCTTGCTGTATTTCCTGGATGCTGGGAAAAGAATCCCTGAATTGCATGACCGCTTCCAGTTCTTTTCTGATAGCCGGCCAGTTTTTCTCCAGCAACT
Source organism: Sphingobacteriales bacterium (assembly GCA_003963365.1). Lineage (GTDB taxonomy): Bacteria > Bacteroidota > Bacteroidia > Chitinophagales > Chitinophagaceae > AWTP1-9. The sequence continues at coordinate 509,172 of RXJG01000001.1, forward strand.
GTGCATGAGGGAATTTATCATTGGAAAATACCGGGTGATTGCCAACGGTGGAAAATGGCGCTATTGCTTTTCCTACACCTAATAATGAAGGTCGTAAAACATTGAATTTAACCCATTCACGTGCAGAGGTTAATTTCTTTTTTTGCATATTAATTATTTTGTAACAGTTCTGGTTTTAGGCGTTTATCATTTAAGCTCTGCCTATCTTTTTACCAAATCCAGGTTATTTAAAGTTAAAAATAAGGTTATTGAATTGTAAAATATACAACCCGAGACTTATTTATGTTTTTTTAATTTCTGTTACTTAGCTTGCAATTAAATTCCTTTCAAAAATTAACTTGCTTTGAACAAAAAATTTACTTTTTTCCTGCGGTTGGTTACTCCTGTTCTTATACCGCTAACCTTATTCAGTCAACAGGACAGCATAGCTGGCAAAAATTTTAAATTCAGGCCCTTACCGGTTATTGTTCGTTCCATAGAAACAGACTGGTCTTTTGGGGCATTAATTTCTTCCACTTTTCATATAAAACCAAAAGATACGCTTACCCGCACATCCAATTCACAGGTGCTGGCTTTATATTCTTTAAAGAAACAATTTGTTTCTGCGTTAAACGGCACTATCTATTTCCCGGGGGAGAAGTACATTCTCAATTATCAAATCTCTTACAGCGATTTCCCCGATAAGTTTTGGGGTATTGGTAAATCAACCCCCGACAATAATAAAGAATCTTATTCATTTAAACAGTATTACATTTACCTGCACGGGCAAAAACATGTAGGAAATAATTTTTTTATAGGCCTTTTGTACGAATATCAACGAGTGATTCATGTGGACTACTCACCAGATGGATTGTTTGACAAACAGAATATCCTGGGCAGAAAGGGGTATCATATTTCAGGGGCTGGGCTGAGTTGTACTTATGACACCCGAAATAATGCATTTGCACCGGATAAGGGAAGCTTTATTCAATTTTACTTTAATCATTTTGGCCGTTTTCTGTCCTCTCAATACCATTATACAAATTATGTGGCGGATATAAGAGAGTTTTTCAGGATATACAAAGAGCAGGTACTGGCTTTGCAAGTGTATGGATTTTTCAATGCGGGTGAAGTGCCATTAAGAAGTTTGGCATCGTTTGGCGGGTCAAACAGTATGAGAGGTTATTATGATGGAAGATACCGGGACAAGAGCCAGGTGGTAATACAGGGGGAATACCGGATTCCGCTTAAAGGAAGGTTTGGGGCAGTAGCTTTTGCTAATTTAGGAAATGTTGGAAGTTCACTCAGTGAAATAGGTTTTAAGGATTTAAAATATTCAGCCGGAACAGGTCTTAGGTTTGCCCTCGACAAAAAAGAAAAATTGAATTTGCGATTGGATTATGGTTTAGGAAGGGGAGGAAATAATGGATTTTATTTTCAATTAGGAGAAGCATTTTGATTGTTCAGTGCAATCTTTTTTGCCAGCTGATAAATAAGCCATCCAAATACCGGGGCTGCAATAACGTCAATAGTATAATGCACATGTTGAATTAAAAGTGATACAGCCACTATTACCGATGAAAGATATCCCAGTATCCTGTCAAATTTCTTTTGATAGCAAAAACTCATTAACAACAACGTGGAAACATGTCCCGAATAAAAAAGATCTTTAGTCACAAATTGATTTCCATAAAAAATACTGGTGAGCGGGTCAGCCAATTCAATTATTCCCTGTGGAGGATCAAGGGGAACTAACAGGATAGTAATAAACCGGCTGAGATTTAGTAAAAGGTAACCAATGATAAAAGTGATAAAAAAAACAGGTGATTGAATTGCCCGGATGATACTGATAAAAAACATCAGCCAGATAAGAGCAAATATTAGTATAGAAAGATTATACGCTGGCAAATGTTTTAATACAACATCATTTAAGATTACACCATTTCTATCTTCAATTTTTTGGAAAAAAAAGGGGGCGGCAAAAGCAGTGACCAGCAACAAAGCAGAAGTAACCCAGACCTTATTTTTGAAAGACTGGTTTTTCCACAAGATGGACCATTTTTCCCGATCTGTTCGAGTTTGCAATTTCACTGAAAATGAATGATTGAATGGCGGCGGCCTAAATTAAAATTAGAAAGGCGACTAATAATAATCGCCTTTTGTGACCTCATCAGGATTCAAACCTGAAACCTTCTGATCCGTAGTCAGATGCTCTATTCAGTTGAGCTATGAGGCCTTCTCCGTAAAACGGGCTGCAAATATACGGCCTCACAACTAAAATCCGAAATCAAAATGATAGATTTCGATATTTAAAAATGCCATCTAACAAAAGCTTCCATGGCTGCATACTTGGTTAACCCAAGCTGTGCATATATCTCAGCCGTAGCCCCATTACGATCTTCGGCTCTTTGCCAGAACTCCCTTGCATCACTTCCCTGGAATGGCACCATATCTTTTTGTGACTGATGTATAAAGATGCCAAAACGTTTTTTCATCACCTGGTCAGGACTCATTGGTATCGCCATTTCAATTTCTTCGATATTCCATTCCTGCCATGCTCCTTTGTATAACCAGAGCCAGCAATCGTTTACCCAATCTTCACCAGCAGCTTTAATTCGTTTGAGTGATTCCAGCACTACATTAAAGCAAACAATATGTGTTCCATGCGGATCAGCAAAATCACCGGCACAATAAACCTGGTGTGGTTTTATTTTCCGGAGCAACTCCATAGTGATCACAATATCTTCTTCACCCATTGGTTTTTTTTCAATAGCACCTGTTTCGTAAAAAGGTAAGTTTTGAAAATGCCAGTTACCTTCTTTCAATCCAACATAACGGCAGGTGGCTGCTGCCTCACATCTTCTTATTAAACCTTTAATAGAACGTATCTCTTCCGTATCTAACTGGTTTGATTTTTTAGTTGCCAAAAACTGTCTTGCTTCCTGTAAAAGTGTATGTGATTTTTTACTGTCGATGCCAAACATATCTTCAAAGCCCACCGCAAAATCTAAAAATCTTGTAACGAACTCATCGGTTACTGCAATGTTACCACTGGTTTGATAAGCTACATGCACATCATGTCCCTGGTCATGTAAACGTTGAAAAGTGCCACCCATTGAAATAATATCATCATCCGGGTGAGGGGAGAAGATGATTACTCTTTTTGGAAATGGGTCTGAACGTTCCGGATGACGGGGCATCTGTGTACCGGGTTTACCACCGGGCCATCCGGTAATGCTGTCACGAAGCATGTAATAAACTTTCAGGTTTATTTCATATGCATCCCCTTCTTCAACTAACAAATCGCCTAAACCATATTCATTATAATCACTATTGGTTAAACTTAAAATTGGTTTTTGTGCTTTTAATGCCATGTTCACCACCGCTTTCTTTATCATCTTTGGCGTCCAATCACAATCACCGGTTAACCAGGGCGATTTTATTTTGGTGAGTTCAGCTGAAGCTAATTCATCTACCACGAAAGTTACATCATCATGATTCTGCAATAGCGATGCCGGCACTCTTTCGGTGATATCAGCTTCGGCAGCTTTTTGAATAACGGGAGCTTTAGCAGGGCCCCATGCCATCAATATTATTTTCTTCGCTTTCAAAATGGTGCTGATACCCATTGTGATTGCCAGTCTTGGAACTTCAGATATATTGGCGAACTCATACGAGTTAGCCAGCCTTGTTGAGTTATCTAAAGTGATTAATCTTGTTTTTGAATAAAGTGATGAACCGGGTTCATTAAAGCCGATATGACCGTTATTACCAATACCTAATATCTGCAGATCCACACCACCGGCTGCTTCAATTTGTTTTTCATACTCAAAAGCGTATTGTTTTATCTGTTCACGGGGAATTTCTCCATTGGGAATATGACAATTGGCAGGATCAATATCCACTTTATCAAACAAATGCATTTTCATAAAGCGGTTATAGCTTTGCAATGCATCCTGTTCAATTGGATAGTATTCATCCAGGTTAAAAGCGATAACATTCTTAAAACTCAATCCTTCTTCTTTATGCATTCTTACCAGCTCTGCATAAACAGATTTTGGTGAAGAACCGGTAGCTAAACCCAACACACATTTTTCTCCTTTAGCTGCTTTGTCTTTTATGAGTGCCGCAATTTGTTGAGCAATAAAAACAGAGCCGGTCTTAATGGAATCAAAAATCTTTACTGGAATTTTTTCAAACGAATCTGACATATTCATATTAGTAGCAGTTTTGTCGAGTTGGAGTCACAAATTTATTATTTATTAAACTATTGCCTGTTAGTTCACTTCTATCTCATCCACAAATAACCAGGCAGGGTGACCACCACCGGGATTTCCTGCGGGAATGGTGCCATAGTTTTTAATCAGCACTTTTACAAACCTTGTTTGTAGTGGGGCAAATGAAACACCCACTTTTCGCAACGGATAAATTTCAATAAATATATCCGATTTGCCGGCAGACTGGTAACTCAATCCATCATTGGAAACAAATACTTCTATAGATTTAGGACGATAGATCCAGCTTCCATTTTCTTCAAATACATGAGCAATAACTTCTTTTATCTCCATAGTTTTTCCGAGATCAATTACCGCTTCGCAATCTGTTCCTTCAAAACCTAAAAACTCTTTTGATTTAGATAACCCTTTTTCATTTTGCACACCATTCACCAATGTAAAAGCACCGTCACCAGGATAAGATTTGGAAGGTTGATTAGTGAGTGTGATTTTTTTGCCGGTAGATTTTGAAAAAGAAAACTTTTGTTCAATTGCTGCTAATAAACTTTCTTTTTTCGAATAATCATCCAAGGTAACCCGATAATATCCATTACTATTAATTTTGAATGAATTTTTATAAATAAACTTCGATACGTTTTTTGTATTTATTATTTTAATAGAATCTTCTTTACTGATATGACTTTTTGGCCAAAAAATTCCGGGAGGCGATACAGTTATTGTTCCATTTTTATAATTGCTTTCAATTTTCCACAGCACTCCATTATTATCTTCCGCAGGTAATACTGTCGCCTTTAAATCAAAATACGCTTTACTGTAATTTGTCTTGGTGAAATCATACCGCTTAAATTGTGTAATCAATCTTTTCTCAAAACTGCTCCAGTCTTTTTTATCTTTCTGGCTCCACAATACTTCACTTAAGGCGGCTAATCTTGGAAAGATCATGTATTCCACTTTTCTTCCATTGTCCATATATTCAGTCCATACATTGGCCTGAGCACCTAAAATATGTTTGCCCTGTTCTTCGGTTAGTACAGCCGGAACAGGATCATAGGCATATACTTTTTCAATAGGATTATAACCACCAATGGTAACAGAATCTTCATTGGTGCTTTGTGTATGATCAAAATACACAGGATTTCCCGGTGTCATAATCACATCATGATTTTGTTTGGCAGCAGTAATACCACCTTCTTCTCCACGCCAGCTCATTACAGTGGCATTAGGTGCTAAACCACCTTCCAGTATCTCATCCCAGCCAATGATCTTTCTTCCTTTACTGTTAATATATTTTTCAATACGCTGAATAAAATAACTCTGCAGTTCATGCGCATCTTTCAATCCTTTCCGCTGCATCCTCAATAAACAATTGGGACAACGTTTCCAGTTTTCCTTTGGGCATTCATCACCACCAATATGTATGTACGGCGAAGGGAACAAAGCCATCACCTCATCCAGCACATCCTGTAAAAAATCAAAGGTGGAATCTTTACCGGCACAAAATACATCACTAAAAACTCCCCATGTTTGCTGTACTTGTTTACCGGTTGTATCTCCGCCCCAGGTACAAGACTTGGGAAAATATTTTATAGTAGGCTCTTCCGGAAAGCAGCTTAGATATGGATAAGCAGCAATGGCTGCACTGCCATGACCGGGCAATTCAATTTCAGGTATAACAGTAATGTAACGATCGGCTGCATACTTTACCACCTCTTTAATTTCTTCCTGTGTATAGTAACCTCCATGCTTGGTATTATCGTTGCTTTTGCCGGGATAGCGACCAATGATAGTACCATTTCTCCATGCACCCACTTCAGTAAGTCTGGGGTATTTTTTTATTTCAATCCGCCAGCCCTGGTCTTCGGTTAAATGCCAGTGAAAATAATTGAGCTTATTCAGTGCAATAAAATCAATATACTTTTTTACAAATGCAACGGGCATAAAATGACGTCCCGCATCCAGATGCAGTCCACGATATTTAAATCTTGGATAATCGGTAACAGTGCAGCACTGCACATCCAGCACTTTTTTCTTTTGTAAAGGCAATAACTGAATCAATGATTGTATGGCATGAAAACTTCCTGCATAAGTATCGCCGGAGATTTCAATGTTCTTTGGAGATACAGTTAAGTTATATCCATCATTATCCGGCGGACGGGTAAATACTTTTATGCCAAGGTGAATGAAGTTAGTCTTTGCCTGTTTGGCAGTTTTTAAACTAAAGCCGTAATACGTTTTCAAATAATTATTTAAAAAATCAGCAGAAGGCTGCAGCCCATCATTTGTTAATACAATAACTGTAGCAGCATTGATATTAAATCTCCCTTTCTGTACAGTGGATTCCACCGGTTTGGGAATGATAGATAATTGCTGTGCATTTGAACAACATGCAACCAAAACGAGCAAGCAAAAAAATGTTTTCATGAACCGCTTTTTAATTTGCAAGTGTACAAAAAAGCAGCTTTAGATTCTGGTATTTAATTATGATTTTCCGGTATTTAATTAACAATACTTAATCCTTCGTGTGTAAGTTCCAGTGTTTCTATGGCAACTTCGTTACTCTCAGCTTTTAAAGCAGGCCCTTCCAGTTTTACCGGCCACGCATTATGCAGTTTCCAGGTCATTAACGGCTGATGTTTTTCATCCAGCAAATGAATTACCACATCCCGTCTTTCCACTTTATTCATTTGTGTGGTAAGCATCCATTTATAAAAATCAGTATCACCTGTCACCAGTCCACGTTTGAGTGTTACATTGCTGAACTTTTGAAGTCCCGGCATTTTTATTTTATGAAATTCGGGTGAGTTGCCTTCCCGGTATTCTATCACTTCGGTTTCAATAGTAAGACCGGTTACTTCTGTAAAACCAATGCGGGTGCCGCCCCAATCAACAGTAAAATGATAGGCCGGCAGGGGATAAGTTGCCATAATTTGATGAATTATTTTTTTGAAAAATGCAATTATCAGATGAAGCAGTTTCATCGTTACAGAAAGGTACATTAATAATTATCATTTCCACCACCACATTACCTGTAAATTTTGTTTTTTACAGGCAATTATTTATTACCGGGTAACTGGTGAAACGGTTATATTTGTAAAGCGCCTCCGGACTTATTAAATACCTTTATGAATCCACTACCACCACCGTTTGCTTATCAAATCCCATCCTTTATGGTAATAAAAAAAATTTGCTGCAGCTTATTGTTGTTGCTGGCGGCCTGTGTAAGCGTAGCCCAACAGGTAAGTGATGAAGATGAACTCAATGCTTCTGCTTTATCAAGAAAGTATAAAGATGCCGATGTGGCCTGTACTAAATCATATCACTATTACACCTTCGACAAAGGAAAGAACAGTTTGGGCGATAAAGTGGTAAGCATACAGGAAGAATCAGAATCAGAATTTATATCGCTTAAAAAGTTTGCATCACTTACTTACCCGGAATATTATAATAAGTTTATTTCTCTGGAAACATTTAAAAAATCAGATAAATACGGAAATAAATATATTACTGCTGCCCGCAGCGGTATTGACCGTTCTGTAACCGGCGATGGTGTTTTTTTTGATGACAGCCGGGTACAGTATTATCCTATACGTTTTTATCAAAAAGGAGCAATGGCAAGAATTACTGTGAAGAAAACATATACTGATGGAAAATATCTTACCCGTTTATTCTTTGCAGAAACCTATCCTGTTTCTGAACAACGGTATGAGTTTAAAGTACCCGACTGGTTACAGGTTGATTTTAAGCTGATGAATTTTGATGGATATAAAATTGAAAAATCACAAACCAAAAAGAACAGCTACACTACCTATGTTTTCTCCATGAAAGATATTCAGCCGTATAAATCGGAGTATAAAGATCTGGGCCTTGCCTATACTGAGCCACATATCATCATCCAGATTCGTTCTTTTGAAAATAAAGGTGAATCATTACCCGGTTTTGATAAGGTAGACGATGTGTATGGATGGAATAACCGTTTATACAATATGGCGGGTAATGAAACCAGTTCCTTAAAAACAATGCTGCCCAAAATTATACAGGGAAAAACAACAGATGTTGACAAAATAAAAGCTATTTACTACTGGGTACAGGATAATATTCGTTACATCGCTTATGAAGACGGATACTCTGGTTATATACCTGCCCCGGCACAGGATGTTTTAGCAAAGAAATATGGTGATTGCAAAGGCATGGCTAACCTGCTTACTGAATTACTCAAGCTGGCAGGCTATGATGCACATTTTACCTGGATTGGTACAAGGGCCATCCCTTATTCACAAACATTGCCGGCGCTTTGTGTAAATAATCATGCCATCAGTACTTTGTATATGGAAGGCAAACAATATTTTTTAGATGCTACTGAAAAATACGCCCCCTTTGGTGAAAATGCTTTTCGTATCCAGGGAAAAGAAGCAATGATTGCCAAAGGAGATAAGTTTGAGATAAAACAGGTTCCCCCGGCTAATGTAAAAGATCACAGCATAATAACCCGTGCCGATTTTAATTTAAATGGCGATGTGTTGAATGGAAAAGTAAAAGTGGTTTTTAACGGAAATGAACGTACCAGTTTTCAGCAAACATACCAGGACCTCCCGGTAACTTCACAGGAAGATTTTATAAATAATATACTGGAGTTCGGTAATGATAATATGGTGGCTTCCAAAGTAAAAACCAGTGATTTGAAGAATCGGGAAATACCCGTGCAGATAGAAGGAGAAGTTGACCTGAGTAATAATGTAAACCCTATTTCAAATGATAAGTATATCAGTATCGATTTCTTCCCCAAAACACTGGAACGTTATATGCCGGATGAAAAACGTACCCGTGGATACGATTTTGATTATGTGCTCACCTATGATGATGAGATTGCCCTTACCATTCCGGCTGATAAAAAGTTTACCGATATTCCTGATAAATTAGAATTGAATAGTGAGGGGTATAGTTTTACCGGTCAGTATACCGTTACCGGTAATAAACTGTTACTTAAAAAAACGCTTACTATAAAAAATAATGTGATTAAAGTAAATGAGTTTGATAAATGGAAAAAATTCCTGGAATCCATTAAAGAATTCAGCAAATACCTTATTACTGTTACCCCCAAATAATCAGTCATGAAAAAATTGATCATACCGTTTCTTACTTTTTTATTCATTACCGGTGGCATCAGTGTAACAGCACAGGATGTAATTGATGAAGATTTTCTTGAAAAGCTGGAGGAGAATGCCAAACCTTTATGGGCCGAAAAAAATACGGCTTTCAGCATAAATGAGGCTCCCGCTAAATGGAATAATGAATCTGCTGTGGTTATTGGCTATAAACGCAGTATTACATTTGATAAACAATCAAGAGGAGGATTTCTTACAGCCCGCCAGAATAATTTATTCTTTTTTGAAAAAGTTCATTTTAAAATAAAACTGCAGGATAAGAATGCTGCTGATGAGTTTACGCAAGTTTATTTCCGGTATAGCGATAAGGCAGATGGTTTTAGTGCTCATTTAATAAAACCGGGAGGAGAAGTGCAAACAGTTGATTTAAAAGATGCCGTGGGTGTGGAATCAGTAAATGAAGTGCCGGAGTTTTTTAAAAGTTTTTTTGATCAGGCTGTTGGACAGGAGAGACGTTATTATAAAGTGGCTATCCCCAATATGGAAGTAGGTGATGTGCTGGAATATGTAACCAATACAAAAAGTAAACTCAATGTTACAGGCGAAGGATTGGTTCAGTTTGATCCGCAATATGAGATATGCAGTAAAAAATACCCGTTGATGTATAATGAGATTGTGATTGAAACGGATAATAAATCATTCTTTAAATCACTTTCATCCAACGGTGCCCCGGAGTTTAAAAAAGAAAATGCCGATGACCCTGAATTTTATCGTTACGTTTTTGTAGATAAAGACCGGGCAACAGAAAAAGATGTGAATTTTTTAAATGATCTCAGGGTTTACCCGGTTGTAAAATTCCAGGTGGTGTATGCCAGCAGCGAAAAAGTAAAAGGAGCTTTAATTGGTGAAGAAGGTGAATTGAAAACAGGGTTTACCAAAGAAGAACTATGCCGTAAAGCCTGGGAAAATTATGCAAGGACAGGAGATGAAGCTTTTGAACGGGCTGGTTACGGTTATATCACCGTTAGTCAGTCACTCAGCAATGCCCGGAGTGAATTAAAGAAGATAGGAGCAAAAGACTGGCCCGAAGATAAATACATCAGCAATTGTTATTACTTCATTCGCAACAAAGTGGTATACCGTGATTATTATTTAAGTGATAAAACTTTTGCTTATTATTTAGCATCTCTGTTAAGCGAACGTGATATAAAGGCGGATCTTATCATTTCTATTTCAAACCGTGTGGGTACACTTGACCAGGTTTTGTTTGACAATGAAATAAGATATGCCCTTCGGGTAAAAGACAAATTATATTTTAACTGTACTGATCACTCTAATCCCGGTGATTTGGTTAGTTCTTTATTAGGTAACGAAGCTTATATAATTGGAGAACCCACCAAAAAAGGTCAGCAGGATATACAATCTTTCAAAATGCCGGATGCTACTTTTAAAGATAATACTTCAGTTCTGACGCTTAGGGTTGGAATAGATGCTACTATGAATAATTTGCTGGTGTCCCGCACAAGCGTATACACTGGCATCAGCAAAGCAAATAGTATTAGTAATGCTATGCGGTATACACCTTATATGATTGATGATTATAAATCCTATGGCGGTAATTCACCCATGGACAAAATGAGTGATAAACAGTCGGATGAATATTATAAATCTGTAAAAGCATTAAAAGACCAGTTTGCGGAATTGAAACCGGAGTTTGTAAAACAGGAATTACAAAAAGAGTACGGACAAAAAGTTGTTTATCGTGACTTTAAATTACAGAACGATGGCCGCAACTTTAAAAAGCCGGATCTTAATTATGTTGAGAACTTTGAATTGCCAGGAATGATAAAGAAAGCTGGTAAAAAATTCCTGGTAAATCTTACAGGATTAACAGGTAGCCAGTTACAAATAAAACCAAAGGAAAGAGAAAGAAAATTTGATATCAACATGGATTATCCCCGCAGTATCAGCTGGGATATCAGTTTCCAGGTGCCGGCAGGCTATACGGTGGATGGATTAAAAGAACTGAATAAGAATATAGATAATGAAGCAGGCAAGTATAGCTGTGAGGCTACGGAAAATAACGGGGTGGTTCAAATAAAGATCCAAAAAATATACAAGCAATATAAAATGTCAAAAGATAAATGGAAAGATGTATTAGCTTTTGTGGATGCAGCTTATAATAATACTTTCAAATACATTTTGCTGAAACCTAAAAGTTAAACTTAGCCAGTCACCTGTTCTATTAACGTCTTGATACTTGTAAACAGCATGACAGCAACTACCAGCCACCCTGTAACGGATAACCATAAGGGATGTTTATAGTTTGCAGATAATCTTTTTGTATTGGCTGCCAGTAACATTAATCCCAATGAAACTGGTAAAATAAAGCCGTTAATGGTTCCTGCCCATACAAGGATAACAATTGGTTTTCCCCATTGAATAAAGATGATAGCAGATATCAGAATAAAGAAGATGATATGCCAGTTGCGCTTACGATCCATATAAGGATGAAGCGTTTTTAAAAAACTGATGGACGTATAAGCTGATCCAACTACAGATGTTATAGAGGCAGCCCACATAACAATACCAAATATTTTAAGTCCAAACTTGCCTCCTGCAAATTCATAAACAGATGAAGCAGGATCTTCACTGCTTAACTGGTAACCTTTCATCACCACACCCAATGCTGCAAGAAATAATAATATCCTCATGGCTGATGCAAGCAGGATAGCTGTTATTGAACTGCGGGACACAAATTTTAATGCATCTTCTCCCAGCACACCAGCATCCAGTAAACGATGTGCACCTGCAAAAGTGATATATCCACCAACGGTTCCACCTACTAAAGTTATAACGGCTGTCCAGCTGAATTTTGAAGGCATGATTGTATTAGTCACTACTTCTTTCATTGGTGGCTCAGTGATAATAGCTATGTAAAGTGTGAGTCCTATCATAAGTACACCCAATATTTTTACAAACCAGTCCATTACCGTTCCTGCTTCTTTAACCACAAAAACAATAATGGCAATAAAAGCACTGATAACGGCGCCTTGTTGTACCGTTATCCCAAACAATACATTTAATCCGAGACCTGCACCGGAGATATTTCCAATGTTAAAAGCCAGTCCACCCAAAACAATTAATATGGTGAGCACATGGCCGGCACCGGGCAAAAGTTCATTGGACAATACAGAAGCTTTTTTGCCACTCACGGTAATGATGCGCCATATATTCAATTGAGCAAATACATCTATTATAACTGAGATCATAATTACTGCCCCGCAACTTGCCAGCAGTTGGCTGGTGAATAAAGCCGTTTGTGTGAGAAAGCCGGGACCTATAGCAGAAGTAGCCATTAAAAAAGCTGCTCCTAATAAAACCTGCTGTTTAAATTTCTTTGTCAAGATTATGAATTAAATGATTGAATAGTGATTCCTTTTGATATAAGTGTTCCATGCAGGGCTTCAGCAAATTGTACGGCTTGTTTACCATCGCTATGCAGACAAATAGTTTTTGCGTTTATATTGATAACATCACCATTGATTGCGGTAATGATTTTATGATTTACTAATTGTAATACTTGTGCTATAGATTGTGCTTCGTCTTCAATTAAAGCATTAGTGGCAGTTCTTGGCGTTAAACTTCCATCACGTTGATAAGTTCTGTCAGCAAATGCTTCACCAATAAAACTTAAACCATAATTCTTTGCAGCCATTTCCATTTTACTGCCGGGTAATCCAAACAGTAACAAACTTTCGTTGCAATCTTTTACAGATTTGGCAATGGCATTGGCGATTACCATATCTTTTGCAGCCATATTATATAATGCTCCGTGTGGTTTTACATGTTGCAGTCTTTTATCCTGCTGGTATGCTATTTCAATTAATAGTTCAATTTGCCTGCAAACCATATCATAGATTTCATCTGCAGGTAACTGCATATTTGTTCTGCCAAAATTTTCTTTATCCGGAAAAGAGGGGTGGGCACCAATAGCAACGTTATACTTTTTACATAAAGCAACAGTAGTTTTCATGGTTGCTTCATCACCGGCATGGTAACCACAAGCAATACTGGCCGAGCTGATGAATGGCATGATAGCCTCATCATTACCGGTACCTTCTCCAAGATCGCAGTTGAAATCAATAACAGGCATTAAGCAAATATTTGTTGCACTTTTTGCTGAAGTTCCAGCAATCGTTGTTCCTGCTCCAAATATAATCGTTCAGCTTCCGGAAGTGAAATAATTTGAAAAGAAATTTCATCGCCGGGTTTTAACTGGGCACAGCGGCAATGATCGGCTTCAATAATTTGTCCAATGCGGGAATAACCACCCGCCGTTTGGCAATCACTCATTAACAAAATGGTTTGTCCATCCGGAAGCAGCTGAATGGTTCCTTTGGTTACTGCTGTCGATATCATTTCTTTCTTTTCCTTCAGCTGAAGCATTTCACTTTTTAAACGATAACCCATACGGTTATAATCATTGGTTAAGTGAAATGAATGAGCGGACAGATTAACCCTGGATTCATCCGTTAATAATTCATATTCATGCCCGGTGATAATTCTTATTTCTTTTGAATGAATCTTAGGTGATAAAGACTGATCAATATTAAAAAATAAATTCTTCTTTAATAACCCGGCTATATGTTGTGAAACAGAAGAGGGCTGTAACATATTTAATATATCATTCTTTTTAATTACCCTTCCTTCAAAACCACCGGTGGCTGAAAGCAAATGAGTGCTGCAGCTGTTTAAAAAAGAACTTGCTTTAAATCCACCGGCAACAGCCATGTACAGGCGAAAACCTTCTATTGGTTTCTTAATATCAACTATTGCTCCTTTCTCTATCAGCAAGGGCTCAAATAACGGGAGGGGAGAACCGTTGATGGATGGTATTAAGCCACCACCACAAAAACTTACCAGGCAGTCTTCGTCAAATAAAAAAGAATGAGGCGACTGTACCATTTCCAGCACAGGAGCATTCATTTCATTGCCTGCCAAAATATTTGCCAGCCGGCTGGAGTAAGTTGACAATACACCGCTTACACTAATACCAAACGAACGATAACCGTACCGTCCATAGTCTTGTATAGTGGTTTGTATACCGGACTGTAATACTTTGATCATACTAATTGTTCAAATTGTTCTTTACTGATTGGAATGAATTTTACCTTGTCACCTGTATTCAATAAAAAGGGTGTTGCTTTTTCTTTATCAAATAATTTTAAGGGAGTTCTTCCAATAATATTCCATCCTCCCGGACTTTCAGAAGGATAAATACCTGTTTGATTACCGGCGATGCCAACAGAACCGGCTGGTACTTTTAATCTTGGTTGATTCTTTCTTGGAGTGGCAATTGAATCCGGCAAAATTCCCATATAAGGAAAACCCGGAGAAAAGCCCATCATAAATACATGGTAAAGGTTGGAAGTATGTGTGTGGATGATTTCTTCTTTACTTGTTTGATGATATTGAGCCATTTCATGTAAATCCAAACCATACTCATCATCATAACAAACAGGTATCTCAATAATATTTTTTACGACTGAAATATGCTGTTGTGGTTGCCAGTTATTTAATTCTGCCAATAAATAATTTTTCATCCATTCACTGATCCCTTTTATACTTTCAGGAATTTTAGTGATCACCAGTAACGGATCATAATAAACAGTAATGGAACAATAGGCAGGAACCAATTCAATAAAACCCGGAATGAATAATTGCTGAAGAAATTGTTGAAGTGATAAAACGCTGTAATGGTTTTCTAAACTGATATGGTTGCCCAGTTCAATCGTTAACCCTTTTTCGCTGATTGGATAAATATGGTAAGCATTGTTCACCGTGATAAAGCTAAGTAAAATGATGAAACCTGCTGTTAAAATAAAAGCCCTTCGTACGAAGGGCTTTTATTTTTTTAAACATTGATACCTCCGCTCACTTCAATTCTTTGTCCATTGATCCATCTTGCTTCATCTGTACAAAGAAAAGCAACCACACCGCCAATATCATCTGCTGCTCCTACACGACCCAATGGAGAAAGTCCGCTTAAACGTTCTTTTAATTGTGGATTGCTCCGGATGGCTGCATTATTAAAATCTGTTTCCACCGGACCCGGAGCTACTACATTAGCGCCAATTCCTTTTTCACCCAATTCTTTAGCCAGGTACTTGGTAAATACTTCGATAGCACCTTTCATGGATGCATATACAGAGTAACCGGGATTGACATATCTTGTTGTACCGGTAGAGATATTTATGATTCTTCCGCCACGGTTGATATGTGGTGTTAATTGCTGTGTAAGAAAATAAATACTTTTGAAATGAACATTCAGAAAATTATTGAAAATTTCTTCTGTTACCGTTAAAAAAGGAGTGGTACCACCCATGCCGGCATTGTTCACCAGGAAGTCAAAGTTGGAAGTATTCCACTTTGACTGTAATAAAGCAATAGTTTGCTTAACAAAATTTCCAAGCGAATTAAAATCAGTCATGTTGAGTTGAAGTGCTGCTGCTTTTTGTCCGCTGGCTTCTATTTCTTTTACAACATCCAAAGCCATTTGCTCATTATTGTTGTAGGTGATAATAACATCTATTCCTTTTTTGGCAATACTGGTAGCCATATCTTTTCCAAGCCCACGGCTGCCACCCGTTACTAATGCAATTTTTGTTTGTGCTGACATAAGTTGTATTTGTTTTAAATGAAAAACAAAGTTGCTATCATTTCAACAAATAAAAATGGTGAGTGCTCCAGATTTTTTGTTAATCAGCCTTTTTGTTGCCTGAATTTTTTAGGGGTGCTGCCAGCATAATGTTTGAAGAACCTGGTAAAGTTCGATGGATCCGCAGGTAAGCTGTTCTGCAATTTGCCCGACAGGAAGATTGGTAGTAAGTACAACCTTCGTTTAGCAGTGATGATTGGTTATACGACAAAACATAGTTGACAGCGTTGATTACAAAAGCGACACTGCTTATTGTTTGACAGACAACTGTCATTGATTCAGCTACACTTGCCATTACTTCAGGTGCAGCAGTTATTACATGGCTGACAGCGTTCATTGTTCATGTTGCATTGTTTATTGCTTTAGTGACAGCTGTCATTGTTTCGCATACACCTGTCATTACTTCACCTGCACTGCTCATTGTTTGAGTGACAGCATTCAATGTTTCGATGACATTGTTTAATGTATTGGTGGAAATGATTGATTTAAAGCGTAAAACAATGTTTTCCTGGATTTTGTTATTCCTTACCCGTCACTGCGAGGTACGAAGCAGTCTGCTTTATGAATTGTGCGGTGATTGCTTTTACTTATACTGTTGATTCAATATGCTTTTGAAACAGGTGGCTTTTTTATTGGGTTTTGAATGCTGAAAGACCTTATTGAAGTTGCAGTCATTCTGTTGCGAGACGCTGTTTACTTTCTTTTGCTTGTCCAAAAGAAAGTAACAAAGAAAAGGACCCCGAATTCGATATACAGCCCGAATTCGGCTGTTCCCTGATTGGGCTTTTGTGGTACTGTGGTGAAAGGCTTTGTTGCCTTGATTTTTGAAAGCGTAGGTACAACCTACGCTTAGTGGGGGATTAGCGTTTTGTCCGCCCGACCCACTGCCGAATTTTTTGATTAGTTGAAGTTAGGATTTAAAGTTCAGCAAAGTTTGTCCAGCCCGGAACCAAAGATGAATTGCGCACAACCGCTGAAATTATGGTTGTCGAGCCCCACTTTTGGCAATACCGTGTTGTACGCAGACTTTACCATTTGGTTCTATCAATTTTGTCCAGCCCATAAACACTTACTGCAGAATTTGATGCTGTGGGAGTGAACGAGCCACTTCCGTGTCTTTGTACGTTAGGATAAAAATTGTGCTCAAATTTTATTTTTAAGTCTTGTCCACTAAGTTGTGTTTCAATTTCCTTTTTAAACTGTCCAAAAATTTCTTCAAGTTTCGGAAGCAATTCCCAAAATAGGGTAGAAGCTGTTTGATTAGCCTCCAATGTTGGAAGCAAGCCGATATCTTTCCATGAGTGTTCTTTGTGATACCATCCAGTAATGTCAGTCCCATTTTTACTTAATACGGGCAACAATATTTCTCCGGTTTCTTTGAATATGATTGGAAGCATCTTGCCATGAACCAGAATGTGTCGTTTATGGTAAAATTCTTTTAAAAGGCTTGAAGTGTCAGACTCTTTTAAGTCAAGCAGTGAGGAAGCTTCTTCTATATTATTCATTATTCGCCCTAAATGAGTAAAGAACAAAAGAAGATTATCTTGTAAGTCTAAAATATTTTCTGTTGTGTTTGAGATAGAGTTATTAAATGTACCTTTTTCAATTAGTCTATGCAAAAGAATCACCGATTGCAAGATTGTATAAGTATGTTCAGAAAAGTTCTGTCTTTTGATATTTTTGTCTAATGGATAATTTTCGATTTCCGCTTTTGTATCATTGCCTTTATTGCCAATAAATATTTTCCAAACTGCTTCATAGGTTTTAAAATAAGTGATAATGAAGTCTGCATAACTTCTTTCTAAATGATCACCGTGGCTTTTTAAATTATATTCCATTTGTCTGTTATTTTAGAGTGTCGGTTGTTTGCGTACAACTCATAAATATACGAAAGTTAATTACTCAAACTTTCGCCAATCCAACTCAATAAGTATGATTTACGAAACCACAATCAGTTTGTTGTACTGTATTCCCAAACGTACAAGTGTGCGACGCAACCGCAGCTTAATAGCAGCACTTCAGCTAAGTACATAATTCTTCTTTTCTCATTTCATGTGTATAACCTTTTCTCCAATAAAAATTGCTCACATTTGCCGTTTTTCTGTGGATAAGTGGGTCAGTGGGAAATTGGGCTCATTCCGCTAAATTCGCAGCCGTGTAAATTGTGACTATGGCTAAAGCAAAAGACCCGGAAAAAGACAGCAACCTGTTTGAGTACACCGAAGACTCGATTAAAACCCTTGAGTGGCGGGAGCATATTCGCCTGCGTCCCGGTATGTATATTGGTAAACTGGGCGACGGCAGCAGTGCCGATGATGGCATTTATGTATTACTAAAAGAAGTAATAGACAACTGTATTGATGAACATACCATGGGCTATGGTAAACAAATTGATGTTACCATTGAAAAAAATATTGTTACAGTTCGTGACTATGGACGTGGTATTCCGCTGGGTAAAGTAGTGGATGTGGTGAGCAAGATCAACACCGGCGCCAAGTACGACAGTAAAGTGTTTCAGAAAGCAGTTGGTTTAAATGGTGTGGGTACCAAAGCAGTGAATGCATTGAGCAGTTCATTTAAAGTAACAGCTTTCAGGGATGGTAAAGAAAAAACTGCGGAGTTTGAAAAAGGGATTTTGATAAAAGAACACAAAGAAACTAAGAGCGGTGAGAGCAACGGTACACTAGTGACCTTTATTCCGGATGAGTCTGTTTTTAAGAATTTTCATTTCATACATGAATATCTCGATAACCAGTTCTGGAATTATTGTTATCTCAATGCCGGACTGATCATCAATTTCAACGGTAAGAAATATGTTTCTAAAAATGGTTTGCTTGATTTATTGCAGCGTAAAACCAATGCCGATGAAATCCGTTATCCCATTATTCATTTGCAGGGAGAGGATATTGAAGTGGCTCTCACTCACGAAAATCAATATGGAGAGGAATATTATTCATTTGTGAATGGGCAGTTTACCACACAGGGCGGTACACACCTGGCAGCATTCCGGGAAGCGTATGTAAAAACTATCCGTGATTTTTATAAGAAAGATTATGATGCAGCGGATATACGAGGAAGTATCTGTGCAGCCATTTCAGTTCGGGTACAGGAACCGGTGTTTGAATCACAAACCAAAACAAAGTTGGGTTCACAAAATGTGTATGAAGGCGGACCAACGATGAAAAATTTTGTAAGTGATTTCTTAGCCCGTGACCTGGATTTGTACTTACATAAAAATCCAACCGTAGCAGATGCGTTAAAAAAACGTATTGAGCAAAACGAAAGGGAACGTAAAGAATTGGCAGGTATTAAAAAACTGGCAAACGAAAGAGCCAAAAAAGCTAACCTTCATAATAAGAAACTCCGTGACTGCCGTTATCATTACAACGATGAACCAACGGGCAAGGAGAAAGATACTATTATAGAAAAAGCAAAGGAGAGCACCATTTTTATTACCGAGGGTGACAGTGCCAGTGGCAGTATTACCAAAGCCCGTAATGTGGAAACACAGGCAGTATTTAGTCTGCGTGGTAAACCACTTAACAGTTTTGGGTTGACAAAGAAAGTGGTGTACGAAAATGAAGAGTTCAACTTATTGCAACATGCATTGAATATTGAAGAAGGGTATGAGGGCTTGCGTTATAATAATATTGTAATTGCCACCGATGCGGATGTGGATGGTATGCATATTCGTTTGCTGCTGATGACTTTCTTCCTGCAGTTCTTTCCTGATCTGGTGAAGAACGGGCATGTGTACATTTTGCAAACGCCATTGTTCCGTGTAAGGGATAAGAAGGAAACTTTTTATTGTTATGATGAAAAGGAAAAACAGGAAGCTATTAAAAAGTTAGGTGCTAAACCTGAGATAACACGATTTAAAGGATTGGGAGAAATCAGCCCGGAAGAATTTGCACGGTTTATTAGCGTAGAAATGAAATTAGACCCGGTGATGTTATTACCAGAAATGCATATTCAGCAATTACTGGAATATTATATGGGTAAGAATACACCAGAACGGCAGGATTTTATTATTGATAATTTGAAAGTGGAACTGGATTTGGTGGAAGAAGTGATTAAGTAAGTTAAAATATGCTGACATAAAATTTTAATATTCTATTGTGCCCCTTGTGAAAACACTTTGTGCTCTTAGTGGTAAAGTTTTTTCAACCACAAAGGGCACTGAGAAGGCACAAAGAACACAAAGAAAATTATATAAAAGTTATGATTCATATAGTTTTTAATGAAGCGGATGTAAAAGTTTTACAGGAAGCGATTGGATTAGATGAAACGATGCAGGGTGAAGTACTGCAGGTGAAAGATGAATATGCAGTTGGACCGATTGCCAATATTTATGCAGAAGAAGGAATTGAAACAAGAAAGCAATGGTGGAGAGAGGTGTTGGCCGGAGGGGATTATGCCGGTAAGGTTGATACGGATGAAGTGGATGATATTAAGCTGGTGAATGAATTAAAGGCAAAGCTTACTGAGAATGCTGATGAGATACTTTGGATTTGGGCGGCTCAGAACAAGCATGATGTGAGCGGTTATTACTGGCTGATGAGCCAGTTGAAAGATTTCCAGGGCAGCGTATTTATTCTTTATCTCAACAATCTTCCGTTCATTAATGAGAAAGGAAATATCTTTTATCCTGAGTGGTTGCATACCATTCCGGCAAAAGAGTTTTTGAAAGCGAGGAAACTGGCCAGAGAAATTACCTTAAGTGAATTTGAAGTAGATCCTGACATCTGGCAAAAACTCTGTGAAGAAAATAAAGGCGTTCGTTTACTGGAAGGAGGAAAGAAATTAGTGCAGGAAGATTATGATTTCTATGATGGTGAGTTAAAGAGATACATTACAGGTGATTGGCAAAAGGCCAGCAAGATCATTCATAACTTTTTGCATAAAGCAAAACATACCACAGGCGATGCTTATTTATTATGGAGATTAAAGGGAATGATCAGCGAAGGTGTATTTGATGTGCAGGGAGAAGTGGCCAGGATGAAGGATTTTGAACTGAAGCAAAAAGCAAAACAGGAAGAAAGTATCAATGCTGAATGATGAATTTTAAATGTTGAATGAATAATAATTCAACATTCATCATTTGACATTCAAAATAATTTTTAATGAGTGCAGCTAAAAATAAACTAAAAGATTTATTAGAGAATGAAGGAGGAATCCAGGGCCAGTACAAAACATGGTTTTTGGACTATGCTTCCTATGTAATATTGGAACGTGCCGTACCAGCAGTGGAAGATGGTTTAAAGCCGGTACAACGCCGTATTCTTCATGCGATGAAGGAGATGGATGATGGCCGTTTTAATAAAGTGGCAAACATTATTGGTCAATCCATGCAGTATCACCCGCATGGTGATGCCAGTATTGGGGATGCGCTGGTGAATATGGGTCAAAAAGATTTGCTGATTGAAACACAGGGTAACTGGGGTGATGTTCGTACTGGTGATGATGCAGCCGCTCCACGTTATATTGAAGCAAGACTTAGCAAGTTTGCGTTAGATGTTGCCTTCAACAATAAAACCACCGAGTGGGCTTTAAGTTATGACGGCCGTAAGAACGAACCGGTGACATTGCCTATGAAGTTTCCTTTGCTGCTGGCACAGGGAGCAGAAGGTATTGCGGTTGGCCTGGCCACAAAAATTCTCCCACATAATTTTTGCGAACTGATAGAAGCCTCCATAAAATATTTGCGTGGTAAACGCTTTGAACTCATTCCCGATTTTCAAACTGGTGGAATGATTGATGCCACCAATTATAATGATGGCAAACGTGGTGGTAAGGTAAGAGTAAGAGTGCATATTGAAGAGGTGGATAAGAAAACATTGCTGATCAAAGATGTACCATATGGAGTTACTACTTCCTCATTGATTGATTCTATTATCAAAGCCAATGACCAGGGAAAAATAAAAATCAAAAAAGTAACGGATAATACAGCTAAGGATGTAGAAATTCAAATTGATTTGGCACCGGGTATTTCCCCGGATATTACGATTGACGCATTATATGCCTTTACTGATTGTGAAGTGTCCATTTCACCCAATGCCTGTGTAATTGTAGAACAAAAACCCCAGTTTATCGGTGTGGCAGAATTGCTTAAACTTTCTGCTGATCAAACTAAAGAATTGCTGAAGAAAGAACTGGAGATCAAGCTGGCTGAGTTACAGGAAAAATGGCATTACACTTCTTTAGAAAAAATATTTTTTGAAGAAAAGATATACAAAGAGCTGGAGAAGAAACATGCTACCTGGGATAAAGTAATTGAAGCAATAGGAGATGCGTTTAAACCATTCCGTAAACAGTTGAGGAGAGATATTACCAGGGAAGATATTATTAAGCTGACGGAAAAACCTGTTCGCCGTATCTATCGTTTGGATATCGATGAACTGAATGAGCAAATCAAAGGACTGGAGGCGGACATTAAACAGGTGAAACATGATTTGGCTAACCTCGTTGATTTTGCTGTAGCGTATTATGAAAACTTACTGAAGAAATATGGCAAAGGCCGTGAACGTAAGACAGAAATCAAACTGTTTGAAACCGTTCAGGCTAAAGCAGTGGCTATAGCCAATACTAAGTTGTATGTAAACCGGGAGGATGGTTTTGTTGGCACCTCATTAAAGAAAGATGAGTTTGTTGCTGATTGTTCTGATTTGGACGATGTGATTGTGTTTACCAAACGTGGTATTATGAAAGTAGTGAAGGTGCAGGACAAAGCATATATTGGTAAGGACATTTTACATGTAGCCATATTTCAGAAGAACGATGAACGCACTACCTACAATATGATTTATGTAGATGGGAAAACCGGTGTGAGTTATGCCAAACGTTTTAATGTAACGGGGGTAACAAGAGAAAAAGAATATGATTTAACGAAAGGTGATGATAAGAGTAAAGTTCATTACTTCACGGCTAATCCAAATGGTGAAGCAGAAGTAGTGAAGATAAATTTAAGTCCGAGCTCCAGTGCCAGAAATAAAGAACTGGAATTTTATTTTGAATCACTGGAGATAAAAGGCCGCAGCAGTATGGGTAACCAGGTAACGAAATACCCAATTAAATCTGTTAAGTTAAAAGAAGCTGGCAAATCAACTTTAAGCGGACGTAAACTATGGTTTGATGACCAGTTTGGAAGATTAAATACCGAAGAGAAAGGTCAGTACCTCGGAAGCTTCCAGCCGGAAGAACAAATACTGGTGGTTTACCGTGATGGTAACTATGAAATTACTGACCAGGAGTTAACACAAAAGTTAGACCCCGAAAATGTCATCTTCATTGAAAAATTTAACCCGGAGAAAATTATTACGGCTGTTTACTTAGATAATGACAAATACCAGTACAACGTAAAACGCTTCAGGATTGAAACAACAACGTTGAAGAATAAATTCTTCTTTATTAAAGAAGGGGAAGGTAATTATGTAGAAACGGTAACTACAGCAGAAGAACCTATATTGGCGATGCAAAGTGGCAGAGGTGCACAGATAAGAAGAGCTAAGATTAAAATTGCAAAGGTAGCCGAAGTAATGGGATGGAAAGCCGTAGGAGCTAAGCTGGCTGATTATAATAAGAGTATTGAGATGGAATGGCAAAATCCGAAGGAAGAAGATAAGCAGGGTGAGTTGTTTGAATAACCCGCTGCTACTTGCAATGCAGATGAAAGGATTGCGACGCAACAGTTGATGCCATGAAATACATTAGCTGGTATCATCATTTTATTCTGGTTCAACTACGCAACAACTCATCAGCAGATTGCCACGTCGTTCCTCCCCGCAATGACGAACAAGAGATTAAAATAAAAAATCCCGCCAGTTGGCGGGATTACTTTTTTGATAAGTGCATAATTAAATATGAGCTTCAATCTTTTTTACAAAATTTGCTTTGGGTTGTGCACCTACTAATTTATCAACCACTTTGCCCCCTTTTACAAAAAGGATAGCCGGAATAGAAGTAATACCATAATTAATGCTGAGCTGCGGGTTATGGTCAACATTTACTTTACCTACGTTAACCTTTCCATCATATTCTTTGCTCAGTTCTTCAATAACAGGCCCGATTGCACGGCAGGGACCGCACCACTCAGCCCAAAAATCGATAACGGTTAATTTATCTGAAGCGATTACTTCTGTTTGAAAATTACCATCTGTGAATTCTTTTGCCATAGTTTTATTTTACTTTTTTTGTTTTCAAGTTTGGTATAGAAATGCAAATTTAAGCCCAATCAGGTTAAAATGATGTTATGACATTTTCCACAGTATGTTTACATCCCTAAATTGGTAAGCTAACCGACATTAGTTGCCAATTGGTCAGCAGCAGACTGCATTTTCTTCATGGGTTGCCAGCGAAAAAAAGTAAGTGATCGCCATAGCCATTCCACCGGCCCATAGTTATAACGGCTTAGCCACCAGCGGGCAAAGATTGCCTGGATAACATATACTGCAAACCCAATTAAAATATTTACAGCCGGGCTGGTTTTTAAAAACAATCCTAATCCAAAATGATAAAATAATAAAACACCAAATAAGGTTTGTGAAACATAACTGGTTAATGCCATTTTACCTACATAAGACAAAGGGAATAACCATTTCTGCCAGCGAACACGATACATGAGCATGGTTAAACCGGAAAGGTAGAAAATTGTTAAAAGGCTGTTACCCACATCAAAAAGTGCAGAGAATAGAAAGTTGATGTAAGGGTTATTTTCCAATCCAAGTTTTAATGCCTGGTTAAGTGCAAACAGTGCAATGCTGAACAGGATGATTCCTAATGTGATAAAGCCGCTTTTTTTGCAGATGCGTTTGATGATTGGTTTCGCTTCGTTCAAATTTTCAAACCATTTTTTTCTTCCGGCATAAGTACCCAGCATAAAGAAACCAAGGGTGATATAAATTCTTCCACTGTTGAACTGAAAAGCAAATTTTGTTGATAAACCCTGCCAGTTATTTTTAACCATGTCAATAAAAGAACCTCCTTTAATAACATCATAATATCGTTGTGCATCTTCATCCACAGGTGGAGGTGTATTGCCAGCCGGTGGTTTTTGTGTGAAATAATGAATAACATCTATTATTCTGGCCGGAAGATTAAAGATGAGTAATAAAGCTATGATGAGTAACCAGCGGTTGCTGATATTTCTTGCAAACAACAGGATAAACCCCAGCGGAACGTAGATAGAAAGAATATCGCCTCTCCATAAGGCATGATGTATTAAACCGATAAAACCGAGAATCGCTAACCGCCATGCATACCGCCACACAAAACTGTCTTCCTTTTTTTGCAGGCTTTGCATTTGCAAAAAGAAACTTAACCCAAAAAGGAACGAAAAGAAAGTAAAGAACTTTCCAAAAACAAAGATGCCGTTAATAATACTTACTGCCTGGCTGCCTGCATCACTATACATTTGGTAAGCCTGCTGCGGTAACCCTGCCCCGGTATACCAATAAATAAAATGGGCGAAAATAATTCCTAATAAAGCGAAGCCCCGAAGGGCATCCACGGTAACGATTCTGCTGGTAGTTTGTGCCTTCATGGTTTAACTTTTACGCAAAGCTGCTGGTAAAAGTTACTGCAAAGGAGCTTATGGCGACGAACCGTTTATATAAAAGGACAAACTATGCTATTAAACAATCAGATAATTTGACAATTGGTTGTCTAGGTGGTCACTACATTCACTTCCATATCTGCATTATTAAGCAGGTAGTCAGATAACTCATCATTCATTTCAATTCCCTTTTCAACGGAGTAGAGGGTGATCTTGTGTTTGGCTTTTGAATCGGTGATATTAAACTTCAATCCTGTTTTGCCCGGATGACGTTTAATATTTTTTTCCATGAAGTTTATCATCTCGCTTGTTACCATCATGGGATGAATTTCTAACTGCACCTGTTTGGTCATGGTTCGTTTGATGGTTTCTAATAAGCAAACACTGTTTACTTTAAATTCAAAATCTTTTTCGTTGTTCCATCTTGTTTTAAAACTTCCGGAAACAAATAATACATTGCCCGGTTGAAAATGGTCTTTAAACTTTACATAATCTTCGCCAAACAAGGGTATTTCCATTTTACCGCTATAATCTTCGATTGCAAAAATGCCAAACTGTTTTCCATTGCGGCTGATACGGTGTTGTGCATCAGAAACCAATCCTGCCAAACGGAACTGACGGAAAGGATTAGCATGAGTTAATACGGCTTCTTTAAACTCGTTGAAATTGGCGATAGTGGTAATACCATAATACGTCATTTCAAATTTAAAATTATCCAGCGGATGACCACTGATGAAGATGCCCATCACTTCTTTTTCATGGTCTAATATTTCCGTTAAAGACCATGGCATACAATCCGGCAATCGGGGAGGGGTAATTTCAGGCATCTGCATATCGCCAAATAAAGTGTTGGCTGTTGAATTTGCCTGTGTATGAAATACGTTTCCAAATTTTATTACTCTTTCCAAACCCGTAACTGTGTCGCCATCGGGTTTATAAAAATATTGTGCCCGGTGAAATTGTGTAAAGCAATCAAATGCACCGGCATACACCAAACTTTCCAATGTTTTTTTATTGACAGAACGCTGGCTGACTCTTTTAATTAAATCAAATATTGTTGTATAAGGCCCTTTCTTTAGTCTTTCTTCAATAATGCTTTCAATGGCAGCTTCACCCACACCTTTTAACCCACCTAATCCAAAACGGATTTCGCCTTTTTTATTTACCGCAAATCCTTTTAATGACTCATTGATGTCGGGCCCCAACACTTTTAGCCCCATACGGCGGCATTCTTCCATGAAAAAAGTAATTTTTTCAAGGGCTCCTGCATTGTTGAGTACCGCCGCCATATACTCACTGGGATAGTGTGCTTTTAAATAAGCTGTTTGATATGCCACATATGCATAACAGGTAGAGTGTGATTTATTGAATGCATATTGGGCAAATGCTTCCCAATCCGTCCATATTTTTTCTAAAACATCCGCGGGGTGATTTTTTGCGGTGGCGCCATCAATGAATTGTTTCTTCATTTTATCCAGCACCGCTTTCTGTTTTTTACCCATCGCTTTACGTAACACATCCGCATCGCCTTTACTAAAACCGGCAAGTTTTTGGCTCAGCAGCATCACCTGCTCCTGGTACACCGTTATACCATACGTTTCTTCCAGGAATTCCTGCATATCGGGTAAGTCGTAGGTGATGGGTTCACGTCCATGCTTACGGTCAATAAAGTTGGGAATGTATGCCAACGGGCCGGGCCGGTACAATGCGTTCATCGCAATTAAATCATCAAAACGGTCGGGCTTTAACTCACGCAGGTATTTTTGCATACCGGCACTTTCAAACTGGAATGTACCATTTGTTTCGCCACGTTGATAAAGATGAAATGTTTTTTCATCATCCAATGGAATGGCATCAATATCTATTTCAATACCATGATTGAATTTGATTAGCTCCAGTGCATTTTTAATGATGGTGAGAGTTTTCAAACCCAGGAAGTCCATCTTTATTACACCTGCTTCTTCAATAATATTCCCTTCAATTTGTGTAACCCACAAATCAGAATCTTTGGCAGTAGCAACCGGAATTAATTCCGTTAAATCTTTTGGAGCGATGATGATTCCTGCTGCATGGATACCTGTATTGCGAACAGAACCTTCCAATATCTCAGCTTCATGCAATACTTTACTTTCTAATGAATCATTGTTATATATCTCACGAATTTTTCTTACCAGTTCTAAATCATCAGGACCAAGACCATCTCTTTCCGCTAATGATTTCTCACCTTCTTTTGCATTTAAAGGTGCATGTAACACCCTTCTTAATTCTATACCGGGTCGTTCAGGAACTAATTTGGCCAGCGCATTTGATTCAGGCAACGGTAAGTCCATTACACGGGCTACATCTTTAATACTCATCTTTGCCGCCATGGTACCGTAGGTGATAATTTGCGCCACCTGGTTCTTACCATATTTGTCTACTACATAATCAATCACTTTCTGACGACCTTCGTCATCAAAGTCCGTATCAATATCTGGCATTGACTTACGGTCGGGGTTAAGAAAACGCTCAAACAGCAGGTTGTATTTAATCGGATCGATGTTAGTAATACCAATACAATAAGCCACCACCGAACCGGCTGCAGAACCACGACCGGGACCAATATAAACACCTTTATCCCTGCCTGCTTTTATAAAATCACTTACAATTAAGAAGTAACCGGCAAAACCCATTGTTTTAACGGTGAATAATTCAAAGTTGATCCGCTCTTCTAATTCAGGGGTAATTTCATTGTAGCGTTTATGCGCACCTTCCCATGTTATATGTTTCAGATATTCCCATTGATTCAAATTAGCATCACTGTGAATTTGAAATTCTTTTGGAATAGGGAAGGCGGGCAGAAGAATATCTCTTTTTAAATCGAGCAAATCAACTTTATCAACGATTTCATTTGTATTATCAATTGCTTCGGGTAAATCATCAAACACAACGCTCATTTCCTTTGTCGTTTTAAAATAAAACTGGTCGTTAGGAAAACCGAAGCGTTTGTTTTTTACATGTATATCATCATCACTGAATTCCCGCAGGGCGGGAGTAGATAGTTTTTCACCGGTGTTGATGCAAAGCAAAATATCATGGGCATTAAAATCTGTCTGGTCTACATAATGCGAATCGTTTGATGCAATCACTTTTACATTATACTTCCTGGCAAACTTCAACAGCACGGCATTTACTTTATCCTGCTCAGCCAACCCATGCCGTTGTAACTCCACATAATAATCTTTCTGAAAAATATTGAGCCACCATTTGAATTCATTCTCAGCCTCTTCTTCTCCTTTGTATAATATGGCCTGTGGTACCATTGCACCGAGGCAACAGGTAGTTGCAATCAATCCTTCATGGTAACGATGGATGAGTTCTTTATCAATACGGGGATATTTGCTGTACATCCCTTCAATGTAGCCAAGCGATGTAAGTTTAACAAGGTTCTTATACCCAATTTCATTTTTGGCTAAAAGAATTTGATGGCAACGTGGATCTTTTTCTTCTTTAGAAAATGTTTTTTTATGACGGTTTTCTGTAATGTAAAATTCACAGCCCACAATAGGTTTAACTTTTGGCTTGCCATCTTCACCTTTATGATTGTAGGCTTCTTTTACAAATTCAAAAACGCCAAACATATTGCCATGATCAGATATGGCTAATGCCGGCATTCCATCATTAATCGCTTTTTTATATAAGCTTTGAATGGAGGCGGCTCCATCCAATAAAGAAAATTGTGTGTGTACGTGTAAATGTGAAAACTTCATATCCTGGTTGCCCTTTACTAGTTGATTGTTGCAAGTTACTGGTTTCGGGGTTTGAAGATTTTAAAATTTAAGTTCCTGAAAATTGTTGTGGAAGGAATGTATATAAATCGTTTAATAATTTAAGGTTAATGTTACTCCTGTAAATTGTTTGGTGAACTGCGAAGGATAACTAATTTTTGTCAACCGTCATTTGTCAACTTTCGCTGCAATCACCCCCCGTACAATTAAGTACTGGGCCAAAACATAGGTGCTCATAATGACAATACCTGCAAAAGGGAAAGATTGATAGAATTTATTGATGGCCAGTAATGAATCTGAAATCACAAAGAAAAAAGCCCCGGCAATATAAAATGTATAGGCAGATTTTTGAATTTGTTCATACAGGTTTATACATGCTGCCAGCATGGTGGATATAACTGCTGCATAGATGGCTACCGGTGTTGCTAATGCTCCCAGTTTTGGAAATAAAAACCAAACCATTCCAATGGCATAAACTGCTAATGGCAGTATTAACCACAAATTTTTCTTCAGATAAGAACCATGCTTAGAGGCTAACCTAAAAAAATAAATAATATAAAAAACATGGGTGAGCAAAAAACAAATCAATCCGGGAATAAAATACTTGTCCCACATTAAAAAAACATCACCCAAAAAAGAAAAGAATAATCCAATTACAATAAGACGGATGGATGAAAATTTTCCGGGTGTGCTGCTGATTAATGCCAGCATAAGCAAAGGCATCAATAATGGCTTTGCATAAAACCGAAGCGATTCATTACCGGTAACAATGATTGATAAATCAGCTGCCACTGCTAACCAGAATAACAAAAAATAAATGGCAGACTTTTTCATTTTATTTTTTTAACCGTGCTATAGGTCTAACCAGTGGTTTGAACAGACGGGCTAAAGAATCAATAACCCTAGTTGAATCTGTTAATGAACCATTGATGGGCATAAGTACATTAAAATGAGTGGAATCCTGCACTTCAACAAACACTTTATGCCCGTAACTGGTTAACTCTTTCTGTCTTGCGTTAGCACTTTTAGCATAAGTATATTGACGGAGCTGTACTGCATAGGCATAAACAACCGAGTCTGGAATGGCGGCTATGGAAGTCCGCCTGGTTACCAGTGTATCTGTTTTTTTTACAGATGCTGTATCGGTTGCTTTATTTACTGTATTTGAGGTATCAGAAGTGGAGGATTCATTTGATATAGCGGCATTTTCCTTTTGACCTTTATTGGCCAATACAAAATAATATATACCCCAACCAGCAATAGCCAGTACTAAAACGGTGGCTAAAAGAATTAACCATTTTTTTGAAGTACGTCTCAAACCTTCCTCATAATCAAACTCTTTTTCAATAGATGAAAAGTTGGGTTCCTCAATTGTTTTATCTCTCAGTTTATGTTCAGCAGGAGCAGTTTCCAGTTTGGCAGGAATGATTTGTCCGGCAGTAAATTGAATACCATCTCTTGTTTTATTTAATGAGCCTATACCGGGAATAATAAATGGTTTACCAATATTCAGTAATTGTTTGCCGGTAGATAGAAAAGTATCAAGGTCACTTATTGCCAAAGGTTTCATTTTACCAGTCGTTTTCACGAGATGATTTACCAGCTCGGTATCATCCTGTGCCTTTAAATCGGGGGTAAACTGTATAGCATTGGGTAATAATGAGGGGTCTGCTTTATCATAAATATTAACCGCTGGGTCAAGTGTAAAATGTCCAATTCCGGGAAGCGTAAGTTTTTTGGTTTCGTATAAAAAAAGAGATAGACTTTCCTGTACTTTCATTTTGTTGGTTTGTAATTCTTCCGGCCATCAACGGCGGGAAAAAGGTTGTTTCATAAGCATAATAACAGAACAAATTTAATGGAATCAAAATGAATTCCATAATTAATTCCCCTTTTAAGAATCGCTTTTATTAAACGTACTTTTGCCGGAAATAAATTAAATGCTGAGTACAGACGAAAAAGATTTTATCAAATACTGGGAAGAAAACCGGGAGAAGAACAAACACTGGACCAATCATCTTAAAACCGGTATTATGTATGGGTTAATATTTGCCCTGCCAATCCTTATTAATTATCTATCCGGGTGGTTTACCAATATCCGGTTTAACTTACCGGGTACGCTGTTGTTTATTAGTATTGCGGTGGCGGCCGTTGTTTTTTTCTTCGCCTTTTTTTATCAACGGTACCGTTGGGAAAGAAATGAACAACTGTATGATGAACTTAGGGCGAAAGAAAAAAAAAGTAATAACTAACGCATCGGTTTACCTGCTACATCAATCATTTAAACTGATTAGATTATATTTGTAAAAATAATATCCATGATAAAAAAATTATTGCCGGCCTTTGCAGCACTTTTAATAGTAATTTTTTACTCTTCCTGCAGGGTTATAGATAATGGCTGTGGGTTTGTACTTGATCCCGCCATTAAAGCACCCGATTCTGAAATTGTACGCCTGGATAAATTCATTACGGATAACGGAATTACAGGCTTCACCAAACATTCCAGTGGATTATATTACAAGATTACAAACCCGGGAACAGGAAACTTTCCTGATCAGTGTAATTTAGTGGGAGTAACCTATACCGGCAAATTAACCAATGGAACTGTTTTCGATGCGTCAGCCACTACAGTATATCTTTCTTTAAAGGATTTAATTTTAGGCTGGCGGGTTGGTTTACCTTTAATAAAATCCGGTGGTTCTATTCAACTTTATATTCCGCCTGATTTTGGATATGGCAATAAGGCTAGTGGTTCAATTCCGGCCAATTCAATCCTTTATTTTGATGTAAGTTTAAATGCAGTAAAATAATTTGTTCTTAGCCAACTGGTTTGCCCCGGAGTAATTATTGCTTCGGGCTTTTTTATACTTTTACAAAAACACATCACTTGCCACACGAACCGATTTCAGTTTTTGATATGTTTAAAATAGGCGTGGGGCCATCCAGTTCTCACACCCTTGGGCCATGGAGGGCTGCCCAGCGTTTTCTCCAAACTATTGAAGATAATAACCGCCTGCAGGATGTAGTAAATGTGGAAGTTTTATTATATGGATCGCTGGCTAAAACCGGCAAAGGCCATGGAACTGATATTGCTATTTTATTAGGTTTAAGCGGAGATGACCCGGTAACCTTTGATGTACACAACATCAACAGCAAAATAGAGGATATTAAAAACATGAAGAAATTATTGCTGCATGGTAAACATGAAATAGACTTTGACTACGGGGAGGATTTAGATTTTTTAATGAATGAGTCTTTACCCTATCATCCCAATGCGGTTACTTTCCTGGCTACATTTAATAATAATGATAAAATTGCCGAAACTTATTTCAGTATTGGCGGCGGCTTTGTTAAAAAAGAAGGAGAGGAGAATGGAGCAAAGGATGTGGTTCAGTTGCCTTTTCCTATAGATACTGCTAATGACCTGCTGCACTGGTGTATGAAAACCGGCATGAGCATTAATGAAGTGGTGATGGAAAATGAAAATGCCTGGCGTAACGATGCTGATACAAAAGCAGGAGTATTGAATATATGGAAAGTGATGAAAGAATGTATATACAGGGGATGTCATGCAAATGGTGAACTGCCCGGGGGGTTACATGTTAAACGAAGAGCAGCAGAACTCAATAAAAAGTTGATGAGAAACCGGACTTATAAAGATTACCATTCATGGCTGGCAACAATACGACAAGGAGGAAAGGATTTTGCTTACATTCTGGATTGGGTAAGTTGTTTTGCACTGGCAGTAAATGAAGAGAATGCTTCGTTTGGAAGAGTGGTAACAGCACCTACTAACGGTGCCGCCGGAGTGATTCCGGCAGTGCTGCAATACTATGTTGTATTTTGCGATGGACATAAAGACGAAAAGATCATCCAGTTTTTATTAACGGCTGCCGAAGTGGGCAGTATATTTAAAAAAGGTTCTACCATATCTGCAGCCATGGGCGGGTGCCAGGCTGAGATAGGAGTATCATCAGCAATGGCAGCTGCTGCATTAACGGAATGCATGGGCGGTACACAAAAACAAACATTAATGGCTGCTGAAATAGCCATGGAACATCATCTTGGATTAACCTGCGATCCTATTGCCGGGTTAGTTCAGGTTCCCTGTATTGAAAGAAATACTATGGGTGCTATTAAAGCCATCACCGCTTCTCAATTAGCTTTACAAAGTACTCCTGATTTTGCCAAAGTATCATTGGATGCAGTAGTAAAAACTATGTGGGACACAGCCAAAGACATGAGTTTTAAATATAAGGAAACAGCAGAAGGCGGCCTGGCAATAAATATACCTATCTCCCTGCCAGAGTGCTGATAAATTCACCGCAATTAATTATCCTCATTTCCGCTGGTATAATTATTCATATACTGATATGAGCAAAGTCAGCCCGTCGATATTTCAAATAGGCTACCTTTTTGTCAAATTTTAAATCATGAAACAATATCACATTATATCCCGGATAGCTATTTATATCCTGTCAATTGTAACCATTGCAGTGGGAGTATTTCATATCAAATACCCGCATGATTTATTAGTTTATGTTCCCACTTTTTTACCGGGTGGTATCACCTGGGCTTATGTAGTGGGTGCCTGTTTTGTTTTAACAGGTCTTTCTTTTATGTTTAACCAATATGTAAAATTCACCAGTTACCTGTTAGCCTTCTGGCTGGTAATTTTTATTCTTACTATCCATTTGCCAAATGCATTAAACGCATCCAATGTTGAAATGCAGCATGCGGCATGGATCAATGTATTAAAAGATACGGCTATTGCTGCATTTGCCCTTCACATCGGAGCCGGTGCTTTTCATCAGCATTTTCAACTGGAAAACAGCGATTAGCAGGTCACACCTTCTTATATAAATACGCAGGAGTGATTAATTTTCTGTTACAGAATTAATCGCTTCTGCCTATCTTCATTTTATGGCTGATATAACCACCCCTTTTGGGTTACAGCGGTTTCAATATTTCCTTCAGCAATTGCAAGTCATTCTATCTGCTGCGGACAATGAGGAAAATCCTGCTTTATATTTTTACCAGCAAAATGCCCGTACACCATTGTTTATGTTAGAGGCATTAAGCCGTGTTTACAGGAATATTCACAATAGTAAACGGTTTATTAAACTGCAAATGCGGTTTAAACAACTGGAAGACTTGCTGGGGGCAGTTGATTATTATGATGGGTTTTATAAAGAGTTTACTGCCAGCAAAGCTGTGCCGGATAATATTATCACTTTCCTGCTCAGTAAAAAAAACGAAAACCTTGACTTGTTAAAGAATATACTAATAACTGATAAATGGCCGGGGGCGGATAGTACCCGGCTAAAAAAAATTCAGGAAAAATTAGAAAGTGCAGATTGGTTAACTGAAACAGCAGAAGGTGAAGAAATAAAAAAGTATTACCAAAAAAGCATCAGTCATATTAATGAACACATAGTTGATAACAAAATCAATTTTGATGATGTGGAAACAGATGTGCATGAGCTGCGTCGTGAATTACGCTGGTTAAGTATTTATCCACAGGCCCTCAGGGGCTTAATGCAATTGGTTCCCACTGCTGAATCGCCTGGATACCTGGACAAGTATTTAACAGGTGAAGTAATAAACTCCCCCTTCAATAAAATGCCAGGTGGTAGTGCATTGAAATATCATATTCATCTTAGTCAAAATTATTTTTATGCGTTAAGCTGGCTCATCGCTGAATTGGGTAAGCTGAAAGATTCCGGTCTTAGGATATTGGTGGTAACAGAAGCATTAATGCATACTAAAAAAATAAATCGTAAGCAGGCGGAAATAGAATCACTCGAAATGCTGGGCGATGGCCAAATGCCACTGGAACAAATTTTAGTGAAAGCCAAAAAATTAAGTGAACTATTTTTTAGTGAAAAGATCATTGATCATTTAGTAGTATCCTGATATGTCAATCCCATTTATTGATAATAGAAAAATAGATGAACTGCTTCCCATGAGGGAATGCATCGTTGTAATGGAGGATATGTTCCGGTCACTGGCTCATAAAACCACCGGCCAGCCTTTGCGTTCCATTATGTGGCTGCCCGGCAAAAAAGGATTGCTGGGAATGATGCCGGGCTATGCAGTTGAAAAAGGGATCATGGGAATAAAAGTGATCAGTGTGTTTCATGGTAACAAACAAAATGGGTTGCCCTCACACCAGGGAATAGTGATGTTACTCGATGCCGGCAATGGAACCCCACTCATGTTACTGGATGCAAAAGAAATTACTTCAATACGTACTGCTGCAGCCAGTGCGGTTGCCACCAAATTTTTGGCAAATGATAAAGCAGAAAGCCTTGCTATTATTGGTTCCGGTGAACAGGCTGAACGGCATATAGAAGCTATTTGCCAGGTGAGAAATATCAGTCAAATAAATGTATGGAGCCGCAATCGGCAAAATGCAGAGGAATTAGCTGAAAAACTTAAACTAAAGTATTCAGCACCCTTCAATGTAGTTGGTTCTGCTAAAGAAGCTGTAAAAGATGCCGATATAATTTGTACAGTTACATCAGCTTCTCAACCGGTAATTGCATATGATTGGATAAAACCCGGAGCACACATAAATGCTGTTGGTGCCTGTACTCCTAATGCACAGGAAATTGATGCAGCTATTATGATGAATGCAAAATTATATTGCGATTGTTACGAATCTGTTTTTAACGAACCGGGAGATTTTTTAATACCCTTTCAGCAGGGATTGATCACTAAAGAAAAAATTACGGGAGAATTAAGTGAAGTAATTACCGGTACAAAACCCGGCCGGCAAAAGCAAATAGAAATCACTCTCTATAAATCTCTGGGAATTGCAGCTCAGGACATCTTTTCTGCCTGTCACATATATCAAAAATTACTATCCTGATTGTTGAATCTTTGGGAAAATTTAGCAATTATTATTGAAGTAAATCTGGTTGGCACTGTTTCTTTGCGCAATCAAATTAATGTTCAGCTTTGTTGAATATTAGTTTAATACATTTGCAGTTAACTTTCTTTAACAAATTTGAACTGATGGCCGATTTAACCATAACCGACTCTTCTGTAATACAAAAGCCACTAGCCCGATTATGGCAGGTAATCAATCTAGAACGCCGTGAAATTGGCGCCATTTATTTCTATTCAATTCTCAGCGGCCTTTTACAATTAAGTGTACCGCTTGGTGTGCAGGCCATTATCAATTTTGTTTTAGCCGGATCATTATCTACGTCTATGATAGTATTGATTTTTCTGGTGGTGACGGGTGTATTTATGTCGGGGCTGATGCAGATTAATCAAATGCGAATCATTGAAAAAATACAGCAGCGCATATTTGCCCGTTATTCCTTTGAGTTTGCCTACCGTATACCCAAACTTGATTTAAAAAGTGTGGATGGGTATTATCTGCCCGAATTGGTAAATCGTTTTTTTGATACAGTGGCTTTTCAAAAAGGATTAAATAAGCTTTTACTGGACATTCCCATTGCCAGCGTACAAATTATTTTTGGCCTGGTATTGCTTTCACTTTATAACAGCATTTTTATCTTCTTCAGTATATTCCTGGTGGCTTTGTTATGGGCAATCATTTATTTCACCAGTGCAAAGGGATTAAGAACAAGTTTGCAGGAAAGTGAATACAAATATGGCGTGGCAGGCTGGTTAGAAGAGTTGGCCAGGATTGCCAAGTCTTTTCATTTTTCCCGCAGTTCATCATTACCCTTGTCCAGAACAGATGAATATGTTACTGGATATATAAAGGCAAGAACCAGTCATTTCCGCATTTTAAAATTACAATACTGGACGCTCGTCATATTTAAAGTATTAATTACAGCTGCTATGCTGATTGTAGGTG
Organism: Sphingobacteriales bacterium; assembly: GCA_003963365.1. Lineage (GTDB taxonomy): Bacteria > Bacteroidota > Bacteroidia > Chitinophagales > Chitinophagaceae > AWTP1-9. Next base: position 546,363 of record RXJG01000001.1, read on the forward strand.
GCGTGTTACTGGTACAGCAGCAAATTAACGTGGGCCAGTTTATTGCGGCTGAGATTGTGATTATTACTGTATTGAGTTCGGTTGAAAAAATGATTGCCAGTCTTGACCAGGTGTATGATGTACTTACCAGTGTGGAGAAATTAGGAAAGGTAATAGATAAACCGCTTGAAAAAACCGGCACTTTAAAATTAAACGCTGCAAAAAATGGTATTTCAATAACCATGGATGAAGTGAGCTTTGGTTACCAGCCAAACAATCACATCATCCGTAATATCAGTTTCACCGGTGCTGCGGGTACAAAAATTTGTATAATGGGTAATGATGGATCAGGTAAATCAACTATTTTGAAATTACTCACGGGTGCTTATACCGATTTTGAGGGAGCTATTACTATTAACAATGTACCGGTAGGAAATTACAGCATTGAAAGTATAAGATCAGAAACCGGTATTCTGTTTTCGCAGCAGGATTTATTTCACGGAAGTTTACTCGAGAATATTACATTAGGTCAAAACGAAATTTCAACAGACGAAGTAATTCACCTGGCTAATACCATCGGTTTATCAAATTTTATTCATTCATTAAAAGATGGTTTTGATACACGTATTGATCCAACGGGAAGAAGATTATCTAAAGGGGTAATTCAAAAAACTTTGTTGCTGCGGGCATTGGTAGCATCACCTCATTTGTTATTACTGGAAGAACCCTGGCAGGGTCTGGAGGAACCGGTGCAACAAACGATAAAACAATACCTCATTAATAAAACACCGGGGATAACAGTACTGGTTGCTTCTAACGATGAAAGTTTTGCCCGTATGTGCCAGCATATTATTATTATTAAAGATGGCACTATTATCAAACAAGGTAAGCCATCAGAAATTTTTTAAGGATTAACAGCTATGAATATTCAACTCTTAACACCTGATATAGAAAAAACATGCGGACAAAAGCTAACTGCTTTCGATCATGTTTATTTAAATAACAGGCGAAGTACGGTACGTAAATGGTTCTGGGGAATCATCATCTTCCTGGTTATCTTTTTATTTCTTCCGTGGACACAAAATATTCAGTCCAGCGGTTATGTCACCACATTAAGACAAGAACAGCGGCCGCAGGAATTAAATAATATCATTCCGGGAAGGGTAGTAAAATGGTGGGTAAAAGAAGGTGACTTTGTAAAGAAAGGAGATACCATTGTTCAGTTAGCTGAGATAAAAGATGCTTATCTCGATCCCAACTTATTGCAACGTACGCAGGAGCAATTAAACAATAAACAGGCAGCCGTTGAATATTACGGCAGCAAAGTTGGTTCCACCGGGCAGCAAATTACAGCCCTGGAAAATGAAAGGGATATTAAACTGAATGCTATTGCACAAAAGATACAACAGGTAAAAAGAAAAATTGAAAGCGACAGCGCTGAGTTGCAGGCTGCCAGCAATGAGATGCAGGTAGCAGTGAGGCAAATAGAAGGCGCCACTAAAATGTACGATGCAGGCGTAATTCCATTAACCGAATATGAAAGAAGAAAAGTTCAGCTTCAAAATGTAAAGGCCAAACAGTTAAAAGCTGAAAACAACTATAATAACAGTAAGCAGGACCTCATCATTGCCCAGTTAGATCAATCGGGAACGATACAGGATTATGCAGAGAAAATTTCCAAAGCACAGGGTGATAAATTCCAGGCATTATCCCAAATAGGAACGGGCAAAGCAGAAATAGCCAAGTTGGAGGTGGATTACAACAATTACCGTATCCGCAGTGGACAATATTTTGTGCTGGCTCCGCAGGATGGCCAGGTGATTAAAGCAAAAAAAGCCGGTCTTAATGAAATTGTAAAAGAAGGCGATATCATTGTTGAGATTGTTCCGAGGCAGGTGGAATATGCTGCTGAAATATGGGTTCGTCCAATGGATTTGCAATTGCTGAATATCGGTCAAAAAGTAAGATTTATGTTTGATGGGTATCCCGCTATTGTTTTTAGCGGATGGCCCCGGGCATCCTATGGAACCTTTGGAGGCAAAGTGGTAGCTATAGAAACTAATCGTAGTGAAAATGGAAAATTCAGAGTATTGGTGGCAGAAGATAAAGAAGACAGGCCATGGCCAAAAGATATGAAACTGGGCAACGGAGCTGTGAGTTTTGCTTTGTTAAAAGAAGTTACTATCTGGTACGAGTTATGGAGAAACGTCAATGGCTTTCCGCCAGATTATTATAAGATCAAAGAAGAAGGAAACGGTAAAGCGTCGAAAAAATGATCTACTTAAAAATAAGAGTATTGGTTCTTTTGCCATTGTTATGGTTGCCGGTAACACTGCTGGCACAGTCAGATAGTGTGAAAATTTTAAAAGAAGATGAATTTATTGCTGTGGTAAAAGCTTATCACCCGGTAGCAAAGCAGGGCTCATTACTGGTAGATATTGCTAAAGCTCAGTTAACTGCCATAAGAGGAAATTTTGACCCGGTTATACAAGCTGTCAATGATAAAAAAACATTTGACGGGAAAAACTATTACAACTATACTAACAGCCAGTTAATGGTGCCTACCTGGTATGGAATTGAAGTAAGTGGTGGTTTTGAAAGAAACTTTGGTGATTTAATCAATCCCGAACTGACAGCCGGGAGAAGCAGCTATATGGGTGTTACGATTCCATTAGCAAAAAATTTAGTGATTGATAAACGAAGAGCAGCCTTACAGCAGGCAAAACTATTTACACAGCAAAGTGAGCAGGAGAGAAGAATCGTCATTAATGACCTGTTGCTGGATGCTTACGAAACATACTGGAACTGGAGCAAAGATTATCAACTGTACCAGATACTTACTAATGCTGTTGTATTAAATCAGCAGAGAATGCGGTTATTACGCATAAGTTTTGAACAGGGTGACAGAGCTAAAATTGATACAATTGAAGCAACGGCGCAACTGCAGAATTTACAACAACAACAGGCGGAAGCATTGCTGAAATTCCGGAAGTCATCATTTGCTTTATCTAATTTTTTATGGACAGAAAATAATGAACCAGCCTTTATATCAGAAAAGGTAATCCCCGACAGCATCTGGACGGGCATTAATACTTCAGCCTTTAAATTAGAAGCACTGGATTGGTGGATGCAGCAGGTGATGGGGAAACATCCAAAGTTGCAGGCAATGAATTTTAAGATCAAAAACCTGGAAGTGGAAAAGCGGTTGAAGTTCCAGAACCTGTTACCTAAAGTAGATGTGAAATATAATTTTTTACAAAAAGGCTACGAGCCATGGAAAAATATTACCGGTAATTTGCTGGATAATAATTATAAGTTTGGCCTGGGGGTTTCTATGCCATTGTTTTTGCGACAGGGCAGGGGAGAATGGGAAGCTGCCAAATTAAAATTAAAAAGTACCTCTTACGAAAGACAACAACAACAACTGGAGATTGAAAATAAAGTTCGTTATCATTATATAGAGATTTTTAATCTGCAGCAGCAGGCTGAACTGCTGCAAAGTGTATTCAATAATTATAATGAGCTCTATAAAGCGGAAGAATTACGATTTGCCTTAGGCGAAACATCCCTGTTTATACTTAACAGCCGGCAAAACCAGTTACTGTCATCACAACAAAAATTATTAGAGGTAAAAGCAAAATTTTTTATTGCCCAGGCTTCGCTGCAATGGGCTTCCGGCAGTTTGCAATAAAAAAAATACGGAATACTAATCCTGTTTCTATTGAAATTTATTAGTATAAAGTATTTAATTTGCCGGGTATTTTTTGTTTCATTTTAATTATGAACGGTACTTTTAAAATACAGTTTTCCACGATTTTTGTGGGGCTTAAAACTTAATTATGAAAATAAAATTTTGCTTTCTTCTGTTAATCACCTGTATTTCCGGTACTTTAATGGCCCAGGATATTTATAAATATTCTGTTGATCTTACCAAACTTACCAATGATGAATTACAGGTTGAATTGATTAGCCCGAAAGTTTCCAAATCGGAAATAATATTTTACATGCCTAAAATTGTTCCCGGTACCTATAATATAAGTGACTTTGGAAAATTTGTAAAAAATGTAAAAGCTTTTGATAAAGCAGGTAAATCTTTACCCGTTGCGATACAAACAGACTCTAATGCATGGAAAATAAAAAATGCCAGTAAACTTTACAGGATCACTTATACGGTAGAAGATACATGGGATGCAAAATTCAAACACAATGTGTACGAGATGGCGGGAACCAATTTTGAGGAAGGTAAAAATTTTTCAATCAACAACTGCGGCATTTTTGGTTACCTGGATGGGATGAAGAAACTGCCATTTGAATTAAACTTTACCAGGCCAGCTGATTTTTATGCATCTACCGCCCTTGTTCCCATTAGTACCGGAAAAGATAAGGATGTATTTCGCTGCGAAAATGCTGACCGGTTGTACGATTCACCAATTATGTTTTGTGTGCCGGACACAATCACTATCAAAGTAGGTGTAACTGATGTGCTGGTTTCTGTTTACTCTCCTAAACACCTGGTTACTTCAAAAGGGGTGGCCGAAAACCTGAAAACGTTATTGTTTGCAGCTAAAAATTACCTGGGTGGTAAATTGCCTGTTAACCGGTATGCATTTATCTATTATTTTAACAGTGAGCAGCCCATGGTACAGGGACAGGGAGCATGGGAACATTCCTACTCCAGTTTTTATAGTATGCGGGAAAGACCGGAGAAAGATGCGATGGCCCAAATTATTGATTTTTCATCGCATGAATTCTTTCACATCATCACCCCATTAAATATTTGCTCCAAAGAAGTAAGAGAATTTAATTTTAATAAAGCTGTTTTGTCAAAACATTTATGGTTGTATGAAGGTTCAACCGAGTACGATGCACATCATACACAGGTTACACAGGGAATGATTACACCGGAGGAATATTTAAAACGCTTGTCCCAGAAGATATTCTTCTCACGGAAATTCCTAAACGATACCCTACCCTTTACGCAATTGAGTTTAGGCAGTGCAGATAAATATAACCAGCAATATTATAATGTATACCAAAAAGGCGCTTTAATCAATGCCTGTCTTGATTTGCTGCTGAATAAGCTTTCTGATGGTAACTATGGCGTTCATAATCTCAAGCATGACCTGTCCTTACTTTATGGCCCAAAAAATTATTTTAATGATGATGAATTGTTCGATAAAATAGCCTCATTAACTTATCCTGAAGTGAGAACTTTCTTTAGCAAATATGTGGAGGGCAACCTTGCTATACCGTATGAAGAGTTTTTTGGATATGCAGGAGTAAAATATATACCTAAACGGGAAACAGAATCATTTTCATTGGGTGGATTTACGGCCGGTGTTAATGAGGCCGGTAATGTGGTTGTAGATAATATTCGCAGGATAAATGATTTTGGAAGAAAAATGGGATACCAAAAAGGTGATGAACTGGTAAGTTTAAATGGGGAGCCTGTTCATGCCGAAGATTTTGCACAACAGGCCTCAACGTTTCTTTCAACCCTTAAAGAAGGAGATACTATTACAGTAGTGGTAAAACGAAAAAATACAAGCGGCTCCATTGAAACAATCACTATTTCGGCACCGGCAATGAAGGTGAAAAAGACAGAAGAACATGTGCTGGAGTTTGATCCGGATGCAACCCCCGGGCAACTCAAAATTCGTAATGCCTGGCTGAACTTGTGCAAAAAATAAAAATGAAAAAAAAATAAAACCCTGTTTAACATACAGGGTTTTTTATAACATAAAAGGGATTAGTTTAACTGGATGCAGCTAATACCATTACCGGTAACTAATTCAATAATGGTATCAACCGGAATATTTTCGCCGGTAACCCTTAGTATTTTATCACAGTCGTGCAAGTCGAAATTTACGCTGCAATGAGGAAGATGCTCATTCAGCAGGCAAATGATGGAAAATGCCTGTTCTTTATCAATTACATTGGTTTTAAAAATTTCCAGCATGACCTATTTCTTTTTTTCTGCAGCTTTTGCTTCATTTTCTTTTAAACGAAATTTTACTATCCGCTCAATCAGTTTTAAGGGTAGTTTTTCATCTAATGGAAACTGAACTGAACCTTTACCTGTTTTGTAAACAGATAAATCTTTTTTGAAAGCTTCATGTCCTGTTGGTGTTGCATAAAAACCAATATGCTGTTCATAGCCGGCAAAATAAACCAGCGGTTTCCCAATGTATTTATAAGCCGCCATACCATAACTCACCGATTCATCCGCTTTGGGGGCAGTAGTTTTTATAAGCTTTCTCATTTGTTTTAAATACGGTTGTGCGGCCTTTGGAGCTGCCTCAATATATTCATCAACTGTTACCGGTGGTTTGCTTGCTTTTTTCATAACCAGTTATAATTTAAAACTCCTTTTTTTCTTGGAATACTGAATGCCCTGTTTTCTTTATCAAATCCAACTTTAGGATAATACTCAAAAGCAGATGGGACAGACAACAGCAGTATCATTGTTTGTTCTTCCAGTCTTTCTCTTGTTAAGTCAATCAACCTTTTACCAATTTTATGTTTCTGGTAATCGGTATGTACTGCTAAATCTGCCAGGTAAGTACACCATGTCCAGTCTGTGATACACCGGCATACGCCTACTAATTTTTCACCATCCCATGCCGTAATGATAAAATTAGAGCTGTCGTACATTTTCTTCATTCGTTCTTTGTCATTCACTGGTCGCGGCAGTCCACAGTTTTTATACAGTTCAATTACTTTTTCTATAGGAGGTACTTCATTAAACCGGTAACTTATTTCCATCACAGCATATTTTAATTTCTATACAGTTATTTAGTATAATGTAAACAAACCACCCGGCACGAATCAAATGTTATTGTAGAAGCCAGTGTATATTTTGTTTTTTGATCTATTCCTTTAAATAAAGAAATTCCGTTACCCATTAATACGGGGTTTACAAATAAATACATTTCATCCACCAGGTCCTGACTGAACAAATAATGCACTGCGGACGGACTTCCGAAAACCAGCACACTATTAGCTGATTTTTCTTTGATTTTTTTTACTGTTGTCAAATCACCTGTAATAAAATGAGTCTTATCCCTGTCACTGCCCTGCATAGATTTGGAAAGAACATACTTGTTTACTTTCAAATACCATTCGGAATGTTCTTTGTCATGTTTGGAAGCATTTGACTTATTGCCTGCCACCGGCCAGTAAGCATCCATCATTTCAAAAGTTTTTCTTCCATATAAAGCTGTATCAGCATTATTGGTAAGTTTACCTACAAACTCAAACAGGGTGTTATCCAGGCTAATCCAATCCATTTCACCATTTGGCCCGGCAACAAAACCATCTATTGTAATATGCTCGGATATAATCAGCTTACCCATAATTATGACTTATTCAGTTTGGTCCAGAAATAATAAGACAGCATGCCTGCAGCAAACCAAATGAGCATTCCAAGTATTCCCGGGTCAAGTGATGGAAATGCTCTTAGCATCGAATAGACGGCGCCAACTAAATCAAAGAATAAACCGGCATAGGCCCACTCTTTTATTGTTTTTAATCCCGGAATTAAAATGGCAATTGAACCCACAATTTTGGCAATGCTGATAAACTGGATAAAGTAGTTGGGAAAACCCATCCCATCATGTATCATTTTTACAGCATTTTCTGATGGGCCGATACCACCAACTGCAGAAAAAATCATTAAGGCAGCAAATAAAATGGTGAAAATCCAGTAAAGAGTTTTTGTTGTTTTAGTTGTCATGTTGATAGTTGGTTTTAATGCTTAAAAATTTATTGTGCAACAGCTTCTAACCGGGCTATATCAAACTTTTTCATTTTCATAAATGCCTGCATCACTTTAGTTCCTTTGTCCGGGTCGTTCATCCACTTCCCTAAATTAGCCGGAACAATTTGCCAGCTTACGCCAAATTTATCTTTCAGCCAGCCGCACATACTTTCTTCACCGCCTTCTGTAAGTTTATTCCAGTAATAATCAATTTCTTCCTGTGTATCACAATCAACCACCAATGAAACTCCTTCATTAAAAGTATAAGCATGTTCACCCGGGCCATCCATTATAATTACATTATACCCGTTGAGTTTGCATTCAGCAAACATTACTTTGCCGGCATTTGCATCGCCGGCCGGATAATGAATCAATGGATTTACTGATGAGTTATTAAAAATGGATGTATAAAAATGAATCGCTTCTTCTGCACGGCCAAAGTTTTTTCCGGTAAACAACATGGAAGGGGAGAGGGTTTGCTTATCACCCTGTTGATAAACCACTGAAATTTGCCATGTCATTCCGTATTTATCTTTTACCCAACCATAACGTTCACTCCAGGGATATTTATTGATGGGCATTAATGCCTGTCCGCCGTTGATCAGTTTATCCCACACGGCATTAGTTTCCGCTACCGTTTCGCATAATACAAATAAAGAAACAGATGGATTAATGCTGTACAGTGGGCCACCATTAAGTCCCATAATTTTCTTTCCGGAAATACTAAAAATGGAAACAAAGGGGTTCTCCGAACAAATTGTTGCGTCTTTAAAAACACTGCAATAAAATGCGGCGGCTTCTTTTGCCTGTGTATCAAACCACAGGCATGGATAAATACTGTTATTCATTGTTGATGATTTATTATTGCGGGTAAAATTATTTTTTGTCTTTTTATTTTAAGCTAAAGTCAACCATCCATTCAATTCCATATTTATCCCGAAACATTCCAAAATATGAACCCCAGGGACTATCACCAATCGGCATCTCTATTTGCCCGCCGGCTGAAAGCCCGTTAAATAATTTATCCGCTTCTTCTTTGCTTTCGGCAGTGATTACAATTTTACTTCTGTTTTCATTTTCATTGGTTCGTCCCAAACTTTCCGGAACATCATTTGCCATCAGCATACTGCTTTTACCAATGGGCAAAGCAATATGCATAATTTTATTTTCTTCTTTTTCCGCCACCTGGAAATCCTCGTTTGCAATATCTTTAAAGCGTATAACTGCAGCAAACTCCCCGCCAAATGCTGATTTGTAAAAATTAAATGCTTCTTCAGCATTACCGTTAAAGTTGATGTGAGGATTGATACTTGCCATAATTTTTATTTTACCTGGTTAAAATTTTTTATTCTTATTAAAAGGTACGGGAAAATTGCTTCCAAAAACCTTATCACACATTGCAAATAAACTTTGCAGAGGTTAAAAACCTGTGAGGGGTGCCAACTTTTATTTCGCTGCACAATTAAACATCCACTGTATGCCATATTTGTCTTTGCACACTCCCCAATAACCCCAAAACTCATCGTGAGGAGCAACCGCATTACTCCCACCTTCGGATAAAGCTTTAAACAAGCTGTCTGCTTCTTCCCTGGTATCCGTTTCAAGATTGATTGAAAAATTATTGCCGGCATTTAATGTATGTCCCATACTTTCCAGCATATCTGTTCCCATAAGATTTGTGCCACCCAATATAGGCAGGCACACATGCATTACCGCATTTTGATCTCTGGCAGATAAAGGAGGCATGCCTGGTTGCGGGGGTGCATCTTTCAATTTCATTATGCCGCCAACAAATTCTGTTTTAAAAACTGATTTATAAAAGTTAAATGCTTCCTCTGTGTTGCCCATGAAGTTGAGATAAATTGAAATCTTTGACATGATGATTTTATTTTTAATTGTTTGTAACAGATTCTATGCTGAAGATATATCCTCCATTTCGGGTTATGGCATATCGGGTATTTCAGGCTCCACTAATTTCTTCAGTTTATCCAATGATTCCTGCCAGCCTAAGTAACACATTTCTGCGGGTATCATATCCGGAATGCCTTCCTGTACAACTTTTAAATCCGTACCACCAATAACTTTTTTCACCCACACACTGGTAATCATTTCTCCCGGTAAATTGGGATCATCAAACTTATCGGTGTATTTTAAAAATTCACCCGGCTTAATCTCAACATATTTTCCTCCAAAGGAATGGCTGCTTCCTGTGGTGAAATTGGTAAACGACATCTTGTAATCGCCTCCTTCTTTAAATTCTAACTGATGCACCTGGCATAGAAAACCATAAGGCGGCAGCCAGGATGCCATTGCATTGGCATCGGAAAATGCACGGAAAACTTTTTCAGGAGAAGCTTTTAAAACCCGGTGCAGTGTTACTGTGTTTGACATAAAATTTATTTTTAGTTGCTAACTGATTTTTATTGGTCCGCCTTACTGATTGGGAAATTTTGATAAATCCATATAAAACACTTCCCAGTGATGCCCATCCAAATCGGCAAAGCTGCGTTGATACATAAAACCATAATCCATAGGCTCATGGGTTTGTTTACCACCTGCTGCCAATGCTTTATCAGCAACTTTATTTACTTCATCATTGTTTATACAGGAGAGTGAATTAATAACAGCCACCGTTTTATTGGTATCGGCAATTTGTTTTTGAGTGAAGCCGGAAAATTTATCGTGTGTAAGCAGCATCACAAAAATTTCTTCGCTCAACACCATGCAGGCAGCTGTGTTATCTGTGAATTGAGGGTTGTTTACAAAGCCGATAGCCTCATAAAATGTTTTTGCTTTTGTAAGATCAGCAACAGGTAAATTTATAAAGATTTGTTTTTTCATTTTTCCCCTTTTAAAATTAAGATTCAATTTTATTTATTCAAGAAAATTGTTGATATAACCTAAGATGGTATTCGTCTGCATCATCAGGCTTACATGCGATTGCGAAGGAACAATGGCCAAATGCGATTTTGGCATTGGTGATAAATCAGATAAACCGCCTCCCAGCAATTTATACGTCTTCATCAGCTCAATTTTATCGAGTCCGTCATTATCGCCGGAAATAATTAGTACGGGTGAGGTGATTTTTGCAATATTTGAATCGCCCACATTAAATTTTACCCCGGCAAAAGCAATCATTTGTACTATAAATTTTTTCCAATTAGTTTTATCAGGTGCCACAGCATCGTATGCATCTTTTATCGGTGTGTTATCAAAAAAATGAGGCTTAAAATCTTTAAATGCACCATTAACAACAGGTAACCATCCACTCGTTTTATAAGTAGAAGAAATAATGATTAATTTCCGTAACCGCTTTGGGCTTTGCACAGCAAACTGGTAAGCAACAGAACCACCCATACTATATCCTGCTACATCTGCACTGTCTATTTTAAGATAGTTCATCACTTTTTCTACATCTTGTGCCAGCGTTTTAATATCTAATTTTCTGTCGGAATAAGGTGTGTGTCCATGTCCCTGCATTTCTATGGCAATTATTTTTCTTGTTTTGGATAGCTCGGGTATCAATTCTCCCCAGTTCATGTTAATCGTATAAAATGCCCCGTGTAACAGAATGATGGGTTTTCCTTCTCCATATATTTCGTAATATACTTTGATGCCGTTAACAGGCGCATAGCCGGAAGCATTAGGTATTAACTTGGTTTGTTGCGAAAAAGCTGCTGCGGAGAATAGTGTTAGCAGCAATATAGCCAGCAACCCTGTTTTACTGATTGAGTTAATACTTTTCATCTTCTTATTTTTTAGTATCAAAGATTAGTTAGTTGTTACTTTTTGAATAATTAAACATCCAGTTAATACCAAATTTATCAGTTAATACACCAAAAGTTGCTCCCCAAAAAGACTGGTGTAATGGTTCAATTATTTTACCATTGGCTGCCAGCCCATTGAAATAAGTGTTTATTTCTTCATTACTGCTGCAGTTAATACATAGCCAAACATTATTTCCTATTACAATATTATTCCCCAAACAGTCTGAAGCCATTAGTACGATTCTGTTATTTGATAAAGAACTGTGCAAAATTTTAGGCCCCATTTCGCTGGGCATTTGAGCTCCCATGGGCGACTCAGCAATTTTCTGCATTACCAGCTCTCCACCCAGGCATTGCTGGTAAAAATTCATGGCTTCCCTTGTGTTACCGTTAAAGTTTAAATATGGATTAATCTGTGTCATCTTTTTTTGCTTGATTTGATAATACAAAGCTATTTACTCAAACGTACCTTACTGCTGTGGTATTATGACAATGTAAGGGGGCATTTACGACAAGATTCCATTACTTTTCAAAATCATTTTTATAAACTATTTTACCATTCCCACCTGAAAGCTCTGTATAATCCACCTGTAAAAAACCATTTGATATAAAGCCCAGCCCGGTAATTAAACCGGATGATTGATGATAACCGCAGGAAAAAACTTCTTTGCCGTTAAATTTTATATGAACTGTTTTATTAATAACGACCACTTCAATATCATTCCATTCATTTGGGTTAATGGCCATGGCAGAAAGATTATTGGTTTGACCATTTAACTTAACCTCACCATACTGACCATTAATTACACTGGCACAACCGGAAGGAAAGGTCATGAAATAATTAAAGTTTCGCTGGGTAAATACTTCACACATTAATGAAGCGCAGGAAATATTACGGTTATTTACTACTCTCACCCTGCTTTTAAATAAATAATTATCGCTGCTGACATTGAAGCTGGAAGGGAAATAAGTCATCACATACAAATTCTCTTTTTCAAGATTGATCAAACTCTTCTCTGCATCTTCTTTTGTAATAGTTAAATATCCATTATTGAAACCTGATACTTTTATGTATTGAGGGTGACTGGTGAAATTTCTTTCTTTCGCATAGTAAATCCATTTGTCAGTAGGGATACTTACATCAATTGTTTTAATAATGGAATCGTTGGCGATGAGTTTGGCAACATGATAACCGGGTTCGTAATAAATATCCGTTAGTGTATGCTTACTTTTATCAACCCGCACACGACGGGTACTGTCCCATGATTGCTGTATAAAAAAGCTGTCGGCTTCAACCCCTGTAACATCGTATTCAAAAACAACCGTATTGGGTAAATCGTTTGCCGTTGTTTTTTTAAAAGAGAAACTGGCTGATTTATAAGAAACAACCGAAGATGTTTTACCCTTAATAAAACTAAATATCATTAGCAACACAGCTACTGCCAGCAAAGAACTGGTCCATTTATTATAAATCAGTTTACCCGGTGTAATGGAAGGAATAAAACTATTCTTTGCCTGAGCAACAGGAACCGATACCGGTTTGGTTTCAGGAATGTGAGAAGCTATTTTATATTCCTGCCAGTTTTTAAAATCAAGATAATTGCTGATGGCATTTAATGTAGCAGTTTGTGGTATGCGGCTAAAATCACCATTCAGTAACCGCTTGATGGTTGATACACTGATAAGCGTTCCTGTTTTTTCTTCCAGTTCCTGGCTGATGTGCTCAAAGTCACGATACGTCATTTCTGATGGCCTGGTAAAACCATTTTTCTTACAAATAGCAGCCATGCATTCTTTTACCAATTCGTGTTCCGTCATCGGTGAATTATTTGTAAGCTAAAATTAAGACATCAACCAGCCCATTCCATCAATAAAAATAATTTGAACAGGTTTTGAACAAAAATGATCAGGCTTTGTGGAAGCGTTTGGAGCGTTTTAGCTGTTTCTTGCTTATATAAAAGTCCCGCTATGCATAAATTTTCAAAAGCAGTTTTATTAACCGGACTTTTTGCAGGAACTACCGATATACTGTATGCTTTCATTGCCGGTTATATGCGGCAGGGAGTTTTTGCCGAAAAAATGTTTCATTATATAGCCGGAGGTGCACTTGGATTAGAAAAATCCATGTCAGGTGGTTTGGCAGTGGCATTCCTCGGTTTATTTTTTCATTATTTCATAGCCATGTCTTTCACGATTTTATTTTTTATGCTTTTGCCACGGTTGAAGTTTTTATCGTTTGACAAATACCTGGTGGGAATACTTTACGGAATTTTTGTTAACCTGAGTATCAAGCTGATAATTTTTCTTTTTACTCCATTACCAACACAGCCCTTTATCCTTTCAAGAGTATTTATTGACTGGATAGTTTTTGGAATTGTGTTTGGTATTCCCGTAGTTTACAGTGCTTATCGTTTTTACAAACCAACTATACATGAAAAGAATTAACAGTATTGATATAGCCCGTGGGCTGGTAATGATTATTATGGCACTGGACCATACACGGGATTTGCTGCATGTGGATGCGCTAACGCAATCACCAACAGACCTTAACACTACCACTCCAATTTTATTTTTTACACGATGGATTACTCACTTATGTGCACCCACATTCGTGTTCTTGTCTGGCGTTTCGGCATTTTTATCGTTTAACTCAAAGAAGAATATTGCTGAAAGCAGAAAATTTTTAATTACCCGTGGATTATGGCTTATTATCCTTGAGTTTACGGTAGTAAACTTTGGGTTATGGTTCGATATTCATTTCAGTTTTATCGTATCAAACGTAATTGCAGCAATTGGTTTCGGATTTATTGTGTTGGGATTAATGTTGAATTTATCAGCTTCTGCTTTAGGCATAATCGGTTTGCTCATTATCTCGCTACACAATTTGTCACCACTGGTACCATTGGCGGAAACATCCATCATAAAAAAAGTGCTGATGCCATTCTTTGCCCTGGCTGCATTTCCATATGGCAACGGTAAAATGCTTATTATAGGATATCCACCGCTTCCATGGCTGGGTGTGATGCTGGCAGGGTTTGGTGCGGGGAAATATTTTTTAATGGAATCGGCAAAGAGAAAACAATTATTTATAAAACTGGGATTGATCTCATTAATCTTATTTATAATTCTTCGCTTTATTAATATCTATGGAGATGGGGCGCCATGGTCAGCACAAAAAAGTAGTTTGTATACTTTTCTTTCATTTATCAACTTAACCAAGTACCCGCCTTCACTTGATTATTGTTTATGCTTTATCGGGTTATTATTGTTGATACTGGTGTGGGTAGAAGGAATGCAGAATCGTTTTGCAGCTTTCACTACTGTGTATGGCAAAGTGCCGTTGTTTTATTTTTTAGTTCATTGGTATATTCTTCATCCTGTTCTTTTTATTATGGTTTTTATGCAGGGTTTCAGCAGCAGCGACATGGTGTTTGGTTCTAATTTTGGCCGGCCTAAGCAGGGTAGCGGTTTATCATTATGGGCAGTTTATTTAGTATGGATTGGAATAGTGTTACTGATGTATCCATTATGCAAATGGTATGGAAAATATAAACTGGCGCATCCTGAGAAAAAATGGTTACGCTATTTATAGTCTAAATAATAAAATATGAAATCAGTATTTGAACAATCAGCAAGAGAGGAACTGGTTAGCAGGATTAATTTGCTAAATGAAAACAGTACTGCACAGTGGGGCAAAATGACATTGTACCAAATGCTGAAACATTGTGTACTGGCTGAAGAGTCTTACCTGGGGAAGAAATTATACAAAAGAAAATTCCTGGGATACATTTTTGGTAAAATGGGATTAAAAAATCTTTTGGATGAAAAGAAACCCTTCCCCCGCAATGCTAAAACAAGTTCCGATTTTATTGTAACGGATAGTGGAGATTTTGAACCGCAAAGAGAAAAATGGATTGCTCTCATTAATGAATATGGAAATCTTTCCAATCATTCTATTGTACACTGGTTTTTTGGAAAGATGAACCAGGATGAAGTTGGCCGGTTCTCCTATAAACATGCCGACCATCATTTGCGGCAGTTTGGTGTATAAGATTAAAGCGAATCAATTTTCTTTTGAATTACTTGTTTGTCAGCTTTTGTTTTTGCTAATGAAAAAGCTTGTTCAAACTGTTTCTTTGCTTTTGCTGAATCTTTTTCTTTATACAATTCCCCCAGCAAAGTGAAATAATAATGATTTGTCTTTAACTGCAGCTTCTCGGCCTCTGTTATAGCTATTGTATTGCCTCTTGCTTTTGCCAATGCATAAGTTCTGTTTAAAGCAGCAACAGGAGAGTATTCAACCTGCAAAAGATGATTGTAAAGCTGAAGAATATTTTCCCATTTTTCTTTACTGTCAGCTTTAATAGTATGCCAGTAAGCAATGCCTGCTTCCAGGTGATATTTTGAAAGTTGATTGCCCTGTGCAGCTTTGTTTATATGAAAAGCTCCTTCAGTAATCAACGCTTCATTCCATAATGACTCATCTTGTTCGTCATACAAGATAATTTCACCATTTGAATCTTTACGGGCAGCAAACCGTGAGGAATGAAAACACATTAAAGCATATAAAGCATTTACCATTGGTAAATCCGTTTCTTTATTATGCAGCAGTAACCCCATTAAACGCATAGCTTCACTGCACAACTCTTCTCTTACTACTGCGTCATTACTTTCTGAATAATAACCTTCATTAAACAACAGGTATAATGTTGTTAACACTGTTTGTAGTCTGTTCAGCATTTCTTTACCAGTTGGATAACCCAACTCCACTTTCTCTGCTCTCAGCTTTTCTTTTGCTCTTGATAATCGCTTGTTTATAGTTTCTTTATTTACCAGAAATGCATCAGCAATTTCATCAATACCAAAACCACAAAGTATGCGGAGTGCTAAACCAATTTGTGCTTCCTGCGGAATGGATGGATGGCAGATAGCAAACAACATTCTTAATTGACCGTCTTTAATATTCTCTTCACTCATGTCCATTTCAAATTCTTCTGCTATGGGAGTGGTTGCTTTCAACTCAGCACTTATCTTTTTTGTAAATAATTGATTTCGGGCTAAATGATTTTTTGCTTTATTTTTTGCCACAGTATACAACCATGCAGTTGGATTTCCGGGAATACTTTTGTAAGTCCAATTTTCAAAGGCTGAAAGAAAAGTATCGCTGGCAATATCTTCTGCTATATCTATATGCTCAAATCCAATCAGCTTACAGAGTACAGTAACAATCTTACTGAACTCCGTTCGGAATAAATGCGGTATTAATTCTTGTTGTTCCATTTAAATAAAACCCTGTAAGAATACAGGGCCATTCGTTAATGCACTCCATCTTTACTTGAAATCCTTCTTACTTCCACACTATTTCCTTCACCTTGTAATACCGGGCTGCTTTTAGCAAACTCCACTGCTTCTTCAAATGAATCAGCTTTCACTATAATCAGACCGCCGATGGTTTCTTTAATATCACCAAACGGACCATTGATAACAACCGGTTTATTGCCCTGTGTTTTCACAATTTTTGCATCGGCAAAAAGCAAACCGGTACCGCTTACAAATTTATTTTGGGCCGCAATATTGCCAATCCAGTTCATCGTTTGTTCCATCCATACCTGAATTTGTTCGGGTGAAGCTACTTTCAAGCCATCTTCGTGGCGCATAATTAATGCATACTGTTCCATCTTACTGTTTTTTGAGTGTATAATTTGATTACACTATTATAACAATCCACCTAAAGTTAACTGGACAAACCGGATGAAAAATATTTTGAGAATAATTTGTTTTATCTTAGAGATAACACAACAAATATTTTATGGCCCGGGAACCAACCACTCCATACTTTGCTCCGCAATTATTCATCCCCAACGGAACTGCAGATATTAGCTTTTATATCAAAGGGCTGGGAGCTATTGAACTCCGCAAATTCATGAATGATGATGGTACATATCATGTGGCAGAGCTTTCTTTAGAAGGAAGAATATTTCATTTACACGAAGCCAACGTAAAGAAAAACCAACCGAACCCGGAGATGGTCAATGGTACTACTGTAATGATTGGATTATTTGTAGATGATGTGGATACTGTTATAAAAAGAGCCATCGAAGCCGGTGCTGAACTAATACATGCAGCCGAGGATTTTGATTACGGTTACCGGCAGGGAGAATTTAAAGACCCGTTTGGCCATCTTTGGTTAATTGAAAAGAAAATATAAGCACCATTAACAGATCTTAATTTTTAAAGCATCTACCACCACTGTCTGTGTGGCAATTAATACTAAAATGGTTCTGCGGGCAAGGTCAGTTATTGCCTGGAACACATCTCGTCTCATAACTTCATTTAATACAACTATTCGGTTGCGCAAAATTTTCTTTTGTACTACTGAGGGGAGAAAACGACATAATAAAGGGTTGTTTGCGACAGATAATGACATTACCTTTGATATTTAAGAATTCAACATGAAAAATATCGCCATACTTGTTCCTGAAACTGCTGTGATAGAAGCAGTGGCAGACCCACGTTATTTGTTTACTGCTGTGAACGAATTTTTAAAAAGCATGGATAAGCCTGCATTGTTTAATGTGCAATTGGTTGGTCTTACAAAAGAAGTGAAAGTGGCCGATGGGATTTTTTCTGTTCATACAGATGCTACTTTAAAAACAGCCAGGAAACCTGATTTAATAATTGTGCCGGCCATTAGTGGCAATATTGAACATGCCATTAAACTTAACCAGGATTTTTTACCGTGGATTGTAACACAATATAAAGATGGGGCAGAAGTGGCCAGTCTTTGCCTTGGCGCATTTATCCTTGCCTCAACTGGTTTGCTGGACGGCAAAACATGCAGCACTCACTGGCTTTTTGCTAATGAATTCAGAACAATGTTCCCGGAAGTAAATTTGTCCGATGGTAAAATTATTACTGAACAAAATGGGGTATACACCAGCGGTGGAGCTAACTCATACTGGAACTTATTGTTGCATTTGATTGAAAAATATACTAACCGTGAAATGGCAATACTGGCTTCTAAATTTTTTGTATTAGATATTGACCGGAAAAGTCAATCCCCTTTTTCCATGTTCAAAGGACAAAAAATTCATGCGGATGAGGAAATAAAGAAAGTACAGGAATATATTGAACATAATTTTACCGATAAAATTACTGTAGATGATTTAGCCAATCAATTTTCCATTGGCCGAAGAACATTTGAACGAAGATTTAAGAAAGCAACCAATAACTCCATTGCCGAATATATTCAACGGGTAAAAATAGAAGCGGCTAAAAAACAACTGGAAATTGGCAGAAAAACAGTGAACGAAGTAATGTACGAAGTAGGTTATAATGATACCAAAGCATTTCGTGAATTATTTAAAAAGATTACCGGTTTATCGCCGCTGGAATACAGGAATAAATACAATAAAGAACTGGCTGCATAAGTAACTTTTTTTTTATTTTAGGATACGTCGTAAATTAGGCCTTCACTAATTTAAAACGATCAAGCATGCCACAGTCACGCCGACAATTTATCCGCAACAGTTCGTTGCTCACTGCCTCACTAATGATCAATCCTTCCTTAAAAGGTATGAAGGACAAAAGACTTACCGGGATTCAGTTGTACTCTGTAAGGGATGATATGAAAAAAGATCCGTTGGGAACTTTAAAACAAATTGCTGCCATGGGCTATAAATACGTGGAGCATGCCAATTATGTTGACCGGAAATTTTATGGGTACACTGCCAAAGAGTTTAAAAAAGTTTTAAATGATTTGGGAATAAAGATGCCAAGCGGTCACACCGTTATGCGTCCGGATCATTGGGATGCGGCTAAAAAGGATTTCTCTGATTCATGGAAGTACACTGTTGAGGATGCGGCCATAGTTGGGCAGCAATATGTCATCAGTCCATGGCTGGATGAAAGTTTACGTAAGACGTATGATGATGCGCTTCGTTATATGGAAGTGTTTAATAAGTCAGGGGAATTGTGCAAAAAATCAGGGATGAAGTTTGGTTATCATAATCACGACTTTGAATTCAGCGTTAAACTAAATGATAAAGCACTTTACGATATCATTTTAAACAATACTGATCCAAATCTGGTAGCTCAGCAATTAGATACCGGAAACTTATTTAACGGTGGAGTAACTGCTTTAGAAATCGTGAATAAATTTCCGGGCCGCTTTGAACTGATGCATGTAAAAGATGAAATTGCCTCTGCCGATCATAATGAAAAATATGAAAGTACTATCCTCGGTAAAGGAATTGCAGAAGTGAAAAAGGTAATAGATATAGGAGCTACATCGGGCGGCACCACTCATTTTATTATTGAGCAGGAAGCTTACCAGGGTAAAGCACCATTGGATTGTGCGAAGGAAGATTACAAGATAATGAAGGAATGGGGTTATTAAAATAATTACTACCAGTAGTCATAAGCTTCCGTTTTAACCGGAAGCTTTTTATTTTCTCTTCGGAAATGTTGCATCCAACGCAGCAGCTTCTTTCAACAGTTTAACAATGGCTGCTTCGTTTATATCTTCGGCAGTTTGATATATCTTATAAAAAACTTGTTTGTTAGTGCCATGTGTAAGATATTGATCAACATCATTCAACCGGTTGCCATACCAGAAACCTAATAGCACACCGCTTTTTATACCACCCCTGGGTACCGTAGCAGGCCACACAATACAGATACTCCGGTTGCCATAAAAGAAGGGAACATGGTAAGCAATTTTTTCTTTGCAATAATCCGGTAAATTTTCTTTAATAATTTGGCGGAGTACATCTACTGTAATCCGTTCTTCATCCGGCAGCAGATCATATAACTGAACAAGGTTCCTGATTTTTGGAAAAGGTGTTATAGTCATTTTATAAATTACTTAAACTAACTTTCATATGTCCACTTACCACCTGCCATTGTTCTTTCGATTGGAATGGTAATTAATGTAGATGGATTTTCTTTAAGAGGATCACGACCCAATACAACCAGGTCAGCCAGTTTACCACTTTCGATTGAACCTTTTATCTTTTCTTCAAAGGACGCATATGCGCCATTGATAGTTCCGATTTTTACTGCTTCTTCAACACTTACTTTTTGATTGGCGCCCCACACATTACCTTTTATATCTGTTCGGGTAACACTTGATTGCAATGCCATCATTGGTTCAAAAGGACCGGGCGGATAATCAGAAGCCTGTGTAGGACTAATACCGGCATCTAAAAAACTGCGCAGGGCAAACATATGTTTCAGTCTTTCCTCTCCATATAATTTCATTTTTTCACCATGATAATAAACATAGGTGGAGAAAGGAGTAGGGATGACCCCTAATGTTTTCATACGCTGAATAATATTATCATTAATCATGGTACAATGTTCAATTCTGAACCGTGGATTTTGTTTGGGTTTTTCTTTATATAATCGTTCATACAATTTTAAAGTAGTATCAATTCCTACATCGCCATTAGCATGAACACCAATTTGCCAGCCGGCATCATAGGCTTTTTTAGCATAAGGATACATTCGTTCCTCATCCATTACCAGTATACCATAATCATTGGGCCTGCCAATATATGGTTGTGATAACCTGGCAGTACGTTCAGAAATGGAGCCATCACAGGTCATCTTCATTCCACCAATACGCACCCATTCATTTCCCATTCCGGTTCTTACACCGGCAGCAATCATTTTATCTATGTACATATAACCAATCATGCAATAAATACGCATGTACAGTTCTCCATTTTCATACGCATCCTGGTAGGCCTGTAAATAATCCGGCGACCCGTATGCATCAGTGGCAGAAGTGATTCCCGTTTTCGCCATCATCTTTGAAATGAGTTTAACACCGTCTTTCATTTCCTCTCTTGTGTCAAGTTTAGGAATGATTTTTTCGAAAACTTCGTTGGCAGATTCCTTAACACAGCCGGTTAATTTTCCGGAAGCATCTTTTTCAAATTCTCCTCCTGTTGGGTTAGGCGTATGCTCATCCACATTCGCCATTTTAAAAGCTAATGAGTTAAGATAAGAAGTGTGACCACCACGGTGAGTAATTTGTACAGGATGATCAGGCGCCGCTTCATCCAGGTCAGCCAGACTTATTTTTACACCTTCAACAGTTTTTGTATCATCATATTTAAAACCCTCCACCCAGTTTCCTTTTGGAGTTTGCGATGCTTTCAGTTTAATAGCAGCTTTGATGTCTTTTATTGATCTTAAATCGCAATCCACCATTTTTAAGTGCTTAATACCTGAATAGGCAGGATGGGTATGGGCATCGATAAAACCAGGTAACACTGTTTTATATCCAATATCTATCTTCTTTGTTCTTTTAGTTGCCAGGCGAAGAATTTCCTCGTTTTGGCCTATAGCAACAAATCTTCCTCCGGCAATGGCTACTGCCTGTGCCCTTGGTTCGTTTGGATTTATGGTGTAGATATTTCCGTTGTACAGAATAATATCGGGTTCAATTTTATCCAGCGACATTAATGAAAGCGAAGCCAGTGTGCCGATAAATTGACGACGGGATTGCAGGAAGTCGAAGATGGTATTCATGCCGGTGATTTAGAGTGGTTACTAAAGTTATTGAAATTGCCGGGATTTATTTGGATGACAAATAAATGATCAAACAAATAATTATGGTTATAAGAATAACACCTGCTATCTTATATTTTTCAAATAAAGCCCTTTGCTGCTGATGTTTGATATGCAGTTCAATTCTTTCTTTCATGTCTTTATCATCAGCGGCCAATTCCTGTAAACGTTCAATAATTACCGGTTGGTATTTATAAGGCAGCGGGTCACTGGCATGCAGCAGCAGTTTTATTACCTGGTTAATTAATAAATTTTCTCCTGACTGCTGCAGGATGTTCATATTGTTATCCGATAAAATGTTTTTAATATGATGGCTTAAGGCATCGTATTCAATTTGAAAATGCGTTACTGCCGATAAATAATTGGTGAGCTTCTTGCATTCATTCAGCACATCATGGGCAGTATGTGCCTGCTTTACAAAGTCTTTTCCAATAGTGCGGTTATACCAGCGTTTGTAATTGTATTCTTCTCTTTGCCCCGGGTCAATCAATATATCATAGGCTTCTTTTATTTCCATAAATATAGATTCAGTGGACACATCACCGGGATTGGTATCCGGATGGTGCTTCATCGCCATTTTGCGGTAAGCTTTTTTTATTTCATTAACCGAAGCAGTGGGGGCTATGCCGAGTATTTTATAATAGTCTTTGATTTCCATTGACAAGGCGAATATAGTTATTCAAATTTTATCGATCTTTAAACTAAATCCATCGCATGGCAGTTCATAAAAATCTTAAGCGTATCGGTTTAGCCATTTTATTGCTGGTATTAGTTGCAATAGTCATCATTGCGTGGAAGGTATTTCCGGCTGTGAGTGGTTATGGTGCCAAAAATATGGCTTCAGCTATTTACCTGCAGCACCGTAATCCTAATGATGTGATTAAAGAAGACCTCGCCGATTTTCCAAAATCATTAGGCAGCTATACTTTCAATGAAAAAGATTCATCAGTTACTGCTTCTGTATGGGGATTTGCCAAACGCAAAGCTATTTACCGCACCGGGTTAGGTGCTACATTGATCAATGATTTTACAGAAGAACAGGTAAGAGCACAACAATTTAACCTCCCACCCAAACCAACCCTCAACACAGATACTATTCCCTGGCCATACGGAGATAAAATAGCAGATACTATTCCCGGCAATATAAACCGCACCCGGTTGGAAAAAGCCATTGATCATGTGTTTGAAGAAACAAAGAATGGCAAACCGGTTTATACCCGTTCTGTTATTGTTTGTTATGATGGTAATATTATTGCTGAACGGTATGCGCCGGGCTTTGATAAAAATACGGTGCAACTGGGCTGGTCAATGAGCAAGAGTTTAACGGCCGCCATGATTGGTATATTGGTAAAAGAAGGGAAACTCAATATAAATGCACCGGCACCAGTGCCGGAATGGAAGGGAAATGAAAAAGAAAAAATCAGTCTGCTGAATTTATTACAACAAACCAGCGGACTTGATTTTGCAGAGATATATACCCGGCCAAGTGAAGTAACCACCATGTTATTTAGTAAAGGAGATATGGCTGCTTATACTGCAAGCCAGCCATTAAAATATGCTCCCGGCACACATTTCAGTTATTCCAGCGGCAACAGTAATATTCTCAGTCGCATCATCCGGCATACGGTGGGAGAGAAGGAGTATGCAGCTTTTCCGTACACGGCTTTATTTCATAAAATCAATGCTTACAGTTTTTTATTAGAACCAGATGCTTCGGGTACTTATATTGGTTCATCTTACAGTTATGCCACGGCAAGGGATTTTGTTCGTTTTGGGTTGCTGTATTATAATAATGGTAAATGGAATGGGGAGCAAATTCTGCCGGAGAATTGGGTGAAAGAATCAATAGTACCACCAGCCAGTAACCCTTTTAAAAATTATGGCTACCAGTTTTGGTTGAACGGGCAGAGCGAAAAAGATATTACCAAAGAAGCTTTCCCTGATGTGCCAAAAGATATGTTTTATATGGATGGCTATGGCGGACAGGATGTTTATATCATTCCTACTAAAAAATTAGTGGTGTTGCGGTTGGGTGTGAGTACTATTAATGAGAACCAGTTTTTGAACGAGGTGCTTCAATCTATAAAATAAAATTGCAATTATTAAAGGCCGGCGTTAACCGGCCTTTAATTCAATAATTCAGGCATGTTCCATTACATGTTCACCTGTATAAACTTTTAGCACAGGTGGTTTGGCGTAATACGCTTTTACCCTATCTACCAAATGCTTGTAAGTGCCGCTGTTATTATACAGGTCGGCATCTTCCTGGTTGTCCCATACCGTCATGGAGATGTATTCATCTTTTGGATCCAATGGCTCCAGCATCCGGCAATCGAGGTTACCTTTTTGTTGTTTTACAATGTGTACAATTTCATCATTGTAAATTTTTTTTGCCTCTTCATTTTTACCCGGCAAAAAATTCAGGTAAGTTAATCTTACAATCATAATAGCCTCCTTTAAATTTTAAATAGTGATAAAAAAGTGTTCACAGGAGGTAAACTTTTTCAAAATACAGGATCGCTTCCTGTAAGGTACAATACAGACAGGCCCTTTGCGAAATCTTTTTTTGCACCTTTACTGCTATCTGCTGAAAAAAATATAACGGCAGGGGAAAGTGAAAAAGAGTTTATGAAAACACTGATGAATAATTATACAGTTCCAGCGCTGCATATAACCGCAATCTATACTGTTGAAATATCGGGCTTCACGGTGGACATCTAATACTTTATCCCTGTATTAATTGCTTCTAAACAGGAATAATGTCTGTTCCTATCCAAATAAACGAAAATTACAGGGTGTATATCCCCTTTTATTTCCAATATTGACTGGTAAAATGATTTTATCCCGGTTGTTATTTAAGATTGCTTTATTACCATCTTGAAGCAGCTAAAATCAGGTGGATTTTAAAGGTAGGGTTGTTAATGATTTGTTGCCTGGCACCTCCAGGCATAAAGTCTTTCAACGGTATATCAGCCACAAACTGCCAATAGTGATTGATGATTAGTTATTTTTTTGCATAAATATTAAATTTTATTTTGTCAGTTTAATCAATAATATGAAAATACTTATTAACTTTATTTAAGAATTAATAACCGCTTACCCTGATTAAATGCAGAGATATTCATATAAAGGCATCTGCTATTATACACCTGCTGTAGTTTTTATTACGTAATTAAGGCTGATTAAAAATTAGTGTTTCAGTTTAAAATCAATCAGGTTCGTAAAGGATCCTGACTGGATTATATGCTGTGATAACCTTTTTAATAACCCACAATTTAAACTTTAAATGGAAAAGCTAAGTGTATTAATATCCGATAACCAACTATTGGTAAGAGAAGCCTGGCATATTTTTTTCCAAAAGCAGGAAACCTTTTTTATAATCGGCGAAAGCTCCACTACTGATGAAACGATTACTAAAACAGCCCAGTTAAAACCCGATATCATACTCCTTGAAATTGGAATGCCCGGCGCTATGGGTCTGGAAACCATACAAAAACTCCTGGAAGTTCACCCGCCTGTTCAGGTATTGGTGGTGTCTGCCATCAAAGACATTCACGCCGTAATAACAGCTTTGCGTAATGGAGCTAAAGGATATGTTACCAAAAACAGTTCGGCTGAGGAGGTATTTAAAGCACTGGATCATATTCGCAAGGGGCAAAAATATGTATGCGATGAATTGAATGAAAAGCTTATTGATGAAATTGCCCGGCCCGCAGTAAAATCATCCAATGATCCTGCTTACCTGTGGGAAAAATTAACCCCCGCTGAGAAAAAAATCATCGGCTATTTGTTAAAAGGGATAAGATCCCGGCAAATTGCAGAAGAAATGAATTTATCGCCACGTACCGTTGAAGTACACCGTTACCATATTTTGAAAAAATTGCAGCAGCCCAACACCGTAGCACTGATCGCTTTTCTCAACAAACATAATTTAACAGGCAATGGTATATCTATATAATATAATTGTCTTACCCGTTTAAACTGTTTTATACAGACGGTCATTCAGATAAATTTCAAATTATTTTCATCTTCAATTAACCTGTTTGATACAGCTAATTACACAAGCGGTAAGTGTAACTAAACAGGTGGTATTATACTCCTATTAATTCCAGTAACTTCACTATCGCAAATTCAAAAATACATTGACATGAAAAAATTATTCTCCATTGCTTTTTTACCGGCAATCATGTTACTAACTGCAGTAACATCTTTTGCTCAAACAGACAGCACCGCAGGCACCAAACCAGAAAAATTTGTTACCAAACACACTATCAAAATTGATGGCAGGGTTATTAACTACACCGCCACAGTGGGTACGTTAATATTAAAGAACGATAAAGATGAAACCATTGCCAGTTTTGGTTATACTGCTTACACTAAAGATGGTGAGGGGGATATGAGTAAACGTCCGGTTACGTTTTCGTATAACGGCGGACCCGGTTCTTCCTCTATGTGGTTGCACATGGGTATAATGGGGCCAAGAAGGGTAGTGGTGAACGATCCTTCACCAAACGGACCAGCACCCTATAAATTAGAAGACAATGGTTATTCCATATTAGATGTATCGGATGTTGTAATGATGGATCCGGTAGGTACCGGTTTAAGTCGTGCTGTTGGTAAAGGAAAAAACGCTGATTTCTGGGGAGTGGATGGAGATGCAAAATCAGTAAGCCAGTTCATCCGCAATTATGTGCATGAAAATGAAAGATGGAATTCACCTAAGTTTTTACTGGGAGAGAGCTATGGTACTTTCCGTTCAGCCGCCGTGGCTGACTATTTGCAGGAAACATATGGTATTTCTGTAAACGGGATTGTACTTGTTTCAAATGTACTGGATATTCGTACGCTGGCATTTAATCCCGGTGACGATTTGCCGTACATTGTTAACCTGCCCACTTATGCTGCCACCGCCTGGTATCATAATAAAGTAGCTAATAAAGGCGCCGGACTGGAAGCGTTTCTAAATGATGTAAGGGCATTTGCTTTTGGGGAGTATGCAACAGCATTAATGAAAGGTGATATGCTGAGTGAAGCTGACAGAACCAGGGTATTGGATAAACTAAATGCCATAACTGGTATTAGTAAAGATTATTGGGAAAAAGCCAATTTGCGGGTGTTGCAACCACAATTTAGCCAGGAGCTGTTACGCAACGAAGGTATAATTGTAGGAAGACTAGATGCCCGTTATAAAGGAATTGCCCAGGACAAACTGAGTGAATATGCATTCACTGATCCGCAATCAAACGATATAAGTCCTGCATTCATTAGCGCATTCATGCATTATTATACTACTGAACTTAAAGTACCTAAAGATAAAAGTTATAATACCAGTGCTTATGCATTACAGGGTTTTAACTGGGACTGGAAACACCAGCGCAGTAATGGATTGTTTGGTGATGCCGCCACACCCAATACTGAGCCTGATTTGTTAAACGCCATGTCCAACAACCCAAAAATGAAAGTGATGGTGCTGAATGGTATTTATGATTTGGCTACTCCATTTGTCGGATCTGAATATACTTTTGATCACATGGGATTGGATAAGAAAATAAGAAGTAATATCACCCATAAATATTATGAAGCCGGGCACATGATGTATATACACAATGAATCGGCTGCTAAGTTTAAGAAAGATGTGAGTGAGTTTATTTTGGGGACGCTGAAATAATTATTGATTGATATTTTTAGCAACCGCCACTCATAAGTGGCGGTTTTTTTGTTTAAGTTATTAACGATTTATTATCAGTAGCCAGGTATAAATAGGAATAACTTTATGCAAACTAACTTATATGAAAAGTATCTTTTACATTTTATTGTTTTATCTTTTATTATCGGCCTGCAGCAAACAAAATACTACTTCAGGGAATGCTAATCCTTCCACAGGAAATCATCCGGCTGCTAACGGGTCAGCCACACCTGCCTCTTCAAACATCACGGTATATGTAAATAACGAAGCGGTACCGGTAACATCCATCAGTTTTGACCGGAGCAGCAGCACCTTTAATTTCTCTGCACAAAATGCCGTAAAAAAAGTAGATGTAAAATGCTTTTGGTTCTACCAGCAAAGTGGGTTTAATTATCAGTACAGCGATTCTATCAATTATTCTTACCGTACAGATACGCTTAGTGGTTGGAACACCATCCGGGCAATTAATTATGGGGATGTATATTTTGATTGCTGCCAGGGGCCATTAACAGATAAACTAATAACAGGAAATTATTCCGGCAACTTTGGTTCAGGAGATATTCCATTTACTGTAAAAGGGAATTTTAGTTTGTTGTTCAAATAGCTTAGGCCATTAATTAAGGAGCGGATTATGAATAACACGGCCTGTTTCCTGTAAAATATATCTTTAAAAAAATGCCGGTTATTTTTAACCGGCTTTTTTTATTTGACTGGTTTAAATTTTACCAGCTTCTTATTAGTAATATCTCCAACATAATATTAGCCTGCCGGTAAACTGATATTTGTTTTTACAAAAGTTGATTTTAGTTACTGTTTTCCATTATTTATTTGCCGAAATTACCGGTAAATAAACCAGTCAATATGTGGTGGCAGTATGTATTGGTTTTTTGCGGTGCATTACTGGTGGATATAACACCTTTCCCATTACCTCCGGCATTTACGGTGATGATATTTTTGCAGGCGGCTTTTAATTTACCAATATGGCCCGTTATTATAGTTGGTGTGTTGGGTTCTGCGCTGGGTCGTTATATACTCACCCTTTATATTCCCGATGTTTCCGGCAAGTTATTAACGCCGGAAAAAAACGAAGACATACGTTTCCTGGGAGAGAAAATAAAAACCAGTGGATTAAAAGCTCAATTCTTTATTCTCTTTTATACCTTATTGCCGCTATCATCCACGCCATTATTTATTGCCGGTGGTGTGGCAAGAATGAAGCCCTATTATATGTTACCTGCCTTTTTAGCCGGCAAATTGACCAG
This sequence comes from Sphingobacteriales bacterium, assembly GCA_003963365.1. Taxonomy (GTDB): domain Bacteria; phylum Bacteroidota; class Bacteroidia; order Chitinophagales; family Chitinophagaceae; genus AWTP1-9. The sequence goes on from RXJG01000001.1 coordinate 575,394, forward strand.
TGATGGCGTGGCTGTTTTTATGGGAAAGTATGCTGCCGAAAACACCACCAGTCTTTTAAATGGAATAATTTCCTGGCAATCTGTTATCACACTGGGGTTATTTCTTATACTGATTTTTTGCCTGTTATTTATCGACTGGCGTACGCTGATACAACATCATCAGTTGAAATTCCGGTTTAAAATATGGAGATGGCGACATAGGAATTAAAAAAACAGCCACCAGTACTGATGACTGTCGTTATGTTAATGAGGGCAATTTTATAAAGTAGCCATATCAATCACAAAGCGGTAACGAACATCACCTTTCAGCATTCTTTCGTATGCTTCATTAATGTCTTTAATGTTGATGAGTTCAATATCACTTACAATATTATGTTTTGCACAAAAATCAAGCATCTCCTGCGTTTCCGGTATACCGCCAATTAAAGAACCGGCAATGCTCTTGCGACCAAATATCAGGTTGAAGGCAGGAATACTGGCCGGAGCATCCGGAGCTCCCACACAAACCATCACTCCGTTTGTTCTTAATAAGCCTAAATAAAAATTGTAATCATGAGCAGCAGAAACAGTATCAAGAATGAAGTCAAAATAACCGGTGACAGACTTTAATTGCTCTTCATCTGTAGTTAAAACAAATTTGTGAGCCCCTAATTTTTTAGCATCTGGTTCTTTATGTTTTGAATGACTGAGCATAGTCACTTCAGCTCCCATAGCTACCGCCAGTTTTACACCCATGTGGCCTAATCCACCCAAACCCAGTACACCCACTCTTGTTCCTTTGCCAACTTTCCAGTGACGCAGGGGGGAATAAGTGGTGATGCCGGCGCATAATAACGGCGCCACACCTGCCAATGGTAATTTATCTGAAACATGCAGTACAAAATCTTCATTTACCACCACATGTTTACTGTAACCACCATAGGTTTGTAAGCCGGGGCTATCTTTATCGTTACTGTTATAGGTGAAAGTAGCACCACCTGTACAATATTGTTGCAGTCCTTCTTTGCAATGATCACATTCACGGCAGCTATCTACCAGGCAACCAACACCGGCCAGGTCACCCACTTTAAACTTTTTTACGTGTGCGCCTACTGCTGTAACACGACCCACAATTTCATGGCCGGGTACAACAGGGTACACCGTTCCATGCCATTCATTGCGGGCAGTATGCAGATCGCTGTGGCATATACCACAGTATAAAATTTCAATGGCAACATCATGTGGTTTAGGGTTTCTTCTCTCTATGGTATGTGGAGCCAGTGGTGAGGTGGCACTTTGAGCGGCATAAGCTTTTGTTTGGGACATAGTTTATTTTTTGAGATAACAAAATTACTCTTAAAAGGTTTATCAAAAATTTTAAGTAAATATAGATGGATTGTTTTTGCAAATAGCTCGTTAACGAAAAAATCATATTAAACGATATTAAACGCAGGCTGTCAGATATGTATTAAATCATTAAAAATTAAAACCATGAAAAAAATCAGTTTATTGGCACTTGCCGCAATTTTCAGTATTGGTGCTTTTGCACAATCCGGAACATCTGATAAAAAAGAAGATATGAAAGACCTGAGAAAGGACAAAAGGGAAATTCGTAAAGACAGGAGAGAAAGACGTTTGGAAAAGAAGGAAGGAGATAAAGCAGAGGTAAAAGAACTGACAAAAGATATTAAAGCGGATAAAAGAGACATTTATAAAGATGAAAAAGACCTGAGAAAAGATGGAATAAAACATCCGGGACACAGGGCCAATCGTCAAATTCACCGTCATCATTAATTTTTCCGGTAACGGTAACTTTTAATTTTCTCCGGCCGGGATATATCCCGGCCGGTCTTTATCAGCCTTTACTTACAATAATTTTTCCAAAACCTCTTTCCAGCTGTGCACTCTTTCATGATGTTTGTCATCATGACCATAGTTGTGCGGCTGGGTGAATAAGATCGTTCTGCCGGTGAAATGATCCAAGTTCCGGTAATGATCATCTATCATAATATCACCCTTTACTATTGTTTTCAAACCGCAGAAAACCAGTTGATGCCAGGTAAGAAAAGGGAAATGTTCTGCTAACCATTCTAATTTTTCAGGTAAACTGTTTGGAAATTCCATGGCGGCAGATACAACAAACAATTCAAATTTATCATTCAGCAGCTTTACTGCTTCTATACTGCCTTCCATTACAGGTGCTTCCCTGAAAAAACCTTTGCGAGTTACATAAGCCCGTTCATTTTTAAACGCCTCTCTTTCCCATTTACCCAGCACCTGTTCCAGCGTTTTTCTTACACCATATTCTTCTTCATCCATTTTAAAAAACTGCTGGTATACATCCGCCATTACCCCATCCATATCAACTAATAACCTTTTTTTACTCATGATATTTTTAAGCGGACTTATTAAGACACCTGTTTACTTATGAAAAAATATTCTTTTGTTTGGACTGGAGTTTAAAATCAGCGTAGTGCTGTTAAGTGTGATAATAGTGTCGGTCAGTATTAAATTATACCGGATATATTTTTTACCATCCGATCCGGCAACATATTCATAATTGGCAGTATCTCTTGAGTTTTTAAAGAACATATATACATTTCCGTTTGAACGAAAATCATAATAATCGGTGGTGGAACGATAGTCCGTATTATAAACAGTTTGCCCGTTAAACGTGGTATAAAACTGAACGGAATCAAGACTCCATTTATTTACAAGATCAACGGGTGTTTGTATAGTACCACCAGTATAGGAGGAAGATGATTTTTTGCAAGCTGTAATCAACACAGCCAACCCAAGAACTGCTGCAAGCAGGTGTTTCAAGTTTTTCATACTCAAATATACGAATTCCTGTTTCAATGAAATGGTGCGGTACTATGAAGCATTCCCGGCGGATGGATAATTTTTCTTTTGAAAGGCAAAACCCCGGGTTTTTGTAAGAGAACGCACCATTTGATTACTGGTCATTATTATTGATACATCCGGTAAAAGGGCATAGACTATAAAACATTTACCAAAAATCCACAGGAAGGATTGAGGTTGATAAAAGAAAAGTTAGTGAGTTGTGTGGCTTGTGGTGTTCCGTTAGCATATAGTTTTACATTTTGCACACCTGTATTGGTAAATACGCCTTTGCCGGAAAAACTAAACCCATTAACCGTTGTGGTAGAAATATTGTAAACTCCCGCAGTAGTTACATTTACCTGTACGGTTACCATATCAGCAGGGCCTAATGGTTTGGTGGCTTTAAAGATGCCACTTACCGTTGCAGGATTACAGTTGCCCGGAGCCCCGCTCAGCGTAAATACAGCCGGGGGAGGAGTGGGTAATATACTTAAATAAAAGTTACAACTAACCGTCCCCGTGTTAGGGACAAATGCTGTGGTTACAGATAGGGTGGGAGTTCCGCTGGCCGTTAAGGTAATTGTTTGCGGCCCTGTTGTAATAAAAGTTCCGGAAGCAGAAAAAGTAATTCCATTAGCGGCATTGGTGGCAACACTGTACGTACCCACTTTGGTAACATTTACACGCATTACTAAAGTATTGGTAACATCCATTCCTATATTAGCATAGTAGTTACCGTTAAATACCATATTTACACAATTGCCGGGCGATCCGTCAAAAGTAAATACGGCTTTACCTGCCTGGTCGGATAGTACGTTGATACCACATTTGCAGGCTGTGCCGGGGGCTGCAACGGTAACGCCTGTAAGCTCTTCTTTTACCGGCTTCCCGGTTCCTTTTAATACTACTGTTTGAATACCGGTACGGGTAAAGATTCCCTCACCGTAAAAATTAAAATTATTTTTAGTAGTGGCTGTTATAGCATACGTTCCTTCACTGCTAACATTCACCTGTATTAATAAAATATTGGAAGCGGTTAAGCTGGTATTGGTGAGATAGGAACCATCAGCCAAAAAATCCTTACAGGAATCGGGCTGACCCGTCAACGTATATACTGCCGGTTCCAATCCTTTGACAGTATTATCAAAATAACAGGTGCTGTGCCCGTAATGAACAGTAAAATGATCCCTGCCTTTTTTTATTGGCTGACCATTTGCAATAAGACGAATTGTTTTTGGCCCTTTACTTATTTTGCCGGATTGATAGAATGAATAACCATTCAATGTGTCGGTGTAAATATGAAAAGTGCCGGGATACTCAACATTTACCGGTACATCAATATAATTGTTATTGGTAAGGGCGGTGTCAGCTTTAAAGGATCCCTGTGCAATAAGGGGAAAACAATTATTCCCGGCATCTTTTGAAAGGGTGCCAATAGATTCGCCAAAGTCCAGTTCCCGCTGGCAGGAAAATACCATCATCCATGCAGCAAACAGCAGTAGCAGGTGTTTGACCAATCTCATCCCCGGTAAGAATTATCTTTAAAGATAAGATTTTCTCCCTGTGAGATCCGTTGTAATCATATTTGCTTTCCTAAAAATCTGAATACGCCGTGGGATAAAGAAAGTTAATATCAATATGCGATACATTATTACTGTATTCAGGCATAGAAATTAATTTCTTCCACTCCGGTGCCTCCCCAAAGTTTTTCCAGTTAGCTTCTCTTGCCGCTTTGTTTTCATGACAGGTTATGTACATCAGGTTAGGCATTTTGCTGCCGGAAACTACTTCGCCATAAAACACCGCATTAAAATGCAGCCGTTTGAACAAACCAATTTCATCTCCTTCATTAAACATGTGTACTTTATTGGCAAATATTTTTTCCGTAGCACTTTCGTAGCTGCGCAGTTCATATACTCTTTCCTTACGTTCATTCTTCAAATCCGGTAATTCCATTTGCGGCGCTAAAGGAAAAGCCTGTAATAAAATATTTTCCATCCTGCTGTATGGTGGATTATTGTAAACAGCATTAATATATTCAGCGCCGGCTGTTTGATAATCTTTATCCGCTTTTAATTTTTCAGCAACAGTAATAATAGCATTGAGTGATGTATAAGGTGTGTACACATACAATGTTTTATCGGCAGCGGTATCATTAGCATGGTTTTTAAATACACCAATATTTTTTATTTGCTGGCGATGCAGGGCAGGGAGCAGGGCATTTTGCAAATATGCATCCAGTGCTTTTTCCTGTTCGGCAGTTTTATAATGATAAACGGTAAGCTGGTAAATACTGCGGGAAGGTTTTATACCCGGTTTAAGGGAGGATAAACTTAGGGTTAATAACAAAAGCGTTAATACAAACAATAGTGAGTTTTTTTTCATGTATAATATTTTAACGTCAAAGTTAAAATATTCTGATCGATCTGAAACAAAGCAACTGAAAAGAAAATGGAAAAGAGCAATACGCTGGAAATAAAATTTTCGGTGTTACCCAATAAAATTTTTTACTATTGGTATTTGATGTACATTTCTGTTACTATCTTTTTTTTATGAAAATATTTATCAGCTGCTTTGCTGCTTTATGTATTGGCCACGCAGTATATTCACAGGAAATGATAATACCTCTTTATGCGGCAGGCAAAATGCCTAACTATCAAAAAACAAACGAAAAGGAAAAACAGGATACAGCCGGGATAATTCGTATAACACTGGTGCAGGAGCCGGATATAGCCGTGTTTCTTCCATCCAAACAAAATGCCACCGGCCAGGCAGTTATCATTTGTCCGGGTGGTGGCTATGAATACCTGTCGTACGACTGGGAAGGAACAGATATTGCCAAATTGTTAAATGCAAAAGGTATTGCTGCCTTTGTATTAAAATATCGCTTACCCGGGTCAAAGAGTAATATCGTTCCCTATCTGTCACCCTTAATGGATGCACAAAGGGCTGTGCGTGTTGTAAGGGCTAACGCTGCCAGGTGGAACATTAAAAAAGATAATATCGGTATCATGGGTTTTTCAGCCGGTGGTCACCTGGCATCAACAGCAGCCACACATTTTGATGAAGGCAATAAAAATGCGGCCGATACGATTGAGCAGCAAAGTTGCCGGCCTGATTTTGCGGTATTAGTTTACCCGGTTATTACCATGAGTAAACCCGTTATGCATACCGGCTCCCGTAATAATTTAATTGGTACTAACCCTGATTCATCGCTGGCAAAAAAATATTCTGCTGAGCGGCAGGTAACAAAAAATACACCTCCCGCATTTTTAGTGCATGCATTGGATGATGAGGCTGTGCCGGTTGAAAATAGTTTGTTGTTTTACCAGGCTATGAAAGACAATGGTGTTAGTGGTGAGTTACATGTGTATTCCAAAGGCGGGCATGGTTTTGCGTTAGCCATCGGCAAGGGTTATTTGGAAACATGGACAGACAGGCTGACTGACTGGTTGAGAAGTTTAAAGAGTAAATAATATTTGGAAATACAGGGAACTGTTACGCCAAAGTAACACTGACCCGGCAACTAATTATTTTCCCGGTTTAAAATTATCTTCAATCCATTTATTCAGCTCTCCGTTTTCTGCTGCCTTTGCTATTTTCTCCAGTTTCTTGTCTTTGTTTTGTACATGTCCGGCATTATAAGCAGCAATCATAGCTTTAGTGCCAAATGTGTATTCGGCCATTTCATCTTTTGAATAATTATTCTCCAGTACATATTGTGCACAGGATGCCATAAACAATACCAGCATACCGCTGTTTCTTTTTTCAAAATCCATTAATACCGGTACCAGCTTTACATTAACGGTTGGACTTCCGCTGATCCATGCTACAACAAATGAAGCTACTTCTTTTCTTTTTTCCTGTTGCTCATTAAAAGCTGTTGCCTGTAACCATTTGGCAGCGCCAATTATATCTTTTTCATATCTGGTATAATCTTCTTTTTCTTTCAGCACATAATCTTTTGGAGGTTCATACTCCTGGCTCATTACAAAAAACGGAATGATAAACAAAGCGGGGAGCAGCGATAAAGTCTTTTTCATGATGAAATTGTTTTAATCATTAAATATACCAAGAGTTTTTTTGTTGCAGGCTAACTGCAGGATATATTTTACCTTTAAGAACTACCACCGTACGGTAAACCAAAAAATATTTTATATGGATAAAGAAATAGCTGCCTGGCACGGGGCACTGCCTGCTGCAGATAAAAAAATATGCGATCAATTATTTGCAGCAATCAATAAAAACCTGCCCAACGCAGAAAATAAAGTATGGCATGGCCACCCTGTTTGGTTCCTGGATGATAATCCCATTGTTGGGTATAGTAAACAAAAGGCAGGCATACGCCTGTTATTTTGGAGTGGAGCCGGATTTGAAGAAGAGGCGTTGCAACCCGGTAATGGAAAATTTATGGATGCTTCCATATTTTATAATTCGGCAAATGAGATAAATACTAAAAACTTAAAGCGCTGGCTTACCAAATCAAAAACCATTCAATGGGATTATAAGAATCTTGTAAAACGCAAAGGAAAACTGGAAAGGTTAACTTAAATAAACACCGTCCCGTTACGTCGATCATCCCCGTCATGTCAAACATCCCCCGTCATGTCGAACGCAGTGAGACATCTGCCCGGCATTAGTACTGCAATTGAGCATTAGTACAACAGCTCAGCATAGTACTACCGTCCCCGTCATGTCGAACGTAGTGAGACATCCGCCAGGCATCAGTACTGCAATTGAACATCAGTACAAAAGCTCAGCATAGTACTACCGTCCCCGTCATGTCGAACGCAGTGAGACATCTGCCGGGCATTAGTACTGCAATTGAACATCAGTACAACAGCTCAGCATCGTACTCCCTTCTTCGTCATGTCGAACGCAGTGAGACATCTGCCGGGCACCAGTACGCAATTAAACATCAGTACAACAGCTCAGCATCGTACAAACGTCAGCAGATTTCTCAGTCGCAGCCACACACTAACCCTACGCTCCTTCGAAATGACGGGATAATTAATTAAATTACAAGCATGGTAAGAGGCGGCAGCATCTACATCATGACCAATAAAAATAAAACAACCTTATACATTGGCGTAACCAGTGATTTACTTCGGCGTGTACAGGAACATAAGGCACAT
>RXJG01000003.1:0-624 GCA_003963365.1 Sphingobacteriales bacterium
GAACCCAGTTCACGTGCCACTTTAATCGGCGAACAGCCGAACCCTTGGGACCTTCTCCAGCCCCAGGATGTGACGAACCGACATCGAGGTGCCAAACCTCCCCGTCGATATGAGCTCTTGGGGGAGATCAGCCTGTTATCCCCGGAGTACCTTTTATCCTTTGAGCGACGGCCCTTCCATGCAGAACCGCCGGATCACTTTAGCCTGCTTTCGCACCTGCTCGGCTTGTATGCCTCACAGTCAAGCACCCTTATACTAATACGCTCTTCGTACGATTACCAACCGTACTGAGGGTACCTTTGCGAGCCTCCGTTACTCTTTAGGAGGCGACCACCCCAGTCAAACTACCCACCATGCACTGTCCCCCGCAAGGGGTTAGGTTCCAAGTAACAGAAGGTTGGTATTTCACCGACCGCTCCACGACACCTGGCGGCACCGCTTCATAGCGTCCCAACTATACTACACATCTGTGACTCGAAATCAATGCAAAGTTGTAGTGAAGGTTCACGGGGTCTTTCCGTCCCGTGACGGGTAACCGGCATCTTCACCGATACTACAATTTCACCGGGCTCGTGGAGGAGACAGTGTTCAACTCATTAGACCATTCGTGCAGGTCGGAACTTA
>RXJG01000003.1:674-3169 GCA_003963365.1 Sphingobacteriales bacterium
TTCGATTTTGCAGGGCCCTGTGTTTTTGCTAAACAGTTGGTTGAACCATTTTACTGAGACCATCCGAAGATGGTACGCTTTATCCCGAAGTTACAGCGTCAATTTGCCTAGTTCCTTCTCCACGGCTCACCCGAGCGCCTTAGAATATTCTTCCCGTCCACCTGTGTCGGTTTACGGTACGGGCCGCTTTAGCCACACCTTAGAGGTTTTTCTCGGAGGTTTGATTAGGACCACTATCTGCTCTGCCGAAGCTTTGCAGTACTATCACGTTCGACATCCCTTGCGGATTTACCTGCAAAAGATATATCTACACGCTTTAACGGGAACATCCGTTGCCCCGCGGGTCTTTCACTACCCCGTCACCCCATCGAAACTAAAGCGGGTACTGGAATATTAACCAGTTTTCCATCAGCTACCCCTTTCGGGTTTGCCTAAGGACCCGACTAACCCTGATCTGATTAACATTGATCAGGAAACCTTGGACTTACGGCGATAGAGTTTTTCACTCTATTTATCGTTACTTATGCCTACATTTTCTTTTGAAACCGCTCCAGCATGCGTCGCCGCACACCTTCAATGCTGTTTCAATGCTCCCCTACCGATATACCACGTAAGTGGCAATCTTAGAGCTTCGGTAGTATGTTTGATGCCCGATCATTTTCCGTGCAGGGCCTCTCGACCAGTGAGCTGTTACGCACTCTTTAAATGAATGGCTGCTTCCAAGCCAACATCCTGGCTGTTATAGAAGCCCCACCTCGTTTGACCAACTTAACATACGTTTAGGGACCTTAGCTGCTAATCTGGGTTATTTCCCTCTCGGCCACGGACCTTAGCGCCCGCAGCCTCACTCCCGGAGATATGTGTTAGCATTCGGAGTTTGTCAGGGTTTGGTAGGCGGTGAAGCCCCCTAGCCCAATCAGTAGCTCTACCTCTAACACACTTCTTATATCCGAGGCTGTTCCTAAAAACATTTCGGGGAGAACGAGCTATCTCTCAGTTTGATTGGCCTTTCACCCCTATCCACAGGTCATCCCATAACTTTTCAACGTTAATGAGTTCGGTCCTCCAGTGTGTGTTACCACACCTTCAACCTGCCCATGGATAGATCACAAAGTTTCGCGTCTGCCCCCACTAACTAAACGCCCTATTTGGACTCGCTTTCGCTACGGCTCCGTTACTTAAGAACTTAACCTCGCTAGTGAGGAGCAACTCGTAGGCTCATTATGCAAAAGGCACGCCGTCATCCATTGCTGGACTCCGACCGCTTGTAGGCGTACGGTTTCAGGTACTATTTCACTCCCTTGTTTAGGGTGCTTTTCACCTTTCCCTTACGGTACTGGTTCACTATCGGTCTCTGTGGAGTATTTAGCCTTACCAGATGGTGCTGGCAGATTCAGGCAGGATTCCTCCGGTCCCGCCGTACTCAGGATACTGCTCGTCCTTCTCAATTTGTATTTACGGGGCTATCACCCGCTATGGCTCAACTTTCCAGAAGATTCAATTTGATGAGAATTTCTAAATGCAGTCCTACAACCCTCCGGCGGCACGCCGCCGAAGTTTAGGCTTTTCCCTTTTCGCTCGCCACTACTCAGGGAATCATTGTTATTTTCTTTTCCTCTCCCTACTTAGATGTTTCAGTTCAGGAGGTTGACTTCCTTTCGGATGACACACCTTCAGTGTGCCGGGTTGTCCCATTCGGAAATCTGCGGATATAATGCTTGTGTGCAGCTCCCCGCAGCTTATCGCAGCTTACCACGTCCTTCTTCGTCTCACAGAGCCAAGGCATCCACCATACGCCCTTATTTGCTTTAAAAGAGTTTGCCGTTACTCGTCATTTACAATTTTTACAACTATTTGATTAGTTTATCCCAATATGTCAAAGAACTTGATTCAAATGCTAAAAGCAAGTGAACGAAGCTGATGTTTGGAGTACGAATCCAACAGGCCTGATGCCAACATCAATATTATAAGAACTTTTGTGGAGGATATCGGAGTCGAACCGATGACCCTCTGCGTGCAAGGCAGATGCTCTAGCCAACTGAGCTAACCCCCCAAAATATTTTGGCTGTTAGCTTGCAGCTTTTAGCTTTAAGCTTGCAGCGTTAAGTAGACCCGACCAGATTTGAACTGGTGACCCCTACATTATCAGTGTAGTGCTCTAACCAGGCTGAGCTACGGATCTGTGATTGTAGCCCCTTTTTATCGGGTTACTCTAATAAGTAAAGAACAATAAATTGAAAGTAAAAGGAAGCAATAACTAAAAAGATTATGCGAATCTCTAAAAAGGAGGTATTCCAGCCGCACCTTCCGATACGGCTACCTTGTTACGACTTAGCCCCAGTCACTAGTTTTACCCTAGGCGGCTCCTCACGGTTACCGACTTTAGGTACACCCAGCTTCCATGGCTTGACGGGCGGTGTGTGCAAGGTCCGGGAACGTATTCACCGTATCATTGCTGATATACGATTACTAGCGATTCCAGCTTCATGGAGTCG
>RXJG01000003.1:3542-208151 GCA_003963365.1 Sphingobacteriales bacterium
TAGTAAGCTGCCTTCGCAATGGGTGTTCTATGTCATATCTAAGCATTTCACCGCTACATGACATATTCCGCTTACCTCCAGGATATTCAAGACAGATAGTATCAATGGCAGTTTCCGGGTTAAGCCCGGAGATTTCACCACTGACTTACCTGCCCGCCTACGCTCCCTTTAAACCCAGTGAATCCGGATAACGCTTGCACCCTCCGTATTACCGCGGCTGCTGGCACGGAGTTAGCCGGTGCTTATTCCTCTGGTACCGTCAGTCGAGCTAGAAAGCCCTTTTTTCGTCCCAGATAAAAGAAGTTTACAATCCAGAGGACCTTCATCCTTCACGCGGCATGGCTGGTTCAGACTTGCGTCCATTGACCAATATTCCTTACTGCTGCCTCCCGTAGGAGTCGGGCCCGTGTCTCAGTGCCCGTGTGACTGGTCGTGCTCTCACACCAGTTACTGATCGCAGGCTTGGTGGGCCGTTACCCCGCCAACTACCTAATCAGCCGCACAGCCATCTTCAAGCGCCGGAGCTATAATATAAAAGTGATGCCACTCTCATATGTTACGGTGTATTAATCCAAATTTCTCTGGGCTATTCACCACTTGAAGGAAGGTTCTGTACGTGTTCCGCACCCGTTTGCCGGTCGCCATCAAATGTATTGCTACACTCATGCTGCCCCACGACTTGCATGTATTAAGCCTGCCGCTAGCGTTCATCCTGAGCCAGGATCAAACTCTCCATTGTAAATGAGTTTTGATACTGACTAATTAATTTCATTGGAAATTAACGTTGTCAAATCGAATGTATTTGTCGCTATTAAACCTTACCGTAAATGTTACATTTACGTGTTATTGCTTCCAAACTTTCAAAGATCTTTTGGCACTTTTTTGCCACCGTTTTTTGAAACGGAGTGCAAAGGTAAGGGCCGTTATAATTCAATCAAAATTTAAATTGAAAATTTTCTAATTTTTTCTTCAGAAAAGTCAAAATATTTTGAAGAGCTATGTGCTATTTTTTAGCGGACTGCAAAGATAGGGTGATGATAGTTACCAACAAATTTTTCTGGCTATTTTTTTCTTCTTTTCTTTCACACTTTTGATGTAACAATGTCCTCTATATTAATGCAATCTCACTCAAAGAACTGAACCGTTTTTTTGTAAAGCGGGCCGCAAAGATAGGCATGGATTAATTGCCTCCAAATGTTTTTTAAACAATTGTTCTTCTCAAAGAACGAAACCCTTTATGAGAAAGGGTTTCAGTATCAAATATTTTTTTGGCCAATATGTTAGAGAAGCAAAAAAAACAGGTTTCTTTCTGTTTTATTGTTCTGCAAGACCCACTTCTATTAAAAAAAGTCCATGCGCTGGAACTGTAAAATCAGCCCTGGAGCAATCTTTTGCTTCAAACACGGCTTTAAATTCCTGCAAACCAAGCTTGCTGCGCCCTACCTGGAGCATTGTTCCTACCAATCCACGAACCATGCCCCTTAAAAAACGGTTGGCTTTAACATGGTAAACCCAGCAATCACCTTCCTTAATCCATTCGCTTTTAAAAATTTGACAGTTAAAGGTTTTAACCTGTGTATTTCTTTTTGAGAAGGAAGTAAAATCATTATAACCGGGAATAATAGCTGCTGATTGCTTTAGCATTTCAAAATCGAGTGAAAAAGGGAAGTAAAAAGCCCGGTCGTTAATGAAGGGGTTTTTAAACTGATAGATATAATATTTATAATACCTGAATGCTGCATCAAAACGACAATGTGCTTCAGGAGATACGGGTTTGATGCTTTTAATTACAATATCAGCAGGAAGAATGGCATTAATATTATAGATAACTTTTTGATCAATATTTGTACCGGTATCAACATGAAAAAAATTTTGTAATGCATGTACGCCAGCATCTGTGCGGGAGGAACCGGTAAGGCTTAGCTTTTGTTTAAAGAATATTTCAAAAGCCCTTTCTACTTCTGATTGAATGGTACGGGCATTTTCCTGGATCTGGAATCCTGCATAATTCTTTCCATTATATGCTACTTCAATAAAATAACGGCCCATGTGAATCAATCTCAGATAAAAGTAGCCAATTAGTTTTTAATCATAGCTTTAAAACGATTGATATAATATTCGTCTGTGAGAAGTGAAGAAAGTTGTTTAAAATTATCAGTATCATAAACATACGGATAAGCCGCATCTAAAAATTTATACTTGCCTTCATCTTTTAAAAAAAGTACGCAGAGATTTTTAACCTGGTCAGTTGTGAAGCATTTTGTTTTAAATACTTTTCTTGCTGCCGCCACCATATCATCATCATTGTCTTCGGCAACCATTTTTTTGCGTAAAGCCATAAAATCTTTTTCAGTTGCCATATTCTTACAGTCCGTATTTACCATTACCACTTTTGTTCCTTCTTTGACCGGTTGAGTTGCAGGCGTTTCAATCTTTTTTGATTCGGCTAAAGATTTATCATCTTTTATTAATTCTTTAACCGGCTCTTTAATTTGTGAACCAGCTATATTTTCTACGGTATCTTTCTTTATTGGTTCAATAACCGGAGTTTCTTTTACCTTCTTTGCAGTATCTACTATTATTTCTATAAACTTTGGTTCATTTTTTGGCGGAGTTTTGATGACGGTATCTTTAACCCCTGGTTCGGTTTTAGCTACCGGTTTTATTTCAACCTTATCTTTTTTAATTGATATACCGATAGTGTCTTTTGCTCCGGTTTTATTTTCAATTACATATATATAGTCGTAGCTTTCTGCATTTTCGTTGGTGGCAAAAAGATTTACAGATGATTTTACCTCTTCAGCAACAGGCAGTGTTTTTATACCAGTCTCCTGCGCAACTTGTTTTACCTCATTTTTGATTTCATTTTTTACTGAATCAACTGGCTTTGTTTCAGTTTTTACAACTACTTTTTCCCGGGGTTTTGTTTCTGCTTTCGATTTATCATCCGGAATCTTTGCTTCAGTTTTTGTGCTATCAGCACTACCTTTATTCACTACATCATTCGGAGTGGTTTTTACTTCAGTGCTGTTGGTTACTGGAGATTCTTTAATTACAGGTTTCGCCTCCTGCTTACCCACTTTTTGACCAGAATCAATTTTCAATTTAACGGGTTCCTCTTTCTTCACAACAGGTGGCGGTTGCGGCTTTTCCACCACAATATTTTTAACTGTAGTATCTTGTGTTACCTGTACCAATAAATCTCCAAAGGGGCTTTTTGCCTCTTCTGCTTTGGGCTGATTTACTGCAGATGCTGGAACTACTTCTTCTTTTGGAGCACTGGCGTCTTTAACAGCATATGTCACAGCAAATGATTGAAGATTGTACAATCCCCATCCTTTTTCTCCAAACTCTTTTAATAAATACCCTGCGTCTTTATTGCCATTAAAACTTATGGTGAATGATTGTTCCGGATAAATATTTTTAGGGAATCCCACCACTACATTAATCTGCTGATCTTTTATTTTAGAAAGAATCAAATAACCCGATGACGATGAACTCCACACTTTACTGTTCCATTTAACATAGAAAGGCTGTTTATTCTCTGTTTGAATATAAGCGAACCGTGTAATTTGCTGGGCCCGGATTATTGAAATTGTAAAAACAGAAACCAGTAAACAAACCAAAAATTTTCGCATCATTTTATAATCTGCTGTTTATTGACAAAACTACTTTTTTTTCCAATCCGTTTCTATAAGGAGCAAATTTTAACGGTTACCGCAATTGTTCCATAGCAATTCCTCACCTGAACGGGGGTCCCGGTGTGCCGGGATAAACTGTTGCCGATGCTGCTGCACAAAGATCAATCAGCCTGTAACAATAAAAAATCATTCCAAAAGCCAGTCATCCATTTTAATATTTTATAACAGCTGAAACAATATCTTTACGCCTCAAATTTTATAAATGCAATTGCCACCCCCGTTCCGTAAGTTTTATGTTTTAATCCTGATTTTATTCGCCTGTTCTTCCCTGTATGCGCAAATATCCGGGCAGGAAGTGGAAGATACCAGCTGGAAAAAAATTTACCGTGCCGCCCCCACAAAAGATTTTGATCTTATTCATACCAAACTGGATGTACGTTTTGATTATGATAAGGCTTACCTGTATGGTAAAGCACAAATCACCTTAAAGCCGCATTTCTATCCGCAAAAACAACTCCGGTTAGATGCAAAAGGAATGGAACTGAATGAAGTGGGTTTGTTAAAAGGAGCACAAAAACAAAAGCTCAACTATGAATACACAGATGAAAATAATTTATACATCACGTTAGATAAAGAATATAAAAGCAGCGAAACATTTACTGTTTACATTGATTACACAGCCAAACCTAATGAATATGTCGCCAGGGGAAGTGAAGCAATAAAAGAGGCGAAAGGATTATACTTTATTAATCCAAAAGGGGAAGATAAAGAAAAGCCTGTTCAAATATGGACACAGGGTGAAACAGAAGCCAATTCGGTATGGTGCCCTACTATTGACAAACCCAATCAACGACAAACAAATGAAATCAGCATGACCGTGCCTGATAAATATGTTACGCTGAGTAATGGATTATTGGTTGCGCAAAAGAAAAATGCTGATGGAACGAGGACTGACACCTGGAAGATGGACCTCCCCCATGCCCCTTATTTAATGATGATGGCTGTGGGTGATTTTAAAATTTATAAAGACAAATGGCGCAACAAAGAAGTTAATTATTATTTAGAACCTGCATATGCTCCTTATGCCAAACAAATTTTTGGCAACACTCCTGAAATGATAGAGTTCTACTCAAAGATTTTAGGAGTTGATTTTCCCTGGCAAAAGTATTCGCAGATTGTTGTGCGGGATTTTGTAAGCGGTGCAGAAGAAAATACCACTGCAACAGTTCACAACGAGACTGTACAGCGTACTCCAAGAGAGTTATTAGATGGTAACCAGGAAGATTATATTGCCCATGAATTATTTCATCAATGGTTTGGTGATTTGGTTACCACCGAAAGCTGGAGCAACATAACCGTAAATGAATCATTAGCTAATTACAGTGAAGTACTCTGGTTTGGCTATAAATATGGAAAAGATGCCGGTGATGCTAAGTTTTTAGAAGACATGACTTATTACCTGAGTGACCCGAAAAAAGAAAAATTAAATCTTGTTCGTTTTAACTATGCTGATAAGGAAGATGTTTTTGATTTAGTGAGTTATCAAAAAGGCGGCTGCATTTTACACATGTTGAGGAACTATGTGGGAGACAGCGCTTTCTTTAAAGCCTTAAATCTTTATCTCACTACCAATAAATTTAAAAGTGCAGAAGCTACCAACCTGCGTTTGGCCTTTGAAGAAGTTACCGGTGAAGATCTTAACTGGTTCTGGAACCAATGGTATTACGGAAGCGGGCATCCTAAATTAAAAATCGATTATGTGTATACAGGCGATAAAGTGAAAGTGATCATACAGCAACAAACGGATAAATTGTTCAGGCTGCCCATAGCCATTGATATTTATTACGGCAATAAAAAGGAGCGGCATAATGTGTGGATTGAAAAACAAAGCGAAGTATTTGACTTCGCCTGTACAACTAAACCTGATTTGGTAAATGTGGATGCTGATAAGGTACTGCTTAGTGTGAAAGAAGACAATAAGACAATGGAGAATTTTGTACACCAGTTTAAATATGCCGGCAACTTTATCGATCGTCATGAAGCACTGGAATATTTTTATTCAAAAATGAGTAAGAATATATTTCTCGGGCTTAAGGACAAATACAAAGGCATCCGCTACCAGGCTTTGGGAATTATTGCTGAATTAAAAGACAGCATGGATTATAAAGAGGCAGAACCTGAATTGAAAAAGATCGCTGAGAGTGATGAGTCCCGTCCTAACCGGGCTATTGCTATTTCATTACTTTCGTTCCTTGATAAAGACGAGTATCTTCCTTTGTTCCGCAAAAGCCTGCTCGATTCTTCATTTTCAGTTTCTATTGCCAGTATGATTGCCTTGCAGGATAAGGATATGGATTATGTAAAATCAAAACTTCCATTAATAAAGAAGGAGGCAAAAGGCGACTATTTACACCTGATCAAAAATTTTGAAATCGCATCAGCTGATGAAAGTAAGTTTGATTCTTTATACAATGAGTTTGATAAACTTGATTTTGGTATTGAGAAATTTGAATTTGCAGAACCATTTGCCCGTTTTCTCAGCCATATAAATGATTTCAATAAATTCAAAAAAGGAGTGAATGCAATCAACAGCTTCCGTAAAAATATTCAACCGGGCACACAGGCAAGAGATATGGTGATGGATTTGCTGAAAGGAATTTTAAAGAAAAAAGAACAGCAGTACAGCAAAAACAACAGTGAGGAGACTAAGAAACAGGTAGATTATTTGAAGACCATTATCAAATAGATCAATTCAGAAATTGTGAGGCGAATGTTAGACGGGGAATAGATTTTATAAAAATTTAATCCCGGGTACAAATCAACGAATCAAATGCTTTTCCAATTCAGCAGTATTAGCACAACAAACCTGCTCCATTACTTGTTTGAGTTGTGTTTTCAGACTGCTTATTATATGGTTGCCTCCTTCATTACCCAATGCAGCCACACTGTACATAAAAGAACGTCCGAGAAAAGCAAATTCAGCACCACTGGCTAAAGTACGGGCAATATCCGGACCAGTACGAATACCACTGTCCATCATAATTTTTATTTTGCCTTTGTAATTTTTTACAATTGGTTCTAATGATTTGATAGCCGATTGTCCCGCATCCAATTGTCTGCCGCCATGATTAGAAACAATTATACCATCCAAGCCTAACTTAATGGCTAATTCAGTATCTGCCTCTGTTGCCACTCCTTTTAAAACAATTTTCCCCTTCCATTTATCACGGATAGGTTTTATTCTTTCTTCATTCAACCTGCCTGAAAAAGTTTTGTTCATAAACAAACCCAGTTGTTTCATGCTTAACCCTTTTTCCATGTATGGTTTTAATGTGGCAAAATTGGGTGTGCCGTGAATAAGTGTTTTAATAGCCCATTCAGGTCTTGCCATTATTTGTAAAATATTTTGCAGCGTCATTCGTGGCGGCATAGCCAGGCCGTTTCGTATATCTCTTGGACGATATCCAAACGATGGCACATCACTCAGCAAAACCAGCACAGGATATTTTGCTGCTTCTAATCTTTTCAAAATATCATCTCTTAAACTGCTGTCAGCAGGATGATATAATTGATACCATGCTTTCCCTTCCGTTATTTCACTGATTCGTTCAATGCTGGCAGTAGTTACTGTGCTTAACACAAAAGGTATATTATGTGTAACTGCAGCTTTCGCCAGTATCTCCGGTGAGTTAGGCCATATCAATCCCTGCAAACCTACTGGTGCCACACCAAATGGCGCATCATATACATGACCAAATAATTCTGTTTTTAAATCAGCACCTGAATAATTATTCAAATAGTATGGAGCTAATTCCACTTCTCTTAACTCAGTCGTATTCTTGTACAGGTTCACATCTTCATTACATCCCCCATCCAGGTATTCAAATGCAAATCTTGGTATTTTTCTTTTAGCCTTGCTACGTAAATCATCAATCGCCGGATATTTTGAATTGTATTCCCATTTCATAATCACTATTGTTTAGTTCCTTCAAATAACATCCCTAATGCAGAGAGTTTAATTTTTATCACTTTACCATTACTATCACGGATAAAATTAACCACTGAACCATCCGCACCATTAAACTGGTCCTTCACTCCTTTTACAGGGTCAAGTTCCCCGCTGTTATTATACACCAGTAATATCAATTTGCCTTCTTTTGCTTTTACTTCAATTTTACTAATCATTCCTTCTGCCACTTTGTATTCACCAACATATTCTCCGGTATTGATACTGGCAGTTTCTGCTTTTGGTTTAGCAGCTACAAAATGATACACGCCTGACCCAACATTCACTACAACATAATTCTCTTCTTTACCAACTATTTTAATATCGGCGTCTGATGTTAATGGTTTCCCTCCTTCTGTAATTGCCTCAGCACTTTCAGCGGGAATATAAATTGTAGCAGTAGTATTTGCGGGAATCTCAATATCCATCGTAATATCATTTGCATTCACTTTCCAGCCGCTACTTAATTTACCATAATAAGTTTGCAAACTTGCCGATGCGGAACTAAAACCCCCGCCTATATATGGTTTTACTTTTATATGCTTGTATCCTGCGCCATCTTCATAAGTATCCAGTCCAACCATTTTACGATACATCCAGTCACCAATGGCACCATAAGAATAATGGTTGAATGAATTCATACCAGGCGTTTGAAAAGTACTGTCCGGTTTTTGCCCGTCCCATCTTTCCCAAATGGTGGTTGCACCCATCTTTACAGGATACAACCATGATGGATAGGTTTCCTGTAATAATAATTTATAAGCAACATCTGTATAACCATAACGGGTGAGCACATGACATAAATATGGAGTTCCCAAAAAACCGGTAGTTAAATGGTTACCATAACTTTTTACATTTTCTGCTAATCGTTTGGCAGCTTGTTCTCTTAATGCTTCCGGCAACATATCAAAGTTTAGTGCTAACACATAAGCTGTTTGAGTTGAAGAAACCAAACGGCCATTATCTGTCACATATTCTTTATTAAATGCTTCTTTAATTTTTGATAAGAGTGCTGTATAATTATTTACCTCATCCGTTTTACCCAAAACATTGGCAGCATTGATAAGCAGCTGTGTTGAGTTGGCATAAAAACATTGAGCAATTAAATATTTATCGGTAACGGCTGCTCTTCCATCATTATCGTCTTCGGGGCGATAAAACAACCAGTCACCGAAATGAAAACCACTATTCCATAAATTATCTTTTGCAATGGCTCTTATGCTTTCTACATAAGCCTTCATGCTATTATACTGGTTTTCTAAAATTTGTTTGTCACCATAAGCTAAATACATATTCCATGGAATAATGGTTGCCACATCAGCCCAACCAGCACTGCTGATAGCAGCACCCAGCACATTAGGAATAACAAAAGGTACTACACCTTTTTGCTGGTCAGCCTCAACATCTTTCAACCATTTTGAAAAGAAACTATGCACATTCATATTAAAGGATGCGGTACGGGAAAAAACCTGTGCATCACCTGTCCAGCCTAAACGTTCATCCCTCTGCGGACAATCAGTTGGCACATCGAGAAAGTTTCCTTTTTGTCCCCATTGAATATTATGCTGAAGCTGATTGATTAATGGATTAGAAGAAGTAAATGTTCCTGTTGGCTGCATGTCAGAATATAAAGCAACGGCAGTAAAATTCTCCGGTTTAATTTCCCCGGGATAGCCTTCTATTCTTATATAGCGGAAACCCTGCCATGTGAAATGTGGTTCAAAACTCTCTTCCTCTCCGCCTTTCAATATATAAGTATCCTGTGCTTTGGCTGCACGGAGATTATCAGTGTAAAAGTTTCCATATTTATCTAACACTTCTGCATGTGACAGTACAATTTTATCACCTGCATTACCTTTTGCTTTCAGCATTACCCAACCAACTAAGTTTTGTCCAAAGTCAATTACTTTTTCACCTTTTGGCGTAGTGAAAATTTTTATTGGTTTGAATGTTTCATGTTTTTTTACCGGCTCGTTCTCTGCTGCTATTAAAACATCTTTAGAAAAATCAGCCACTTTCACTGGTGTCCATGCAGCATCATTATAACCCGGTAATGTCCATCCTTTCTTTTCTTTTCTTGCATCAATCGTTTCACCATTATAAATTTCTGAATACACGATGGAACCAGCAGATGATTTCCAGCTTTCATCAGAAACAACAGACTCAGTGCTTCCATCACTATAAGTAATAACCAGCTGAAACAACAGAGCGATATCTTTTCCATACACATTCACACTGTTGGTAAATCCAATAATTCCCCTGTACCAACCACTCCCTAATGTAACACCAACAGCATTGCTGCCATTCTTTAGCAAACTGGTTACATCATATGTTTGAAATTGTAACCGCTTTTTATAAGCCGTCCATCCCGGCGTTAAATATGCATCGCCTACTCTTTGCCCGTTTATCTGTGCTTCATACAAACCATGAGCAGTGATATACGCCGTTGCATTAACTATTTTTTTGGTGGATGAAAATTCTTTCCTGAATAACGGGCTTGCTCTTAATGCATCTTCTTCATACCCCGGTGTTATCCATTTAGCTTTCCATTCTGATTTATCCAGCAGTGCTGTTTGAAAAGAAGCTAATGAACTCCATGCAGATACTTTACCATTATTATCCCATACTCTTACCTGCCAATTATATTTTTTCCCTGATTGCAAAGACTTGCCGGCATAATCTACCATTACAGATTTATCGGAATTAATTTTTTCACTGCTCCAAAGTGTTTCTTTTCCACTGCTCACTTTAATTTCATAAGCAGATTGCTTTACATTTCTTTGCGTTGAATTTAGCTGCCAGCTAAATCTTGGTTTGGCAGTACCAATACCAATCGGGTTCTGTAAGTTATTACATAATAAATTGGAAACTGATACCTGTGCAAAAACAACCTGTACCAATAGCAAGCAAACGATAAACACCAAATTCTTTTTCATAATTTATTTTTAGTGCTGAATTAATTTCTGTTCGGGTGTATAATATTTTAACTCAATAATGCTGCCGGGCAAATCTTTACTGTTCCAATGGTCATGAATACACAAAGCTGCTCCCAATGCCGAAGCCTGCGGAATAGTTGCCGCATACACTTCAATCCCGGGAAAAGCATCAGCCAGTAATTGCATGTAGATTTGATTTTTACTGAAGCCGCCGTCCACAAATATCCTTTTTACATTTGTTCCTTTCAAAACAATATTGCTGCTGTGAATTTGCTGCTCAATAATATCAGCTATCAGTTGATGATAAGCATCTTCATATGTTTTAAAAGACGACAACTCTCTTTTACTAAAAGCAGATTGCCCAACCATTGCTGATTGTTCATCACCAGGTGAAATTTTTGTTTTGGTTCTGTAATTATCAACTAAGGATGCATTATACAGTACCGACTTGTAATAATCGCCTGGTTTATTAAAATATGTTGCCAGTCTTTTTGTTTGCTGTTCATGTTCATACCCGGCAAACAGCCGGGAAGCCTTAACCGGTTTCCCTTTATAGGAAAGAAAACATAAACAATCCTGGTGCAATTCATAATCGGTCAGTTGAGTATGGTTGAAAGGATTCAGGGTGATGCACCATGTTCCGGTTGATAAAAGAATAAAGGGTTCACTGAAAGAAATAAGATAGGGTATCAATGCAGCAGAACTATCATGCAATCCAATCCCGGCTATATAGTTTTTATTTTTAAAAATAAATGGTACATAAGTTGAACAAGGCAATACTGGAGCAAAACAATTTATGATGCCTTCTTCAAGAACCCAATGGTGATATTTTTGTTCATTGAAATTCCATAAGTTTGTATGGCACCCTACACTAGTTATGTCTGTTGCCGGATAATCAGTAAGTATATAGCTTAGATACTGTGGAAGATGAAATGCAAAAGCGATATTTTTATACAGTTCAGGTTTTTTATATTTTATCAGGTAGAGCTGCATTCCTGAATTAAGATTTCCCAGCACCGGAGATGCTGTTTGTTTTGCAACTGCACTTTCGCCACCGTAATCATCATAAAATTTTTTCTGAAGTTCAGGTGGATATGATTTGAGATAATTATACAGCGGCGAAATTACTTTCCCGCCCTTATCAACATAAACAAAACTGGCACCATAGCCGGAAAAATTTACTCCTTTAACTTCGAATCTTTCGTCGTGTACTACTTTTTCAAAAGATTCTTTTATCCAATCCGTCAATACAATCACATCTTCGCAGGGAAAATCATCTTCATCTTTTATTTCAGCAAATTGCTTGCTCTCTTCAAATACCAGCTTATACTGTTCATTAAATAATAACAGTTTTTTATTGGTCTTGCCAACATCGAAGATTGCTATTACAGGAATCCTGTTCATTACAAACCCGTTGCTACTGTTTTTGTTCCCCTTTCCTTTATCAACTGCTCTCTTATTTTTTGTTCACGGAAGAATTGCAAAGGATTCAATGCACCACCCCTTCTTAATCTTGCTTCAGCTGCAATTGCTCTTACATCAGTACGAAAAGTATTTTGCAATATTTCCTGTGCAGCCACCACATCATTTGTTTCCTGTGCAGCATTCAGTTTTTTTCTGTCAACTATCAAAGCATGCGTATAAGCCAGCATAATCGCTTCCACTGATTGCAGTAAATCTTCCAGCGGGTCTTTTACATTGTGACTCGCATCAATCATCCATCCCAAATCTGTTGCATGATTCATTCCTCTTGCATCCATTCCTTCTACAAGCTCATTGAAGATTAAAAACAACTGGTATGGCTTAATACTTCCGGCTGTTAAATCATCATCACCATATTTACTGTCGTTGAAATGAAAACCGGCCAGCTTTCCTTCCATTAATAATAAAGCAACAATCTGTTCAATATTTGCATTGGGTAAATGGTGACCTAAATCAACCAATGTATAGGCTTTTGGACCAAGTTTGTTTGCATACAATAATGATTGTCCCCAATCACCCACCGTCATTGAATAAAAATTGGGTTCAAAAGCTTTATACTCTACAAACACTTTCCAATTATCCGGCAATGCTGCATATATCTCGTGTAAACTTTCCAGTGTATTTTGAAATGCTTTACGGAAATTTAATTGTCCCGGGAAACAACTTCCATCACTCAACCAAACTGTCAATGCTTCCGAACCTAATTCCACTCCATGTTTTATTACTTCAATATTATGTTCAATAGCTTGTTTGCGTACTGCTTTATCAACATGCTGCAAAGAGCCAAACTTATAACTCAGCTCCTGGTCTTGTTGATCCTGGAACGTATTGGAGTTAACGGCATCAAACTTCAATCCTAATTGAGCAGCTAAAAATTTAATAGCCTTATAATCTTTTGGAATATCCCATGGAATATGTAGTGATATAGCACCGCTTGATTGATTAAGTGCATGCAGCAAACCAATATCTTCCATTTTTTCTTCAAGAGAACGTGGTTCACCGGCACCGGAAAATCTTCCGAATCTTGTTCCGCCTGTACCCAAAGCCCAACTGGGAATGGCAATGTTAAAATCAACCAGTTTTTGAATAACCATCTCCACATCTTTCACTTCAGAAGCTGCAAACTCAAATCTGCGACGATGGTCAGCCAACAATGATTGATTGAACTCAGCAATTTTATTCTTATCCGCCAGCATAAATTCATTTTATGGTAAATAGAAAACTTCTTTTAAAGGGATACTCACCGGACTGTTATCAGGGTTTGTTTCCATAATGTCTTTCATATAAGTCCACCATTTTTTCATCACCGGTTGACCGGGTAATTTATCCAACTTCGTTTTGTCCTCAATTGTCAGATACCCAAACAATGTATTTGTTTCCTCATCAAGAAATATAGAATAATCTGCTATCCCGGAATCTTTCAATAATGTTTTCAACTCTGGCCACAGAGCGTCATGTCTTTTTTTATATTCTGCTTCAAAGCCATTAAATAATTTCATCTTAAAAGCAACTCTTTCCATTATGCAGCTATTTCTTCTTTAATAATTTGAACCAGAAATTTTCATCACTTGCTTTGCATTTTCCACATACAACTTTTAACTGGCTATCCTTCAGCAAAAACCTGTTATTTTTAAAATCAACCTGCGATGCAGTAACCAACGAATCTGAACGCATCACAACAGACCCATTCCTTATCTCAAAACTATTGTTTTCAAAAAGAATATTTCGCATGTCTGAATTGTTTAAATCAATCGCAGCAGGTACACCATCCACTGTATTCTTATTTTCCACTATGATTCTGTTGTTACTTATCCTGGTATTGGTTACCGGGTATTCTCTTCCTGCCCCACTAACAGTAATAGCACCATACCCGTTTTTTAAACCATCGTTACGGCTGCTATTATTGATCACCTTGTTATTACTGAAAGGAAGCACCGAACCAAATTCACATACAAGATAACCGGCTCCTTCATTATCATAAGAAATACAATTACTGATTGTGCAATAAGATGAACCACCATCTATATCAAAACCACCGCCATCGTGCAAACAAGTTCCTGCATGATTGTGATGCGAAACAGAATTTTGAATACCTCCATTTTTACAATGCCAAACCCAGATGCCTACCGGCCCTCCGCCATTGGACCGGCAGTCTTTCCCATTCTCATAAGCTTCACACGAATCAATCAAAAACTTTTTCACTCCTGAAAGAACTATACCATTCCCGGAATGATTATCTGTTTTTGTAAGGATACCATAGTTATTAAAGACTTTACATTTTACTATCCGGAAATTTTTATGCGGAATACCGGGATAGGCTGCTAATGACCCTATGCCGGCTTCACCATTTTCTGATGCGATGCAATCAGTGATCTGAACATTATTGAATCCACAAGCCGTATCCTTGTCTGACTGAATTAATATACCATAGAAATGAAAACCAGTTACTTCACAATTTTTAATTTCAATGCCAGAAAGTTTTTTGGAATTATTATCAGCAAAAAAATGAATACCGCTTCCATTATTCTTTTCTACCCCATCTCCCCTGATTCGAATTTTACTGATACTGATACCTGACGTGTTATATACAAATATTCCTGTACCACTTCCTGCATTTATAGTAGCTTTCCCTTTACCAAAAGAACTGATGATCACTTTTTCTTTTTCACTACCTCCATCCTTTTCATCCAACTGAATATTTCCATTGAAAACCGCTCCGCCTTCCAGCAATACATAACTTCCTTTTTTTAGATCTATTTCATTGATCTTATTCAAAGTTCGCCATGCTTCCTTTGGAGAAAGACCACTATTGTTATCATTGCCTGCAGAACTAACATAAAAAGTCTGTCCTGCAATATTGGACAGGTTAAGAAACCCAATTAGTAAAAAAATAAAATACATCCGCATAAGGTAAAAACAGTTTTATCTTACAAAACCCGCCGCCACGCCGCCATCTACATTCAATACATTACCTGTTGATTTATTCAGTAACCCACCTACAAAAGCAAAACAGGCATTGGCAATATCTTCCGGTGAAATGATTTCATTTAATAATGTACGGTTAGCGTAATAAGCCGGCAACTCCTCTACGGTAATGCCATAAGCCTTTGCTCTTCCTTCAGCCCAGCCACCACTCCAGATATTGCTTCCTGAAATCACTGCATCAGGATTCACCACATTCACTCTTATTTTATCTTTCCCTAATTCAGCCGCATTTAATCTGGATAAATGCAATTGAGCTGCTTTAGCTGAACCATAACCTGCATTATTAGGGCCACTTACCAATGCATTCTTGCTGACAATATTCAATACATCACCACCCATATTTTGCTTACGCATTACTTCCACTCCCGATTGTGTAACCAGAAATTGTCCTTTCACCAATACATCGTATAATAAATCCCAGTCTTTCTCAGTATGTTCTTCAATTGGTTTTGAAATAGAAAGACCAGCATTATTGACCACAATATCAATTCCACCAAATGCCAGCACTGCTGTTGTAATAGTTTGCTGAATGGCAGATGCGTTAGTTACATCCAGTATGTCACCGGTATAAACATCTTTACCATATTGTTTATTAAATTCAGCTTTTGCTTCTTCCAGTCTTTCTGCATTGTTATCAGAAAGAATCACACAGGCACCTTCATCAGCAAATTTCTTTGCAATAGCTTTTCCAATACCACCGGCACTGCCTGTTATCAATGCAATGCGGCCACTCAATGGTTTTGGCTTTGGCATACGTTGCAGCTTGGCTTCTTCCAACAACCAGTATTCAATATTGAAAGCTTCCTGTCTTGGCAAAGAAGTATATTCAGAAATTGCTTCTGCCCCTTTCATTACATTGATGGCGTTGATATAAAATTCTGCAGCTACTCTTGCTGTTTGTTTATCTTTTGCGAAAGTAAACATACCGACACCTGGATATAAAATTACCACCGGGTTAGGATCCCGCATCGCAGGACTATTGGAATGTTTGCAGGTATTATAATAATCCGCATACATTGTTCTGTAGGCATCAAATAAAGGGCTGATTTTTTCTTTTACCACTTTTACATCACTTACATCTTCATCTGTTGCAAGATTTAATACCAAAGGAGAAATTTTTGTACGTAGAAAATGGTCGGGACAGCTCGTACCCAAAGGAGCTAACCTGTCCAGATCATTTGAATTAATATACTCCAGTACTCTTTCATCATCTGTAAAATGACCAATCATTTTTGTTTGCGATGAACACAAACCTCGCAGTACGGGGGCCAATGATGCAGCCATGCGATTACGACCCTCTGCAGGCAATGACTTCACCCTGGCACCACCAAATACTACCGGTTGCTTACTTATTTTTTCTTGCAGGTATTCTGCACATCGTTCAATTACTTCAAGTGTATTGATATAACTTTCATAAGCAGTATCACCCCAGGTAAACAAACCATGCGAACCGAGCATGATACCACGGATGCCGGGATTTTCATCCAAACATTTTTTTAGTTGTAACCCCAAATCAAAACCCGGCTTCTGCCATTTTACCCAACCAATAGTACCACCAAATAATTCTTTAGAGATTTTTTCACCGTCTTTCGCTGCCGCAATTGCAATAGCTGCATCCGGATGTAAATGGTCAATATGTTTGAATGGAAGAAACCCGTGCAATGGTGTATCAATAGAAGGAGCTTTGGACGCTAAATCATAAATACAATGATTGAACAACTCTACCATCTCATCTTCATGCTCAATACCACGATAAATATTTTTTAATGCTCTCAGCCTGTCAACATACAAAGCAGCCAGATCGTTGCGTTTCATTGTACCCAAATCACCACCACTTCCTTTCACCCACATTACTTCCACTTCTTTTCCTGTTAATGGATCTTTTGCCATTGCCTTACAGGAAGTATTTCCACCACCATAATTGGTCAGTCGCAAATCAGCTCCCAGTAAATTGGAACGGTAGACTAACAAAGCTACTTCATCGCCTGCTAATTCTGCCGCTTTGGCTTCATCCCACAGGTAGCTCACATGTTTAAATTTTTTTACTTCCACTGTAGACATAATCTTTCTATTTTAAATCTTACGTGTTATTATTTTAATGAATTCCCATAACCAATCATCAGCACTGATATAATCATGATGATAATGCCGATGACGATGGTTAATACTGTTTTCCTGTTTACTCCTTTCCATTCTTTCAATACTAATCCCCACATATTGGCTACTAAAATGATAAATGCCATATGTAATATCCATGAGCTTGGTCCGTTACCGAGTTTGCTTTCTCCCATTCCATAGAAAAAGAATTGAAGAAACCAGGTGGTACCGGCCAATGCTGAGAAAAGATAGTTGTTGAATAATGGAGTTTTTTTGTTGGTATAATCACCAAAGGTTTTGTTGCGGGCATTTAAAATCATACACCAGATGAAGTTGGTGGTTAATCCACCCCATAACACCACCACATAGGTAACATTGTTCTGGTATAAAAATTCTCCTTCGTTAGGATTGGCTGCTTTCCATAATTCATTCGCTATTGCTGCCATTGGTTTACCTGCCTCTAATCCAAAATTGAAACAGGCACTTAACACACCTGAAACAATCGCCACAAACATTCCCAATCCAAATTTATATTCAGTGGCTGCATCTGTACCATGTGCATCAGTAGCACCGGATGAAACTTGTTTCTCTTTCATCATTCCTGCTTTGCCGCAAATGATGATACCGATTACGCAAACAATCAATCCGGCCAGCACCGTTAGTCCCCATTGAGAATTTAACAGCATAGAAAAAGTATCCTTACCTTCTTTGGGAAAGAAATTATAATAGATGGATGGAATGAGGGAACCAAACACCATGCATAATCCAAGAATGATGCTGCTGCCCAAAGAAACACCGAGGTAACGAACACCCAATCCATAAGTCAACCCACCAATTCCCCATAATACTCCAAACAAATAGGCTAAGCCGATCGTAGACGTAGCTGTATGTTTGATGATATCAGCAAAACCGGGAATGGTAAGATAAGCAGCTAATGGCGGAACAATTAACCAGGAGAAGATACCGCCTACAATCCAGAAACTTTCCCAGTGCCAGCCTTTTACTTTTTTATACGGCATATAAAAACTGCCGGAAGCAAAACCGCCTATGAAATGAAATATAACTCCTAATATAGCCTGCATCGAATGTTTATTTTATAGCAATTACCGGTTGTAAAATTTGCAACTTATCCTTGCCCCCGTCATATACTGTCGGTCTAATTTAAGAATTTTATTTCCGGCTAACAGATACCAGTTTCACAGGCCCCAACAGCCCTGATGGCTACAAAGGTGAATTGGCCTGGTAAAAAGGCATGGTTGTATATGTAATTTTATTGGTAACATTTGGTTGCGCATCTCCAATCAACCGGTTCACCCATAAGTTGGTCACTTTTATTTCCAGTTTATTATTACCGGGTTTTAATGCACCACTTATATTTACACGGAATGGTTTTTTCCAGAGAACACCTGATGATTTTCCGTTTACAATTACTTCTGCTAAATTTTTTACATCGCTTAAAGTTAGCCACAACTCAGCATCTTTGGCAAACCAATCAGCTGAAGCAGTGGCTTTTTTCACCGATAACAAACCCGTAAAAGGGGATGCACCATGTAATGTTGTAAAAGCAGATAAATACTAGCCGAATGTGGTATCACATAACGGAAAACAAATTTTAACGGATGAAGATATGGTGAATGCAGGAGCTAAAGTGAAGATTGACTAAAACAACAAAATAATGAATATCGAACAAGGAATAATGAATAACCAATAAAAGAATATTGGTCGTATTCATCATTCCTTGTTCGATATTCCTTATTCATTATTCATCATTGCATTTTTAAACGACACTATTCCTGAAGATAAAAATATGGCCCAGCTTTCATCTTTGCAGCTGAGCCATATATCATCTCAATATTTCTTATTAATCCATGTATGCTAGTGAATCATCAGAATGCTGTTCCATCCGTTAAAACCATCCGGTTCACGAACAGGGTTGTCCACATCTTCCACCCACATCTTGTCATCAATAAAAAATTTGTACTTGTAGTTTCCTTTGGGTAACAATGGAATTTCTATCTTCCACATACCATCTTCACCCGGTTCCATCAGTAATACATCCTGTGCCCAGTGATTAAAACTTCCTGACAGTGAAATTTGATTGGCACAGCCATTTTGGATAAAGAATTCGATGGTTTTTCTTTTGTCATCAATGTGTGGCGAATCGTACGGCTTCATGATGGCCTCCTTTTTTAAAGTTTTAGCAATGCTATTTTAGGTTGGATATACCCATAACCTTGCTGTTCCACAGGAATACCGGATATTCGTTTGGCACTGTTGAAAAGTGCCCGCCTTATTTGCCGTGGTGTTAATAAAGGT
Source organism: Sphingobacteriales bacterium (assembly GCA_003963365.1). Taxonomy (GTDB): domain Bacteria; phylum Bacteroidota; class Bacteroidia; order Chitinophagales; family Chitinophagaceae; genus AWTP1-9. The sequence goes on from RXJG01000003.1 coordinate 23,006, forward strand.
TGCGCCTGTAACAGTTGTGCAATAACTTCACTCACTATCGGCGCAGCAAAAGAAGCTCCATCCACATGCATGTATGCGACTGTAAAGAACTTGGTTGTTTGAATTTGGCTTATGATTTGGGAACGAAGAAAAGTTACGCCATTTGTTTTATAAAAATCATGATTTATTCCCGTTTTTTTCAACAAATCAGGGTTAATAAATTGTAAATCGTCGTCACTCATCGCTACCAGTTCGTGTAAAATCTCTGCTGTTGTTTTTTCCGGAATGCCTGGCAAAATCGGAGCGGCAATCCAGATGTCATTCGCCACCACTTCTGCTTTATTCAATCTATCCGTAGTTATACCGGGCTGGAATGATAGGGCATCAAAGGATTTCCCAGCCAGTTACCATCATCTATGCCACCAATAGCAATTACAGTGGGTGAATTAGCCCGTGGTCTTTCAATACCCATTCCAGTGCTTTGGCAATATTCTCCGTGATGATGTGCCCTTCGGCATTCATTACTTTTAACAACACAAGCACAGCATCCGGCGCTAAGCCTTTGTACAAACCTTTACGCTTATACCCGTCGCCAGCACATACTACTGTCGTCATCGTTCCATGCCAGCTTTCTTTATGTGGCTGCATAAAGTATGTGCTGTTTTGTTTGGGATTGGTGATGTCAATTACTTTTCGCACCCCGTTGGAGGTAGCGATAATATCATTGTGCAAATAAAATCGACATTTATCCTTTGTAATCATTCTTTCCTCAACGCCTATCTTTGCCGCCTGTTTCAGCTTGCCAGCAATGAAGTGGATTAAACATTTATATCAATCTGTTACGCATTACCTGCGCATTCACTTTAACAGGGTACAATACATCATGTTTGTGGCCACAGTGGCAGGGTTGGTATCGGGTCTTATAGCAATACTGCTAAAAACACTGGTTCACTACTTGCAGCACTGGATTAAAGAAATACCGGTGTCCCGGCTCTCCTATTTGTTATTTCCACTGGTTGGTTTACTGGTTACTGTTTTTATCATCAGAAAATTCTTTGGTGGTGAAATAGAAAAAGGAATTGCAATGGTATTAAAAGCTATTGCAAGAAAATCATCTTTCATTCCCTTAAAACACACCTGGCTGCATGTTATTACCAGTTCGGTAACAGTGGGTGCTGGTGGTTCCGTTGGATTGGAAGCTCCCATCGTAGCAACCGGTTCTGCTGTTGGTTCTAACATTGCCCGTATCAGTGATTTTAATTATCGTGAAAGAACATTGCTGATTGCCTGTGGTGCAGCTGCCGGTATTGCTGCCGTATTTAATGCACCAATTGCCGGAGTAATATTTGCCATTGAAGTTTTACTGACTGAAACTGTTGTGAGTTATTTTATTCCATTAATCATTTCGTCAGTTGCCGGGGCATTATGTTCTAAAATTATTTTACAGGAATCAATACTCTTCAACTTCACTTTAAAACAAAGCTTCGATTACCACAATGTTCCGTTCTATTTATTATTGGGCATCCTCGCTGGTTTTATTTCATTGTATTATGCAAGAGTATTTAAAGGGATTGAAGGCCGGATTCATCACTGGAAAATAAACGCATACATAAAAGCAATTATTGGAGGTATTCTGTTATTATCTATTTACTTTGTATTCAGTCCGCTTTTTGGCGAAGGCTATGATGTGGTTAAAAAATTAGCGAACGATACTTATACGCATTTTAGTGATAACAGTATGCTCTTTTCACATTTTAACGGCGAAACTGCCATTATACTTTTTACAGCTTGTATTGTTTTATTAAAACCGGTTGCAGCAGCTATCACCATTGGCAGTGGCGGAAACGGTGGCAACTTTGCTCCTTCTTTATTTACAGGTTCTTTTCTTGGCTTTTTCTTTAGCAAACTCATTAACTCCACGCCATGGATAAAAATTCCCATTGGTAATTTTAGTTTGGTTGGCATGGCTGGTGTGTTGAGTGGTGTAATGTATTGTCCACTTACTGCTGTATTTCTTATTGCAGAAATCACCAATGGATATGAACTCATCATTCCGCTGATGATTGTTTCTTCGGTCTCCTATTTTATTGTTAAGCATTATGAACCTTACTCCATGGATTTAAAAAAGCTGGCGATGGAAGGCCAGGTATTCACCCATAAAAAAGATCACAATATTCTTACGTCTATTAAAGTAGAAGATATTGTGCAGGACGATTACCCGGTGATACAAGCCAATAAAAAATTGATTGACCTGGTGGAGATTTTAAAAAGTTCCGAAAAAAATATTTTTGCAGTCACCAATCACAAAGACCAGTTTATTGCCATAATTGAATTAAATGATATCAAAAAACAATTGTTTGAAACGGAAAATTTCCATAAAATATCCATTCGTCAATTGAGTAAAAAACCTGCCGGTATTATTTATGAGGGAGAAGATATGAAATCGGTAATGGAAAAATTTGACGTGTCGCACAGCTGGTATCTTCCTGTGCTGGATAAGCAAAGAAATTTTAAAGGGTTCATTTCGAAAACTAAACTCTTTAATAAGTACCGTGAAATACTTTCTTCACAGGGAGATTTGTATGAAGAAAAATAAAAAGCTATCAGTTATGCTTCAGCTTTTCTTTTTACCGGCAGGCTTTATTTCTCCTGTTTCATACAATTCATAATCCATCATCACTCTCAATATTTCTGCCACACCCCATGCCTGCGCCACACAACCTTTTGGAAGATGCGGTGCATCAGCATCAAATATTTCTGAAACAGAACCAATACATCCCTCATTTAAATGATAAGCAAAGTTCTCAATAACTTTTCTTGCGTTCTTTTTTGCGCCTTTTGCATTCAGCTTTATGATTGCATCCACATAAGCCCCCAGCAACCAGCTCCAAACAGTTCCTTCATGATAGGCAGCATCACGATGCCATTGGTCGCCACCATAATGATGTGCATAATGAATATCTGATTGGGGCAAGGTTCTTAAACCAACCGGTGTATACAATTCATCTTTAACAATAGTTAAGATGGATTTTATTTTCTTTTTACCATCAATCAATCCAAATGGCAGACTAATGGCAAAAAGTTGATTCGGTCTTAATTCATTAACAGCGTTTCCGTTCTCATCAATATTATCGTACAAGTAATTATTCTTTTCATTCCAGTACTTTACATTAAACTGCTGCTTTACATACTCAGCACTTTCATTTAACCGGACAGCATCTTTCTTTTGTTTGTTTAATCTAAGTAATTCTGCAAATATTTTTAATGCATTATACCATAACGCCTGAATCTCTACTGGCTTGCCCATACGAGGCGTAACCACCCATGTTCCTATCCTGGCATCCATCCAGGTTAATTGCTGTCCGGCTTCGCCACTGTACAACAAACCATCTTTATCTGCATGAATATTATAACGTGTGCCTTTATAATGCCAGTCAATTATATCTTTTAATACCGGAAGAATTTCATTCAGCACAAAATCTTTATCACCAGTTGCCTGCAAATATTTATAGACAGCAACAAAGTACCACAGTGTTCCATCCACATTATTATATTCAGGTGGTTCATTATTATCCTGGAAACGATTGGGCAACATTCCCATGCTTACACTCTTTGCAAATGCATTAATAATTTTCTTTGCATCTTTAAAGCGACGGGTACTTAATGTTAAGCCGGGCAATGAAATCATGGTATCTCTTCCCCAATCTGTAAACCAGTGATAACCGGCGATAACTGTTTTTAAATCTTCTCCACGTTTTACAATGAACTGGTCGGCAGCCTGTATTAACTGTTGTAACGTTTCATCTGCCGGAATATCTTTTACCAATTCTCTTTTTCGCATTTCTTCCTTCAACAGTAATTCTTTCGCCTCCCTTCCCGCCGGGTTTTCAGTTGAAATAATAATACCCAATGAATCGCCTTCCTTTAACTCTACAGAAAATATTCCATGGTTAAATAAATCTTCTGTATAATCCAGTCCACGATCTTCTTCCACTGAGTATTTAAAATTAATGAACCATCGTGGTGTATGCTGGTAAGTTGCACTGGGCACACTGATATAGAAGTTTAAATTTCCATCGGGGCTGTTATGAAAAATGCTATTGTCAAATTCCACATCCCAATGAATTTGCGGACCTGCATGTTCTAATGAATGGTAACCTCTTGCTGCTATCAACGGCAATAACTCTACAGTAAATACTGAAGGAGCTTTTAATACATCATATATTATCACCACGGTGTTTTCATTATGAACCATCGAAATGGTTTTCTTTAATTGAATTCCGTTTACGTTATAGATCCATTGGGGAAACAAATCTTTTGTAAAACTTTCCAGGTAATAATGATCATTGGGATGAATCACATCTCCATCATACAAATTGCAACCCAACTCTGTTCGTACTCCATCTGCAATGATGGTTTCATCTAATTTGCTGAGCAAAACAGTTCTTTCAGCCGGAGGGTTGGTGGCGGCTACCAGCAAACCATGATACCTTCTTGTATGTGCTCCAATAATAGTTGAACCACTCCATCCACCTAAACCATTTGTCTCCAACCATTCATATTGAGTGGCCTCTTTAAAATTCCGGAGAACCGCTTTATCTTTTTTGAGTTGCATAAATTTTATTTTGTGAGAGTGGATGGTCAATGGTCAAGAGTGAATGGTCAATAATTAGTTCTGCCTTTTTGCAGTTATTCACCATTGACCATTCACTATTGACCATTCACTATTGCCCATACTGATTAAGGTATTGCTGCTTCACTTGTTGCCGTAAGTGATTTTTCGTTTTCAACAGCTGAAATATTTTGTATTAGTTCAGCTACAACCCCTGTCCAGCCTGTTTGATGTGAGGCGCCAACACCTCTTGCAGTATCGCCATGGAAATATTCATAAAATAACACAAGGTCTTTAAAATGTTCATCCCGGTAAACCGCATAATGATCATTAACTGGCCGGTTACCATTTTCATCTGTAGTGAAAATAGAAATTAAGCGTTTGGAAATTTCATCGCTTACCTGGCGAAGGGTTAGTTTATTACCGCTTCCGGTAGGAAACTCCACTATACTATCGCCTTTATAATAATCATTATACTGCTGAAGCGATTTTACCAAAAGATAATTCATCGGCATCCATACCGGGCCACGCCAGTTGCTGTTACCTCCAAAGAGAGCACTCGTTGCTTCACCGGGCTGATAATCCAATCCGAAATATTCACCATTGATATTTACAGTGTAACCATGTTCATGAATTTTTGAAATAGAACGGATACCTCCTTTACTTAAAAATTCATTTTCGTCCAGCAGGGCTTTTAATAATTTTTCTAATCTTGGCCTGGGTACTAATGATAAAAGAATATCATCATGCTCTTTCAATTCCTCAATTACTAAGTATTGATTGTTTTTCGCCCTGTATTTCTGAAACCATTTTAGGCGGTTATAAAAATCAGGAACCTTTGCCAGTAAATCTTTTTTCAAAACAAACACGGCAAACAAAGGAGAAAGTCCAACCAATGAACGAACCTTCACCGGAATGAACCTTCCATCGGGCATTGACAATACATCATAAAAGAATCCATCTTCATCATCCCAGCTTCCCGTCCAGTTTTCACCAATATGGTTTAATGATTCAGCTATATAAACAAAATGTTCGAAGAATTTAGTGGTTACATCTTCATAGGCAGTATTGTATTGAGATATTTCCAGTGCCATCTCCAGCATATTTAAACAATACATCGCCATCCAGCTGGTACCATCCGCCTGTTCCAGCACCCCACCTCCGGGAATCACATTACTTCTGTCAAACACACCAATATTATCCAAGCCTAAAAATCCACCTTCAAATACATTATTGCCTTTACTATCTTTTCTGTTAACCCACCAGGTGAAATTGATCAGCAACTTTTGAAAAACTCTTTCTAAAAATTGAACATCTGCCTTACCTGTTCTGGCTTTATCAATTTTATATACCTGCAAACAACTCCACGCATGCACCGGGGGGGTCACATCACTAAAAGCCCATTCATATGCAGGCAACTGACCATTAGGACGCATATACCATTCCCTTAAAAACAAAATCAACTGGCTCTTGGCAAAATCTGCATCCACCATACTCAGCGGCACACAATGAAAAGCCAAATCCCAGGCAGCATACCATGGATACTCCCATTTATCGGGCATAGAAATAATATCTTCATTATTGAGTGTATGCCATTCATGATTACGGCCAGATTTTCTTGCTTCCGGCGGCGCAGGTTGTCCCGGGTCACCATTTAGCCAGCGGGGAATATCAATATTATAATATTGCTTATTCCACAACATTCCGCCAAATGCCTGCCGTTGTATATTAAATAGCTCTTTATCTTTTGTGGCAGTAATATCAGCGTAGAACTCATCCGCTTCTTTAATCCTGTTTTCAAATACTTCATCAAATGAAATATCAAAAGGAGATTTATCGATATAATGTTTGCTTAAACGCAGTTTGATAGTTACCGATGAGTTGCCATTGATATTGAATTCATACATTGGGGCAAACTTACTTCCTTCCTTATTTTCCTCTAACCAGTCAAACCGTTGTTGTTGTATAGCCGTATGAAACGCATCTTTTACATAAGGTGACGGATTAATTTGTCCATACAGTTTTTCTGTATTGGTTTCGTTTTCCGTCATGAGTGTACGAGCAGGCTTTTCAAAGTAGAAATGATAATCACCTTCCCAGTAATGGTCAGCTTTTGCATAACCATAACCATCTCCTCCATCTTTTAGAAAGATTTTTGGTTTCTGATGCATCAATCCAAAACTCCAGAGGTTACGCAACCATAAAGTTGGCAATACAGCTACATAAGCCAGTTCATTACCACGATTATGAATTGTAATGCGGATTAAAATATCTTCCGTATCATTCTTGGCATACTCAGTAAATACATCAAAGTATTTGTTATCGTTAAACACACCGGTATCCAGCAGCTCATATTCTTTTTCAAACCGGTTACGGCTTCGATTGGTGTTTACCAAATCTGCATAAGGAAATTCTGCCTGTGGATATTTGTACAGGTGCTTCATGTATGAATGCGTAGGTGTACTGTCCAAATAATAATACAGTTCCTTTACATCTTCACCATGATTGCCTTCTTTGCCCGTCAATCCAAATAATCTTTCCTTTATGATTGGGTCTTTGCCATTCCACAATGCCAGGGCAAAACAAATATGCTGCTGGTCATCGCTGATGCCGGCAATGCCATCTTCACCCCAGCGATACACACGGCTGCGGGCATGGTCATGCGGGAAGTAGTCCCATGCTTCCCCTTTTTCACTGTAATCTTCTCTAACGGTAGCCCACTGCCGTTCACTCAGGTAAGGTCCCCAGTGTTTCCATCTGCTGTCTGTCAATCTTTTTTGTTCTGCGTTCATGAATCATTAAATTAGAAATGTTAAATAAGGAATAAGGAATGAGAAGCTGTGACTTCCACTTTTTCATTTCTTATTTTCCTGTTTCTTATTCCTCATTTATCTTAGCCATTATCTTCAAATCCGGGATACAATGTCATTCCTCCATCTACAAACAAAGTAGTTCCGTTGATATAATCTGCATCATCACTGGCCAGGAACACGGCGGCTTTAGCAACATCCTCTACTTGCCCTATGCGTTTTTCAGGAATGAGTTTTAATAATTGCTGTAAATGTTCTGCAGTATCCCACGCATCTTTATTAATGGGTGTAGCAATAGCACCCGGTGCAATAGAGTTGATACGGATCCTGTGCGGTGCATATTCCTGTGCAATGGTTTTCATCATCAGCATTACACCACCTTTACTGGCTGCATAGTTAGCATGACCCGCCCATGGAATTACTTCATGCACACTGCTCATGCAAATAATTTTACCGGCAGCTTTAGAAACACCATCCACTCCTTTTTTCATAAATATGCGAATGGCTTCTCTTGCACATAGGAACTGACCAGTTAAATTTACTCCTATCACAAAGTTCCACTGATCCAGTGTCATCTCTGTAAACTTTGCATCTTTTTGCAAGCCTGCATTATTTACCAGAATATCTACACGACCAAACTGGTCTTCAGCAAATTTGAACATAGCAATCACCTCGTCTTCTTTACTTACATCACATTTATAGGCAACTGCTTTATTTCCTTCAGCAATTATATCAGCCGCCACCTGTTCCGCCATTGCCTGCGCCTGTGGTACGGGATAATTAACTATGACAGCGGCTCCTGCTCTTGCCATTTCTTTGGCACAGCCAGCACCGATACCGCTGCTGCTGCCGGTGATGATCGCCACTTGTCCTTCTAATTTTCTTTTTTCCATTGTTATTTATTTAATAGATATGATTGAATATCTGTGATTGCTTTTTAAATTGCTGTAAATTATTTTTAATTAAAGTTATTTCTAAATCGGAAAGGTTGATGTACTTTAAAATATAGTGCTGCTGCTGGCATTGGTAAATTTATTTGCTGTTGGTTCAATAAACGGTTAATCATTGGTTATTTTAAGGTTTAATAAAAAAACTGATTACTGAATGGTGGAGCATTAATCTCTATGCGTTTCCTGTTATAAAAGAGAAAGCCTGTATTTCTTAACTCATTGAGAAGTGTAGTTACGCTCTGGAGGGAAATAGATATAATGCCCGCAATATCATTATATGTTAAATAATTATTCAAAACAATTTTATCATCCTTCACACTGCCCTCCCATCTTGCCCGGTCTTTAAAAGAACTTAATAAACATCCTTTGGCATCTTTAAATACAAGGTTACCATGTCGGCTGCTTGACGAAGCCGCTACCGCCATCAGTTTTTACAGTTTTCTTTAACAGCGTAATTAATCCTGTCAAGCACAGTATTTATTAATAAAAAAAGCTTCGCATTCAGTGTACGAAGCTTTTTATTAATTTCTTAAAAATTTTATTACCAATACGCCGTATAAAGTGCCACTAATAATCCGATTATTATTAAAGCCCCAATAGCAAACCCTGTTGAAGTCTTAAACATGGCGGGGTCAATTTCCAAACCATGTGGCTTAACACCTTTGCGGTTTTCTGTTTTACTGATGATATACATGCCAATCACACATAGAATAAATACTATTCCCATCCTGTCAAGGAATGGTATTTCATAAACTCCATTCGCATTTACAACAGAAAAACCCACGGCATGCAACGGCTCCAGGCTGATTAAATCAGGCAGGAATTTAAGAATAACAGAGAAAATAAACCCGCCAATAGTAGCAAACAATGCTGCGTTAGAGGTAGTTTTTTTCCAAAAGAATCCAAGCAGGAACATGGCAAAAATGCCCGGTGAAACAAACCCGGTATATTCCTGTATATACTGAAAACCCTGTTTACCTTCGCCCATTAATGTGTTACCCAATCCAAGTGTGAGTATCACTCCAACAATGGTTGATAGAATAATGGCAACTTTACCTGTGTACACCAATTGCTTTTCTGTAGCATCCTTATTAAAAACTTTTTTATAAATGTCGAGTGTAAAAATTGTACTGATGCTGTTTACTTTTGCCGCCAGGGATGAAATTACAGTAGCCGCAAATGCAGCCACCGTTACACCCTTAACTCCTGCCGGCAGTAATTTTAATAAAGCCGGGTAGGCTTTATTACTGTCGGCCACAATTTGCCCCTCTTTAGAAATATTGATAAGTGATGTATCAATCAGGTTGTGCCGGTACATATAAAAGATGGCAATGCCCGGAATCACAATAATCAATGGCATCAGCATTTTTAAAAATGCAGCAAATAAAATTCCCTGCCGGGCTACCGGCAAACTGGCACCTAATGCCCTTTGTGTTATGTACTGGTTACACCCCCAGTAATTAAGATTCGCTATCCACATACCGCCAATCAATACACTGATGCCCGGTAAATCAATATAATGAGGGTTATCTTTTTTAAAGATCATATGAAAATGATCAGACACTTCAGATTGCAATACAGAAAAACCTTTTGAAATGCCATCATTACCTCCAATTATGGTAAGGGATATATATAAAGCAATAAAACCACTCAGTACCAGAAAGAATACCTGTATGGCAGAAGTGTATCCTACCACTTTCATTCCCCCTAATGCAATAAAAACGGAAAAGACCGCCAGTAATAAAACACATAATAAAAAACTCCAGCCGCTGATGCCGGCTATAGCCACCGCACCTAAATACAAAATAGAAAGCAGGTTCACCACCACATACAGTAACAACCAGAATACCGCCATAATCATTGCCACCTTACTGTTATACCGCTCATGCAGGAACTGTGGCATGGTAAAAATTTTATTCTTCAGGTAAACTGGCATAAAGAATACCGCCACAATAATAAGCGTTAATGCTGCCATCCATTCGTAAGAAGAAATAGCCAGCCCCAGCTGAAAACCCGAGCCGCTCATGCCCGTCATCTGTTCGGCAGAAATATTAGAGGCAATTAAAGAGGCGCCAATAGCCCACCATGTTAAGGAACCTTTCGCCAGGAAAAAATCAGCAGAGCTTGCTTCGGCTTCCTTTTTTCGCTTGTAAATCCAGTAGCCATAAATGGACACCAATACAAAATAAACCAGGACGATAATCCAATCGAGTTGCAGCATAGCAGTTAAATTTCGGTTGTTGTTTACAAAATAAGTTTCTCTTTATAACAGCCGCACATCATCAGTCTGTAATATACTTTAAATATGTTTGTTTTACTTTAAGGAAATAAGAGAAATTTTATACTTGCTGAAAGTGTGATTTTTTTCACCGGGTTTTAAATAAAAGTGCCCGGGAATCTCTGGCTAATTGGTACAGTGGTAAAACAGCAATTTATAATTCCAAAGAATGAGAGCAGAAATAATTAGTTTATTATTACCTCTAAAATTAATCAAATCAATTGCAGGTTTTTCATGTTGTAACCATAGCTGGTATTTTTGACGCCTATTTTTACTGCATATGAAAAGTTTGTGCATGATCGTTTATATTAATTCGAAGCAACATAAAAATAAATATTCATAAGTCATATAAAGTTTAAAAGCCCACAGATATTATAATCAGTGAGCTTTAATTTTTTAAGTGTAGCGGGGGAATATAGAATTACCTAACCAATTTCTGACAGATTTCATAGTTTATATGGATACATTTTAGTTTTCAAGCCCATTAATTAAAATTTTCAGAACATTTGTGAGAAAAGTTAAAATCCAGTCCCGGGCACAAAAAGCTTCCACGATCGGAGGCTTTTTTCATTTACAGACTTCTCTGCATCACATTTCGGATAAACCTTAAGAATTGTAATTGAATGCTGGTCATCCATCGGCTGATGAATTCGATTACAGCCTGCCTGCCGAAGGCAGGTCCAGGGCACATAATAGGATTTGCTCCTATTTTTGGTGAGCCAATTTCTTTTTAGAACATTTGGAATGCTTACATGTAGTAATTACTATTATAAACCGGAACGAAAAACATTTAAGCCACCTAGCACCGCCATTCACTACTTAAAACCAGCTATGGATACACCTGACAGCTTTCCCTTACCGTCAGAATATCCTCCTGCATTCCAGGTCATGCTTGCAGTAGCACCGGTTTTCACATTTAATTTTTTACCAACTGTGTTTCTTTATCGCCACCGCTGGCATTTACACTCCCTTTAATGTCGCCACTTACAGTTACATCTTCAATGCCATCTGTTCCAAAACCAACCTCTACGCCTACTACACCTTTTACACCTACCTGCATTGGGCCTTGTACACCTTTGAGAATATCAACATCCTTTTCAATTTTTACTGTACCATTTACGAAACCTTTTTCATTGAAATTAAGATTAACACCAAGGTCTGCAATACCCACTTCACCGCCAAAAACTAAAACGCAACTACTCTTGCCAAAGCAACCCCCGGATGAGAGTTCGGGGGTTGCTTTGGCAATGAAGCGGCAGTAGTTCGATTTATTATAACTATTTACCGGTAACAGTTATTCTGACAATACTGAATTTCACTGAAATAAACCCGGCACCAGCGGCTGTACATTTAACTGCATACCATTTACCACAGTGGGCACAATGCCATTATTCCCTAAATTATTGATATCAATTTTTTGAACAGCGTTGATTTTGTTTTGCACAGCATTAATCGCATTGTCCAGCTTTTGGGTATCTGCCGGGGGAGTCTGTGCTTGCTGTGATTGCCTTTTAGCCTTCATTCTTTTTAAAAGATCTCCCAGTCGCTCTTCAGTTGCCTGCTGCACCTGGCCGGCTGTTACATGCACTTTATGTTTGATCTCTTCCGGAGTGAATTTATGCAGATGGTTGCAGTCAGACATCAGGTCGTGCAAAAATTGTTTGATAACTTTTCCTTCAATATCTGCCAGTGGTGCCAAATCATCTTTGTTAGGGTCAATGGTGGCAAGCGGGGCAAGATCATCTTTGTTGGGGTCAATGATGGCAAGTGGGGCAAGATCATCTTTATCAGGATCAATTTTTGCAAGCGGCGCCAGTTCATCATCTGTACTTTTTATATTCATCACCGAAGTATTGCCGTTGGCAGTTTGCACAAAAGGCGTAGCCTTATTGCCGGGTTCTGAAGGCGCATTGGCATCTAACCCCATACCCACCTGTACATTCGGCACAGGATTGCTGGGTGATGGTTTGATATCAAATGAATTGGCTCCACTACCACCTGCATCTGCACCTGCATACGTTGTAAAATTCATACCGGTGGGAATGCTTACATTAATGGGGCATTCCAGTTGGGGCAATGCGGGTTGATTAGTTGGCTTTGCTTTGGGTGCAAATGTTTCATTTTGCAATTTGCAGGGGCGCAAAGGCAGTACATATTTTTCCGCAGTCTCCCGCAGTAAATCAACAAAAGGTGTAAATATATCCCTGAACTGGTACGCCACCATTTCTAAATCAGTGTCGTATATCTGTGCAAACCACGACCATGTTAACTCAGCATTGATGGTCAATCTGAAATCTTCCAGCAATTTCAACGCGGTATCTCTGCGCATAGGATTGTAATTAGACAAAAAATCACAATCCCATTTTCTTTGTTTGGGGCAATTATCTTCTCCCTGTACTATTGATGGTGGTCCAACGGTTTCGTGTTCGGTCATCATCGAATCCAGTGAAGCGAAATCTGATTTGCCCCAGCGGTCTTGCAATTCTGCCAAATGTTTGCGGATGATATTATAAATTCCCCTCGCCTGCAATAAAGTTTGCCGGGTAGCTTTATCAGGCCGCATCATCGCAGCTTTCATTTTTTCCCTGTCAGAAGTATTGCCGTAGGTTTGCTCATATTTTTCCTCATACTTATGAATGCTGTCTTCCCAAACAGCAAGCTTTTTATACAATTCATGAATCATATCTGCATAACCCATTCTTAATTCCTCATCATTATTGATATTGTCTTCTGTGCAACCATTGGTGTAAGCGGGCAGGCTTTTTATCCAATCATCTTTAATATATTCATAGATGGTGATCTTATCTTTTATTTTATCGAATGTAAGATCAGAAGCGGCATCTTTTCCTCCCTTATTATTGATCAGTATTTCAGTAAATCCATCAGGACAATTTTCAAATGCGTTTTCCAGCTCCTGTTCCGACTTAACAGGGTCTCCCTCTATTTCATGAATGATGCCCCCGCATACATTTGCAGATGGCTGCCCCGGATTTACTGCCAAAGCCCGGCTGATGTATTGCTGGCTTTTGGTTTTATCACCCATATAAAACCAGGCATAACCCATATTGGTAAGAATACTGCTGTTTTTGGGGAATTGCTTTTCCAGTTTCGATAAAATGGGAACTGACTGTTCCGGGTACCCGCTTTGTGTTAATATGGCGGCTAAATTATTTTGGTAAACAGCACTGCCAGCGTTCAGTTGCACTGCTTTTGCCGCCAGCGCTATTGCAGCCAGGGGATACCCGTTCAGCAAACTGGTTATGGCCGCTGATTCCATTTCATCTGCAGTGGTACATTTTGCTATTGCAGCATTAATAATTTTTTTATCGCTTGCCGGGGCTTTGGTATTTACTTTAGCATAAATAAATACTGCTTTGGCTTTCACTTCATCATCACTGCTTAATGGTTTGCCAACAACAGCAATTTGTTTGGCATTCATTAACGGCAATAAGGATTTGTTATCAGTCACTTCTTCATATGCATAGAAGGGAACTGAATCAGCCTTCATTTGATTTGCCACCCCCATCATCGACTGCATTTCTTTCATTTCCTCTTTACTCATACCGCTTTGCTTCATCATCTGCTCCATCATTTTATTCATATCAGTTGAGGGCGAAGGTTTAGGTGCAGGTAGTTTTTTCTGCGCATGGGCAATGAAGCCAAAAAAAATTGCAATGATAATGATGGCGATTTTTTTCATTGTAAATAGTATGACTCTTATTACCGGAATTAAATTTTTAATACACCGGCACATTGGTAAAGGTTCCTTTTATTTCTCCGCCATAGCCATCTGTTACGGGCAGGTCGCTTCCTTCGCCATCGCAGTTATGAGTACATTTTTTCATTGGCAATCCTTCCAGGTGAGTACCAAAAACAAAATAGCCACTGGCCAACCCGTTCTCTACTTTTTCTATCACCAGTTTACAATTGCTGCTACCATCTGTTAAATGTCGACCTATATCATACGCATGCCCGTTTGCGACAGCGGAAATGAACTCTTTTATGTAGGGCTTTTTAGCTGCATTGTAATACAACACAGCAGTGCTGCTGATTATTTCCGGATATTGCTTGGTGCCATAGAGTGGCTTCTTCTGATTTTGTTCTTTAAATAAAAAGGTTTCGGGCCGCACATTATTCATCAACGGCATAAAATCGATCTCAAAGAAATTCTCTTTACTGTTGCCCTCTTCTTTGCTTGCGGTAAACCGGTAAGCGCCGTTTTCTCCTTTTGAAATTTGAGCATAAGGCAATATTAGGTTCACGGTTTTACTTGTTAACTTAACTGATCCCGGCGCAGCATCCGCGGTTGGTTTAGTGATTGGCTGTCCACCAGCAGCCTTTGCAGTAGACGCATTACTATTAGTACCTGATGACGTAATCCCTGCAGGCTTTTGGTAAGTATCTGCATCTGCTTTAAAAATAAATTCCACCCGGCGGTTTTGCGCCTTTCCCTCCGCTGTTTTGTTATCAGCAAGCGGTTGGGTTTCACCACGGCCTTCGGTAGTTAGCTTGCTTTCATCTATTCCATATTCTTTTACCAAAATATTTTTCACTGCTTCTGCACGTTGCTGCGATAATTTCATATTAGCTGCATCATCACCATCACTGTCTGTATGACCTATAATTTTTACCGGTGCGGTGGCATCTTTAATTACTTTACTCACATCAAGCAAAGCTCCCATACTCTCCGGTTTTAAATTAGCTGTACCAGTGTAGAACAGAAGATTGCTTACGATTTTGCCCTGATTAAACTCAGCCCTTGTATCAGGTACATCTTTGGCCACCCTGATGTTACTTAGGTAGTATTCTGCATTGTCACGTATATAAAATGCCAACTGGTTGGGTAATGCGTTTTCATCTACAGCATTTAAGTCGTATAGCTTTTTATTATTAAGCCAAACCCTATAGCGTTTTCCCTGCACGCAAAAGCTAAAGTGAACGGGTACATTTTCTGTATAGGGAATTTTCTCTCCATCTGATGCAGATTTTTTTTCACCGTTTTGATACACCGCAAACTGGTGCCCGTAATCATCGGCCGATTTTTGATCTAACTCAAGCCGGAAAAATAAAGTAGTGGCATTTTTCATTTCATCATACACATTACCCAGTAAACTCTCGTCAGAAACCAATTTGCCATTGCTGTTGAATAAATAGATATAAGAGTAAGTGCCGTTGCTTTCAGTGGTTTTTTTCATCAGCAAATCGAACTCAACTGTAAAGCTATTACCCCAGCTTTGCTTTTTATTGCGGCTGATATGGCTGGTATAATTATTCGCCAGCTTTAACCACTTTCCTTCCAGCCCTTCTATTTGTACGGTTTCAGCTGACTTGGATGTGTTCCAACCCAGCGGTGTTTCCCCAATGTTATCGTTCTCAAAATTGTCGAAATACAAAATGGTTTTGCCCGGTACAAAATCAAACTTGCTGTACACTTTTATAGATGAACTGCCTGCGGATGCAGTGGTCGCTTTCTTCGTGGAATTATTATCAGCGGAAGGTGTTTCATTGGTTGAACTTCCTTTACTACCAGCTGCCTTATCCACTGCTTTATTGATTGTTTTATCAACAGTAGAGTTTACCTTTTCTTTCAGCTTTTTTAAAAACTGGGCATGGCTATACTGTACAACAGTAAAACAAAAAAATACCAATACTATTTTTTTCATCGTATGTAGTTTTGAATCATTGGTTTACATTTTTACACCAGCAGTTCTGTGGTGCCGATGCGTTGCATTTCATCAGGTGCAGGCATACACTGGCTGCTATCATTACAATATGCTTCACGGCTTGAGTTATTATTCGTAATCGGGAACCCGATTATTTTACTGGCATATTCAACTGGAAGCAACAGCGTTGCTACAAAGCTATCCGTACAGTAAGGCGTATACAATATGTAAAATGGATAAAGGCTATACGTATTTTGAGGGGGGAAGGTGCTAGCGAGGAATGCCAAACACCTTATTGATGGCCTCAGTTTTATTTTGCACATGCAGCTTTTCATAGATGGTGCAGATATGTTTGCGTACCGTATGAAAGCTAATGCCCAGCAGGTCTGCTATTTCTTTGTATTGCATACCCTTTGCCAAAGACTGCAATACTTCATTTTCTCTTGGTGATAATAATGCAGCTTCTTTATTGGTTTTGGTTTCTGCTGTTTGAAAAACAGAAACCAGTTTTCTTGCGATGGTACTGCTCATTGGTGAACCTCCTTCATAGAGTTCAATAATGGCTTCAATGATTTTTGGAGGCGGTGTTTTTTTCAGCAGATAGCCACTGGCACCTGCTTTTAGAGCTTCCAGCACCTGGTCGTTGTTTTCATACACAGTAAACATCATAAACTGGATAGCTGGTGTTACAGCTTTTACCTGCCTGATGCATTCAATACCTGACACGCCGGGCAGGTTAATATCCATGATTACCACATCGGGCAATAATACAGGTAGTTCAATAGCAGCAGCTTCCGCTGTTCTAAATGTGGCAAGCAATTCCAGTTGGCTATTTTTCCTGATAAAAGAAACAAGGCCATCCATCACCTCTTTCAGGTCTTCTACTATCACTACTTTTATTGTTTGCATGCATGCAATTTAGTTGTAAGAATGTTCTGTGGCAATACGTAATTTATCGTATCGGTACGGTAAAAGCTATTTGCGTACCCTCATCATTTTTAATTTCAATAACGCCACCAATATCCGCCACTCTTTTTTTCATGTTCTCAAGCCCGTTTGCAAAAGGCCGGAGCTTGTTAAAATCAATCCCTTTGCCATTATCTTTTATTTGAACGAACAGCTGATGTTCTGTATAGCTGAACTGTATGTTTACATCTGTGGCACCAGCATGCTTGATGATATTGTTCACTGCTTCTTTAATGGTAAGAAAAACATTTCTTCTTATCTCTCCCTGGATATCAATATCAGTTTTTATATTGTCAACAAAAAGAAAATGAATATTATTTTCTATAAATGCTTCTGAAGCATAGTCACGGCAGTAGCTAATCAAATCGCCCAATGTATCATAACGCTTGTTCAACGCCCAAACTATCTCGTTTAACTTCTGCGACATCTCATCGCTGTAATAAGATATTTTGGAAAGATCATTTTTGAGTATCTCTTCATCTTCCTCATCTGTATACTTTAGTTTTTCACTGATGAATTTGATGCGGCTGAGGCTGGCACCAAAATCATCGTGCATATCAGTGGCAATTCGGGTACGTTCTTTTTCCACAGCCTGCTGCTTTTCTAATTTGCGCAGGTAATACAAACGGTTGATGTATAATACCAGTGCGACCAATAAAAACGCCACCAGTGTTTTAAACCACAAGCTTGCATACCACGGTGTTTGAATATGAAAAGAGAATGGTGCAATAGTTTCACTCCACTGCGTATTACCCTTATGTTTTGCTCTTACAATAAATGTATAATCACCGGGCTGCAGGTTATTGTAAGAGGCAGTATTGATATTGCCAGCGCTGATCCAGTTTTTATCAGAGCCTTTGAGCATATAGTTGTATTCTATATCAGTGCCGCCTTTCAAGGCAGGTGCGCTAAAACTAAACTGTACATTATTTTCATTGGGTTTGAAACTGGTATGATTAAAATCCGCAGCCTGTAATAAAGAACCGTTTACTATAACATTGTCTACGTATACAGCAAGGCTTTCTCTTTTAATATTTAATAAACTATCAGGATCAATATGCATTAAGGTAGCTGCAGTAGCGGCCCAAATGCTATTATTCGTTTTGTCTGCCAGAATACAACGATCATCAAAAACATCATCCGGCAAACCATCTGCTGTGGTAAATGTAACAAACCTGTTTACCGATGGCAACATGCAAGACAGACCTTTATGTGTACCTGCCCAAACTCTTCCTTTATGGTCAATTGCCAATGCGTATACATAATTGCTGGGCAACCCGTTTTGCATTGTGTACTGCGTTGCAGTATGGTTGCTGATATGATAGTTCACTATGCCAGCTCCTTCAAACGCTATCCAGAGGCTATTGGTGACTTTATCAAAACTAAGATCAAAAATTCCCCCGAAGCCTTTGTACGAAATTCCCGGCACTGTATCAAATAGAATTTCTTTAAAACTATTGGTGGTATGTTGCCACTGCAACAGCAGCTCAGATTTGTTCACCCCAAACCAAACATCACCGTTATTATCTTCAGCAGCATAGGAGTAATAACCATTGTGAAATAAACTGTGCTGATTATTTTTGTAAGTATACACTTGTTTTGTGGAGGCGTCAATGCGTATCATTCCTCCGCCATGATTGCCGCTGTACCATTCATCTTCATTGCGTTGTTTAAATGCCAGCGTAATAATTTCTGAGGATGGAAAATGTGTTTTCAAAAAATCACTCGTGCTGTATGTACCCGTAGTTGGATTGTAAAAGCAAATACCTGTTCCAAATCCATGCAAGAGTATTGCATCACCAAAGTCTTCAGCAGCCCACATATACGGAACCTGCTTTTTATCCAACAAAACCAGTTCATTACTGGATGGACTGATGCGGTAGCAGTTATGCGTTGCATACTGTGGCTGAAACACCGTACCGTCCCTTGTTTGGGCAATGCCTGCCAAAAAAGTATTATTGTCTTTTGTTTCAAACATAGCATGCCAGCTTTGAATAGCGGCGGTATTGCCTGACAGTTTGCTTACTCCTTTTTCGGTAGCCAGCCAGAGATTATTGTCTTTATCTGTAAATGAAGCAGCTACAAAATCACTGAGCAGCGATCGTGGGTTGGATGGATCATTTTTGCATTTCGAGAAAAGGTTGGTACTAAGATTGAGAGCCGCTAATCCATCATCAGCTGTGCAGACCCATAGCTCTTCTTTACTTTTTTTCCTGATAGCCGTAACCTGGTTTGATCCCAGGCTGCCTGCTGTTTTGCCAGGTTTCCATTGATGAATTTTTTCTCCCTTTTTATTATAACAAATAATCCCATCCGAAAAATTGATAAAGTAAAGCAGTTGCTTACCTTGATCATAATGGCGAAAGCTGGTGGGATCAACAATTCCAGCGAGCGGATGTAAAAACAAACTGTATTGATGATGTGGAATATCGTATAAAAAGAATTCACCCAGCCTGCCGAACAATAAAGTATTGCTATCTAACTGATCAACGCTGGTATATTTATATTGCTTTTGAAACGGTGGAATAAATGTGTTTATAATTTGAAGCTGTTCATTTATTTCAAAACAGGTATCCGTAAAAGAAGAAACAAAAAAGTTTTTGCCAATTCCTTTTTTAATAGCAGTGATTTTAATTTTTGCAAACTGCGATGGATAAGCAAATTGACCAGTTAATGTATTTAAAGTAGCGAGCTGTGTGTTGGAAATGAGCATCAGCAAATGACCATACTGGTATTCCTGCACATCGCTGATAATATTGCCCGGCAGCAGATTATTATTGGTGCCTTGAAAATAATTTTTAAAATTCTTTCCATCAAACCTGCTCAGCCCTTCTCTTGTTCCAAACCACACAAAGCCCCTTGAGTCCTGGGTAATGCAATTGATATTGTTATCCGCCAGGCCATCTGCAGAAGTGTAGTTAGTGAAAGACCAATTATTCCCTTGCGCCAGGGACGAAGTAAACAGCAGGAAACTGAAAAAAGAAAAAAGCAGATAGCGCATACCAGTTTAACAGGTTGCCAATATATGAAAAAGATAAGGAAACTACTTTTTCTTTGCCAGTACTGAAAATTATAATTATCCTTTGCCAGTTCTTCGAGAAGCTATTATCAATGTGGTAGAACTGTAAGACCTTAGTGGACTATTTTTAACAAAATCAGTTAAACGCTATAGAGTTTGTTAATTACGTCATCAAAAAAATCCCATTCCGAATTAAATCAATCCTATCTCACGATAACCAGGAAACTTACCGGCTTACAGCTGAACATTTGAATAATGAAATACAGAAAATCAGCAAAGAATTGAACACGGTAATGATCCCGTTATCTAACCTGGAAAATTTGATTGAACAATCATTAGAAAAAGCCCGAAACATTAATAAAATATAGGGTTCCAGCGATTTGGAGAACAAAAGAAATTTGCACAAAATGCTTTTTCCAAATGGAATTTATTCTAACGCAGAAAAACACCGATATCTAACCAGGGAAATGAATCAATATTTTCAGCTGATTACTTCACTATCAAAAGTTTGAAGGAAATAAAAAAAGGAATTCTCAAAAAAGCATTGAAAATTCCCTTTCAGTAGCGGGATCGGGAGTTGAACCCGAGACCTTTGGGTTATGAATCCAACGCTCTAACCACCTGAGCTACCCCGCCAAATGGGTTGCAAATATAGGGCGATTCGCCTTATTCAACAAACCGATTTGGCTCAGCTTTTCACATAAAAAAGCAGGTGATAGACATCACCTGCAACGACATGAGAAAATTTCGAACCGCAACTTAGAACCGAACATAATCCGGGGATGAATTGCGGTATTTATTCAAAAAAATCCCCGGAGAAAATTATTACCGTAGCTTTTTATAATAGATTTAATCTTATTTTTTTGCGTGTTTGTTTTATAACTGCACCAGAAAACTTTCTCACAAAAACACAGCCCGGGTTCAAAACAGTGCTGTTGAGTTTTATATTGCCTTTGAATAATGTAATGGCCGCTTTTGTATGATAAAAGATAACATTTCAAATAAATCAGTACTGCGGTTATTATACCGGAACTCTGTTTCTTTTACATGTAAAAAAAGAGTATGCCCGCTCAAACCACGGAATTTGGCCAACCTGGATTTTAATGAACCCCAGAAAAAATCAATTTCATCTAAGGGTGATTTACTTCTTCCGGCATCGGTCCTGTCGTTAAATACTCTGTATAATCGGTAAAAATTAAAATCAGCAATTGCTGTATACATTCCAAATTTGCTTGTCAGTTCGGCATTCAATTCACCGGTCAATTTACCTTTTGCCCAATCAATAACTTCTCTGGAGTTATCGTGGTAAAGAATATCCGCACAAATTTTATCCTGTGCTTTATAAATGCCAAACAAAGCTTTGCGGTTGCATACTTCATCTTCATTTCCTGTGATGACCATTTCATTAATTGGAATAAAGGGCGTGTACCCATTTTTATGATATCGTGGATTTTTTTCCTCGCAATACCTGGCAATATGTGTCCGGATCAGTTTGAGATAATTATTAACCGTTACCCGGCTAATATCACTGATGCTGGCTATTTGAGTGGCAGTAAGGTCTTCACAAAAAAGTTTCAGTATTTCTCTGAACTTTCTTTCTGAAAGATGTGCCCCTTTTAAATATTTATTCTTCATTCGTCGGTTTTGGGTGGTCAAATCCAAAATGGCTACTGTAAAAAAGACACAGATACCTTAATTAATATAGTTAAAAAATTACAAGCGGTAATGGAATGTGATAGTTGTGTGTTACAAGATTATTTGATTGAATACGCTTCAACCAAAAGCAGTTTTTGAAAAGTACCTTTTAAGTTTGAAGATATTAATATGACAATAATTTATCCAAAGCAGCAATAACCTTTTCTGGTGAAGGTAACATCGCTTTTTCCAAATGAATATTCATGGGAACAGCGGGCAGGTTTAATGCTCCTAATACTGCAACCGGTGCATCCAGAAAAGAGAAACAGTTTGATGAAATACGACCGGACAAAGCTTCGGCAAACGAATTGTTTTGCTGCTCTTCAGTCAGCACCAAACATTTGCCATGTTTTTTTACAGATGAGTATATTAATTCTTCATCCAATGGATATAATGTACGTAAATCAAGAATTTCAATTTTTCCCGGAAAATTTTTAGCCGCAGCTTTGGCCCAGTATACTCCCATTCCGTAAGTAATTATACAGCAGGTATCGCCTGCATTGGTTAAATCATCATCGGCTTTTAAAATTACGTTCGCTTTCCCGAGTGGGATTATATAATCGGAAGAGGGCTCGGTCATTTTTGCTTCCTCTGTACCGGGTACCTTGCTCCAGTAAAGTCCTTTATGTTCCAGCATAATCACCGGGTTTGGGTCATAAAATGCTGCTTTCATTAATCCTTTCATATCCGCTGCATTGGACGGGTACACCACTTTTATTCCTTTTATTGAAAGCAATGTTGACTCAACAGACCCACTATGATAAGGACCACCACCACCATAAGCGCCAATGGGAACACGAAGAATCACAGACACCGGGAATTTTCCATTACTTAAATAACATGATTTAGCTACTTCTGTTACCAGTTGGTTTAAACCCGGGTATATATAATCAGCAAATTGTACTTCAACAATTGGTTTTAATCCTAACGCACTTAAGCCAACAGTTGAGCCAACAATATAGGCTTCCTGAATAGCTGTGTTAAACACCCGGTGATCCCCAAATTTTTCAGCCAGGGTTGCTGCTTCCCTAAAAACGCCGCCTAACCTTCTACCAACATCCTGTCCGTACAGTAATGCTTCCGGGTATTGTTCCATTATTTCCCGAATGGCAAATAATGCAGCATCAACCATTAATATTTTTTCACCGGTAGCAGGGTTTCGTGTTCCTTTTTCTTCTGTTATTGTTGTTGGAACAAATACATATTCATCTGCAGTTGACGGATCTGGTTCCGGAGCATTCATCGCCTTTTCAAACTCCTGTGCAATAAAATCAGCTGCTTGTT
Organism: Sphingobacteriales bacterium; assembly: GCA_003963365.1. GTDB lineage: Bacteria > Bacteroidota > Bacteroidia > Chitinophagales > Chitinophagaceae > AWTP1-9. The sequence goes on from RXJG01000003.1 coordinate 46,262, forward strand.
TTTCGATACTTATTAATTCATCTTCTTTAACCCCTTTGTACAAAAGTTTAGCTCGTAGTTTTGGCCCGGGATCATGTTGCTGATGCTTATCTAAATCCTCACCATCCCGGTAAAATTCTTTTCTTACGCCGCTGGTGTGATGTCCGAGCAACGGAACCTGTGCATGTACCAGGTAAGGTTTGCGTTCTTTTCTTACAAAATCACATATCTGTTTCATCACTTCGTACGAAGCATCAAAATCACTTCCGTCAACCTGTATACGGTGCATCCCTTTAAAACCTGCAGCAAATTCAAAAGCATTCATGGCCCTGGCTTCTTCTGCACTTACACTAATACCCCAGTTATTATCCTGTACTAAATAAATGATGGGCAATTGTTTTAATACTGCAAACTGAAAGGCTTCACTCACTTCTCCTTCGGTAATACTGGCATCACCAAGCGAACAAATGACCACCGGCAATTCTCCCTTGTTACCTTTTTTTAAATGACCTGATTTTATTTTCTCCAAATATTGTATTCCTTGTGCCAATCCAGTGGTTGGTATTGCCTGCATACCCGTTGCACTGCTCTGATGGATTATAGTTGGTTTATCAGCACCCTTATAATTAGGATGCGCATAATATTCTCTTCCCCCTGTAAAAATATCGTTGCCTTTTGCCAGCAACTGCAACATAAGCTGGTAAGGGGTAAAACCTAAACCAAGTAAAATACTTTCATCCCTGTAGTAAGGGCTTACAAAATCCTGTGGCTGTAATTGAAAAGCTGCCGCTAATTGAATGGCCTCATGTCCTCTTGAAGTGGAATGTACATACTTGCAAACCGTGCGGTTATTCTCATAAGTCTCGGCCATATACCGGGCATAACACATATATTGGTATGCCCTTACTAAAATTTCAGTATTCAACATGCAGCAATCAATCGTTAGGATGACAAAAGTAAGTATAAAGCTCTTACAATTATTTTAATGATATGCTCATTAAAAAAGCCCATGCAGTTTCAATTACACGGGCTTAGAAATATGATGAAGAAAATACTATTTCACTTCAACCTGGAACATACTTTCCTTTTCAAGGAAACCCTCCAGTTCATCTCCCACCACACATTCACCAACGCCTGCCGGTGTCCCGGTAAAAATAAGATCGCCAATATTGAGAGAGAAATAATTAGAGATATTAGCTACTATCTGGTCAAAAGTAAAAATCATGTCTTTACTATTTCCTTCCTGAACAACTTCTTTATTTTTGGTAAGAGAAAAATTTATTTCCTTTAAGTTTATCTTAGGTGTAAGGTCAACCCATTTACCAACCACCGCCGAGTTATCCCACCCTTTAGCTTTTTCCCAGGGAAGTCCTTTTTCTTTTAATTCAGCCTGCAGATCTCGGGCTGTAAAGTCAATACCAACTGTTATACCATTATAGTATTTTGAGGCGTGGCGTTCCTGTATGTATTTACCATTTTTACTAACCCGCAATACCAGCTCAACTTCGTAATGAAGTTCATTAGTAAACTCCGGGTAATAGAAAGGGGTATGCGTTTGTAATAACGCACTTTTGGGTTTGATGAAAATTACCGGTTCATCCGGTATAGCATTTCCCAGTTCCTTGGCATGTTCGGCATAATTACGACCTACACAAAAGATTTTCATTGATTCAGATTTGGTTTGTGGTTACGATTGGGTTTAACAGGATAGAGGAGTTTTGAGTATTTGTTTTAGAATTAATCCGTCTGCGAATATAGATAAGAGTTTTTAATCATACAACAAATTCCATTTTATTCACCTCGTTCATAGTTCGCTCAATACCTATAGTGGCAAAATCTTCTATGATGGTTGCAGCTTTTTCAATTTTTAGTTTTATTACAGGTTCCTCTTGTTTATTCCATTTTCCCAATACAAAATCAGCCTGCATACCTTTTGGATAATTATTACCAATTCCAAATCGTAGTCTTGGATAATTAACAGTGCCCAGTACAGCTTCTATATCTTTTAACCCGTTATGCCCCGCCGAACTACCAGAAGGACGTAACCGAAGTTTATTAACCGGTAAAGCCACATCATCTACAATAGTAAGTGAATTTTGGAGTTCAATTTTTTCTTTATTCAACCAATATTTAAAAGCCTTTCCACTAAGGTTCATATAGGTGGTGGGGCAAATACAAATAAACAGTTTACCCTTCCATTTTATTTCAGCAACAAAAGCGAGCCTGTCCTCCCTGAAATTTCCACCATGTTTATGGACAAAAGCATTCACAACATCAAACCCTATATTATGACGGGTATGAGCATATTCACTTCCAATATTTCCCAGTCCTGCTATTAAAAATTTGTTCATGATGATTTACAAAAATAGGTTAACGGCCATCAATACCTGAAATAAAAAACCCGGAGCAATAACCCCGGGTTTATAATAAAAATAAACAGTATTATTTTTTTGCAGCTGGTGCAGCAGCTTTTGCAGCAGGAGCAGTGGCGGCAGGTGCAGCAGCGGCAGCAGGTGCAGCAGCAGATTCTTCCTGTTTCAACTGGCGGGTTAATACTACTGATGCAATAGGAATACGGGGAGAGTTCATCACTTCCAGGTTTTCATCTTTTACATCTTCTACCCGGATGTTACCATTTAAATCAAGATTGGTAATATCCACTTCAATATTTTCTTTTAAATATTTAGGCAGCGTTTTTACTTTTAATGATTTCATTTTAGTAATAAGCTTACCTCCACCTTTCACTCCTACTGATGTACCGGTAAATTTAATGGGAATAGTGGCTATAACTTTTTTGTCTGCTACCAGTTCCAGTAAATCAACATGAATCAAAGCATCTGTTACCTTATCAAATTGCAAATCTTTCAAAATGCATTTATAAGTTTTACCATCCACTTTAATTTCTGCTAATTGGAAGTCAGGTGTGTAAACCAACGGCTTGAATGCAGCAGCAGGAGCTAAAAAGTTGACTTCCTGTGCACCCCCGTAAATTACACCAGGCACTAATTCCTGAGAGCGGTATTGGCGGGTGGCTTTTTTGCCAATCTCGGTCCTCAGTTGTCCTTCGATTGTAATTGTTTTCATTTTTATTTGTGTTTTAATATTTCAAAATTTCTGGTTTCAGGATTTGAAGGGTATTCCCAATCTTCAAATTTGCAAATCCTGAAATTTATTTATTCCTCATCTGGCTGTGTATAAACAAACCGGTGATACTCCTGTTTTCATAAGCATTACGAATAGCAATGGCAAACAATTCAGCTACACTAATTACTTTTATTTTAGAAGATGATTGCTTTAACGGAATGGTATCACAAACCACCAGTTCTTCTAATACGCTGTTTTCAATATTCTCATATGCTTTACCACTCAAAACAGGATGTGTACAAAGAGCCCTTACACTCCTGGCACCTTTTTCTTTTAAAAGAGCTGCCGACTTAGCTAAAGTACCACCAGTATCACATATATCATCTATCAACACTACATCTCTGTCTGTTACATCTCCAATCACCACCATACTGGCAATTTCATTTGCCCGCTTCCGGTGTTTATCACATATCACCATTTCCACTTCAAAATAGCTGGCAATTTCACGAATCCTGTTAGCACTTCCCACGTCGGGGGCCGCAAAGGTAAGGTTTTCAAGCTTCAGATTCTCAATGTAAGGGATAAAAATTGCCGAGCTGTCCAGGTGATCCACAGGTATATCAAAATACCCCTGGATTTGTGGTGCATGCAGGTCCATGGTAATAACCCTGTCGGCACCAGCCGCCACTAACATATTGGCAACCAATTTGCTTCCAATTGCTACCCTTGGCTTGTCCTTACGGTCTTGCCTGGCATAACCATAATAAGGAATAACTGCTATTACTTTGTAGGCCGATGCTCTTTTGGCAGCATCAATCATCAATAACAGTTCCATTATGTTTTCAGCGGGGGCAAAAGTGCTTTGTACCAGGAAAACGTAATCACCCCTCACACTTTCGTGGAATACAGGCTGAATTTCTCCATCACTAAACCGCTGAACGGTAGCTTTTCCAAGCGGAACACCAAATTTTTGTGCAATTTTTTCGGCTAAATATTGTGAGCCATTACCAGAGAAAATTTTAGCTGAGGGCTGCATAAGAAGTAAATGTGCGGCGAAGTTAAAAGTTTCAGCCCTTACTATTTACGGGTATTTTAAAAAATGGAAAAAAAATTGGTAACTCCCTCTGAAGAGCCAACTTTTTTATACTTATTTAAACCTTATTCTATTTTACTGAAGTAAGGACAGCGGCTGTTTTAGTCTGGCCTTTCTCCGATAACTCCGAAAGTGTCTTTGCTTTCTGCGCATTAGCAATCCCATTCGATTTATAATTACCTGCAGTTGAACTGCTGCAACCTTTATCAAATGCTGCAGAAAAAAATATAAATGTAAATGCTAAATTACTGTAGATAATTAAATCGGTGAGTAATGTACGGAGGCTACGGCCCCTAAGGGTTGGGTTTTTCATTTTTAGTTGGGTTTTTAGATATTGGTGATTCGAAAATAAATAGTAAAATTGATATATGCAAGAAAAAAATCTTACCATTAAAAATTGGGCCCCCGATGACCGTCCAAGGGAAAAAATGTTGGCCCACGGCACAATAAATATGAGTAATTCGGAGTTGCTGGCCATTCTCATTGCCACCGGAAGTAAAAACAAATCTGCTATTGATCTTGCCAAAGAAGTACTTCGCCTGGGAAAAGATAACCTGGTGGAGTTGAGTAAGCTCAGTATTAAAGAATTGATGAAAGTAAAAGGTATTGGGCAGGCAAAAGCAATTACTATTGCCGCAGCTCTTGAATTAGGAAGAAGAAGACAAGCTGCTGCTTCATTAGCAAAACCAATTATAAAAGACAGCAGGGACATCGCTAATTATCTGCAGGCATTGTTTAGCGATTACCGGCATGAAGTTTTTGCTGTATTGTTTTTAAACAGGGCCAATAAGATCAATCATTTTGAAATTATTAGCGAAGGTGGAATAACCGGAACCGTTGCTGATCCAAGGGTTATTCTTAAAAAAGCGCTGGAATCAGAAGCGGTAAATATTATCCTTTCGCATAATCATCCATCCGGAAGTTTAAAACCCAGTAAGGCTGATGAGGTACTTACCAATAAAATAAAAGAAGCTGCCAGATTATTAGATATTACTGTACTGGATCACATTATAGTGAGCGATGAAGGTTACTTTAGTTTTGCTGATGAAGGATTGATTTGAATAAGATTTATAAAAATGAAAATGCCCGTAAAAACGGGCATTTAAATAATACATTCATGGTCGGTTAAAATGGCAAATCATCAACGGGTTCCCCTGCAGATGGTATATAACTGTTGGCCGGAGCAGATGAAGATGCCGGTTCATTAGTTTGCCCACCTTCGCTACGATTAGCACTGCCCAGCAACTGAATACTCAATACTCTTAAGGTAAGTGATGCACCGGCTGTGCCGTCCTGTCGTTGAAAAGTGCGTACTTCAGGTGTACCTTCGGCATACACTTGTGTTCCTTTTTTAAGATAGGGAGCAACACCTGTGCGGTCACTCCAGTAAGCACAATCAACCCAGGTTGTGCGATCCTTCTGGTTACCTTGTGCATCTTTAAATTTTTCAGTATGCGCCACGGTGAAGTTCATTACGCTTTTTCCGTTTACTGTGTTCACTACACAATCCTTTCCAAGATTGCCAATGATTTGAAGTTTAATCATAACATAAAATTTTAGAGAACAATAAAGATAAGCAACCGCTGTGAGTTAAACAGGGAACTATTACGTTTTTTCTTTTGAACTGTTTTTACTTCCCGTCACAGTTTTGTAATAATTATCAGTGTTTATCAGCCACATTGTACTTCATTCATAACTCTGCCTGAATTATGCTAATTTTGCGGGTTCAAAAATTTTTTATGAGCCGTAAAGGAAAAGTTTTAGTAGCAATGAGTGGCGGTATTGACAGTACCGTTACGGCTCTCATGCTTAATGATGAGGGTTATGAAGTAGTGGGCATCACCATGAAAACATGGGATTATGCCACCAGCGGTACATCAAAAAAAGAAACAGGCTGTTGTAATCTTGACTCTTTCAATGATGCCCGTATGGCGGCGGTACAACATGGTTTTCCGCATTTTGTATTGGATATAAGAGAAGAGTTTGGTGATTTTGTAATTGAGAATTTTGTAGAGGAATACCTGGCTGGCCGTACACCCAATCCCTGTGTAATGTGTAACACACATATCAAATGGAGAGCTTTATTAAAAAGGGCCGATGCCCTGGGTTGTGATTATATTGCCACTGGTCATTACGGAAATATTCATCAACATGAAAATGGTCGCTACTACATCAGCAAAGGAATAGATGAAACCAAAGACCAGAGTTATGTATTGTGGGGACTACAGCAGGATTTACTGAGCCGAACTTTATTACCATTAGGAAATTATCGTAAAACAGCCATCCGTCAAATGGCGATGGATTATGGTTATCCCGAACTGGCTAAAAAAAGTGAGAGCTATGAAATTTGTTTTGTGCCCGATAATGACTACAGGAGTTTTTTAAAACAAAAGGTGGAAGGACTGGAAGAAAAAGTAGCTGGTGGAAATTTCATTGATAAATCTGGAAAGGTTCTGGGCAAACATAAAGGTTATCCATTCTATACGATTGGACAACGCAAAGGATTGGATATTGCGTTGGGCAAACCTGCTTTTGTTACAGAAATTATTCCTGAAACAAATACGGTTGTATTGGGTGATGAAGATGATCTGAAACAAAATGAAATGCTTGTTACCAAAATAAACTGGATAAAATATGATGGTGTTACTCCCGGCATGGAAGCCACCACCAAAATCCGGTACAAAGACCAGGGTTCACTAAGCAATCTTTACCCTGAATCTGAAAATACCGTTCGTGTAAAGTTCTATGAATCAGCCAAAGGCATCGCCCCGGGCCAAAGTGCGGTTTTTTATGAAGGTAACGATGTAATTGGCGGCGGAATTATCCAAAGAAGTCATCTTATTTGAGGCAATAAAACCTCTTTTTCAACGTTTTATCCCGTTAAGTGAAAGACTTGACGGGATTTTTATTGTGCACAAGAAACGAAATCATTATTCCCGGTGTCTTCAATTAAGAATTTGCCAAACAACTGAATCCACAACATCACTTATGAAGAAATCTGCCTCTATGATCAATAATGTAAAGCTGCTGCTTATTATTACAGTAACTAGTATTGTTGTTTCTTCCTGTAAGAATCAAAAAGAAAATTATCCAACACTCATACCGCTTAGCGACTATATGCCTTTAACTGTGGGTAAATATCTTATTTACCGGTTGGATTCTACTGTCATCAGCGAAAATGCCAAACAATTACTGGTAAGAAGCTACAGAGTAAAAGATAGTATTGATGCAATTGTTACAGATGGTATGGGAAGACAAACTTATCGCATCCGGAGGTTTATAACTGATACATTAGGTAATGGGCCATGGATGGATAACGCTACCTTTTATGCCACACCTGTGAATAATGTTAACCTCGGTGAAAGTATTGAATTTGTTGACAACAATATGCGTTTTATAAGACTTAAAGCTCCAATCAGAGAAGGCTTTACCTGGCCGGGCACCTCTTATATCAACACTACCCAATCAGATGTACAATATTTAAACGATTGGCAATTTAGCTACCAGGATGTCGGATTACCATTAACTGTTGGCACTCAAAATTTCCCTGATGCCATTACTGTTATTCAAAACCCTGATGAAGGAGGTAAAGAAAATTTAAGTGATCCCAATGTAAAATTTGATGAGAGAAATTATTCGATTGAACAATTTGGAAAAGGTGTGGGATTGGTTTATAAAGAATTTATTCATTGGGTGTTTCAGCGGGATGTAATAAATGCTGATCGTTATTATTTTACCGAAAACAGCTACGGTATTAAACTCACCCTGCTCAGCCACAATTAACCAGTAAGCAACAAATAATTTGCTCAAATTTGCTGTGAAAATAGTTGTATGAAACTAATCCGGTTAATAGCACTGATTGTATTATTATTAACACAGCAAAAAGGATATTCTCAATTCAGTAAATACATTATACGCTTTAAGGATAAAAATAATTCGCCGTATTCTTTAAACAACCCCTCACAGTATCTTTCAGCCAGAGCGATTCAGCGAAGAACAAATTATAATATAGCAATAGACAGCACCGATCTGCCTGTTAATCCGGCTTACATACAAGCCGTTTTAAATACCGGAGCAGTCACATTAATAAACCGATCTAAGTGGTTAAATGCGATAACTATTCAAACAACAGATGCAAATGCTTTAACTGCTATTAATAACTTGTCATTTGTAAAGTCAACCAATGCCGTTGCACTACGAAGAGTTACATCATCACCGGTAAAAAAATTTGATGAGACAATAACTCCATTACTTAAAACAGAAAAAACAAATGGTGTTACTGCTGATTATTATAATTACGGATCAGGTGCCGGTCAGATTCAGTTAACAAACGGGCAATTTCTTCACAACATTGGCTTGCGGGGACAATCCATGACCATGTCATTATTGGATGGAGGGTTCTTTGGTTATTTAACCAACACTGCTTTTGACAGTGCCAGAAATAACAATCAGTTTTTAGGCACATGGGATTTTGTTGCCAACGAAATAGGTGTAAATGAAGATAATGCTCATGGCACGAATTGCCTGAGTGAGATATGTGCCAACTGGCCGGGTATATTAGTAGGCACCGCCCCCAAAGCTAAGTTTTGGTTATTTCGAACAGAAGATGTTGCGAGTGAACAACCGATTGAAGAATATAACTGGGCCAACGGGGCTGAATATGCTGACAGTGTGGGGACAGATGTCATATCCAGTTCAGTCGGATATAATGAGTTTGACAACCCAGCCTTCAATCACACCTATGCTGATATGAATGGCAATACAACTCCCTGTACCATTGCAGCAGATTTAGCAGCCAAAAAAGGAATACTGGTAGTAAACAGTGCAGGTAATTCCGGCAATGATGCATGGCACTATATTATTGCACCCGCTGATGGTAAAAGTGTAATGGCAATTGGTGCAACTACAACAAGTGGTGTAATTGCCTCTTTTTCCAGTTATGGTCCATCATATGATGGAAGAGTTAAGCCAAATGTTTCCACTGCAGGTGCTGGCATTATCGTTGCTAACACAAATAGTCAGCCAGCAATTTCCAGCGGTACATCTTTTTCGTGCCCTAATATGGCTGGCTTGTCTGCTTGTTTATGGCAAGGTTTTCCAGAATTTAATAACATGAAAATTATTGACGCTGTTCAAAAAAGTGCCAGCAAGTACACTGCACCGGATGATCATTATGGGTATGGTATACCCAATATGAAAACAGCATTTGGGATATTACTGGCTGATTATGCCACTTCATCTGCAAGTATTGCTAATTGTCAAACAACGTTAAACTGGACAAGCAAAGACCTTGGAATGATGCGTTATGAAATTGAAAGAAAGCTGCCGGGAGAATTGAATTATATCAAAATTGCCGATATAAACGGGCAGGGAAGCTTGTTAACTACTCACAACTACCAGTATACAGATACCCTGAATAATACGAATACCGGTGTCATTTATTACAGGATAAAACAAGTGATTGATACTACTGCAGCTACCCTTACTGCTGTATACCTCGACAGCACCAGTGTAACATTGGCAAACCCCTGTGTCACCAACACGAATAATATAATTGTTTATCCAAACCCGGTGAAGAAAAACATGTCAGTTTCTGTAGAAACAAAAAACGCAATCAGCAAATTATACATCGTCATTTATGATATTAACGCCAAACAAGTATACCGGGAAGAAAAATCAAAATCTCCCGGGAAAATTATTTTTAACTTATCCGTTCCATTTTTATTATCCGGCGAATATATAATTGCTGTATATGATGATAAAAAGAAAGTAAACGCCACTAAATTTATTAAACTGTAACGGGTAGCCTTTCAAATAAAGCCGCAAACATGGTATCTGCTTTTTTATTGTAACCAATCAATAGTTCGTTTTGAATAAGACTAAGATTGAATTCCTGCCGGATAAATTCAATCACTTCTTCATTCTCTTTTTTAAATACTGAGCAGGTGATATACAATAAATATCCCCCGGGTTTTATTTTGGGAATAATGTTTGAAATAATTTTCTTTTGAAGATTGCTGTATTGTTCAATTGATTCCCGGTTAAAAAAGTATAATTGCTCAGGTGTCCGGCTCCATGTACCTGAACCGGTGCAGGGAACATCGGCAATGATTAAATCGTAGTTAGCAGTTGATATTTGGTTATCAGGAACAGATAAGTCAGCAATAAAGGAATGATAGTTTTTAATCCCCGCTTCAGTAAAACGCTTTTTTAAATTGAATAAAATACTTTGTCTGATATCAGAAACTGTTAAATCAATATCCCCTAAAATATCTTTTGCTAAAATTGATTTTCCACCCGAAGCAGCACAGCAATCCCAAATGCTATGTTTATGGTTTATAGTTTTCCGTTTGTAGTTATTCAAAAACTCTCCTACTCTTTGTGAACTGTAATCCTGCACTACCACTTCTTTATTTAGCTCAACAATACTTTCAACTTTTGAGTTATTGGGCAACGCAATGCAATCGTCAGCAATAACTTCAAACTTTAATCCTGAGACTTTAAGCTTTTCTAAAACATTCTTTTTATATCCTGGTCTTATCCTTAAAAACAAATCCGGTTGAATTAAAAAAGATTTTGAAAAGGCTTCCAGGTCAATTCCATTGCTCAATTCATTGCCAAAAGGAAATAAATTTTGTAATGAGCGCTGAACACTAAGCATGGAACATTTTTCTTCAACACTCAGCATAACTTTTTCATTGCATTCTGGTTTCAAATTCGCCAGCAGTTCATTAGAAGAATCTGAACATAAAAACAAAGCAGCAACAATCTTCTCTTCAATGGGCAATTCTTTTAATATTTTGCCCAAACGGTAATAACAATAACAAAGATGGCTTATCTGCTTCCGGTCTTTTGAACCATATTTTTTATTACTGCTAAAAAACTTTTTAAAATGATTAGACAAAGGTTCGTTGCCATCATAATTTTTTATGACCTCCGTAGCTGTATTTAAATAAGAATAGTAACGACTCACTTCACAATATTAAAATGAAAAAGCGATTGCCAAAACAATCGCCGGATAAACTTATTGAACATTTTGAACTGCTTAAACCTCTAACAAGGCTTTAACCGGATCTTTGCCAAACAAAAGCAGTTCGGGATTCTCCAGTAATTCTTTTACACGTACAAGGAAGCTTACACTTTCTCTTCCATCAATAATACGATGGTCATAGCTCAACGCTACATACATCATCGGACGAATAACGATTTGTTTATTCTCTACTACTGCCCTTTCTTCAATTTTATGCATTCCTAAAATAGCTGACTGCGGAATATTAATAATGGGTGTACTCATTAATGAGCCAAACACACCACCATTGGTAATAGTAAATGTTCCACCAGTCATTTCTTCCATGCTGAGTTTACTGTCTCTTGCTTTAGTTGCCAGTTCCACTACTTTCTTTTCAATATCTGCCATGCTCAAACTTTCTGCATTGCGGATAACCGGAACTACTAAACCTTTAGGAGCAGATACAGCAATGGAAATATCACAGTAATCATGATAAATAATGTTCTCTCCGTCAATATAGGCATTCACCGCCGGCCATTCCTGTAAAGCATAGGTACAAGCTTTGGTAAAGAAGCTCATGAAACCAAGATTAACTCCATGCACTTCCTTAAACTTATCCTTATACTTTGCACGGATATCCATGATGGGTTGCATGTTCACTTCATTAAATGTAGTGAGCATGGCGGTTGTATTCTTAGCTTCCACCAGCCTGCGGCTAACTGTCTTGCGCAGGTTACTCATCTTCTCCGCTTTTTCATTGCGGGTAAATAATCCGGCACCTGGTTTTCTTCCTGGATTATTCAACGCACTTAATACATCATCTTTTAAAATTTTTCCACCGGTACCGGAAGGGGTAATTGTTTTTACATCTACTTTTTTATCAGCAATAATAGCGGAAGCAACCGGAGTAGCTTTTACATCAGCAGTTTTTGTTTCAGCTACTGCTTTCTTTTCCTCAGTTTTTGCCGGAGTTTCTTTCTTTGCTTCAGTTGGAGCACCATTTGATGCTGCTGCACCTGCTGGTTTCGCAGCCGTTTCATCGATGCTTGCCATCACATCACCGATTTTTAATGTATCACCTTCTGCAGCAGCAGTTTTTAATACACCTGCTTTTTCTGCATTTACTTCAAACGTGGCTTTCTCGCTTTCTAATTCGGCTATTACTTCATCTCTTTCCACATATTCCCCATCTTTCCTGGTCCATTTCAGCAATGTTACTTCACTGATGGATTCGCCTACTGTTGGAACTTTTATATCAATCATATTACTGGTTTCTTGTTACTGGTTATTTATTGCCGGTTAAATAGAAAAGGCGGTATCAATAATTTCTTCCTGTTCCTGCTTATGCACTTTAGCATAGCCGGTTGCCGTAGCTGCACTGGGTGAACGGCTAATGATACCGTAATTAATTCCTTTCATATTCATTTGCAGGAACGATGCTGCACCCATATTCAACGGCTCTTCCTGTACCCAGAACCACATGGCCTGGCTGTATTTTTCATACAAGGCCAGCAATTGATTCATTGGTAATGGATACAATTGTTCCAGTCTTATTATCGCTACATCTTTTCTATTGTCTTTTACCTGTTTCTCAGCTAAATCAAAATAAACTTTACCGTTGCACAACAAAACTTTCCTTACCTGCGATGCATCAGCATAACTATCATCAATGACTTCTTTAAATCCACCACTGGTAAATTCTCCTACCGGGCTATAGCTTCCCGGGTGACGCAAATTTGCTTTGGGCGAAAAATTAATCAGCGGCTTGCGGAAAGGCCATGCCAGTTGTCTGCGTAAGGCATGGAATAAATTGGAGGCAGTAGTAATATTCGTTATCACCATATTCAACTCCGCACACATTTGTAAATAACGTTCCATTCTTGCACTGCTGTGCTCAGGACCCTGCCCTTCGTAGCCATGTGGCAGCAACATAGTAATGCCATTCATACGATTCCACTTTTGTTCACCCGCAGCTATGAACTGGTCAATCATTGTTTGTGCCCCATTGCTGAAATCACCAAACTGTGCTTCCCATAGTACGAGTGCATTAGGATTAGCCATCGCATATCCATATTCAAAACCCAGCACACCATACTCGCTAAGTAAAGAATTATATATTCTGAATTGACCCTTTGCTCCATCAATCCTGCTTAAGCGGTTATATGACTCATCTGTATTTTCATCTCTTAGCACAGCATGACGATGAGAGAAAGTACCACGACGTACATCCTGTCCGCTCATGCGTACATCTTTACCATCGAGTAATAAACTGGCGTACGCTAATAACTCACCGGTTGCCCAATCCACTTTTGATTCATCATTCAGCAACTTGATTTTATCCTGGATGATCTTTTCTACTTTCTTTAATGGTTTAAATCCTTCCGGCCATTTCATTATGGCATCAAAGAGTTTTTTGAAATCGCTATCACTAATAGAAGTAACCGGAGATTTTTCAAAATCATCACTGGTTGCTCTTCTCAAACTTTTCCATGCCAACTCCGGTGCCTGGTAAGTATATGGCAATGGGTTTTGTTTTACTTCATCCAATCTTTCCTGTAAATCGGCCCAGAATTTCTTTTCCATTTCCTTCGCCAGCTCTTTAGCATCGGCTTCACCATTCTCCAATAAAAAATTAGTATAAACTTCTCTTGGGTTAGGATGTTTCTCAATCAGGGCATATAAATGTGGTTGAGTAAACTTGGGATCATCACCTTCATTATGTCCATGCTTGCGGTAACATACCATGTCAATAAACACATCGGTATGAAACTCCTGCCGGTATTTGGTTGCAATCTCCACACATTTAACCACTGCTTCTGCATCATCGCCATTAACGTGTAATACGGGAGCATGAATCATAGCTGCAGCTGATGTACAGTAATCTGCACTTCTGGCATCGTCAAAATCTGTTGTAAAACCAATCTGGTTATTGATAACAAAATGCATAGTGCCACCGGTGAAATAACCATCGAGGTCACTCATCTGCATTACTTCATATACAATACCTTGTCCTGCAACAGATGCATCACCATGAATGAGTATCGGTAATATTTTATCAAACTCGCTTTCATACATGATATCAGCCTTAGCTCTTGAAAAACCAACCACCACCGGGTCAACAGCTTCTAAGTGTGAAGGGTTCGGCATTAATTTCAAATGCATGATTTTTCCATCCGGTGTAGGCACTTCACTACCATATCCCATATGATACTTTACATCACCACTACCCATCGTTTGGTCAAGCTTGGCCGTTCCTTCAAACTCACTAAAAATTTGTTCATAGGTTTTACCCATGATGTTGGCCAGTACATTCAACCGTCCACGGTGTGCCATACCAATCACTACTTCCTGTACATTATTTTCAGCAGCAGTGTTGATGATGGCATCTAAAGCCGCAATAGTTGTTTCACCTCCTTCTAATGAAAAACGTTTTTGACCAATGTATTTAGTGTGAAGGAATTTTTCAAACATTACACCCTGGTTCAGCTTCTCCAGTATTCTTTTCTTCTTTTCCAATGGTAATGGATTTAAAAACTTTTTCTCCATTTCATTAGTCAGCCAATCTACTTTTTTCTGATCGCTGATATATTTGAATTCAATACCTACATGAGAAGCATAACATTTTTCCAGGTGATTTAAAATGTTACGAAGTGTAGTAGTTCCTAAACCAATCAATTGCCCGGCATGGAATTCTTTATCCAAATCGGCTTCGCTAAAACCAAAAAAACCTAAGTCTAAATTTGCGCCACGGTCTTTACGTTTGCGGATAGGATTTGTTTTCGCAATCAAATGACCTTTGTTACGATAACCTAAGATCATCCGGTAAGCCCTCACTTCTCTTAACCAGTCTATACCTTCCGCAGCAGGCGCTGAACTAACTGCTGCTTTACCGTTGGAAGGTTTAACCTGCGTAACAGCAAAATCAAAGCCTTCAAAAAATTTCCGGTAATCAGGGTCAACTGCTTCCGGGTTTTTCACAAACTCCTGGTATAAACTTTCGATATAGGCAGGCGAAGAATTAGTGATATATTGGAAATCTTTCATGTAAATGCAATCTTTTAGGAATGGACTGCAAATATCGGTGAAAAACCGGCTGATTTCAAGCTGTTTAAGCGGCATTTTCAGAATTATGTTACCAGCTTCATAGCTTTGTTATGCTCCAGTGGCGTCGCACACTTCGGCAAGGGTGGTTTTATTTAGCTTTTTTGGAATAAAATCCCCAAAATTTTGGTAGTTCACCTTGCTGCCTTTACCTTTGCGACCCTAAATTTAATGTATGGCAAATCATAAGGCTACCAAGAAAGATGTGCGTCAGGCAGCAAAGCGCAACGAAAGAAACCGTTACAACGGTAAAACTACCCGTAACGCTATCCGTGATTTAAGAGCAGTAACCGCTGCAAAAGAAGGCGCTGACCAGCTTCCTAAAGTAGAAGCCATGATTGATAAATTAGCTAAACGTGGTGTTATCCACAAAAACAAAGCTGCTAACTTAAAGAGCAAGCTGGCTAAAAAAATAAACAGCCTGAAGAAGTAATAAATCTTTATAATTTTTTGAAAGAAACCCGCCCCAAAGGCGGGTTTTTTAATGATATCAATGCCAACTTAAGAATCAGGCTGCAAGCCTCATCAATTTATTTTTTATTTATGCTGCCAACCCCGCTTGAATGCTCATCCACATGCTGCGGATTTCCCCAATAGTTGATACTGCCAACCCCGCTTACTCTTGCTTTCAAATCAACACTGGCAAATACATCAATACTTCCGGCACCACTCACTCTTACATCAGCATTTTCTGCTTTTAAATCCCTTACTTTTATACTTCCCACGCCAGAAATGCTTGCTTCCAGGTCTTTTGTTTCACCCATCAGCTCAATATCGCCTGCACCAGAAAGAGAGGCTTCCACCTGCGGACAATTTAATTCGGCCTTTATTCTTCCGGCGCCACTGGTTCTTATCTCAATTTTTTTATTAAGATTCCATTTATTATCACTCACTAAATTGCCGGCACCACTTAACCGGATCCTCTCTAACCCGGGAGTAGATACATAGATCATGATTGGATCATGATTACGAATATTTACTCCTTCTTTTGTGCTGATAATTAAAACTCCATTATCAACACGTGTCTTTATAAATTGCAAAAGATTGCTTTCCCCGGAAATTTTCAAATCTTCTTCTTTACCCTGTGCAATATGAACATCAGCAAAGCCGCTCAGGTGTATCTCATTAAAAGAACCAATACTTCTTGTTTCAGTAATCACATTATGGTTTCCGCTAACTACCCTGCAGGAAGTAAAAACTGTAATTAAGCTTACGATTAAAGCCAATGCAAATAAATTTCTCATGACAAATGAATTATGGTATTTATAATTGATAATGAACCGGTTTACCGGTACTGGAAGATTGTAAGTTGGAGAAACGAAGATATAAAATAAATCTTTCCTCCAATTTCCTTATGTCTGTTTTATTTACCTTTTATAAAAACTCCCGTTCCGTTGATTTATTAAGGGTTTGTTACCTTCGCAGCATCATGACGGAAAAAATTCTCATCCTCGATTTTGGTTCCCAGTTCACCCAGTTAATTGCCCGTGCTGTTCGTGAGGCAAATGTGTATTGCGAAATTATTCCTTACCACAAACCTTTTGAATACGATGCAAACTTAAAAGGTATCATTTTATCGGGCAGCCCCTTTTCGGTAAACGAACCTAATGCACCGGTGGTTGACGTATCTGTCATGATAAAAAAATTACCGGTACTGGGAATTTGTTATGGTGCACAGCTTACCGCCAAACTATTTGGAGGCAGAGTGGAAAAATCAGAGAAAAGAGAATATGGACGGGCACATCTTCACCGGCAAAAAGAAAATGTACTGATGAAGGATGTGGCTGATAATTCACAGGTATGGATGAGCCATGCAGATACGATACTGGAGTTGCCCGATAATTTTGAAATATTGGCCACGACTGAAAATATCCCGGTTGCCGCTTTTAAAAAGAATGATAATGGAACCTGTCCCCTGTTTGGTATACAATTTCACCCTGAAGTTTATCATTCTGTTGAAGGAAGAAAAATTATTAAAAACTTCCTGGTAAATATTTGTGGCTGTTCACAGGACTGGACTCCGGCCCATTTTATTAGTGACACGGTAGCGTTATTAAAAAAACAAATTGGTAACCGCAAAGTGATTATGGCCCTGAGTGGCGGGGTTGATTCAACGGTTGCTGCCACACTCATACACAAAGCAATTGGCGACCGTTTATTTGGGATTTTTGTTGATAATGGTGTATTGCGTAAAAACGAATTTGAACAGGTTTTAAAAACATACGATCAAATTGGACTGAATGTAAAAGGTATTGATGCCAAAGAACATTTTTACACCAGGCTTGCCGGCAAGCCTGATCCCGAAACAAAAAGAAAGATCATTGGAGGCTTATTTATTGATATATTTAATGAAGAAGCTCATAAATTAGACGGTATTGAAATGCTGGGACAGGGAACTATTTACCCCGATGTAATTGAAAGTGTTTCTGTGCATGGGCCATCTGCCACCATTAAATCGCATCACAACGTTGGTGGCTTACCTGAAAAAATGCATTTGGAATTAGTTGAACCTTTACGATATTTATTTAAGGATGAAGTAAGAAAAGTAGGTTTGGAACTGGGTATTCCTGCTGAAATGATCAATCGTCATCCATTTCCTGGTCCGGGCCTGGCCATTCGTATTTTGGGAGAAGTAACAGAAGAGAAGGTACAATTGTTGCAGGAAGCAGATGCGGTGTATATTGACAATTTGAAGAAGAGTGGCTTGTATGCAACTGTTTGGCAGGCCGGAACCATCTTGTTACCGGTTAAAAGTGTAGGCGTAATGGGCGATGAGAGAACCTATGAATATACAGTGGCGTTAAGAGCTGTAACATCAGTAGATGGTATGACTGCAGACTGGGCACATCTTCCTTATGATTTCCTTGCTAAAGTGAGTAACGATATTATTAATAATGTAAGAGGAATTAACCGGGTGGTATACGACATCAGCAGTAAACCTCCCGCCACCATTGAATGGGAATAAACATTCAACAATCATGAAAAAATACTTTTTGTACTTAGCACCGCTCCTGTTATTATTCAGCAGTACTCATTTATTTGCCCAGGCCGACAGTACTGACAAAACCATACGGGTGGGATTGTTTGCACCAATTTATCTGGATTCTGTTTTTGCCAACGGTCAATATAAATATAAAGACCAGATGCCTAAAATAGTAATACCGGGGCTTGATTTTGTGGAAGGTTCACAAATTGCATTAGACACTATTAGAACTACTGTTCCGGTTAAAGTATCGGTTTATGATTATAAATCAGCAAACCAGACTATCAGTAAACTTATCTTATCCAATACATTTGATTCACTTGATATAATTATTGGTTCTGTTGGCCCTGCTGAGTTTAAACAGCTGGCTGATATTGCCCTGAAGAAAAATATTCCTTTTATATCTGCCACTTATCCTAACGATGGTGGCATAACAGCTAATCCCAATACAATTATTTTAAATGCCACACTTAATACCCATTGCAGCGGCATTTATAACTACCTGGTAAAAGCATTGCCTACTTCAAAAATTACCTTGCTGAAAAAACAAGGAGTGGTGGAAGAAAGAATTGCAGCCCAGTTCACAAAACTAAACACGGGTAATACTGGAAAGCCGTTATTAAGTATTTCAACCAACTTATTAAAAGATAGTTTTGATATTACAGCAATTGAAAAACAATTAGACAGCACCCGGGTAAATACCATTATCGCCGGTACATTAGACGAGAATTATGGTAAACGTATTGCTTCTTTTTGCGCTGTTCTTTCAAAGAAATACACCATTAATTTAATTGGAATGCCTAACTGGGATGGCATTAAAGACTTTTCAAAACCTGATTATAAAAATCTTCCAATTTTTTACAGTGCATCGTTTTACAATGATGAAGCCGATAAATGGAGTGTTGCCATAAAAACAGTATTTAAAGAACGAACCAATGGAACCGCTATGGATATGGTTTATAAAGGGTTTGAAAGTACCTATTATTTTTTATCGTTACTACTGAAAAACAAAACTGGTTTCATGTTTAACCTCAATGATAAATCTTACAAGGTATTTACTGATTATGATATAAAGCCTGTACGCAATAATAGTAAATCACTTACGCCAGATTATTTTGAAAACAAAAAAGTTTATATCATAAAAAAAATAAACGGGCAGGCAATAAAAATTCAATAGGCATTGCTATTTCAACTTTTTCAGGCGGTTTAACTGTCCAAACCAATTCAGTACGGAGTGCATAACTGTCTGCCTTAGTAATACTTTATTTACCAATTTTTATCAGCAACTTGCAGGTGAATTAATGGATACTACAAAAAGTACAGGTTATAAAACAATTTCAAAATGGATGGCCGGAAAAGGATTTAGCCCTTTCCAATTCCAGGAGGAGACCTGGCACCAAATAGCAAACAACAATAGCGGATTAGTGAACGCACCAACCGGCTGCGGAAAAACATTTTCTGTATTCCTGGGGGCTTTAATCAATTTTATCAATCAGTATCCCGGCAATTATCATTCTAAAAAAAATAATGGTCTTCAGCTTTTATGGATTAGTCCGCTAAGAGCATTAGCCAAAGATATAGGCCGTGCCATGGAAGAAGTAATTGAAGAATTACAAATCCCCTGGAAAGTTGGAATAAGAAATGGTGATACTGCTACAAAAGAAAGAGCCCGGCAAAAAAAACAAATGCCCGAAGTGCTGATCATAACACCAGAAAGCCTGCATTTACTTCTTGCCCAAAAGAACTACGGAGAAATATTTGCCTCCCTAAAAATTATTGCTATTGATGAGTGGCATGAATTGCTGGGCAGTAAAAGAGGTGTACAGGTTGAACTGGCCATCAGCAGAATCATCCATGTTCAACATTCGTTATTTAATACTCAGAGTTCAATATGGGGTATCAGTGCTACTATTGGCAATTTAGAAGAAGCGAAAGAAGTTTTATTAGCCCCTTTAAAACAACAGGGTGTAATAGTAAAAGCCTCGCTGGATAAAAACATCCGGATCGAATCCATTATTCCCGATGAAATTGAAAAGTATCCGTGGGCCGGACACCTGGGAATAAAACTTGCCAGCAAAATTATACCCATCATTCAGCAAAGCAGCACTACACTCGTCTTTATTAATACAAGAGGTATGAGTGAACTGTGGTACCAAAAACTGCTTGATGCATGTCCCGACTTAGCAGGCCTGATTGCTTTGCACCATGGATCAATTGATATGGACCTGCGCATCTGGGTAGAAGAAGCATTACATGCCGGTAAACTAAAAGCCGTTGTTTGTACAGCCAGTCTCGACCTCGGCGTTGACTTCAGACCAGTAGAGACTGTAATACAAGTTGGCTCACCAAAAGGTGTAGCCCGTTTTTTACAAAGAGCTGGACGTAGTGGTCATCAACCAGGTGAAACAAGTACGATCTATTTTTTACCCACTCATTCACTGGAATTAGTAGAAGCAGCTGCATTGAAAAATGCCATGGAAGAAAAAATAGTGGAAAGCAGGGCACCTATGCTTTTATGCTATGATGTACTGATACAGTTTTTAGGAACACTGGCCATTTCAGATGGATTTAATCCCGACATTATCTACGGAGAAATTAAATCAACCTATTGCTTTGGTGAGATTACAAAAGATGAGTGGGATCAAATAGTTTATTTTGTTACGGAAGGTGGAAACGCATTACAACAATATGATGACTATAAAAAACTGGAGAAGGAAGGTGATGTTTACAAAATAAAAAACCGGCGAATGGCGATGCGGCACCGTCTGCATATTGGAACTATTGTAAGTGACAATATGCTTAAAGTAAAATTCTTGAGCGGAGGTTTTATTGGTGTAATTGAAGAGTATTTTATATCACGATTAGAACCCGGCGATGTATTTACATTAGCCGGCCGTAATCTTGAGTTCGTGATGATAAAAGATATGACCGCTATTGTAAAAAAATCGAACGCAAAAAAATCAATTGTACCCAGCTGGCAGGGAGGTCGTATGCCTTTAAGTGCCAACCTTGGGTTTATGCTCCGGAAAACGTTAAACGAAGTTTCTTTACTGAATAACAAACAAAAAAAATCTTCAGTAAACAACGAGCTGATAGCATTAAGCCCATTGTTTGAATTACAGCAACAACTTTCACATGTGCCAAAAGAGAACGAATTGCTTATTGAGCATATTGAAACAAAGGATGGCTTTCATTTATTTGTTTATCCATTTGAAGGAAGATTAGTACATGAGGCTATGGCGGCCATCCTTGCTTACCGCATCAGCCGGATAACACCGATCACCTTTTCATTTGCCATGAATGATTATGGTTTTGAATTGCTAAGCGATAAACCCATTCCGGTGGATGATAGTAATGTTTATGAATTATTTTCTCCCCAAAATTTACTGGAAGATATTCAGCGAAGTGTAAACTCTACTGAAATGGCAAAAAGAAAGTTTCGTGATATTGCTGTGATTGGAGGATTGATATTCCAGGGCTATCCGGGTGAATATAAAAAGGCAAGGCACCTGCAGTCAAGTGCGTCACTGCTGTTCAATGTATTTAACGAATATGATAAAGACAATTTATTGTTAAGACAGGCTTACCAGGAAGTAATGGATCAGCAAATGGAAGAGATAAGACTTCGTAGCATGCTTCAGCGAATTCAGCAATCAAACATCATCATTAAATTTCCTCAACAACTTACACCTTTCTGTTTCCCGGTAAAAGTAGACAGCATGCGGGAAGATCTTTCTTCTGAAAAATTAGAGGAGCGGGTAAAGAAAATGACAGGACAGCTAGAAAAGTTTCAGCATCAATTAAGATGATAAATGTCTTTTGCCAAACGAAAAGTATTACAATGTGCTTCTACAATTAATTTCACATCCTGAGAATAACCACCACCCATTGCAACAGTACAGGGAATATTATTTTGTTTCAAACAGGTAAATACCATTTCATCTCTTCTTTTACACCCTTCCAAACTGATCTTTAATTTACCAAACTTATCAGTAGCTAATATATCAACCCCCGATAAAAAGAAAGCAAAAGATGGTTGTACTTTAGCGATTAGCATTTTTAAATTCCTGTCAAGCAAATTAAGATATTCATCATCCGCTATTCCATTTGGCAAAGCAATATCCAGGTCAGATAATTCTTTATGAAACGGATAATTATCTTTCCCATGCATACTGAAAGTAAAAACATCCGGGTTGTTTTTAAAGATAGATGCCGTTCCGTTTCCCTGGTGCACATCGAGATCGATAATCAAAATCCTGTCTGCCAGCTTCCTGCTTATTAAGTAATTGGCAGCCACAGCAAAATCATTCAGCAAACAAAAACCTTCTCCTTTATCAGCGTAGGCATGATGCGTTCCTCCGGCTACATTTAATGCTACTCCGTTTTGCATAGCATACAAACAACAATCTATGGTTCCCTGTGTAATTATAATTTCCCTCATCGTCAACCCTGGTGACTGAGGAAATCCAATTCGTCTTTGTTCAGAGGCTGATAATGTTTGAAACTTAAGTTTATTCCAGTATTCTTTTGTATGCGTCAGTAAAATAATTTCTTCGCTGCAGGGTTCAGGTGCAAAGAGATTATGTTGTTTGATTGTTCCTTCATGCAGCAACTGACCGGGAATCAATTCATATTTTACCATTGGGAAGCGATGACCTTCCGGTAATGGATGAGCATAAATAAAATCGTAAGCTATATACAAAGTTTTTTCACTCATATTATATAGGCACCACATTATTGTTCACAATGGCAAATACTTTATCCTGCCGGGTTGGTTCCACCGCAACAAAACCGGTAAAGCCTCCAAAAGCAGGCAATATTGCCTGGGAGGGAGTAAAATAAAAACAAGGAAACCTCAGTGATTGTTTGCCCAAACCACTTAGTCTCACACCGGGATGTATATGTCCGCTAAAAACATATGCCTCACTATTCTCAGTAGGATGATGGGCAAAAATAAAATCCCCTATACGCAATTCGTCTGGTATCAACTCTATCTGCATCTCGTCATACATACGTTCTTCTAAAATATCATGATTGCCTTTGATCAGTTTAACTGAAGTATGTGTATTATCATTTCTCCAGCGTTTAAACAATTCTATTTCTTTATTCTCTTCACTATGAAACATATCACCCACAATCAGCAGTTGTTGTGGCTTAAAAAATTGTACCAGGTGAAATAATCGTTGCAAATCTTTTTTGTATACAGCCTGCGGAACAGCTATTCCTGATTTACGAAAATGACCTGTTTTACCGAAATGAAGATCAGATATAATTAAAGCATTTTTATCTTCCCAGAAAATTGCCTTCTCGGATGATAACCAAAACACGTTCTCTTTCAGCACAAATTTTACAGGAGGAGTCACAGTTACGGTCTTTCTTTTTGGTCTTCCTCTTCAGGAAGATTATACTTTGAAGCAATAGAATCCATTACCGACTGAGCCCAGTTGATCAGTGTGGACTTTTGTGCCTCTGATAATATTGCATTTTTATGAATCCAGGTATAACTTGGCAAAGGCATTCCACCTTCCTTTACTTCGTCTATTAAATCGTCTAATTTATGATGTGCCCGTTGAGGAGTGTAACTGGTAAACTCATCAAAATTCAATTCTTTCTTTCCTCCATTTACATGATTATTCATCCACCAGGCAACCGGCTGGATATTATTATACCAGGGGTAATGGGTATTGTTACTGTGGCAATCATTACAACTTACTTTTAAAATATCCGTCACTTCCTGCGGAACCGGGTAAGCTTTTGCTATTGCATTCGGCTGTTCACCTGCCGACTGATTCTTTTTTGGATGGATGAATTGAATTGTTACCAATATAACCAGCAATACAATGAGAATTTTCTTGATCATAATCTTATATTTAATTAAAATATTTTTCTGCTTCTGCTACTGCTTCCGGCTTACCAACATCTACCAGCAAATCACCCGTATGATCATAAGCCATAATTTTATGTTCGGCCACCAGCGACAAATACACATCCACCAAAGAAAACTTACCAGTTTGTTTGATGAGTGAAAATATTGATGGCTCAAATACTACGACACAACTATAAGCTTTTTCTAATAAGCCGGGCTTATTAACAGGTATTCTTTCTTCACCAGTTTTGGTATTTCTCCATCCACATAAACGATTATTTTCATCAAATAAAAAGTAACGGGATGTTTTACGATTCGTTACTCCAAAACTGATCAAAGCTTTTTGTTCTTTATGATACTGCCGTAAATGATCAATATTAAGGTTCGTAAGAATGTCTGCATTGGTAGTTATAAAAGGTTCATCACCTTCTAACAACTTTCTTGCTTTTAATAACCCTCCACCCGTTTCTAATACTTCATCTGTTTCATCGCTGATGATAATGTTAGAGCCCCAGCCATTATTCTTTTTGATGGCATCAATTAACTGGTCAGCAAAATGATGCACATTCACCACCACATCCTTAATTCCATATTGCTGCAGGTACTCTATATTTCTTTGCAATAATGATTTACCATTTACCGGCGCCAGTGCTTTTGGATGTTTATCAGTAAAAGGTTTAAACCTTGTTCCCAATCCTGCTGCAAATATCATCGCCTTCATATACTATCCGTTTATCCAGTTTTTTGATTCCTGCTCTATATGATTTACTACTACGTTCACTCCAAACTTTTCTTTAAGATGTTTAGCCAAACTATCGGCTGCGAATACAGAACGGTGCTGCCCGCCTGTACAACCAAAACTCACCATCAAATTTTCAAATCCACGTTTGATATAATCCTGAACCGAAATATCCACCATACCATAAACATATTGCAGGAACGACGGCATCTCACTTTGATGCAATAAAAATTCCTGCACTTCCTTATCTCTGCCAGTAAGTTTTTTAAATTCATCAAATCTCCCGGGATTATAAATTCCCCTGCAATCAAAAACATAACCACCACCGTTGCCTCCTGTATCTTCAGGAATTCCTTTTTTATAGGAGAAGCTATTAATGTTAATCACCAGTTTACTATCTGGCCCGGCTTTAGCGATATCATATTTTTCAATGATCTTATCATCTACAATGGCCCACAACACTCTTTGCAGTTCGGGTACACGAATGGGTATATTTTTATTTTGTAAGAACCATCGCAGGTTACGCAGGGCAAATGGTATACTGGAGATGAAATACGGTTTGCGTTCAAACAAACCACGATAACCATAAGCTCCCAGTGTTTGCAACATACGTATCAGTACAAATCCATAATAATTATCATTGAAGTATTCTTTATTAAGATGATTACCGAGCAAACTGTTTACATGACTAAAATAATATTGAAACAATTCATCCCGCCACGCATAAGGCAATGCTGCTCTTGCCTGCCATAACATGGAAGCCACATCATATTGCAATGCCCCCTGCATGCCGCCCTGGTAATCGATAAAATAAACACGATCATCTTTAACCATTACATTTCTGCTCTGGCAATCCCGGTGCATAAAGAATTTTAAATCTTCCTGCATCAGGAAACTGCTGAGCATATCAAAATCATTCAGCAACAAATTTTTATCGTAAGGCAATTGCAATGCCCGGAGAAAATAATATTTGAAATATAACAGATCGGAATAGATAGCCTGTTTGTCAAATGATTTGGTGGCGATACAATTGTTGTAATCTAAATTTTCCCCGCCTTCTACCTGCAATCTTGCTAACTGGGCAAACGTTTTTTTATAGAGTTCAAAAATATAATCGTTATATCCATGCTTTTGTACCAGGTG
Organism: Sphingobacteriales bacterium; assembly: GCA_003963365.1. Taxonomy (GTDB): domain Bacteria; phylum Bacteroidota; class Bacteroidia; order Chitinophagales; family Chitinophagaceae; genus AWTP1-9. Next base: position 72,259 of record RXJG01000003.1, read on the forward strand.
AAACAATGAAACATCACCAAAATCGGTTTGTATGTATTTCTTCTTCTCCGCATCTGCATACAAAATCTCAGGTACCGGCAATTGTTTAGTGTTGAAGTGACGGCTAAATTCTATAAAGGCGTTGTTCTCCGGCACATTGGTTGGATTGAAAGTAACAATGTAAGAGTTGTTATTATGATGAACACGAAAATACTGGCGGTTACTGCCAGCTTGTGGCAAAGTTTGAACGGTAATATCGGCTCCGGGTTTCCAACTTTCAAAAAAAGATTTTACCTGTTCGGGTATTGAATTCATGAATGGTAATTGTGATTGTAAAAATACCTGAAAAAAATTCATCTGACTAAAACAAAAAAGACCTCTTGCGAGGTCTTTTACCATCCAATAATTATTCGCAAACTTTAATTCATTTTACGTTTTAGCATACTCACTTGCTCCTGCAGGTTACTTACCAAATTCCCCAGTGATGCTACATCCCATCTTTGCTGCGAACCCACTTTATTAATCACCACCTGCGCCTGCCATACTTCAATAATATCCTCTGCATTTACCTGGTAAGGCTGATATTGCGGGTTATCGCTCATCAATGTGTATTTGTTCTTTGCTTTATTACTTTTTAGCATGCGTTTGTACACAATACCTTCATTACGGCTCACCACGATATAGGCAAAATTATTTTTCACATCATCCAGACCTTCTACTTTTTCTCCCACAATTACTGAGCCGCTTGGTGTGGGCAACATTGAATCTCCTACAATTTCAAATGCACGGTAATTACCGGATGTGAGCATTGGCAAAGTGAAAGTATTAAGCTCATCAATAAATTCAGGATCAGCATAACCCGCCAAATAACCAGCGGCTGCTTTAATAGGAACAAAATGGATCACATTACTATCAGCCAGCATTTTTTGCTGTCGGCGCTTGGCTAAATAACTGCTACCTTTTGTTTCATTCAGATCTTTACGAAATAATTCATCTAATGTGAGCTTAAACATTTCACTTACTACTTCCAATACTTCCAGTCTTGGATCGGCCCTTTCTTCTTCATATGCTCCCACCAATGAACGCTTAATACCAAGCTTGTTGGCAAATTCTTCCTGTGTCCACCCACGCAACTTGCGCAGGTATTTTAAATTTTTTCCGGCTATCGACATACGCTAATGGATTTAGCTGCAAAATACTAAATGATTTAGTATTTCCAAATTTATTTACCAGTTTTTTATTATTCTTTAAAAAGTGCTTTTGGGCAAACCATGATTATTACGGATTTTTACAACCGCATTATGACAACCAAAAAAAAGAAAGAACAACCAATTATCCTCATCACCAATGATGATGGTATCACTGCACCCGGTATCCGTAATTTAGTAGAAGCTGTAAAAGATTTAGGACGGGTAGTAGTGGTGGCCCCCGATAAACCGCAATCAGGAATGGGACATGCTATTACCATCGGCTCTCCCCTCCGCATGCATTCATCATCTATATATGAAGGTGTAGAAGCATGGAGCACCAGCGGTACACCGGTAGATTGTGTAAAGCTGGCCGTAGATAAAATATTACACCGAAAACCGGATATCTGCCTCAGCGGAATTAATCATGGAGCCAATCATTCTATCAATGTTATTTACAGCGGAACAATGAGTGCAGCTATTGAAGCTTCTATTGAAAATATTCCTTCCATTGGTTTTTCATTGTTGGACCTGAGTGTGGAAGCTGATTTTTCTGCCGCAAAAAAATATGCCCGGCTGATAGTGGAAAAAGTTTTGTCAATGAAAAAGATTGACAAACATTTTTGCCTGAATGTAAATTTTCCCAATGTAAGTGAATCATTGATCAAAGGAATTAAAGTGTGCAAACAGGCTTATGCCAAATACGAAGAAGATTTTGATGAACGCCGTGATCCCGGTGGAAGAAAATATTACTGGCTTACCGGTGAGTTTGTCAATTTTGATAAAAGTAAAGATACCGATGTATGGGCGTTAAAAAATAATTATGTAAGTGTGGTGCCGGTACAATTTGATCTCACCAATTACGTTTTAAAGCAACAATTAGAAAAAAACTGGAACCACTAATGTTTAAAAGAGATAACCTTAAACTTGGCATTGTATTAGGAATCCTCGCTCCTGTTCTTGGATTTTTTATTTATTACTTTGTCAAATTCTATCCGCTTTACAGCTTAAGTGATTTTTTAAGTTTCCTTAAAGCGAACAAAAGCCTGATTACAGTAGTGGTGAGTTTGTCTTTACTGGCTAATGCAGCCCTCTTTACACTCTATATCAACTGGCAAAAAGATCTTACCGCCAAAGGCATTTTTGTAGTGACGGTTATTTATGGAATAGCGGCTTTGCTATTTCGGTTACTGGTGCATTAATACCAATTACATCAGTTAAAATCCCGTATCATTTTTATTTCCGGCGGTGCAAAACCCCTAATTTTGCGGCAATTTCAAACTTTCTCTATGAGTGTACTCGTTAATAAAAATTCTAAAATAATTGTTCAGGGTTTTACCGGAACGGAAGGTACTTTTCACGCCACACAGATGATTGAATATGGTACGAATGTGGTAGGCGGTGTTACTCCGGGTAAAGGTGGCCAGACACATCTTGACAAACCAGTTTTCAATACCGTGGCTGATGCCGTTAAAGAAACCGGAGCTGATGTAAGTATCATCTTTGTTCCACCGGCTTTTGCAGCTGATGCAATTATGGAAGCAACTGATGCCGGCATTAAACTGGTGGTTTGTATTACAGAAGGTATTCCTGTACAGGATATGGTGAGAGTAAAAAATTATTTACTTGGTAAACCAACCCGGTTGGTTGGACCTAACTGTCCCGGTGTAATTACTGCTGAAGAATGTAAAGTGGGTATTATGCCCGGCTTTATCTTCAAGAAAGGAAAGATTGGTATTGTTTCCAAAAGTGGAACATTGACATATGAAGCAGCTGACCAGGTTGCCAAAGCTGGTTTGGGTATTTCAACAGCTATTGGTATTGGTGGTGATCCAATCATCGGCACTACTACCAAAGAAGCATTAGAATTATTTATGAACGACCCTGAAACAGTTGGTGTGGTAATGATTGGTGAAATTGGTGGTGGTATGGAAGCTGAAGCGGCCCGCTGGTATAAAGAAAATGGTAACAAGCCTGTGGTTGGTTTCATTGCGGGACAAACTGCTCCTCCCGGTCGCCGTATGGGACATGCCGGTGCTATTGTTGGTGGCGCTGATGATACGGCTGCTGCTAAAATGAAAATCATGACGGAATGTGGTATTCATGTAGTTGCCAGCCCTGCTGATATTGGAGTTACGATGGCGAAGGTGATGGGGAAATAAACAAAAGTTAAACAGGAACTAAAATATTATTTCGAAACCTCCTTTAGGGAGGTTTTTTTATTATGCAATCATGTCATCTCCTGCATCTCAAAAGAGTATAATTCTTATTTAATAACTTGTACATAAATTCAACAGCATGAGTTTGAAAAACACAGGCATAAAGACGAGAGTGGCCACCTTATTCATTTTCTCATTCATTTCTTTACTTTTCTTCTCACTCAATACTATGGCCCAGGCTAAACCGGACGAGTATAAAACCCAATGGAAAAAGATTGATGAACTGGTTGAAAAGGGACTAACCAAATCTGCCATTGCCGAAGTAAAAAAGATCTACACCCTCGCCAAAAAAGATAATAATGATGCCCAGCTCATCAAAAGCCTGATGTTTGAAAGCATGCTGAGCGAACAGGTAGATGAAAATGCCAGCATCAACAGCATTAAAAAAATAGAAGCAGAAGTTGCTACTGCCAAACAACCAACCAGATCATTATTACAAAGTATGACAGCGCAGTTATACTGGAATTATTTTCAAAACAACCGCTGGCAATTATATAACAGAACGAATACAGACAATTTTAAGAAAGAAGATATTGCTACCTGGAATGCAGATGACTTTCATACTAAAATATCATCACTCTATTTAGCTTCCATCAGCGATGTGAAATTGTTACAAGCTTCCAAACTGGAACCATTTGACGCTATCATTCAAACCTATGGTTACCGTTACCTGCGTTCCACTTTATATGATTTTTTGGCTCATCGTGCACTGGATTATTTCACCAATGATGAAAGAGACATCAACAAACCAGCCTATCAATTCACCATAAAACAGGAAGAAGCATTTGCTGAGGCTGCAACCTTTAGCAAAGCATCTTTCAAAACAAAAGATACCGCCTCACTTTATTATAAAGCCATCACTATTTTTCAGCAACTCACCGGTTTTCATTTAAAAGATGCAAAACCAGGTGCATTGATTGATTTGGAAATAAACCGTTTGCAGTTTATGCACCGGCATGCTGTGATGGAAGAAAAAGAAAAACTGTATGAGCAATCACTGATCCGGCTTGCAAAAAAATATAACGAAGATTCAGCCGCAGCCCAGGCTTCTTTTTTACTGGCATCCATTTATAATGCAAGAGGCGAACAGTACAATCCTTTTAATAAAAAAGATGTGCAGAATGAAAAGAAAAGAGCCAAAGAAATTTGTGAAGCGGTTATTGCTAAATTTCCCAAAAGTGAAGGCGGGATCAACTGCAAAAACTTATTAAGCCAGATCACCGCCAAATCTTTTTCACTCACTACTGAAAAAGTAAATGTTTTAAATCAGCCATTCCGTATACTGGTGAATTATAAAAATTTAAACAAACTTTATTTCCGTTTAATAAAAACCAGCAAAGAAGAATTAAAGCGCATTGATATCACAAATACAGAAGATGCCAATGTGTGGAAGAAAATTCTTTCTTTAAAATCGGTCCGTGACTGGAATGAATCACTACCTGATTTAAAAGACTACCAGCAGCATGCCACTGAAGCAAAAGTAGATGCATTACCCAATGGTCTGTACATTTTATTAGCCAGCGAAAATTCTGATTTCAGCAATAAAGAAAATATACTGGCACTGCATACAACTTATGTAAGCAATATCAGTTTTGTAAAAAATAATACCGGCGAATACTATGTACTCAACAGGGAAACGGGTTATCCATTAGCCAATGCCAAAGTGCAGGTATGGGAAAGAAGATACGATTACCAGCGGAGTGAATACAGCGAGGATAAAAAAGAATTACTGACTACGGATAAAAATGGTTACCTCAAAGTAAAATCTGATAATGATGGAAGAAATATTATGCTGGAGATAAGTCACGATAAAGATTATTTGTTTTTAGATGACAACTACTATATCTCCCGTGAATTAAAACCACAACAGCAACCAACCATTACCCATGCCTTTTTATTTACCGACCGTTCAATCTATCGTCCCGGTCAAACGATGTACTTCAAAGGCATTGTGATGCAAACCATCACTGCTGAAAGAAGAACCATGGCGTTGGAAAACTATAAATCCAAATTAATTCTTCGTGATGCCAATGGACAAAAAGCAGGTACGCTTGATTTAACTACCAATGAATTTGGTTCGTATAACGGAAGTTTCAAATTACCGGAAGGAGTGCTGAACGGTAATTTCTCCATCTTAGATTCTAACACAAATGCTTACGCCTTTTTTAATGTGGAAGAATATAAACGTCCCAAGTTTTATGTGGAAGTGAAAAAGCCGGATGGTAGTTACCGGGTGAATGAAGAGATAACCGTGAAAGGAAATGCTAAAGCTTATGCAGGCAATAATATAGATGGAGCAACAGTAAAGTATCGTGTGGTGCGCAAAGTTCGTATGCCCATCTGGTGGGGTTATGGTTTTAGTTATGCAAAAATCAGGCAACCAAATGGCGGAAGAGAAGAAATGGAAATCACTAATGGAGAAACGACTACCGATGCGAATGGCGAATTTAAAATCACTTTCAAAGCGATACCGGATGAAAGCGTTGATAAAACCAGTCAGCCAACTTTTATTTATGAAGTGAGTGCAGATGTCACCGATATCAACGGTGAAACAAGAAGCACCAGTAATGATGTGGCCGTTGCTTACCAGGCATTGCAGCTCAATATTGATATGGCAGCAAGAATGCCGGCTGACAGTTTGAAATCAATTTTGATTTCATCTAAAAACATGAATGATATTTTTGAAGCTGCTAATGTGAATGTGACCATTCATAAACTCCAAACTCCTAACCGTGTTTTTCGTGAAAGATTGTGGCAGCAGCCAGATCAATTCCTGATGAGCAAAGAAGCATACTATACCAATTTCCCATACGATGTGTATGCTGATGAGAATGAAATAAAAAACTGGAATGTAACAGATAAAGTAGCTGACAAAAATTTCATCACAAAAGAAAATACTCCATTCACCATTGACCATTCACCATTCACCAGCGGGTGGTACGAAGTAGTTGTTACGACCAAAGACAAATATGGCGAAACAGTTACTGCAAGGAAGTATGTAGAATTATACAATAGTAATTCAACAACGTATTCTTCTGTTAAAGCTGGTGGCGTATCTGATGTAGTAAAAGGAGTGGTTGAACCGGGTGAAAAAGCCAGTTATCAAATAAGCACCGCAGATAAAGATGTGTGGATGGTACAGGAAATTTTAAGAAGCAATGAAAAGAATGAAAGAAACTATATCAACCTTAACAGCGAAACAAAAAGCTTTGATATTGCTGCTACTGAAGACGACCGTGGTGGTATAAGTATGAACTGGTTTTATGTACAGCACAACCGGGTTTACACAGGCAGCAATCAAATTGAAGTACCATGGACAAACAAGGAATTAAAAATCAGTTACGAAAGTTTTAGAGATAAAACATTACCGGGCAGTGAAGTAAAATGGACGTTGAAGATTAGTGGTATTAAAGGTGATAAAGTAGCTGCTGAAATGCTGGCATCAATGTACGATGCTTCACTTGATCAATTTAAACCGCATAGCTGGTTTGATTTTAAAAGTCAGTTGTATCCAAATTTTTATGGATTTAATCAGTGGAATAGTAATGTTTTTGGAACTGACGTGAGTGAAGGGATTGATAAATACAAACAAGCATCTATTCAAAACTATATTAAGCAATATGATATTTTAGCCATAAAAAAAGAAAAAAATAGCATCCAATGGGGTGATGGTTATTATGGAAGATTAGATGAAGTAGTTGTAACAGGTATAGGAATAAGACGAAAAGGAGATGTTGTGTTAAGAGGAATGGTAAGTAATGCACCTGTTGCATCAGTTGGAATGCAAAAATTTTCACCACCAAAAATTGTCGCAGATGATGAAGTAAAAATTGATAGCACAAGTTTCATTGCTAAAGAAAATAAATCCGAGAATATTCAAACCTCCATCCAAATCCGTAAAAACTTTAACGAAACAGCATTCTTCTTACCCGATTTAAAAACAGATGCAGAAGGAAATATTTCTTTCAGCTTTACTATACCTGAGGCACTAACAGAATGGAAGTTTTTGGGACTGGCACATACCAAAGATATGCGTACTGCCATCACTTCTAACAAAGTGGTCACACAAAAACAATTAATGGTGCAGCCCAATGCACCACGTTTTATGCGGGAAGGTGATAATATGGAGTTCAGTGCCAAAGTGAGCAACCTTACTGGTAAAGCATTAAATGGTACAGCCATTTTACAATTGTTTGATGCCACTACTATGCAGCCGGTGGATGGATTGTTTAAGAATGGCAATCCTGTTCAGTCATTCACTGTACAGGCAGGACAAAGTGCTGCTGTAAAATTCAGCATTGATATTCCGTTCAACTATAACAGTGCGTTGGTATATAGAGTAGTTGCCAAAGCAGATGAGGTGAGTGATGGTGAAGAAAATTCTTTACCTGTTCTTACCAATCGTATGCTGGTAACAGAAAGTATTACTTTACCCATGCGTGGCGAAGGAACAAAGAACTTCAGTTTTGAAAAATTACTCAACAATAAGAGTACTACTTTAAGCAATCATGCATTAACTGTAGAATATACTTCCAATCCCGCCTGGTATGCGGTGCAAGCATTACCTTATTTAATGGAGTATCCTTATGAATGTGCTGAACAAACATTTAACCGCTATTATGCAAATGCATTGGCAGCAAAGATTGCCAATGCTTCTCCCAAAATAAAAGCGGTGTTTGAAAAATGGAAAACACTGGATACAGCTGCGTTACTCAGCAACCTGCAAAAGAATGAAGAATTAAAATCAGCTTTATTGCAGGAAACCCCCTGGGTGCTGGAAGCAAAGAACGAAGAACAGCAAAAGAAAAATATTGCACTGCTGTTTGACATGGTGAAGCTTAGCAAAGAACTGGAATCATCGCTCAACAAGCTCAAAGAAATGCAAAGTCCCAATGGTGGTTTTGTATGGTTTAAAGGCGGACCGGATGACCGTTACATTACTCAGTACATCGTAACAGGTATTGGTCATTTGCAAAAACTGGATGCTATTCCCGCTTCTAGCAAAGAAAAAATAAATATTATTTTAAAAACAGCAATTCCTTATTTAGATAAAAAGTTGAAAGAGGATTATGATTTCTTAATAAGGCAAAAGTCAAAATTAAAAAGTCAAAATATAGGGTATATACAAACGCAGTGGTTGTACATGCGAAGCTTCTTCCCTGAATATAAAATAGCTGCTGCCTCGCAAAAAGCCTATGATTATTATCGTGGTCAGTCGCAACAGTTCTGGTTAAAACAAAACCGTTATGCACAGGGAATGACCGCACTCTCCTTATTCCGCAGCGGAGATAAGAAAACACCGGCTGCTATTCTCGCTTCCATCAAAGACAATTCCATTGTAAATGATGAAATGGGCATGTACTTTAAAGATATGAGCGGTGGTTATTACTGGCACCAGGCACCGGTAGAAACACAGGCTTTATTAATTGAAGCATTCAGTGAAGTGGCTAATGATAATAAAACAGTGGATGATCTGAAAACCTGGTTACTCAAACAAAAGCAAACACAAAACTGGAAAACAACCAAGGCAACCGCTGAAGCCTGTTATGCTTTATTATTAAAAGGCAGTGACTGGTTGAGTGAAGAACCAACCATCGCTATTCAGTTAGGCGATAAAACAGTTTCCAGCACAACTTCAAAAACAGAAGCTGGCACAGGTTACTTTAAAGAAAAGATTGATGGTAATGAAATAAAAAACAATATGGGTAATATAAAAGTTACCGTAACCAACCCTTCAACCATTAAACCATCGAACCCTTCAACGTCGTGGGGAGCCGTTTACTGGCAATACTTTGAAGAGTTGGATAAAATCACTTCAGCCGAAACACCCTTAAAGCTTTCTAAAAAATTATTTGTAGAAAAGAATACTGACAAAGGACCGGTATTGGTTCCGGTAAATGATGGTGATGAAATAAAAATTGGTGATAAAGTAAAAGTAAGAATCGAACTCCGGGCCGACCGTGATATGGAATACATACACATGAAAGATATGCGGGCCGCCTGTATGGAACCGGTGAATGTATTGAGTGAATACAAATGGCAGGGAGGATTAGGTTATTACGAAAGCACCAAAGATGCTTCCACCAATTTCTTCTTTAACTGGTTACCCAAAGGAACCTATGTATTTGAATATCCTTTATTCGTAACACACAGTGGCAATTTCAGTAATGGTGTTACAACTATTCAATGTATGTATGCACCGGAATTTAGTGCACATAGTGAAGGGGTGAGGGTGAAAGTAAAATGAGTAAGTAATTAAAAAGTCAAAATTCAAAAGTAAAAATCATTGAAGGTCATTTTGAATTTTGACTTTTTGCTTTTGAATTTATGATAACTATTCTTCCACCAATTGATATATTTCCGGAAGGTTTCTTCCCAGTCCATCATAATCCAATCCGTATCCCAGTAAAAATTTATTGGGCACGGTGAAACCAAGATAGTCAATAGTGACAGGATACTCTGTGGCATCTGGCTTGTGCAGTAAGGCGCAAACTTTTAATGACTGAGGTTGCTGATGTTTTAGCTGCTGGGAAAAGGTGGTGAGTGTTTTACCGGTATCAATAATATCTTCAATTACCACTACATCCCTGCCAAACAGGTCCATATCCAATCCTATAGCAGTAATTACCTGTCCGCTGGATTTAGTGCCTTTATAAGAAGCCAGTTTTATAAAACAAATCTCCGCATCCACGGTAAGGTGTTTAAATATATCGGAAGCAAACATAAAAGAGCCGTTGAGGATAGCTATGAACAATGGTTTGCGTCCGGCATAATCATTATTCAAACAGGCTGCAATACGGATAATTTCTTTTTCAACATCAGCAGCATTTATATAAGGTTTAAAATATTTGTCATGCACTTTAATGGTACTCATAAAATTTATTTAGAAATAATTAATTCCTGTCCAATCTTAACATCATATCCTTTCAATTTGTTCCAGTCCATTAACAGGTTAACCGGCACATTGTATTTACGGGAAATACTGTAAATCGTTTCTTTCGGTTCCACCACATGTGTCTTTTGCTTACCCGATGAAGTTACAGCATTTGTGGCAACTGCCTGTGCAGTTTGTAATTTTGGCATTTGAGCAGCCATACCCTGTAAATTCAGCACTTCTCCTTCTGCAACCTGTTGCGAAGGATTTGCTAATAAGTTGTATTGTAATAATGCTTCGAGACGAATACCCTCAGCCTGTGCAATATCATATAAAGATTCATTAGCCTTTACAATATGCGTAGAAATTGCTCCTTGTCTGCGTTTACGTTGCAGGTAAAGGAGCTGATCATTTTCCAGTACATTAGAATTCTTCAGGTCATTAAAGTCAAGCAGGTAATTTAAGGGAATGGCATTTTGTTCTGCGATCGCCAACAAAGAAGTTCCTTTAACCGCATATAAAACTTTTGTTTCATTGATTTTAAAAACACCTTCGGGATAGGCTGCTTTTTCTTCTTTTACTGTCGGTTTTATTCCTGCAATTGGTTCCGGTTTCTTTTCTGAGGGCATCATCACCGTAGCTTCTTTTTCCTTTGGCTCATTGATATTTACAGGTCCTTCTTTTGTCAATACAGTTTTCTCCTGTATAGTTCCTTTTTTATTAACCGGTTTATTTTTTTCTTCTGTTAAAGTAACACCGGGTGCATTTTCAATTACTGCAATTCCATCTTTCTTTTCCTGTGTAATAACTGATGCAGCATTAGATTCCGGTACCGTGGGCTGATCATTTTTTACAAACACTTCATCTTCTTTTTTCATTTTACCCATTGCAATTAATGAATACTGCTGCAGGTTATATGTTTCAATATACTTAATGAGTTGCTGTGCATATTGCGGGTTGGTGGCGTAACCGGCTTTCTTTAAACCATAAGCCCATGCTTTATAATCCGTGGGATCAATATCAAATAAAGAAGCATAATACTTTCTTGTACGAAGAAAATTGGAATGATCACGGTATGATTCTTCTGCTGATTCATATTTACGGAAACACTCCCATGGAGCATCATCGGTATGACTAACGGTAGGCCCTTTCCAGTCTTCCTTACACTTGATACCAAAATGATTGTTTGATTTTTTTACGAGTTCGCTGTTACCGTTTTCTGTTTCCAGTATTCCCTGTGCTAAGGTGATAGAGGCAGGCACTCCTGTACGCTTCATTTCCTGCATAGCAATCTCCTTGTACTGATTAACGTACTCTTCAATGGTAATGCGCTGCGCTTTGGCGATATTGGATAAAATCAATACTACTGCAACAAAAACAACTTTCAGGTTCTGCATGATTTTTTTTATTTTTTACGAATGAGCATCAGCCCATCTCTTACCGTTAACAAAACTATTTCAACTTCCTCACAATTTTTCACATGCTCATTAAAAGCATGGATGGCGATGGCATTCTTTCCTTTTAATTCTTCCTGTAACACTTCGCCATGAAACAACACATTATCTGCTAAAATAATTCCACCCTTTTTTAATTTTGGTAAAACGAGGTTAAAATAACTGATATAACCGGGTTTATCTGCATCCAAAAAAACCAGGTCCCATTCCTCTTTAAGGGCAGGTATAATATCTAACGCATTTCCGGCATGGGAAATTATCTTATCATCCAGCCCGGATTTAATAAAATAGGCACGACTAATATCTGCATCTTCCTGTCTTAATTCAACGGTGTGCAACACACCATCCTCTGCCAAACCTTTTGCCAGGCAAATAGCACTGTAACCGGTGAATGTTCCTATTTCTAAAATGCGTTGCGGACGGATGATTTTGCTGATGAGTTCAAGAAATTTTCCCTGCACATGACCACTGAGCATATGTGCATGCTGGCTGCGGCTCTCCTGCGTTTGATTGCTGATGAGCTGCAATATTTCATCTTCGGGAGAAGTGAATTTTTCTGCGTATTCATTTGCCAGTTGGTGAATGATTTCCACAATATTGATTTTGCAGCGCAAAGATAGGCCTAAATGATGATGTCAGATGTACGAAGTACGATGTTAATTAATCATATATCAGAAGTTTGGCTGCAGCGGATGTTTATCAAAATAACTTACAATGTACTGCACAGCATCTTCGGGAGTATCAACAATCTTCAACAAATCCAAATCACCGGAACTGATATTTTTTTCCTGTTCCTGCATTACTTCATGCATCCAGCTGATTAACCCTGTCCAGTAAGATTTACCCACCAATACCATTGGTGAGTCTTCAAATTTTCCCGTTTGAATTAACGTAGCTACTTCAAAAAATTCATCCATGGTGCCAAAGCCACCGGGCATCATTATAAAACCCTGCGCATACTTAGTAAACATTACTTTGCGTACAAAGAAATAATCAAAGTGAACCATTTTGTCTTTGTCAATATAAGGATTGGATTGCTGTTCAAATGGCAGCTCAATACTTAATCCTACTGATTTTGCCCCGGCTAACTGTGCACCTTTATTGGCGGCTTCCATTATTCCGGGACCACCGCCGGTGATGATACCAAAACCTTGTTCACCTAATCGTTTGGCAATATCCACAGTCATTTCATAATACTTGTTGCCGGGCCTGGTCCTCGCTGATCCAAAGATGGAAACACATGGACCAATCTTTGCCATTTTTTCAAACCCTTCCACAAACTCCGCCATTATTTTAAATATCTGCCAGCTGCTGTGTGCTTTGGATTCTGTCCAGTTACGTTGTTTGGATTTTTTTACATTTTCATTCATATAGCAAGCATTAAGGTTTGAATAGAATATTATTCAGTCTGAGTTGGTTTATAAGAGATCAACCATAAACCAATATAAGTAAGCAGTCCATTTATTACCAGTAATTCCAGTCCTATTTCAAAATTTCCGAAAATATTTTTCTGGTATTTATCAAGGAAGAAACAAATGACTGGAGAAGCAATAGCTATATATGGCACCAGCTTATCATTCACCATTCTTTTAGTAATAATACCAAAAGTAAACAAGCCTAATAGCGGACCATATGTATATCCCGCCACTTTTAATATCACACCAATCATACTTGAATTATTGACCCATTTAAATACCAATACAAAAATTAGAAAGATGAATGCAAATCCAAGATGGATACGTTGTCGTAATTTCTTCTTGGCCGCATCATCCATATCGGTTCTTCTTTTCATTCCCAAAATATCAATACAGAAAGAAGAAGTTAATGCAGTGATAGCTCCATCTGCACTGGGGAATAATGCTGATATCAATGCGATTATAAAGATGACAGAAACGATTGGTGGCATATGATGCAATGCCACTACAGGAAACAATTTATCTGCCGTAGCATTCTCCGACCCCAGCATAAACTTAGTTACTTCTTTGCCATCAACTAATGATGTTACATTCTGTCCACCTGATTGGTAAGCATATAAATAAAGTAGTCCGCCAAGGAACAAGAATAACAATATCACTCCAGTCAGTGTAAATCCAAGCGTTACTACATTCTTTTGCGAATCCTTTAATGTCTTCACCGAAATATTCTTTTGCATCATTTCCTGGTCCATTCCCGTCATGGTAATGGTAATAAAGGCACCGGCAATTATTTGTTTAATAAAAAACAATTTACTCCCGGGGTCAGTAAAGAAAATTTTTGTCATTCCCTTGTCACTCATAGCGGCAATGCTTTCACCAAAACCCATATCCATTTTATTCAGCATGTAAACAACACAAATGATCAATCCAGCCAGCATACAGGTAGTTTGCAGTGTATCGGTATAAACAATTGTTTTTACCCCGCCTTCATAGGTATAAATTAAAATCATCAGCAGGATGGTTAATGTAGTAACCCAGAAGGGAATATTATAATTGGATAAAATTGCATCCTGTAAAATTTTCACTACCAGGTATAATCTTGCTGTGGCACCTAATGTTCTTGATAAAATAAAAAAGGATGCACCTGTTTTATAGGATTGAAAACCCAGCCTGGTGCTGAGATAATTGTAAATAGAGGTAAGATTAAGTTTATAATACAATGGCAAAAGCACAAAAGCAATAATGATATAACCAATAAGATAGCCAATGGTAACCTGGAAATAAGCAAAGGCTTCCGTTGAAACGGCGCCAGGCACACTTACAAACGTAATACCGCTGAGTGAAGTGCCGATCATACCAAACGCCACCAGCATCCAGTTAGAATTACGGTTACCGATAAAAAAAGATTCATTAGTTGCATTACGGGAAGTATACCATGCCACAATCAGCAATAAAACAAAATAGCCAATCACAAAAGAAAATAACAAGCCCGGGCTCATAGATATTAATTTATAATGAAGATAAATAAATTATCAGGTGTGCAAGATAGAATGTTTTACTTTGCAAACTCAATTACACTACATGAACTATAAATCTGTTGCTGTTTTTTGCGGATCAAAGTTTGGCAATCATCCATTGTACAAAACACATGCTATTGAACTGGGAAGATTAATAGCCTTCAATAAGCAAACATTGGTTTATGGTGGCGGCAGTGTTGGTTTAATGGGTGCAGTATCGGATGCGGTATTAGAAAGCAATGGAAAAGTAATCGGTGTTATTCCTGATTTATTAAAGAACAGGGAAATACATCATCCTCATTTAAATGAACTGATTGTTGTTCCTGATATGCATACCCGTAAAAAGAAAATGTATGAGTTGTGTGATGCTGCTATCATTTTACCCGGAGGCTTTGGCACATTAGATGAGCTATTTGAAATGCTCACCTGGAATCAATTAAATATTCACGATAAAAAAATAATCCTCCTTAATTCAGGAGGATTTTATGATCATTTAATTGCTCACTTACTTCAGATGCAGAACGAGGGGTTTTTATACGAGGCAGTTGAAAGTCGTATCACCATCTGCTCAACACCATTGGAAATTTACCGGTAACGGCCTCCTCTTCCATAACCACCTTCAAACAAACCGATATTAACGCCGGCTTTTATTATGGGATTAGCCCTAGTCGTTCCATTATTATCTAACACATTTACATAAGGTGATTCTGGAAGTTTTAATACATCCCACAAAATTGCAAAATAAAAAAACGTATTTGAACCTGGCGCCCTTCCTTGTGCGATACCCGCACCGACTAATAATGAGTTAGCGTCAGTTTTATATTGTTGGTTAGTACCCACTGAGGGAATAAATTTTTCACTGGTAAAATTGTGTTCAAACTGGGCCTGGGCAAACAAAAAGCGAACAGGATATATCCTTGTAAAAGCACCTCCACCATAAACTGATCGTCTTAATTTATCATTCAGATTGGGATAATCCCTCCTGCTGTCATGCGTATAGTTAACTACCACACCAGCATCAACCCAATTGGCAATCCGGTAACCAAATACCGGGCTTGCCCCCAATGTTGATCCACCGCTATAAAACGCCAGTGCGATACTACCTCCAGTAAACAGGTTTTCTTTTTTAAACCCTTTTTCTTTTTCATCATTCTTTTTGTCTTCTGATTGTGATTGTGCATTCACGATAATACCAACTGATAACAGCACAAATGATAACATTACTTTTTTCATGGTTACTTTAGTTTAAATCAAAAATTTTTCCTGCGTTTAAAATATTATTCGGATCAAATGATCTTTTTATTTCTTTCATCAGCCGCAATTGTGTTTTATTAAACACAATATCCAAATATCCTTTCTGTATCAATCCTATTCCGTGTTCACCACTGATCGTTCCGCCCAGCTTATGTACTAATTCAAACATAGCTCTCAAACTTTCAATCATCGCCGGATCATCCAAACTATTCTGCACACCTTCCTTCTTTATACGGATATGAAGATTACCATCTCCCGCATGACCATAACACACGGCATGATAATTATATTGTTCACCCAATTGCTTAACGCCTCTTATTAAGGCCGGTAACTCTGCTCTTGGTACCACTGTATCTTCTTCAATAGTATAACCTGCAATCTTTACTGCCTCGGCCACTCTTCTTCTTAACTTCCACAACTCAGCTTTTTGCTGCGCATCGTCTGCAAAATAAATCTCTCCAATATTATATTGTGTTAAAAGGTTGCCAATAGCTTCCATTTCCTGCATCAGCACTTCTATATTATTGCCATCCACTTCAATAATAAGATGTGCTGCTGTATCATCCGTAATGGGTATGGCTGAACTGTCAACCATTTTACTTACTATTTTCAGTGCATCTATTTCTACTAACTCCATTGCACTCGGAATAAATCCTGCATTAAATATGGCACTAACGGCCTGGCCTGCCTGTTCCAATTGCTTAAACG
Source organism: Sphingobacteriales bacterium (assembly GCA_003963365.1). Classification (GTDB taxonomy): domain Bacteria; phylum Bacteroidota; class Bacteroidia; order Chitinophagales; family Chitinophagaceae; genus AWTP1-9. The sequence continues at coordinate 88,866 of RXJG01000003.1, forward strand.
GAACAAGCATCAACAGATCATATTTTGGCAACGGAATTAACTTTAATACAATCTTCGTTACAATACCTAATGTACCTTCACTGCCAACCACTAATTGTGTTAAATTATAACCGGTAGAATTTTTTCTCACATTAGCACCTGTCCATATAATTTCACCATCAGGTAAAACCATTTGAAGATTCATCACATAATCTCTCACCACTCCATACTTTACTGCTTTTGGTCCTCCGCTGTTTTCAGCAATATTTCCTCCTATAAAACAACTGCCACGGCTGCTTGGATCAGGAGGATAAAACAACCCTTTTTCTTTTACAGCATCCATCAGTACTTCAGTTATTACACCAGGCTCGGTTGTTACCTGCAAGTTTCTTTCATCAATATGCAGGATTGTATTCATTCTTTCTGTACTCAGCAACACACCTCCTAAATGTGGTAAAGCACCACCACTTAAACCTGTCCCTGCTCCTCTTGGTGTAACGGGTATCAAACCTTCATTACATATTTTCATAACCGCACTAATCTCTTCTGCAGTTCTTGGTTTTATCACTACTTCCGGCGGATAGTTCAATATTTCTGTCTCATCATGCCCGTAATGATGTAATGATTCTTCATCTGCCAGCACATATTCATTGCCCACTATTTGCCTGAATTGTTCTATATGCTTAGCCGTAAGTTTTTGTTTTATGCTTTCGCTCATCTGTTTTCTTTCCGTAAAAATCGGTAAAGCCATCCATTTATTAAAACTCTCATTGTTTGTCCTTCGCTTTCCTGCCTATGTTAAAATTTCTGTTAAAGAGAAACAGGATTTGGTTATTACGAAAACAGTCGTATATTTGATTACGAAATAAATCGTATAACATTAACCTCTAAAAAGAATAGTCATGAACAAGCATTGGATTAACCGTTACTGGTGGCTGCCAGTATTATTTGCAGGAATAGGATTGAGCTCTTTTACGCTATTTAATTTTGCAGATCCTGGTTCTGTTGCTCCCCCACAGCCAAATTTCAAAATAACGCTTACCCAATTAAAAGATACTCTCCCTTCAGACGAAGAGGATGATTGGCAATTCCACCTCAAAACTAAAGAACTGGATAAAGCAATTGCTGAAATGGAAAAACAAATTGTGAAAGCGAAAACCGAGCTCAAAAACAAAGACTGGAAAAAGATTGATGAAGAAATGGAAAAAGCAATGAAGGAAATAGATAAGATTGATTTGAGCAAAATGAAATCAGACCTGGAACAGCAAATGAAAAATATAGATTTCGAAAAGATGGAGAAGGAGTTGAAAGAGTCTTTGAAAAAGCTGGAAGAAGTTGATCTGCCGAAAATGAAAAAAGAAATGCAGGAGCAGTTAACCAAAGAGCTGGCTGCTTCAGAAAAAGAATTAGCCAACTCAAAAAAAGAGTTGCAGTTACAGAAAGAAAAAATGAAAGGCCAGATAGGTAAAAATCTTGCTGAAACCATGCAAAATTTAGATAAAACTTTTTCTGATGCGAAAGAACAATTAAAAGAGTTTAAGAAAATGACAGAAGAAATGGAAAAAGATGGATTGATTAAAAAAGGAGAAAATGCGGATGTAACTTTTAAGAAGGGTGAACTATATATCAACGGAAAAAAACAATCAAAGGAAGTAAGCGATAAGTATAAGCACTATTTTAAGAAAGGCAGTTTTCATTTTGAAGGGAAAGATGATGATTGGTTATGATCAATCAAAAGCAATCGACAAAAAAGCGATACTCAAATTGTATCGCTTTTTTAATATTTGAAAGAAGGACAAAGCGATTGTCGCTTATTACCGAAGTATTCGTTATAAAAACCTTCTTTAATTACAGAGAATTCAACAGCACCTTTTGATCCATTATACTGGCGAAGACTGGAAACTGTTGCATCATAAGTAAAATTAAATGTCATGGTTTTTAACTGGAACCCTGCCATTCCTATTGCCGCATCACCCACACGGTAGTAAATGCCTCCAATTAACTGCTTATCCCCATCGCCGCTTAAATTGTAATGAACATTTCCACCCGCCACAATTTCCCTGGTTTTTGCCTGGAAGGATGCATATGCATTGGGATTAATAATAACACTTTCATTTAATTTGAAACTACCGTTGACGAAAGCAGTATATCTCCGTGGAATTACATTGCTGCCATCTGCAAAAAAAGTTTCTTTAGGAGTATTTACATGCAGAATTGAAAAGCCTGCGTTAAAGTAAGCGTTTTCCGAAGGGAAGTATGCATAATTAATACCTGCCTGCAGGTCTAAATAGGTTGCGGTAGCAGAATTAAAGTTATCAGCCGTTGGAAGAGAAGCCTCGAAAAATTTTCCATTCCAAACATACTGATCACCTAAATGCAAAGAATTGGGATCAACCCGTTTGTTAGCAAAACCTATATTAAAACCGGCGCTGAGTAAACTGCTTAGTCCCAGCATTTGATGATACGCAACAGATGCATAAGCTTTGGTTGAGGTGAGATTTCCACTGCCAGCTATATCCCGTAATAAAACACCACCCAAACCCATCCAACCACTCTCTAATTTATTTCGAAACACTTGTGCATCGCCAAAAACACTGTATGTTTTATAAGGAACCGGAATAGATGCCCACTGATTACGAAAATTAGCACCGAGGCGAAAATCTGCAGCAGGTATAAAACCTGTATTGGCAGGATTAGTTAATAATGGTGCGTTGATGAATTGTGAAAAATGAAAATCCTGTGCTTTCAGTTTTACCTGGGTCACTAAGATTAACAACAATAATATCGGCACCTTTATCTTCATATTATCGTATTAGTGTTATATCGCCTTTTAATCGTTGTTTTTTCCCGTCATAAAATTCAACATCCAGTACATAAGCATAAGCATCGGTTGGCTGCATCACTCCTTTATATGTACCATCCCACCCGGCTTCTATACTATTGGATTCAAATATTTTTTGCCCTAACCTGTTATATATCCGGAAAGTCATTTTATTAACGCCAAACGCTTTTATATATAAAACATCGTTTTTACCATCATTGTTTGGAGTAAAAGCATTTGGAACAGCCACGCCTATTATAATCCTGGCTTCAACCTTTTGAGAAACAGAATCAACACATCCAAATTGATTATATGCTTTAAGCCAAACAACAAAAACACCACTCGCCTTATATTGATGTATTGGGTTTTTATCTTCAGATTTTGTTCCGTCTCCAAAGTCCCAGGTAAACTTAATAGCATCGGGAGATGAATTATTGATAAAAGTAGTAGGTACATTGTCCTTTGATGGATTGGGTGTATAAGAGAAGGCAGCGGTAGGCAACGGGCTTATGGTTACCTGTTTTGATATTACAGCCGTAAGGTTACAGGAATTAGAATTACTAATTGTTTGGGTAATGGTATAATTACCGGGTGTAGTATAAGTATGAATGGGCTTACTGTCAGTAGAGGTTGTTCCATCACCAAAGTCCCACAAATAAGTGGCAGCACCAACCGATTTATCAACAATGCCAATATCCTGGTTTATACATAAGTTGGAAACAGCAAAATCAGCAACGATAGTACTTGCCACGGTAAAATTGACGGCGTGCAGCACCTCGTAACTGTTACAATAATTGCTATCAACTAAAACCAGTTGCACATCATAGGTACCTGGTCCCGGAAAAGTATGGGTAGCATTAAACGAAGTATCCGGAGCTGATCCGTCATTCCAAACCCAGGCAAATGATTTAGGGCCGGGGGGTAGAGTTGGTGGCAAGATTGAGGACGTATTATTAAAGTCAAAAGTTAGACTGTTACAAGGCGGTCTCCGGGTATAGTTAAATCCTAATTTAACCGAATCAGTTGTAACCTTAATCTTTAAATATGCCGTATCTGCCACATTGCAGGTATTAGAGTCAATACCGATGATCATTACATTAAAATTCCCGGATTTATTAAAGACATGCTGAACAGTTGAATGAGCTGTGTCAATTCTTGGAGTACCATCACCAAAGTCCCATATATATTGTTTGGCTAAACGCAAGGTATCCGTAAATTCAACGGTTGCCGGCAAACAAAAATTAAGCTGCTTTGCGCCAACTGCCTTTAGTCCTACAGCTACCCCTGCAAAATTCATGGCAACCTTCAATGCGCCGAAATTACAGCCGTCACCTGCATTATTTGTTGTTGACCACGATCCAAATGTTGCCGGCCAGGCTGGTTTAGGTCTCAAACCACAATTGGCACATATACCCTGGTAAATAACTCCCCGCCGGTCGAAGCGGCTGGTACCCCCGTCCACATGCTCACCAAATGAGTTCGCATTTCCATTCTCACCAAAGTAACTGCCGAATAACTGGGAAGCAGCATTTTTTTGCAGAATAAAGAAATAAAAGTCACTCCCATCAGTTGTTTTTTGAAAAGCATCAGGTGTGATGGGCAGACCTAACGTTCCGGACATGGAATAGCCCATATTACGCCCAATTTCGGCGCTGCCCCAGCCGGATACATATACATTTTCACATTTATCAACAAGGAAAGCAACCGGGGAAATATTAGCCCCCACCGAGCCCGGTGTACCGAAACAAGTTGAATAAACAAACCCGGAAAGGTCAGGTTTTAATTTGCTGATAAATTGTCTTGAATCCGGCACACTGTAACCGGCATTTATAATTGGCCAGGAGCCGCCGGTTTGCCCCATTACATACGGGAACCCCTTTGCGTCAAATTGAATTCCATATATCTGGTCGGTGGCAGGTGTTCCTAAATAAGTTGTTTTTACAAGAGAAACGGTAGCACCATTATCGGTTAACTGAGTTATAAATCCGTCTGCTATCCCGCCTGCAAAACTTGGCTGTAATACTGCGCCACCGGTGCCTGGAAAGTCGCTGCTTCCTGTGCCCCCTGCTACATAAATAGCTCTTGTTAAAGGATTAACTGATAAAACATAGGCGGCATCATCATCGGTTCCTCCTAAAAAACTTCCCCAAATGATGGCGGTAGCATTAGCATTTAATTTAAGTACCACACCATCCTGGTTACCTTTTAGTGATGGTTGAAACCCGGCTGGAAAACTGAGATCTGTTGACTTAGATGCTGATGCCAGTAAAATGTTACCTGATAAATCAATAATCACTTCACTGCGGGCATCGTCACCATAATTTTGTTTGAGCGACCTTGCGTTAGCATGAACCGGCTCAATATTAATACCATCATCATTTGTACCACCTATCCGCATCGAACCTATCAGTGCAGATCCGGCAGCATTAATTTTAGTAACTACAATATCATAACCGCCTAATGGCCCGTACTTACTTGTTGCCGGGTAACTGCTTAAACCGGTATCGGGAGAGTTTGTTCGTCCGGCAATGATTAAGTTACCGTTTCCATCCGCTATTAAACTGTGTGGTTCTTCATCGCCGGAACCTCCTATATAAGTTGCCCATAATAACGATTTACCATCCGGAGAAAACTTCATGATACCCATGTCGGAAGGTGGATTTTCACTGCCACCACTATACACCTGATCATACGCTCCGGGTGTTACAGGAAACCCGGTTGCCATAGCTATACTACCACCAAAAAAACTGCCATCGGGACCGTAAGTTGCTGCCATTCCCCAATTATCTGCCCGGCTTCCACTTAATGTTGCAAAGACAATAGTTGGGTCAATTACCAGTGGTTCGTCTTTGGAATAATTACGAACATCAAAACTTACCACATTGCCATTAATTACAAATTTACAATCAACCGATTCACGGGCATTACTGCGGTACTGGTAAGCGTATGGATACAATTCTGCGGATTCACCAACAGAGGTTGGAATGATCAGCTGATTTTCCCGAATGCTTAATTTATCCACCCCATCATATTTCAATTTAATTTTTCTGGTATCTGCACCGGGAGAAACTATAAGATCATATTTTAACTGGCCACCCTCAGAATAATAACGGGCATCGATACCCTTATAAATATTTTTAGCTGTAATACCTAAATATATACGACAATTACCGGCCCATTTAGATGGGTCATTGCCATAAAAATAGTTGTTATAATTCGGCAGTACCTTATCAGCTACCAGTTGTATATCGTCATTACCTTCCTGGAAAGTAACTTTATATAAGTGTGAACGCAAATGTTTATTTCCCCTGCGCAAATTTGCTGCAGAAGAATCTTTATGAGCATGCACACTTTCCAGCAGTTTTTGATAATCTTCCGGATGATGAACTAAAACAGAAAAACCTTTTTTATGAATGTAAAAAGCGGCATTACCCACATCTCCTTTGTATAAAATAGAAGGATCCCACTGACCTTTATTTTCTATGTACTGAACCGGTAAACCATTTTGCGAAAAAACAGCAGTAGTGACAAGCACTAATAATAGCGTCCATATAATACGGCAGGAATGCAAGTGAAACTTTGGTACCAATTTAATCAAATTTATCAGCTTTATGCAGTTATTTAATACTACGAAATTTTACTCCACACAGTTTTACCTTTTTGTGACAGGAGGTAGCTCTTTAATAGCAAATTTTCGGCCGAACTGATTTCCTGATCCTCCTCTAACAGACGCTCCACTTCGTTTCTTGCCACTTCTAATATCGGCTTATCAGCAACAACACTTGCCAGTTTGAAATTGAGTACCCCGCTTTGTTTTGTTCCTTCAATCTCACCCGGGCCACGGAGTTCCAGATCCTTTTCTGCAATTTCAAAACCATTATTTGTAGCGGTCATTATCTTCAAACGCTCCCTCGCATCATTGGTTAATTTTGATCCTGTTAACAGAATGCAAAAACTTTGTTCGCTACCTCTTCCAACTCTTCCACGTAACTGGTGTAATTGAGATAAACCAAATTTCTCTGCACTTTCAATTACCATTACCGATGCGTTAGGAACATTTACCCCCACTTCAATTACGGTGGTGGAAACCATTATTTGTGTATCGCCTGTTACAAAGCGGCGCATGTTTTCATCTTTCACTTGCTGTGTTTGTTTCCCGTGCACCATACTGATCCAGTATTTTGGTTCAGGGAAAAATGCTTTTACTTCTTCATATCCTTTCATCAGGTTTTCATAATTCAATTTTTCTGATTCTTCAATCAACGGAAAAATGATATATGCCTGCCTGCCTTTGGCAATTTCTTCTTTAATAAAATCCATCACCTGCGGACGGTTACGGTCAAACCGGTGAACCGTTTTAACTGGTTTTCTGCCCGGTGGCATTTCATCCATCACACTATAATCTAAATCCCCATAGGCAGTCATTGCCAATGTGCGGGGAATAGGTGTGGCCGTCATTACTAATACATGCGGCAACACTTCATTCTTTTTCCAAAGCCTGCTTCGTTGTTCTACCCCAAAGCGATGCTGTTCATCAATAATAGCCAATCCCAGGTTTTTAAACTTTACCTCTTCTTCAATCAATGCATGGGTGCCAATTAAAATGTTGATCTCCCCTTCTGCCAGTTGCATCAAAGTTTTTTTTCGCTCTGCTGATTTAGATGAGCCGGTCAGTAATTTTACATTTACCGGCAGCCCTTTTATTAATTCACTAATACTTTGATAATGTTGTTGTGCTAAAATTTCTGTTGGCGCCATCATGCAACACTGGTATCCATTATCTATTGCCAGCAGCATAGCCAGTAATGCTACAATGGTTTTACCGCTGCCCACATCACCTTGTAAGAGACGATTCATTTGCCGGCCGCTGCCCGTATCCTTTCTTATCTCTTTCAGTACTCTTTTTTGGGCATTGGTGAGTTGAAACGGGAGGTGATGATTATAAAATTCATTGAAAGTATTCCCTACTTTTTCAAAAATAACTCCTCTTGAAAAATGATGCCGTTCGCTTCGCAGCATACCTAATCTTAATTGTGAAAGAAACAGTTCTTCAAACTTAAGCCGGCGTACTGCCTGCAGGTATAATTCATTATTTTCAGGGAAATGAATTTGCCGGTAGGATAAATAGCGGTTTAATAAACGATATTTTTCTATGATAGATGCCGGTAAAATTTCTGGTATATCTTTTTCAGAAAGAAGTTCAAAAAGTTTAATGGAAAGTTTGCCTATAGCCCGGCCGCTTAACCCTCTTGCTTTTAATTTTTCTGTAGTGGGATAAACGGGCTCTAAAAAGTTTTTTCCTTTTGCTTCGTTGGCATCTATTAATTCAATTTCCGGGTGAGTGATTTGGGCACGGCCCATAAAAAAACTCACCCGCCCATAAACTAAATACCGTTCTCCCTCCTTTAATATTTTTTGCACCCAGTTAATTCCCTGGAACCATACCAGTTCCACATCACCTGTTTCATCTTCCAGGCTGGCAACCAATCTTTTGCCTTTCTTCTCGCCCATTAAAGATGTTTCACTTAATCGTCCGGCTATTTGAACAAATTCTGTTTGCGGGGTAATATCTTTAATTTTTAAAACCTGTGTTTTATCAATATGCCGGTAGGGGAAATGATTAAGCAAATCATTAAAGGTAAAAATGGCAAGTTCTTTACGCAGCATATCCCCCCGCTGCGGCCCCACTCCTTTTAAATACTCAATAGGATTACTTAATATGGAAGAGAATGTTGTGATAGAAGTTTTGTACAAATATAATGAGGAGAAAACAAGGAATAAGTTTATTAGTTCATCGGTTTACTGGTCTGCATTTCCCTTTTTGATTTTTCCCACAACACATTTTGTTTGCCGGATAAATAACGAAACCATCCCAGTACTGTGCAATAATTCATAAACAGGAAATAATAAGGAACGAATAAAACCTGTATCACTAATTTAATTTTTTGTAATAACCATCCAATAATGGCCGCAATATAAAACACCCATTGTGTATACCAAATCCATTGGTATATATTGTCATTAGCGGTAAGAAAATAATTACTCACCAATAACAGGATGATACATAACGGAGCCAGGTACCACCTTAAAATTTTATGGGAAAAAAACTGGAATGCAAAAAGCGGATGTTTAAAAAAATTGAGCAGCCCGGCAAACAAAGAACAAACCTGGAAAGCGCCTGCCGCAATCCTTACTTTACGCTTAAGTTCATCTGCTAATGAAGCAGAAGGCGATTCCGTTGCTAACGCTCCCTGTTCATAAACAATTTTATATCCCTGTTTATTAATACTAAGGGCTGTATAAAAATCATCCAGCAAAATATGAGTTGGGATGGGTTTGAATAAGTTTGTGCGAACAGAAAATAACTCACCGGCCGAACCAACAACAGAATAAAATTGTGATTCGAGTGTTTTTAAAAATGATTCATACTTCCAATAAAGCCCTTCACCTATGCCCTGCTTATTTTTTTTGCTTAATAATTCAACTTTCTTTTCTCCCGAAACACCACCAATTTTCTCATGGGTATACTGGTGGGCAATTTTTACCAGGGCATCTTTATTTAAAAATGTATTAGCATCACTAAAAACCACTACGGGTGTGGTAACTGTTTCCATAGCCCTGTTTATTGCTGCTGATTTTCCTTTGCGCTGCGGCAGGTGCATACAGTTTACCCGGGAATAGTTTTTAACGACCAAATCAGTACCGTCATCTGAGCCATCTGTAATAAAGATCAATTCCAGTTTATCCTCCGGGTAATCTAATGAGAGGGTGTTTTGAACTTTTGCTTTGATAATTTCTTTTTCATTGTATGCAGCCACAATAAAAGTTATGGCAGGTAAGTCAATTCTTCCGGTATCATTATTACTGATAAAAAAATTTTTAATGAGAACCAATAGCCAAAGCAGTAAAGTATACCCGATAAAACAATAAAAGAGTATACCTAAAGAAACCCAGAATATGAGCTTAGCCCAAAACATTGCAGCAAAATAGTGGATAATAAAAAATTAAGCAATTATTGTTGCCTGGTTAAAAACCCGGAAAGCCGAAGTTGGCCTTATCCTTACATGAAGAATGTTTAAAGAGGCCTTTCAATTATTTAAACAGTATTTTATAGTCCGCATATGTAACCCGGTAAATACCACTGCGTATTTGCGAAAACAGTGGAAAAAATGTAGCTTAGACCAACCATGTTTGAAGTACTCATTGATACCTTTTCTGGCGACTCAGGTTTTTGGGAAGCCTATTCCACCCTTTGGCAGGAAAGTGAATATAAAACCGCTTTCCAGGCTCCATATTTTCTCCAGGCACTAATCGGTATGGTAAGTGTTGGTAAAATAATGGTAGTAAAAGGGATGAAGAATGGAAAATTAGCCGCGGCTACATTATTTTATAATAAGGATGGTGTTTATCATTTCCTGAGTGATTTGAAAACTGATCATAACTACTTTGTACTGCACAAAGATTTATCAAAAGAAGAAACACATCAATACTTTCAGGAGTTTTTAAGTGAAGTTGAAAAACGAAAACTGGCTTTTCGTATCAATAGTGTGCCATCATGGGCTTATTATAACGATACCTTAAAACAAAGCTTATCTGAAAGAGATATTTATTATAAAGTTATTGAGTCTAACCCTTGTGTTATACTGGAAACTCCCACACCGGACGAGTTATTCAAGGCCACAGATAAAAAGAAATTCAGACAGAAACTAAATCGTTTGAAAGATAAGGGCACTGTAGAATTTGAAGTATTTACCGGTACAGAGGACCTTGACAACTGGCTGAACGGGCTATTTGAATTACATATTAAAAGATGGGCTACCACCAGTACACCTTCTATTTACCGGGATGACTCTGTAAAAGAATTTTATCGTTCCTGTATCAAATCGTGGATTGAACAGGGATTACTGATACGCTTTTCAATCAAACTAAACGATAAAAGAATTTCCTATGTAACGGCCCTTTTTGAACATGGCTACCTGCTTCATCATACCTGTACATTTGATACAGATTATGAAAAACAAAGCCCCGGCCTTTTAATCATCAATATGATTGCTAAATGGATGGCTGACAGAGGTATGACCAAAATGGAATTTGGTGATGGTGGTGAAACGTATAAATACCAGTTCACAAACTATGAACTGCCCCAGGAAACCATTTTTATTTCAGGCAAAAGAAACCTGAAGTTTATATTAAAAACCAACCTTGTTCATTTATTTAAGGAAAATAAAAAACTGAGACAATTCTATAGTACCAGCATACGACCTTTGATGCTAAAATCTGGCTTTCTTAAAAAGAAGATTACTTAAGTTAAGTGAAATAAGTTTGCACGTTACTTTCCCGATACAGAATATATCAACTTTCGATTGTGAATCAAATTGAATTTATTAGTAACACTTAAGAAACAAGTCTGGGGATAATATCGGATAGTATATGAAAGTATAGTTCTTTTTAGCTCATAGCCCATGACTGTATGCCAGAAACGAATATACCGATACCGAAAACCAGCTCAACGGAATCTTTATAAAATCTTCATATAATACAGGGTTTCTTATATGAATTGTATAAAGGGAGTAAATTTTGCGTACAATTCGGGGCAATTCCATGGACGAACCCTTCTTAAATAAATTCAGCATACCAAAACAGTATATTTAAATTTGGTATTATCGGTGTTATATATGTTTGGCACCGGGGAAAATAAAATAGAATTTATTGTTTAAGTTCCATCATATTCATATCAAGTTTCTGTTTTGTTTGTATTAATTTATTATCAACTGTTTGTCTGAAATAATCCTTAGCGATCTCCTCCTTTACATTTGTGCCCTTAAATAGTGATTATGAAACTGGCACGACGGTTTAGGTATCTGATTTATGGGCTCATGTTCAGTAATTGGATTGCTGCCCAGTCTGTTACCGGATTGCTGAAGGGTAAAGTGATTCTGGCAGATGGGAATCCGGCTGTTATTACGCTGACGCTTCAAGTTCGCAGGTTAGCTGTCGTAACAGATAATAAAGGTTTTTTTTCAATGGAGCTGGCTGGTCTTGAACCGGATACATTATTAATCCATACGGCAGAATCGCGGTGGGTGCGTGTACCCATAGCACCGGATGGCAGGCATTTAATTGATTTAGGCATTATCCGGCTGGACATGAATATTACACAATTGCAGGATATTGAAATTATAGGACGACGCACACATTCATACAAAAGTGATTATTCTTATCTCGGTACAAAATTTCAATCGGATATGCTGGGTATCCCGCAATCCATTTCTTCCATTACCAAGGAACTCATTCAGGATAAGATGCAGCTCTCGCTGAAGGAAGCAGCCGAAGATGCAGCCGGCGTGAATGCCTATTCAGGGTTTGAAGAGTATTCGATACGTGGATTCAAAGCGGAAAATGCACACCTGATTAATGGGCTCCGGGGATACAATTCAAAATATACCAGTCCGATGCTGGTGAATATTGAAAGAATTGAAGTTGTGAAAGGACCTTCCGCCACCCTCTATGGCAATTGTGATCCGGGCGGAACCATCAATCTCATTACCAAAAAGCCGCTTGATAAAACAGAGGGAACTTTTTCTGTGGGAGGCGGAAGCTGGAATCATTTCAGATCCCAGGTAGATGTAACAGGGCCGCTTGTGAAGAATAAAAAATGGCTGTACCGGATCAATGCGGGATATGACGATACCAAATCTTACCGGTCTCGCCTTTTCGCCAAATCTTACGAGGTTGCCCCTTCACTCTCTTTTATCCCCAATGAGCATTTTAAACTAAATGTGGATTATTCCGTTTCCCACATAAAAACCGTGCTGGACCGGGGTCAGCCGGGTTTTGATAATGATTTTAATCTGAATGCAACACCCATCAGCCTGATGATGAATCAGGCAAATGATGAACTAAAAGAAACCGTTCGGGCGATGAACATGCTGCTGACCTATAGACCGCAGAAACGGTTCAGCTTTAACAGCGGTTTTTTGCACTATGTCATTAAGCAGGATAATGAAGAACACGGGATACACAGTTATATCACTCCGGATTCGGTGAACCTCTATTTTACAAAATGGTCTTACCATACCATTACAAATACCTTCACGAATTATTTCACATTCCGGTTTAATACCGGTAAGCCGGATCACCACCTGGTAGGCGGATATGATATTACCCGCAGTAAGGTTGAACTGCAACAGGAATATTATGAAAGAGCCGACCTCTTTGGCATCGACCGCGGCGTGGCAACGACCCTGAGCCTGAAGAACCCCCGCTATCCCGTTCTGGATAAATCCAGATATACAGGGTCAGATTATGATTCAGATTATTCCGATGTTGAACCTACCCGTTATACCACGCAGGGTATTTATTTGCAGGATCAGATTCATTGGAATAAACTGCAATTTCTGCTGGGCCTGAAAGAAGAAATATATGAAGCAGATGAAAAAAAGAGTACTGCGAAAGATGATAAAGAATATGTATTTCTTCCCCGGATCGGGATTGTATATCAACCCCGGGCAAATTATAGCCTGTATGCCACCTGGAATAACGGGTTTGATCCGTTTGAGGCTTCGGCTTCCACCCAGGTGTTCCGGGATCCGTTTAAGCCTGTAACCAGTGAAGTGCTTGAAACGGGTATCAAAGCAAACCTGTTTAAAAATAAATTAACAGCTTCCCTGTCTGTTTACCGCTTAACGCTGCATCATGTGGCGGTGAATGCGAATGATATTGCTAACCCGGATCTGTTTATTCAGCAGGGGGTGGCCCGTTCAGCCGGTGTGGAAGCGGAAGCGAATGGGAAACTCTTGCCGGATTTAAGTATAGCGGTTTCGTATGCTTTCTGCAATGCAAAACTGGTAGAAGCAATCGATCCTTCCCAATCAGGCAAACCACTGGAAAACGCACCGAAACACAGCAGCAATACCTGGATGAAATATACATTCAGCAAAGGACCACTTAAAGGGTTTAGTATTTCGGCAGGACATACACAGGTCAGTTCAAGAAATACGCTCACAGCAGGTCTGCGGTTACCGGGATACCTGCTGCTGCATGTCGGAATTCAGTTTACCCGGAAGAAGTTTACACTATCGGTGATCCTGAATAACCTGACGGATAAAACATATTGGTTGTCGGCCTACAATAATGTCAGCAAATGGCCGGGGGCTCCCCGGAATGTAATGACGGGTCTGACCTTTCGTTTTTAACCGTAAATGTGTGACGATGTTGACCGTTCCTGTTTTTCTTTTTTAGAAATTGGTTTTAGTATTGCTGCATTTTCCCAATGTACGGGTATGAAATATATCAGATATCTGTGAACGGCTGCATAACAGAAAAATCACCCAACAGCGATCAGATAATGGATACCCGGAATATTTACCTGGCCTGCTGGTTGGAATACCAGAAAGGGTTACCCAATATCTAAAATAAAATGGTTGTCAATTTTCCAATCAGGAACAAATCCGCCATCAGGAAATCTCCGTAAAACGTGAAGGGATTATACTTCATTTAAATAGAAGACTTAATAATACAGGCGCAAAAATAAATTCGAATCCCTGGTTGTGTACTTTACAATACCCTATTTTGTACTTAGTTGATGTCTAGTTGATGTCGTCATGTTTGTATGAGGTCCAGGTAATGGTCCTGCACTTCCGGCAATTACTTTTAATTTTTCTTTTTTGTTTTAGTCGTTGCATTTCCACCTATGCAATACTTTCCCTGCCGGGTAGTAAGCTATTCATTCGGATGTTTGAGTTTTCCCGTACTGATATGGAAACTGAAGTTGTCGGTAACAGGTTTGCATCTAACCTTGGAGGTACACAGTTGTTTAACCTATCAATAATTATAATTGAATAATTCAGTTATAAAAAAGCTAAGATGTTCATTTATTTCCCGATACAGAATTTAGAGAAAATATAGTCAAGTCTGTCTTCATTAGTGATCTCACCGGTAATATCTCCAAGATAATGCAGGCAACGGCGGATATCCAATGACAATAAATCTCCGGGCAAATGATTATCTAATCCATTCTTAATATCCTGTAATGATTTTGCAACTTCCTGTAATGCTTCGTAATGACGGGCATTGGTTACAATAGTACTTTCAGTATTTACTTGTCCCTGTATTACTTTATCCACTAATCTTTCTTTTAGTACATCTACATGCCCGTGTGTTTTAGCAGAAAGAAATAAAATATCTTTTCCTGCAAATTTCTTTGCTGCCGTAGCTTCACCACTTATATCTGTTTTATTTCCCAGTAAAATATAATTGCCTCTTTGTTCTTGTAATAGTGCAATAGCAGCATCCAGTTCGCCGGTAGATTCTGTATTCACATCAAAAAGATACAATACAACATCAGCCGTACGCAATTTTTCCAAACTCTTTTCCACTCCTATCGTTTCAATTACATCGCTGCTTTCTCTTATACCCGCTGTATCGATCAAGCGAAAAAGAATACCATCAATATTTATTATTTCTTCAATAGTATCCCTTGTGGTACCGGCGATCTCACTTACTATGGCTCTATTCTCATTTAATAAAGTGTTTAATAATGTTGATTTGCCTGCATTAGGCTTACCAACAATTGCCACTTTCACACCATTCTTAATAACATTTCCAAGTCTGAAGGAATGTAAAAGATCTGTAGTGGTTCGTTGTGCTTCGTTGATGAGATCATAGAACTTTGTACGATCTGCAAACTCCACATCTTCTGTTGCAAAATCCAGTTCCAGTTCAATCAATGCAGAAAATTGTATTAACCGTTCTCTTAAATTACTCAATACATGAGAAAAACCTCCACGAATATTATGCAAAGCTGTTTTATGTGATGCTTCTGTATTAGAAGCAATCAAATCAGCCACTGCTTCAGCTTGTGTAAGATCTAATTTACCTTTTAGGAAAGCTCTTTGTGTAAACTCACCGGGTTTAGCTAATCTTGCTCCGGCATTTACACAAACATTAATAATTTGCTCCTGTATAAATGGCGAACCATGACAGGATATTTCTACTACATTTTCACCTGTATAAGACCTGGGACCTTTGAATAATGAAATCACTACTTCATCGAGGCTCCTGTCTCCTTCTTTTAAAAAACCAACATGAATAGTATGTGAAGGTTGTTGCGTTAAATCTTTAGAAGGAAAAAGTTTATTGACAATTTCAATAGCATTTTCACCACTCAACCTGATAACACCAATGGCCCCAATACCATGAGGTGTGGCCAATGCAACAATAGTATCATCCCAACCGGAAAGCTTTCCCAGCATATCAATTCTTTCGTCAAAAATAACTGATTTACACTGAATGCCGGGAAAGCGTTTACGTTACAATAAGGCTTTCGTTATTGCCTGTTCATCGCCAGGCGAACGTTTTACCACGGCGTATTTTTTTACTCCTGTTATCTGCATTTCATCCAATACATCAATAAGATTTTTATAAGTACTCTTTATACCGGGCTTAATAATTACGACCATATCTTTTATCTCTTTCTTCTCTGATAAAATCTTTTGCTGTTTTTGAATGATAAGGTTTCTTAATGAAGTGGAATTGTTTAAATCTGCTTTGTTGATAAACGGATCATCTTTTAAATCACCTTCAAACACTACCGCTTTATTATTCGTATCCGGTAGAATGGTTAGCACTAAACTCTTTGGCGCCAAAGAAGAATCAATCACATCATTATCATCTGGCATATTCAGTTTCATAGCAGCTGGCTCACTCATGGTTGTTGTAAAGATGAAAAAAGTAATGAGCAGAAAACCTAAGTCAACCATTGGAGTAAGATCAACACTTGTACTTCTGTGGGTACTTTTCTTATTATGGTTTGAGATTTCTAATTGTGCCATAACAGTAAGTTTAACTATCAGACACTAAACACAATAAAATCCACAAAAATTTTATTAATGATTCAAATCGCAGAGAAAATATTTGTGGAAGGAGTTAATGATTATAGCGATACAGCCATGCTTTTATTTTTAAACCGGATTCTTTTAAATCCTTGTCGCTCCAGTTACCATCAGAAGAAGCAGAGGGATTTAAAACAGAACAGGTCTCATTTTTATCAGAAACTGACCAGGTAAGCCAGCTTATTTTTCTTGCTTCCATCCATTCAATAAACTTTTTCCATTCAGCATCATCTATTGGACCATCACCCGTTGCCTCCATACCTGCACATTCGGAAACAAATATGGGTAATCCATTTTTAATTGCTTCATCTGTTCTGTCACGCAGCCATTGCTTATGAGTTCCTGCATAAAAATGCATGGTGTACATCAGGTTTTTATACCCTTTGACCGGATCAGCTGCAGGAAGCTGAACCTCCTGGTCCCATCGTGGACTTCCAATTAAAATAATATTATCCGGATCTTCTTCACGTATTACTTTTATAATTTCCTCCGCATATGCTTTCACTTCAGGCCATGTTTCATAATCCGGTTCATTAAAAACTTCATAAATAATATTGGGGTATTTTCCATAGTCATGAGCCATCATTTTAAAAAACCCTTTAGCTTCTTCTAAATTTATATTGTGACTATGCCAGTCGATGATCACATAAACATCTTCTTTTATGGCTGCATCCACCACTGTTTGAATTAATTTTAATTGTGTGGCAGAATCCTGTTTATAACCATTTTTGGGTTCAACCCCCAATGCGGCCCTGATGACATTACATTTCCAGTCTTTGACTAAAGTATGCACTACTCCCCGGGTATAAAACCTGGGATGAAAACAACTCCATCCAAAACTCATTCCCCGCAATACAATTGGTTCACCTTTGCTATTAACAAGCTGTGTTCCACTCACACTAAGTTGTCCTTGTTGTTTTACAAACTGTCCTTTAATAGTCACAGCGTAGAATAATAAAATGAAAAAACTTATTTGTTTCATTTGAAATTTACCAGTATTATTTCTTGCCGGTAGCTGCCCAATAAATGCCACCGTACAAATGATTGAGGAAAGATGCATTCTCAAAATCAGTTGGCATATGACCTAATGCAGTATAAAAAGAACGGCCACCATCAAACTCGTGGTACCAGCTGATTGGATGAAGTGCTCCCATTCCATTTCCTTTTTTAACACCCCAATTGGTAACAGGGTTATAACTTTTTTCATCAACTGCCATCAGGTAGTTTAAACCGCTTATTTTTTCAGGACCAAATTCATACCATTCCTCCGTCCAGAGTTGATTATTGGTGAAGGATGTCATTCCCGGAAAACTGCTGTTCAGCACCTGTAACCTTGCTGTTTGAATAGATGGATGTATATGAAACATTCGCCCAACCAGTTTATTATACCATTCCCAGTCATATTCTGTATCAGATGCGCTGTGCACACCCACATAACCTTTACCAGATTGAATATATCGTTCAAATACTTTCTGCTGAGCTGAATCGAAAATATCACCGGTGGTGCAAAGAAAAATCACCACCTGGAAATCTGCCAGGTATTTATCGTTAATACTATTGGGATCCTGCATCAGCACTAAATCAAAATTATTTTGAGTTGCCAGTTTATTCAACGCAACCACACCATAATGTAACGATTCATGATGCCAGCCTCTTGTTGTTGTAACGAGCAGTGCTTTAAATTGTTTTTGTGCATTAACTGAAGAAACAACAAAAAACAGCACGATAACAGAAGTGATAATTTTTTTCATTGATCGAATTTTTATTTGTTTACAGGACCTGTATTACTTACAAATGCAATATACTTACTATCGGGGCTCCAGCTGGGTGTGTTAATTGTTCCCTGCCCGCCGAATAAATAAGCGATAACTCTTGGCGCAGCAGTTCCATTGATTGGCATTATCCGCAGCATCACTCTCTTATAAAACGGATGATCACCAGCATCAACTGTATTGGGAAAAGAAAGAAAAGCGATCCATTTATTATCGGGTGACACATGGGCAAACCAGTTATTGTATTCATCGAAAGTTAGTTGTGTTTGTTCCGATCCATCCGGTTTCATCCGCCACAATTGCATATTGCCGCTGGCGGTGCTGTTGAAATAAATATATTTTCCATCAGGAGAATATTCAGGTCCATCTGCTAAACCTTTATCTAAAAACGTCAGTTGTGTTTCTGTACCACCACTAACAGGCTTCCTGTAAATATTATAAACAGGGCTCTTACTGATACGCTGTGCTGTATAAACTATCTCCTTGCCATTCACACTCCAACCATGCAAATAAGATGGTGTACTATCAGTGATCAAAGTTGGTTCTCCACCAGTAATAGGTAAATAATAAATAGTGCTGCCTCCCCCCGGCATTCCGTCACGGTGTGAAGAGATGGCTAACCATTTGCCATCAAAAGAAATAACATGATCGTTATTATTGCGTTTGGCGTTTCCTGTATTAAGTTGAACTGGTGTTCCCCCTTCTGCCGGTAATTGCCAGATCAATCCATCTTTATTAAACAATAAACTTTTTCCATCTTTCATCCAGTTAGGAGCTTCAAACCTCCCTTTGTCTTCATGAATAATTTTTCTTTTGCCATCAAACACATTTACAATTTCCAGTTTGCTTCCCAGTACACCATCCTGGTAACCATTGTGTGAATCCGGTACAATTAATTCCTGTCGCACATTCCATGCAATCGCTTCTTCTGTTACATCAGCATTATGACTGCATAAAATAATTCCTCCCAACACTTCATCAGGCATATCAACAGCATCTGTTCTTCCAACTTCCTGTAAAGGTTCACCGGCATTGGCCACTCTCATAATAAAAATCTTACCCGATCTTTCCAACTGAACTATCTCACAAGCTTTCTTCTTTGTAAACAATTCATCCTGTGGGTCCCGCATATAAGCTCCTTTCATTCTTCGCCATTGCATTGCCACCAGCCCATCGCCATGTACAGTGGCTGTCATATGTGCTGCATTGTCCTCTTCACTGGCTCTTATCATCCAACCATACTTTCTGTGCGGATCTGCTCCTTTTCCAATCAATTTAAAATTTGCTGTAAGAATAAAATCACCTTTCAATTTATTAAAAGCATAATGAAACTCATCTCTGCCAAACCAAATATTGTAGCCACCGGCTTTTAATTGGTATGACTGATCTGTTGCATTATATACAACATCACCTTTAAGTTTTGGATTGC
The DNA here is from genome assembly GCA_003963365.1 of Sphingobacteriales bacterium. GTDB lineage: Bacteria > Bacteroidota > Bacteroidia > Chitinophagales > Chitinophagaceae > AWTP1-9. Next base: position 108,759 of record RXJG01000003.1, read on the forward strand.
CAATATCTTTATGATCGGCAAAAATGCCAACTGGATTTTGTGCCAGCGCAGTAAAAACAAAAACAGAAAATGCAATCGTCAAAAGCTTTTTCATACCGAGTGATTTATAGTTAACAGATTTAATCGTCTGTATTTATCTGAGAAATCAGGAGCAACAGCAAAAATCAAATGTCCCCTTTTTTAAGCGCCTCAACTGCAAGGTTTGCCGCTCTTGCCGCTAGAGCCATATAGGTTAACGATGGGTTTTGTGTAGAGGTTGATGTCATACAAGCTCCATCGCTAACAATAAGGTTTTTGCAGGCATGCAACTGATTGCTGCTATTTAGTAAAGATGTTTTTGGATCTTTCCCCATTCGTACACCACCCATTTCATGAATATCCAGTCCGGGTGCTTGTTTACTGTCCGTGACTTTAATATCAGTAAAACCTGCTTTTTCAAACATCTCCGTATATTGTTCTGTAAAATCCTTAATCAACTTTTCGTCATTATCATCATAGCTCACATTGAATTTTATCTGAGGTATTCCCCAGGCATCTTTCAAATGGCTGTCCAGTGACAGGTAGTTTGTTTCTTTAGGAATGGTTTCACCCATGCACTGACTTCCCACATACCATGGACCCAATGCATCTCCATTTGCTAATAATTTCGATTTTAATTCTTCTCCATATAATCCATTCGTATCAACCCATGCTCCATAGCGGCCGGCATTAAATGTAGCGGCATAACCACGAAGAAAATCTGTTTCCTGCTTATATACATTTCTGAAACGTGGAATATAAGCACCACTGGCTCTTCCATTTTCCGTTTTAAAGTCAAGCATACCATCGTACTTAGCCGATATCCTTGCACGGTAATTATGAAAGGCAAAATATTTCCCCAGTAATCCATTATCATTTCCCAGGCCATTGGGGAAACGTTTAGAAGTTGAATTAAGTAAAACCAGGTTACTATTAATTGCACCGGCATTTAAGAAGATAACATCGGCAAAAAATTCTGTCGCTTCTTTTGTCTTTTCATCAATCACTCTTACACCTGTTGCTTTTTGTTTTTGTTCATCGTAAATAATAGAATGAACTACTGAATGCGGCCGCAAAGTGAGATTGCCGGTTTTATCAGCCCAGGGAATGGTAGTAGAGTTCGCATTAAAATATCCGCCGAATGGGCAACCCCTTTGGCAAAGGTTTCTTGCCTGGCATTGACCCCGTCCCTGGTCTAAATGTATTTGCTGAGGCTGTGTAAGGTGAGCACATCTTGCAAAAATTACATGACGGTTTTTAAAATTCTTTGCAACGCTTTCTTTAAAATGATTCTCCACACAGCTTAATTCCCATGGTGGTAAAAATTCTCCATCCGGCAATGTGTCTAATCCATCTTTGTTACCGGCAATACCGGCAAACTTTTCTACATAACTGTACCATGGTGCTAAATCTTTATATCGAATGGGCCAGTCAACGGCAAAACCATCACGGGCAGGGCCTTCAAAATCGAAATCACTCCAGCGTTGTGTTTGTCTTGCCCACATGATACTTTTACCACCTACATGATAACCTCGTATCCAGTCAAAAGGTTTTTCCTGAACATATGGGTGCTCAGTATCCTTGCAAAAGAAATGCATAGCATCTTCCCTGAATGCATAACACCGGCTTACTACGGGATTATCTTTCTGTATTTCGTATGGTATTTCTCCACGATGCTCAAACTCCCAGGGCAACATATTTGTTGTAGGATAATCCTTAAGATGTTTTACATCTCTGCCCCTTTCAAGCAATAAAGTCTTCAACCCTTTCTCACATAACTCTTTTGCACTCCAGCCTCCGCTCATTCCGGCACCTATTACAATAGCATCAAATTTATTTTTATCTGGCATGTTTTAGTTTTAAAAAAATTTATACTGATATTGACCCTGGCATTATTACTGCTATTAAACTTTTGTTGTGTCACTCACTTCATCTGTTGTCACTCTATTCATCTTCTGATTATAGTTTCCTGGTATTTCTTACAGCTTAAATCTTTACACAACCCTTAAAATTACTACCGGGCACCATCTTATATTTTTTAATACCAATCATATATTTTTCACTTCCCGTAAAACTCTGTAAAGTATATCGTTTGGTAAATGCATAAAATTGTGCTGCCGTGTTTTTCTCATCTTTTATTCCACTCTCCATTTCTTTTAATAAAGCTTTGCGTTGTGAGGCATCCATTTTATCGAAGGACGCATTAAATTTTTTATCACACACTTCTTTAAATGCTTTTAAACCATCCGTAAACAATTGCTGCTTTTCGGGTGGCTGGCAATCATCCATCATCTTCAATACAAATTCATGACTTTTCAGATCTTCAGCCCCAATAAAATCTTTTGTTCTGGGAATGATAGTTTTACTTAGTTCATCAATCAAATGCTGATCGCCGCCATTGATCTTTAACTTTTTTAATGGAACAGCCACTGAGGCCGACTCATTGTTGTTACAAGAAGGCAATACAGCTATCCCGGCGCCAATGATCGCTAATGTCTTTATTGCATCTCTTCTTTTCATTTTATATTTATTTTATACTACTGCAAAGATTTAAAATATCAATATGAGCAGCACTTAAATTTATATTGTTCTCACTTTTCAAGTATCTGTTCAATATGCAGCAATTCTTTTTCACTGAACTCAAGATTATTTATTGCTGCCAGGTTATCATCCAGTTGTTTTACTGAGCTGGCACCTATCAATACAGAAGTTACTCTGCTGTCTTTCATCAGCCAGGCAATCGCCATTTGTGCCAATGATTGACCACGTTTTACAGCCATTTCATTTAACTCTTTGATCTTATCAATAACTTCCGGCGAAATATTTTCCTGTGTAATGGCTCCATTAGACAATCCTCTGCCCACTCTTGAATCGGCAGGAATGCCATTAAGATATTTATTGGTGAGTAACCCCTGTGCTAATGGAGAGAAAGGAATGCATCCAACGCCATGTTCACCTAATACATCCAGCAGGCTTTTATGAGTGGCGTTGTTTTTATCTTCTACCCAACGAACAAACATGGAATATTTTGGCTGATGAATTAAACAGGGAGTTCCTAATTGTTTCAAAATATGAAGAGCCTGCCTTGTTTGTTCTGCATCATAACTGGAGATACCTACATACAAAGCTTTACCACTTCTCACTATTGAATCTAACGCCATCATCGTTTCTTCCATCGGTGTGTCAGGATCTGGACGGTGCGAATAAAATATATCCACATAATCTAATCCCATTCTTTTCAAACTCTGATCTAAACTTGCTATCAAATATTTCCGGCTTCCCCATTCGCCATAAGGGCCGGGCCACATATAATATCCTGCTTTAGTTGAAATGATGATCTCATCCCGGTAATTATCCAATCCTTCATTCAATATCTTTCCAAAATTCTTTTCTGCTTCACCTGCCGGTGGTCCATAGTTATTAGCGAGGTCAAAATGTGTAATGCCTTTATCAAATGCATGAAAGATGATGGACTTCATCGTTGCATAATCATCTACATTACCGAAGTTATGCCATAAGCCCAATGAAATAGCAGGCAGCATTAATCCGCTTTTACCACATCGGTTGTATTTCATTGAATCATATCGCATCGGGTATGCTGTGTACATAAATTAAATTTGTTATTACTGATAAATGAATGTTGCTTTCTTATCACCTATCATTAGTTCAAAATCCCCCGGTTCAGTTACGGTTTTGAGCTGCCTGTTTACGAAAGCCAGGTCATTTTTATCAATAGTAAAAGTTACAACTTTACTTTCACCTGCATCCAATTCTATTTTTTGAAAAGCACGGAGGCGTTTCATACTTGGAGTAATACTGGCATACATATCTCTTGTATATAACTCAACGGAGTGTTTACCAGCTCTGCTGCCTGTATTTTTCACTGTAACAGAAACGGTAAGTTTAGCATCGCCACTCAATGTATTACTGCTCAGTTGAAGATTGCTGTATTCAAAGCTGGTATAACTCAACCCGTAACCAAACTCAAACAACGGATCGTATCCTTTGCCTGCATTATCATTAAACACTTCTCTTACTTCTTCAGTTGGTTTGCGGTCATACAACACTATTTCTCCCATACTTTTTGGATAGCTAAACGGTAATCTTCCGTTGGGATTATAATCACCAAACAAAACATCAGCCACAGCTTCTGCTGTTTTCTTTCCACTCCAGTAAGTCATCAATATTCCGCTGGCAGCGGGTTCAATATTAGTGATAAATCTTGGTCTTCCTTCTGTTAATACTAATATCACTGGCTTACCTGTCATCTCCGCTGCTTTCACTAATTCCTGCTGATCTTCTGCCAATGCTAAATCTCTTGTATTACCCGGACTTTCCGCATACGCATCTTCTCCAATACACATCACAATCACATCCACATTATCTGCTGCTCTCTTCAAAGCAGTTACATTATAGTTTAACGGGTTATTAAATCCTTTGCCTGTAGTAGTAACAACATTAGCAGCACCTGCTTTGTCTGTAATAGTTTGTAAAATAGTTTTGCTGTCTGCAGGATACCATTGCTCATTATTACCCTGCCAGGTATAACTCCAGCAACCATTTAATGCAGTAATGCTTTGAGCAGAGGGACCGGCTACTAATACTTTGGTGTTTTTTGAAAGCGGCAGAACATTATTCTTATTTTTTAATAATGTCATTGCTTCATGTGCTGCATCTAATGCCAATGTTTGATATTCTGATTTTCCAAAGTTTGATTTAGCTGCAGCTTCAGGATAAGGGTTATCAAATAAACCTAATTTGAATTTTAATGTCAGGATTCTTTTTACTGCATCATCAATCCTGCTCATTGGCACCTCTTTCAGTTTTACTGCCTCAAGTAATAAATCATAAAAAGAAAAATCAGAAGGAACCATGCTCATATCAATACCGGCATTGATAGCCATTGCAACTGCCTGTCTCGGGGTGGCGGCTACATTATGACGGGTATGCAAGCGAATAATATCTTCCCAATCAGTTACAATCACTCCCTGGAAACCGAGTTCCGTTCTCAATACATCTGTCAATAAATATTTATCAGCATGCACAGGCACTCCATTTATTTCACCGGAATTGATCATGATGGTAGATGAACCTGCTTTTACTGCTTCACGAAACTGTGGCAGATAATATTCCCGCATTTCAATCTCGGGCATATAGATCGGTGTTCTGTCTTTACCATTTCTTGAATTAGAATAACCCAGGTAGTGCTTCATGCAACTGGCAACTGCCGTTGGATTTTTTAATCCATCTTCTTCATATGCCTTGATAGCAGCAGCACCCATTGTTTTTCCAATGTAAACATCTTCACCATATGTTTCAGGAAAGCGACTCCACAATGGTTGACGGCCGCAATCCAATACCGGTGCAAAATTCCATCTTACACCGGATGCCCGTTGTTCTTTGGCAGTTACTTTAGCCGCTGCAATGGGAAGATTAATATTTCTGGTTGCAGCCATTGCCAGGTTTTGAGGAAATAATGTTGAGTTAAGCGTATATGTTTGTCCGTGCATTCCATCCAATCCATATACTACCGGAATTTTTAATCTTGTATTCTTTGCTTCGTCCTGTATTTTAGTAATGATCTCATTCCATTTGTCTACCGTAAAACCATGTGCATTTACATTGAGAATTGACCCTACACCATGATTTACTACGGCATTCTTTAACGCAACAGGATCGATATTGCCCTCGGTATCGCCCCAGCCTCCCTGTGCAATTACCGCAATGGTTACCTGTGTCATTTGTCCTACTTTTTCTTCCAGTGTCATTTTCTTTACTAAGGCTGCAGCTTTTTGTTCATCGGTTTGTGCCCGGGCAATTTGATAAACAGCCATCAGCATCAGAATAGCAGTAAACTTTTTCATATTGATGATATTAATGTATTATGATTGATACCAACTAATTTGTTGATACGATTAACGATTTCAATACAGGCACGGCTGTTGTGATAAGGACATTTCCAGAAACCGGTCTTATCCTGTCCTTTCATAGGTGATCCATCTGCTTCTACACCCCAATACCATTCACCACCTTGTTGATCTTTGATGTATTGTTTTACAAACTTCCAGCCCTGATACGATAACTCAAGATATTTTTGATCACTGGTCAGCTCATATGCATTCATAAAACCAACCATTGCTTCAGCCTGTGGCCATGAATGTTTTTCTTTTATTAAGTGATTATTGGCTGATTCATATTCATACCATAATCCCCCATCTTTATCTAATCCTTCCATTGAAGCCTGAGTAATTTTCAATGCCCATTCATTCATTTTGCTTTTCCATTCCTCCTTTTGAATGACTGATGCAGCTTCACATAATAACCATGCTGCTTCTATATCATGTCCATAGGAAATCAAATCTGATTTCACCTCCCAGTTTTCATCCATAAAAAGATTAAGGTGATGATGCTGATGATTGATAATATATTGATCAAATACGGACAAAAGATTCTCAATCTGAAGTTTTAAAAACACTTCGGGATAGATACGGTAAAAATTAGTATATGCCTCTATAATGTGCAGGTGAGTATTCATCGTCTTCTTTTCATTGTTATCTTTTGCACTCAGCCGCATATCTTCCAGCAGTTTCCATTCTCTTGTAGTCGCCTCCAAATATCCGAGATTCTTTTTATCAAAACTGTGTATTTCCAGTAATTGAAAAAGTTCTTTGCAAAAATTCAAAGCTCTTTCATCTTGTGTTGCTTTATAATATTCACTCATTCCATATATACAAAAAGCAAGAGCATACATTTGTTTTCTTGTCTGCAATGGTTTTCCTTCTGCAGTTAAAGACCAATAAATACCTCCATATTCTTTATCATGAAAATGGTCAGATATATATTTAAAAGCCCGGCTGGCTGTTTTTAAATATTCATCATTATTGGTCATTAAATATCCTGCCGAAAAAGCCCATAGAATACGACTGTTTAGTACACTTCCTTTAGGAGCCAGTTCATCAACAGTACCATGTTCATCTATCCGTCCATAAAAACCGCCATGCTTTACATCGATGGTATGTGTTAACCAGTAGTTTAGAACCTGGCTTAGTTCATCCATCATTTCATGTCGGTATGTTTGTATGTCGGTCATGTCGTCGTTTGAGAATAAAAGCCTGTTAAGAATAACAGGCTGCCAAAACTAACTGTATGAGAATAAATAAATAAATAATACTAAACCTTAACTGCATCCATTTGCATCCGCACATTGCCATCCTTATCTATAAACTGTCTGTTTTTGTCAATAATTTTATTGATTGTTTCAACTGATTTTAAAGAACGAAAACCATCAGGGGCGGTATTCATCACATAATCAGTTAACCAATCAATGGTTGTAGTAGCCACATGCATGCGGCTGTCAGAAGAAGCATAATAGATAAATACAGTACCATCTTCATCTGCAATCCACCCGTTACTAAATACCACATTGCTTACATCACCAATTCTTTCTTCGCCTTCCGGTGCAATAAAATACCCGGCAGGTTTATAAATTGTTTTTGTCAGGTCTTTCAAATCAGTCATAAACAAATACAAAACATAACGCATGCCTGCCGCTGTATTTCTTACCCCATGTGCCAAATGCAACCATCCATATTTTGTTTTAATTGGTGCCGGACCTGCTCCGTTTTTTAATTCCGAAATCGTATGATAAACTCTTTTATCTATAATTACTTCCTCATTTACCTGTGCATTGATCATCGAATCACTTAATCCAAAACCTATACCACTTCCACTGCCCGCTGTAATAAAACTATCCTGTGGCCTTGTATAAAAAGCGTATTTGCCATTGACAAATTCAGGATGCAACACTACATTGCGTTGCTGTGGCGATTTTGTTTTTAAATCAGCTAAACGTTCCCAGTTTTTTAAATCTTTTGTTCTTACTATACCACACTGAGCAATGGCAGATGATTGATCGCCGGGCGCTGCAGCGGGATCTTTTCGTTCTGTACAAAACAATCCATATATCCACCCATCTTCATGCTGCACCAGCCGCATATCATATATGTTTGTATCGGGAATTTCTGTTTCCGGAATCGTCACTGGTTGTGGCCAGCATTTAAAGTTGTCAATACCAGTAGAACTTTCAGCAATAGCAAAAAAGGATTTACGGTCTGCCCCTTCAACTCTTGCAATTAAAAGATACCGGTTGTTCCATTTTATTGCACCGGCATTCATTACCGCATTAATGCCAAACCGCTCCATTAAAAACGGGTTGGTTTGAATATTTAAATCATATCGCCAGTATAAAGGAATATGCGCCGCTGTTAAAACGGGATATTTATAACGATTAAAAATACCGTTGCCATTGCGCAACTTTTCATTTTTACGCTGAATGAGTAACTGCTGCTCCTTATCCAGCTCTTTTAATCGTTTATAAAATGATTTTTCCATGTTTGCTTGTTTTAATAGTTACTAATCCAGTTTATCCCACCATGTTTTTTTCAATATCATTATTATAATAACCAGTACAGCAATAGTAATCACCAACGGTAGCTTCATCCATAATACCACGTACATTGGCAAAATGGTAAGACATAATTGCGCAATAATTCCCAGCACTACATTAAACATATCCAGCTTAAATCTTTTATTGGGGATAAATGACGGATCATCAGCCATTACTTTTTCTCTTACTGGTTTCCAGAAACCCCATGGCCGCACTGTTTTGTAAAATTCTTTTAACACATTTTCATCAGTTGGAGGAGCTGCGTATGTTCCGATGATACAACCTGCAATTGATATAATAAATAACAATGGCCAGGTATAAAGCGGTAATGTATCCGGAAAAATATATGGGAACGTTAAAGCCGCCGCCACACCAGTAAACATTCCCCAGAAAAAACCATTCGCATTAAAACGCCACCAGTACCATTTGAACATATTAGCAGCAATATAACCACCGTATAAAGCACCTACTATCCATTGCAGTACACTATTTACATTCTTAACAAAAAAACCAAGTATTACCCCTGTTGCAACCACCAATACTCCTACTATATAATTTAAACGGATAACACTCTTATTGTTTGCAGTTGGATTTACATACTTAAGATAAATGTCATTAACGATATAAGCCTGTGCCGCATTAAGTGTGCCGGAAAAAGTTCCCATGAAAGCTCCAAGCAAACCAGTTAATACCAACCCTAAAATTCCTGCAGGTAAAAAATTATTGATAGCTGATGGAAGAATTTTTTCAAAATCAGTTCCATTGGCGGATGAAAGATTTAGTTGATTGTAGTATAATATTGCCAGAACAGTTAATCCAATAATCATTGAATAACGAACAGGTAGTAAGATGATTGAAACAAAACCTGTCATCTTTGATGCTTCCTTCGGCGAACGGGTGGAAAGAATTTTCTGCATATCGTAATTAGGAGCAGGACCTGCCAGGCTGGCGAACACTCCTTTAAACAACATCATCATAAAAAATATACCAAACACACCATAGGCATCGTCAGTAATTTTCCTTGTTACATCAGGGTTGATACTGCTCCAGTTCAATCCTAATTCCCATTTGAAAAATGGCGTATTCCATCCCCCCGGTACGTTCAATGTTTCGCTGCCTCCATTATTGCGTAAATGAATAGCTGCAATTATTCCAATAGATAAACAAGCTATCGTCATCACGGCATATTTTATCACATCACCTAATACTATACTATGCATCCCCCCTAGTACAGAATAAAAAGTTGCAATAGCGGTAACCACTATACCATAAAAATGGGGAACATATTGCGGTGGGATTTCAAAAGGAACATATTCTTTAACTGATTGCCAGGGAAGAAATATTTCAACAAACTTTCCCAGGCCAACAAAGCCATAAGCTAAAAAACCGAAACAACTTAACAAAGCAAATGCAACCACCACCTGGTGCGATAAGCCAACGCTTTTACCTGTTTTCCCAAACCTTGTCTGCAGCCATTCCGCTCCTGTTGTCGCATTGGATCTGCGCAACCATCTTGATAAAAACATCATTAAAAATACCTGGTTAAACACGGGCCACAACCAGGGAATCCAGATGCTTTTTAACCCATACACAAAACACAAGGCTACCATCCACATAGTACCGCTTATATCAAACATATCACTGGCATCACTTAAACCCAGCATATACCACGGCAATGATTTGCCGCCCATGAGGTAACTGAGTTTATTCTGCTTCGCCTTTTTTCTGAACCAAAAGCCCAGCAGGATCATCACAAAAAAATAAAGAAAAATAATGGTAATATCTATGGCATGCAGGTTCATTTACTTCTATAGCAAACTTTGTTTTAAGAGTTAAAAATGGCGAACTATCCGCTATGAGAACAAAGCGGATAGCGCCATATTGCTTTCGTAATTCCAAAACTGTCTTGAATTAACTGCGATTATGACCATTCAAGCAGTGCTTTTGTTATAAGCCGGTTGGTTTATAAATATGTTTACCTTTAATATCGTTACCAAACAATGTTTTTTTCAGCCGGTAAAAACTTTTAAAATCATTTTCCGATAAATGCCCTTTATAAGGCATATAAAACTCCATTTCACCGCCTGCCTCTTTACCGGCATTTCTCCACGCCAGTGCATAGGATATTTTATGATTTCTTAATCCCTGCCACAAAGTTTTTGTCCACCAGCTACTGTCGGGAACAGTACCATAACCAAACTCAGTTAATGCAGGTATCTTCTTCTTTGCATCAGCAATGGATTCCAGTGTGGTTAATGTTTTATCCAATTCGTCAATGAATTTTTTATTGCCTTCATTGCGCTGGTAAATATCAAACCCCATTACATCCACATATTCGTCTCCCGGGTATCTTTCCAGGTATTCTTCCTTGGTTGCAAACCTGTCAGTATTATAAGCAAAGAGCAAGTGATGAATGTTCTTTTCATTGCGCAGATAATCCACAGTAAACCGGTATAATTGTTTTAATTGATCCGGTGTGCAATGATTTTTTCCCCACCAAAACCAGCTTCCGTTCAGTTCATGAAAGGGACGGAAGATTACCGGTATAAATTCACCCTTTTTCCCTTTTAAACTATTTAAAAAACCAGCTACCTTATCTAACCAGTTTTTATACAAATTATTTTTTTCGCCACCGGGTAATACTGATGCCACTGTTCCGGCTGCGGGTTCCCAGGCTGATTTACCTGTTAACGGGTTGTTCAAATGCCAGCTAACGGTGATAACAGCTCCCATTTCATATCCCTCTTTAATAAACTCCAGCATTTTGTCAAACGGCACACTATCTAAATTTACTTTACTATCCAGCTCAATATGTCCCAATTCCCATCCAAACACTGCTGGAAAATCGCCGGTAACGTCTTTTACATCACTTCGCCCCTTTTCATATTTCCAATTAACACCATAGGCCATATCATCCTGGTGACCTATCATAATTCCAGCAGTAAGCAGTTTTTTCAGATTGCGATACAGATTAACTGTTGCTGGAGTAGCCTTACCATCACTTGGGAAATCGTTTTGACACATGGCCGGATGAGTGCTACAAAATAATAACAGCAAAGCACAACATCTTTTATTCCAACTGTTATTCATTATGCTTTAATACAATCTTGTTTAATTATCAAATAACTCTTTTAAAATCAGAAAACTCATCCTTTAAAATAAACTTTCTTGATTACCAGTTAAAATTATTTTAGAGGCAAACTTAGGCCTAATACTATTTTGCCTATAGCTTATATTTTTTAGACTTTAAAAAAGATTATTAAACACACAGCAATTAAACTAACAACTGTATGGGTTAAAATGATATGGGTGCAAAAAAAAATTGGAGCTCAGGATGGTACTTTTTATGCATTTTCGGTATTATTGTAACCCGATTAATTGCTTATTCGTAATAACAAGTGAAAGAAAATTTGCTTAAAGAAATTATACCGCTTACTACGGAGGATTGCTACACTATTTTTACCCGTGTAAAAAAAGATTTCAACTTCCCGTTGCATTACCATGAGGAGTTTGAACTTAACCTCATATTAAATGGTACAGGAGCCAGGAGAGTAATTGGTGACCATATAGGTGAGATTGATGAGTATGAATTAGTATTGGTAGGCCCTAACCTGCAACATGCCTGGTTTACCCATAATTTTAAAGGTAAAGAACTAACTGAGGTAACCATACAGTTTCCATTAGATTTTTTAGATGAAAAATTTCTGCGGCGTAACCAGTTAAGTTTTATCCGCAATATGTTCGAAAAATCGGTAAGGGGTATTTTGTTTTCTGCCGAAACAGCAAAAAAAATAGCCCCTGTTATGTTGCAACTGGGGAAAAAACAGGGATTTGATGGCGTATTGGAAGTATTGTCCATCCTTCATGACCTCTCCATTTCCCGAAATATGAAGTTGCTGTCAGATGCTACTTTTAATAACGCAGAGAATTTTACCTACAACAGTCGCCGTATTGAAAAAGTAATGGGATACCTTAACCAGCATTTTGATAAACAAATTTCATTGAACGATGTGGCTCAGCAGGCAAATATGACCCAGGCGGCTTTTAGTCGGTTCTTTAAAACGAAAACCGGCAATAATTATATTGACAGTCTGAATGAAATCAGGCTGGGTCATGCTGCCCGTTTGCTAATAGATACCAACCGTTCCATTGCGGAGATTGCTTATCACTGCGGTTTTAATAATATTTCCAACTTCAACCGCTTATTTAAAAAGAAAAAAGGAGTTACGCCAAAAGTATTCCGGGAAGATTTTGCTTACGGAGCAAGAGTATTTGTTTAATTTTTTACCGCAAGCCATCGGTTATCAATCAGCCATTCTTTCATCCTGGCAGGCCATGCTTTTATACTTAGCAGCGTTGATCTTTTACCCATATTAAACGCATGATTACCCTGTGCATAGATATGAACTTCCACCGGCACTTTTGACTGGCGATGCATTTGCAACAATTTTACTACCGGTTCCGAACAACATACATCGTCATTTGCTGCCAATAAAAAAGTTGGCGACGCATTAGCCGCAACGGAATCAGGAACAACTAAAGGACCCGGGTAGATTAATATTTGAAAAGCCGGTTTAGCATTTAGCTGATCAACCATATCAGGATTAATATAATTTTTATCTGAAAAATGATACGATAACCACCCGGCCACTTCGCCTCCGGCTGAAAAACCCATTATTCCAATTTTATTACTGTCCACTTCATATTGTGCTGCAAGGCATTTCACCAGTCGCATGGCCCGGAAAACATCCTGTTTAACATGCGATGGATTGTACAAAGCACTATCCCGTCTGAATAAGCGGTATTTTAAAATAAAAGCTGTAATACCTATGCTGTTGAAATATTTAGCAACTTCTACTCCTTCTGAATTAAAAACCAAATTTTGAAAACCGCCACCGGGACAAATTAAAACGGCTGTACCACTATTATTTTCTTTAGATGCAGGATATACAGTTACAGAAGGATTATGAATATTTCTTACCCACCAGTCTTTTGCCTGCTCGGGTTCATCTTTTTTATTTTCAAAACCAGGTGCACCATTTTTCCATAAATGAATTACTATGGAGTCCTGTGCCAAAACCCTGTCATCTATCATTAGCAGTAACAGTAGAATATGTAATGCCCAATATATTTTATTCAATTGCATCAATCAGTTTCTGAGTTATTGAAATACCCGTACATAATCTACTATCATCCTTTGAGGAAAACTCGTTGTACCATCAGGAGAACCTGGCCATCCGCCGCCCACAGCAACATTAAATATAAAAAAGAAATCACTGTTAAACGGATAGGATGAACCTATATTGGAAGCATTCGCTGAAAGATATTCAATATCATCTACTAAAATTTTAACACTATCCTGTGCCCACACCAGGCTGTAAACATGAAACTGCTGATCAAAACTCCCGGAAGACAAAACGTAACTGTTACCTTTTGACGCATGTGTCGCTAGCGTTGGGCCGTAATGCACCGTTCCATAAATTTTATTGGGCTCCTGTCCCAGCAATTCCATAATGTCAATTTCGCCACAGGCAGGCCAACCAACAGCATCAATATTATTTCCAAGCATCCATAATGCCGGCCAAATACCTTTTCCTTTTGGAAGAATGGCTCTTATGTCAATACGTCCGTATTTAAATTTCTGTTTATTCTTGGTAATCATTCTGGTTGAAGTATAGGCAAACCCGCTGAAATTTTCCTGTCTTGCTTCTATAATTAAATTACCGGCTGATTGAAAAACATTCTCCAGACGGCCAGTGTAATATTCCAACTCATTATTGCCCCAGCCATTGTTATTACCATTTTCAAATGTCCAATCGGAAGTATTGACTTGGTTAGCATTAAATTCATCACTCCAAACCATTGTCATCCCGGGGTAAGTGGCTGGTGTGGTATAACCTGTGTTAGGCACTGGAAAATAAGTTCCATTTTCATTGATGATATTACCAGCAGCTTTATTAGTTTTTATTGTACAATTGGATGGGTTATCAATCTGCACATAAAAATATTTATTTGTGGTACGTAAACTATCCGCTTTAACGGTTACATTAATGGTTGTTTCCAGTTGGTTAGCCGGTATTGTAATTGTTCCCGATGCAGGAATAAAATCTTTATTTGACAAAGCTGTTCCTTCTAAAGTGGAATAGGTCACGGATACAGTGCCTGAAAACGCTTTATCTAAAGTTAGTTTAAACTTAAATACATTATCACTGGTAGTACGCTGTTGTTCAACACCTGCAATACTAATACCGGGCAAAGGCGTCTCGGATGATTTCTTTTTCCCACAGGACAAAAGCGTTATGCCAAAAGCAAAAAATATAAATAAATGCGACTTGATGGTCAGGAAGTGATTAGTTTGCATGTTTTAATTGTTTATCAAAGAAAATGCTTTTTGTTTACCAATCAAAGGTTATGTTAATCTACATATACCATCCCCACAGTTGGAGGAATAAACTAAGATAAAATCAATGTACCATTCACTGCTAAAGTCTTTTCATACGGTTAATAAGATCATCCACATACGTCTCTTTTTTGTATACATAATTAAGGTTGCCTTTTTTATCGTATAACGCTGTAAATGGCATAAGCATTATTTTATAATAGTTTCTTAAATAAAAAATATTTCCCTCGGTTCCCGCTTTGATATTACCATAAGAAGCTATGTTATATTTTTTTTCAAACACCGCTAATTCCTCAACGGGTTTGTATGTCACCAGAATGATTTGTGCTTTTTTTAAGTTGACCATTTTGGGAAATAACTCATTCATTAATTTTTGACAATGGTCACAGTCGGGGTCAAAATAAATCAGTACTACAGGTTTTCCCTTTGGTAAATCTTTTTCAATGTCAAAAATTTTACGGGTTGAAAGCGTCATTTTAAACGCCGGAATTTTTTGTGAAAACGTATCAAGCCCTTTTAACAAAAAAAGAGATAAACATAAAACGGTAATTAAAGCAGAATCTATTTTTTGTTTCATTTTACCTGTTGCAGATTAATTAAAAAGGTGAGTTGATTCTTCTTTTTCTTCCTTTAGAGTCAGTTATTTCAATATATGCCACCGATTCATCCGTATTCAAGAAACGTCCGGATTGGGAAAGTAAGGAAGCCCCATAGCCAACTTCCCATTTTCGTTTTGTTCCGTTCTTATACACAATCAAACCATTCTCATCAGTAGGTTGCAATGGAATACTTTTAATCTTTCTTTTTAGTTCAAATAGTTTTAAAGGTCCTTTATTTTGACTCGCAGCCAGAACACATTTTCCTGTTTTGTTTCGTAATTCAACCAGGGCCTTACCATCGCCGGGGATATAAACTCCACTCTGAAGAATTGATAACGTTTTGAAATTACCTTTTCCGTCACCTTTCAGTACAAGGCCATTAAAAGCATCGTATCTCCCGGTAGAAACTTCCGTACCGTAATCATTTCCATTTAAAGCTATATCCAGGTTACCATCTCCATCAAAATCATCCGCAACCATTCCATTGATAATAGAGAATTGTGCCGCTACAGGCAAAGGTTCTACAGAAAATGTTCCGTTACCATTATTTCTAATAAAGGAACTTTTAAAATAATTTGAAGAATATTTTGTAATCCCCTGCATTTGTTCAGGTGTAAGCATTTGGTCAAATGTGGCATTGGCAAATGCATTATAGGTTAAAAACCTTCTTTTAATAAATGGCATCTGATCTACAATATCATCACGGGTGTTAACAGAAAACTCCTGAAGCTTTCCTCCCACTTTATCTTTTATATACTTTGTAAGTATACATTCAGTACTTCCATTGTTATCAAAATCCTTTGAATAAACTGAAACCGGGTATTGATCACTGGCTTTATAAAATGAATTTTCACCCAGGTTTCCAGCTATATAATCTATATAACCATCATTATTAAAGTCACCGGAAATAATGCTGTTCCACCAGCCTGAGTAATTGCTGATCCCGGTTGAAGCGGTCACATTTTTAAAAACACCTTTATTGTTTTTGAAAAATTGTAATGGTTTCCATTCTCCGGCTAAAATCAAATCCTGCCAACCATCATTATCAAAATCAGTCCATATGGCATCGCAAGTTATTCCGATATTAATAAGATCTGGTGCAATTGATTTGGTTACATCTGTAAACTTGATTAAGGAACCTTTGGAATCATTTCTATAAATAAAGCAGGATACCGGTTGAGGATAATTCCAGGGTTTTACCCGCCCGGTAATAAACAAGTCCAGATCACCATCTTTATCATAATCACATGCCCTTACACAAATTTTGCTCGTAGTATTTATTGGAAGAGCAGTAGAGTCTAGTGTAAAATCTCCCTTGCCATTATTTATGTATAAAAGGTCCTGGTATTTTTGATCACCCTCTCTATAAGCATATCCGCCGGCTGATATATAAAGGTCCAAATCACCATCACCATCAGCATCAAATAAAAGTAATCCCCGATCATCTGTCCACTTATCCGCTACCTGGTCAGTTAGTAACAGATAAGAAGTTAAAAATTTACCGTCTGGCTGTTGTGTAAAAATTACCGGACTGTGATTGGGTGATCCACCTGCAATCAAATCGTCCATTCCATCTCCATTTATATCACCCACAGCCAACCCGGGTGAAAATTCAGAAAATTTATGTGGCAATAATTTTTGAATATTAAAATCGATAAAATCTTTCTGTGCATGAGTATAGTTAATGCCTGTTTGGCTGGTAACTGTTGTGAATAAACTATTCTCTGCTAATAACGGTGGATTTTGCAGTTGGATGGGTGAAGCATCTTTAATATTAACATTCATTCTTTTATTGATAGCAGGTTTAATTATTACTTGTTTTAAATTTCCCGGCCACAATATTTCAACGGAATCAACGTCATCTTCCCCAAGTCCAAAATGCATAACAGGAGAAACAGAAGAGAGATAACCACGGAAAGGATTGTTAGTATAAGCCTGAATAAAACTTTTTTGATGCACAATCACTCTTGTTCCAATACCATTTATATTTTTCTCAGCGCCGGTAAATTGAAAGTCTAAAAACTTATTTTGATGCGAATCTTCATGCGAACTTTCATTCTGAAAAATCATCGCCGGATCCCCAATATTATTAATCACCACATCCAGATCGCCATCATTATCCAGGTCAGCAAAAATTGCACCGTTGGAAAAAGATGGATTTTCAAAACCCCAATCACTGGTTTTATCAGTGAATTTTAATCCATCTTCGTTTTTGAAAATATAATTGTGAATCTTTACTGATGGAATCTGATCAAGCATTTCTTTTTTTGACATCAGGTTAGAAGCTTTAGCCCTGAACGCCACAAAGTCATGATCCGTTATATCCTTGGGAAAACCGTTGGTATACAAAATATCTTTTTTACCATCATTATCATAATCTGCTACCAATGGTGTCCAGCTCCAGTCAGTTTCTGCAATGCCTGCGTAAAAACCGATATCGGAAAAAACAGGATGTTTAATGGAGTCTAATTCACCGATGGTGGGCCCCTGATTCAATTGCAGCATGTTTCGCACATACTGGTATTGATAACCATAATAATCACTGTTCTGATACATAAAATAATTATTCGCATTCAGAAACATTTTCTTTCTATAGTTATCCTCAGGTGACATATCCACTTCCACCACATCATCCAGGCCATCATTATTAATATCCACTGCGTCACTACCCATTGAATTGGCAGCGGTATGTTTAAAATACTGCATTACACTATCGGTAAAGGTTCCATTATGATTATTAATGTATAGTACATTACTGGAGAGATAATCATTGGTTACTAAAATATCCGGCCATCCATCATTGTTGGCATCAAATATATCGGCTGCATGACTGTACCCTTCCACTAATATTCCGGCCTGACGGGAAACGTCAGTAAATACAGGATGTTTTAAAGAATCATTCCAGTCATTTCGATAGAGTTTTCCAGTACTGGGATGCTCACCGTTTATGTTTCTTTTTCTGAAACGATTAGGATAGTCATTTAACAAAATATGATTTACCGCTATAAAAACATCAAGGTCTCCGTCATTATCATAATCAAAAAAGTAAGCCATGGTACTTTGTGTGGTATCGGCTAAACCATATTCTTCCGCCATATCTTTGAATATGGGCACATTATTGGCATCATTCCCCTGGTTCACATACAAAATATTTTTTCGGTCTGCTGGATTTTTTTTTGCTGTTGCGCAAACATAAATATCCAGCTTACCATCATTATTTATATCAATAACGGAAACACCCCTGCACCATTCTTTGTTTCCTTCTGTATGTGATATATTTGTCACATCCCTGAATTTCAATTTTCCTTCATTTAAATACAGCTTATTTGAAACCATATTTCCGGTAAAATATAAATCCAGTAAACCATCTCCATTAAAATCTCCCGTACCCACTCCACCACCATTATAAATATTGGGGAAGTCAAGAACATTGATAGAATCGTTTTCAAATATTTGGTTATCGAAAGTGACTTGTGTTTGTTCCGGCGTGAGCTGGCGAAACAAATTTTTATGTTTTGAACAGGAAATAAATAAAAGCAAAAAACAGCAGTAAAAAAACCGGTTACAATCTCTCACAATTCTAGTGTTTTTAGATAGTTTAAAAATAAAGAAAAGAGGCGGTAAAACCTGCCTCTTTTCACTATGAAGAAATATAATTGTTAATACCCGGGGTTTTGAACCATTTTTTTGTTGCTCTTATCAATTTCAGTTTGAGGAATCGGGAAGTACTCATTTTTATTGGCAGTAAAGGTAGCGGTGGCCAGGTAACTAATGGGAATGGTAACTTTTTCCTTACTCAGATACCTGTTGATTTCAGTGGCCGCAATACCCCATCTTACCAAATCAAAGAAACGATGACCTTCCATACCAAGTTCAAGCAGTCTTTCATAACGAACAGCTTTACGGGCAGTGGCCTGATCAGGGAAAGTTGAGTAGTTTCCTATTTTATAATTGGCAGCTGGTATGTTAGTAAAACCGCCCTGGGGATTTGCATTATTAATATAAGTATGAACAAACCCAGCGGGGTTGGCAGCTCTTGTTCTTACCTGGTTAACCAATGACGTTGCTCTAGATAAACTACCAACTTCCGTTTCGCACTCTGCCGCCCATAAAAGCACATCGGCATAGCGGATTAAGTTGGTGTTCATAGCAGTAGATCCACTCGACCAAAATGATGCATCAGTATATTTACTCTCTAATGCGTTAGGGTAAACATTCTTAATAGGAGAATAGGGACCGCCGTCTGTTTGGGCCCTTACCCAGTCATTACCCGGGTTAACACCCCAGTCAAGGTAGGGAATACCACGGCGTCCAACTGTCCAGTCCAATCTTGGGTCTAATGTTCCGGCATAAGGTGTAAAAGGTTGTGAGGACAATTTACCCATATCGTTGGTAACATTAGTAGCGTCAAAATTATCCAAATCAGGTAATCCTGTAACAGCATTAGTTTTAAAATGATCAACGAACCATTGAGTAGGTTGATTGAATCCACAACAAGTACCAGGAGAACCTCCATAAGGGAAATTCAATACATCACCCCAGTTTCCATTATTTCCACCAGAACCATCATTTACAGATGACTGTGCGGCTAATATAGATTCAGAGCTGTTTTTTGTTAAGATGTTAAAATTATCATGGTAGTTCGCAACAAGCTGGTAATTATCGCTATTGATAATATCGTTCAGCAGTGGCAGGGCAGATGAATATTTTCCCTCGAACATATATGCTTTAGCCAAAATAGCTTCTGCAGCATATTTATTAATTCTTCCGGGATCCCCAAAATGCGTGGGAAGATTAGCTATTGCAAAAGTAAGGTCTTGTTCTATTTTGGGCCAGGCGTCATCTGTATTTGCCAAAAAGTAATTATTAGCTCCGTAGGTAATTGTTTCATCCACAAAAGGAATTTTGTTCCATACCTTCTTAGCATCCATATGGTACCATGCCCTTAATGCCCTGGCTTGACCTAATATCTGTGACAGTTCTGTTGCCGATATGTCATTTGCCAATGCTGCTGTTCTGATCACATCATTACAACGGGATATAGCATCATAAACAACAGCCCATTTTGCCTGAAAATAACCATTGGTTGCCTGAGGAGTAAAATTCTCAATAGGCACTGCGTCAGGTTGGTCACCGGCACTGGAACCTTTGTGTGATTCAGTACCAGCCACACTTCCATAAACCCAGTTACTTCCTGCTGAAGCCCAATATCCACCTGCGTTACTTCCAAAGCCGTCAAGTAGAGCATAAGCACCTATAAGCAGCCCCCGAACCCCATTCTTGTTAGCCAGGGCTGATGGGTCAGTTGCTCCAATGGGAGCTTTATCCAGAAATTTTTTGCCGCATGCGTACGCTATAATTGATACCGTACCAACGAGAACAAAAATTTTAAAGAATTTCATAATCAATATATTTATTTATTAACTAATAGATACGTTTAGAATGATACACTTATACCAACAAGGTATTGTTTTTGATTTGCCGGATAGTTTCCATAATCAATTCCTGTAGCAGCGGTTGTACCCTGTACTTCGGGATCAAGTCCTGAATACTTTGTTATAGTAAACAGGTTGGTAGCTTGTATGTAAATTCTTGCTTTATCCAGACCTGCTTTTTTAATTAATGATGCCGGTAAAGTATAACCCAGAATTAAGCTTTTATTACGGAAATAACTACCCTTTTCAACGTAATAAGAATTTACTTGTCCATCAGAACTGAAGTTTGAAGAAAATTCCTGGATGGGCACAGTATTACCTTTACGTGTTGGCGTCCATGATTCGTTTAATGCTCTTGTACTCTTATTTCCTTCAAATCCCTGGTAAAAGTCAATCCAGTATTTCGTGTAATTATAAATATCATTTCCAAATGTTCCGTAGAAGAAAGTAGTAAAATCAAACTGCTTATAAGTAATGGAAATATTTAAACCCAGTGAAGCCTTTGGATTGGGGTTTCCAATAAATGTTCTGTCATCGGTAGTTATTTGTTTATCCCCGTTTACATCCAAATATTTGAAACGACCTGGCTTAGCATCTGGTTGGTTAGAAGCAGCGGCAGAAGCAGCATCCTGGAATAGGCCAACCACTTTATAACCATAAAATGCTGAGATAGGATGACCAACCTGGTTTCTTACTGCATTTCCATTACGCAATCCTCCTGCATCAAAATATGGAAGACCTGGTATATCAGTAATTTTATTTTTATAAGTTGTTAAAGCTGCATTTACATCTATTTTCCAGTCTCTATTGATATTTTGGCTTGTTCCTAATATAAGATCGAATCCGTGATTATCCACCTGACCAGTATTAACGTTAGGCGCTGTAGCTCCTCCCAACACTGCTGGCAAAGAAATTGGGAATAATAATTTTGATGATTTCTTTTGCCAGTAATCGGCAGATATGGTGTATTTACCTTTTAGAAGAATCGCATCAAAACCAAAATTCATCTTCTTATCTTCCTGCCAGCCAGTTGCAGGGTTTCCAATACGTTGTGCATAAAATCCCTGAACTGTACTGGTACTTGACCCTGTTATGTCATAATATGATAAACCGGGTGAAGAACCGAAAAGTGTATATTGGTTTAGCGGATCTGTATTGCCATTAAAACCCATTATACCGTAACTGCCACGAATTTTTAAATCAGTTAACCATGTAGTGAGGCTCTTTGCAAAAGATTCTTCGGTAACTCTCCATGCAGCACTAACTGAGTAGAAATTACCATAGCGGCTGTTGGGACCAAATACTGAAGAACCATCACGACGGAACACTCCATTAACAAAATACTTGTCTTTATAACCATATTCTAAACGTCCAAGAACAGAAGATAAAGCTGAAGTATATGCGTAGCTGTAGTTAGATTGACCTGTAGGTGAACCATTATCCAAAATTCTGTAATTAGGATCATCGCTAAAATAATTATAGCGGGTACCACCCACACCTCTGCCGTAGTTCTCTATTGCTTCAGTACCAACCAAGGCTTTTACAGTATGATCGTTTAAGAATGTTTTAGAAAAGGTCAATAAATTATTCCATGTCCAGTTGCGGTTATATCCACCATTTTCACTAAAACTATTGGAACTATTATTCTCTGCATTTTCATAACTGTGATAACCATAGTTATAATAGTAGAAATTATCCAGTGTTCCGCCAAACGTTGTACGGAAATTGAAATATTTTAAGAAATCAACCTGGGCATATACATTTCCGAGCACTGCCAAACTAAGTCCTTTATTATTAAGTGCTCTCTTTGCATTTGCAACGGGATTTTGGGCATTTCCAAGACCAGCAGCTCTTGTACCGGCGTATCCGCCAAAAGCATCGTATACAGGTATAATAGGTTGTTCACGATATGTCATTCCTATATTGGTTTCACCCAAAATACCAGTACGGGGATTATCCCTGTAAATTGCTTCTATATTTTCACCAATGTGTATGTTATTTTTTATAACAAAATCTGAGTTAAACCTTAAAGTATATCTCTTTAAATATGTTCCAAGGAATGTTCCTTTTTGATCAAGGTATCCAAAAGAAAAAAGATAATGATTTTTATCTCCGCCCCCTGCAACACTTAATGTATGACTTGTTTGAAGGGCTGGTTTAAATAATTCGTGAAACCAGTCGGTACCCTGCTGATTTGCTTTTACTATCTGATAAATTGAGCCAGCACCCCAATCCACATTATACAATGCTGATTTACCAGCCGTGTCACCAGGATTGGTTAATCCATATTGGTTTCCCACTACTAACCAATAAGGAATGGTTGCATTAGGACCCGGACCATACTGGGGATTATTATGTGCTGCTCCGGTAGTATTGGCAACAGCCAAATCATATAATGCAGCTCTTCCTTTGGTATCTAACAAACCCCAACCGTTACTCAAAGGTTGTTGTGTTCCAACATAGCTATCGTATGTTACAATTGTTCTGCCTGCTTTGCCTCTCTTGGTATTTATTATGATAACACCATTTGCAGCCCTAACGCCATAAATACTGGCTGTGCCTGCGTCTTTCAATACTTGAATTGATTCTACATCGTTGGGGTTAATATTATTAATATCCCCCTGTACTCCATCAATAATATATAGAGGTGTTACATTTCCAAAATTGCCTACACCTGCTAAAGATATCTGAGCACCCTGACCTGGTTGCCCGGAGTTGGTAATATTTAAGCCTGCTACACGTCCTTGTAATTGTTCACCAACTTGCCCGGCTGGTATTGAAGTAAGATCCTTTGCCTTAACTAAACCAACAGAACCAGTAATCTCTTTAACCTTTTGAGTAGTATAACCTGTAACCACTACTTCATTTAAATCAGTTCTTTGTTCTTTCATGGAAACCTGGATATCATCCTTACCAGAAACATTCACTTCCTGTGTTTCAAAACCAACAAATGAAATAATTAGTGTGTTTTGATTTTTGGTTAGCTGAATGGTAAATGTTCCCTCAGTAGAAGTAGATGTGGCAGTGCGGCTTCCTCTAACAGATACCGTGGCACCAAATACTGGCTTACCATCTGGCCCTGAAACTTTACCGGAAACTTTACGCTGCGCAAAAATTGGGGAAAATAATAACAGCAAAATAAAGGCTATACCTAGCCTTACAGCAGTCAATTTTGCAAGCATTTTGAGTTGTTTTGGGGTTTATAAAATATTATGCGCCTGACCTATGCAAACGTTAGCATAGGGTACTAACAAAATTGATTTTATTTATAAAACGGGAGTAATAGTTTTTTTGCAGAAGCATGTGTTTTTTTAACATCACACTAACAAGTGGCAGTTATTTAAAACAGTGGTTTTCATGTAAATCCGTGATAAAAAACTTTAGTAAAAACTTCCTTTAAAATATGCTAACCAGTGTGTATAAAATTCGATACTTATGAATCAAAAGAGAGGCTGTTTGAACATTAATTTGGAAACTTTTTAAAATGCATAAAAAAGCGGCATACTAATCAAAGTATGCCGCTAGTCGGGAGGACAGGATTCGAACCTGCGACCCCCTGGTCCCAAACCAGGTATTCTACCGGGCTGAACTACCTCCCGTCCTTTTTTAAGGGACGGCAAAGATAGGGGCTACAAGTTGAATATCCGAATACTATATTAAAAAAATCAGGTTATTTATTGATGGCAACCAATTGCGTATAGGTTTTAAAACCAATATCCTTATACTTTTTATTTAATCCGTCTGCCAGCTTTATAAAGAATTCAATCCGCACATTCGCATTATTTTCTAATGGGATCTGTTCGTATGGTATAAACAATTCCAGGTTCTTTTTTGCGCCGGGTTTATTATAGGTAATATTTGAGTTGGGTAAAACTAATATGTCCTTATAAGTAGCTACCCAACCACCCCAGTTATATTGGTCTGTTGTTGCTTCTACATAATGGTCATCGTCTCTCACCACTCTTGCTACTAAATATAATAAACCAAGTTTAGAATTTGATTTTAATGTAAAGGAAGGCGTAATTACCAAACCGCCTCTTGCTTTATTGGGTTCTACTTTAACATTCGTTAAACTGGAAACATTAACTGTGGGAACTTCGTTAAATCGTTTTCCGGTTTTAGGATACATAGCTGCAGCTAAAGAAATATCACCTGCTGATAAATTATAGTTTGCAGGAATTTCTACCTTGTCTAACGTAAAATCTTTCGCCACCCAGTACTGCATAATAGATTTTGAATCATATGCTGTACCGTTAGAATAAAATTCGTCTGATACTTTTAATACCTGCGCATTGATCATGTCTCTGTCCCAGTTGGTATATTTAAGATAGTATCCATATACCGCCGCAGTATCCCACTTAATACCACCGGGATAGCTTTGCTCATGCATGAAACCGAGTGTGTGACCAAACTCATGAATTACAGTTGCTCTCCAGTAAGGAAAATCATCTTTAGTACGGAATCCTATTGTATCAAGATTCATCGTCTGCATGGTTTGATCTTCATAGTTACATTGTGTGCCCAGTAAAGACCATGCACCATCATTATCTGTAAGTTTTATACGCACATTTGTTTTAGGTGTATTATCGGGCACAAACTTAATTTTTATGTTAGCATATTTTTCCCATTCTTTGGCATAAGTCATTACCTCATTTCTTATTTGGCTACTTCCTCCGGGAAGGAATTTAACTGTAAGTAGGGCTCCCACCGGCCATAAGTAATAATTGTCTATCATACCACGACCAGCTGTAGTATCAACTTTTGTGTGGCGGTCTTCAAAATATTTTCCAAGTTTAGTGGCACAAAGGCCTTTGATCTTTTGCGCATTAGCTGCTGAAAAAATTAAGGTAAAACTTAAGAGGGTCAAGAGTATCCTTTTCATAATTGATGTTTTATGCTTGTTTTAGTTTCGCACTAAGTTAATTTAACTGTTTTACTTGTCTATACCCACGTGAGGGTATTTTTATGGATTTTGCTTTTTTACCGTAAATCCTACTGTCAGCATTCCGGCCTCATCCAGTTTTACATTACTAACCACTGATCGGGTGGCTGCTGCATCTTCACTGTCTTTAAATGTATCATTGATCATATCCTCCAGCGACATAGTGACTCCTCTATGTGCAGCCCTGGTTTTCCTGTCAAAGAGTTGTCTTAAGTCGATTGGCGAACGGGTAATAAACACTTTATATACTTCTTTTCCTGAAGGGGTATTTGCATCTACTCCTACAGTAAAAGTTTTGGTTTCCTTTGGGGCCAAATGATAATCCTGGGGTGTTCTTGCCGGTGTGGGAATTAACACCTGCATTTCATTATTGGGCATTATATCAATTATGGAAAAAAACAGGTCTTCCTTACTATTGTTAGTAACATTCATCGTAAATATATCCCCGGGTTTAAACACCATTTCACCATTGGTATTAACCGCTGAATTATTATTCTTCGGAATGATTTGGGCAATTAAATTTTTACTCAAATCACCACCATCAGGCAATGAACGCAGATATTTTATTCTCGTTGAATTTTTGATGCTGGCAATCAGTTCTTCTTTATCAGTTGCAGAAAGTGTATCACTGGCAGAAAGTTCTTTTACCCAGCGGGTGCTGTCACCCCGGTCAAACAATTCCATTCGTACCCTGGCATTTTGCTCATTTATATTCAGCATCAGGTCTGCATTATTTTTTAATGAAATAAACTGGTACGGCTGAAACAATGCTGTTACCTGCGATTTAAGCCGGCTATTATTGATGCCTGGCTCATTAACAGCAATAGCTGTTGAAAATTCCCCAAAACTTACCTGATCAATTACTGCACGGTAAGCTGTTTCTTTTTTTAATAACTTTTTTGTAACACCGGCGCTTTCAAAAGAGCCTACCGTTACAATAGTTCCCTCCGCTACCGGTTCTTTTGAACCAGCTACAAATATTTTACAGGTACTTCCTTTTGAAATATTATCAAAGGCTCCTTTATTAATCACAAACACAGAATCTTCTTTTGCCTGCTTATCTGTTTTGGCAATGGTTAAAATTATTTCATCGGATGGTTTATTAAACTTTCCTTCAAAAACCTGCTGGGTGAGGTTGCCTTCAATCATCGGTATTTGTGTTGGGATGCCAGCCTGTACTCTTGCCTTTATTTTTTCAAATAATAATTCATAATCATCGCCGGGTTTTATATCGGCCATGGCTTTGGCAAATGCAAAAGAAAGAGAACCAACGTCCACCCCTTTATCATCCCACAACTGAAAATTTTGCTGGTGTGCAGCCGATGCACTGATGACAACCATATTGGACAAACTATCCTTGCCATCCCCAATAAAAGAATCTTCGTCTGCAAAAGGCAGGTTTGAATCGGGTTGATATTTCCCAAAAGTAAAGGGAACAGGTGTACCTCTTGATATGGATGCATCAACGGCCCGGGAGGCAGTACCCGAATGGCAGGCATCAATTAATACCAGCAGTGTGCCGTTGGGTTTTATTTTATTGCGGATGGCTCTGAACTTAATAGCCAAATCATCATCCCGTAAATGTTTACTGCCATCATATCCGCTGGGGTTATACATCGCTTCAGCATCTACCGGGATAATGGCCTCATCGTAGCCGTCAGATTCATCTTTTCCTTCTGCTATCGTTGCCTGGTCCTGTATTTGCTGACCGTGACAGGAAAAATGAATCACCACAATATCATTTGTTGAAGCCTTTTTGGCAAGGTTATCCATCGCTTTTAAAATAGCAGCCTTGGTTGCCTTATTGTTTTTTAATGTATCAATATCTTTTTCTTTAAAACCTTTATTAATTAAAGCTCCTTTTATATACTTTATGTCATTAATAGAAGCAATAGCCGGCCAGCCACTATTCTCCGGGTATTGCCCAATAGCTACAATTAAAGCCAGTTTTTTAGGCGAAATATTTGTTTGCGAAAATGCAGAGACACTTGCTATGAGTAAGTAAAAAATCAATACTCTTTTCATGAGCAAAAGAATTTATCAGAAAGATAAAACAATAAACAGGATGATGAAATACCCTGACAATGGTATTTTAATGGTATTTTAATAAAACAAAAAGTCACCAGTAAAAAACTGATGACTTTTAAAAAGCGGTGAGGGAGGGATTCGAACCCTCGGTACGGGTTTAAGCCCGTACGACGGTTTAGCAAACCGTTGATTTCAGCCACTCATCCACCTCACCGGCTTAGCTGAATTAAGGGCAGCAAAAATAGTCTACCATCATTAAAGTGCCAAAAAAACAAAACCCAAAATCCAAATAAATGGACCCCGGGTTTTTATATTGTAGTAAGCAATCGTATTACATTGCTGCTAACTGTACTTTCTGTTGCAGTTCCATTACACTTTCTTTAAAACTGCTGTCTGTATCCATCAAATCTTTTACAGTTTGGCAGGAGTGAATAACCGTTGTATGATCACGGCCTCCAAAATGTTCGCCAATGGTTTTTAATGAATTTTTAGTAAATGCTTTGGCAAGGTACATCGTAATCTGCCTTGCCTGAACAATTTCCCTTTTACGGGTTTTCTGTAACAGTTTTTCGTAAGGAACATCGAAGAAATCGCATACCATTTTTTGGATAGTATCGATGGTGATTTCCTTCGAACTGGTTTTCACAAAATTGCGGAGTACTTTCTTTGCCAAATCCAAATCAATTTCCCGCTTATTAAGCGAAGATTGTGCCAAAAGGGAGATTAAAGCCCCTTCCAGTTCCCGCACATTACTATTGATATTATAGGCGATATATTTTACTACTTCTTTCGGCATTTCCAACCCGTCGTTCTTCATCTTCTTTTCAAGTATCTCAATTTTGGTATCGTAATCCGGCATTTGAAGATCGGCACTTAATCCCCAGCGGAAACGGCTTAATAAACGTTCCTGTACACCTTCTAAATCTTTAGGTGGTTTATCAGAGGTAAGAATTAATTGTTTGCCGCTTTGATGTAAATGATTGAAGATGGCAAATAAGGCATCCTGGCTTTTTTCAGCCCGGCTAAAGAATTGCACATCATCAATTATCAATACATCTATTAACTGATAGAAGTGAATAAAATCGTTGATAGCATTGTTACGGCTGTGATCCTGAAACTGGTTGATAAATTTTTCAGAACTCACATACAACACCACTTTGTTGGAATTATTTCTTTTTACTTCATTACCCACTGCCTGTGCCAGGTGCGTTTTACCCAGGCCTACGCCACCATAAATAACCAAAGGATTAAATGAAGTAGCTCCGGGCTTATCTGCCACTGTTTTACCGGCACGACGGGCTACCCGGTTACAATCACCTTCAATAAAAGTTTCGAATGTGTAAATAGGATTTAACTGCGGATCGATCTGCACCTTTTTTAACCCCGGTATTACAAACGGGTTCTTAACGGGATTATTTATAACGAGCGGAAAATCCATTTCGTTGTTGGTGAAAATTTTGTATCCCTGCCCGGGAATATCCGTAGTAATGGGTTTGTTTTTATTATTACCGCTATCCACCATTATCCGGTATTCCAGCCGGGCTTCTTTACCTAATTCTCTTTTTAGTGTCTTCGCTAATAAATTTACATAATGTTCTTCCAAATATTCAAAAAAGAATTGGCTTGGAACCTGTATGGTTAACACTTTTCCTTTTATCTCTACCGGACGGATTGGCTCAAACCATGTTTTAAAATGTTGCCATTCTACAATATCTTTTATAATAGCTAAACAATTATCCCAAACTTTGTCAGCCGTTTTCGTCATTTACCTTAAGCAGTTTATATTGAGTTACCAATAATTTTTTTGAAATATTTTTTGGTGGTTTTCTTCCAATTATTTATTGCAAGGTTTAATGCAAAAAATTTTTGGCAGGACAGCGAATATCAAAATATTTTGTTGAAAAAAAAATTTTTTATTCACTTGTTTTTTTCCCACCGACCACTGTATTGGATTCTGTCAACTTTTTCTTTTTTGTATTGCTGAATTCTACATCAATTCTCCCCAAAACAATACCGGCCCAGCCAACCTGGTTTATTAAAACATCCTGCCCTTTTTTATTGACAATAGTTTCAGGTTTGTCCATAAACGTATGAGTATGACCACCAATGATAATATCAACAAACTCACTTTCTTTTGCTAACACCCGGTCACTTACTTTATTATCAGAATATTTATAACCAAGATGTGATAAACATATCACCAAATCACACTTCTCATTCCTTTTTAAATACTCAGCTGTTTCACTTGCTTTTTGAATCGGGTCCAGGTATTTTGTTTCTCCAAACAGGTTATCCGGAACCAACCCTTTCATTTCAATACCCACACCTGTTACACCAATTTTTAAAGAACCCTTCTTAAAGATTTTGTAAGGAACATATTTTGATTCCATCGGTGTATGAGTAAAATCATAATTATTCATGAGAATAGGAAACCGGGCATGCTGTAATTGATTGGCAAAATTTTCAAGCCCGGCATCAAAATCATGATTACCCATGGTGGCAGCATCATATCCCATCATCGTCATTACTTTTATTTCCGGCTCACCTTTGTATAAATTGAAATAAGGTGTTCCCTGAAAGATATCTCCCGCATCTAATAACAAAACATGTTCTTCTTCAGCACGGATTTTTTTAATCAGCTCTGCTCTTGCGGCCACTCCGCCTAATCCTGCATTGTTGCTTCCATCCATCGGGAACGGGTCAAGCCGGCTATGCACATCATTGGTATGAAGGATGGTTAATTTTATTTTATTAGTTTCTTCTGCTGCAAACAAAGTTTGCGGTAACATGGTAGCCGCCAGCATGCTGCCGGTGCTTAAAGCAGATTGCTGTAAAAATTTTCTTCTATTCAGCATACTGAACTCTTTTTTCAGGTATGTCAACAATATGTTTTCCTTCTGCGGTTAATTTATGCAGATACGCAATAATGGCATCCCGCATAATAATATTCTTGTTGATTTGCGGTATTGTTCGCAGCATACTGGCATCGTCTCCCCCATTTGCGATGTAATCTATCGTTGCCACATTATATATTTTATTCTCGTCAATTGCCACGCCCCCAATCAGTACCGCTGTTGCTTTTTTATCTTTTATAACATATGTACCGCCTGATATGGGCCAGCCGCCTTTATTGGCCGAAAGGTCTAAAAAATCCTGTAATACTTTACCATTCAATTTTAATATCACGATATAATTATCAAACGGAGAAAGTTCATATATCTTTCCTAAGTTAACATTTCCTGCTGCCATAGAAGTTAACCGCATACCTCCATGATTGAAGATGGCAATATCCACCGGCATATTGTATTCTTTTTCAGCAGTAATCTTTACGATATCTGAAAAGAAATTACCCATATTGCAGGAAGGTTGTTTCTTTATCAGTTCCACATCACTAACTGCAATTACCTGGTTCATAGTGGAAGCCATTTTATTATAATATGGCCTGAGGAAATTTGTATACGCCGTATCCTTTGGACTATCCGGGTTAACCCTGTATTGTGTGGCATTTTTACTGGTAAGCTGCCAGGATGGTTCGCAACTGGTAAAGAACCATACCGCAAGAAAAAATATAAAATATCTACGGGCTACAGCTATCATTTTACCACTGAATTTGAACTTTGAAAATAGTTATTTTTTAATCTAAAAACATAATTTTTTAGGATTTGATTTCCCTACATTTGCCGGATTAAAAACAGTTACATGAGTTTTGAGATAACAGGAAAATTAGTGGCGAAATATGATACCGTACAGCGTACAGAATCTTTCCGCACAAGAGAATTTGTAATAGAAAAAACAGAAGATATAGGTGGCCGGATGATTACCAACTATGTAAAGTTTCAAAGTGTGCAGGACAGAACAGCTATCATTGACCGTTTTAATATTGGTGATGAATTAAAAGTATCCTTTAATATTAAAGGAACCCGCTGGGAAAAAAATGGCAATATTAACTACATCACTAATTTAGATGCGTGGAGAGTGGAACTATTGAACAACAGTGTATCACAAAATGCACCTGCCACTGAACCCGCCACGGGCAGACCAACAGATAAGGCACCGGATTTTGTGGATGATTTACCATTCTAGTTGCTGGTTGCTGGTTTTTAATTGACCCATACCTGGCCATAAACAAAAAACAATACACTATAAAAAACCTCAAAGAGTTTTAGGATAACCACCTAACCTCCGTTTATGCAGCAACAACTTACACTTAAGCTTTTGCCCCACGAGGCAGCGGATGACAGCATCATCAAACAATATATTTCACAAATTGTTGCCAACACTAATATCAGCGGCTTTCATATTCTGAAACATTCTATTGATGCAAGGAGTAAAACTATCCGTATCAATCTTACAGTAAAAGCTTTTATCAACGAACCGTTTGTTCCAAGAGAAATTCTTTCCTTTTATTTTAAAGATGTAAGTAAGGCTGATAAAAAAGTTATTATTGTTGGCGCCGGCCCGGCTGGCTTATTTGCCGCATTAAAATTGATCGAAGCAGGAATAAAACCCATTCTTCTTGAACGAGGCAAAGATATACGCAGCAGGAGAAGAGATTTAGCCATATTAAATAAAGAAGGAATGGTAAATCCGGAAAGTAACTATTGCTTTGGCGAAGGTGGCGCCGGTACTTACAGTGATGGTAAATTGTATACAAGAAGTAATAAGCGGGGTGATATTGACCGAATCTTAAATCTCTTTGTTCATTTTGGGGCCGAAGAAAAGATTTTATACGAAGCGCATCCGCACATAGGAACCAATAAACTGCCGCACATCATCACAACTATGCGGAAGCAAATTGAAGATTGCGGAGGTGATTTTTTATTTGAAAAGAAAGTGGTTGATTTCATCATCAGCTCCAATAAAATAACCGGAGTTAAAACAGCTGATGGCAATTCATTTGAAGCGGATGCGGTGATATTAGCCACCGGTCATTCTGCCAGGGATATTTTTTTATTGCTGCATGAAAAGAAAATACTGATTGAAGCAAAACCATTTGCGCTGGGTGTTCGTATTGAACATCCGCAATCATTAATTGATGCAGCACAATATCATTGCAACATAAGAGATGCTAATCTTCCACCGGCGTCTTACAGTTTGGTGCAACAAGTAGAAGGCAAAGGAGTATTTTCCTTTTGCATGTGCCCCGGTGGAATTATTGCGCCGGCTGCTACCAATCCTGAAGAACTGGTGGTAAATGGCTGGAGCCCATCTAAACGAAATAATCCCTTTGCCAATAGTGGAATGGTGGTGAGTGTGGAATTGGAAGATGCGGTGAAGTACTTTGAAAATTCAAAAGTCAACAATCAAAAACCAAAAATTGAAAATCATCATCCACTGTTATTAATGTATTTTCAGCAAATGGTGGAGCAGAAAGCATTTCAATATGGTGGTGGAAAATTTGTGGCGCCTGCACAACGCATGATTGATTTTACTGAAAAGAAAATCTCCTCTTCATTGCCTGATTGTTCTTATCTGCCCGGCATACATTCATCCGCAGTAAATGAAGTATTACCTTCTTTTGTTTATAATAGATTAAAAGATGCATTTAAAGAATTCGGTAAAAAAATGCCTGCCCGGTCAAATGGCGGAAAAGGTTATTATACAAACGAAGCAGTGGTAGTAGCTACCGAAAGCCGTACTTCTTCGCCTGTTCGTATTCCAAGAGATAAAGAAACGCTTCAGCACCCGCAAATAAAAAATTTATATCCCTGTGGTGAAGGCGCCGGTTATGCCGGTGGTATTGTAAGTGCAGCTATGGACGGGGAAAGGGTGGCGGCACAAATTGCCGTAACCATGATTTAAGTGATTAAGGAGATTGGAAGGAAATTTGGTAGCCACCTTTTACCTTCCACCTGTTTATTTATCATCTTATTTCTGAAAAAAGCCACTCATGATAATTTTTTTTGGACAGTTGTAACAAAACTAAATTTGTTGCAACTAAATGTTGGGGGTCGTTTCTGTTCCGGCACCCATGAACTACAAAACTATTAACCAAAATTCAGCTCATACAATTAAAACTGAGCACCTGTTTATGTCACACATTCTTGAAGTAAAAAATCTAAAAAAGTATTACGCCACGCAAAAAGCCGTGGATGACGTAAGCTTCGGCCTTGAACGAGGCAGCATCTTTGGTTTACTCGGCCCCAACGGTGCCGGCAAAACCACTCTTATCCGGATGATTACCGGTATCTTTTTCCCGGATGAAGGAGAAATAATTTTTAATGGAAAAAAGTTTGATCCCATAAATGATGTGGTTCATATTGGCTATATGCCCGAAGAACGTGGTTTGTATAAAAAAATGAAAATTGGCGAACAGGCCATGTACTTAGCACAGCTAAAAGGATTGTCTCAAAAAGATGCCATGGCACAGGTGAAAGACTGGTTTCTACGATTTGAAATGCAAAGCTGGTGGAATAAAAAGGTAGAGGATCTGAGTAAAGGAATGGGACAAAAATTACAGTTTGTTACAACCGTTCTGCACGAACCCAAGCTCATCATCCTTGATGAACCTTTCAGCGGATTGGACCCGGTGAACAGCAACCTCATAAAAGATGAAATTTATAAACTGGCGCAAAAAGGCTGCAGCATCATCTTCAGTACACACCGCATGGAGCAGGTGGAAGAAATTTGCGACCACATCATCTTAATGAACAAAGGCAAAAAAATACTGGATGGTTCGGTAAAAGAAGTAAAACAACAGTTCAAAGAAAACCTTTACAGCATCGGGCTGGAAAAGATGGAACATATAAATGGTTCTGCTGCTTTTGAAGCCATTGGAAAAAACGATCATTCGCTGATTGTAAAAATCAATCCGGGTCATACTGCCAATGAAGTACTGCAACATTTCATTCAGCAGAATAATAACATCACTTCTTTTAATGAAATGCTGCCATCGCTTAACGACATCTTTATTAAACTGGTGGAAGGCACTCCGCTTACCCGTCAATTTGAAAAAATCACCGATTAAAAATTTATTTCCATGAACAAAATCTGGCTCATCATAAAAAGAGAATACATTACCAGGGTACGCAATAAAAGTTTTTTACTTTCAACCTTCCTGTTACCAATTGTAATGATCCTGTTCATCTTTGGTTCAGTATTTATTGCCGTCTCAACCAAATCAAAAGCAAAAATAGCAGTGGCCAACGATCCCGGCTATTTTAAAAACAGTATAAAAAGCGATTCATCCAGCCTCAGTTTTGATTTTACTACCGGGGTTGACAGTTTAAATTATGCCGGTAAAGGTTTTGATGCAGTACTTTATATTCCATCCGGTACTTCAAATAATTATGCTATCTATTCTCAAAAACAACTGGGCCTGGAAACAGAGGCAAGAATCAGGGATAAACTCAATAAAGCCATTGAAAATAATTTGCTTCAGCAAAAAGGTATTCATAAAGAAACATTAGACTCCATCAGCAAACAAACAAAGGATGCTGTTGAATTAAATAACCGGGTATTAGATGAAAATGGCAAAGTAAAAGAAGCCAATGCCGGTTTGGCTTATGGTATTGCCTTTGGATCGGGTATTTTAATTTATATCACCATGATAGTATTTGGGGCGATGGTGATGCGGGGTGTAATGGAAGAAAAAACAAACCGTATTGCAGAAGTAATCATTTCCAGTGTAAAGCCCTTCCAGTTAATGATTGGAAAGATTGTAGGCATTGCCGGTGTTGGTTTAACCCAATTCCTGCTCTGGATAATTTTAATATTTACATTAACCAGCTTAGCCGGGGCATTTATCCCGCATGAATTATTAGAACAGGCCAACCAGGTTAACAACCAGGTACCCGGTGGTATGCAAAACAATACTGCCGCTTTAAAATTTCTTGAGATAAAAGGAATACTGGGTACAGCTAACTGGGGATTGATTATTGGTTGTTTCTTATTTTATTTTCTTGGTGGCTATTTATTCTATTCCTCTTTATTTGCCGCCGTAGGCAGTGTAGTGGAAGATGCACAGGAATCACAGCAACTGATGTTCCCGATTATGATGCCGATCATTTTTGCTTTTATCATGTTATCATCAGGATTAAATAATATTAATTCACCCATGATGTTCTGGGGAAGTATGATTCCGTTTACATCACCCATTATTATGATGGGGCGGATACCATTTGGAGTACCCTGGTGGCAATTGGGATTATCAATGGCTTTATTAATAGCCGGTTTCTTATTCACTACCTGGATGGCGGGAAAAATTTACCGCACCGGTATTTTACTCTATGGTAAAAAAGCCAGCTGGAAAGAAATGCTGAAATGGGCATTTAAAAAATCATAATCTCCCCGTGCACTTTGTGGTTAAACAGCCTTACCACAAAGGACACAAAGAAATCGCAGGGAAAACAAAGGCATTGCAAGGCTGAGCCTGCAGAAGCCCTGATGAACTTTGGTACTGCAGATGAACAACATTTCGACAAGTTCAGTGTGACAAAACAAAAAACCTCAACGAAATTTCGCTGAGGTTTTTTTATAAACTTAAAAATCATCCTTATTTATCAATACCAAAGCCGGCACCAATAATGGGACGCAACGGGCTGCCCATTCCTTCTTCTTCGTCATCATTTACTAATGGAACTAATTCAATAACCAGTTTCATCAGTTCACCTTCTTTCAGTTTGGCTGCTTCTTTTTTTATTGTTTTATATCCTTTCTTTTCAAAAGTAATATACAGATCGGTTACCGGAACAGATTCAATTTTAAAACTTCCCTGGCTGTTGGAGTTTACTTCTTTTTCATTTTGCATTTTAGCGGCCATGGCAGAAACCAGCACACCGGCAATAGGTTTTTTGGTTTTACTGTCAATTACAATTCCATTTACACTGGATTCTCCGTTGCTCATCTTTTTATTATTGTCCGTTGCAGCTGCCTTAAGTGACAATGCCAGTGTTATTACTGAAGCGGCAATCAATTTGTGTCGGCCCATAGCTCTATCAATTTAGTTTCTTGTTAATGGTTGTTTCAAAGCTATATTAAATTCAGACCATATTTGATGTACAATCGCTGCGGCGGGTAAAATATTATTTAATAACGCACTGCATTGACCAATCTCCAACTCTCCTTCATCCAAATCACCTTCAAACATTCCTTTTTTTGCCCTTGCTCTTCCTAATATGGTTTTCAATTCATCGGTACCGGCCCCTCTAAGTTCTGCATTTTGTATTTCCTCAAAAAATTTATTCTTTAAAAGTCGTACCGGTGTCAGCTTTTTCATCATCAGCATCGTGTCACCTTCATTAGCATGCATCACTGCCTCCTTAAACTTATCGTGAGAGGATGCTTCTTCACTCGCTACAAATCTTGTTCCCATCTGTACTCCTGCTGCACCTAATACCATTGCGGCCAGCATACTTCTTCCGTCATAAATACCACCAGCAGCTATAACAGGAATCTTTACCGCCTTCACCACAGCAGGAATCAACACCATCGACGTTGTTTCTTCCCTTCCGTTATGTCCACCGGCTTCAAACCCTTCGGCCACTACCGCATCACATCCGGCTTCTTCTGCTTTACGGGCAAACTTACTGCTGCTTACCACATGCACCACTTTAATGCCATGCTCTTTTAATGAGTTTGTCCACGTTTTAGGGTTACCGGCAGAAGTAAAAACAATCGGAACTTTTTCCTCCCGAATGATCTGTATATGCTTATCAATATCGGGATAAAGCATAGGAACGTTTACGGCAAAAGGTTTATTGGTGGCTGCTTTACATTTAATAATATGTTCACGTAAAACATCGGGATACATACTGCCGCTGCCGATGATACCCAGTCCGCCGGCATTACTCACTGCACTGGCGAGCCGCCAGCCGCTGGCCCAAATCATTCCTGCCTGTATAATAGGGTAATCAATACCAAACAAATCTGTAACACGATTGTGGAAAGGCTGCATTGCAATCAATTGTTACGCAATATACCTGAATTTAAAGAACTGCTTTTTCTAATGACACAGCAACTGGTAAAAAGTTGCAATGATGAAAGAAATATTTTTTCCTTGTTCGCCGAAGCCCCGGCGAAGGCGGATTACATCATCAAGGCGTCATCCCGACCTAAGGAGGGATCTCCTGAGGATATGCACTTTGCTGAATGATGTACTTAGCGCCATTGCAACTATTAAGCCCCTGTTGTGTCACTCACTTGTACGTTCTGTTTTCATGGCAACAGATTATTTGTAGATTCGTAAATAATAAATGAATTACTCATCTTATATCTCCAAACAACTCAAAGATGCTTACTACGGCAACAACTACACCGGCGTTCATCTAAAAGAATTATTATCCAACATCAACTGGCAGGAAGCAACCACCAAACTTCATTCCTTCAATACCATAGCCATGCTGGTATATCATATCAACTATTATGTTATGGCTGTAAGCAAGGTATTACAGGGCGGCCCGCTGGATGCACATGATAAATACAGTTATGATTGTCCGCCCATTGAATCGCAGCAGGATTGGGAAGCACTGGTGCAAAAAACTTTTGCCGATGCCGACAAATTCATCAACTTAATAGAACAACTACCCAATGAAAAAATATGGACTGATTTTATTGAACCCAAATACGGCAGCTGGTACCGTAACCTGGCCGGTACTATTGAACATGCCCACTATCACATGGGGCAAATAGCATTGATAAAAAAATTATTGAAAGAAAATACTGCCTGATCAACCGGGAAGTTATACCACTTGTTCTATTGGTGAACTTTGTGTTTTCCTTTGTGGCCTTTGTGGTAAACTAGGTAAACTAACCATAATCAACACGGGGAGCTCACCAAGAACACAAAGAATGTTTAATAAATATAGCCTGAGTTATCCCAGGTCTATTTCAGTATTATCTCCAATATTCAGGCTGCGGCTCTCTCCTTTAATCTCTGCATCGCTGCCAATAAGCGAATCATCTAAAACAATTTCAAAAAGATTAGTGTAGGAACCAATGATGGATTCTTTAATAATGGAGTAATGTATTTTAGTTTGTTCACCAATAGAAACATTGGGACCAATAATGGAGTTGCGTATATCACAACCGGCAGCAATACTCACCGGCGGAACAATAATGGTATTTTCAAAATTATGATCGGGTGAAATGGAAGTACCAAACTTCTTTAAAAGCGTTGAGTTCGATTCAAGCAAGGTTTCTTTACGTCCGCAATCAAACCAGTTCTGTACTTTAAACGAATGAATCTTTACTCCTTTTGCTATCATACATTCCAGCGCATCGGTTAAATTAAATTCATCATAACT
Organism: Sphingobacteriales bacterium; assembly: GCA_003963365.1. Classification (GTDB taxonomy): domain Bacteria; phylum Bacteroidota; class Bacteroidia; order Chitinophagales; family Chitinophagaceae; genus AWTP1-9. The sequence goes on from RXJG01000003.1 coordinate 147,870, forward strand.
CTTTACTCCCTGCTTAATATTTTGTTCAAGACAATCAAATAGCTGGCTGCTCTCTTTTATTTTATACAAACCTACCAGTGCCATATTGCTCTTGGGAATATGCGGTTTTTCCACCACCCGGCTGATGGATCCATCATCTTCAATCTCCGCTACACCAAAATTTCTGGGGTCATCCACTTTCTTTACTCCCAGCATGGAATAAGGTGATTCCAGGACAGATTTAATATCATACTCGCAAATGGTATCGCCTAATACAATAAATACTTCATCATTCTTAACCACATCTTTCGTTAAGTATATTGCCTGGCCCGAACCTTCTCTTTCATTTTGTGCTACAAAGTGAGCTATGAGTGCCGGGTATTTTTCTTTTACATAGTCCTGTATCTTATCACCGAGGTGACCTACTACAAAAACAAATTCATTGATGCCTGCTTCCAGCAACTGGTCAACTATAATACTCAAAATGGTTTTACCGGCTAAAGGAATGAGTGCCTTGGGTTGTGTATATGTATGCGGACGCAGTTTGGTGCCGGCGCCTGCAACGGGAATTATCGCTTTCATCGTTAATGGTTAAATCAACTGCAAAACAAGCTGTGAAAATAGGGATTTTTTGACAGGTCGAAGGTTAATTCAAAAGTCAAAATTAAAAAGTAAAAATGGTCGTTAGTATCTTTTTTGAATTTTGACTTTTGAATTTTGACTTTTTAATTTTTACTTATCCCGAACAAAACTTTAGCGATTATCCCTGCGGGGCTATCTTTGTGGCCCAAATTAACTCCCTCATGCAAAGAGATACTTTAGTTTTCGATTTAATAAGAAAAGAATTAGAACGCCAGCGTCACGGCATTGAACTCATCGCTTCTGAAAACTTCACCAGCTTACAGGTAATGGAAGCAATGGGTGGTGTAATGACGAATAAATATGCAGAAGGTTATCCCGGCCGCCGCTATTATGCCGGTTGCGAAATTGTAGACCAGACAGAACAATTAGCCATCGATCGTTTAAAACAAATCTTTAATTGTGAGTATGCCAATGTGCAGCCGCATAGTGGTGCCCAGGCCAATGCGGCATTGATGAGTGCCATCATTAATCCCAGTGATAAAATACTGGGGCTGGATTTAAGTATGGGTGGTCACTTGACACATGGTTCACCGGTTAACTTCAGTGGTAAATTATACGAAACACATTTTTATGGTGTAGTAAAAGAAACAGGTCGTGTTGATTATGATACATTAGAAGCAAAAACAAGAACTGAAAAACCAAAGCTGATCATTTGCGGTGCTTCTGCTTACAGCCGTGACTGGGATTATGCAAGAATTAGAAAAGTAGCCGATGAAGTGGGTGCTTTTGTCATGTGCGATATGGCGCATCCTGCGGGATTGATAGCAAAAGGATTATTGAATTCCCCCTTTGATCATTGTCATTTTGTTACTTCTACTACTCATAAAACATTACGTGGGCCCCGTGGCGGTATCATTTTGATGAAGAAAGATTTTGAAAATCCTTTTGGATTAAAAGATGTAAAAGGTAATACCCGCATGATGAGTAATTTGATTGATATGGCGGTATTCCCCGGTCAGCAGGGCGGACCATTAGAACATGTAATTGCCGCCAAAGCAATTGCTTTTGGTGAAATTCTCAGCGATGATTTTACTGCTTATGCCAAACAGGTAGTAAGTAATGCACAGGCAATGGCAAAAGTTTTTGTTGACAAAGGTTATCATCTCATCAGTGAAGGAACAGATAATCATTTAATGCTGATTGATCTTCGTAATAAAAACATCAGCGGTAAAAAAGCGGAACAGGTTTTAGTAAAAGCTGATATCACCAGCAACAAAAACATGGTGCCTTTTGATGATAAAAGTGCTTTTGTTACTTCCGGTATCCGTGTAGGCACACCAGCCATCACCACCCGTGGTATGAAAGAAAGTGATATGGAATTTGTAGTGAACAGTATTGATAAAGTACTGGTAAATGCAGATGATGAAAAAGTAATAGCCACGGTAAGAAGTGAAGTAAATGAATTTATGAAGCAGTTTCCCCTGTACCCGGAACTGGGATAAATACAACAAATATTCTTTGTAAACGAAAACTAATTAAAAAAAGAGACCGGCATGAAAGCCGGTCTTTTTTATTGATTTTTCAAGAAGGACAGTTAGTTTTTTACAAACCTTGAAGAAATTGTTTCCTGGTTATTTAAGATGCATGACAAAATATAAGTACCGGATGAAAGATTATTTACATTAACCTGGATTTGATTGCTGCCAACCCTTAACTGTGCAGCCTGGTATTTGTACACCCTTCCGCTTATATCAATTATCCGCATATTCAAATTGCCTGCTGAAGGTGTTGAAACATTCACCACAATATGATCCGTAGCAGGATTAGGCCCTGCATTAATTATCTCCAGTTGTTTACCATTTACATAGGTTATTAAACGATAGGGTGAATAGGCAATTTTACCATTTTCATCAGTAACTTTTAAGCGGTAATACACTTTGTTTTGACCAGTATAAAAATCGTTATAATTAAATGGCTGGCCACATCTTACTTTATCTGCCGTAATACTGCTGATTGTTTTATAGCTGATATTATCAGTTGAACGCTGGAGTTCAAAACTTAATTGCTTACCAATGCAGTTAGCCTCCCATTGTAAACTGTTAAAGCTGGAATTTTTAATGGCTTCAAATTTTTTCAGCTCTATTGGCAATGGTGCGGCTGATGGGCCTGTGGATCCAAACGTAAATAATCCAAAAGTGGTAACAGGATCACTTGAAGTGATAAAATTATTAATATCGTCGTTGCTTGTTACAGGAATAGAAGCGGAGGCGGCTGTATTATAATAATCTTTCCATTGGCCGCTGGTAAATTGCGTAACCCTTAATGCACCAAAGCCCTTGTCAAAAACAGAACTGTAGCCATAAGCATAATGAGGGAAATACAGGCTCACTTTTGCAGTAAGATTAGCATTTTTAGAGGCTGTTGTCATGGTTAAGTTCCAGTATTCCACATAACTGGTAAATGCTACAGCAGGGGTTGTATGATTATTGTTATTGATAGCAGTATTATTACCGCCACCGCCCGGCGTATGAAAATATTGAGCAAGCAGTGTATCAGCGGCTAAACCGTTTACACCTGACACAGCTATGGGATTGTAATAACTTACTCCACCTGTAACCGCTCCAACAGGAAAGGTAAATGAATAGTTATTGGTATTGTTACCCACTCTTTTCATTGGTCCGTTCACAAATCGGTCGGTAGTGCCGCCGCTGATGGTGGAACCATAACCACTAACGGTGGCAGCAGCATTTAAAGTAAGAATATTTGTGCTGGTGGTAGTTAAAACACCATTGGTAAAAATTAAACTGTTACTTACAGAAAGCGGCTGAGTTAATGTAACACCAGTGGTACCATTGCCGGCAGTATTACTGATAGTTAATTTTGCAACAGAATTTCCCGTAGGTGAAGTATTAAAGTTCCCGGTGTTTTGAACGACTGTACCATTAAAAGTATAATTAGCAAGACTGCTGTAAGTTCTTGTGCCGGTTAATTGAATAGTACCCGTATTGGTTCCGTTAGCATTAAGGCCAGCAGCATTTGCTGTAATTATACTTCCGCCGGCATTCAAAGTAAATTTTCCCTGGTTCCCTGTGCCATTTAAAACATTGGTTCCAAAATCTACCGTAGCACCGCTTAATATAGCATAGTTTACAATTTCAACATTGGTGGCAGTAGTTGCCTTTATATAAGTTTGAGTGCCGGTACCATTAAAATTGATAACAGATCCGGTAGCTGATCCGGTTTCATAAATTTTAGAATTTCCTAAATGAGAAAAATTACCGGCTATATTCAGGATGGCATTGGTATTGGCATCATCCATCAATAATGAAGCAGTGCCGCTGATTGAAAAGTTACCCGCAACAGTTACAGTTCTTCCGTTTTGACCGCTAATTTTTACTTCACCTCCCGTAATAATAAAATCTTTACCTATATAATTAACCTGGGGTGTGACTCCGCCAAAACGGAACTCGCCACCACCAGCTGTAAAATTGGTGTTTTGAACCGTTAAGGTTCCTAAAATAGTAAATCCATTATTATAAAAGTTACCGGGACCATTCCAGGTTTGATTAGCACAATTCCAGGTAACATTGCCAAAAGTATTGTTATCTAAATTAGTCGGCGCATTACCAGTAACACCCGTTATATAGCAAAGTGAAGTGAGGTTCCATGTTGCTATGGGGATGGTACCACCATCCTGCGAATGCTGGTAGGTTGAACCGGCAGCAAATGAAAGCCTTGCGGTATTTGTGCTTGTTACAGTGCCCGAGTTAATAAGAGAGCCATTTACGGTAGTTAACACACCGGGATTGTTTGTACTAAAAGTTCTTCCGCCACCAACAGTTAAAGTCCCGCTAATGGAACCAGTTGCATTATTTGACAGGGTAATGCTTGCATTAGTTAAAGTAAGAGATGCTCCGTTTGCAATAGTAAGGTTGGTACTAATTGTAAATGTCATATTTGCACCAGCTAATGTTACTGTTCCCGCTGAGATTGTAATAGAGCTGTAGGTAACAGTACCAGGAAGAGTTGAAAATGTAATAGCACCGTTAGTATTAAAAATAATAGTATCACCTGCAACAGGGGCAACCCCCCCCGACCAATTGCCAGCAGTCGTCCAGTTTTGGTTTGTACCCGGACCATTAGTCCATGTTCTTTGGGCGGCAGAAGAAGGAAAGTTACCAGCTAATAAAATAGTCAGGATTAAAAGGTAGAATTTATTCATTGCAATAATTTTAAACCAGGGTTATTAAAATTATTTTCAATGGATATAAAGACTTAGTGGATGCAGGTTTCCTGCAAAAGGACATGAAATTTTTTAGCAGATTTTATAGCTCAGAGGATATTCAATGAAAAAAGGTAGCTGTTGGTAGTCTTTGAGTATAATAGAGGTTCGCTGCAAAGATATAAATGTTATTCAAAAAAATTAATACTACTTAAAAAAATTATAAACACATTTCCTTACATACGTAATTTTCTTTATACCTGTTATTCAAATAAAAGGAATTATTTTTATTACCTTGAAAATCAATATTTAAAAAATAATCCGCCCCCCGAAAGGGGTTTCCGTTTACCGCATTTATTGAAAATGAGCCTTGCTATTAATATTACCAATACCTTTATTTTTAATTTAAAATAATCAATTAATGATTCAACGCATACAAACGCTGTGGCTAACACTTGTTACTGTTTGCAGTTTTCTTACATTAAAGTTTGAGTTTTACGCCGGTACTGATGTAAATAATAATGCCAGGAAACTAACATCGCAATACAATGTTTTATTTATCATCCTGGCTGCTGGTATTGGCATTGCCGCATTAATCACCCTTTTTTTATATAAACAGCGAAAACTGCAGATACGTATAACAGGTTTTACATTCATTGCCGCAGCAATATTTATTACCCTGTTATTTTTGAAACTAAAGGATTTTACAACCGGCACCATCAGCCTGTGGTCTGTATTTTATTTTGCCATTCCAGTTTTATTGGTAATGGCTTTGCTGGGAATAATGAAAGATGAAAAACTGGTTAAAAGCATGGATAAACTGCGATAAAAATTAAGATCTGCCGGCAGCGGGATTTTTTAATTAATATTTTATAAATCGCTGAGTGGTTACTTCATTTTCATTAATCAGCTGCAGCAGGTACATTCCCTTACTCAGCGATTGAATATTCAACGTACTGATTACCGCATTGGCAGCAATATTTCCCTTCATCAGCATTTTACCATCTGTATTAATAACCCGGTATTGCGCCTTTAAAGAAGGCGGGTGGTAAAAAATCAATTTATCAGTAACAGGATTATTATAAAGTCTTAATTTATCTGTCATCTTTTTTGTAACAGAAACTATTTCGCTGTAACTATTACCACCCGTTAGTGTATGCAAAGCAAGGCGGTAATAAATCAAATTACCGGGAGGGTTTTTGTCAGTATAGCTATAATTGTTTTGAATCGTACTTCTTATCTTCCCGATTTTAATAAAATTCAGTTTATCGTAACTTCTTTCCACATCAAAGTCTTTTATATCCGTAGAATTTTGCAGCGACCAGCTAACCTGCACATCATCATTGTTAATTAAAGCTGCCCGCACATTTAAATTATTATTGGCAAGAGGGCCGGCGAGTACCGCTACAATAAAGGGCCCGTTAAAAGTATTATTGGCGGTGGTACTGGCATAATTACCGCCACCACCATTATTGTTGGATGCAGAAAAATTAGAAGAAGAAGCAGACCAGTTTGTTCCGCTTACCCATCTCCATATACCAATATTACCATTGGCTGCTGCTGCAAAATCAGTTCCCTTCAGTGATGAATAACAGTTATCCCAGTTTAATGTAATGTTGGCCGTGCCTGAAATAGCAATACGGTCGTTGTTGCGATCAATATTCCATACAGCATCCACCAATCCTTTCTTTTGAGTAGCGGTATAAGCTGTGCCCCCGCTGGTACCATTGGTGGTAGCGCCGGTAAATACACCTGCTGTAAAATCAGAAGTGGCAGTGGGGTTTGCGGCGGCGGGAAGGTAGCAACTGCTGGTACCAATATAAAAATATTTGGTAGTATTATAGTTGGCAGATGTTACTGCGTTTATTCTTAAGCGGCCCGCTCCTGTTCCTGTAATGATATAGTTATAGGCATTACCACCACTAATACCTCCTGTACTTGCAACGGTTAATGTGTTATTGTTTACCCTGAGTAAATTTGTTGAACCGGCAGTTCCGCCACTTAATGTAAGTGTGCCGTTTACTGTTGTATTACTGGTAATTTGTTTTATACCGGTACCGTTAATGGTTAAATTTTCATAGTTAGGCAGGTTGGAGTTTGTAGCATCGTAAAGGAAATTTGCGTTGGATGGCGTGGTAATGATTTGTGTACCACCGTTAGCCCTGTATTCAACAGTGGAACCGGATTGCAGGTAAGTATTTACAGTGTTTGTTGGATCAATGGTGGTTGTGGTGGAGCCTGCCAGGCCATTTACATTTGTTGTTGTAATAGTTCCGGTTGGAGCGATGACTACCGCTGCTGAAGAACCAGTTGCTGCGTAGCTAATAATATAATTCCCGGCATGAAATGTTCCGTTAATGGTTAAATCATTTAAAGTGGTAGGCTGATCGTTAAGGTTAAAAGCTGAACCCAATGTTACTGTTTTGCCGGCTGTGATAACATAACTTAAATAATTACGGCTGCCTCCTGAAAAAGTCCAGGTTGGTGACAATGAGCCAAAAGTGGAAAAACTCCCATAGGCATTAGCACCGGATGTGGTAATGATACCGGCACTATGTGTTATATTTCCGTTTACATACATCAGGGGAAAATTAGCAGCACTATTCGTACTAAAATCCATTGTTCCACCGGAAGCATTCATGGTGTAATTGCCATTTACATAAACATAAGGTTGTGCGTTGGCGGATGTAAAAAGAAATGTTCCGGTGAAAGTTGGATTGATACTGAAATTACCCGCTGTTAAATAAATATTTGTTGAGCCCCATCCCTGGTTCCAGTTTACATTGCCGGGCCAGTTTATGTCCAGGTTACCGTAATAATAATTATTTCCACCCGTAGTGGCAGCAGCTGTTAAATTAGAAGTAATACTGGTGCTTGAATTTTGCCATAATAAAATGCGAAAATTACTGGTAACACCAAAGGTTTCGATGCCTTTAAAAATGGTAGTTGAAACATTACTGGTATTGTTGTGAATATAGGTGCCTCCATTATTTAAGTTAAATGCGGTGCCTATTGTAATGGCAGCATTGGATTGCACCGTACCACCATTTTGGATAGTAAGTGTAGGTGTGCTGATAGTGGAGGTAGCCGTTAAAGTTGTACCATTAGGAATAATTAATTGTGAGCCGGCACCTGAAATGGTCCATGATGCAGTAGGTGAAAGCGAAAATGACCCGGTAGAACTATTGCCCAGATTAAACAGTTGATTAGCTGTTGTAAAATTAGCTGGTGAAGATCCGGCCCCGCCGGTTGCATTCGTTGTCCAACTGGCTGCAGCATTAATATTTCCTGAACCCCTGTAATAATAATTTGTTTGAGCGGATAATTGAGTGAAAGAAATAACAAGCAACAATACTGTTGCAGGATTAAGTATTTTGTTTATCCCTTTAAATAATTTAGTACCAAGCCTGGTAATCGTTTTCATTTATTCTAATAGATATTGGATTCAAATATTGCAAGGCTTTAGCAATAACTTTATTTCTTATACGTAGTACTACGTACAAAGCTAAGGTGAAACTTTATTAGGAACAAGTAAAGTGTAAAAAATATTATGATTTTTTTGCAATCGATTGCGGAAATCGATTGCGGGTTTAAAAAAACCTAGCTGTAAAACTTTTAGCTATTTTTTTAATGGATGAGGGTATACCGGTGTATACTAATTCTCCCCCGGCATCACCTGCTTCGGGCCCAAGGTCTATTAACCAGTCGGCTGATTTGATGACATCAATATTATGTTCAATGACCAGTATCGAATGCCCCTGTTCAATAAGGGCGTTAAAGGATGCTAATAATTTTCTTATGTCGTGAAAGTGAAGACCCGTTGTTGGCTCGTCAAAAATGAAGAGAATATGTCCCTGTGCTTTGCCTTTTCCAAGAAATGAGGCCAGCTTTACCCGTTGCGCCTCACCTCCGGATAAAGTATCAGATGACTGACCCAATTTAATATAACTCAATCCCACATCACTCAGCGGTTTTATTTTATTTACCACATCTTTTTCTTCTTTAAAAAAATCTATGGCCTCATCCACACTCATCTCCAGCACATCGTGTATGCTTTTTTCTTTGTAAGTAATTTCTAATACTTCTTCTTTAAACCGTTCGCCATTACATACTTCGCAAACCAAATGTACATCAGCTAAAAACTGCATTTCCACAATTTGTTCGCCCTCTCCCTTACAGGTATCGCATCTTCCCCCATCAACATTAAAAGAAAAATGTTTGGGTTGAAAACCCCTTATTTTGCTTAACGGTTGTTTGGCAAACAAATCTCTTATCTCATCATAAGCTTTTATATAAGTAACCGGGTTGCTGCGGGATGATTTGCCAATCGGGTTCTGATCAACCATCTCTATTTGAGAAATGTAATCTATATCACCACTAATAGTTTTATGCATCCCTACTTTGTCAACGTACTCCCCTTTTATTTTTTTAAGCGCCGGGTATAAAATTTGTTTTACTAAGGTTGTTTTACCACTCCCACTCACCCCACTTACCACTGTTAATACATTAAGCGGAAATTCAACAGTAATATTTTTCAGGTTGTTTTGCTGTGCTCCTTCCACTTTTATGGATCGTGTCCACTTTCTTGCCCTTGGTGGCAGTTCTATTTTTAATTCTCCCTTTAAATAACGACCGGTTAAACTTAATTTGTTGGCAATGATAGTATCATAATTTCCTTCAGCAATTACTTCTCCGCCTAAATGACTGGCTAAGGGGCCCATGTCAATGATATGATCAGCTTCCCTCATCATCATTTCATCATGTTCTACCACAATTACGGTATTGCCTAAATCACGGAGTTGTTTTAAAACGGTAATCAATCTCTCTGTATCTCTTGAATGCAATCCAATGGATGGCTCATCCAGTATATATAAGGAGTTGGTGAGGTTACTTCCCAAACTTCGGGTGAGCTGTATACGCTGACTTTCGCCACCGCTTAAACTATTAGCCAGCCGATTCAACGTTAAATAACCTAACCCCACATCCAGCAGCGTTTGTATTCGATGATTGATTTCGATTAATACCCTTTTGGCAACTTTAGTATCATACTCACTCAACTTCAATTTATCAAACCATTGTTTCAAATCCTTAACCTGCATTTCACATAACTCACCAATATGATTGCCGCCTACTTTTACATACAATGCTTCTTTGCGCAGCCGGTATCCTTTACATTCATAGCAGGTAGTTCTTCCACGATATCTCGATAATAATACCCTGTACTGCACTTTATATAAATTCTGTTCTACTTCTTTAAAAAAATCGTTGATACCATAAGCACCCGGTGCACCCTCCCATAAGATATTGTATTGTGCTTTGGTTAATTCGGCAATGGGTTTGTGAACAGGGAAATCAAACTTGCGGGATGATTTAACAAACTGGTCTTTCCACCAGCTTAGCTTCTCGCCTTTCCACGGAGCAACAGCATCTTCATATACACTCAACCTTCTGTCTGGTATTACCAGGTCTTCATCAATACCCAGCACTTGTGAAAAACCCTCACAAACCGGGCAGGCACCAAAGGGATTATTAAATGAAAATAAATTGGGGACAGGTTCTTCAAATACTATCCCATCCATTTCAAACTTATTAGAAAAATGTAACAGCTTATTTCCCTGCACTTCTATATACATTTCCCCCTCGCCTTCATAAAAGGCAGTTCCTACTGAATCAGCAATGCGATGGCGGTCATCTTCATCAAATTCTTTAACGACCAACCGGTCAACCAATACATAAGTTTCTGCTTTCTTTTTGCTGATATCCGGATTACCGTTCTCCAGCAAATCTTCAATGCGCAGTGTTTCTTTATTGTGATAGATACGGGAAAAACCTTTTTGTAATAAAATATTCAGCTCCTCTTTTACCTCTCTTTTCTGATGTGTTTTAAAAGGAACAAGAATCAGCACTTTATCCCCTTCCTTTAATTTACTAATAGCTTCCACCACATCATTCACATCATCTTTCTTTACTTCCCTGCCACTTATGGGTGAAATGGTTTTACCAATACGGGCAAAAAGTAACCGCAGGTAATCATATATCTCCGTCATACTACCCACTGTTGAGCGGGGTGTACGGGTAATTACTTTTTGTTCAATAGCGATGGCGGGACTCAGTCCTTTAATAAAATCCACATCCGGTTTGTTCATCCGGTTAAGGAACTGCCGGGCATAAGCACTGAGGCTTTCAGCATACCGGCGTTGACCTTCTGCATATAAGGTATCAATTGTTAAAGAAGATTTTCCTGATCCCGACACACCGGTAACCACGATAAGTTTATTACGGGGAATATTGACTGATACATTTTTAAGATTATGTACCCTTGCACCTTGTATATAAATAGAATCAGGTGCTTTAGTAACTGATTGCGCAGTGATATTATTTGATTTGTTAAGTGTATTCATGGAAAGGATAGCAAATTTAAGCGGGAATTACGAAACCTCACTTCGCATTTTACGATAACCAATGTAGGAAAGTACCCTAATTTTCCAGATCGGTATAAAAAATTTGTTGCATTATAAAAAAAACCTATTTTTATAATCGAATCCAATATTTCTAAAACCAAAACACATTTTATTGCCTATCGCACTACTTCTACGCATTTAATTTTTAACACAACAATTTTATTGATTGCCTAACCCCGCTAAAATGTAGCACTATGCACACATTAAGTAAACTTTCCGACCAACAATTAATCCACCTTTTCCAGGAGGGAACTTCTGAAGCATTAGAAACCTTAGTTCTTCGTCATAAAGACAAGATATATACTTCCATTTTTCTGCTGGTAAAAGACAAATACCTTGCCGAGGATATCTTCCAGGATGTATTCATCCGGGTGATTGATACAGTTAGAGGTGGCCGTTATACCGAAGAGGGCAAATTTTTACCCTGGGCTATGCGTATTGCACATAACTTATGTGTAGACCATTTTAGAAAATTGAAAAGAACGCCTGCCATAAAGACCAGTGATAACCATGATATATTTGAAGTGATCAACTTCAGCGAAGAAGGTGCTGATACAAAAATGATGAAACGTCAAAGCTATGACCGTGTACGCCGCATGCTTGATCTGCTGCCTGAAGAGCAAAGGGAAGTAATCATCCTTCGCCATTATGCAGATTTGAGTTTTAAAGAAATTGCCGACCTCACCAAGTGCAGCATCAACACTGCCTTAGGCCGTATGCGTTACGGTTTAATAAACCTGCGCAAGATGATGGTGGAAAAACAAATCGCTTTATAAAAATAATTTTAGCATAGTGTAAGAATGCCTCCTTAGTTGGGGGCATTTTTAATTTGGCTCATTTTGAACGCATCCAACCCGCACTGCAGCCATTTATTAAATTCAGTTGGATTTGGAGTATACCCTTTTGTTTTCGTCAATGCTTTTTCATCCGGGCTGATGATGGCGTATTGAGGTTGTGATACTGCATTAAAATTTTCAAATTGAAAAGTGGCCCATTTATCTCCCACCGTAATGATGGATTTTTCATCGCCGGTTTTTGTTTTGTATTCTACCTGTTTGGCTGCCGGTAATACTTGTCTTTCATCCACATAAAGAGATACTACCACAAAATCATTTTTCATTTTTTCCATTACCCCGGGGTCTGTCCATACTTTTTCTTCCATGCGGCGGCAGTTAACACAGGCCCAGCCGGTAAAATCTATTAAGATGGGTTTGTTTTGCGTTTTGGCAATACGCCATGCTTCTTCATAATTTCTCAACGGTTCAATTCCTTTTTCGCAATTAACAGGATGATGATAAACACTGTAACAAAGTGGCGGAGGAAAACCACTGATTAAAGATAGATTGGCATATTTTGAGTTAGTAACACCCGGCGCTAAATAAATGGTGGCCATAGTAAACACAGCAATAAAAAACCCTCTGCCACCACCAATCTTTTTCACCGGTGCATCATGTGAAAAACGGATAACACCCAAAAGATAAAGCACTATTGCCATACCAATAATAACCCAGCTGCCAATAAATATTTCTCGTTTAATAATGCCCCACTGTGCCACCAAATCAGCATTGGATAAAAATTTTATCGCCATGGCCAACTCTAAAAAGCCCAGCACCACTTTTACCGTTGTTAACCATCCGCCGCTTTTTGGTAAGGAATGCAGCCATTGCGGAAACAAAGCAAACAATGCAAACGGTAATGCTAATCCCAAACCAAAACCGCCCATACCAAAACTTAATGCCATTGCATTGCTGTTGTTGGCAGAAGCGCCGGCTAACAATGCTCCTAATATCGGTCCCGTGCAGGAGAAAGAAACAATCGCTAATGTCAACGCCATAAAAAAAATTCCGCCCCAGTTACCAATGCCGGCTCTTGCATCTACTTTATTGGCGAACGATGATGGAAGATTGATTTCAAAATAACCAAAGAAGGAAATGGCAAATACGATGAATACTATAAAGAAAAAAATGTTGAGCCAGATATTGGTGGAAAGATTATTGAGGATCTCGGGGCTGGCACCTTCCACCAAATGAAAAGGCAGGCTGAGCAATACATAAATTAAAAAGATAAAAAGGCCATAGAGCAGTGCATTGCTGATTCCTTTTTTTCTTTCCTGCGATTTTTTAGTGAAGAAAGAAACCGTTAGTGGAATCAATGGAAACACACACGGAGTTAGTAAAGCAATTAATCCGCCGCCCAATCCTAATACAAAAAACTGCCAGAGATTTTGCCCGGTAGTATCATCACCACAGGGAGCAACGGGATTTTTAATATCTATAGTTTCAATCTTTATTCTTGTATCAGATTCTATCCCGCCTTCCAAACTCACTTCTGCTTTTTCATCAGCAACCGGAATAAACTCCCCGCCCCTGGCAATATTATATTTCAGTACCGCTTTTAATTTAGCAGGCACATCACCGGTGAATTTTATTTTCTGCGTTAACACAATTTCATTTTCATACACCACTGCCTCTGTACCCAGCAATTCATCTTTTATTTTTTTTGGCGATCCTTTTTCTTCAATAATTCCCTGCAGTAAAATAGAACTATCAGTAAATGCAAATGCAAGCGGCTCCAATCCATCAATCTTATTGTTGAAGCTGTACAACCGCCAGCCTTCTTTTAATTTTCCTTTAGCTGTTAATGTATATTCTTTCGCTGCATTTTTTTTGGACGAAAATTCCCAGCTTACCTGTCCGCTGTTTTGTGCAGCAGCAGTAAGCGAAACAAAAAACAATAAAATGAAAACAATATAACGCATAATAAAAAATCCCCCGGCGCAGGCGGGGGAACAAGTTAGTTATTACTTATTGAATTGGGATAGTAAATGGCACTTTGGATGGTGGCAGGCAACTTTTATCATCACAAACCATAAATTCCACTTCTCCACTTACAGATGTTTTTGCACCGGCTTTCAACGTAATTACCTGCACAAAATCCACTTTGTCTTTATAGTATTTTGAATTGCTTTGTGTGGCTTTGTCAAACTCTGCAATCAGCTTTCCGCTTTCTTTTACTTTACCACTCATTACCACCAATGGATTTTTATTAAACTTTACTGTAGTGGGTAATGCTATTGCATCTTTATCTAAATTCTGACTGTATAAGTGCCAGCCGTTTTGAATAGAGGCTGTTAAACGCAATTCATATTTTTTATCGGCTAACTTTTTGGCTGTGTAGGCCCAGCTCACTTTTGTTTTAGATTGTGCTGTTGCAGCCAGGGCAATTACTAATGCTGTTATGCTAATTACAATTTGCTTCATTCTTTTTTTATTTACAATGCAATTTTAAATCCAATCAACAAATCCGTTGGTAATATAAATGACAAAAATAAAAACAGCTATTGTAATCTTATGCTAATACAGGCTCAGCGGTCAGTTGCAGGTTTTTAATTAACAAAGTCTTAAATACCCTGCGGCCATCCGTATTGCCCAACACTTCACTGCAGGCCCTTTCCGGGTGTGGCATCATACCAAATACATTCCTGTTTGCATTACAGATACCAGCAATATTATCTGTTGCTCCATTTGGATTAGCTGCATCAGTAATGTTTCCATCTGCATCGCAATAGCGGTAAATAATTTGATTATCTGACTCTAATTGTCTGAGCGTTGCTTTATCAGCATAATATCTTCCTTCACCATGTGCCACAGGAATTTTTAATGCTTTTCCTTCTTCTCCTTTTATGAAAACATTTTTACAAACAAACTGCTGGTTGGCATTGCGCAATAAAGCTCCGGGCAATAAACCGGATTCACATAAAATCTGAAATCCATTACACACGCCCAATACTTTTCCACCTTTATTGGCAAAATCAATTACGGCCTGCATCAACGGACTAAAACGGGCAATGGCTCCACAACGTAAATAATCTCCATATGAAAATCCACCGGGTAATACAATACAGTCATCGGTTGTAAAACCAGGCAATTCTTTATCCTTATGCCACAGCATAACCACCTCTTGTTTGAGATCATACTTTAATGCATCGTACATATCTCTGTCGCAATTAGAACCGGGGAAAACAACTACACCAAATTTCATATTTAGGAATTGAGGTACAAAGTTAAAAAAACAGCATCAAACAGCCCTAACAAAATACCCGATGCTTTTAAAGGAAAAATACAGCCACTATAAATATTATCATGAGCCAGTGGATATAATTAGGCACGGTTGACCTCCTGGGATAAAGATAGGCTGCTGCATGAAAAGCGGCCAAAGGAACGGCCGTCATAATCCAGTACGTGTAGGAAGAAGTGGTACTGAAAAAAGGAATAATGACCGAGATAATAAGGTAAAAAGTCATTAAGGCCCAGCTTTTTCTTACCTGTATCAGCATACGGCCGGTATTGGCCTGTATGAAATACATACCAATAAATAAAGGAATAACAATAAAAGTTGCGCGGATCCAGAACAAATAATTAAAACGCAGCTGGGGAAACTTCCAGGCAAATTTTGGAATTAAAGAACCAATGTTGAACTGATCAGTAAAAAACAAATAGGCAAACAGGAAATAATAAGGTGTTATTATTCCCAGCAAGGCTACCACCCATTCTGCCAGGCTAAAAGGACGAAATACCAATATGGCTGCAATTAACAGGAATAATAAAAACAGGGATGGTAAATAAAAGAACGAACAAATACCAAAGCCAACGCCTATATTAAACAACAGGGTTTTTGCATTGGGATTGTTATACAACGATACCATTCTGGGCCACGACCATACCATTACCGTGTTTATGATCAGTGCTGATGACAGATAATTCCACTCCGGTATTAATGAAGTAATAAGCAGGTAAGCCATTGCCACCAGGTAATGTGATGTGTACATCAGCTTTTGTTCATTCATCAGCCTGTTTAATGTGAGCGATTGGGTAAACAGTAAGAGGAAAGCCAGTAAAGGATAAATGACAGGAAAAACTGTGGCCGCTTTATTTAAAAATTCAATGAGCACTGCAAACAGTAACCCATCTGATGGTTCAGCTACCGGTATATGGGGGTGCAGCAGGTAAGGTAACTTTAACAGCAACCCGTAAACGAGCAGCAGAAAGGCATTAGCGCTGTTATTATCACGGTAAATATTTACCAAATACAATTATTTGGGTACAAACCAAAATAAAGAAACGCATCCAACCAAAATAAAATGCAAAAAGATTATGAAAAATCTATTTTGGCGAAGGTGATATAATTTCGGTAGATACACGGAGTAATCAGTTGCTTAGCACTTACCTGCTTACCCAAACGTATCAACAAATCATATCCCCTGTCCATACTTTTTAATGGAGGCATACGATTTACCTTACCATCGGGGCTTACTGATTGAGCCATTAATATAGGCGTCCTTCGCTGCCATTCATTAAAAAGGAAGTTTATTTCACCACCGAGATTTATTATTTGATAAGAAAGCAGGTTATCTGTATCATCATCAAACTGGCTTTTGTTAATAACATTACTCCACTGCATTTTCCCTTTATTATCTACTGAAATCACCATAATGTTATCTGCATAGTAGCGAACAGACTGCATGCCGCTAAACCGGTTCCATCCCCAACCCCAGTTGTTCCATGGGCTCCAGGCATAATAATCATAAGGCGAAATAAATGGATTACCCCACATATAATCCCAGCGGTTCCAGGTGGAACCCCTGGTGGTGGTATAATTACTTTCGCTGGTAAGCAGGAAGCCACCATCTCCTTTGATGATAATGTGTTTGATAAAATAATCATTAAACGCCATGCGATAGTTAGCATCTCCTTTAGCCTGTTTTCGCAAGTCGTCACCAAATTCAATTGTATTGCCTGTAATGGGTGCTGTTAATTCCCAATCGGCTGCCGCACTATATAAGCCTTCAATATTTCCCCTCTTTCCTTTGGTATAAAAAGAAGTAACCAGGAAACGCTTATTATAATTATCCACTTTTAACCGCACTTCATCCAGGTAAATATCTTTTAGTGGAAGCTCAGTTGCTTTAGGCGGATCGTCATTCATTTTTTTGATCACTAACCAACACCTGGCCACATTATCCCTTACCTGGCTTCTATGGCTGTGTGTAAAAGCAAAATCTCCATTATTGGAAACAGCAAAATCATTGATCAGGTCTTCTCGTTCATCCACTGTATAATTCCACCTGCTTTTATTCAGCAACTGTAACTGCGGATCAAAAAATAATGTAGTGATTGTAAGATGCTCTTTGTTCTTTCCTTTTATTTTAAATACCAGTATTTTTTGTTTGTCTTCGCTGGCAACCGTACTGTAAATTTTATTGTCGCCAAATATCCCAATCTGGGTGGTATCTAACTGTACGGGATCAGCCATTTTTTTTCCATCGGGACCAATTTTTACACCCATACAATAAATAATGCCTCTTTTCTGGTATTGATAAACAAGCAAACTATAATCAGGATAACTTACAAAATCCTCATTGATGGTTCTGTCCGGCATAAAATCCAGCTCTTCTTTACTTACTTCTTTCATTTCATTATCATACACGGTAACATAATGACGGGAACGGTAATTTTTGTACACCAGGAAATTACCTTTCATCTTTCCCAGTATTTCAAATTGCATCTGCCGAAAATCTTCCCTGTCCGGTTCCGCATAGGCAACTTTTTGACCATGGGACACAACAGTAATCAGCATAAAAGCTGATAGTGAAAGCAACATTCGTTTTAAAAGGATATTCATATAATTTGTTTCTATTGTAAATGTAAGATGAACTACAAAATTACCAACTCCATTTTTTCTAAACGGAATGGTTAAACAAGGAGATGTTAAAATTTAAATTTTTACACATTTGCACTTTAATTAACTTACCAAAATTATGTCCACTGTATTAATTGCCGGGGGAACCGGTTTAGTTGGAACCGCTCTGACTGAATACCTGCTTCAGAAAAATTATACTGTTATAATTCTTACACGGTCGCTTACAAAATCCAGCCATCATCCCAACCTTAGTTATGCTCAATGGAACACAGATACGCAAACTATGGATGCTGCTGCTTTGGCAGAGGCCGATTACATTGTAAACCTGGCCGGTGCAGGTGTGGCTGATAAACGCTGGACCAAGGCAAGAAAAAAAGAAATTCAGGAGAGCCGTGTCAGCAGCGGACAATTAATTACAAAAACCTTAAAAGCAATTCCCAATAAAGTTAAAGCCGTAATTAATGCTTCAGCTATTGGCTGGTATGGAGCTGATCCAGGCATTCCCAATGAAAAGCCGTTTGTTGAAACGGATAAAGCCGATACACAATTTTTAGGTGAAACCTGTAAACTGTGGGAAGAAAGTGTGGAAGGAATAATCGCTTTAAATATTCCGTTAATCAAATTGAGAATTGGGATTGTATTGAGTAAGGATGGCGGTGCTTTAACAGAATTTAAAAAACCACTGCAGTTTGGAGTTGCAGCCATTTTAGGCAACGGCAAACAAATGATAAGCTGGATCCATATAACTGATCTATGCCGGATGATTGAATATTGTATGCTGCACGATAAAACAGAAAATGTATTTAATGCCGCTGCGCCAAAACCAGTAAGTAATAAAACACTCACCATTGCCTTGGCCAAAAAAATGAAAGGTAAATTTTATATACCGGTAAATGTTCCTGCATTTGCATTAAAACTGGTATTAGGTGAAATGAGTATTGAAGTACTGAAAAGCGCCACTGTGAGTTGTAAAAAAATTCAGGACGCCGGGTTCACATTTTTATATCCTTCTATTGATGCCGCACTGGATGATTTATGCAGCAGGTAAATGCTTATCATGCCAGAGACTGGAAAAATCACCTATAATGGCTTTACTATTTTTATCAAACTGAAGGCGATACAGTTTTAATGCGTCAATATCTTTTTGCAATACTTTTCTTTTATATGGATTCATTGTTCCGCCGGGAGCTAATGGTTGTGCGGCAGCATCGTATTGAAAATGTGGATCACAAATAGTTCCTCTCGGATACATAATACCAGGTTGCCCTTCTCCTCTTATATCTAATA
The DNA here is from genome assembly GCA_003963365.1 of Sphingobacteriales bacterium. Classification (GTDB taxonomy): domain Bacteria; phylum Bacteroidota; class Bacteroidia; order Chitinophagales; family Chitinophagaceae; genus AWTP1-9. The sequence continues at coordinate 167,100 of RXJG01000003.1, forward strand.
ATTCGGGATGTTTTAAGCCAAGTGTATGTCCATATTCATGTGCTGCAGTAGTTGAATTGTTCAATAAATTATCCAGCTTGAAATAACCAGTGTTGCAGGGAATGTCATCTACAAATGAAATATGTACATTGGAAAATTCTTCAATGCGGAAATAATTGTTTTGTGGATTGTAATTATAATAAACATCCTCCGGGTTGAGTTGTGGTGAATAGAATCCTTTGATATCAAATATCACCCGCATCATTCGTCTATCCACCATTACCGTTGCATTCGGTTCGTTCCAGTGATTGGCGATATCTGCTGCAATTTGCTCGGATAAAGTTTCTGTTGCTGCTTCACCATAAAAGAAAAAAGTGGAGCGGATGAAAAGTTGATTGGAAATGATTTCGGCAATGCCCATTTGTCTGAACCGGGATTTATGGGAAATTATGGATTAAACGGAAATAAAGAATTGAATTTTCGTTAAATAAAAAAGTGTTGGCACATATTCCAACACTTTCATTTAAATCTTTTACATCCAAATAATCCTGGTTCAGACACATTAATTGCGTACAGGCTTACCACCCTTTAATACACTCTGTATTCTTTCTAATGTTTTCTTTTCACCAGTCAAACTTAAAAATGCTTCTCTTTCCAAATCGAGCAAATATTGTTCGCTTACCAAAGTAGGTTCACTCAAATCGCCACCGCACATTACATAAGCTAATTTCCTGGCAACAACTGAATCATGGTCTGTTGCATAACCTGCTCTCCACATTCCGTTAATGCCTGCGTACAATGCACCTAATGCAGAGCGACCTAATACTTTCACATCTTTACGCTGCACTGGAGTTACGTAACCATCTTCATATAATTCAATCACCGATTTTTTAGCATCGGCAATTCTTCTTCCGATATTCATACTTACTTCATCTCTTCCTTTCCTGTAAATACCTAAATCATATGCTTCCTGTGCAGAGGTAGCCACTTTAGCAGTTGCTATTGTAAGAAAACGATTCTTTAATGTGATAGTTTCCGGTTCATCTTCATGCATTTCATCTGCCGCCCTTAAAACAAATTCTTTAGTTCCGCCACCACCGGGAATTAAGCCAACTCCCAACTCCACTAAACCGGTATAAGTTTCGGCTGCTGCACACACTTTATCACTATGCAAACTCAACTCACATGCACCACCCAATGCCAAACCATGCGGAGCAACTACAACCGGAACAGAAGAATATCTTGCTCTCATCATTGTATTCTGGAACATTCTGATTGCTAAATCCAGTTCGTCATATTCCTGTTCAATGGCCAGCATAAATATCATTCCCACATTGGCACCAGCACTGAAATTAGAGCCTTCATTCGCAATTACCAGTCCTTTATATTTTTCTTCCGCTAGTGAAATAGATTTATTGATTCCTTCCAGTACTTCGCCACCAATGCTTCCCATCTTGGTATACCATTCCAATCCAATTACATCATCTCCTAAATCATACGTACGGCAGGCTGCATTTTTCCAGAGTGTTTTTCCTTCAAAATTTTTCATCACAATAAAGGCTTCACCACCCGGCAATGCTTTGTAAGATTTGCTGGCAACATCATAGCATAAACGTTTTCCGTTTTCCACTTTATAAAAATTGGTAGCCCCACTGGCAATCATTTCCTCCACCCATGCAGCTACTGAATAACCGGCAGCTTTCATTGCTTCGGTAGTCTTTGCAACATTCAGTACATCCCAACTTTCAAAAGCACCAATTTCCCAGCCAAAGCCAGCCATCATCGCATCATCCACCCTGTATATTTCCTCACTGATTTCAGGAATGCGGTGTGAGATATAAGAGAATAATCCATAATGAAAATGACGATAGAACTCTCCTGCTTTATCAGCACCACCACACAACATCTTCAATCTTGTTTTTAAATCATCAATTGGTTTGGCAGCTTCTACTGTTGCAAACTTTGGTTTTTGCCTTGCACCATATTCCATTGTTTGCAGGTTCAATGTCAATATTTCTTTTTCACCACCACTGCCTTTTGTTTTCTTAAAGAAACCCTGTCCTGTTTTATCACCAAGCCAGTTGTTAGCAACCATTTTATCTAACCACGCAGGAATACTAAATGTATTTCTTGCTTCATCATTGGGACAATTATCATACACACCCTTTGCTACTTTCACTAATGTATCAATACCCACTACATCGGCTGTTCTGAACGTTGCAGATTTTGGACGACCGATGATAGGTCCGGTTAATGCATCTACTTCATCAATCGTCAATCCCATCTTATCCACCAATCCAAACAATGCCATGATGCCATACACACCAATCCTGTTGGCAATAAAAGCCGGAGTGTCTTTACATAACACAGTAGTTTTTCCTAAATACAGATCACCATAATGCATTAAGAAATCAACCACTGCAGCATCAGTGTATGGAGTAGGAATAATTTCTAACAAACGCAAGTAGCGGGGAGGATTAAAGAAGTGTGTACCGCAAAAATGTTTCTTGAAATCATCGCTTCTTCCTTCAGCCATCATATGAATGGGAATACCTGAAGTATTGGAAGTAATTAATGTACCGGGCTTACGAAGCCTATCAACTTTTTCTAAAACCTGTTGCTTGATGTCGAGTCTTTCTACCACCACTTCAATCACCCAATCATAACCTGCAATATCTTTCATGTTATCATCAAAGTTGCCGGTAGTGATGCGCTTCACCACATCTTTAGTAAACACCGGTGACGGATTGCTTTTGATAGCCGCCGTCAAAGCATCGTTCACAATTTTATTTCTCTCTGCAGGCTTTTTACTTTCCACTGCTTCCTTTGGAACAATATCCAGCAACAACACCTGTAATCCCACTCCGGCAAAATGACAAGCAATACGGCTGCCCATTACACCACTTCCAAGAACAGCCACTTTTTTGATGATACGTTTGCTCATGATTGTTTTTATTGCTCACAGATTGCACGGATTTACACAGATGAAACCGGAACAGCCTGTGAATTTTTATAACTTAATTTATTATTCTGATTAAAGTTTCTTTATCCACTAAGGATGCTGCATTAAAATTCACCAAAAGACCTAATTTCTTACCACTCAATTTTAAATAAGTCAGCAGTTGCTTTTTATGAACATCATGCAGTGTCTCTACAGATTTTATTTCAATTATTATTGCGTCATTCACCAGTACATCAATTCTGAACCCAAGCTCCAACTGCACCCCATTATAATTTACCGGTATTCCCACTTGCGTTTTTGCATCCAAACCCGCTTCTTGTAACTCATACATCAACGCTGCTTCATAAACACTTTCTAATAAACCCGGACCAAGTTCATTATGTACTTTAAACATAGCACCCCGAATCTTATAAGTAAGGTCATTTAAATCCATTAGAAAGGTTTTAAAAAATCTGTGCAATCTGTGAGACAATCAATTTAGTTAGCTATGCAACTAATTTGAAAACGAAGATAATTTGTTTTCCTGAAATACAAATTAAGTTTTGTTAGTAAAACCGAACCGCTATAGTATCTGCTTAAGAATTCCTATAACCCCTTTAATCTCTTTTTCATTTAAGGAAGCAAAACCCATCCGCAGGGCATTAAGGTTCTTATCCGGATTATTATATGCACTTCCATCCCGCATAAACAAACCAAGTGAAGCCGCTTTTTCGGAAACTTTCTTTAAATCATACCGCTTATCAAACTTTACCCAAACTGACATACCACCACCCGGCTTATTGAATGTAACCTTATCGCCCAGTTCTTTTTCCAGCAGTTCACAAAACAAATCCCTGCGTTGTTTATAAAGCTTTAATGATTTTTTTAAATGCTTCTGCATCTCACCATTATTCAGCATCATGGCCAATGTTTCTTCCATCAACACATCACCTCTTATATCAATCAGCTTTCTTAATTCAGCACCACTCTTTACAAAATCCGCTGTTGCCACTAAATATCCCAAACGCATGGAAGAAGCAAAACATTTGGTAAAAGAACCAATATAAATAACATAGCCACCATGATTGGCACTGGCCAATGGCAATATCGGGCTGCGGGCATAATGAAAATCGTAATCATAATCATCTTCAATCACCGGCAGCTTGTATTCACGAATCAGTGAAAGTAATTTCATTCTTCTTGCCGCACTTAATGTTACCGTAGTTGGATGATGATGATGCGGAATGATATAAAGTAAATCAGGTTTTTTCTTTTTCACAATTTTTTCAATCGATTCTACATCCATTCCATTTTCATCAACCGGAACTTTTATCAGCTTTGCACCGAACTCTTCAAATATCTGGTTAGCCATTCCATAACTCAACTCTCCCACCAGCACTGTTGCACCGGGTTTTAATATCAATCTTGCCGCCGTATAAATCGCCATTTGTGCGCCACGGGTAATTAAAATATTACTGGCATCAATATTTAATCCACGACTATCGGAAAGAAAATTTGCCAATGCATTTCTCAGGTTGGGTGACCCGGCATTATCACCAAACATAATTTGCTTGTCTGCATTCGGCCGTTTTAATAAATAACGATATTGACGAAACATTGCATCTACCGGTGCAATTCTCGGGTCAGGAAAACCATCATTGATTACATAACGATAATTGGCAGATTTTCTTTCGATATAAGGAGCAGTATTCAATCGTTGAAAAAAATTACTGGTCTTGCTTTTATACGCTGTAGTTTCTTCAATTGCTTTAAATGTTCTTGGTTTTAATTCGGGTAAATGTTTGGCTACCATTATTCCTTTGCGGGGAATAGATTCAATCCAGTCCTGTGCCGACAATTCTTCATACGCAGCCACTATCGTTTTACGATGAACGGATAGCAATTCCGCCAATGCACGACTGGGAGGAATAAACGTTCCCGGTTTTAATATGCCATTGCGGAATAACTGAATAATTCCGCCGGCAATTTGCTGATAAACCGGTGACTGCTGGTTTTTATTGATACTAATGAGTGATTGAAAGGGAAGCACTGGACTACTTTATTTTTATAAATTGGACTATAAAGGTAGTCCAAATGCAAATTAAGTTTGTATGACAAAACCAAAAATTATGCAGACAAGATTCGGCATGCGAAAAGTTTACCCGGCTGCTTACAAAGCAATGGACGGGTTGGAGAATTTGATTGAAATATCTTCTGTTGATAAATGGTACCGGGAAATGATACGAATCAGGGCTTCTCAAATCAATGGCTGTGCTTATTGCGTAAACTATCATACAGGAGATGCATTAAAGCTCGAAGTGGATTTTAAAAAGATAAACCTGCTGAGTGCATGGAGAGAAGCCCCAAATGTTTTTAACCAGGAAGAACAATTGCTGCTGCAGATGACCGAAGAATTAACATTGATTCATCAGCATGGATTGAGCGAGGCGACCTATAGTGAAGCATTAAAGCTATTTGGCGAAGAACAAACAGCACAACTGATGATGCTCATCATTACCATCAACGCATGGAACAGGATTGGAGTAGGACTAAAAATGATTCCTGAACTTTAAATTAAAATCAACCAATATGACAAAGCTATCTGCTTTTACACAACTGTACCTGCGCATCAGTATTGCCACAGGTTATCTTGTATTTGGTCTTGACCGTTTGGGTGTGTTAGGAAAGAATGGAGAAAAGAATGTTTCCTGGGGAGACTGGGAACATTTTATAAAATATGCCTCGGAAGTAATGAGTTTTTTACCACACTCATTAATAAACCTCTTTGCGGTAATAGCTACTGTTGCAGAAATATTGTTTGGGACTTTATTACTATTGGGCAAATGGACAAGAGCCGCTGCGTATGGCAGTGCTTTGTTAGCTTTGTTATATGCCATTTCAATGGGAATATCTTACGGTATTACTTCACCATTAGCATATTCCGTATTCACATTAAGTGCAGCCAGTTTATTACTGGCTCAACAATCATATTATAATTGGAGTTTGGACGCATTAAATAAATAATCATGAACGACTTTGAAATTTTTTCTCAGCTACATTATCAGGGCACACCATTATTGTTGGGTAACAGCTGGGATGTAGCCAGTGCAAAACTATTAGCAGCAAAAGGATTTAAAGCTATCGCCACCTCCAGTGCGGCCGTTGCTATTACTTATGGTTATGAAGATGGACAGCATATGCCATTTGATTTATTACTGGAAACAGCTGTCCGCATAAAGAAGAATATTAATCTTCCCTTATCAGTTGATATGGAAAGAGGTTATGCGGATACCATTCCCGGCATTTTGCAAAACATTGAACGGCTGGTGGAAGCAGGTGTTGCAGGTATCAACATTGAAGATTCAGTTGAAGAAAGAAAATTAAAGAGCATGGAAAGCTTTCAAAAAATTATTGATGCTATTGCCAATCATTTAGAAAAAAAGAATATGCAATTGTTCATCAATGCCAGAACAGATGGTTATGTTGTTAAGTTGACAAATGCACTGGAAGAATCGTTGAAAAGAATAAAAGCATATGAAACGGCTGGTGCCAGTGGAATCTTTGTTCCATTCGTAACAGATATAGATGATATCCGGAAGATAACGGCAGCAACATCATTACCCGTAAATATTGTATCTATAAAAAATCTTCCATCATTTAAAGCGTTAACCGAAGCTGGTATCAAACGAATCAGTTTAGGAAGTTCGTTATTCAGGGCAATGCAAAGAGATTTGGAAAAAAGAGTGGATAATCTGCTCAATGAACAATCAGTTGATTGTTTGTTTTAATTATTGAAATAATTTCAGGAATGGAATCATCACCAGGCAGGATTAAAGTTTTATTAGCATTTGCGGCCATTTATATCATTTGGGGTTCTACTTATTTTGGTGTTCATTTAGCGTTAAAAAGTTTCCCTCCATTCCTGTTAACAGCACTTCGTTTGCTGATTGCAGGCATTGCTTTATTTATTTTCTGTATCATTCGTAAAGAACCATTTCCAGCGGCAGCGGATATTACCCAAAACGCATTATGGGGATTGGCGATTTTTATTGGTGGAGTATTGGCCGTTGTTTGGGCACAACAATTTATTTCATCCAGCCTGGCATCTACCATTATCACTACTCCATTTTGGTTTATTGTATTAGATAAACGTCAGTGGAAATTTTATTTCTCCAGTAAATGGATTATCTCCGGTTTAGTGATGGGGTTACTGGGTGTGATTTTATTAATGGGGTATAAAAAAGGAAGGGCCGGCAATGGTTCTGAAATGATGCAACTGATAGCAATACTTACTATGGTAACAGGAAGTTGCTTCTGGGTAGTTGGTTCTTTATTTCTCCGTTACCATCCTTCTGCTACTTCGTTATATGTGAGCACTACCATTCAATTGCTCAGTGCCGGAATCGTTTGCTTATTGCTCAGTTTTGCAACCGGAGAATTATCACAATTTTCCATCAGCAATATTCATATAAATTCTATTATTGCATTGCTGTATTTAGCAATAGTAAGTTCACTTATCACTTTCCTTGCTTATGTGTGGTTAATAAAAGTACGGCCGCCGGCAATGGTGAGCACTTATTCATACATCAATCCGTTAGTAGCAACTTTATTGGGCTGGGCTTTTGCCGGGGAAAATATTTTACCCATTCAATTAGTAGCGTTATTAATCATCCTTATCGGAGTGTTTTTAGTAAATGTTCCCCGTTATCAATTTTTAAAAAGAAAATAAAATGAAACAGCCCCGGGTTTCGGGGCTGTCATTAAATTGAGATCAGCATTAGTACTAAATAATCCTGATTTTTTAGTCTTAAGTTCTCTCGTCTGTCATTGATCGGCTGTTGATATGTACCTGGTTGATCAATATTTTTATTTAATTATATCGTTGATTGTTAATGAAGTAAAATTAATGCCCTGGTAAATATCTCCATTTGACTTTCGGTGAACCAGCTTTATTTTTCGACGAATCGATGAACGTTTCCTTTTGACTAAAATCAGTATAAAATTGGCTCATTAATGATGTTCTAATAATAAAACAGCCCCGAAACCGGGGCTGAAATTAGTTGAGATCGTAGTTCTAACAAGTTTTCCTGATTTTCTTAGGATTGGATCTCAGTTGTTGTTTTTCTGAATGGCTGCTGTTTAGTGTACCTGGTTGATCAATTATTTTAAATTAGTTAAGTCTTTCATTTGTCCGACGGATTCAGGTTTTGCAGTTTAACAGTGATCCTTGTACTCTTCTTTTATGCTTAAATCTTGCGGCGTATCTTTCGTGGATCTCATTCCGTTTGATGATGTAAAAGTAATGCTGCCGTCTATATTCCACAGGGCAATTCGACAAAAGACACCTGTTTTTCGATGAACTGGTTTATTTGGCCGATGTATAAAAAAGCAAAGACGAACCTAAAGGAAATCTCAGCTCTATTACATGATATTAAGGCGCTCCAAAACCTCCGCTTTGAGCGATTTACTGATAGGGATAACCTTATTTTCAATTACAAGAGAGTGATCCTGTATATCTTTTATCTTTTTCAGGTTCACAATATAAGAGCGGTGTACCTTCATAAAGGAATTCTTATTCATCTTTTCTTCTACTGCCTTAAGCGTACTGTGTGTTAAATAAGTTTTAGAAGGGGTTATATATTTTACATAATCGCCCATACTTTCAATAAACAATATTTCATCATATCCAAGCCTTATAAATTTGCCATCCGCCTTAATAAAAACATCTTCTTTGGAAGCCTCCACCGTTGTTTCTTTTATTTCAGATTTTACTTTATTGACTGCTTCCAGGAAACGGTTGTAAGTAATGGGCTTTTTAATATAATCTGACACTTTATATTGAAAGGCAGTATAGGCATATTCCGTTTTGGATGAGGTGAGTATCACTTTTGGCATATAAAGCAACTGGTCAAGCAATTCAAACCCATTAGCACCGGGCATCTCCACGTCAAGGAAAACCAGTTCAATTTCATTAACCCGTAAAAACTCCAGTGCTTCTTCGGCATTAGGGAAGGCGCCTTTAACTTCCAGCATACCCGAGTTCTCACAATATTTTTTCAGAAAATCACGGGCCAATGGCTCGTCTTCAACAATAATACTTGATAGTTTCATTGTCTTTGATTATATGTTTGTAATCGCTGATATTCTTCCCCCGCAAAGGGAATCCATTGCCTGGCAAGTAATAACCATAACTTATATTGAGAAAGAATAATATCGAAATCGGAGGATGTATCACATATAGAAAGCAACTTCTCTGATTCATGTGTCAGATTACTTAATCCAACCAGGCTGAAGGTTGGTTTAATTTTATGTAATTGAGCCCTGAACTTATGAATATCTCCTGTATTAGCCAGGTCATCAAGTTTCATGATCTCTGCTTCGGTCTGCTTCAAAAAATTACCAAATACTTCTTCTGCATATAAAGTATCATCCATATACAGTGCTTGCAAAAATTCGGTGTCGAGTAATTTATTAAATTCAAAACCCACAGGCTATTGGATTGATTTTCAACAATATTAAATATAATAAAGAAGCATATTAACAAAAACAAAAGTATAGTAAAAAACTCAATTTCAGGCAAATAAAAGTCATCAAATTGCGTTATAAGTCTGAATCCAAACCGTTGAAAACGATAATGCCAACCTTTTTTTCAAATATTACCCGTGAATTTTTGCATGACATAAGCTGGTGGTTTAATGCCGCGGTTTACCGGGAGGGTCAGCGGTATATTATACGCATCAAGCTTTTACAAATTGTAGCTTTCTTAGCTTTTCTTTTTATTACGTTACTTAATTATTTTTCATTATTACCCTACACTTATACTATTACTGCCTGTGCCACGGTACTGCTCATGTTCAGCCGTTTTATTATCAATAAAGGAAATCTTATCCTGGCAAAAACAATTATCCTGGGGGTTACCTGTACAACTATTTTCCTGCTCAATTACCTGCAGGGAACCAGTTCGGGTTATTATTTCTATTATTTTATCATTCTTATCATAACCATTTTCGCTTTTGATGAAAAAAATAACCAGAATGATATACAGGTAACTTATTTATTCCTGTTCCTGAGTGTAACTGCAACCTTTTTATTTTGCCCCGACCATGGTACAATACAAAAAGTATCTCTTCATTTAATACAGTTCACCTTCTTTTTTAACCTGGCCATTACATTTATTCTTGGTTTTTTGATCAGTTATGTAATGATTCGGGATAACCAGATTAGAGAAAAGGCATTGTTAAGCAAACAAAAATTTCTGGATTCGATTTTCAATACTTCATTAGATGCGGTATTTATAATTGATTTGAGTACAGGAAAAATAACCGGCAACAATTTTCAAAGCCTGAAACTTTTTGAAGCAAAAAATGATTCTGAACTATGCGGACAAAACTTAGAAAGATTTTTAGTAGAACTCGAAAATCAAAACGATGAAATCGGTTTTGCCCGGTTGATTTACCAGGAAGACAGCTACTGGCAGGGTGAGATGCATTGCAAAACAATCAATCATCATGTTTTTGAAGGGTATGTAAGTGTGGCGCCTTTTACGTATGAGGGTAAGAAATTAAAAAAACTGAATATCATTGATATTTCAGAAATTAAAAAAGCTGAAGCTGCGTTAAAAGAAGCAAAAGAGAAAGCTGAAAGATTAGCAGAGGTAAAGTCAAAGTTCCTCTCTAACATGAGCCATGAACTGCGAACTCCGCTGAATGGTATTATAGGAACTACTAACCTGCTGATTCACGAAAGTCATATGCCCACACAAAGGCACCATTATGATATTTTAAAATACTCGTCTGAGCATATGCTCAATTTAATCAACGATATTCTTGACTACAGTAAAATAGAGGCTGGTAAAATGGAATTAGAAAAAACGCCATTCAGCCTTCAAAAAACATTTGATGGGCTCACCAATATGTTTCATAATCAATTTGAGCAAAAAGGTGTGCAGTTTGAATGCCAGTTTGATAACCGTATAGTAAAACAGTTTTTAAGTGATGAAGTAAAATTGAGCCAGGTACTGTCTAATCTTTTATCCAATGCCTTAAAATTTACTCCAGCCGGTGGCAAAGTTGTGTTAAGTGTTACGCAGCACTCTTGCAGCAGCGAAAAAACAATGCTGGAATTTTCAGTAAGAGATACCGGTATAGGTATCCCGGAAGATAAGCAACAACGTATTTTTGAAAGCTTCACACAGGTTGATACTGCCACCACCCGTAAATTTGGAGGTACAGGTTTAGGTCTTACTATCAGCAAACATTTTGTGGAAATGTTTGGTTCCAAACTAAAACTTATTAGTGCCCCGGGTAAAGGCAGCTGCTTTTACTTCTTTGCTGAATTTGAAAACAGCCAGCTGTCTTCCGGCTATATAAATGAAACAGTGGTTAAAGGGCTTCAATCACTAAAAGGGTTAAGAGTACTGGTAGCAGAAGATAACCCTATTAATATGATGGTGGCAAAAAAGTTTTTACAGCGGTGGGATATTGACATTACGGAAGCCGAGAATGGAGCGGTTGCACTGCAAAAATTTAATGAGGGAGATTTTGATGTTATGCTGATTGACCTGGAAATGCCCGAGGTGGATGGTTACCAGTTTGTAAGTGAAGTGAAACAAAAAGGATGCGATACACCAGTTATTGCTTTTACTGCGGCAGTATTTGATAACATGCAAAAAACTTTATTAGAAAGTGGCTTTAGTGATTTTATTCAAAAGCCATTCAGACCTGAAGATCTTCATAAAAAACTTTCACGGGTATATCTTAAAAAACAAAAAGCAGCTTAACGCTGCCTTTTTTATTTAATAAACTAATTCCATTTTAAGATACTCCTGACCCGGAATTAATTACATTCTCCGGTTTTACAAAATGCAGTTTACCTTCTGCATCTTCTGCCATTAAGATCATTCCATTACTTTCTATTCCTCTCATTTTGCGTGGAGCAAGATTAGCAACTACCACTACCTGCTTTCCAACAATATCTTCGGGTTTAAAATGCAGGGCAATGCCAGATACAATTGTTCTTTTTTCAAAAGCCAAATCAATCTCCAGCTTTAATAACTTATCAGCCTTTTCTACTTTTTCTGCCGAAAGTATTGTTCCCACTTTCAAATCAATCTTTGCAAAATCATCAAACTGGATAGCTGGTTTCAGGTTGTTAGTTACTGGTTTCTCATCCTGAGTATTGTCAACTGGTTTTACTAAACCACTTTTCAATTTTTCTACCTGAGTTGTCACTTCTGCATCTTCAATTTTACGGAATAACAATTCAGGTGCTCTTAATGAATATCCTACACTCAGCAATTTCAATTTACCTGCATTTTCCCAATCGAGCATCTTATCCACCACTTTCATCATGTTCAACATTTTCTTGGCCGTATTTGGTAAGAAAGGATTAATGAAGATTGCAAGATTCGCTGTCAACTGCAAACATAAATGAAGTGTGTTATCAATCGATTTTTGAACCGTAGGGTTTTCTGCCAAACTCTTTGCCACAATCCATGGTTCTTTCTTCTGCATGTACTGATTACCCTTTCTGCTCAAATCAATCACTTCATACAATGCATCCCTGAATTTGTATTCTTCGAGATTATTTTGAATTTTGAATTTTGAATTTTGAATTTCTTCCATTATCCACTTGTCCTCAGCATCTAAAACATCTTCATGCAGTTTCGGAACTTTTCCACCACATAGTTTATGCATCAGCACAAATGTCCTGTTCACAAAATTTCCAAAGATGGAAACCAGTTCGTTGTTATTCCTGTCCTGGAAATCTTTCCAGGTAAAATCATTGTCTTTTGTTTCAGGTGCATTGGCACATAACACATAACGCAGTACATCTTCGCAACCCGGAAAATCTTTAATGTACTCATGCACCCACACCGCCCAATTGCGACTGGTAGAAACTTTATCTCCTTCAATATTTAAAAACTCATTGGCAGGAACGTTATCGGGCAACACAAAATTGCCATGTGCTTTCAGCATCGCCGGGAAAATGATGCAATGGAACACGATATTATCTTTTCCTATAAAATGAACCAGCTTAGTATCTTCTTTACACCAGTAATCATCCCATTTATCAGTTAATTCTTTTGTGGCAGAGATATAACCAATCGGCGCATCAAACCATACATACAATACTTTTCCTTCTGCATCCGGCAACGGCACTTTAATTCCCCAGTTGCTGTCACGGGTCATAGCTCTTGACTGCAAACCATTATCCAACCAACTCTTACACTGACCATAAACATTATTCTTCCATTCCTTATGTCCTTCAATAATCCATTCCTTTAGCCAGGGTTCGTAGTTCTGTAAAGGAAAATACCAGTGTTTGGTTTTTCTTTTTACCGGCACTGCATCACTCAATGCACTGCGTGGATTAATTAATTGCTCCGGGCTTAAAGAAGAACCACATTTCTCACACTGATCACCGTATGCATTTGGATTGGCACAAACAGGACAAGTACCAACAATATATCTGTCAGCTAAAAATGTTTTTGCCTTTTCATCGTAATACTGCTCGGTTTCTTTTTCCTCAAACAAACCATCATCATATAATTTCCTGAAGAAGTTAGCAGCCGTTTCATGATGCACTTTATTGGAAGTGCGGGAATAGATATCGAATGAAATTCCCATCTGCTCAAAACTCTCTTTTATGAGAGCATGATATTTATCAACTACCTGTTGCGGAGTAACACCTTCTTTCATGGCACGGATGGTGATAGGCACGCCATGTTCATCACTCCCGCCAATAAATTTGATATCTCTTTTCTGAGCCCTTTTATAACGAACATAAATATCCGCCGGGATATAACATCCTGCCAGGTGACCGATATGCACCGGTCCGTTAGCATAAGGCAATGCTGCAGTAACTAATATTCTTTTATAATCTTTCATTTCCCTTCCTTGCTTAATTAAGGGTGCAAAAATACCGGAAATAAAGGCTTTACCCAAACTGGTTAAGGAGTGATTCAAGTAAGTCTTTTATTCACTAAATTGGGAAGCTTTAGAAACCCAGCATAGTTAGGATGTCGGTTATAATTATTTTAGTTTGTATTGTATTGCTTGTTTTGCTCATTACCTGGTTAAAGTTTAACCCATTTCTTGCCTTTCTTATTATTTCCATTTTAGCAGGTTTGTTATTAGGCATCCCGGTAACGCAGGTTACGCAATCTGTAAAGAAAGGAATTGGTGATATATTGGGTGAACTATTTATTATTATTGGATTGGGAGCTATGATGGGAAAATTAGTTGCTGAAACAGGTGCGGCACAAAGAATTTCTGATGAACTGATAAAATTATTTGGAGAAAAATATATTCGCTGGGCAATGATGCTCACAGGTTTTATTGCAGGCATTCCTCTTTTTTATAATGTGGGGTTTGTGTTATTGGTGCCCTTGGTATTTTCTGTTTATTACCGGATTAAATTACCAGCTGTTTATTTGGGTCTTCCATTAATTGCTTCCTTATCGGTAACACATGGTTTCTTACCGCCACATCCTTCACCTACTGCATTGGTTGCACAGTTCAATGCTGATCTTGGTAAAACATTATTGTATGGACTAATCATTGCAATACCCACTGTAATTGTTGCAGGTTTACTTTATTCGAAAACTTTAAAAAATATTGTAACTGTTCCTATCAAAACATTTGAAGCAACCAATATTCCCGCAGATAAATTACCGGGTGCATTCAATAGTTTTATTTCTGCATTATTACCTGTGATTTTTTTAGCTTTATCAACACTGTTGCCTGCTATCAATATTGAAAACAACAGCATTAAAAAAGTACTTCAGTTTTTTGGCGATCCTGTTATTGTAATGTTGTTTTCATTACTGATCATCACTTTTACATTAGGAACAGGTACAAAAAGATCATTAAAAGAAATAATGAATTACTACGGAGACGCTATTAAAGATGTATCGCTCATTTTATTAGTGGTGGCCGGTGCCGGTGCTTTAAAACAAGTGATGGTTGACAGTGGTGTTAGTGCTTCTATTGGAGACTTATTAAAAACATGGCCGGTACATCCTTTATTTTTAGGATGGTTGATCGCCGCCATTATTCGGGTAAGTATGGGTTCAGCTACCGTAGCAGGGTTAACAGCTGCTGGAATTATTGCACCAACATTAGCCGTGCTGCATGTTAATCCAAGCCTGATGGTTTTATCTATCGGTGCCGGCAGTTTGATGTTTTCGCATGTAAATGATGCCGGTTTCTGGATGTTTAAAGAATATTTTAATCTCAGCATTAAACAAACCATTCGTTCCTGGTCATTGATGGAAACATTGGTTTCTGTTTGCGGATTAGTTGGTGTATTTATATTGAATTACTTTTTATAAAATCTATTTATGACGATTGAAGAAAAATTATTAGAGCTTGGTTACCGCTTACCAAACATCCCACCTTCCAAAGGAATTTATAAGTCCTGTTTAGTTGATGGCAAACATGTTTATGTGTCAGGGCATGTTTCATTGAATGAAGATGGTTCTTACATCACCGGTAAGCTGGGAAAAGATATTTCAGATGAAGCTGGGAAAGCCGCAGCCCGTCAATGCGGATTAGCCATTCTTGTTTCATTGAAAAAAGAATTGGGCGACCTGGATAAAATAAAAAGAGTGATAAAATTACTGGGCATGGTAAATGCTGTTCCCGAGTATGAAAAACATCCGGTGGTGATCAATGGTTGCAGCGAATTATTTGTAGAACTCTGGGGAGACGACAATGGCAAAGGAGTTCGCAGCGCCGTTGGTATGGGATCGTTACCTAATAATGTATCGGTTGAAATAGAAGCTATGTTTGAACTGAAATAAAGAATGATGATGAAAGATGCACACAACTGGTTTGAAATTGAAAATGTAAACGAACTGGATTCTCCTTCATTAGTAGTTTTTGTAGAAAGAGTAAAACACAATATTCAATTAGCCATTGAAATGATTGGTGATGTAAATCGTTTACGTCCGCATATTAAAACTAATAAATCACCCGATGTGGCAAAGCTGATGTTGGAGGCTGGTATCACAAAATTCAAGTGTGCCACCATTGCTGAAGCTGAGATGCTGGCTCAATGCAATGCACCGGATGTATTACTCGCCTATCAGCCACTCGGGCCAAAACTCAAACGCTTTATTGAACTCATTAAAAAATATCCATCCACAAAATTCAGTTGTCTTACAGACAATGCGGAAGCAGCAACTGAGCAATCAGGAACATTTGAAACAAATGGATTAGCTGTTCCTGTGTATATGGATATTAATGTTGGCATGAATCGTACCGGCATTATTCCAGATGCGAAAGCTGTTGAATTAGCTGATCACTGCAAAAAATTAAAGGGTATTAAGCTTATTGGTTTGCATGCATATGATGGACACATTCGTGATGCGGACTATGAATTAAAAAAACAACATTGTGATAAAGCTTTTGCTTTGGTAAAAAAATTGAATGATCAGTTGCAATTGCCTACAATCATCATGGGTGGTTCACCGGCATTCTCTGTGCATTGCAAAAGAGAACATATTGAATGCAGTCCCGGCACATTTGTTTACTGGGATAAAGGCTATCATGATCTTTGTCCTGAGCAAAAATTTTTACCGGCTGCAGTATTAGTAACACGGATCATATCATTCCCTACGGCCGGAAGAATATGCACGGACCTTGGGCATAAATCTGTAGCTGCAGAAAATGATATCAGCAAAAGAGTTTTCTTTTTAAATGTGGAAGGATTAAAACCTGTCGGGCAAAGTGAAGAACATTTGGTTTTAGAGACTGCCCATCCGGAAAATTTTAAAACAGGACAAGTGTTATATGGCCTGCCATATCATGTTTGTCCCACAGTAGCACTGTATGAAAGAGTCATCACCATCGAAAACAATAAAGTAAGTGGTGAATGGAAAACAATTGCAAGAGACAGAAAAATAAGTTTGTAGTTTTTGTTTTATAGTGTGTGGTGAATGACCACCACAGTTTTTATAAATCAAACTATAAACTTCAAACCATAAACTATCAACATGTTTATATTTGATGCCCATCTTGATCTTGCCATGAATGCGATGGAATGGAACCGTGATCTTACCAGGCCTGTTAAACAAATCAATCAGAGAGAAGCAGGCTTAACAGATAAGCCAGACCGTGGCAATGCCGTAGTTAGTTTACCTGAATTAAGAAAAGGAAATATTGGCCTGGTGGTTGCGACACAGGTTGCCCGTTATGTTTCACCCAAAAGTTCATTACAAGGCTGGCACTCACCACAACAGGCATGGGCACAAACACAGGCACAACTGGCATGGTATAAAACAATGGAAGCAGCAGGAGAAATGAAACAGGTAATTGATCTGTCTTCATTAAAATCGCATCTAAAAAACTGGAATAATTCAAAAAACAATACTAAAAAACCTGTTGGCTACATTTTAAGTTTGGAAGGCGCTGATTCATTAATCACTGTTGATCATTTAGAGAAAGCTTATGAATATGGATTAAGAGCAGTAGGCCCTGCCCATTACGGACCCGGACGTTATGCCAATGGAACCAATGCAACTGGAAAAATGAAAGCCAATGGAATTGCTTTGCTGAAAAAGATGGAAGCACTAAATATTATTTTAGATGCAACACATTTATGCGATGATGCTTTCTGGCAGGCGATGGATCATTTTAACGGGCCGGTGTGGGCCAGTCATAATAACTGCCGGTCAATTGTCAATCATAATCGCCAGTTTAGTGATGAGATGATAAAAGAGTTAATCAGCAGAGGAGCAGTTATTGGTGCATCGATGGATGCGTGGATGATAGTGCCCGGTTGGGTAAAAGGCAAATCCACACCAAAGAAAATGAAATGTAATCTCGACAGAGTCATTGATCACATTGATCATGTCTGTCAAATAGCTGGCAATTCGAATCATGCAGGAATTGGTTCTGACCTTGATGGTGCTTTTGGAAAAGAGCAGTGTCCGTATGATATCAATACGATCAGCGATCTTAAAAAAATCCCTTCTCTATTTAAGAAAAGAGGTTACACGAATGATGATATTGAAAAAATCATGAACAGGAACTGGGTTAGTTTTCTTGAAAGAACATGGAGCTAAAATAATTTTCCTCTAAAAAAATGCCCCGGCTTTATGCCGGGGCTTATTGCTAAAAAACAAGCGAGAGTATATCAATTAACAAAATTTATAAAAACCTGGTTAAAGGCTTTCGAAGGCTTTATTTGAATTTATTTTCATCCAATCTGAAGAAACGAGCAGCATTATTAAAGAATATATCACGTTTCTGTTCAAAGAACAGATAGTTTGCTTTTTCAATTACACCGATAGAAGTTTCCAGCAAACCGGGCCATATTATGAGATCTGAGCCATACATGATCCTTTTTCCAAAACCAGCCGTACAAGTCTTTAATATAATCGTTTACTTCTGCGAGTGGATAATTTCCTATCATTCCTGCAACATCTGCACTGTATTATTTCTTTTTATACTTGATTACCCTCGCATCTTTAATCACACCTTTCCAGTTTAAGCCATAAGCGAAATCATAAGAATGACCTTCGCTGTCTTTGTAAGGTTTCATATCCTGCGGTACATCTTCTTTTTGCGTTTCTACTGTTTGCATGTCTGCAGGCATTTGAAATGGCAACAAACCGGATGGTTCTGTTTTGCCGGATAGAATATCCATCAATGCCTGGTCCTGCACACCGAATGAAACTACAAGCCCTTCTATCTTTGATTCAAACTCTGCCACAACAGCAGGATTAGTTAGCGCCATACAAACGATAACTGGTTTGCCATTCATCGCTGCTTTCGTATCAAGTATATTTTTGAGATCCGCTACATTATTTGCAGTAACCGTTTTGCCTTTATAAGAACGATTTTTAATTGTTGGATCAATAACAGGATCTCCGGCTGCAATACTTTGCTCTCTTGCATCAGCCGCACTGTATGCGCCATATTGCAAACTGATAGGCACATAACCATTGCCACCATTCTTTCTGTCATCACTGCTATAACCAACACCACCGTTTGGTCCTTTCACAAACACGATCGCCATATCTGCTTTAGAAGGATCTTCTGTTACATTGAAATATTTTTGTACAATATTGATGTTAACCGGGTATTCAACACGTTCAGGTGTCGTATTACCAAACCAATCTCTTGCTGCAGGAACTGTACGTTTGGGTATATAAACTGTTTTTGTTTTTGCAATCGGCAAGATATTGCTCTTGTTCTTCAGCATTACAATCGATTTTAATTGCGCATCATAACCGGCTTTCATGAAATCTGCATTGCCAACCGTTTTTGTTGATTGTGCAGGATCGAGATATGGATTTTCAAATAATCCAACCTGGAAAATATTTCGTAACAATCTTACGGCTGATTGTTCAAAGCGTTGACGCATCCATTGTTCACCATGTTCTTTTACACCCATTTGATATGCTTCCAATACAGGACCAGCAACATTATTACCACCAAATTGGTCAACACCTGCCATCAATACTTTGTAATGTCTTTCAGCAACAGAAAGTTTTTCAACACCCCATGACTTACCCATGAACATATCAGGTGTTTTTCCCTCATCTGCTGTTATTAACCAGTCTGTACAAACAACACCATCATAATGATATTTTGTTCTAAGCAGATCAGTAATTAAATATTTGCTGTAACCATTCCCAACATTCTCATGATTCTTTGTATCCTGGTTATAGGAAATAGTATAGTAAGGCATTACTGCAGCAGCTTCTTTTGTTTTGCCATTTAATTTAAACCCACCGTCAACAAATGGTTTCAACTGTGTTTGAAAATTATTACCGGGATATACTGCAAATTTTCCGTAAGCAAAATGAGCATCACGACCACCTTCTTCAGGACCGCCACTGGGCCAGTGCTTCACCATAGCATTAACACTATGAAAACCCCAACCATTTTTTATTTCAAAAGAACCCGTTGATGTTTGGAATCCGTCAACATAAGCTCTTGCCATGTCAGTGGCAAGTGGTGGATTTTCTCCAAATGTTCCATTAAACCTGTTCCATCTTGGCTCTGTTGCCAGATCTATTTGTGGTGATAATGCAGTTGCAATTCCAAGTGCTCTGTATTCCTGCGCCGCTATATAACCAAAATTTTGAACGATAGAGGGATTAAATGTTGCAGCCATTCCAATTGATTCAGGCCACATAGATATTGCTCCGCCAGAGCCTAAATTATATTCCGCATTTGCAACAACACCGTTACGGGGATCCGAACTGTTGTTTGCCGGAATACCCAAGCCAAGTGCTTCAACAAATGCCTGCACATTGTTATTCCATTTTGCTGCAACTTCGGGACTGAGCACACGTGTTATCAACACATGCCGCAGGTTATCCTCTTTTAAAAATTTCTTTTGCTGATCACTTATATCATAGGGCTGCATGCCGCTTGAATCGATTGGTTTGCCACCATAAGTACCAGCGCCGAAGCCCCTTGCATTGGCGGGTATTGCCTGGTGTGCACTGTATAACATCAAACCAGCAATTTGTTCAACCGACATTTTTGATGCAAGATCTTTTGCACGGACATCAACAGGTAAACGCCAGTCTTCATATTTATCCAGCTTACCGTTTTTATTCAGGTCTTTAAATGCAAAACCATCAACAGTAATAATCTTAACACCAGATGTAAGTGAATATCCCAATGTTTGTCCGCCTTTGTTGGTTACAATGGAGATATTATCCCTGGTTACTTCTGTCCATTTTTGTTGTGCAAAAACCGTTACAGACAGAAATACAATACCAGAAAATGAAATGATCTTTTTCATTTTTGAAATTTTATAAATTATGGTAGAATAATAAACTGGTTTTTATTTCTTTTCATTCAAATGCTTTTGCCATTTATCTATAAATTCAAAACCACTTACTCCTTCAATTGGTTTTTACTACCGTATTATCTTTTTGAGAAAATACATTTAATACAACCACCAATAAGGACAGAAGGCTGAAAAATCTTTTCATACAAAAATTTTTCCCGATAGAATTTTTAGATTTTCCTGAATGTAATTTCTAAGCCAAAACAGGAACTTGAACTGATAATAAATGATTACCGTTTCAAATCCCGTGAAATAATTATTTACCTCAGGCTCCCAGCATTTTAGTTAAATAGTTATAGCTGGAAGTAATGCTTGCCAGTGCATCTTTTGGCATATCATGTTCAATAAAGAAATGTTTCATGCCGGCTGCAGGGGCTGCGTCAAATATTCTTTTATAATCAATTGTTCCTTCACCTACAGGCAAGATGGTTTCTCTTTTTGCATCCAGGTCTTTTACATGCCATAATGGAAAACGACCGGGATTTTGTTTGAATAGTTCAACAGGGTCTTTACCCCCTTTCGTTGCCCATGCAAGATCGAGTTCCAATTTCATTTTAGTTTGAGATAAAAACATTTCATAAGGAATTTGTCCCTCTACTTCATGAAACTCAGCATCATGATTATGATAGGCAAATCCAATCCCCGCTTTTTTACAGGCTTCATCTGTTTTATTTAATACCTCTATTGAAGATTTTATTTCATCCAGCGTATGAATGGGTGTACTGGCACAAACTAAAAACTCCACGCCTCCTTCTGCCGCTTCATCAACTAATACCTGCATATTATCCTGCAGGCTTCTCATTGGCGGAATAACAATAGGCTTCCCATCCTGCCCTACTGGCATTTTCGCTCCCGGCGGTAATTTAAAAGGAGCACCCAGTACATGATGCGATTTCCAGCTAAGGCCGATATTATTTAAAAACTTAGCAAATTCTTTTGGCTTCATTCCGTAATAACCACCTTTTTTACTAAAGGCTGATTCTATTTCTTTGTAACCAACACCTGCTATTTTTTTTAATGTTCCTTCCACATCATTATCTATCTCATTAAAAAAAGTAAACAACTGCAAACCCATAGCTTGTGTTGCAGGTTTTGAAGCAAAAAAATCAAATGATTTATTACGCAATACCAGGCCACCAAACAAAACAGTACCCGAAGCTTTTATAAATTCTTTTCTTTTCATACTATAACAATTGAGTGTTATGAAATAAGTATCAGTAGTTAATGATTTATTTTTTCAATAATGATTCAAGAAATAAATAGCGGTTACGGTTTTTTTCTGTCATCGATTTTGAATCAACATTGATATACATTAATTCAGCCGGTTGATTAGCTTTTACTGCAGGCCACTTTGGTACTGTTAATCCGTTTGGATTACCTGTTTTAATAAAGTTTTCAAAAAAAGATTGTATAATGGCGGCCACTTTAAAATCTTCCGGTTGCCAGTCATACACACGGTTGGTTGGTAAATTACCCATGGCATATTCAATTTCGGCTGAATGTACAGCACCTTTTGGCAAAGGAGCTTTTGGCGCTTTACCTGTGGTATCTTTTGTAATACCACCTGCAAGGTTTGCTGTGGCATTTCCCATCTCTGCTCTCATTGCCGGTCGGGGCCGTGCATATAAATAACGGTAAACTGGTTTACCACCGGATTTAGCTTGCATATCTATCCATTTCCAGGTACCAAAGCCAATAAACCTGTCACTGGCAAAATCTGTTGCAGCTTGTTCTACTTCATCATCCGTAGCAGGCACATATTGTTTGATGGCTTCATCTGCTTTATCACCAAATGTTTTTTGTAAAGCCTTTTTGAAATTTTCAACAGTGAATTTATCACCACCCATTACAAACTGTGGTACCATCTCCTGTGAATTCCATCCGGCTAACAGTGGAACGTGTGCCTGTTCTCCTTTTTCAAATATTTCCAGTGGTGATTTAGGAAAGAAATAACCATCAACACAAAAAGGAAATGCACCAAAACCTGCTTTTGAAGCTCCTTTCAGCAAATCTTCAGCACTCATGGCTCTTAATTCTGCTAATGAATTTTTATTGATGGATTGTGCCCATTTTACTCCGGCAGCTTCGGCTTCCTTTAATGTAGCAGTTGGGTTTCCAAGCACAGAGCCGCTTTCTCCAATCGCACCGGCAATTAAGTTCCTTGATAACGGAGAAGCCATTTGGGCACTAACTGAAAATGATCCGGCAGATTCACCGGCAATAGTCACTCTTTTTGGATCGCCGCCAAAAGCTGCTATATTTTTTTGCACCCACTGCAAAGCAGCACTCTGATCCATCAGGCCATAATTACCGGATGCATGATGTGGTGATTCTTTTGTCAATTCGGGATGAGATAATAAACCAAACACACCTAAGCGGTAATTAACGGTTACCGTTACAATTCCTCTGCGGGCCATACTCTCACCATCATATCGTGGCTCTGAACCATCACCTGCCATAAAACCACCGCCGTAGTAGTAAACCAATACCGGCAATTTTTCTTTACCTGTATTGGATGGTGTCCATACGTTCAAATACAAACAATCTTCACTTGTACCACCGGAACGAAAATTCATGTCCCCAAATATGGGTAATTGCATAGCCTTGTTACCAAACTTATCAGCTTTGCGTACACCTTCCCAGTTTTTGACCGGTTGTGGTTCTCTCCATCGAAGTTCGCCAACCGGTGGTGCTGCATAAGGAATGCCTTTAAATGTATAAACTCCAGATTCATCAACTCCTTCTAAAACGCCATTCTCTACTTTTACCTTAGGAGCAGGTAACTCATTCTGTTGAGCAAAAAGATTGGATGTAAACAATAAACTGAGTAAAAAATAACAAATTAATTTTTTCATATAGCCATTATCGTTTTAAAAAATTATTATCGAAGGTAAAAAAGCCCCCGCTTTTGCAAGGGCTATCATTTACTATTTATAAAATTATTTTTTTAACTCGTTAATAGTTACCTGTGGTACCAGTACTTTGTTACACTTTTCTGTTACGATATCATTTCCTAAAACAAAACCAGCAGTTTGCCGTATGTCAGTTGAGGATGCTCCAACTTTAATAGTATAAGCCCCTGCATCTGCTAACCAGGAAGTGGTTTCTGTGTTAAAGGACGCAAGATCAGCAGGTGTTAATACAAATGTGATTGTTTCAGACTGACCCGGCTTTAATAAACTGGTTTTTGCAAAAGCTTTCAATTCTTCGGAAGGCTTATCCAATTTTCCGGCAGGAGCAGTGACATATAATTGCACCACTTCTTTACCAGCTACTTTACCTGTATTTGTAATTGTTATTTTAGCTGTAATTGATTTATCAACAGTTTTTGAAACAAGACTGAGCCCACTGTATTTGAAAGTTGTGTATGAAAGTCCGTAACCAAATTCATATGCCGGTTTTACATTAAACGTATTGTAATACCTATACCCAACATATATACCTTCTTCATAAGTAACTTCTCCGGGAATGGCTTTCATACCAAACATACCTGAAGTAGCTTTTTCAGGAAATTCTTTTCCCGGGAAATTTTTAGCAGACACTTCATCCTGATATTTAACCGGGAAGGTAGACGCTAATTTACCGGAAGGATTTACTTTACCACTTAATACATCCGCCACCGCATTACCTGCTTCCAAACCCGGCTGCCAGGATAATAAGATGGCATCTACTTTATCTCTCCAACTGGCTACTTCAATTACACCGCCGGCGTTAATTATCACCACTACTTTTTTTCCTTTAGCATGAAAAGCATTACTAACAGCATCAATCAAACTCACTTCTTCTGCTTTAAGGTTAAAATCATTTTCTACTTTTCTGTCAGCGCCTTCGCCTGCGTTTCTTCCGATTGTGATCAATGCAACTGCATCATCATTTGCTATTTTAGAAATGTTAGCTTCATCAACTGTTAACTCTGGTGCAGGGGGAGTTGGGTTCATAAATTCCTGGAACATGTTTCCTTTTGGATGCTTTGCTTTATAATCGCCAAGATGTTTTTCGTAAGCGTTTTTTAAATCCTCATCCACTTTATAGTTAGCATTTAGTAATCCCTGTAATAAGGAAATAGTGTATTCTTCATTTACATCACCACTACCTGTTCCTCCGGAAATAAAATCGTAAGAGGTATTGCCAAACACTGCAATTGATTGAGGAGCGAGGGGCAATGTACTGCTGTTATTCTTCAGCAATACCATTCCATCTGCTGCAGCTTTTCTTGCAATAACAGCATGAGCTTTCAAATCAGGTTTGTTACTGAAAGCATATTTCTTAATCGCCTGTGATCCTAAAACATAATCAACCAATCTTGCTGCATTTTCATCCAATACTTTAATATCTAATGAGCCATTATTGATAGCTTCAGTAATTGCTTTCTTTTGATTGGGAGTACCTGGCATCAGTAAGTCGTTACCGGCTTTCATTTGAGCCACAGCATCTTTACCACCAAACCAGTCTGTCATTACTATTCCTTTAAAACCCCATTCTTTTCTCAATACAGTGGTTAAGAGATCATGATTTTCTGAAGTATAGGTTCCATTCAATAAGTTATAAGAACTCATCACCGTCCATGGATTTGATTCTTTAACTGCGATCTGGAATCCTTTAAGATAAATTTCTCTTAATGCTCTTTCGCTAATAATGGCATTTACTGTGTTACGGTTTTTCTCCTGGTTATTGGCAGCAAAGTGTTTGATAGAAACACCCACACCATTTGACTGAATACCGTTAACCATAGCCGCCGCCATCTTTCCCGTTACTAATGGATCTTCTGAATAATATTCAAAGTTTCTTCCACCCAATGGATTACGGTGAATGTTCATACCAGGGCCGAGTAATACATCTACTCCATATTCTTTTACTTCATTACCCATTGCTTTACCCACTTCTTCAACAAGTTTAGTATCCCATGATGAAGCCAGCAATGTTGCTACCGGCCATGCAGTAGCATAGTATGTATTGTTATCATCTTTACGCTTTGGTTCAATACGCAAACCGGCAGGACCATCTGCTACAACAGTATTAGGCAATCCTAAACGCCCAATGGCGTAAGTAGTACCGGCAGCACCGGGAACTTTATCCATTGTTTGTCCAATAACAGGGCCAGTATTTTGAGATAAACCTGGAATATTCATACCCATGCCCACTACCAAATTCACTTTTTCCTCAAGGGTCATTTTACTTACGAGCTCTTTTGCTTTGGAAGATTGTGCAACAATTACTGATGCGGGTGCTGCGAAGAACAGCATGGAGAGAAACCATTTCATGATGCAATCGAATTTTAGGTTATAAAGTTCTTTAAGAACATGCCTTACTCATTTGATAATTATCAAATAAACTATTGATTCTTGCTAATGATTGAGCATTATTTGGCTGAGCGGATGCGGCTGAGTGTTTCCAATGTAACACCGAGAAATGAAGCAATGTAAGAAAGCGGCACCCGCTGTATAATTTGTGGCGAGGTTTGTAAAAGACGTTCATAGCGTTGCTGGGCAGTTTCAAACTGTATTGAATCCATTCTTATTTGTGAAAGAATAAGGGAGCCGGTTACCATTTTGCGTAATAATCTTTCTATTTCATGATATTCATCTGCCAACCGCATAAAATCATTATAATGGATACCATATACTTCTGAAGGTTCTAATGTATGAATCCTTAAATGACTGGGAATCCGGTTAAAAAAACTGGTGATGGAAAGAAAAAACTGGTTGTCGAAGGCAATCCACTCGGTAATTTCTTTTTCGTTTTTGTAATAGTAAATACGGGTCACTCCTTTTTGAACGAAATAAATATAATCTGATACCTCTTTTTCACGAAGCAGGTAATAATTTTTAGGAACAGACCAATGCTGCCACGCACTGAGGTAAACCTTCATTGTTTTCGGGGAGAGAAGCGATATACGGCTAATAGCTTTTTCTAAGTCTTCCACAAGCAATTTTTAAGAATAGAAATTTAAAGAAAATCTTTCGTTTTATCAGTATGAAAGCAACGAGGCACAAAGCAATTTAAATATATATTGTCTTTGTGCCTTAGTGCCTGTGTGCCTTTCTTATTGCTGCATTCCTTCCGTAGCGCCTGACATTCCTCCTGCGTTATTATTTTTCCGTTTGAATAATGATATATCCATTTTACCAAAGCGATAAGCAAAGTTCAAACGAATCATCTGCGGATCACGAAGACGACTGTAAGTCTGAACAAAATAATCGCTGTAAGAATACTGCACACTCTTTCTTGTTTTGAAGATGTCGCTAAAGCTTAAAGTAACAGAAGCCGCATCATTCTTCAGGAATGATTTTTTGAAAGCAATATCCACTCCGTAAATAGGTTTGATATAACCTTGTGCTGCACTTTGCGACATACTCATTGGAGGGCCACCCATACCACCGCTGTTATCATTTACCGGTAAATTGGTTTTTGACTGGTAAGTAGCAGATAGCTGCATACTGAATTTAGCCGGTAATTTGAAATTACTGTTGAACTTACCAAACCAACTCCACATGCCATCATTAGCCGTGTTCTTTAAATTAGTTGCGTTAATCTTTGAGTTATATAGATTGAGGTTAGTACTGATATCCCACCATTTAGTTAAATAATTTACAGAAGTAACTTCTGCACCATAAGCCTGGCTGGAGTTAGCATTTACAAAAGTGTTGATGAGTACATCGGCACCGGTTACTGGGTTTGTTCCTTTATCCTGGTAACGGGTGATAAGATCCGTTGTTCTTTTGTAATAAACTGAACTAAGTAATGTGTTATTCTTTTTAAATGTTTTAGCATAAGAAAACTCAAACGACTGGGTGAATTCAGGCTTCAGGCCTGGATTACCTTTTGTGATATTTAACGCATCTGTATAATCAACAAAAGGAATTAACTGGAAGAAGTTAGGCCGGTTGATCCTTCTTGTTACACTGAATTGCAGTTCCTGTTTATTTTTCAGCTTTTGACTTAAGAATAAAGATGGAAATAAACTCACCGGGTATTTATTATTAAATTTACTGTTATTGGTAAGTAATGTTCCATTATATTCTGAACTTTCTGCTCTTACACCAATCTTGTAACCAAAATCTTTTTTACTGCCACTTAATGAAACATAAGCCGCATACACGTTATCAGTGTTTTTATAATTGCTGGTAGCAGATGGAATCAATTCAAACTGGTTACTGGAAGGGTTAAAAATATAGTTATCATTAATATTACTTGTTTTGCGTAACTGCATTCTTAATCCTGTTTCCAGTTTTATATTCTTAAATGGTTTTACATAATCTGTTTGAGCAGTAAGAAACTGGTTAGCACCACTGCTGATCAAATGCTGCTGATAATCTCCTGACTTAGTTCCGTTTTGTGCTGTATAGTAGTTGGTGATATAAGTATTATCACCACCGTTTTTACCGGAGAAAAAGTTCATATCCGCTGTTAATTCTTCGCCTTGTTTGGGGAATAAATGTTTCATTCCTAATTGCAGACCATGAGCGTTAAATTCTCTTTTGCCACTTGAAAAACGTTCACTGTAGCTGCTTGTTTTGCCGTTATTCAACAAACTATCGGTAAGTGTTGAGATTGTTTCATTAGGTTTGAATTCACCATGCACTTTAATTCCGGCGATGGAGAAAGTTGTTCTGTTAGTGGCAAAATAATCCAATCCTATTCTGCCAAACATAAATCCACCGGAAGTTTTGTTATTGTTGTTTTGAGAAACGGTTGTTTGCGGATTATCAAACAAATTCAAGCGGTCTGTTGTACCGGTTACTCTTGATTTGTTTTGATTGATCATTGCACTGGCAGAAAAATTGATCTTACCCTGGCGAACATTAAAATCACCACCACCATTCATTGCACCACGTTTATCAATACCAGCACGGAGATTACCATTATAACCAGCTTTACGGTTTTTCTTTAAAATGATATTCAATATCCCGGCATTACCACCCGAAGCATCATATTTGGCAGAAGGATTGGTAATTACTTCTACACTTTCAATAGCATCAGCAGGAATTTGATCTAATGATAAAGTAGTGGGTCTTCCTTCAATATAAATTTGAGGAGAAGCATTTCTCAACTTCACATTTCCATCAATATCTACCTGTACAGATGGAACGTTACGCATCACATCTACCGCTGTACCACCGGCACTCACAATATTCTTATCTACATTAAAAACTTTTTTATCAATATCCATCCTCATCAATGGTTTTGATGAAACCACTGTAACAGCAGATAACTCTTTTGCATCGGTAACAAGTTTGATATTGCCCAGGTCTTTATCAAAAGCATTCAGCATATTACTGAACGCTGCCATCGCCTGTGCCGGATCATTACCCGATGGCTTGGGGCCACTTGCATCCATCTTCATTTGAAAAGATACTGTTTGTTCTATTGCTTTAAAACCAGTTGCACTGATCTTTAATTTCAGCTGACCCATAATAGGTAACTCTGAAAAACTAAATTCACCATTGGCTTTAGTTACGATTCCTTTCAGTAATACTTCCTTTCTTTTTTTAGTTGCTGTATCATATTTACTCTGCAACAACATAACTGAAGCAGCATTAATAGCAGCTCCGCTGGTATCAGTAATTTTTCCATATACATGGCCCATATTGGAAACCTGTCCACCCTGCTTTCCGGCAGCCCCGGGAAATTGTGCAGACAAACTGAGAACAGCGGTAAAAAAAGCGATGGTCAATAATATCTTTTTCATAAACGTCATTTTTAAATGCAGCACAAAACTATATCAGCACAAAGCCTCTTTATTGGCAAATGAGACAATTACCCCAAATGTTGCGACGAATATTTTTCCGCTTTATAAGTGGCAAAAAAAAGGGTGCCAATGGCACCCTTTATATAAAACTTACAAGTGTAAATTATTTTGGCATCTCAAAAGTTTTTGGATCAATGTCCTTATTCACTTCCAGTTTACTTGTTTTCTGCGTCATTTGAAACATTCCCATATTAATGTCTTTGGTATAAGGAAGCACCACACCTAAATCTGTTTTCTTAAAGTCTGAAAATGTAGTGGTGATATCAATTTGCTGACCCATCATTTCACCCTTGGCAATTACTTTTACCAGGTTGAATGATTTGGTATCAATAAAGTAAAACACTTCTACGCCGCCGCTTATTTTAATCTTATAACTTCCTTCTTCTGTTCCCTGCAATTCGGCTTTTAATCCTTTTGCAGCATAATCGGTAAGACCTCCTTCAAAATAAATAACAGATTTACTATTCTGGTATGCTTCATCGGGCATAGCCTGTGCATTAGCTCCACCCGCCATTGGATTGATCATCCAGCCGCCCTTGTCCGTTAAACAGCTGATAATTTTTGAACCATTGAATTCCGTTTCAGTTTTATATCCCTGCCCTATTACCAATATTTCTTTTACGGTAGTGGAGTTACCCATAATTTCAGTGGTGCTTTCCTGCGAAACAGATTTTAATTGTGCAATCTTGTCTTTACCGCCAATAGCATCAATATGTTTACCAATGATTTCATCAACGGTTTGTGCACTAACAGCAACTGTAAAAAGAACAGCTGCTAAAAAAGATGTCAGAAATTTCATTTTGTATGCATTAGAGTGATTAAAAAATAATGAGGCTCAAAATTAGGTGAATGAACTGAACTATTATGATTCCGTAGACCAAAGCAGGAATAATTGCGACCAAATTGCCCAAATAAAAAAGCCGGTATTGGTTAAATACCGGCTCACATTAACACTTATATAGACTAACCTTTTTTCAATTCAACATTTACAGTAATTTCAACTTCTTTACTTACTACTAATCCGCCAGCTTCAGTTGCTTTATCCCATTTTAAATTATAATCAAAACGATTGATAGTAGTTTTTGCTTTAAAACCAACTCTTTCGCCACCCATCGCAGTAACAGTACCACCATAAGTAACATCAAAAACCACCGGTTTGGTTACATCACGAATGGTTAAGTTACCTGCCAGTTTATATTTATTACCGCCTTGTGGTGTAAAGGAAGTGCTTTCAAATTTCATAGAAGGGTATTTCTCAGCATTAAAGAAATCATCTGATTTTAAATGCTTGTCACGGTAATCATTATCTGTATTGATAGAGTTTACATCAACTGTGAAAGAAATTTTAGCATCAGAAAAATCATTTTTGGTATTTTCCATGCTGCCATCAAATAGTTTAAAAGTTCCTTCCACTTCTGATACTACCAGGTGGGTAATAGTGAATTTCACATTAGAGTGAGCTTTGTCAAGCGACCATTTACCGGCTGGTAATTTAGCCACGGCCTTAGTTGTTTCATTATTAGCAACTGTACGTGTTTTGAAGGCGGAAGCCAGTATAAACAAAACACCTGCGGCGAGGATTGAATAAATAATGTTCTTTTTCATACTCTTGTTTGGTTTTAGAAAATAAAATTCTTGTTGTTTTAGTTTTGTTGATTTGATTTTTGTCAAATAGTCCACAAAAATAGTGAAGAAATGCGATAAACAATGTTGTACCATTGAAATCTTTTGTTAAATTCCGCTTTTCCCGGTTATAATAGACATGGCATCCCGGTAGTTGTCGCTTATGGGTAGTTCCATGTCTCCTATAAATACGGAACTTTTTCTAACAGCATTGATGTGGCTGATGGATACTATATATGATTTATGAATTCGAAGAAACTTTGCTGGTGGAAGTTGTTCCTCCAGTGATTTCATACTAATACGGGTAATGATGGGTTTGTTGGAATTGGCAAGATGGATCTTTACATAATCTTTCAATCCTTCAATAAAAGTTATATCACTGAAATTTACTTTCACCAGGCTGTACTCTACATTCACAAAAAAATAATCAGGCGGAGTTTCTGTTCCGGATGCCGGTTTATTCTTCAGCAGGAAAAGATCGTTGGCTTTGTTGCAGGCTTTTACAAAACGCTCCAGCGAAACTGGCTTCACTAAATAATCCACCACATCCAGGTTAAATCCCTCTAATGCAAATTTTTCATACGCTGTAATCAAAATAATCATCGGCTTCACACTTAAGCTCTGGATGAATTGTAAACCCGTTAAGCCCGGCATTTGAATATCCAAAAAAATAAGATCAACAGATTGCTGCTGCAATAATTTCATTGCTTCCATTGCATTACTGCATTTGGCAACCAGCTGCAAATAAGGAACCTTGCTGATATTATCTTCCAGCAGTTCCAGTGCCAGTGGCTCATCATCAACAGCAATACATTTCAGCATTAATGCAAATTTAAATTCAATGAAACAGTAAACCAGTTATCTTTTTCTGTTATCTGTAATTTTTGTTTATCCCCATACAGCAGGTTCAGTCTCCTTCTTACATTGTTCAAACCAATGCCGGATGTTTTATCTTTTATTTCAATAGAAGCAGGATTATACTTGTTCTTAACTACAAATATTAAAACTCCTTTTTCCGCTTTAAGATCAATTTCTATGTGGGCATCCTCAATCATACCCGTTCCATGTTTAAAAGCGTTTTCTACAAACGGGATTAATAGCATGGGCTCTATTTCATAATTGCCGTCATTGGTTTGCATGTTCACCGCTATCGTCACATTTTTACCAAAGCGTAATTGCTGCAGATCAATATAACTCTGCAAATATTCTATTTCCTTTTCCAACTGCACTTTATCTTCATCTGTTTCATACAGCATATAACGCATGAGAGAGGAAAACTTCAACAACGAAGGTTCCAGCAAATCAGATTTTTTTCTTGCCAATGCCACCATATTATTCAGCACATTGAACATAAAATGGGGGCTGGCCTGTGAACGAAGTAAAGACAATTCCGTTTTTAAATTTTCATTTTCCTTTTCTCTTGCTACCCTGTCAGCACGGGTTCTGTCTTTTATCATGCGATAAGCGGTGCTTCCGGCAAGAAAAAACAGGAAGAAAAAAAAGTTGAATAAAAAATGTCCCCGGATATTAAACCGGGGTTGTGCTAAAACTGAAAAGAAAATAAAACCTGTCACCAATAAGACGGCTGCAAAACAAACAACCACAATTACACTGTATTGGTTATATTTTCGTTTATAAATAAAAGCAGGTATCAGGAAGAGTGCATTAAAATAAAAGAAGCTAACGTATATAGCATCATTAACTAAATACCCGATAATACCTCCAATATCTTCTTTTTGCTTATGTGAATTATCACCATAATTAGGCCGGAGAATAAATGGCAAAGAAAACAACAGTGTCCATGCAGCAATGTGCAGCACTACTGTTACCCACTTTTTATTATACCATTTTAAACTCATGGCGGCAAGTTAGCAAGTATTTACAAGCTACATAATGGTATGGGCAAATGCTGCGACGAAATGGATGTATTTTGCGACCAAGCCTAACTTATCAGCCAGTAATAGATACCAAACCATACTGCTGCGAAAAATAAAATTGCGAAAACATCTTTTTTAATTTCTTCAAAAGCTTTTTTCTTATAAACCAGTTGCCAAATTATCCATCCAACAAAACAAATGATTGCAACTGTTGCCTGTATAATACGAAAGGTCATAATCAAATAGATTTAGAATTTACATAAATGTAACTTAATTAGCTGTTTCAGTATTTCAAAGCTGAAGATTTAATAAATTGCTGATATTTTAAATCATGAGTGGAAAATTAACTAAGATGCCCCCTTACCTGCAAAAAGGCGACACTATTGGCATTACTTGCCCGGCTGGATTTATGACAAGAGAAAGAGTGCAGGTTTGTATTGAAACTTTACAAAGCTGGGGTTACAATGTAGTGGTGGGGAATACTGTTGGCAGTAACTCTGATAATTATTTTAGCGGAACAGACGGGGAACGGCTAAAAGAATTTCAATTGATGCTCAATGATGATAACATCAAAACCATCTTATGTGGACGTGGTGGCTATGGCATGGGAAGAATTATTGAAAAGATTGATTTTAAAAAATTCAAAGAAAAACCAAAATGGCTTATTGGCTTTAGTGATATCACTATTTTACATTCACATATTCACTCCAATTATAAAATTGCTACCCTGCATGCTCCCATGGCCGGGGCTTTTAATGATGGTGGGGCGGAAGGTGAATATGTATTATCGTTAAAGAATGCGTTAGAAGGGAAGAAGATAAAATATGAATGTGCTGCACATGAATTTAATAAGAAGGGGGAAGCCATTGGCGAATTAGTGGGTGGTAACCTGGCCTTACTGGCTCATTGTGTAGGCACTTCGTCTGATATAAAAACTAAAGGTAAAATATTGTTTATTGAAGATGTGGGTGAATATATCTACAATGTTGACCGCATGTTGTATCAATTAAAACGCAGCGGCAAATTAGATAAACTGGCAGGATTGATCGTTGGAGGATTTACGGAATCAAAAGATACGGAACGACCTTTCGGAAAGACAATTGATGTGATCATTAAAGAAATCCTGGCTGAATATAAATATCCTGTCTGCTTTAATTTTCCTGTTAGCCATGGTAAAGAAAATTATGCATTGAAAGTGGGGGTTGGATATAAATTGAAAGCAGGAAAAAATAAAGTGATCTTAGAAGAATAACTACTTTAATAAACTATCCAGCTTTTGATGAAACAACGGATAATTGTTTAAATCATTATGACTTCCCCCGTCAATCGTTATAAATTCATCTGTTGATTTAAGTATCGGTTTAAGTTTAATAGCATTGCTGTATGGAATAATCCAATCATTTGTTCCGTGAAAAATAGTTACAGGCACTTTTATATCTGCCAGGAAATGATACGTTGGCATTTTGTAATGCAACATCTTCTCTACAGGATATATTGGCAAGTAATGCTTACCCAACTCAGTAAAACTATAGTAAGGTGTTTCAAGTATCAGCTGTTTACACAAGTGAGTAGAGGCCAGCTCAGCAGCAATTCCGGTTCCCATACTTTTTCCATAAATAATAATGCTGTCACTCGCAAATCCCGTTCGGGCCATTTGATATAAAGCCTCTGCATAACGATATAAATCTTCTTCAGTAAAACGTCCGGTACTTTTTCCGTACCCGGGATAATCAATCATCCATACTTCATACCCCTGTTTGGTGAAGTTATCAGCATACTTTGCGTACCATCCAATATTCTTCTTATTACCGTGGAAATATAACACCACTCCCCTTGCACTGTCTCCTGTTGTAAATTCTATCACATTTAAATTGGAAACACTGTCCAGTTTCATATTGATATCCCTGTGTGGTTGTTTGAAATTATATTTATAACCGGGTTTTAAAGAAACCGGGTGAAACAAAATCATATCCTGCAGTAAATAAAAACCAATACCGGTTATTATATAAATCAGCAGCAATATTTTTATCCATTTAATAATTCGTTTCTTCATCAGTCGTATTTCAATATATCACGAATGAAATTATGATATTCAGGGAAAGATGGAAGATTATTGTGACCGCCGCCTTCAATACGTATTAAAGTGATAGTTCTTGGATTGAATCGCTGTAATTTCTCACTATGCTTAATGGGTATCAGCCAATCCTTTGTTCCATGAATGATGTAAACAGGACAGGTTACTTTCTGTATCCACTGGTCAGTTCTTAAATGATAGCGCAAAACAATTTTCACAGGCAGGATGGGTAAAAAACGTTCCACCACTTTTTCAAAACTAAAATACGGTGCATCTAATATTAAATACCTGGGATGGTTATCGGCAGCCAGTTTTGTGGCGAAACCACTGCCAATGCTTCTGCCATATACTATCAAATGACTTTCCGGGTATTTTTTTAATAATTCGTTATACACAAACTGCATATCGCTCAACAGTTTTTGCTCAGTACGTTTACCGGTACTTTTTCCAAAGCCACGATAATCTACCAACACCACATCATAATTATAGCGGTAAAAATCCTTTGCATATTTTGCCCAGCCTTTTATGCTGCGGGTATTGCCATGAAAATAAAGAATCAACCCTTTTGCATTCTCCCGGTAAAAATGAATTCCGTTAATGCGTACACCGGGCTCCACATCAAAAAAATATTCTTCAAAGGGTGCATCATATTTAAACGAAAAATCCTGCTTCAGCTTCTCCGGTTTAAAAATAAATCTCTCCTGTATAAAATAGGCAATTACAGACAGTACAATAATAGCAGCGATGATATAAAGGATAAATGTTGGCAATAAAAAAAGTTGACAGTTGGCAGTTCACAGTTGACAGATGAAATTAATGAATTAACAACAAATCATAACACAAACTACTAACCATTAAAAGCTTTCTTATACGCCTCCATACCACCAGTCAAATTGATAAGATTAATGAAACCATATTTATCTGATAAACGCTGAATGGCGATTCTGCTACGAATACCCATTTTACAATACAATACAACTGGTTTGTCTTTGGGAATTTCATTGGCATAGCTCATAATTTCCGGCAAAGGAATTAAACGGCCGCCGATATTAAATGCCTGGTGCTCTTCGGGTTCACGTACGTCAATAAGCAATATATCTTCCTTATCAGAAAGTTTTTGGTGTAGTTCGGCAGGACTGATTTGATGCATGATGGACTGCTGGTTAATAATTTCTTGTTACAGACAGGTACAACATACAAATTCTTCAGCAATAAAGACATGATTTTACCCCGGCACTAAACCTTTATCTTTAAAAGATGAAATATTATTCATCTTCTTCGAGGTAAATTCTTCGCAACTTAATTGAGGTAACCGGTGCCACTACCAGCGGAAATTTCTCAGTAAGTACATTGCTCTGGTCAAGACCAAAACCTCTTTCTTCACTCAGGCTCCACTTTTTGAGTAAGAAATATATACGCATGATAACTCTTTCCCAGAAGGGCAATTCATTATCCTGGCTTAAATATTTTTCCAGCACCACAAACTGAAAATCACCCACTACATTATTTCGCTGTAAACTTTCGTAACGGCTGGTAATATTCACTTCTTTGTTTTGCACCATTTCTTCCACCACTTTTCGGAACATTAAATTAATTCTTGGCTGAATACGGAAGCCTAAGCGGAACTCCACCCGTATCACTTCATTGGGAATAATAGTTTCCACTTCATATTCTGATGTATATGGATCGTCCAAAGTATCCACATGTACAAACCAGTATATATCCGCCCGTTTAGGCTTACGGTTTAATATTGAATAAATGATTTTATGTTCAATTTCTTTTGGATTGTTGGCACTGGTAAGATAAACAAGGTGAGTACTGTATTTATTTACCGTCATATCATTACTGAGCTCCTGCAACATAGACAGATAATGTTCCAGCCGTACAAATTCCACGTAACGGTTCTTGATTTTACGGCTGCGGTACCACACATACATCACCAGGAACAACCCACCACCTACCAGTAAAGTAACATAACCACCATGAGTAAACTTGCGGAGGTTGGCAATTAAGAAAGAAATTTCAATGGTTGAATAAACTATCAAAAACACATAAATCAAAAATTCTTTCACCCGGTGCAGTACGAGGTAGTTGGCAAACAATATCGTAGTGGCCATCATACACAAAGTGATGGCCAAACCATAAGCCGCTTCCATATTACCTGAAGACCGGAAGTATAAAACAATACCCGTACAGCCAAAGAATAATAATAAGTTGATGGCCGGAATAAATAACTGGCCACGTTCTTCTGTTGGATAATTTATTTTTAACCTTGGCCATAAGTTTAGTCGCATTGCTTCTGCCACCAATGTAAATGAACCACTGATCAATGCCTGGCTCGCAATAATAGCAGCCAATGTGGCTATCACAATACCAATTACCAGGAACCAGGGAGGCATGATACTATAAAACACACTCTCCAGTAACACGGCATCGGGATGATGTGCCGCAAAAGAAGCGGTGCCCAGCAATTCATCGGTGGCAAACATTGTTCCGTTGTGTTGCATTAACCAGGCACCCTGGCCCAGGTAGGTTAATATTAAACAGGCTTTTACAAAAATCCAGCTGATGCGGATATTTCCTCTTCCACAATGACCCAAATCACTATACAATGCTTCTGCACCGGTGGTACAAAGGAACACGGCCCCTAATAACCAAAATCCCTGTGGATATTTAACCAGCAATTCTATAGCATAATGTGGAGATAATGCTTTTAACACACCCCAATGGAGAGGTATATTTATTAAGCCCATTACCGCCAGCATTAAAAACCAAATACCCATAATAGGACCAAATAGTTTACCAATGCTGGCCGTACCAAATTGTTGCAACAGGAACAATAATACCAATATGGCAATTACTATTATAACAATCGTCTCCTGACTAAGTACATGTGTTTTAAAGTATGGCATCACCTTTAAACCTTCCACTGCAGAGGTTACAGAGATAGGCGGAGTGATCATACCATCGGCCAGCAAAGCTGCCCCGCCTAACATAGCTGCTTTTACTAACCATTTA
The DNA here is from genome assembly GCA_003963365.1 of Sphingobacteriales bacterium. Lineage (GTDB taxonomy): Bacteria > Bacteroidota > Bacteroidia > Chitinophagales > Chitinophagaceae > AWTP1-9. Next base: position 205,178 of record RXJG01000003.1, read on the forward strand.
CGGCGACGCTTTACTAAAGTATATAATGCAAATATGCCACCTTCACCACGGTTATCCGCTTTTAGTGTAAGCAAAACATATTTAATGGTAGTTTGTAGTGTAAGTGTCCAGAATATACAACTAAGGCTGCCGAGAATAAGCAGTTCGTCAATCCGCTTACCGTTAACAATGGCGTTCATTACGTACAGGGGAGATGTTCCGATGTCTCCGTAAATAATTCCCAGAGCGATTAAAAGACCGGCTGCGGTGGCCTTGTTGATATCTTTGCCCACGACGTGAGTGTAAAGGGTTACTTTTTAATAAAACGGCATCAAAGGTAATAGTTGTATAAATATGCGCAAGTTTTTGTTGCAGATGCATACAGATGTTAGGATAATACCAAAAGAATAGTTTTGATTTATTTGTGTAAAACAGCTCACCATTGGACTGCATGGCACTTTTTGGTATCCGAAAAATTCTGCATTACAAAATCTTTCAACTGGTTTAAACCACAACGGTTAACTTATCAGGCAGAACCATTATCTTTAATAGCAAACTTTGCCATGTCAAAGCAAACACCCGGCTCTACTTCTCCAGTTCAACTCTCCCGCAGTCTTGGTCCTCTTATGCTTTGGGGAATGGGCGTTGGTTATGTTATTTCCGGTATGTATTTCGGATGGAACCTTGGCCTCGAAGCAGGAGGTACTTATGGATTGGCAGTTGCTACTTTCTTTATTATTATTTTATATGTCACTTTTACTTTCTCTTATACTGAACTGGCCTGTGCTATACCTAAAGCAGGTGGTGTGTTAGATTATGCTAACCGTGCACTGGGTAAACATTGGGGCTTTATAGCCGGTATGGCACAAATAATTGAATTTGTTTTTGCACCACCGGCCATTGCCGCAGCCATAGGAGCTTATTTTCATATTTTTTTTCCCGGTTTACCTGTTACCATGATTGCCATCATTGCGTATATCATCTTCACAGGTCTCAATATAGCCGGTGTAAAAGCGGCTGCTACTTTTGAACTGATTATTACATTACTGGCAGTTTTTGAACTATTAATTTTTGCCGGGGTTACCCTGCCATATTTTGAAATAAAAAATTTCACCTTACATGCTTTCCCCAACGGGTGGAATGGAATATGGGCTGCCACCCCTTTTGCCATCTGGTTTTTCCTCGGTATTGAAGGTGTTGCTAATACTGCAGAAGAAACAATTAATCCGCAAAAAAATATTTTAAAAGGGTTTGGCTCTGCACTAATCACTCTCATCATATTGTGTATACTTACTTTTATTTCGGCTATTGGTGTTGGGGGATGGGAAAAAATAGTTTATACATCACCGGGTGCTGCAGCATCCGATTCGCCACTACCGTTGGCAATGGCACAAATAACAGGTAATAGTGGATGGGTTTATCATTTACTCATCACCATCGGGTTAATGGGATTGGTAGCTTCTTTTCATGGAATTGTTTTAGCAGCGGGAAGAGCCACATTTGAATTTGGAAGAGTAAAATATATTCCCGAAAAATTGGGCAAAATACATCACCGGTTTAAAACACCATCCAATGCACTAATAGTAAATATGCTGCTTGGGATCATAGCCTTACTCACCGGTAAAACCGGAGAAATAATTATCCTCGCTGTTTTTGGCGCTTTAACGCTTTATATAATTTCCATGGTAAGCGTAATAACACTGAGAAAAAAAGAACCGGCAATGCCAAGACCTTTTAAAGTACCATTTTATCCTTATTTCCCTGTAATGGCACTCCTGATTGCAGTCGTTTCATTAATAGCCATGGTAACCCTGAATATAAAACTGGCAGCAGTATATTTTAGTATATTGCTTCTCTCCTATATTTGGTTTTACTATACAGTAAAAAATAAATTATGACATCCCCCATTGATATTAAAAAGATAATCGATAAGCTTTCCGCTAACAAAACCGAGAAAGTAAAATTGGCCATAACCGATATAGATGGCATACTCAGGGGCAAAATGATTGGCTTTGACAAGTTTACTTCTATTGCCGAAAAAGGTTTAGGATTTTGCAATGTAGTATTTGGCTGGGATGCAGCCGATACTGCTTACGACAACGCTTCTGTTACCGGATGGCACAGCGGCTACCCTGATGGGCAGGCAACCATTGATATACAAACATTGCGTTACATTCCCTGGGAAAATGATATCCCTTTCTTCCTGGCCGATTTCAGCAGTAAACAAAGCGGTTTATTGGAAGTATGCCCAAGGTCATTGTTGAAAAAAATAAAAGAACAGGCAACCAAAGCGGGATATATACCTTATTTCTCCCAGGAATTTGAATGGTTTAATTTTATTGATAACCGGGATGAACTGTATAAAAATAATTTTCGCAACCTGCAGGCTATGACGCCGGGAATGTTTGGTTATTCCCTGTTCCGTGCCTCACAAAATGGAGCCTATTTTAACGACCTGTTTGATCTTTTAAAAAAATTCAGAGTTCCCATCGAGGGTATCCATACCGAAACAGGTCCGGGTGTATATGAAGCAGCTATTTTATATTCAGAAATAGTAGAAGCAGCTGACCGGGCTGTTTTATTTAAATCGGGTACCAAAGAAATTGCCCACCGGCATGGTCTTATTGCGTCTTTTATGGCTAAGTGGAACGAATCGTTGCCGGGCTGTAGTGGTCATGTGCACCAGAGTCTCTGGTCAGCTAATGAAAAAGAAAATTTATTTTACGACAAGAAGAGTAAAACTGGTATTAGCGCCATAATGGAAAGTTATATCGCCGGTCAGTTATATTGCCTGCCACATATATTGCCCATGTACGCACCTACTATTAATAGCTATAAACGATTGGTTGAAGGAGCATGGGCGCCTACTACTATTACCTGGGGCATTGATAACCGCACTACTGCACTGAGGGCTTTACCGGGAAGCAACCATTCAACAAGATTAGAAACAAGAGTGGTAGGATCTGACGCCAATCCTTACCTTGCCATGGCAGCC
>RXJG01000003.1:208201-276116 GCA_003963365.1 Sphingobacteriales bacterium
TAAAAAACGGGGTGTTACCCCGCAATTTGTGGGAAGCCACCCAGGCTATGAAATCATCATCCCTAGCAAAAGAATTGTTTGGTGAAATTTTTGTAGAGCATTTTACCGGTACCCGTGAATGGGAATGGCGGCAATATTTAAAAGTGGTGACGGATTGGGAATTGAAGCGTTATTTTGAAATTATATAAATCGGCCGATCAATTACAAATAAAAAATCAACCTGTACGCATGATGTTTGATAAAGTTGTTCAATTTAATTTTCCAACAATTATTCGTTTTGGTGCGGGAGCCATTAATGAATTACCGGAATATCTCAGGCAAAACAATTTAAAATCACCACTTTTTGTAACAGATTCTGTAATTGCACAATTATCCTTCTTTAAAAAAATTACAAGCGATCTCGGGCAAAAGGGTATTTCAGTTATAGTTTTTTCTGACATTCATAAAAACCCTGTAAAATCGGATGTATATAAAGGAACGGATGTTTGGGATCAAACCATGCGGGATAGTATCATTGGCGTTGGTGGTGGTGCAGCATTAGATGTGGCGAGAGCTATTGCACTGCGTATTAACCACCGGGAGGATCTTTTTAAATACGATGATCTTATTGGTGGTGATATTTATGTTACCAATGAAGTACCTCCATTTATAACCGTGCCCACAACCTCAGGTACGGGTAGTGAAGTGGGACGCAGTGCTATTATTGCAGATGACGAAACGCATCAGAAAAAAATATTGTTTTCACCAAAGCTATTAGCCAAAATTGTTTTTGCTGATCCTATGCTTACAATGGAACTACCTCCCTTTATTACAGCGGCTACCGGTATGGATGCACTTACCCATAATATGGAAGCATTCCTGGCAAAAAATTATAACCCGTTGTGTGACGGGATTGCTTTAGAAGGAATTTCACTTATAAAAGACTCACTGGTAACCGCAGTAAAGCAACCCGATCTTGCAGCCAGAAGTAAAATGCTCGTTGCTTCCATGATGGGAGCTATTGCTTTTCAAAAAGGCTTAGGCGTTGTTCATTCCCTGGCACATCCGCTCTCTTCGTTACTGGACACCCATCATGGGTTAGCCAATGCGGTTAATATTCCATACGGGATGCAATTTAACATTGCAGGGTTTGAAGATAAATTTCGCCGCATAGCCAGGGCACTGGAACTGAAAGACGAAACAGGCGAGGCCGTTGTGAATTACCTGTTTGATCTGAATTCAAGTATCAATATACCGCATAAATTAAGGGATATTAATGTAAAAGAAGAACACCTGGATACATTGGCAGACCTGGCATTTGCCGATTTTGCCCATCCAAATAATCCTAAGCCTGTGCAAAGGGAAGACTTCAGACAGTTATATGCCCGGGCTTTATAAAGAAAGCTGGTAAGCATTTTATGCCAGTAACAGATCATTAAAAATTATAGCGGATAAAACATGAAAATAGGTTTATCTTATACTGACGATGACATAAAACACCAAAACTATACTGAGTGGCTGGCGGAAGGCGGCGTTGATGTTATAAAATTATATGAAAAGGAAAATGATCCAAAGGAAATAGAAGAATACGATGCTCTTGTGCTATCAGGTGGTATTGATATCCACCCTGAATTTTATAATTCCGGGAATACTGTTTACCCGCATGCACCCAAAAAATTTTATGAAAAAAGAGATGAATTTGAGATAGCACTGTTCAAATATTCGCAGCAGGCAAATAAGCCGGTACTGGGTATTTGCCGTGGACTCCAGTTAATTAATTGTTTTTATAATGGCACACTCGTACAGGATTTGGGGCAGGAAAAAAACAATATTCACAAAGCTGCTGTCGTCAATCATATTCAAAAAGATAAAGTGCATGGAGTGGATATTGAAAGCGGAACAATTTTGTATGAAATACTAAACGGTGAAAGATTTGCCGCCAACAGTGCACATCACCAGGCCATTGATAAATTGGGCACGGGATTAAAAGCCAACTGCTATTCTGATGATGGATTAATTGAAGGCATAGAATGGGAAAAAGCAGGTCAAAAACCTTTTTTACTTGGTGTGCAATGGCATCCGGAAAGGATGTATAAATTTGGTTTGGAAAAATCTCCCCTGTCAAAAGCCATCCGAAGCAGGTTTATTGAAGAAATAAAAAAATCAATTTCAGTAAAATGAAAATTATTAATCCGGCAACGGAAGATATTATCCTGGAAGTACAGGAAGACAATAAAGAAAGTATTGATAAGAAATTTCGTTTATTACAAACCGGGCAATCTCAGTGGGCCCGGACCGACCTGAAAAAAAGAATCAGTTGCATTGAAAAATTTCACCAGCTTCTGGATGAAGAAAAAGATGTACTGGCAGCAACCCTAACCCGTGAAATGGGAAAACCTGTACAACAATCTTATAACGAATTAAACGGAGCCAGGGGGAGGATCAAATTTTTTATTGACAATGCAGCTCAATGGCTCGCAGATGAGTGGATAACCACCGATGGAGCAACGAAAGAAAAAATCAGTTATGAACCCCTTGGAATTATTGCTAACATTTCTGCCTGGAATTATCCTTACCTGGTAGGAGTAAACGTTTTTATACCAGCATTAATTGGTGGTAATGCTGTATTTTATAAGCCATCTGAATATGCCACACTAACCGGTATGGCTATCCAAAAATTATTATATAAAGCAGGTATACCGGAAAATGTTTTTCAATTGGCAATAGGAAAAGGTGATACAGGAGAATTGCTGCTGCAACTGCCTTTAAATGGTTATTACTTTACCGGAAGCTACCGCACAGGTAAATATATTGCAGAAAAAGTGGCTGCTAAATTAGTTCCCTGCCAACTGGAATTGGGTGGGAAAGATCCTTTGTATGTTGCTGATGACATAACGGATATTCAAAAGGTAGCCGGCGCTGCACTGGAAGGTGTTGTGTACAATAATGGCCAAAGTTGCTGTGCAGTAGAACGGATATATGTGCATGAAAATATTTACGAGCCATTTGTAAATGCTTATATTGACCAGGCTGCTAAAATGAAAATTGGCGATCCAATGGACCCGGCAACCGAAATAGGCCCATTAGCCAGAAAAGAACAAAAAGAATTTTTAAAAGACCAGGTTACAGACGCCATAGAAAAAGGTGCTACTCTTTTGCTGGGTGAAAAGGAAATAAATGGCAGGGGCTATTTTATTTCACCCACCGTACTGGTAAATGTCAATCATGCAATGAAGATTATGAAAGAAGAATCCTTTGGCCCTGTAATTGGTATTCAAAAAGTAAAAGATGATAACGAAGCGCTTAAACTCATGCAGGATACAGAGTATGGTCTTACAGCAGCTATCTATTCCAGCAGTTTTGAACGGGCGGAAGCCATGATGAAGCAACTAAATACGGGTACAGTATATTGGAATTGCTGCGACAGGGTAAGTGCCGGGCTTCCATGGTCGGGACGTAAACAATCTGGACTTGGCGTTACTTTATCCTATCTTGGCATCAGGGCTTTTGTTCATCCCAAAGCCTACCACATACGATCATCCAATTAATGTTGTATTCAGCAAATGGATTATTTAACAAAAAACAATTGGCAAAAGGTTAGTCCGGCGTAAAACATGAAATTGATCCACAGATATTAATTATGTAACTATTCTGCACAAAACAGGATTGCATTGTTTACAAACTTTTTTAAGTACATTTAGGTTCTTCGATTGCTGCTGTTATTTTTTACCGATAATCAAATATTGAAATGCATTTATCACCCAGAGAAACAGAAAAACTATTGCTTTTTCTTGCAGGGGAATTGGCAGAAAAACGAAAGGCCCGTGGATTAAAATTAAATTACCCTGAATCCATCGCCCTCATCAGCTCCCGCCTGCAGGAAGCGGCCAGGGATGGCCAATCAGTAGCACAATTGATGCACTACGGAACTACCATTTTAACCCGGAACGATGTAATGGAAGGAGTAGCTGAAATGATTCATGATATCCAGATTGAAGCAACTTTCCCGGATGGAACGAAACTGGTTACTGTTCACGACCCAATTAGATAATTATGCTAAATGTTGAATGCTGAAGGCTAAATGCCAACTCGTTCAACAAACAACATTCATCATTCAACATAAACACTATGATACCCGGAGAATACATTATTAAAGACGGAGATATTGTTGCCAACGAAGGCAGGAGAACGATAAAGATTATTGTGGTAAACAAAGGCGACAGGCCAGTACAGATAGGTTCACATTATCATTTTGCAGAAGTAAACAAGCAACTGGAATTTAATCGTCAGCAGACTAAAGGTATGCGGCTCAATATTGCAGCAGGAACAGCTGTACGTTTTGAACCCGGCGAAGAAAAAGAAGTAGAGCTTACTGAGTTTGGAGGCAACAAAATAATTTATGGCTTCAATAACCAGGTGAACGGCTCAGTTAAATGAGTAGTTAGCAGTCAACAGTTGACAATCAAAACAATTCACCATTGATCATTCACTAGTGACAATTCAACATTCAACACTTAAAATTCAACATAACAATCCATGGGTTTTCTTATTAATAAAAACAAATACGCCGGCATGTATGGCCCCACAACGGGTGATAAAGTGAGGCTGGGCGATACAGAACTCTTTATTGAAATAGAAAAAGATTATACTGTTTATGGAGATGAGGCCAAGTTTGGCGGTGGTAAAACTATTCGGGATGGTATGGCCCAGTCGGCAAGAGCCAAACGTGATGAAGGAGTGCTGGATTTTGTCATCACCAGTGTAATGATTATTGATCATTGGGGAATTGTAAAAGCAGATATCGGCATTAAAGACGGAAAGATAATTGGCATTGGCAAAGCCGGAAATCCTGATACAATGGATGGTGTTTCTCCCAATATGATTATTGGAGCATCAACAGAAGTACATGGCGGTGCCGGGTTGATTGCCACGGCCGGTGGTATTGATACGCATATTCACTTTATTTGTCCGCAGCAAATTGACCATGCTTTGTTCAGTGGCGTTACCACTATGTTTGGTGGTGGTACTGGTCCTGCTGATGGTACCGCTGCAACTACGGTAACACCCGGTGCATGGAATATCCAAAAAATGTTAGAAGCTGCGGATGCTTTCCCAATGAACCTTGGTTTTATGGGTAAAGGCAATTGTGCAACTATTGAACCATTGGAAGAACAAATTGAAGCAGGTGCTATTGGTTTAAAAATTCATGAAGACTGGGGAAGTACGCCTGCAGTAATTGATGCATCATTGAAAGTAGCGGATAAATTAGATGTGCAGATTGCTATTCATACGGATACTTTAAATGAAGGTGGTTTTTTAGAAGATACTGTAGCGGCCATCAATGGAAGAGTGATTCACACTTTTCATACAGAAGGTGCCGGTGGTGGTCATGCTCCCGATATTATCAAGATTGCGATGTATCCAAATATTCTTCCGTCATCTACTAATCCAACAAGACCATACACTGTTAATACCATTGATGAACATTTGGATATGCTGATGGTTTGTCATCACCTGAGCCCAACAGTGTCCGAAGATGTTTCATTTGCTGATAGCCGTATTCGTCCTGAAACCATTGCAGCAGAAGATATATTACATGATATGGGAGTTATCAGTATGATGAGCAGTGATTCGCAGGCGATGGGTCGTGTGGCAGAGGTGATAACGAGAACATGGCAAACAGCCCATAAAATGAAAGTACAACGGGGTCCTTTGCCGCAGGATGAAGGAAAAGAAAATGATAACTTCCGGGTAAAGCGTTATGTATCTAAGTACACAATTAACCCGGCCATATCACACGGTATTAGTGAATATGTTGGTTCTATTGAACCGGGCAAACTGGCGGATATTGTTTTGTGGAAGCCTTCATTATTCGGTGCCAAACCTGAAATGATTATTAAAGGCGGAATGATTATCGCTTCAAGAATGGGTGACCCTAATGCATCTATTCCAACACCACAACCGGTGATTTATCGTCATATGTTTGGAGCACACGGAAAAGCATTGCATAAAACCTGTGTCAGTTTTGTTTCAAAATTATCGCTGGAGAAAAATGTGGTGCAGCAATATGAATTAGAAAAGATAGTATTGCCGGTTAAAAACTGCCGCAGTATTTCCAAAAAAGATTTAATTCATAATGATGCTACTCCGTCCATTGAAGTAAATCCTGAAAACTATGAAGTAAAAGTGGATGGTGAAGTAATTACCTGCGAACCGATGAAAGTATTACCATTAGCACAACGCTATTTTTTATTCTGATATGATTATTACGCAAACTCTGGGAAATATAAATACAACTAACATTGACAACAAAGTCATTGATTGGTTACCCCTGCAGTGGTTTGAAACCAACAAACGTATTCTGCGTAAAAAAACATTTTCGGGAAAAGAAGTAGCCCTGAAATTTCTAAATGAATCAGCCACACTTACACAAGGTGATATATTGTGGCAGGATGAAAAAACCATTATTGCAATTGAAGTATTACCCTGTGATTGTTTGGTAATTCAGCCCAAGAATATGTTTGAAATGGCTTCTGTTTGTTATGAGATTGGCAATAAACATCTTTCGTTGTTTTATGAAAACGATGAACTGCTGGTGCCGTTTGAATCACCATTGCAGCGATTATTAATTGCGCAGGGTTATGAAGTAAAAACAGAAAAAAGAAAATTGCTTCAACCATTAAAAACAACTGTGGCTCCGCATGGCAATAACAATGAATCTTTATTTTCAAGAATAATGAAACTGAGTTCAAATGAATAGTGCTTTATTGAAACTGCTGCATCTTACCGACCCTACCCTGCCCATTGGAGGGTTCTCTCATTCAGCCGGGTTGGAAACCTATGTGCAGCAGAATAAAGTAAAAGATACGGCCACAGCAAAAGATTTTATTGTACAAATGCTCAGTAACAATATTCATTATACAGATGCTGCTTTTGTTTCCTTAGCATATGATGCTACAGCAGCAAATAACCTGAATAAAATCATCTCACTGGATAATGAATGTACCGCTGTTAAACTTCCTGAAGAAATGCGAATGGCCAGTATCAAAATGGGCAGGCGTTTATTAAAAATATTTCAACCCGTTAAACAGCATGAGTTACTAAATCAATATTCAGCTGCTTTAAAAGCAGGAGAAGCCAATGGAAATTATTGCATCGTATTTGGATTGATTGCTGCATTAATGAACATCGAAAAGAAAGAAGCATTGACTGGCTTTTATTACAACTCTGCAGTTGGTTTTGTAATGAATAGTGTAAAGTTGATTCCTTTAAGTCAGCAAAGCGGACAGGAAATTTTATTTTCTCTGCATGAACTGATAGAGGAACTGGCACTAAAAAATTTAAGTCCTGGTAAAGAATTGATTGGTTTATGTTGCAGTGGTTTTGATATAAAGTCCATGGAGCATGAACGGTTGTATTCAAGATTGTATATGTCGTGAGTGGTGAATGGTGAATAGTCAATAGTGAATATTTACACTGATCTGAAATTGACCATTCACTATTGACTATTAACCAAAAAAATTTATTATGAGTGAAAGAAACTATATAAAAATCGGTGTGGCCGGCCCGGTTGGCTCCGGCAAAACAGCTTTGATTGAGCGGCTCACAAGAGCAATGGCAAAAGATTACAGCATTGGCGTAATTACTAATGATATTTATACTAAAGAAGATGCTGCATTCTTAACGATGCACAGCTTGCTGCCGCCGGAAAGAATTATCGGTGTGGAAACAGGCGGTTGTCCGCATACTGCTATTCGGGAAGATGCCAGCATGAATTTAGAAGCGGTGGAAGAAATGGTTGAAAGATTTCCGGATGTGGAATTAATTTTTATTGAAAGTGGCGGAGATAATCTCTCAGCTACATTCAGTCCTGATTTAGCTGACTTAACCATATTTGTAATTGATGTGGCGGAAGGAGATAAAATTCCACGTAAAGGCGGGCCCGGCATAACAAGAAGCGATTTACTGGTGATCAATAAAATTGATTTAGCGCCTTATGTAAATGCCAGTCTTGAGGTAATGGAAAAAGATGCAAAGAAAATGCGGAATGGTCAGCCGTTTATTTTTACCAATTTAATGAAACTGGAAGGATTGAATGAAGTGATTGGCTGGATAAAAAAATATGCTTTGCTGGAAGACATTAATGAACCAGCACTTATCCGATGAAAGCAGAACTGCATATACAAGCTGCATTGCGCAATGGCAAAACTTACCTGAAGCAGGGATATTTCTCTCCGCCATTCAAAATTGCCAACATTACAGAGGATAAGAAATCTCATTCGTTGCAGCTAATGCTGATGAGTTCTTCTCCTGGCATATTAGATGGGGATGAATATGAAATTAAAGTGGAAGTGGAGGATGATTGTTCACTGCAGTTGCTCACACAATCATACCAGCGGTTATTTAATATGAAAAAGGGAGCAACGCAAACATTGGCAGTTACTATTGGTGAAAATGCTTCTTTTATTTATATACCGCATCCTGCTGTACCACATTATGAATCTATCTTCACATCAAAAAATAAAATCCATTTAAAGAATAACAGCAAATTAATTTGGGGAGAGATTTTAACTTGTGGAAGAAAATTAAACGGCGAAGTATTTCGGTTATCCAAATACCATAATCTCACAGAGGTTTATTTAAACGAAAAACTCATCATTAAAGAAAACTTATTAATTCAGCCATCATTAATTAATCCATCCTTAACAGGTCAGTTAGAAAATTATACCCACCAGGCCAGTTTGATAATACTGGATGAATCAATAAACACAGTCATCATTAAAGAGGAAATAGCAGTTTTATTATCAGAGGTAAATGAAATTGATTTTGGTGTTACCAATGCACCGGTTAATGGTATTATTGTCCTAATACTGGGAAATAAAGCCGAGCAATTATTTCAACTGTTGCAATCCATTTCATTATTAATCCAAAAACAAAATAAAATACTCACTTCCATTGCATAGCGAACTCACCATATTAATAATTACTGCTATTGGCATTGCCTGTTTACACACTGCATTGGGGCCCGATCACTATTTGCCCTTCATTGCTTTATCCAAAACAAGAGGATGGAGTTTTGGTAAAACATTATTATGGGTTATCGTATGTGGTTGCGGACATGTTTGGAGTTCTGTATTGCTTGGTTTAGGTGGCGCTGCATTGGGTTGGAGTTTATCCAAACTATCGTGGATGGAAAATATAAGAGGTGGTATTGCGGGATGGGCCTTACTTATTTTTGGATTGTTATATGGCATATGGGGACTGATAAGAGCCTATCAAAATAAACCGCACAAACATTTTGATACCTATAAAGATGGGAGCATTTATGTTTATGAACACAAACATGGGCAAGCTGTTTCATCATCAGAAAGACATAAAGTCACCCCATGGGTAATGTTCATCATCTTTTTGCTCGGTCCCTGTGAGCCGATGATACCATTATTGTTTGTACCGGCAGCAAAGAATTCATTTAATGGAATGGCGATTCTTATATCAGTATATACTTTGTTTACTTTATTGACCATGATCCTCATGGTGATATTAGGGTATTACGGTTTGTACTTTCTCAAAACTGAAAAGCTGGAACGGTTCATGCATGCATTAGGAGGTCTGACACTTTTCATCTGTGGTGCAGGAATGATATTTATGGGATGGTAATTTTTAACTTTTATCTCTCAACTGTGTTCGTAATTTTAAAACATGAAAAAGTTATTTTACATTTTTACAGCAATCTCTGTTCTCAGTTGTAGTAATAATGCAGACAATAACGCCAATGAGCCTGTAACAAACGATACATTAGCGTTTGGTGAAAATGCTGGCGACACACTCTATTTCTGGAATGTAAATAATGAAAAAAGCACAAGAACTAAAGTTTTAACAGATGAAGTGAGTAATCCTAATGTGCAGGCAATCATTAATGGACTTAATATGGTTTATCCTGACATACTGATCCGGTTCAGCAACATAACGAACGATACATTAAATGTTTCCATCCCTCAAAGTGAAAAACTTACACAGCAGATAGGAACTTCCGGAGCTGCACAATTTTTTGCTACTGCCTGTGTAAACCTATTTGAAGCACATGGCATCAATTATATTCATTTTGATTTTACAGCAGGTGATCATGCCAAACCCGGCATTTTCAGCCGCCAGCAGTTTGCTGATATAAAAGAAGTGAAATAAACAGCAGCCGGGATCTTTATGCTGCTGTTTAAAAAATTAATTAATATTTGATTATCCCTTAATCAAAGCCCTGTTAATAATAAAGTCTTCAAAACGAATACGTAAAAAATACTGTCCTTTACTTAATATTGATAAATTATCTATTTCAACCTTGTTGTTGCCTTTAGTTACAAAAATCTTTTTTGAGGCCACGGTCACACCAAAAATATTTACAATATCTGCCTGTATAATACCGCTTCTGGTAGTTAAAACTTCCGCTTTAATTTCATTTTTGAATGGGTTAATAGCCGAAAGGAGTGCCACACTTTTTTCGTAGTTACTCAGTAATATTATTTCTGTGTATTTAAAAAGAAGTCCATCACCTGAGACAGCTTTTATTCTGTAAAACGCCTGTCCACTAAGCACACCAGGGTCAGTAAATTTATAAGTTTGTGATGTTTGTCCCTGGATTGTTTGTGCATTTACTCTTCCTGCCTCGAAAAAATTATTCCCGTCCCTGCTTTTTTCAATTATAAAATACCCATTATTAAATTCTTTGGTAACCGTCCATTTAAGTTGAGCGTACTGATCAATAACGGTTCCATATAAATTTATAAGAGCAATGGAAAGTACCGAGCAATTGGATATATTAAGCTTGATATTAGCTGAAGCCACAACTGAACAGTTGGCGTCATTAAGATTGGGGGAGGTAGTAGCTGCTTTCACTCTTATGATACACCCACTGTCGGCATAAACGGGTAAATAGTTGTAAAGAGTTTTCGCCAGCGAGTCATTTGAAATTTTAGCTGTATAAGACAGGGTATCGTTCTTTATAGTTGTCCAGCTACTGCCATTGTTACAGCTTTTTTCCCACCTCATATATTTATAGTTTGGAAAATATGCAAGTACAGAATCAGTAAAATTAACGGCAGTGGCACTGGCGCAACCTGTGTATCCTGAACCTGGGTTTAATATTTGCACGGGGTTACAGGTTTTTAATCCAATATCATCCAGAGCCCAATCGTTCCCCCCACCACCGGGCGAATTATTCCGGATAGTTAAAGTAAAAGAAGTTTCGGAAATACCCGTTTGATAAACAAATCCTTTCTGCACCCATCGGTTGAGTGTATCAGAGGCGCTTTGTGTAGTATCTACCGGCGCAACCCTGTTGGTACCAGAATACAAAATATCTCCTGTTGTATAATAATCTGTACCGTTAATTTGAAAAGCAAGGTTTGGTGGCACACCAGATGAATCCCCGGTAGCATAAGGTATATAACCAACACTTGTAGCACCCTTTCCGGTTGAATCGCAACCACATTTATAACACATGTTTCTTACCCAAGCTGATATTTCATAATAAGTATTGGGACATAAACTAGTTACGGTATATTGAAATGCAGTGTCGGTTCTGTACGATGAATTAACCACCAGCATGTACCCACAAGGGTTAGTTGCACTAACAGGTTTTGTAGTATCGCATGGCGGGTTCCCTTTAGCTGTATTAGTTGCACCTGTATGGTCTCCTATAATATCCCAAAGGGTAAACACCCTCTTACTCGGAGAACTGGCATCGGGTTTTGCAAAGGTATTAACGGTTGTATAATCTGCACTGGTATTATTAGCAATGCCGTAATAATAATCCTGCGGGCCATTACCTGTTCTGAAGGTATCATAAGTATAACCCGTTACATATGCCGAGGTACCTCTGTTTCTTGCCAGAGGAGCACCCGTTAAAGGTGCGCCAAATGTTCCATTTGATTCTACCCCCAGTGAATTAGATACTGCAATGGAATTAGGACATAATCCCGGGCTGTTATAAACAATTAAACTGTCTTTCTGAAAATTTATAGTAGTAAATACACCCGTAGCCGCATCCCGAAGTACCAATGCACCTCCTCCAAAATTAACTTTTGTGTTATAGCCTGCATATACTTTAACCCTGTAAGTAGCCATTAAAATACAGGTATTGCCATAAAAAGAAGGTCTTGAATTATTCGCTACAAAACTTCTTATAGTCTGGCTGGCTGTTTTGCCGGGTCTTATTTGAATTGCCGAGTCAAGTGTAATCGGCACTTGTTCCACCCATCCGGCATCTGCATCCTTGGCACTAGTAAAACGGGCTTCACTGGCACCGCCATTAGAAACTATTTTTCCTTCATTCGTCCTTATTGCCAAACTGTCGGGCTGTAAGGCAAGCCCACCACCTCTTTTTAGTGTATCTAAAAAAGCAACGCTGTCAATTGTACCTGCTTTAACTACTAATGTTGCTCTTATCTCAAGTATATCACCGGGTGAAACAGTACCGCCGTTTAAATTTTTAGTTACGTTAATATAACTTTTACCGTAATCAATAACAGCTACCGGGTCGGTAATACAAACAGTAAAGTTTCCATTATTTGAACTAGTGTTTGGATAAACTCTTACATAGTAGGTATTACCAACTGTAAGATTTGTAGCATTGATGGTTGAGGTAGTGGCAGTATTTGTGCCACATGATACACTTGTTAAACTGCCACAGGTTCCGGAAAAAAGCTGTACCCTTGGATTTGCTAATGGCGTTCCGCCCGATGATGTAACAACAATTGTTGGATTAGAAGATCTTGCTGCAAAAGAATACCACACATCCCTGTTAGCAGCCCCGCAGCCTCCTGGTACACCCCCGCCAGAAGTATAAGTAGTTGAAGCTGATATAACTCCTGCAGTTGGGACGCTGCAGGTAGAAGAAGAAACGATAGCTGTGGCACCACCGCATAAATCGTTAACCTGGGCAATACTATTAACGATTTTAAAAGAAAAGAAAGTTGATAATAAGATTATTTTCCAACTGGTTGGTAAATGTTTTACACCTTTCATTGGGTTCAGCGTTTGGAATATCACCGATATTGGCAGCGATAAAAATAAATAATAAAGTTGCATTTATATAATGTGTAAGGATATATATCTTATTAATATAGCTACTTTTTAAAAATCGGGCAAAAATACTCACCTTACTTTACAGTTTTTACTTACCATATTCGTATGATTACGTAAAAAATTATTAATACATATTATTCCTTATAATTAATTATGCGTATGTATTAAACGTTTTATTACGTAAATACTTATATGCACTTAAAAAAAATTATTTATCCACATAGTGTAAATACTAAGGTTTATCTAAATAGCTTATAAAACTTAACTTCCCCTATTTTTACCGTAAAATTCAAATTTCAACTGCTTAGCTATGAAAAAACTTTTACAATCGCTGTTTATTGTTTATTGTTTTTTTGTTTCTACTAAAGGCTTTACGCAGCAGCCGAATGATAACTGCGCAAACGCTGTATTTATACCCACATCAAGCACTTGCTTTAATACTTATTCTACAGTAGTTGGTGCAACCAATTCAGGGATTGCTGTTGGTGCCTGTACCGGAACCCCTGATGATGATGTATGGTTTAAATTTGTGGCAGCAAAACCAAACCCAACAATAACATTAAGTTCTTTGGGAACGGGCACCCCCAGCATAACCTCTGCTGGTCCAAGAATGCAGTTATTTTCCGGCACCTGTGGTGCTTTTACCAGCCTGGCATGCGGAACTACTTCAATAACTGCTTCCGGATTAACTGTTAGTAATACCTACTATGTAAGAGTTTATACAAATGCAGCCGGAGCACCTGCTGCTAATGGTCAATTTAATATTTGTATTACCGACCCTGGTCCACCTGATATTATTGACTCCACCAATATTTTATTTACCATTGATACTATTTGTAAAAATTTAGGTTATCCATGGGAAATATTGCGGGGACCTGATGACTCCCTATGGATTACCGAAGCAAGAGGTTATAGAGTTGTGAGGATTGCAGCAAACAGGACACAAGCTTCAAAAAATATACCCCCCCAGCAAATCTTAAAAATACCACTGGGCACAGGCGAGGTAAACTTTCTGCGTGGTCCAAGTAGCGGACCGTTTGTTGCTAATGAACCTGAAACTTATGGAAGATGGCCACAGGGTGGCATGATGGGTATGGCATTGCACCCTTTGTTTGGCACTGATCCTACCAAACAGTTTGTTTATTTAGCTTATGTATTTAAGCAAGGTACCTGCCCAAACAGTAATAACCCCTGCTTTTTCAATACCAAAATTGTTCAATGCCGTTTTTATTATGCAGCAGATGCCGGCAATCCATCCAGTCTGCCAAAAAAAGATACGCTTGTAATTATTGATACTGTCATGTCAAACTTATCTGGAAGCAACGACCATAATTCGGGCAGAATGGTAATAAGCCCATTTACCGAGGCAGATGGAACTTATAAATTGTATTATTCTATCGGCGATATGGGAGCAGGTCAATTTAATAATACTACCCGGACTCACAATGGTCAGAATAAAGATGTTTATGAAGGAAAAATATTAAGATTAAATACCCAAAGAGATGCCGATGCCCCCGACCCCAATGACCCTTTCAACCAATGGATACCCAACGACAATCCGTTTACTTTTTCACCCAGCGTGGTGCCAGCCACGTTAAGTGGTAAACGGTCTGCCGTTTTTACCTACGGTCATCGTAATCCCCAGGGCCTTGTATGGGCCAATGTTAATGGAACCTGGAAATTATACAGTTCCGAGCATGGTGACAGATCGGATGATGAAATTAATATATTGGTTGCTGGTAAAAATTATGGTTGGCCTAAAGTAGCAGGGCTTTGCGATGATAATTACAGTAACACTGATATTTTTGCCAATAATGATCAGTTAGCCAGTGTAAATATTCCCAACGAAATTGCATCGTTTTGTAACGTAACCCCAGATAATACAGAGCCAATTTTCTCCTTCTTTAACTGGTCTGGTGGCCAGCTACATAATATTAATACCGGTAATAATTTTTCGTGGCCAACAATAGCTCCATCATCTATTGATTACTACGACTTTCCACCAATTGCCGGTGGGCCTGCAAACTGGAACAATTCGCTTTTGGTTACCTCATTAAAATACGGCTTATTCCGTTTAAAACTAAAAAGCGATGGCAATTCGATAGATAGTAGTCAAAACACAAAAGTTTTTATAGACACTTTTCCTCTTTTTCATGGCTGGCGTGTAAGGGATATTACTTTTTCAAAACGTGGTGCCTCAATATATGCTGCCATTGACAGTTCAGGTAGTACTTCCGGACCAACAGGTGGATTTGGCGGAGCAAATACCAACACACTGAATGCTGGTACCATTCTCAGGTTTAGATTTGCCAGCACCCCGCTTCCAATAAAGGAAGAACCGGGTCAACAAACAACCAGAAATAATCCTTATCTTAAAGTTTTCCCTAACCCGGCATCAGCCTTTTTGTATGTTGATAATAAAAAGAATGTTCCGAAACCATTTACGTATTATCTCTATGATATAACAGGAAGGCTCATTAAAACAGGCAACAATTCAAATAACAACTTTAGTGTAAATATTTCAGGCATAAAACCTGGTATGTATATATTCCGTTTGTTTAGCAGTATTGAAGCCGAATTGCTGACGGAGCGGATTATAATTCAATAAACCAGCTTTTGCCTTTACTAATTTATTATTAACCATCGCCCAATGTTTCCAGCTAAAAATGGAGTGTTGGGCGATATTTTATTATGGCAATTTTTTAAACAATCAATAACTTATTTTCTATAACTATTTAGAAAAAGTACCCTTCTGCCATTTTCATTTTTAATGCTCAGTTCCATTACAAAACGGCCTTTACTGTATTCATCCTGCTTAATTATTTCATCAGCAGAGGGAGAATATTCCAGTGTATCTTTTACAGTAACTACTTTAAAATACCCGGTTAAAAATGTTTTTCCAATTAATGTAAAAGGAGTTTCGTTACCTGCCTTCAACTCATTAAATACAAATTCTTTCCCGCCAATCCTGGCAGTTACCTGTAAAAAATCTTCGTTACTCTTATTGGAGAATCTTACTAAAGCACCTTCAGGCTTATAGGCGTGTAATAAAGCAATAGCCGCAACAAAAAGTACGGCAACAAGGATGTGTTTCATTTAATTAAAGGTCAGCCAATTCAATTTGATTGTATAGCAGGTGATCAAAACTATCTCTTTTTCTTATTAACTGAGCTTTACCATCTTTCACCAGCACTTCAGCCGGTTTAAAGCGACTGTTATAATTAGAAGCCATCTCAAAACCATATGCTCCGGCATTATAAAACACCAGCAGATCTTCTTCTCTTATTTCATTTAACTCCCGGTCTTCTGCAAAAGTATCCGTCTCACAAATATTACCCACCACATTGTATAAGTTAAGCGGCCCCGCCGGGTTGGATATATTTTCAATTTGATGATACGATCCATAAAACATCGGGCGGATCAGATGATTCAATCCTGAATCAACACCGGCAAAAACAGTTCCGTTTGAATTTTTAATCACATTTACTTTAGTGATAAAATAACCTGCTTCGCTAACAATAAACTTGCCCGGTTCAAACCATGCCTGCAGTTTACGGTTGTATTTATTTTCAAACCATTCAAACTCTTCTTTCATTTTTTGTCCCAGCAATTCCATATCCGTTCCTTCTTCATCCGACTTATAAGGCACTTTAAATCCACCACCAAAATCCAGTACTTCCAATTCGGGAAAATAATGTGCTATCTCAAACAACACTTCCATTCCTTTAGCAAATACTTCTACATCTTTTATTTCACTGCCGGTATGTATGTGCAGGTTTTGTATACGCAGGTTGGTTTGTTTGGCAATATCCAGCACTTTTTCAATTTGCTCCAGTGGAATACCAAACTTACTTTTAGCATGACCGGTAGAAATTTTTAAATTCCCGCCAGCCATAATATTAGGTCTTAATCTTATTCCAACAGGATAAGAATGACCATATTTTTTTCCAAACTTTTCTAAGTTGGATAAACTATCAATATTAATATTCACTCCCAGGTCTGCAGCTCTTTCAATTTCGCTAAAGTGAATATTATTAGATGTGTATAAGATGTTCTTTCTTTCAAAACCTGCATAGATGGCCAGTTCCACTTCATTTACTGAACTGCAATCAACATTGCAGCCGATACTTTTTATATAACGCAGAATATTTATATTGGTCAATGCTTTACAGGCATAAAAGAATTTTGCATTAATGCCACTGAAAGCATTGGTGAGTCTTTCATACTGTGCTTTTATTTTTTCAGCATGATATACATATACAGGTGTACCAAACTCACCGGCTATTGCCGCTAACTGCTGACTGGAAAGTTTTAATTCAGACATAATTGATTTCAAAAACGAATTTAACTAAGAAATAAACGCCTCAACACCTAACAACTACTTGTTTTTTATAAATAATAAAGGATGAGCAATGACTCATCCTTTACATTTATTTAATTTTTTTGATCACTATTGTTGTTCATCATTTGGTTGATCATCGGCTGCAGAATCATCACCGCTTTGCTCTTCTTCTCCAGATGGTGTTTCTTCTCCCTGCTGGTTTTCTTCGGTTTCAATTAAATCACCATTTTCATTTACCACTAAAGGCTTGTCTTCTTCTTTTACATCGGTAACCGGTAATTGTTCCTCAGCCTGCGATTCTTCTGATAACTCGAAATGCTCGTTTACCTGGGTTGGCATAATAATCTCATCAGGAATAATTTCTTTCAGCTTTGGTAAATCCTCCACGGAGTTGATACCGAAATAATCCATAAACGTTCTGGAGGTAGCATATACCAGCGGATGACCCGGCAATTTTTCATTTCTGCCCGATATAACGATGAGTTCTTTCTCTAATAATTTTTGTACCGCATAATCACAATTGACTCCGCGGATGGCTTCCATCTCCCCTTTTGTGATCGGTTGTTTATAAGCAATGATGGCTAAAGTTTCTAACGCAGCATTACTGAGGCGTTTTAAAAACTTATCGCCATTTAATACCGCAACTGTTTTAAAATATTCTTTTTTGGTAACAAACTGCCATCCGCCGCCAATCATTCTTACTTCAAAAGGATAGAATTCTGCATTGTATTTTTCTTTGATGGCTTCAACCGCAGCTTCCACCTGGTCTAAAGTAGCACGGTCTTCAATAAACCCCTGGGAATTATTTACCAATTCCGTCAGTTCTAATGCACCGAGGGCTCTGTCACTGGCAAAAATCAATGCTTCAATATGCGGAATGATTAGGGATAACTCCATTGTTTTTTATTTGTTGATTGTGTTTGGTGGTTTGCAAGCTAACAATAAACAATAAACCACAAACCATAAACTTATTAACCCTGTAAAGCCGCTGCACCACTTACAATCTCGGTGAGCTCAGTAGTAATGGCTGCCTGTCTTGCACGGTTATAGGAAATCTTTAGCGAACGCAATAATTCATTGGCGTTTTCTGAAGCCTTATCCATGGCAGTCATACGGGCACCATGCTCAGAAGCATTGGCATCCAGTACTGCTTTATATAATTGAGTATTGAGGATTTTAGGCATCATTTCGGCGATCAATGTTTCCTTTGCAGGTTCAAAAATGAAATCAGATTTTTTGTTGCTGCCTTTATTTTCCACTTTAGCAATCGGCAGGAAACGTTCCACCACAAAACGCTGGGTAGCGGCGTTCTTAAATTCACTATATACCAGTTCCACCACATCAAATTCTTTATTTAAAAAAGACTGCATAGCTGCCTGTGCGGCTGATTGTACATTTTCAAAACTGAGATTAATGAAAATATCTTTGTGCGCCGTGTCTGTAGGAATTTTAAAACGCTGAAAAGCTTCCCATCCTTTTTTACCGATAGGCCATACGGTAACATTACCTTTCTTTAACTGCTCACTGTAATTTTCATTGATAGAGGCACGGGCTGCTTTTACTACGTTAGCATTATAAGCACCGCATAATCCACGATCAGAAGTAATAACGATAAACAAAACTTTTTCAACAGGTCTTTCCGCAGCCAGGTTCAATCCACCCAAATCACCACCATCGCTATTACTGACAATATTGCTGAGCATTTGCAGCAGCTTTTGTGCATATGGACGCATTTGGATAATGGCATCCTGTGCTTTACGTAATTTTGCCGCACTCACCATCTTCATGGCCTTGGTAATCTGTTGTGTACTCTGTACCGATTTAATCCTGTTACGAACTTCTTTTAATGCTCCTGACATGTTGAATCGTTTAATAGTTTAATGGTTTAATAGCTGATAGAAAGAAAAAAGAACCTTTCAACTTTTAAACCGTTAAAACCTCTTTTGAATGGCCGCAAAGGTACTGGAAACGAGCTGAAATTTGAAAGGGGAGAATAAAAAATCAGGATAAAAATGAAAAGAAAAAGCCCCATTCTCTTCATAGGATGGGGCACAATTTGTGTTTTTCAGGTATTGGATAATTATGTTTGCTTTTTAAAAGATTTTGAAAAGTAATTCAGCAGGATTGGATTATTTGTTGGATGTATCAAAACAAAGTTCAACATTGAAATCCAAAATTTATGCCTTAAAAAGTGCGATCTATACCTATATATGTCAGAATAGAATTGATTTTCAGTAAAATAGAAAACATACTTGTCTATTTTACGATTATACCCGGTATTTACTGATGCTAAACATCAGGCCCTTATTTCAATTGTTGATTTATACTCACTGGGCAGGCAACCGAACTCCTTTTTAAAAGCAACAGAAAAATTACTAAGGTTTGAGTAACCCAGTTTAACACCTATCTCAGAAATTTTATATTTACCGGAAAGCAGTAATTCTTTAGCCTGGTGCATGCGGTTCTTTTGATAATATTCGTAAAGCCCCATTCCATACACCTGCTTAAAGAGTTTTTTTAACTTGGTCTCGCTCATCAGGGCAATCTTAGCCAGTTCTTCCACAGAAAGGAATTCATTCATACATTGCTCCACCAGTATTTTTTCCACATTGATGAGTTTGTTCATATCCGTTTCCGTTACTGAATGGGTGGTTTCTTTATCGGAGCGGGTTAAAATATTATTGAGAAAACTTTCTGTCAACCGGTAAGCACGGGTTTGCAAAAACATATTGCTTAATGGTAATTGCAAATCCTCTCTCAGCATCGTTTCAATAATCCGTTTATGCTTGGCACTTAATACTTCCTTATTATAATTATTTATACCATTAGCCACATAATCCTGCAATTTTTCACGGCTTGCTGCATCAATATTATTATTAAGCCACTCTTCTTCCATATAAATTACCAGCGACATTACCTGGGTGCCTTTTTTAAATTCAAAGCTGTGATCCATACGGCTGGAAAGTAACAGGGCTGTTTCATAAGTTTCTTCTCCTGTTTCTTTTTTAATATTGCCAAGATGAAAAATATATTTATCGCTAATATCCAATTTGCGGAAATAAAGGATGTACCCGTTTTGACCATTATCTTTTATCTGCAGATGTGCGTCAACATTAAACCGGAAATTTCCTATGGCAAATGATAAACCTGGCTGAATAGCCATGGCTTTTATATATCCTTCCCCGGCCTGCCGGGGAACATGAACGGTATTTCCTTCGGGTGTAATATCCAGAATTGCTGCTGCGTCATTCAACCACAGCGTAAAAGGTGCCTGCTGATAAGTAAAATTCAATGTATTCATCAAACCAACTTTTTTGTTATAATCTTGAAAACTAAAGAGATGAATTTCGGGACGCAAAACTAAGTTGAAGCAAAAAGCAATACTACTTATAAAAGATTAAACAGCAATCATATTAGCTTAATATCACATAAATAGATATAAATCCTCTATTTTGACTAAAGGAAAATATGAACAGGCATCTTAATAAAGTTTAACCTCTATTGGCTTTAATGAATAGCGAATAATAAATTCACCACCTTCTGCTGTATTTTGATTTAGCCGGATGTACTGAACTCTTGTAGCTGTTAATTTTAAGATTGGCTGCTTTTGTTTCTGAAGATATTCAGCAGGAATGATAACAGAAAAAGGTTTAACAGTTAATGGTCCCTGTGTATAGCTGAATGCAGAATCGCTGTTGATCGTTGATACTTCCACATAATCATTGGGGTCTAAAGAGGGCGTAATGAAATTTAACTGAAGTGGTTTTGATTTACTGGCTGATGCCGGTGGATTATTCCATTTAAACGCATCAAAAGAAAATTCGTTCGTGTAAGTTTTTTTAGCCATATCAGTAAATCGCCACTGATGTTTGCCATACCATTGTGCTGCTGCTTTCGCCACTTCATAATATGCTCCACGAAATTTGCTGCTGTCAACTTTTATTACTTCATCATCTAACGCTGCTTTGCTGGGATCATTTAAAACTAAAGTTGTTCCATTAGAACCAGCAAAACGAAAAACTGCAGTGGCCGATAGTTTTTCATCATTCTCATTATAACTGATATTATAAGTTTGATAAATTTTATCCTGTGCCACATCTTTTGAATCACCAATTTCACTGCTGGTACAGGCAGTTAAAAACAATGTAATTCCTGAAAATATTTTGTAATGAAACTGTCTGTTTATTGAGAGCATAATTTCTGTTTGTAATAGATGATTTTAAAAATGAGCTTTAAATAAATGGTAAAATCGTGAACTTTACTTTCCAAACCGGGGCAAACTTTCCCTCCCTGCTAACTATTCCTTACCTTTGAGCCCCATAAAATGGGGCTGTCATTATGGCCTTTGCCGGTTTTCAGCACCATATTTGGTAGTAAGATCCGTCTTAATACCATTAAAACAATACCCAATAACACGTAATTATTATGTTAGGCTTTTTATCTAAGTTGTTTGGAGGAAGTAAAAGTGAAAAGGATATTAAAAACATCTTACCGCTTGTTGATATTATCAACCAGCATTTCCAGCAATATCAATCGCTCAGCAATGATGAGCTGCGTAATAAAACACAGGAATTCCGCCGGCGTATAAAAGATTATTTAAAAGAAATAGATGCTGAAATTGCCGAAACAACTGTGAAAGCGGAATCACTGGCGGCGGAAGATATCCATGCAAAAGATGAAATTTACCAGCAGGTAGATAAATTAAAGAAAGAACGGCTTAAGAAAATTGAAGAAGTGCTGAAAGAAATTCATCCTGAAGCATTCGCCGTAGTAAAAGAAACAGCCCGCCGTCTTTCTACCAATACAGAATTAGAAGTTACCGCTGCAGAACATGACCGCAACCTCAGTGTTAAAAAAGATAATGTTCGCATTGAAGGTGATAAAGCCATTTACAAAAACAGCTGGATGGCTGCCGGTAATCTCGTTACCTGGAATATGGTACATTATGATGTGCAATTGATTGGTGGTACAGTATTACACGAAGGAAAAATTTCAGAGATGGCAACGGGTGAAGGTAAAACACTCGTGTCTACATTACCTGCCTATCTGAATGCTTTACCGGGTGAAGGTGTTCATTTAGTTACCGTAAACGATTACCTGGCCCGTCGTGATAGTGAATGGAACGGACCTTTATTTGAATTTCTAGGTTTAACGGTTGATTGTATTGATAAACACGAACCCAACAGTGAAGCCAGGCGCAAAGCTTATCTGGCTGATATAACGTAT
This sequence comes from Sphingobacteriales bacterium, assembly GCA_003963365.1. Taxonomy (GTDB): domain Bacteria; phylum Bacteroidota; class Bacteroidia; order Chitinophagales; family Chitinophagaceae; genus AWTP1-9. Next base: position 230,826 of record RXJG01000003.1, read on the forward strand.
GGAACCAATAATGAATTTGGATTCGACTACCTGCGTGACAATATGGTGCAAAGTCCTGATGAAATGGTACAACGCAGTCACCATTACGCCATGGTGGATGAGGTGGATAGTGTGTTAGTGGATGATGCCAGGACTCCTTTAATCATTGCGGGTCCGGTGGCACAGGGCGATAAACAGGAATATGATTCACTCAAACCAAGAATTGAACGCTTAGTAGAAGCACAAAAGAAATTAGTTGTTCAATATCTCAGTGAAGCAAAGAAAAAAATTGCGGAAGGAAATGATGACCCCAAAGATGGCGGCTTAGCATTGATGAGAGCTTACCGTGGTTTACCCAAGAATAGTGCATTGATTAAATATTTGAGTGAGCCCGGTATTAAAGTAAAACTGCAAAAGATTGAAAACTATTATTTGGCCGACCAGCAAAAGGAAATGCCAAAAGTAGATGCAGAATTACTTTTTCATATTGATGAAAAAAACAACCAGGTTGATTTAACAGATAAGGGTATTCAAATGATTACCCGTGATGGTGAAGACCCTGAATTTTTTATTCTTCCTGATTTAAGTATTCAATTAGCAGAGGCAGAAAAGAACGCTGTAAATAATGATGATAAACTTCATCGTAAAGAAGCCATTTTAAATAATTATGCTGTAAAAGCTGATCGTATTCACTCTGTTCATCAATTATTAAAAGCCTATACTTTATTTGATAAAGATGTAGAATACGTGGTACTGGATGGCCAGGTGAAGATTGTAGATGAACAAACCGGTCGTATTATGGAAGGCCGTCGTTACAGCGATGGTTTACACCAGGCGATTGAAGCAAAAGAAAGTGTAAAGATTGAAGCAGCTACTCAAACCTATGCTACCATCACTTTGCAAAACTTCTTCCGTATGTATCACAAACTCGCCGGTATGACGGGTACTGCGGAAACTGAAGCAGCTGAATTTTGGGATATCTACAAATTAGATGTGGTAACTATTCCCACCAACTTACCCATGGTGCGTAAAGACCACCAGGATTTAGTTTATAAAACAAAAAGAGAAAAATATAAAGCAGTTATTGATGAAATAGAAAACCTCCGCAATGCAGGAAGACCGGTGCTGGTTGGTACCACTTCGGTTGAAGTAAGTGAATTGCTGAGCCGTATGCTTCGTCAAAAAAATATTCCGCATAATGTATTAAATGCAAAGCAACATGCGAGGGAAGCACAGGTAGTTGCTGAAGCAGGTTTGCCCGGTAATGTTACGATCGCCACTAACATGGCTGGCCGTGGTACCGATATCAAACTCGGACCCGGTGTAAAAGAAGCAGGTGGTTTAGCTATTATCGGCACCGAACGTCACGATAGCCGTCGTGTGGACAGGCAGTTACGTGGTCGTGCCGGCCGCCAAGGTGACCCCGGTACCTCCCAATTCTATGTTTCATTAGAAGATGATTTGATGCGTATGTTCGGTAGCGAACGTATTGCTTCGCTAATGGACCGTATGGGTTATAAAGAAGGGGAGGTGATTCAGCACAGCATGATTTCCAAATCCATTGAAAGAGCACAAAAGAAAGTAGAAGAAAATAACTTCGGTATCCGTAAGCGTTTGCTGGAGTATGATGATGTAATGAACAAACAACGTTCAGTAATCTACACAAGAAGAAACCATGCCTTGTTTGGTGAGCGGTTAGCGCTGGATTTAGATAACGCCTTTTATAATGTAGCCGAAGAGTTAGTAAGCAGCTTTAAAGAAAGCAATGATTATGAAGAATTCAAATTGAGTGTGATTGTAAATTTTGGAACAGATACTACTATTACACAGGAAGAATTTGAAAAAACAGATATAAATTCTTTATCAGAAAAATTATACCAGGAAGCTATCAATAATTATCACCGTAAAAGTGAAGTATTGAAGAACGAAGCGTTCCCTGTATTCCAGAATATCCGTAAAGAACAGGGAGCAAATATTGAAAACGTATTCGTTCCTTTCACTGATGGTAAACGTGGTTTGCAGGTGTTATCCAATATGGAGAAAACACTCAGCAGTAAAGGGGGTGAATTAGCAAATGCATTAGAAAGAACAGCCGTACTCGCCTTTATTGATGAAGCATGGAAAGAGCACCTGAGAGCAATGGATGATTTAAAAACATCTGTACAAAGTGCTTACCTCGAACAAAAGGACCCATTAGTAATTTATAAAGTAGAAGCCTTCCAGTTGTTCAAGCAAATGGATAGTGATGTAAATAAAAGTATCGTTTCCTTCTTATGTCATTGCGGTTTGCCTGCTGAAACGCAACAAAACCCTCAGCAAATCCGTGAAGGCCGCCAGCAAAAAACGGATATGAGCAAAATGCGCCAGCGTAAAGAAGAAATGGTAGCTGCTGGCGGTGGTGGCGGAGTTGATATGCTGGAGCCAGGCAATGATTATATCGATCCATCACAACCTATCAAACAGGAACCAATAAAAGTGGCACCAAAGATTGGAAGAAACGAACCTTGTCCCTGTGGTAGTGGTAAGAAGTATAAGAATTGTCATGGAAGGGAAGCGTAATTGAAATTCATTTTTTAATTTGAAAAGGTATCGGGGATTCTGATACCTTTTTTATTTATGAAACAGAAAAATTAATTATCATCTATAATTATTTAAGTTCTTTTGAAAACATCTTACTAATTCACTCTGGCGAACAATGACCGTTTAATGGCTTTTAACTCCTGACTGTTAACTCCAGACTATTCTTTGTACATTTGATGCCCCACAATTGTTAACAGAATGATTGCTGAAAAAACAAAAATGATTATTCCCGATTTCCGGCTCTCCCCAGGAGTTGACCAGGTGGGAGTAGAAGAAAGAGCAGCGAGAGTAACCAGGCGAAGTATCAAAAAAGAATCGAAGCTGAATGGTTTGTTGCTTGCCCTTAACATGATTGACCTCACCACCCTTGAAGGAAAAGATACCGATGGAAAAGTAAAACAGCTTTGTTATAAAGCGCAGCATTTGCATGATGCTTATCCCGGTTTACCAACAGTAGCTGCTATTTGCGTTTATCCTTCTATGGTCAAAGTGGCCAAACAGGCATTGGGTAATTCCGGAGTTAAAGTGGCTTCTGTTGCTACTGCTTTCCCCAGCGGACAAGCTCCAAGAGATGTAAAAATCCGTGATACCAAATATGCTGTAGCCAATGGTGCTGATGAAGTGGATATGGTCCTCAGCCGTGGTAAGTTTTTAATGGGCGAATACAATTATGTGTTTGATGAAATAGCAGCCATTAAAGAAGCTTGTGGTGATGCAAGATTGAAAGTAATTTTAGAAACAGGTGAATTGGGTTCTTATGATAAAGTGAGAAGAGCCAGTGATATTGCGATGTATGCCGGGGCAGATTTTATTAAAACGTCCACCGGTAAAATTTCTCCTGCAGCAACATTGCCGGTTACGCTGGTAATGTTAGAAGCCATCCGTGATTTCTATTATGCAACCGGTAAAATGATTGCTATGAAACCAGCAGGTGGTATCAGCAAATCAAAATTAGCATTGCATTACTTAGTGATGCTGAAAGAAGTGTTAGGAGAAGCATGGATGAATAATGAATGGTTCCGTTTTGGCGCCAGCAGCCTGGCAAATGATTTACTCATGCAGATTGTAAAAGAGAAAACCGGTTTGTATCAATCAAAAGATTATTTCTCGATAGATTAGGTTGAAGGGTTTAAAGGTTTAATAGTTTACTCAAACTATCCTCAGCAAAACCTTTAAACCATTAAGCCCTCAAACTTTTAAACGACTTAAAATGGCAAAAGCTAAAAATAATACACTAAAACTTAAGTTTGATACAAGCTGGCAATATGCACCGGCGCCAGAGAGTAAGAGTATTGCTTCTATCAAACCACGTTACGAACTGTTCATCAATGGTGAGTTTGTAAAACCATCTTCTAAAAAATCTGCCCGACTGAATGATGACAGCCGTTCGGGCGGGTATTTCGATACCATCAATCCTGCCAATGAAGAAAAGTTAAGTGAGGTAGCTCATGCTAATGCAGCAGATGTTGATAAAGCGGTGAAGGCTGCCCGTGCTGCGTACGATAAAGTGTGGAGCAAGATGCCGGCGAAAGAAAGAGCAAAATATATTTATCGCATTGCCCGCATGATGCAGGAGAGGGCAAGAGAGTTTGCCGTAATTGAAACATTGGATGGCGGTAAACCCATTCGGGAAAGTCGTGACTTTGATGTACCGACTGCTGCTAATCATTTCTTTTATTATGCAGGCTGGGCTGATAAATTAGAATATGCATTTCCTAATCGCACCGTTGCGCCTGTTGGGGTAGCAGGACAAATCATTCCATGGAACTTCCCATTATTGATGGCGGCATGGAAAATTGCCCCTGCATTAGCCACAGGCAATACCGTTGTATTAAAACCTGCTGAAACAACTCCGTTAACGGCGTTGAAATTAGCAGAGATAATCCAGGAAGCGGACTTACCTCCGGGTGTGGTAAATATTATTACTGGTGCCGGTGCTACCGGTGCTGCTATTGTAAATCATCCGGGCATTGATAAAATTGCCTTCACTGGTTCAACAGATGTTGGAAAAATTATTCAACGGGCCATTGCCGGAACTAATAAGAAAGCAACATTGGAATTAGGTGGTAAAGCAGCCAATATCATTTTTGAAGATGCTCCGCTCGACCAAGCGGTGGAAGGTGTTATCAATGGTATCTTCTTTAACCAGGGACATGTTTGCTGTGCCGGTTCAAGATTATATGTTCAGGAAAGTGTTTACAAAACTGTTTTAAGAAAATTAAAAGACCGGATTGAAACACTCATAGTGGGAGATCCCTTAGACAAGAACACAGACATTGGTGCCATCAACTCCAAACAACAATTAGAAACGATTCACAATTATATAAAGATAGGTCAGCAGGAAGGGGCCGAAATGTATCAAAGCAGTTGTGCATTGCCGGGTAAAGGTTATTTCTGCAGACCAACACTTTTTACCAATGTAGCTCAATCAAGCCGCATTGCACAGGAAGAAATATTTGGACCGGTGTTAACGATACAAACATTCAGAACGGAAGATGAAGTAATAGAGAAAGCCAATAACACATCTTATGGTTTAAGTGCCGGTGTGTGGACAGATAAAGGTTCAAAGATTTTCAACATGACCACTAAAATGAGAGCAGGTGTTGTTTGGGCAAATACGTATAACAAGTTTGACCCTACTTCTCCATTCGGTGGTTATAAAGAAAGTGGTTATGGAAGAGAGGGTGGATTGCATGGGCTGCTGGCGTATGTGAACCTGGTGTAAGTTACTTTCGTTTAATGGTTGAAGGGTTTAAAGGTTATAATACATATCCAAAAAATTCAATTAACCCATTAAACGATTTAGAACTTTAAACTTTTTAAACCTTAATAAATGGCAACCATTAAACACTTTGAAGATATTGAGGCATGGAAATTAGCCAGAGAACTTTGTAAGGAAATTGGAATGGTAATAGATAAAGGCTCTTTTAAAAAAAGTTTCAGACTAATTCATCAAATTGAAGGTTCTTCTGGTTCGATTATGGACAATCTAGCTGAAGGATTTGAAAGAGGAACAAGGAATGAGTTTATCCAATTTCTTGGATATTCGAAAGGTTCCTGTGGTGAATTCCGCTCTCAGTTATATAGAGCATTAGACAGAGAGTATTTGACAAAAGAAGCCTTTGATAACTTTTATATAAAAGCAGTCCGCATCAGTGCGATGCTGCAAAAGCTGATAGATTATTTATTAAAAACAGAAGTTAAGGGCACAAGAGTTAAAGGTAAATGATACTCAACCTTTCAACCATTAAACCCTTAAACTTTTAAACGATAAACCATGGCAAAGACAACATCAATTAAAAAAACTTCTAACACCTTCAGTGAAAACGGTCACGGAAATGGTAATGCTGTTGAATCAAAACGGGTAGAAGTTTTAAAGACCTATAAAATTTATATCGGCGGACAGTTTCCAAGAACTGAGTCTGGCAGGTATTATGTGCCTGTTAATAAAAGCGGAAAGAAATTAGCCAATGTGTGTTTAAGTTCACGCAAAGATTTTCGGGATGCGATGGAATCTGCCCGTGGTGCCTTTGGCGGATGGAGTGCAAGAGCTGCTTTTAACCGTGGCCAAATTCTTTATCGCATGGCCGAAATGCTGGAAGGAAGAAAAGCTCAGTTCATTGATGAACTGATTCAACAGGATTCAACTCCAGCACAGGCTGAAACAGAAGTTAATTTAGCTATCGACCGGTTGATTTATTATGCAGGCTGGTGTGATAAGTATCAGCAAATATTCAGTGCTGTAAACCCGGTTGCCTCGTCTCATTTCAACTTCTCTGTTCCTGAACCAACAGGTGTGATTGCTATCATTGCTCCGCAAAGCGATTCGTTGTTAGGATTGGTTTCTGTTATTGCTCCTGTTATTGCCGGTGGTAATACCTGCGTGGTATTGGGATCATTTGACAAACCGCTTTGCTGTGTAACTTTTGCTGAAGTATTAAACTCATCTGATTTGCCCGGCGGTGTAGTAAATATTTTAACTGGTAAGCCTTCCGAATTAGCTTCCTGGTTTGCAGAACATATGGATGTAAATGCAGTAGTATATTGCGAAAAAGATGAAGCCACTCAAAAAATGTTTAAAGAAAAATCTGCCCTCAATGTGAAGCGGGTAGTATTATATGATAAAGTAAACTGGTATAGTGATGCAGGACAATCACCTTACTTCATCAACGATTCACAGGAAATTAAAACCACCTGGCACCCGATTGAAAACATCGGTGGAGGCGGAAGTAAATATTAAAGGTGGATAAAATTTTACCGGCTGACAACGGCCGTTTTAAATTTTCCATCTCTTTGGTACGATATGTGCAAACAATTCCATGGCATTAACTGACAATCAAAATGAAACAAATCATTCTCTCTGTTGCTGCATTATTCACTGTTACTTTTGTGTGGTCACAAATGAGCACTGACACATTAGCCAATGGAATTAAAGTAACCAAAGATGCAAGACTTGACCTGCTGGTAACAAAGCAATTTGAGATCAATGAGAGAGCTAATAAATTAAAAGATAATAAAGGTTTCCGCATTATGGTGCTCAACACCAGTAACAGGGATGAAGCATTAAAAGCAAAATCTATTTTATTGAAAAACTTTCCGGAACAAAAACCTTACCTAGCCTACCAGCCTCCTTACTTTAAATTAAAGTTTGGCGATTTTAAAACAAGAGAGGATGCCGCTGATTATCAAAAGAAATTAAAAGTCTATTTCCCCACCGGAGGTTTATTCATCATTCCAGATAAAATTGAAGTAAAACTCGACAAAGACGATAAAGCTAAACAAACGGATAACGTCCAGGAATAATCAGTCGCCCACTTTCTACAGTTAGATGAAGCATTGTTTTGGGATGCAAATCTGTTGCACGTATTTTTGCACAAATAAGTTGCCATGTATCAAACATTGCTTGTTTCCATTGAAAATAATATCTGCACCATCACCATCAACAGACCGGATAAATTAAATGCACTCAACAAAACAGTGATTGAAGAACTAAGTACTGCTTTAGATGAAGTATACAGTAATACCGAAATAAAATCAGCCGTCATTACCGGTGCAGGACCAAAAGCGTTTGTTGCCGGTGCCGACATAAGTGAGTTTACTGCTTTAAATGGAGAAGGCGGAAAAGCATTAGCTAAAAAAGGTCAGGACTTAGTATTTAATAAAATTGAAAATTCATCCAAACCAATTGTGGCAGCGGTAAATGGTTTTGCCCTGGGCGGCGGCTGTGAATTAGCCATGGCTTGTCATTTTCGTTTAGCCAGTGAAAATGCAAAGTTTGGTCAGCCCGAAGTGAACCTTGGTTTAATTCCCGGTTATGGTGGTACGCAACGATTAACACAACTCATTGGTAAAGGCAAAGCCATGGAACTGATGCTGACCGGAAATATGATTGATGCCAATGAAGCCAAACAACTGGGATTGGTAAACTATGTTACCCCAGCAGATAGTTTATTGGATAAAACAAAAGAATTATTAAATATCATCAATACAAAAGCTCCCATCGCCATTAAGCATGTGATTAAATTAACCAATATTGCCGCTGTTGGCCACGAAGATGGTTTACAAAAAGAAATAGAAGCATTTGGTGAATTATTTGACACAGCCGATGCTAAAGAAGGTGCTGCAGCCTTTTTGGAAAAAAGAAAGCCACAGTTTACTGGCAAATAAAATTATTTTTCAATAAGCTGATCGTTCAAAAGATACATCTCCGGCACTTCAGGAAAAGGATTGCCATTTGATTCAGGTATATACAGTGAAACAAAGGCAGTCCTGATTTTAGGAAAAGTAAGAATTCTTTTATGTCCAATAGTAGTGCCTTTTACATAATATGCTTTTAAATTATTATCCTCACCAGGGATTTGAACAAAAAAATGTTTGATTCGCTGACCTTTTTTCAAATTCTCCTTTAAAACAATACAATTTATTTCCTGGATATTTTTAAACCTTACAAGCAGGTAATTGTTCTTATAATCCATTACTTCCACTTTGCCCCCGGTTGGACTATACCGGACACTATCCGTATGTTGAAACTGTACAGTTACTTCCTTTTTATCCAGCAATTGATTCACAATATCATGCTTAAAACTTTCCGATCTCAACTTTTTAAATCCCATCAACGCAGCTGAATCAAAAGCGGTAATCAATCCATTGCCGTCTGGCGGAACATTCAACAATAAATTAGCTCCTCTTCCCACACTTTTTAAATACAATTGAAACAACTGTTCCGGAGATTTTACTTTTCCATCTTCTTCTTTGTGATAAAACCAGCCGGGCCGTATGCTAACATCGCATTCAGCCGGTATCCATGCTTTGCCATTTTCATTGCCGGTATTCAGTACCTCATTGGAAGGAGCCCCCGCTCCGGGAGTATAACCGGCAGTGTCCAGCATATTCCAGTTAGTTTCCCCGGCTATACCGTTTTCATTACCCACCCAGCGTATATGGGGGCCCACATCACTAAACACTACTGTATTGGGCGATAATTTTTTTACGGTTTCTTTAAAACGATGCCAGTCATACACCTGTTTTTTTCCGTTAGGCCCTTCACCATTGGCGCCATCCCACCACAATTCCCAAATGGGGCCGTAATTCGCAAATAATTCTTTCATCATACCAACAAAAACATCATTGTATTTAGCAGTGCCATAATCAGGATGGTTCCTGTCCCACGGAGAAATATATACGCCGAATTTTAAACCATATTCTTTGCAGGCCATAGATAATTCTTTCAGCACATCACCTTTACCACTCTTCCATTTACTTTCCCGTACAGTGTGTTTAGAATATTTACTGGGCCATAAACAAAATCCATCATGGTGTTTGGCAGTAATAATAATTCCTTTGGCACCGGCAGCTTTGGCAATACGGCACCACTGACGGCAATCCAACTGCGCAGGATTAAACACTTCTTCTTTTTCATCTCCATGTCCCCATTCTTTATCCGTAAACGTATTGGGACCAAAATGCATGAACAGGTAATACTCCATATCATGCCATTTCAATTGTGGTAAAGATGGCCTTGGCTGTGCAGTCGAAAACAATGCAGCAAACAGAAAAAATTGCAACAGGAAATGCTTCATATTCCCCGAAATTAAATAAAAAGCCGAAGCCGTTTTGGCCTAACTTTGCAGCGCTTAATTAATACCTCAACTAAGTTTTATGGAATACAGGATAGAAAAAGATACCATGGGCGAAGTAAAAGTTCCCGTGGATGCTTATTATGGTGCGCAAACACAACGCAGCATTGATAATTTCAAAATTGCACAGGATATTAACCGCATGCCCAAAGAAATTATTAAGGCATTTGCTTATTTAAAGAAAGCTGCGGCATTAACCAATTTAGATGCTGGTGTGTTGCCCAAAGAAAAAAGTGATCTCATTGGTAAAGTATGTGATGAAATATTAGAGGGAAAATTAGATGCTTATTTTCCATTGGTGGTATGGCAAACGGGCAGTGGCACACAAAGCAATATGAATGTAAATGAAGTAGTGGCTTACCGTGGTCATGTACTCAACGGTGGTAAACTGGAAGACAAAGAAAAATTCCTGCATCCCAATGATGATGTAAACAAATCACAATCATCCAACGACACCTTTCCTACTGCCATGCATATTGCGGCATATAAAATTTTGGTTGAAACCACTATTCCGGGAATTGAAAAATTAAGAGATACACTCGAGGCAAAGAGCAAAGCATTTATGAATGTGGTGAAGATAGGCCGTACGCATTTTATGGATGCCACACCACTTACACTCGGACAGGAATTCAGCGGTTATGTATCACAACTCAATCATGGGTTAAAGGCAATTAAAAATACATTGGCGCATTTAAGCGAACTGGCATTGGGTGGTACAGCAGTTGGTACTGGTATTAACACGCCGCCAAATTATAGTGAAAATGTAGCAAAGCACATAGCTAACTTAACAGGTTTACCATTTGTCACCGCTGAAAATAAATTTGAAGCGTTGGCCGCACACGATGCCATTGTAGAAGCACATGGTGCATTGAAAACTGTAGCAGTAAGTTTAATGAAGATCGCCAACGATATTCGTATGCTGAGCAGCGGACCAAGAAGTGGTATTGGAGAAATTTTTATTCCTGATAATGAACCGGGCTCTTCTATTATGCCGGGTAAGGTTAACCCAACCCAATGTGAAGCGTTAACAATGATTGCTGCACAGGTGATGGGTAATGATGTGACCATAAATATTGGTGGCGCCACCGGTCATTTTGAACTGAATGTATTTAAACCGGTGATGATCTATAACTTTTTACACAGTGCAAGATTGATTGGCGATGGTTGTGTAAGCTTTAATGATAAATGTGCCGTAGGTATTGAACCGATTGAAGCCAATATTAAAAAGCATGTGGACAATAGTTTGATGCTGGTTACTTCTCTCAACACCAAGATCGGTTATTACAAAGCAGCCGAGATTGCGCAGAAAGCACATAAAGAAGGAACCACTTTAAAAGAAATGGCAGTGAAGCTGGGTTATGTTACACCGGAGCAGTTTGATGAGTGGGTGATACCAGCTAATATGGTGGGAAAGATTTAAGTTAATTGATAGTTGATAATGGAAAATGCAGTGACGGTGGTTGCTGCATTTTTTTTGCCGCAGATGCGCAGATTCGGACACGTCATGGTGAGGAACGAAACCATCCGCTTTTGTAATAGCAGAGACTTCATTAAACTAAGAGCAGATTGCCACGACAAGCTACGCAAGGTTCGCAATGACTGATACTGCATTTGTCCCTCCAGTAATGTAATATCTTGTTAAAACATAATAAATGGATTATGTTGACGGAAGATAAATCGTGTACTTTTTGTCATGCTCTTTGATTAATATCTAGTCTTTGTAGTTTAATTATTTCGATAGTCTCAGTTTGTCCGTTTGAATGATTTTTGAATTGAAAAGTTTGTTTTGACGGGTCAAGTAACCACTGTAATTTCCGGGAAAACCTTCACCCATTTCATTCATAATCCAAATGTAATCTCCTATCTTCAAGTCGAGTTTAATAAAGTCGTTTATGTGCATATATTTTGGTTATAATTTTATTTTTGTCATGATTGCATCAAGTTTATCGTGCATTGGAGAATGAGTAATAAATTTCCTCTCCACAAGTTCTTCTTCCAAAGCAAGTCTTAACATATTTTCTTGTTTAGTTTCCTGATATTCCTTGTATTTATTTAACAGTGCCTCGTTTGATAAATATCTGAACCTGTTTTTTGCATCATGATACTCCTGAATTGATTGCTGCGTCTCTTGTACTGCCCTTTTTGTCTCGATAGTTTCTTTTATCTGAATGGAAAGATTATTTGTCAATTGTTCACCTTTATTCCATATTTGTTTGCTTAACCAAAAAGGTGCAATAAAAACAACTAATACAATCAGCATATTTGCCCAAACCGGCAAATCGTCAATTGTTTCTTTGTCCATGTTTGTAACGATTGCAACAAAGCCGCCCCAAACTGTTAGATAAAGTACACACTTTCCTAAAAAGATAGACCACTCTTTCATGTGATAAAATTTATTTTTTTATGATTAATGAAAAGTTTCGTCTACTTCTTTATTTACGGATTTGCCCTGTAACATTTTAATAAAATCATCGACCCCATCTTCGGTATTTAATGTTATATCAACCACATCATCTGTTATGGTTAGGGTTAACGTAAATGAACCATCTTGGTGTCCTTGAAAAATCAGTTTTGCTTCTTTTGAAAACCCTGAAATATATTTTTTATAAAACTCATAAATCTTTTTGTCAGTAAGTCTTATTCTAATTATCTCTTTTTCAAAAGCCATTTTATGCTCTTTGTTTAGCTTAGCCCAGCTTTTAGCTTTTTTGAGTCCAGCTTGAAGAGAAGCATTTGTTTGTGATGTTATCCAATACTCTCCTACATCACTTTCATGTTTTTCAAATATATCCTTCCCTTCTTTTACTTTTTTGCATTCAATGATAGCAGAACCATTTTTAAGCTTAACAACTGTTAAAGATTGCACTGTTTGCCCAAAAAGATTTGAACAGGATATTGTCATTATAATAACTAGGAAAGAAGTTAAATTCAATCGCATGAAAGTAGTTTAAACGATTAAAGTATAAGGTTTTTTTAAAATTAGCCACAACTCTCCAAATATACAAAAGGTACAAGTGTGTGAATCATTCACTGGATGATTCAATGGCCGATGCATCTGATAAGTATTCCCATCGCCGGTAACCCAAAAATTCCCTCCAAAATCCAGTCCCTTACAAACCGGTTTTATTTCCCCAAATTGCCTTAATTTCGGGCACTCAATTAAGACCATTTAGTAAAAATTTTAATCTCAAATAACTGTTATGGCTGAAGTGATTCGCATGCCGCTACTGAGCGATACCATGACCGAGGGAAAAATCATTGCCTGGAATAAAAAAGTAGGCGATAAAGTTAAAAGCGACGATATACTGGCTGAAGTGGAAACGGATAAAGCCACCATGGAAGTGATGGGCTATGCGGATGGTACGCTGCTGTACGTAGGTGTTCCTGCCGGTGAAGCGGCTAAAGTAAACGACATTATCGCCATTGTGGGTAAAGATGGGGAAGATTATAAATCATTATTGGGTGGTGCCCCTGCGGCACCGACACCTGCTGCCCAGGCAACCCAGGCTGCAGCGCCTGCACCAGCTGCTCCGGCTGGTCCTACCGTTACTCCCGAGCAATTAGGTGTTACGGTTATCCGCATGCCTTTATTAAGTGATACGATGACCGAAGGAAAGATTGTTGCCTGGAATAAAAAAGTAGGCGATAAAGTAAAGAGTGATGATAACCTCGCCGATGTGGAAACCGATAAAGCTACGATGGAAGTAATGGGTTATGCCGATGGTACTTTGTTATATGTGGGTGTTCCTGAAGGACAGGCCGCTAAAGTAAATGATATTATTGCTATTGTTGGTAAAGCAGGAACAGATGTAAGCGGATTACTCGCTTCTTTAAATAACCCATCCGCTCCTGCTGCGGCAAATGCACCGGCTGCACCAGCGGCCACCGCTCCTGCAGAAGCTGCTGCATCCTCCACCAGCAATGGAAGAATAAAAGCTTCTCCGTTAGCTAAAAAATTAGCACAGGAAAAAGGCATTGATTTAAATGCGGTACACGGCTCCGGTGACGGTGGAAGAATTGTAAAGAAAGATATTGATACGTTTGTTCCGGCTGCGGCCCCTGTTGCCCCGGCTGCATCAGCACCTGCTGCAAAAGCTGCTCCGCAGGTAGCTGCCTTTGTTCCCTCCAGTGCGGCCGAAGGATATACGGATATTCCCAATTCATCGATGCGTAAAACCATTGCCCGCCGCTTAGGTGAGAGCATGTACAGTGCCCCGCATTTCTACCTCACCATGGAACTGGTAATGGATAATGCCATGGCTGCCCGTAACCAGATGAATGAAATAAGCCCGGTTAAAATTTCTTTCCAGGATATGATGATCAAAGCGGCAGCAATGGCATTGAAACAACATCCTGCCGTTAACAGCAGCTGGATGAATGACCATATCCGTCAATGGCATCATATTCATGTGGGTAGTGCAGTGGCGGTGGAAGAAGGATTGATTGTGCCGGTGATTCGTTTTGCAGATCAGAAATCATTAAGCCAGATTGCTGCCGAAGCAAAAACATTATACGGTAAAGCAAAAGATAAAAAGTTACAGCCAAATGAATTTAGTGGTAACACCTTTACCATTTCTAATTTGGGTATGATGGATATTGATGCATTTACGGCCATCATCAATCCACCAGACAGTTGCATACTGGCAGTGGGAAGAATTAAAGAAGAAGTGTACCGCAAAGGAGATGGAAGTTTTGCCGTAAGAAATGTGATGAAAGTTACCCTGAGCTGCGATCACCGGAGTGTAGATGGTGCGGTGGGTGCTGCTTTCCTGCAGACATTGAAAAAATATGTTGAGAACCCGGTGATGATGCTGGTTTAATCGTTTAAGGATTCAATCGTTTAAAGTTATTAAAAGTCCCGCCAGGCAGGCGGGACTTTTATATTTGTATAATAGCCCATCATCCATAATAATAATAAAGCGTAGCTTTAAGCTGAAACACTATGGAAAATATTTTCAGCCTGCAAAAATCAACGCTGCAGTTACTGCGTTTTCATTTTTCTTTTTTCCTGATGCCGGTATATTGGTTCGCCCTCAGCCAGGTGCCTGATGTTGATTGGGCAAAAGCTATATTGATTTTTATTATTCTGCATTTAATAGTTTACCCCGCCAGCAATGGATATAATTCCTATATGGACAGGGATGAAACACCCATTGGTGGTTTGGAAAATCCACTGCAACCAACCAGGCAACTTTTTTATACTACCGTAATAATGGATGTGATAGCTGTTGCTTTAAGCTTTGCCATTAATACATGGTTCGTCATTTGCATTATAGCTTATATATTGGCATCAAGAGCATATAGCTATCGTGGCATCCGCTTAAAAAAGTATCCTGTTGTCGGTTACCTGACGGTGATTCTCTTCCAGGGCGGTGTAACTTACTTTATGGTTCATTACGGAAGTAGCGATATTGATCGTTCTGTTGATACCAATCCTGAAGCAATGCTGGTGGCTACATTATTGATCGGCGGGTTTTATCCATTAACACAGATCTACCAGCATGAGGCGGATAAAAAAGATGGAGTAAGAACCATCAGTTCAATGCTTGGTTATCGTGGCACATTTATTTTTACTGCTGTGGTATATGCAGTAGCTGTTGCGTTGCTGGCTCATTTGTTAATCAGCAGCTTTCAAACAACGCAATTCCTCGTTCTGCAAATCTTCCTGCTGCCAATCCTCGTATATTTCTTTATTTGGGCAGCCAAAGTGTGGAAAGATGAAAAAGAAGCAAATTTTAAAAACACTATGCGCATGAATTTACTGGCATCTACCTATACCAACCTCGGATTTATCACCATATTTATTATAAATCATCATGGCTAAAATTATTTCTATAGGCACTGCAGTACCGGCGCACCAGCATAAGCAGGAAGAAATTTTGCAGTTCATGCAGCGGGTATATGCCATGAATGAAACAGATAAAAGAAAACTCAAATTCTTATATCATCAAAGCGGTATTCAAAACCGTTATTCTGTTATCAGTGATTACAGTAAACCGGTAAATGAATGGAAATTTTATCCGCATACAGAAAATCTCGAACCGTTTCCATCATTAGAGCTAAGGATGGGCTGGTTTAATAAATATGCTGCTCCCTTAAGTGTGGATGCCATCCGAAATTGTATTGAACATAAAATTCATTCAGATGAAATCACGCATCTCATCACCGTAAGCTGTACCGGTATGAGTGCTCCGGGATTGGATTTACAGGTAATGGAGTTGATGGATTTACCAAAGAACATTTATCGTTCCTCAGTTAATTTTATGGGTTGTTATGCTGCTATTCATGCATTGAAGATGGCCAATAGTATTTGTAATAATGAAAAAGATGCAAAAGTTCTGATTGTTTGCACCGAGCTTTGCACCTTACATTTCCAAAGGGAAGGAACAATTGATAATATTACTTCCAGCATGTTATTTGGTGATGGCTCTGCAGCAGTGCTGGTAACGCATGATTCATATAATCATCCGGGCTTGGTGATTAAAGATTTTTATTCGGAGATAATTTCAAAAGGAAAGAAAGACATGGCCTGGGAACTTTCTTCTTCGGGTTTTTTAATGACGCTGAGCGGCTATATTCCTGAACTGATTGAAGAAGATTTTGAAGCATTGGTAAATAAATCATTGCTAAAATCAGGAATAAAAAAAGAAGCGGTTGATTACTGGTGTATTCATCCCGGCGGCAAAAGAATACTGGAAGCCATTCATAAATCATTACAGTTTACAAATGGTCAATTGAAAGAAAGTTATAAAGTGCTGAATGATTTTGGCAATATGTCTTCTCCAACCATATTATTTGTACTGAAAGCAATACTGCAGCACATTGATTTTAATAAAGAGCAAAATATATTTGGGGCTGCATTTGGCCCCGGCCTCACCATGGAAACTTTCGTAGCTTCAACACATGCCTGACTTTTCCAAACGTTCATATCAAAAAGAATTACTGGACAGGGATGATATTCCTTTTGAAGATATTAAAAGGAATATGCAGGAACTGGAATTCATTAATAAATATCTCGGCGGCCATCAAATTACGATAGCTGGTATTACATCCCTGTTAGCAAATCATAAAAAAAATACAATTACTATCTGTGAAATCGGATGTGGAGGTGGAGACAATCTTAAAGCCATCAGCGACTGGTGTAAATCAAAAGATTTGGAAGCAAAGTTTATTGGGATAGATATAAACAAAGACTGTATTACTTATGCTAAAGAAAACTGCAAAGACATAGATTGTGATTTTATCTTATCCGATTATAAAAAGAAGACTTTTGAAATTAATCCCGATATTATTTTCTCCTCTTTATTCTGTCATCATTTTACTAATGAAGAATTAGTCGGGCAATTAAACTGGATGAAAGAAAATTCATTCATTGGTTTTTTTATAAACGATCTGCATCGCCATCCGCTTGCTTATTATTCTATCAAACTGTTGACCAGGTTATTTTCAAAATCCTATTTAGTAAAAAATGATGCACCATTGAGTGTGGAAAGAGGGTTTAGGAAAGACGAAATTCAAAAACTTGTCAGCTTATCAGCCTGTAACCGGGTAAACATAAAATGGAAATGGGCCTTTCGCTGGCTCATTATTTTTAAACATTGAAAATTGAATATTGAGCATTGAACATTCTAAATATGATTTAGCTGTAGTGGGCGGAGGTCTTGCAGGGCTATCACTTTCCATCCAGACTGCCAGGGCAGGTTATTCAGTGATCCTGTTCGAAAAAGAAAAATATCCGTTTCACAAAGTATGTGGTGAATATATCAGTTTTGAATCATGGAGCTTTTTGGAAGAGTTAGGTGTGCCTTTAAGTGAAATGAATTTACCTGAAATAAAAAAACTCAATGTTACTGCACCCAACGGAAAGATGATTCAATCAGGTTTGGGATTAGGGGGTTTTGGTATCAGTAGATATACATTAGATAATCAGCTGGCCACTATTGCAAAAAAATCAGGCGTAACCATACTGGAAGAAACAAAAGTGAATGATATCTTTTTTGAAAAAGATCAGTTCACTATAAAAACTGATAAAGGAGAGTTTAACTCAAAAGTTTGCGCCGGCACATTTGGTAAACGCAGTAATCTTGATATAAAATGGAACAGGAGTTTTATACAAAACAAACCAAACAAACTCAATAATTATATTGGCATAAAATATCATATCCAGATTAACAGGCCGGCAGATACCATTGCCCTGCATAATTTCAGCGACGGCTATTGCGGCATCTCACAAATTGAAGAAAATAAATATTGCTTATGTTATTTAACCACCGCCTCCAATCTGCGAATCTGCGGTAATAATATTTCGGTTTTAGAAAAAAATATTCTCTCTCAAAATATTCATCTTAAAAAAATCTTTGCTGAAGCAAAGATCCTGTATCAGTCGCCATTGACGATTTCACAAATAAGTTTTGAAAATAAAACGCAGGTTGAAAACCATGTACTGTTAATTGGTGATGCCGCCGGTATGATTACGCCGCTTTGTGGAAATGGTATGAGTATGGCATTACACGGAAGCAAAATTGCTTTTGAATGCATGCATGATTTTTTGGAGGGCAAGGCTGGCAGGATTCAAATGGAGCAATCCTATGCATCAGCATGGAAAAAACAATTCAGCACCCGCCTAAAAACCGGCCGCCTCATTCAGCGTTTCTTTGGCAAAAAATGGATGACTAACCTTTTTATCGCTGCTTTAAAACCCTTCCCTTCGCTGGTAAAATGGCTGATCCGGCAAACGCATGGCGATCCTTTCTAAAATTAATTTTCAAAAAGTTTTGAAAATTCAATATCAGTACATACCTTTACTTCATGAAACTCACAGATGCCAAAAAACAATTCATCAGTTCTTGGGGTGCTTTCGGCACTCATTGGGGCATAAATAAAACGATGGCCCAAATACATGCCCTATTAATGATCAGTCCTGATCCGATCACACAGGATGATATAATGGATGAACTGTCCATCAGCAGAGGTAATGTGAACATGAACATCCGTGATCTCATCAACTGGGGTTTGGTTGACAGGGTGATCATTCCCGGTGAGCGTAAAGAGTTTTTTACTGCTGAAAAAGATATTTGGAAGGTAGCGACACAGATCATTAAAGAAAGAAAGAAAAGAGAACTGGATCCCATGCTTAAGCTGCTGGATCAACTGGAAGATGTGGAAGGTGATAAAAAAGATAAAAACGTAAAACAGTTTGTGGAGACAGTAAGCGGTATTAAAAAATTTGGCGGCCAGGCCGACAAGATGTTGCAGGTAATGGTAAAAGCAGATGAGAACTGGTTTGTAGGAAGTTTATTAAAGTTCTTTAAATAACAGTATTTAGTCCTAAAATATACAGCCGGAAATCCGGCTTTTATTTGAAAATGTATTTTCATTTTTTTCTGAAAGTTTAAAATAATTAATCATGAAAACATATAAATTATACGACCTCCTTATTAGCATTGGGCTCATCGTCCTATTCCTTGTTATCAGCCCTTTTCAAAAAGATTTCACTTTTATTATTGGCTATTTCGTGGTAGGTGGCTGGCAACTGATCAGCATGATCGTTCATATTTATTATAACTGGTTCACACAACCGGGCGGTAAACGTTATTATTATACCTGGTTAGTTTTTATCATTATCATTATGGCAACACTTGGTTTTATTATCTATCCCTTCCTGTTGATCTTTTATGTAATGCTCTTTGCCGCTCCTTTTATGGCGATTTATTATGCATGGATGTGTTATACAGAAGTAAGAATCATTTATAAACACGAGTTAATCCAGCTTAAATAATGAACCATGAAAAACAAACTGCTCATATACGATGATAACTGTCCGCTTTGTCAATGGTATTCCAAACAATTTGTACGCTTTGGATTTCTTCCAAGTGAAGGAAGAGTTCCCTTCTCCACTTTAGAAGAAAGATATTTATTACAAATAGATTTTGACCGCAGCCGCAATGAAATTCCTTTACTGGATACAAAAACAGGAGAAGTAATTTATGGAATTGATGCGTTGCTGGAAATTCTCGGTTCTAAAATTCCATTCATCAAAAGCATTGGAAAAATCAGGCCGGTACATTGGTTTCTCCATAAGTTTTATAAATTCATTTCTTACAATCGCAAAGTAATAGTAGCCGTAAAATGCGGATCCGGCGCTATTGATTGTGCACCTGAGTTCAATTATTACTACCGTGCACTATTCATGCTGGTATTTTTAATACTCAATACGGCATTATTATTTCCAATTCACAAAATCATTTTATCACCATTACCATTTTACCATATCAGCATCTGGCAATTACAATCTGCCCATTTAGTATTGGTACTCATGAATTGTTTATTGTCACTTCGCTTCAGCTGGCAAAAAATGTTTGATTACCTGGGTCAGGTGAATATGCTGGCATTATTAACCAACCTCCTTCTCATTCCATTATTTGGAGTAATAAAATTGTTTGGTACTTATCCAAATTTGATAATTGCCTGGTTATTGATTGTTGCCATCATGATCTTTAGAGAATATTTACGCAGGATGGAATATACCGGTGTGTTGCAAAACCATAAATGGATTGCCAGTTTAAATATGGCGGGTATGACTGGTTTTGTATTATATCTTTTCGGTTAAATCATTCTCAACTAACTTTGCATCATGAACAAAAAAACCCTCGTACTCGGCGCCTCCGATAATCCTTCCCGCTACAGTTATTTAGCTATAAACAGGCTGCGTAATAACGGGCATGAGGTAATTGCCATTGGAAGAAAAGCGGCAACAGTAGCAGATGTAAATATTGAAACTGAAAAAAAGCCAATAGAAAATATTGATACAGTTACCATGTACTTAAGCCCGGCACACCAGCAGGAATACTATAATTATATTCTTTCCTTACATCCCAAACGCATCATCTTTAACCCCGGGGCAGAAAATGATGAGCTGTATGATTTAGCCAAGGCCAATAATATTCAACCCATCGAAGCCTGTACACTCGTAATGCTCAGCACAGGACAATATTAGTTTTATCAATCTCTAAAACCAGTAACTAGCAACCAATCTCCCCTTTTCCACAGCTGTTAATAAACAATTAACCATAGCCGCTGGCATGATTTCTTTTTATTTATGTAATTTACAGAAACCCCATCTTTATGATCTGGAGAAAATTTAACGGAGAACATATCCGCATCCCCATCAAAGACGAAGTAAGGGAAGCGATCATCCGGGAAACAAACAAAGGTTTCAGACTCAAAGTTTGCATCGGCACCGACTCACAGGTGAAAGGCGCCGAAACAGAGTTTGCCACGGTAATCGTTTTTCTTCGGGAGGGACATGGTGGATTTATGTTCATCCACAACGAAAAAACAAGAAAGCAATTTTCCATCAAAGAACGTATGCTGGTGGAAGTTGCTAAAAGTATTGAGATTGCTTACGAACTCTGCGACCTGTTTACGGAGTATGATGTAGACATGGAAGTACATGCTGACATCAACACCAATCCGCACTTTAAGAGTAACGAAGCGCTGCGGGAAGCTATGGGCTATATCCTCGGTATGGGCTTTGCGTTTAAAGCCAAACCCGAAGCTTTTGCCAGCAGCAGTTGCGCTAATAAAGTAGTGAACTAACGTTGACAGTTGTAAGTGTACCTCAGCCTGCGGTGCATAACCGCGGTAAGGAATCGTTTCCTCAATAATTTAATAGAAATAATGTAACCAGCTACAGCAATTATAGCAGCGGTAGTTGTGTCACACTCTTGTACGGCTGGTAATTCTATTGAGCAATACTATAGTTTATACATTCCCTGTAATCCATAAACACATCGTTATTCACAGCTCCGGCACCAAACGTTCCTATGGAACGTAATCTTATATTTTATTTTTTTCTACCCACCACAGGTCCCTACGGGACGGGAATATACCCGGTAGGGTATCTCGTGGTAGCCCGAATTATAATTATCGCCACATAGCAATGGCCGATAAAAAATTGGGGCAATGAGATTGATAATTTTATTGATTTTTTTTCCCATTCATCTCCATCATCCGCATCTCCTTGGCATCCTGTAAAAATTCAGAGGCAAAAATGAATTGATTGAGTTTTTCATCTTTGGCAAAGATGATCTCTTTATTATTCCCTTCCCATTGCTTCTTTCCTTCATGCATAAACAAAATATAATCACCGATCTCCATCACACTATTCATGTCATGCGTATTTACAATGGTGGTCATGTTATATTCAGCAGTAATCTCTTTAATCAGTTTATCAATCACCAGTGAGGTTTTAGGATCAAGACCGGAATTTGGTTCATCGCAAAACAAATATTTTGGATTGAGTACAATGGCCCGTGCAATACCAACTCTCTTCTTCATGCCACCACTTAACTCCGCAGGGAATTTTTTATTAGCACCTGTAAGATTAACCCTTTCTAATACTTCATCCACTCTTTTCTTTTTCTCAGCTAATGTCATTTTAGAAAACATATCCAGGGGAAACTGAACATTCTTTTCCACTGTCATACTATCAAATAAAGCTGATCCCTGGAACAGCATACCAATCTGCTGACGAAGCAGCTTACGTTCCTCTTCATTCATTTCCGTAAAACTCACACCATCATACAATATTTCGCCTGAGTCTGGTTCAAACAAACCCACAATACATTTTTGCAAAACTGTTTTACCACTACCACTGGCGCCGATGATCAAATTACATTTACCTGTTTCCATCTTAGCCGAAACATCATTGATAACAATCTTGTCATCAAACCCTTTCTTTATGTTTTTTATCTCAATCAAACCTTACGTTTTTTAGTAAACAGGTACAAAACTAACATTATTAACAGCAACAATAACCATGCATGAAAAAGAAATGACTTTAAGTAAAAATGATAATTATTGTACTGGTAATTTTCATTATACACCGCCAGCCAGGGATGAGCACCCACATATCTCCTGAGTTTATTGAAAAAAGAATACAATGTTTTTGGGTTATACGGATAAGGAAACAATAACTTGTTCTCTTTCCATACATATTTTCTGTCTGCATCAGCATAACTGCTTTCGATGATATTGCTGTCGCTCACACTTACCTGAATAAGACCATTTGCATGTCGCTGTTTTTTTAATTGATACAAATCAACAGTATTTAAATAACGACCCATTGAATCTTTCAGCAACAAAATATTTTGTGTAATATCCACATAAGCCCATTCACCAGATTCAGGTAAATAGCATTCATTCATCGAATGATCACCTAACCGGAAATCATTTTTTCTACCGGCTACTCCCAAATTACGGCAAACGATTCCTGCTTTGGTAGCAAACAGGTGAAAGATATCGGTGATATTACCGCACCATATCTTCGCCCTTCCATCTCTTGCTGAACAAAATTGCTGGTAGACAGAATAATTATTCAATGAATCTGCCGGCACTCCTATCTGTTTATTAATAGAACGATAGATATATTCTCCAATTACTTTTATTTTAGTAACAGTGCTGTCGCCGGGTTTTATGGGCAAACTGTCAATGATCTTCTTAACAGCGTTCATCTCTGCTGTATCAACATAATCAAACGCCTCTTTCCATAAATTCAAAATACCGGTATCACCATAAACAAAAGGAACGGAACAATAACGTATTTCATCATCAATGGAAGCACTGTCGCTTTCAGCTTTATACAAAGAATCAGGAGCGTAATCCACGTCAATAATAATCTGCTTTACCGTTGAATCAGCAGCAGAAAGTACATACCGGTTTAAATCCCTTTTAAAAGAAAACCGAATAGGTAACGATACATCTTTAGCAATAACGGTATCATTACAACTAATACTCCATTTAGCAGCAGCATATCCTTTCAAATCGATAGCGGCTACATTATTTTTTTCAACAGTAATACTTTTTATTCCTTTTGAAACATTGGGGTATAAATCAGCATAAGATGATTGCTGTACAAATTCATATTCCTTATAGTTGAGGTAAATATAAATATTGGCTGCTGTAAGCAACAAAAAGAGTAACCATAAAGCATTGCGATATACCATTGTATTAATTAAAGGAGTAAGGCTGCCAGTATATAATCAGCAAACAGGATGAGTATACAACTAATCACTACCGATGTGGTGGAGGCACGGCCAATCTCCAG
This sequence comes from Sphingobacteriales bacterium, assembly GCA_003963365.1. Lineage (GTDB taxonomy): Bacteria > Bacteroidota > Bacteroidia > Chitinophagales > Chitinophagaceae > AWTP1-9. The sequence goes on from RXJG01000003.1 coordinate 254,628, forward strand.
CGCACCACCTTTAACATAATAACCAAAATAAGCCGGTATACTGCTGATGATAAACGCATAGGTATACGCCTTGCTCAATGCAAAAAATACATTGTAAGGAACAAATTCTTCCAGCAAACCCTGGTCAAAAATATTGGCAGAAAGAATTCCTGATGCAGCGCCTGCCACTCTTCCACCCCATATTCCTAATACAGCAGCTATTACCACCAGCGCAGGAACCATGATCAGGGCAGCCAGTATCTTGGGCATTACTAAATAAGCTTTGGTATTAATACCCATTATCTCTAAAGCATCAATTTGTTCGGTAGTACGCATATTACCTAACTCCGAAGCAATTTTAGAACCTACTACACCGGCTAACACTACGCATATTAAGGTGGGAGCTAATTCTAATATGATATTATCACGAACAATAATACCAATCGTTGACATGGGAATGAGCGGACTTACCAACTGGTAAGCTGTTTGTACCGTTGTTACCGCCCCCAGAAATAAAGAAATGATGGCTACTATACCAAGAGAGCCGATACCGATCTCCACACACTGGTGCATCAGTTCTTTCCAGTAAATCTTATAGTTTTCCGGTTTGGAAAACATTCCTTTCAGCATCAGGAGGTAGCGGCCCAGGTGTGTAAAGAAATTCATAGAAACAAAAATAGCTGAAAAAAATTAAGCATGCTTCACATCACTCCGCACCAGTTCTTTTAAATGCATATCCATAATATTACCCACCGTTTTGCAATGCAAAAAATCTGTGTTTTGATAATATTCCGCTAACTCTTCCCTTAATTGTTTTATTTTTTCGGGTGTGGAAAGTTCATCTTCTGCTGCCGCATCCCGCAGGTCACGGATACGGTGACGGTGCGATTTGATCCGCCTCACAATCTGTGTTCTTTCTTCCCTTTGATATTGCTTAATCACATCGGGATGAATAAGACTTGATACCAAATCAACAAACACTTTATTCTCTTTAAAGAACTGCGGCTTATAAATATTCTTTCTTCCTTCATATGACTGCTGATCAAAATCAATAGCCCGTATGCGGAATTGTATATCATCAAAATCCTGTGTAATGTCCACCACAAAATTATAACTGCGCATATCACCCAGCAACCGCACAAAACAACGTTCATTGAACTTAATAAATTCTTTGGCAATTCTTCGTGGGTTATATTCAGGCCGGTTAATATAATCTTTGGCAAACACATCACCGGGTATTCCTGCAATATGTTCCTCCACCAAAGTCGTTTCATCCACCAGGTAATTGATCCAGTTGGGAGAAACCAGTGTTTCTAATTCCAAACCATAGATGCGGGAAGCATCGGCTATTTTGATATAGAAATAATCATGCACATCATTGTAGTTGTTGACAATCTTTATGCGAAAGGGCCTGGAATTACCAAACACACAATAATCAATCCGTTCAATATGCAGGTGCTCTTCTGCCTGTGTATGCCCGCTGGATTTGAGTAAAGAATATATTCGTTTTAATGACTGGTGAATTTCAGTCGCCTCCGAAGGAGCATAAAAAACCGTTTCCCACAACGTATCGTTTCCATCCTTATCATATAAAGGAATACTGCTTTGATAATACTTCAGCTGATCATAAGAAAGCGGCAAATGAATATCTCTCCCGTAACGCCGCAGGTATTTGCGTAAAGTTTTGCTTACGGGGTAACTGTTTTTCTTTTTCGATATCCGTTCGTGATCGCTCATTTATTGAATAGCTTCGGGAGACGAGTCGTGAGCTTCGAGTTTTTCTCGCTACTCGCAACTCACCACTCGCTACTTCTTCTCCCTACATTTCATGACTCACCTTCCTGAACTTCTTCCACCACTTCGATTTTCTTATTTCTTCCGCCACATTGGTATTACTTTTCATTTGTGCATCCACCACCGCTATCAGCACCATATTAAAGATGGAACGGATAGAACTGCCCAGCTGCAATACATGCACCGGTTTTTTTAATCCTAATAATACAGGGCCAATAGAATCCGCACCGCCTACTTCCTGCAACAAGTTATAAGCAATATTACCGGAAGCGAGGTTAGGGAATATTAACGTGTTTACATCACCATTGATCAGTTCACTGAAGGGATAATTATCTTTTAATATTTCTTTATTGAAGGCTACCAATCCCTGTACTTCTCCATCACATATCAGTTCAGGATCTCTTTGTTTTACAATATCTCTTGCCTGTCTTACCAAGTTTGCCTCCGGCGAATCACTGCTGCCGAAATTGGAATAAGATAACATCGCAATACGTGGACGGATATTAAATTGCTTCACTTCCTTCGCCACCAATAAAGTGATCTCTGCCAGTTCTTCTGCAGTAGGATTAAAGTTCACCGTAGTATCCGCTAAGAATAACGGCCCTTTCTTTGTGAGCATAATATACATACCCGCAATCTTCTTCACGCCTTCTTCTGTTCCTATCACCTGCAAAGCTGGTCTTATAGTATCAGGATAATTGCGGCTCAACCCGCTGATCATACAATCTGCTTCTCCCAGTTCCACCATCATACTGCCAAAATAATTACGGTCCTTCATCATTTTGTATGCTTCATAATGGTTCACCCCGCGGCGCTGGCGTTTCTGGAAGAAAATTTCTCCATATTTTCTTCTGGTTTCATCCATCGCATCGCTCTTATGATTGATGACAGGAATTCCTTCCAGGTCAATATTATTTACTTCAGCTATTTCATGGATGCGTTTATCATCACCCAGTAAAATAGGATAACCCACCCCCTCCTCCTGAACTAACTGCGCCACTTTCAAAATCTTGGCATTTTCTGCATCCGCAAACACCACCCGTTTTGGATCTTTCCTCGCCTTATTACCAATTACACGGATCAGCTGGTTGTCTAACCCCAGGCGTTTATTCAGTTCCAGCACATAAGCATCCCAATTGGTAATGGGTGCCTGTGCTTCTCCGCTTTCCATAGCTGCTTTGGCCACAGCCGGTGCAACGGTAGCCAGTAGCCGTGGGTCCAGTGGTTTGGGAATAATATATTCCGGGCCAAAAGAAATATTCTTTTCATTATACGCCAGGTTCACAATATCCGGCACCGGAGTTTTGGTTAACTCAGCCAGCGCTTTAACTGCGGCCAGCTTCATCGCTTCATTAATATGTTTAGCCCGTACATCTAATGCGCCACGGAAAATGTATGGAAAGCCCAGTACGTTATTTACCTGGTTGGGATAATCGCTGCGGCCCGTTGCCATAATCACATCTTTTCTTGCACCGGTAGCCGCTTCATAAGTAATTTCAGGATCAGGGTTGGCCATGGCAAACACAATCGGGTTCTTAGCCATTGCTTTTACCATCTCCGGCGTAACCACATTGCCCACACTCAAACCAATAAATACATCCGCTCCTTTAAATGCTTCTTCTAACGTGAGATCCGTTTTTTTGGTAGTGGCAAATTTCTTTTTATGCTCTTCCAAATCTGTTCTTTCCGCATGCAACACACCCTTACGATCGAACATGGTGAAATTATCATGCCTTGCACCCAGCGCTTCATATAATAACACACAGGCCATGGCGGCAGCACCGGCACCGTTTACTACAAACTTTGCTTTCTCAATTTTCTTTCCCTGTAATTCCAGCGCATTTAATAATGCCGCCGCACTGATGATGGCCGTACCATGCTGGTCATCATGCATAATCGGTATATTCAGTTGCTTCTTCAGCTCCTGTTCTATATAAAAACATTCCGGGGCTTTAATATCTTCTAAATTGATACCGCCGAAAGTAGGTTCCAGTGCTTTTACAATTTGTACAAATTTTTCCGGGTCCTTCTCGTTTATCTCAATATCAAACACATCTATATCGGCAAAGATTTTAAATAACACACCTTTTCCTTCCATTACCGGTTTACCGGCTTCGGGACCAATATCACCCAGTCCCAGTACTGCTGTACCATTACTGATAACAGCCACCAGGTTTCCTTTGGCGGTGTATTTATATACATTTTCTACGTTCGCATGAATTTCTTTACAGGGTTCTGCTACACCCGGTGAATACGCTAAAGACAGGTCACGTTGGGTTTTAGCATCTTTGGTGGGGATAACTTCAATTTTTCCGGGCCGGCCTTTAGCATGGTATTCCAATGCCTGTTGACGGCGAAGCTGGTCTTTCTGCATATCTGTTGTTTTACGTTATACCGCTCTTTTAGGATAACAAATTGGCAAGCAGCGGTGAGGGGTGCAATTTACGGAAATGGAATTAACTGGGAGATGAGCTGCGAGTAGTGAGTGGCGAGTAGCGAGTGGCGAGTAGCGAGTGGCGAGTAGCCCTAATTAACGTCATTGTTTCTTTTACTCGTCATTGCGAGACTTGCGTAGCTTGTCGTGGCAATCTCCCGACTGAAAACAAATCCAACCGTCATTTCGACGACGAGGTACGAGGAGGAGAAATCTGCCGACTGAAAACAAAACAGCCCCAATACCCAACAATGAACCTACCATTGCAATTTTGTCAGCTATTCTCCGGAGTGGCTTTAGAGTGGGCTTTGAGTGGCCTTTGAGTGGGAGTTCCTATGGAGTTGCTATAGCTGTGTTTTTTTGTTATTTATGACGGAATGGCGTTGATATTTATTAAGTTTTTATTGTTGGGATGTTGCTGGTTGCCCACCCACTTCTACCGTCATTGCGAGGAACGAAGGATGGCCTTCTGCGTTGCGTGACGTGGCAATCTCCTGACTGAAAACAGAATGATGATGTACCATAAGCCAGTACTATTATAAAGCTGCTGTTGCGTCGCACTCTTGTGCGTCTGATAATGCTATGAGGCTGATTGAGTAAAAGCATTAGAGTTGATGATTGTTTCGTGGAGACACGAACCAAGGCACTAGTGAGTGGTGAGTAGCGAGTAGCGAGTGGCGAGTAGCGAGTGGTGACTAGCCCTAATTAACGTCATTGTTTCTTTTACTCGTCATTGCGACGACGAGGTACGAGGAGGAGAAATCTGCCGACTGAAAGAAAACAACAGGGCATGCCAATTAATGGATAGCTCGTCGAAGTTTTGTTGAGCATTCATACCCCTACCCGGCAAGGATTCGACAAGTTCAGCCTGGCAATTCCCATTAAAACATCCATTTTTCTACCGTTCATCCATTCCTCAAAAAAATAATTCCAAAAAAATTTGGAAACCCACCCAAACTATCCGTATGTTTGTGTGTACTATTTAAGTAGTACACTAAAACACACAGTCAATTTTAAAGTATGATATCAGTTAGCAACCTGCATTTCGCTTACAAACGCAAACCGGTGTTCACCGGGCTCAGCCTCCAGCTGCAGCCGGGTCACATTTACGGTTTGCTCGGCAAAAACGGTACGGGTAAGTCAACCCTGCTCCGCAATATCAGCGGCCTGCTTTTCCCCAAACAGGGAAAAATTGAAGTACTGGGCTTTAACCCCACCAAACGGCAGCCGGCCTTTTTAGAAGAAGTGTTTATGGTGCCGGAAGAGTTTTACCTGCCCAACGTAAAGATGGATGAATTGCTGAAATACCAGGCAAAGTTCTATCCCAAATTCAGCACCGAGCAGTTCAACCGCTATGTAAAAGAGTTTGACATCCCCAAGGATGCCAACATGCAGGAAATGAGTTACGGACAAAAGAAGAAAGTATTAATAAGTTTTGGCCTCGCCAGCAATGCCAGTGTATTGCTGATGGACGAACCCACGAACGGATTAGATATTATGAGCAAAAGCCAGTTCAGAAAAGTAATGGCAGGCGCATTAGATGAAAACAAATGTATCGTCATCAGTACACACCAGGTAAAGGATTTAGAAAACTTAATAGACAGGATCACCATCATCGACGAAGGAAGAATTTTATTTGATCAGACAACCGAAAACATCACCCGCAAATTATCCTTCCGGATATCCTTTGAGGGGGATGATGTAACAAACGCTTTGTACAGTGAATCTTCATTGAAAGGAAATGCTATTATCGAACTTAACACGTATGAAGAAGACAGCAAATTAGACCTGGAGATGCTGTACAAAGCTATTGTTACCAACAAAGACAAAATCAACGCAGTTTTTAATTCTTAATCTTAAAACATGAACCAAAGTTTTTCAATTAACCGCTGGGGATTGCTGATGGGCAAACACTGGAGCGAAAACCGCAAAAAATATACGCTGGGTATTATAGCCATGGCTGCCCTTATGCTGCTGTGGTACGGATTTATGATCATTGTTGGTCCGGGTGTGGAAGAAGATGTACAGGGACCCACTTATTTTGTAGGGCTGTTTGTAATTGGCTGCATCTATGCCAGTTTATTATTTGCTGATTTAGCTGACAAACCAAAAGGCATCAGTTATTTATCGGTGCCGGCTTCACACATAGAAAAAGTATTGTGCAATTTGTTTTTTGGGGTGGTTATCTTCTTTGTGGTTTACCTGGCCATCTTTTATATTACTACGCCACCGATGCTGGCCTTATCCAATGCGGTAAGAGAAGCCAGGGCTAAAGCAGATGGAAATAATTTTCCTTTTATAAAATCGCAGCTGGTAAATGTGTTTCATTTTAGCCGTAGCGAAGGTGAAGATTTGTTTTATATGCTGCACCTGGGATTTTTCGCCGTACAAGCCTCCTTTATACTGGGCTCTGTTTACTTTACCCGTTTCAGTTTTATTAAAACTGTAATTGCCGTGCTGTTAGTGTGGTTGTTCCTCTTCCTGTTTGTAGCCAAAGTATTAGTGCCAATGATGCCCGATGGAACACATTTAAACGGTTTCACCAACTGGAGCCTGATGAATAACAGTGAAGAACCCAATAAGCTGGTGATGTTACCTAAGTGGGTGGATACAACGATCATCACCTTGTTCAAGTTTGGGTTTGCACCCTTGTTCTGGGTGGTGACTTACTTCCGCTTAAAGGAAAAAGAAATTTAGACAATTTAAACTCATTATAATTATGCAATTCAGAGAGAGTCAAGCTATATACCTGCAGATTGCAGACTATGTATGCGAAAAAATCCTGCTCAAAGAATGGAAAGTGGAAGAACGCATACCGGCAGTAAGGGAATTAGCCGTACAACTGGAAGTAAACCCTAACACGGTAATGCGTACTTACGATTTCTTACAAAGCCGGGAGATCATTTACAACCAGCGGGGCATTGGATACTTTGTTTCACCCGATGCCATTAAACATGCCATGGAATACCGCAAAACAGAATTCAGTGAAAAGGATTTGCCCAAAGTATTTCACAATATGTATTTGCTGGGCATGGAGCTGGAAGACTTGAAAACCAAATTTGATAATTACAAGAAACAACATTTCGCCTGATTCAAATATTTATACAATGAAAACAAGTAATAAAATATTATTGGGAACACTGGCTTTTATTATGCTGGTATTTACCGCTATTCATGTGGCGCTGTATGCGAAATATAAAAAAGGTGAATTTGTTACCGTAGCACAGCTGCATGAAGAGAAGTATGAAAAGCATATACTAAATGGTGTTACCAAAGTAGATGCATGGGGAATCAACAACCTGGAAATTATTCCTTCCGACACCTTTAAAATTGAACTGGCAAAGGACTTTGGTAAGGAAACAAAAATTACCTACGAGCAAAAAGGCGATGTATTGGTGGTAAAGGGCGGGGCTACAGATATTAACAGTTCAACCGGTAAAAAAGAAGTGTACCGCAGTTATTCCCCGGTAACAATCTATCTGCCTTCTAATACTACTATTACTGTTGCCGATTGTGAAATACGATTAAACGGTGCAAAGGATACTCTCAAAGCATTTACCCATATCATCAATGCTAAGAATACTGATGTTACGTTTGGTGAATGGCACCGGGATGATAAAGGTTATTCTTACTTCAGTAATATCAATCTTACTTCTAATGGCGGGAGAGTGGAATTTTTGAAAGGCGCTTCGTTTAAAGAAATCAATATTTCTTTAACTGACAATGAAGTAAATGACCAGGGCTTTAAGGCTGATAAGATTGTATTAAATGCGGATGATAAATCAAACATTACTTTGAAAGGAACCAATCTTAAGAAAGTGATCAATAAACAATAGACGAACAAATTATTCACGGCAAAAACTTAAACCAATGAGAAAGATAAGCTGGATACTGATAATACTGATATTGGTATCGTTTAGCGGAAGACTGGTAATTGACAATCATGTTACATCAGAAGCCTGTGTAAAGAAACCGGTACAAAAGAAAAATGCTTCCAAACAGGAACAGGATGCACTGGGCACCATGATGCTGTTGCCTATTTCATTTAATATGGAAGTAAACAACACTTCTAATTAATCTGGGTACTGCTGAGCATGATAAACATTTTTGTTTGATAAAGAATTATGCAGGCAAATATCTCAAACAGATTATCTGTTAAATAATCATTTTAATAATGGCCCAAAACCAGCTTAATAGTTCGCCCAAGGTTTATGCCCGTGTTGGCGGGATAGCATATCTTGTTATCATTATAGCAGGCATATTTGGAGAGATGGTTGTACGAAAAACAATTATTGTTGCTGGTGACGCTTCTGCCACTACTGCTAATATACTTGCTCATTCGCAACTTTGGCGGGCTGGCATAGCCGGGGATTTACTGATGCATGTTTGTGATGTAATAGTAATGGTGTGTTTGTATGTACTGTTAAAACCGGTAAATAAAAACCTTGCACTGCTTGCAATACTTTTCAACCTGGTTCAAACTTCAGTTTTAGTAGCTAACAAAATGAACTTATTGATGCCGCTGTTTTTATCAGAAGACGTAAATTATCTGAAAGCATTGGATCCGCATCAACTGCAAGCCATGTCATATTTGTCGGTAAAAGCTCATTCGTATGGCTTTGGTATCGGGTTAATCTTTTTTGGTTTCACCTGTCTTTCTTATGGGTATTTAATTTTCAAATCAGGGTTTTTTCCAAAGCTGTTTGGCGTTCTGATGGCGATAGCTGGTTTGTGTTACTTACTGAACAGCTTTACACTGATTCTTGCTCCCAAACTTTCAAATTTTATGATGTTAGTACCAGCATTTATCGGTGAATTCTCATTTTGCCTGTGGCTGATCATTGCGGGAGTTAATGTTTCAAAATGGAGAGAAAGAAAAAATATGTATTTAATCAACCAATAAATACCTGCCTGCAAAAATTAATTATGAACGAAAGCATTGTTCAAACAGATAACTTATACTTTTCCTTCAAAGCAGGTCAGCCTGTTTTGAACGGCATTAATATGAAAGTGCCAAAGGGAAGCATCTATGGTTTTTTGGGACCAAATGGCGCCGGTAAAACCACTACACTGCGTTTATTGCTGGGCTTGCTCAACAACCAGAAAGGTGAAATAAAGATTTTTGATCAGCACCTGGCGCATCACCGCATTGATATTTTAAAAAGATTAGGTTCACTGGTAGAACAACCTTCCTTATATCTTCATTTAACCGGTTATGAAAACTTAGAAATATACCGGTTAATTTATAATTGTAAAAAACAACGCATTAATGAAGTGCTGGAGATTGTTGGATTAACCACAGCACTCAACAAAAAAGCCAAACAATATTCGCTCGGTATGAAACAAAGACTGGCCATCGCTATTGCTTTGTTACCACAGCCGGAGTTTTTGATATTAGATGAACCTACCAACGGACTTGATCCTAATGGTATCATTGAAACAAGAGAGCTGATAAAAAGATTGAATAAAGAATTTGGTACAACAGTATTAGTATCCAGTCACATATTGGCTGAAGTGGAAAAGATGGCCACCCATGTGGGCATTATTCATAAAGGCAATATGCTGTTCCAGGGAACACTAAAAGAATTGCAGCTGATGCAGTCTTCCAAATCAGCACTGGAAATTGAAACCAGTGATAACAACAAGGCTGCTGCTTTGCTGAATGATATACCTGAATTATCACAAACAGATACCGCTATCATTATTCCTTATAAAAACAAAAATCAATCTGCTGCCATCAACCGCAGGCTGGTGGAAAATGGACTGGAAGTATATGCCTTACATCCGCAGCACAATGACCTGGAACAATTATTTATGGACATAACATCGAAAGGCAAATGAACATAGCAGCATCTATAAAAACAGAATTGATAAAAACGAAACGAAGCGCTGCCTTATGGATCGTAGTGCTGGGTGCAGGTTTTGTACCTTTTATCATGATGATCTCTTACTTAGTTCAACCAAAACAAAATATTGAACGCTTATATAAAAACAATCCCAATCCATGGATATTTCATGTGGGTAATATATGGCAGGGCTTTTCCGTTTTTTTACTACCGATGTTTATCATTATTGTTTGCAGTTTAATAACACAGATAGAATATAAGAACAACACATGGAAACAGGTGTTTGCTTCACCACAACCTTATAGCAATATTTATTTTTCGAAATTGACCGGAATCATTGTGATGATATTCTTCCTTTTTGTATTATTTGACCTGTTTACTCTTGGTGCAGCTATTGTTCCTAATTTATTTTATAGTAAGTATGGGTTTTTAACTCATTCCTTTAACTGGCGAAATTTTTTAACCCTCAACCTGCGTACGTTCATTTCTACATTGGGAATTATCGCCATTCAATATGTACTGAGTATGCGGTTTAAAAACTTTATCATACCGATTGGAATTGGATTGGCCTGCTTAATTGCTACCTTAATTGCTATGGGCTGGGAGCATATTTTTAAAATACCTTATGCTCACCCATTTTTAACCATGCGGTTTCATGAAGTAAAAAAAGGGGTTCTTCAAAACCATGAATGGAATGCCATTGGTTATTTTATTGTTTTTACTACCATTGGTTTTTTTGATATGAAGTACCGGAAGGAAAGAGGATAATTATTCTGCTTTTGCACCCAACCATGCCATCAATGCCATACCTGTTTCAATAGCATCCTCATCAATATTAAAAGTAGGGGTGTGTACACCCGAAGTAATTCCTTTGGCTTTATTCATCACACCCACCCGGTAAAAACAAGCTGGAATTAGCTGGGCATAATAACCAAAGTCCTCCGCTCCCATCCGCATCTCAGTTTCTTCTACATTGTCAGCACCAATCAATTCACCGGCTAATGCTTTGGCCTTATCATTTAGTTGTTCGTTATTATATACACAGGGATAACCAATATCAATATGCAAATTCAACTCCGCTCCTGTTCCGTTTACGACATTTTCCGCTGTTTGTTTAATGAGCTGGTGTGCTTTAAACCGCCACTCTTCATTCATACAACGCAAGGTGCCCATCAATTTTACTTCGCTTGGAATAACATTGGTTGTATATCCTCCCTGGAAAGAGGTAATAGATAATACAGTTGGATTAAAAGGATTATTATTCCTGCTTACAATTTGTTGCAAAGCCATCACCAGTTGTGAACCAATTAAAATTGTATCAGCAGTAAGATGTGGTGATGCAGCATGACCACCTTTTGCTTTAATGGTGATATAAATTTCATCAGCACTCGCCATCACCATCCCTCCACGAAAAGATAATTTACCAACAGCCAGTCCGGGATGCACATGCATACCAAATATGGCCTGAGGTTTTGGATTTTCCAGTACACCATCTTTAATCATTAAACTGGCACCGCCGGGATTTTTTTCTTCGCCGGGTTGAAAAATTAATTTCACTGTTCCTTCCCACTCATCCTTTGTTTCACTCAATATTTTAGCTGCACCTAACAGACAGGTGGTATGTACATCATGTCCGCAGGCATGCATCAAACCTTCTTTGGTTGATTTATAAGAAATGTTATTTTCTTCTTTGATTGGCAATGCATCAAGGTCAGCTCTTAACGCAATAACTTTTTTACCAGGGTTCTTTCCTTTTATAATTCCCACTACACCGGTTGTTGCTTTTATTTCAAAAGGAATTTTCCATTCAGTTAATTTACCCTGCACATATTTAGATGTTTCAAATTCCTGGTAACTCAGTTCAGGATGTGCATGCAGGTAATGACGTACCTCAATAAACTCAGGAGCATACTGTTTCGCTAAGGATTGAATCTTTTCTTTTAACATGGGAGCAAAAGTAGTGAATCGTGAATGGATTATCGAAGTCGGGTACTTCAAAATATGCAAAATCATTTTATCCCTTTATGTAATTCTTTTAACAACTGCATCCATAAGAAAACTGCTTTTTATGAGACATCCAATTCGCAGCCTTACCGGTTTATTAATTGCCGTTTTTATATTAACAGGCTACTCTCCAAAGAAAACTAATAAAGACATTCTAAAAGCAAATGATATTGAAAAGAATGAAGTTGCCCTGCAAAAACTAAAGATAGATGTAAAAATTTCAGGCAATATTGCCACTACAATATGGGAAATGGTTTTTTATAATAACTCAAACAGGGTTGCTGAAAAAGACCTGAATTTTCCATTGCCTGATGGTGTTGCTCTTTCCCGGTATGCAATTGATATTAATGGTAAGATGAGAGAAGCGGTTCCGGTAGAAAAAGAAAAAGGGCAGGTTGTGTTTGAAAATATTGAAAGAAGAAGAGTGGACCCCGGGCTGATAGAAAAAACAGAAGGCAATAATTTTCATACCCGTATCTACCCCGTTCCGGCTAATGGAAGCAGAACAGTGATTATTGGTTACGATGAGGAACTGAAAATGGGAAAGAAAAATTCACTTCAGTACCGCCTTCCATTACAATTAAAACAAAAGGCAAATGAATTTCAGCTGAATATTACTGTATTGCAGTCCAGCTTTCGTCCGGATTGGGAGGAAGATGGTGGCAACAACTTTCAATTTGATGAATGGAATAACAATTATACCACTTCTGTTACTAAGTCAGATTTCAAATTAAATCAAACATTGGTGCTTTCCTTGCCCAAAGTAAAAGATGTGGCAGAAGTCACCATGCAAAAAAGTGGTAACCATTATTTTTTCCTCGCTAACACTTACCCAAAATCTGAAGAAAAAATAAAAGAGCTACCTCATAATCTTACTATTCTTTGGGATGTTTCTTTAAGCCGTTTAAGTCATAACACTAAAAAAGAATTGGCACTGCTCGATTCGTATATAGGAGAAATTAAAGATGTAAATATTACAGTCATCCCATTCAGTAATACTATTCAACCTGCAAAAAACTATACCATTGCCAATGGGAAATGGGAGCAGCTAAAAAAAGATATTCAATCGTTGATTTATGATGGGGCTACTCAATTGGGCAACATTGATCTGTCTAAATTACCCGGCGATGAGTTTTTATTATTCAGCGACGGTCATTCAACATTTGGCAAAAGTGAAATGAAACTTAGCAATAAGCCTGTGTACTGTATCAACAGCTCTGTTTCAGCAGATTATTCAAACCTCAAATACATGGCCCAAAAAACAGGCGGATCATTTATTGATTTGAATGTGTTGCCTGAAAAAGAAGCTAATCATCTTTTGAAATATCAATCACTGCAGTTTCTTGGCATTAAAGAAATACAATCAACAGAAGAAATCTATCCGGGTATCTCTGTACAGGTGAGTGAAGAGTTTTCTTTGGCTGGAATTTGCTATCAACCGGAACAAACTATTACAATGCAATTTGGCTACGGCAATAGAGTTATATCTGAAAAAAACATTCATCTCAATTATGATAAACAACAATCAAAAGATTTTAATGTGGAAAGAATATGGGCACAGAAAAAGCTGGCTGATTTAGATATTCATTATGAACAGAACAAAAATCTCATTCAGGCTCTTGGCAAAAGGTACAGGTTGGTTACAAGAAACACGTCATTAATTGTACTGGAAACAGTGAATGATTATGTTCAATATGAAATTGAACCGCCTGCTGAACTGAGAGAAGAGTTTGACAGGATTATGAAACAACGATCTCAAAATAATGCCGGCAATAACCTCACTACCCAATATAATGCAGAGAATTATTTTAATACACTTTATGATTGGTGGAATAAGGAAACCAAATATGTTATGCCGATTAAAAAAGATTCTCCCGTTGTTATTAATAATAATCCGCAAATTTCTGCAGGACAAGCTATCGGTGTCGATACTTCTTCAAACGTATATGATCCCACCTGGATTTCGGGTAAAGTTATTGATCAAAATAAACAACCAATAGTGGGTGCATCCGTAATGATAAAGGGAACAAGAACAGGAACATCAACAGATGTGGCAGGGAAATTTAAACTTAGAAGGATAAATGGAAAGAATACCATTGTAATTAGTGCTGTTGGATTTAATAAACTTGAATATAATTCCCGGGTAAATATTTTTTGCAATATTACACTTACCCAACAAACTCAAGCATTAAATGAAGTAGTAGTGGTAGGGTATGGTACAAGAAATTCAAACTCTGATGACGATGAAGATAATAGACAAACTCGTCAGTCAAGAAAAGCTTTATCCTATTCAGTATCCACCATTAATGCTAATGAAGTAAATAGTACTGGCATAACTTCAACTCAATTACAGGGTCGTGTTGCTGGTCTGTCTGTAACTCCGGGTTCCTCTGCCAACATCAGGTTACGTGGGACAAGAAGTGTTTCAGCAAACAATGGGTTAACAGATATCGAAACTAATGAAGAGGAAAAATCAGAACCATCCGCATCCATTTCTATAGCCGATATCAAACTGGACTATGATTACCTGGATAAACTCAATAAAGCGTCGAAAGAAAAGAAATATGAAAAGTACCTGGCTATTCGTGAGCAATATATTTTTACTCCTTCGTTTTATTTCAATGTTGCCAACCTGCTCTTTAAAGAAAAAGATTCTGTTAATGCGTTGAAAGTTTTATCTAATGTGGCAGAATTAGGCATTGAAGATTACGAAACCTATAAATTATTAGGATATAAACTGAAGGAAGCAGGTGATTTTGAAAATGAATTAGCTGTTTTCAAAAAAGTATTGGACTGGAGACCACAGGAACCGCAGTCTTATAGAGATTATGCACTGGCTCTGGAAGATGCAGGATCATATCAATCTGCATTGGATACTTTATATCTTGCTCTGACAAAAAATTATAATAGCAATATTGCTGGTATGTACAATGGTATTGAAGAGACTATCATCACTGAAATAAACAGGTTAATTACGCTTTATGGTGATAACATCAATTATTCTTCCCTACCTAAAAAAATCATTGCTTCATTACCCGTTGATGTACGGGTGGTATTAAATTGGAACATGAATGATACCGATATTGATCTTTGGGTAACCGATCCAAATGAAGAAAAGTGTTACTATGGACATAACCAAACTAATATTGGTGGCAGAATTTCAAGAGATTTTACCCGTGGCTATGGACCTGAACAATTTTTGCTTAAAAAGGCAACAAAAGGAAATTATAAAGTAGAGATAAACTTTTTCGGCAACCAGCGACAAAAAATTTCCGGACCAACAGCAGTGATGGCTGAAATATATACACATTATGCAGATGGAAAAGAGCAAAGAAAGATTATTACACTACAAATGGAAAAAGGTAAAAATGGAACTGAACTGGTTGGTGAGTTTTCATTTTGATACAATCTGAAAGGCGGAATTAATTCCGCCTTATTTTTTATTGAATACAAAGCAATGTAGCTGCCACTACTCCGGCAGTTTCCGTCCTTAATCTTGTGTCGCCTAATGTAACCGGAATAAATTGGTTATTTAATGCCTGTTGAATTTCTTCATTGGTAAAATCACCTGCGGGACCAATGGCAATCAGATGATTTGGAGATTTGGAGATTTGAAGATGGGTTAAGGATTGTTTATTGCCTTCATCACAATGAGCAATTAATTTTATTTCATTATCAAATTGCCGCAGTATCAAATTTTCAAATTTAACCGGTTCATGCAGCACCGGCAACCAGCATTGCTGACTTTGCAACATAGCACTCACCAAAATATTTTTCATCCGGTCGTGACGAAAGTTTTGCCGTTCTGTTCTTGTGCACAGTAAAGGAATGATTTCAGTCACGCCAATTTCAGTTGCCTTTTCTAAAAACCATTCGAGGCGACTATTATTCTTCAATAACGAAATAGCAATCGTAACTTTTTTAGTTGACGGATGACAGATGACAGATGACAGTATTTTGACTATGCATTTTTTTTTGTGGTCATCTGCAATTTCAGCAGTAATCAAATGACCTTTGCCATCTGTTAAGTGCATCTGCTCCCCTATCTTCATTCGCAATACGGAAATGATATGTTTAGATTCATCTTCCGTCATTGTAATCAGTTGCTGACCCGGAGTATACTCTTCTATAAAAAAAAATGGGAGTGTCATGAAACATAAAAATAAAAAAGTCCTGCAACAACAGGACTATATAAAAATTTAATTACTCGTACACCTGACATCATACATTAAAACGGCGTTTCCTCTTCAAATCCTTCATCAAATTCCAGGTCATTCATCTTACTGCCTTTTTGTATAAACAGTTTCGGACCTTCATCACCCCCACCTGTTGTGCCCGGCGGCAGCGGACGGAAATTACCACCCGGGTTAAATCCACCACCAAACTCACCGTCATCCTCCACAAACTTTTGAATATGCAATAAGGCACGGAGCTTAATGGTATCCAAACTACCGTTACGATGCTTGGCTATACGCACATGTGTTTCACCTTTATTGCTTTCTCCCATTTCATTGGAGGTGATATCATAATATTCCGGACGGTAAATAAACATTACCATATCCGCATCCTGTTCAATCGCACCTGACTCACGAAGGTCACTCAACTGCGGCATTTTATTTCCTTCTTTACGTGTCTCAACCGCACGGCTCAACTGAGACAGTGCAATGATGGGCACCTGTAATTCTTTTGCCAAACCCTTCAGGTCTCTTGATATACGACTTATCTCCTGCTCCCGGTTACCATTACGGTTTTCTCCAGTTCCACTCATCAGCTGTAAATAGTCAATCAATATTAGCCCAACATTATGTTTATTTTTTAAACGCCGGCATTTAGCTCTTAATTCAAAAATGTTCAATGCAGCCGTATCATCAATAAAGATGGGAGCATTCGCCAGTTTCTCAATCCCTCTTTTATAGAGTTGCTTCATCTCATGCTCTTCCATTTTTCCACGGGCAATTTTTTCCAGCCATATTTCACTCTCTGCAGAAAGAATACGTTGCACCAGCTGACCGGCACTCATCTCCAAACTGAAGAAGGCTACAGCAGTGGGCTTAGTGGGATTTAACGCTGCGTGACGGGCAAGGTTTAACGCAAAAGCTGTTTTACCAACGGAAGGCCTTGCCGCCAATATGATCAGGTCGGTACTTTGCCATCCGTAAGTCAGTTTATCGAGAGAAGGAAAACCAGTTGGTACACCAGTAATATCTTCCTTGCGGTTACGCATATCTTCGATGCGCTGAATGGTTTTTACCAGCACCGTATCAATACTATCAAAATTTTTACGAAGATGATTGTTGGTAATTTCAAACAATTTACCTTCTGCGTCATCCAACAAATCAAACACATCTGTTGAGTCTTCATAAGCATCACCAATAATTTCGCCGCTGATGCGAATGAGTTCCCGCTGAATAAATTTTTGCAGAACAATACGACTGTGTGTTTCAATATTGGCAGAAGAAACAACGGCATTCGTTAGCTTGGTAACCGCATAAGGACCACCCACCATTTCCAGTTCTTCTTTCAGGCGTAACTCTTCCACCACGGTAAGTAAATCAATAGGCATACTCTTTTGTGCCAGGCTTTGCATACTGCGGAAGATGCGCTGGTGCGACTCTACATAAAAACATTCCGGTTTAAGGATTTCAATTACGGTATCAAAAGCACTTTTCTCCAGCATAATGGCACCCAGCACTGCCTCTTCTAACTCTTTTGCCTGTGGTGGTACTTTTCCATATACCATCGTACTCATGTCAAGGACACTCTTTCTTCTTGTTTTACTGCGGTCTTTATTGAGATTCGTTAAATCCATTCTAAATAATTCTTACGGGTTAGGTTTTTAAATGTAATACCAGCTTCTGTTTTTCATAGCATCGTCCCTTGCGTCGCAATCACTTCATCTTTTAGTAATTCATATTGGCTTAATTCAATCAGCATCATTAAGAAATTGTTACCAAAGTATCATGGAGCGCCGAAGATAACTGTACAAAATCATTTTCCAATTCAATTCTTATTCCGTTCTCATTCACACAAATTTCCCGGTTATCCACCACAAATATCAGTCTATCCACATAAAAAGCTGTGTATATTCACAATTTAAAATATTTTTCCGCCCCGGCCTACTGTTAATACACACCGGCTGTGCAAAGATTTTTCCACATAAAAATTTGGCAGATTTCTAACAAATCCCACCACCAATCGGCACTGATTTAGCGTTATAAAATGGTCTGAATTTATTCTGCACTACCAATATTTATTTTATGGCAACTTATATTCTCCTGCGAAATAACAAAGAGGAAGGCCCTTATGTATTAAATGATTTAATCAGTAAAGGGTTAAAAGCATACGATCTTGTTTGGATTGAAGGCCGCAGTGCCGGCTGGCGTTATCCCAGCGAAATTGAAGAATTAAAAGCTTATGCGCCGGTTGTAGAAGAACAGCCCTACGACCGTTTCTATAAGAAATCATCTGAACAAACCCAAACGGTTTCATCAGTAACATCTACTATAGAATCAAGTGAAAAAACTTTAATAAAAGAACAGACCACAGACGACAGACCATTGACCCCTAATGAAAAGCTAGAAATATCCTACACTGAACTACCAATAACTAATACCCGGCAACAGGTAACCGGCAACGAACAACCGGCAACAAAAAGAATTTATGTTACTATCCCTGCCAGTCAATCAAGGCCGGTTATAAAAACTCCTGTTCAAAAAACTGTTGTAGAAGAAAAGAAAGCAGTGGTGGAAGAAAAACCAAAAACTATCCTTAACAAAGAACCGCAATTAGAAGAAAGATTTTCGCAACCACTGGATGATATTAAAAAGATGTATGTTGATTCGCTGCTGAAACAAAATAAGCATAAGCGAAGCAAATTTGCTATTCCTGAAAAATTAAAAATTGCAGTGGCAGCATTATTTTTATTATTGTCCGGCACAGCGGTAGGTTTACTCATTAACAGAAATAGACCGGCAACAGAAAAACTCGTTGCAACAAATGTTCCTGAACAAAAAGTAATCAACACTGCCGCTACTGAACAACAACCAATCATTGAAGCACCAAAGGAAAAAACAACACCTATCGATAATAATAAAACTATTGAATCAAATCATGCTCAAAAAGTAAAACCAGTTTCGGTTCCTGCAAAAAAAATCGAACCAATAACTAAACAGGAAAAACCATCAGAAGAAAATGTTTTAGTCAATATCAAACCAACATCCGAAAACAGGAAAACAGTTAAAAGAGAAACTACAACAACTAAACAGCAACCAACAAACAACGAGCAACCATTAACCCCGTCCGACCAGGTCATCCGGGCGGGCAGCAACCAGAAACCAGCTGTCAATCTCGCCAAAAACCTCAGCATAACCGCCAGTAATTATAAAAGAGCAACCTTTGGTGGCATCAGTAACCTGGAGTTTACCGTAAGTAACAATACCAATTACACAATTGATATGGTAGCGGCTGAAGTGGAATATTATACCGCCAACAAAAAAATATATAAAACAGAAACAATCTATTTCAACAATATTGCTCCTAACGGAACACAGGTTCAAAAAGCACCAGACAGTAATCGTGGCTATGAAGTAAAATACCGCATCAGTTTAATCAGCTCTAAACAACTGGGATTATATACTGCTAATTTGTAAAAAAAATGTCCCGCCACTCTCAGCGCAGCGGGACGGCCATTTCTGCAAAATGAAACACTAAAAAGTTTATTGTTTGGCCTGGTCGTCTTTTACTTCCCTGCCATCTTTATCAATATTAATCCAGTTACCACTTTTATTCATCACTTTGGCTACACCATTGTCAAAAGCACGGGCATAATTGAACTTAAATGGAATTACTTCTCTTCCTTTCTTATCAATAAATCCCCACAGTTCTTTTTTCTTAACTGCTGCCAGTCCTTCGGTAAAGCTATCAGCTCCTTCGTAAATAAGTGGTATTACCTGTTCCCCTTTTTTATCAATAAATCCATACTTACCATCTTTTGCCACTAAACAAATCCCGTCGGAGCAAGAATAAGCGTCACTGTACTTCATCGGTACAATTTCTTTACCGGTGCTGTCAATATAGCCCCATTTTCCATCAATCATTACAGCTGTAATGCCACAGGAAAATGAAAGTGCATCTTCATATTGTATAGGGATAATTAATTTACCGCTTTCATCAACAAAGCCGTGCTTACCATCTTTTTCTACCAATGCCAAGCCACAGGAGAATTCGTTAACATGGTCGTATTTCTTTGTCCAGGACTGGCCAAAACCAATATTAACGGCGAGGGTGGTAATAACCAGGAATATCTTTCTCATAAAAAATAATTTAACCGGTTATTAATTTATTTATCGGGGCCAAGGTAGTGCCGTGTATATATTTTTATTATGACCTGCGACATAAGAAGCTATGATTTTTGATACGAAAACCCTGTTCAGGCTTGCCTTCAAACTGTTATCTTTGCCGCATTGTAAAAAACAAGAAGAATGACGATTAGTTATAAATGGCTGAGTGAATATTTACCCGTAACAATTGAACCGGAAAAATTAAGCCGCATCCTCACTTCTATTGGACTGGAAGTGGAAAGCCTGGAAAAATATGAGGCAATAAAAGGCGGGATGAAAGGATTGGTGATTGGGGAAGTATTAGAAACAGAGAAACATCCTGACGCCGATAAATTAAAACTTACTAAAGTAACCATTGGCAATGGCGAACCATTACAAATTGTTTGTGGTGCTCCCAACGTAGCTGCCGGACAAAAAGTAGTGGTGGCTACTATTGGAACTACTATCTATCCAACCAAAGGCGAACCACTCACCATGAAAAAAGCCAAGATTCGTGGAGTGGAAAGTCATGGAATGATTTGTGCCGAAGATGAAATTGGTTTGGGCGATAGTCATGCCGGTATTATGGTGCTTGATGAAAATGCCATTGTGGGAATGGATGCAGCTGATTATTTTAAACCTTATACCGATTGGATTTATGAAATTGGTTTAACGCCCAACCGCATGGATGCCATGAGTCATATGGGTGTAGCCCGTGATGTGTGTGCATGGATAACACATCATGAAAGAAAAGAGGCGAAAGTAAAAACGCCTTTTTCAGGTTCTTATAAGGCAGATGTTCCATCAATGGGTTTTGAAGTGGTGATTGAAAATAAAGAAGCCTGTCAGCGTTATGCGGCGGCCACCATTACAGGTGTTACTATCAAATCCAGTCCCAAGTGGATGCAGGAGAAATTAAAAGCTATTGGTGTTCGCCCCATTAATAATATCGTAGACATTACTAATTATATTTTGCATGAAACCGGTCAACCTTTACACGCATTTGATGCATCAGAAGTAAAAGGCAAAAAAGTTATTGTAAAGAATCTTCCCGAAGGAACGCCTTTTGTTACGCTGGATGAAAAAGAAAGAAAGCTGAGTGCAGAAGATTTGA
>RXJG01000003.1:276166-366877 GCA_003963365.1 Sphingobacteriales bacterium
GCTACTAAAACTATATTTTTAGAAAGTGCCTGGTTTAATCCCGTAACCATTCGTAAAACAAGTTTCCGTCACGGTTTACGTACGGATGCTGCTACAAGATTTGAAAAAGGTGTGGACATCAGTAATGCAGTAAACGTGGTGAAGAGAGCTATTTTACTGATGAAAGAAATTGCCGGTGGTGAAATTGCTGGTGAGGTAATTGATGTTTATCCCAATCCAAAACCAAGAAAAGAAGTAGCCATCAAAAATCACTACCTGAAAAAATTAAGTGGTAAAAACTATCATCCGGATACAGTAAAGAAAATCTTAACCGGTTTAGGATTTGAAATTGTGAAAGAAGGCATTGATGAATTAAGGGTAAGTGTTCCCTATAGTAAACCTGATATCAGTTTACCCGCTGATATTGTAGAAGAAATTATGCGTATTGATGGTTATGATAATGTGGAGATACCAACTTTCATCACCATCTCTCCATCAACAGAAAATATGCAGCATGCTGTTGCGTATAAAGAAAAGACTGCAAACTTTTTAGTGGGCGCCGGCTTCTATGAAATCTTCACCAACTCTATTACTAACAGCGCTTATTACAATGAAGAAGTATTAAGCAAAACGGTGAAGATGCTGAACAACCTCAGTGCTGAGCTGAATGTAATGCGTCCGTCTATGTTACAAACAGGGTTGGAAACTATCGGGCATAATCTCAACCGTAAGAATAACGATCTCAGGTTTTTTGAATTCGGAAAAACGTATTCCACCTCTGCTCCTGGGAAATATGCAGAGAAAGACCATCTCTGTTTATACATCACCGGCATGAAAAGCGAAGACAACTGGAAAAAAGAAAACAGCAAAACCGATTTCTATTATCTGAAAGGAGTTGCCGGAAGTATTTTAAAAGTACTGGGCATTCAATTATCTGAATTAATTGTATTTGAACACAGCGAATTGGATGCATGTTTGCAGGGTAAGTTCAATGGTGAAGTATTGTTTGAAATTGGTTCAGTAAAAAATAGAATATTGCAACAGTTCGATATTAAGCAGGCAGTTTATTATGCTGATTTTAACTGGCAGGCTTCACTGGATGCTTCTGCTAAATCAAAACTCAGCTATACAGAAATTCCTAAACTTCCTGCTGTACAAAGAGATTTATCGATGATCGTTGATAAGTCAGTAAAGTATGAACAGGTGGAGAAAGCTGCATTGGGCACCAAAATCAATCGCCTCAAAGAAGTAAATTTATTCGACATATTTGAAAGTGATAAATTAGGGGCGGGTAAAAAATCATTAGCCGTAAGTTTCACTTTCCGTGATGATGAAAAAACATTAACAGATAAAGAGATTGATGGAATGATGAGCAAGATTATGCAGGCTTTCGAAAAAGAATTCAACGCAGAAATAAGAAAGTAGCATATAAAATCAAAAGTCAAAATTAAAAAGTAAAAATAGAGTGTAGTATTATAATCATTTTTGAATTTTAACTTTTTAATTTTGAATTCACAGATGTCTTACGAAGAGCAAATAAAGCGCATTCAGCAAAAGTTGCAGCAGGTTGCAAAGAAGCAGGATACTGTGCAGAAGGAGAATGCCATGCTCAAAGATGAAGTTTCTAAATTCAAAAACGATAACCAGGATTTACGTCAGCAACTGGAAGTGCTGGAACTGCAGGTAAATATTTTAAAAACATCAGCCGGGCAACTGGAAGGAGAAGAGAAAAAAGAATTTGAACGAAAGATAAATTTCTTTGTGAAAGAATTAGACCGCTGTATTGCTATTTTAAGCCAGTAAAAAGCTACACCCTTTTCACCAATCGCATTTTTTGTTCATCAGAACCCTGAGACAGCTCAAGGGTGTAGACACCATATGGCAAGTCGTTGAGGCCACGCCAATAGTACATAAGTTTGGTAACAGTCGGTTCTGCTTCAACAGAGCAACAAATTTTTCCTTTATCATCAATCAGCACCGCTTTAACCGGTGATGTTAATGCATTTTCAAACTCCAATGTGAGTGAGTCGATAAAAACTGAGGATTTAACCTTTGCAAGCATGGTTTCAATTTAAGCAGTTAGTTTTGCGGTGATTTCCTTTAAAGCCTGGTAAATTTTACAGGATGGATTATAAAAAACTTACTTACTTTGGGTTAATGGAGAAAAGGCTTTGAATTGAATGGGATGCGTAAGGTAGAAAACGATTTTGAATTATGCAAGAGTTAATACCAATAAATATTGTAATTGGAGACAGGACCTACCGGGTGAAGGTTAGTCCGGGTGATGAAGAGGTGGTAAGAAAGACTATCAAAATCATCAACGATAAGATCGTTGAGTTCAAAACAAATTTTGCCGGTAAGGATATGCAGGACTACATCTCCATGGTACTGATCTGGTACGCTACACAGGTAGCTGAAAATAAAAATGGAGCCGGTATGGACGATGCCTCTATAACAGATTCGCTTAAGAAGCTTGAATTACAATTAGACAAACTGCTTTAATAAACTCATTGTATTGAAATTTTTGGTCATAATTCCCATCCAAACAAGGATTTAGCAGACTAATTTCGTATTTTCGCCAACTAACGTCTCACTCATGGAAAAGAGCCATATGGAGAGATTGCACATAATATCAGGAAAAAATAAACTGTTTACAAAAAATGGAACCCAACTTATTAGCTTATATAATTGGTGGAATTGCCCTCATCGCCGGGATAGTGGCGGGTAAATTTATTTTCGCCAAGAATACCAAAAAACAGGTAGAAGAAGCAGAAGAACAATCCCGTAGAATTATTGCAGATGCTCAATTACAGTCCGAAACCCTTAAAAAAGAAAAGCTTCTCGAAGCCAAGGAAAAATTTGTTCAGTTAAAAGCTGAACATGATAAAGATGTGCTTGAACGTAACCGCAAAATCAGCGATTCCGAAAACCGTATCAAGCAAAAAGAGCAATCCATCAATCAAAAGATTGAAAACCTGGAGAAGCAGGTAAAAGAAAACCTCAATCGCCAGATTGAAGTGGTAAACCTCAAGCGAACAGAACTCGAAAGACACCAGGAAGAGCATATCCGCCGTCTCGAAAAAATTGCCGGTCTGTCTGCTGATGAAGCAAAAGCCCAGTTAATCGAAAGCCTCAAACAGGAAGCTCACACACAGGCTTTGGCATTACAGCAGGAGATTATTGAAGATGCCAAACAAAAGGCCGCTAAAGATGCCCGTAAAATTGTAATTCAAACCATACAGCGTACAGCTGCCGAGCAAACCATTGAAAATACCGTAACTGTTTTCAACCTGGAAAGTGATGAAATAAAAGGCCAGATTATTGGTCGTGAAGGACGTAATATCCGTGCTATTGAAGCAGCCACTGGTGTTGATTTAGTGGTAGATGATACCCCGGAAGCCATTGTCCTTTCTTCCTTCGATCCGCTTCGCAGGGAAATTGCCCGTTTGAGTTTGCAAAGACTGGTGGCAGATGGACGCATTCACCCGGCCCGTATTGAAGAAGTAGTGGAAAAAACCCGTAAGCAATTAGAAGACCAGGTGGTGGAAATTGGTGAAAGGGCGGTAATTGAACTGGGCATTCACGGATTACATAAGGAATTAGTTCGTATAGTGGGTAAAATGCGTTTCCGTTCATCCTACGGACAAAACCTGCTCATGCACAGCCGGGAAGTTGCCAACCTCTGCGGCATTATGGCCAGTGAATTAGGTATGAATCCCAAGCTGGCAAAACGTGCCGGTTTGTTACACGATATTGGCAAAGTACCCGATGAGGAAACTGAATTAAGTCATGCTTTATTGGGAGCCAAGCTGGCTGAAAAATATGGTGAAAACCCGGCGGTTGTAAATGCCATTGGTGCACACCACGATGAGATGGAAATGCAGTATGTAATCTCACCCATTGTGCAGGCTTGTGATGCCATTAGCGGCGCCAGACCGGGTGCCCGAAGGGAAATTATGCAACAGTACCTTCAACGTATTAAAGACCTGGAGAATTTAGCTTTGGCTTACCAGGGAGTAGAAAAAGCATATGCCATACAGGCTGGCCGTGAACTGAGGGTTATTGTGGAGGCAGATAAAGTAACCGATGTGGACAGTGACAAACTTTCCTTTGACATTGCCCAAAAAATACAAACCGATATGGTTTACCCGGGGCAAATTAAAGTAACGGTTATCCGTGAAAAGAGAGCAGTGAATGTAGCCAGATAAAAAATAAACTTAATATTTTATCAAGGGCAGGCCGGTTACAACTGAACCTGCCCTTGTAATTTTAAAAGAAGGGTAAATATTTATCTCTTTAATTTGGCAAATAGCCATCCGGCCATTACCTTTGCACTCCTTAAATTTTTAAGTCATGAACGCAGCCGTAGCTTTTGTACACGAGCAATTGACAGCTAAAAAAGAATTCCCGAGGTTTAAAGCGGGTGATAACATCACTGTAAATTATAAGATTATTGAAGGTGGTAAAGAACGTATCCAGGGTTTCCGTGGTGATGTTATTAAGCGCCAGGGACAAGGGGCTACTGCTACTTTTACCGTACGTAAAATGAGCGATAGTGTAGGTGTGGAAAGAACTTTCCCTCTTTTCTCTCCAAATATTGATTCTATTGAGCTGAACAAATCAGGCCGTGTTCGCCGTTCTAAACTTTTTTACCTGCGTAATCGTAGCGGTAAAAGTGCAAGGATTAAGGAAAAACGCATGGCTATTGAAGCTTAATTGTCAATTTTTAAAATATTTTAAAGGGAATCTTACGGGTTCCCTTTCTTTTTGGTTCAATTTTTGTCTTTTATAATTCAATTTAGAAGCTTATATTTGTATCCCTCCCTACGAAAGCCGTTTCACTATTTTCCATTTTCCTTCCGTTGAAAGAACCCTGCCCTTGCAAACTTTAAAAAATTACTCAAATGAAAAAGGTTCTTGCAGCAATAATTATTCTTGCTTTTGTAGCAACATCCTGTAACCGCAGTGTTACCGTTCAGCAGGCTGCTAATGGTAAAGGAAGATGTGGATGGCACCTCAGATAAATTCCATTTTTGTTTCGTTATTAGCAGGTTAAAGCACAGTTTATTACTTTTCTTTTTGTAGAAAGTAAATGAATTAAACTTTACCTTTGCTCCTCACTTAAATTATTACACAACATGTTTTCATCTGATAGTTTGCTGTTAATTGGCGCCCCCACTGGTTGGGAGTGGATTATTATCGTTGTAGCCGTACTGGTTTTATTTGGCGGAAAAAAAATCCCTGAATTTATGCGGGGTATTGGTAAGGGTATCCGTGAGTTTAATGACGCTAAAGAGAATGTAAAAAAAGAAATTGAAACTGGCATGACTGAAAAAGATAAAGACGAAGAAATCAGACGTCTTAAACAACAGTTGGAGGAAAAGAACGCTGCTCAATAAGCAGTTTCAATAAAACGATTTTTAAAACTTATTTTCGGCTAAAGCGCAGTCATTAACATGATTGTTCTTTGGCCGAATTTTTAAATAGATAACCCTTCATGTTTTCTTTTAGTTCAATAGAAGCATATCAGCAGCAATTAAAGGCAGGAATAATAACCTGCGCTGATGCAGTTAATTTCTATTTGGGAGAAATTAATAAAAGAAAAAACCTGAATGCTTTTATTGAAGTGTTTGCCGAAGAAGCTTTACAAAAAGCAAAAGCTTTGGATGCTAAAAGAAAAAATGGAGAAACCATTGGCAAACTACACGGGGTAGTTATAGGAATTAAAGATGTAATCTGTTACAAAGGACATGATGTATCTGCTTCTTCTAATATTTTAAAAGGATTTAAATCCATATACTCAGCCACTGCTATTCAAAAGTTGCTGGATGAAGAAGCCATCATCATCGGCAATCTCAACTGCGACGAATTTGCCATGGGTTCCACCAATGAAAATTCATCGTACGGAAATGTTTTGAATGCATTGGATGAAGCAAGAGTACCTGGTGGCTCATCAGGTGGTTCTGCCGTTGCTGTACAAGCTGGCTTATGCATGGTGAGTTTAGGCAGTGATACAGGAGGCTCTGTTCGCCAACCAGCAGATTTTTGTGGTATTGTTGGATTAAAACCAACTTATGGAAGAATATCCAGGTATGGTTTGATTGCTTATGCTTCTTCCTTTGACCAGATAGGTGTATTTGGAAATAACATTCCGGATGTTGCCAGAGTATTAGAAGTAATTTCAGGTGCAGATGATTTTGACAGTACTGTTTCTTCTTTACCCGTTGAAAATTATACAAGCCAATTAAATAACAGTAATAAGAAATATAAAATTGCTTATTTCAACGAAGCGTTAGACCACCCTGGTTTGGATAAAGAAATCAGTCATCAAATAAAAGGTTTTACTGAGCAGTTAAAAAAAGACGGTCATACTGTTGAACCAGTGGTATTTGAATACATTGATTACATCGTTCCCGCTTATTATGTACTCACCACTGCAGAAGCATCTTCTAACTTGTCAAGGTTTGATGGCGTTAAGTATGGCTATCGTACGCCGGATAAAAATGTTGATTTAACTGAATTCTATAAACAAACCCGTTCACAGGGTTTTGGTAAAGAAGTAAAGCGTCGTATTATGCTTGGTACTTTTGTATTGAGTGCCGGTTATTATGATGCCTATTTTACCAGGGCACAGCAGGTTAGGCAATTACTGGTACAAAAAACAAATGAAGTATTTAAAGATTATGATGCTATCCTGATGCCAACCGTTCCTGCTACAGCATTTAAGATTGGGGAGAAAATGGATGACCCAATAGCCATGTATATTGCTGATATCTATACGGTTTTTGCCAATCTGGTAGGGATACCGGGCATTTCTATCCCATTATTTAAACATTCCAATAACATGCCTTTTGGTCTGCAGGTTATGACCAAAAGATTTGATGAGTTATCTTTGATGCAACTTTCGCATCAGCTGATGCAACAATATAAAGTGAACTAACCGGTTTGTGGATTAATTTTTATGAAGATGAAAAAACTTTTATTGTTTGTTTTTATTCTCAATGCCGTTACAACGATTGTTGCGGCCCAGCCATCACAAGATACCACGCCACTTAGTGCGAATGTTGCCAAATATGGTTTCTCCTCTTTATTCAAATCAGAAAACTTCAATCAAAACACAGATTACAAAACGCAACTGCATCCCATGGCATGGGGTTTTGTACAGGATTATATAAAAGTTCACCAGAAGGGTTTGGAGAAAATGAAAGGATGGGGTCTTCCTTATTTCCTGATGATTGAAAGTGTTTTGACTCAATACCGGTTACCCAAAGAATTAAAATACCTCGCAGTTATTGAAAGTAATTTGAAAAATTATGCTGAGTCATGGGTTGGAGCCAGAGGGCCCTGGCAATTTATGCCTTATACTGCCAGAGAGTATGGATTGAATGTAAACCGCTGGGTGGATGAAAGAGTAGATTACTATAAAAGTACTCATGCAGCTGCTAAATATCTCAATAACCTGTATAAAGATTTAAATGACTGGCTACTGGTAGTGGCTGCCTACAATGGCGGACCTGCCAATGTATATTCAGCGATCCGAAAGGCTGGCAGCAGGGATTTTTGGAAACTGCAATATTACTTGCCTGCCGAATCAAGAGAACATGTAAAAAAATTTATTGCCACACATTACATAATGGAAGGCAAAGGTGGAGTAACAACAACGATAAATGACGGGACAAATAAAGTTGACAGCCTGGGTACGGCTGTTAAAGAAGATCCGAACGTAGACAAATTAACCATCACCGGTCGTTACAGTTCTGTAGTGATTGCCAAAAACCTGCTGATGGATATGAACAGGTTTAATGAACTGAATCCGGGCTTTGATGCAGGTATTGCCAGTGCTTCCAACAGTTATGATTTGCGATTACCAAAAGAAAAAATGAAAGTTTTTATTGCCAATAAAAACGCTATCCTCAATGAATCTGTTCAATTGCTGGTAAACTTTTATGGCGATGAAGGAATGAAAACAATCTATCCAAAACTGGAGAGATTAGAACAATCAAAAAAAACCGGTAAGAAAAACTAAACTCCCAACACCTGCTCAATTGCCTTTGCTTTTAATAAACATTCCTCATATTCCTTTTCTGCATCACAATAAAACGTAATGCCCGAACCTGTTTGGTAAGAAAGATATTTTGAAGAAGCATTGTAAAAGATGCTTCTTATCACTACATTAAAATCAAAATCACCTTCAGGATTTACATAACCAACCGCACCGGAGAATAATCCCCTTTTTGTTTTTTCATATTGTTCAATCAATTGCAATACGCTTCTTTTGGGGGCTCCTGTCATAGACCCCATCGGGAAAGTGGAGCGAATAATTTCTGCTAATGAAATATTTTCTTTCAACTCACCACTCACAGTAGAAATCATTTGATGCACCTGCGGGTAAGTGTATATGCCAAACAATTCATCCACTTTCACCGTTCCTTCTTTGCACACTTTTGATAAATCATTCCGCACCAAATCTACTACCATCACATTCTCCGATTTGTCCTTTTCACTTTGTGTAAGCTGAATCCTGTTCTGCTCATCCAACTTTTTATCAACGATGTTCCTGGAAGATGTTCCTTTAACAGGTTGTGATAAAACTTTGTTTCCAGCTTTTTTAATATACCGCTCCGGGCTGGCACACAATAAATATTTATCGTCCACTTTATAATAACAGGAAAAAGGATTGGGTGAAACTTTACTCAGCGCCTGATGAACGAATACCGGCTGTATCGTACATCCTTCTGCATAAAACTCCTGGCAGTAATTTACTTCGTAACAATCGCCCCTGAGTATATGAGCCTTTAAAGCATTTACTGATTGTATATATTCCTGCTTTGGTATGCGATGCTTTATTTCAGGCTTTGAAACAATTCTTTTTTCATCTGCCTCCGTTTGGCTTATATCGTCAAAAATTTTTTGATGGTCATCATCACAAGTTCCAATCTCTACTCTATTGCCTGATAAAAAAATCACCTGCCGGGGAACAAAGAATAATAAATCATCAAACCCAATTCCATCTGCATGATTAGATGTCAACCCCTCTGTTTCGTTCTTCAAATCATAACTCAAATGACCAAATAACCAATCTTTATGTTGTTGCTGAAAACTATGCAATCCATTAATAGCATTACCAGCAGCAGCCTTATAAACAGCCAATGCGCCAGCGGCAACCAAGCATTCATAACTGTTGTATTCTGACTGGTACCGGTGATTATCCAATAAACAACAAATGCTGAACCGGTTAACCCAGCTCAGCATTTGCGATTTAAAGATTTCAATATTAGCTATCGGGAAAGAAAGAAATTTTCTTTTCACTTGTATTAATTAGAAATCATCTTCGTCGTCATCATAAGCGCCTTCTTCATCAAAAAATCCACCCATGTCTTTGAACTCCTCATCTACTTTAAAATCTTCTTCTTCTTCCCCACCCTTAGATTTTTTTGCGCCACCGGCAGCTTTTTTCCCTTTTGATTTTGGGATATCAAATTCATCAAAGTCCGGGTCCCAATCATCTTCCTCTTCGGGTTTATCCCAGTCATCTACTTCTTCTTCACTTTCAATATCATCATCATCATCGTCATCATCGGTTTTTGATTTGGATGCTTTGCCTTTCTTTGTCACGGGTTCGTCCTCCTCTGTATCCTCGTCATCATCCTCATCTTCCATTTTCTTTTTTGGCTTAGGTGATGCCTTTGGTTCAGATGTTTCATCTTTGGTTTTTGCAGATGCAGATTTTTTTCCTTTATCGGACTTTGCTGCCATTGTAATCTGGTATTTAATATGGTAAAATTTCGAACTGTTTTTTAATTAGCCAAATTTTTTTACAAGATTTTTCCTGTAAAAAAATTAATTATTTTACTTCAATAATCTGGTCCCTGTCAGGCCCGTTTGAAATATACTTTACCGGTACACCCGCTTCCTTATTAATGAAGGCAATATAGGTCTTTAATTTTTCTGGCAACGCATCGTAAGTATTATTACTGGTTATATCCGTTTCCCAACCTTTTATTTTTTTGTATACCGGCTCAATATTCACCCTGGTCATCTGGAAGGGAATACTGTTCTGGGCTTTTCCATTTACGAGGTATTCAGTACAGGCTTCTAATTGGCTGAATGAATCCAGCACATCCGTTTTAGTCATCACCAGTTGGGTAACACCATTTACCATACAGGCAAAACGCAATGCTACCAGGTCAATCCATCCGCAACGGCGTGGACGACCGGTAGTAGCTCCAAATTCACTACCAATCTTGCGCAGTAATTCACCAGTTTCATCATTTAACTCTGTTGGGAAAGGACCACTGCCCACACGGGTGCAATATGCTTTGGTCACCCCTATTACTTCCTTAATTTTTTGTGGTGCCACACCTAGTCCCGTACATACCCCGGCAGAAATAGTGTTGGAAGAAGTTACAAAAGGGAAAGTGCCAAAATCAACATCCAGCATACTTCCCTGTGCCCCTTCTGCCATTACTTTTTTACCAGCCGATATTTTTTCATTGATAAAATATTCACCATTCACAATATTTAGTGAACGCAAAAACTCAATACATTCAAAAAATTCTTCTTCCCATGCATTGATGTCTTCCTGAAAATTCAAACTGTCCAGCAATTTCTGATGCTTTAATCGCAGTTTGATGTATTGGGTAGTAAAGTTTCTATCCAGCAGATCACCAACTCTTAATGCATTACGTCCTGTTTTATCCATATAAGCCGGGCCAATACCTTTTAACGTAGAGCCAATCTTTTCGTTTCCCTTTGCCAGTTCGGCCGCTTTATCCAAAGCCCGGTGTGTGGGAAGAATTAAATTGGTGCGTTCGGAGATAAATAAATTTTTATGAACATCCACCCCAAAAGATTTGACCGTATCACATTCTCTTTTCAGTGTAACCGCATCCAGCACCACGCCATTACCAATAAGGTTAATAATGCCTTCATGAAATATGCCGGAAGGTATTTGATGCAAGACCACTTTTTTTCCGCCAACATACAGCGTATGACCGGCATTTGGTCCGCCCTGGAAACGGGCAATTATATCATAAGCCGGGGCAAAATAATCTACTATTTTTCCTTTTCCTTCATCGCCCCATTGGAGGCCCAGGAGAACGTCTACCATTTGTATTAATTAAATTGTAAGAGGTGGCAAAAATAGGACAAGCCATACGTTCCTTAAAATAAAAAAGAATTGATGTGTGGATAGATTTTTTTGGTTATCCAATCAGGATTGTATGCTCAACTGCATTAACCTTTAAATCATCCTGTGAATGATTGGCACACTTATACTTTTTTTTTAATTCAGTAAATTATTTCCGGCCAAGGCGCAATAAAAAAATCGTTGCGCTTTAGCACCTTTGCAAGAAAGGTTTTTACTTCTTTTTAATCAACACCGCTTCCAAACTCCAATCACTACCGCTACCAATTTTATATTTCGCAGCAAAATTTCCCATATTCAATGCAAGAGACAATTGCATTAAGCTATTCAGATAACAAAGTGGTTTACCGGTTGGTACTGCTGCAAAAGTTTCTGAGTAAGGTACTTTGCCTGTATAAACTTTTTTGTCGGAGTGAAAAATAGTTACCTGCAGACTATCACCAAACGCAGGATTCAACTGCTTAAATAAATCGGCCGGAATATTCGTCCATACATTTCCATACTGAACATCCAGTATTGAAATATTGCCTTTTAATTTATTGCCTTCCAATACTGCTTTCTGGTATGGAATAGATACCACAGAGTCTGGTAATTTTTTTCCTACCTGCTCAAATGTAATAACACCTGCTGCTAATCTTGCGGCAGTATAAGCATACACATCTCTTCCATGAAATGTATAAGAGCCCTGTGAACCTTTACGACGGTTAACCGCTTCATCAATCTCTCTTATCTCCGCTATCCCCTGCGATTGGGCAATTAAGGTTAGAGTGCCATTATCAGGCGTAACAATAAATTTTCCGGTCTTAGTTTTCAGTACAACAGATTTTCTATTGGTACCAACGCCGGGATCAACTACTGAAACAAATACCGTTCCTTCGGGCCAGTAAGGTACTGTTTGTTCCAAACGATACGCTGCTTCCCAAATATTGAATGCCGGTATTTCATGGGTAAGGTCGTATAATTTTAAATCGGGTGATACTCCCATTGCCACCCCTTTCATGGCAGATACTGCTCCGTCTTTTAATCCAAAATCTGATTGAAACACTACTATTTTATTCTGTGCCTTTATAAGTGTAAAGACAAATACAAATGATATTACTGCTAAAACTTGTTTATACTGGTTCTGCATATAAATGATATTTATACAAAAATAAAATCCGAAAACTAGTTTCGGATTTTATTATGAATTAATATTAAATAATTAAAAGTTAAGTGACAATTTAGTAAACAAACGACGGCCATTAAAGCCCATTTGTACGGAATCCCACGCACCACCGGATTCGTTATCAGTTTGCCATCCTTTTGCCAAAGGATTTACTCCTAAATCAGGGTGCAGATTGAATATATTATCTGCCCCTACAAATAAGCTAACCTTCTTTGCTAATTTGTAAGAAACATATACATCAGTAACCAGTTTTGCCTTGTAGTTAAACATTTCAGGAACATAAACATTGGGGTTAGCATCAGATGGAACCTGTGGGTTAATACCTGAATAATTGGGATTATCACCGGAAGGTGAGCCGGCATCACCAAAACCTAACAATACAATTTTACCAAAAGAGGTAAAGTGTGCACCTATACCAAATTTACCAGTAGTATAATCAGCACTTAAAGAGAATTTCCCTTTGGGGGCCGAAGCTTTTAAGAACGCTTCTTCCCTGTCGCTGTAAAATGTTTTTTGGTGCAGCTTGGTATCATTTAAAGCAGAAGGAACATGAATAGCATCAATGTTGATGTTTTGAATATTACCCGCCAGCAATAAACGGAAAGATTTATTTTCCCATTTAGTTGTGTAATCGGCCACGATATCTAAACCAAAATTGGTGGTATTAACGGCATTGGCAAAAAACTGTGCGGTAGAAACTTCAGCAGGAAACTGGGAAAGGAAAGCCTGGTTGAGTGTAGCATCGTCTTTAGAAAATAAGCCAGACAATACCACCCTGTCTTTTACTTTCACCATATAACCATCTACTGTAAAGGTTAATTCTTTAATGGGTTTATAAGTAAAACCGATACTGGCATTAAAGGATGTCTCTTGTTTTAAATCGGGGATACCTGCTGCCTTTGCAATTTTGCTGGTATTCGGTGCAATGAGTGATTGAACCAATTGCCCGTTACTGAATGAAGTTAATGTGTTACTGAAATGGATTTGTGCCAGCGATGGGGCACGGAAGCCGGTACTAACTGAGCCACGGATGTTAAAGTTATCGGTTGCTTTAACACGGGAGGCGAGTTTGAAAGTGCTTACAAATCCAAAATCAGAATAATTTTCTACTCTTACAGCTCCATCTACCAACCATTTTTTGGTAACATCAAGAGCAGCATCAGCATATCCTGCTATTACGCTACGGTCAGCTTTCACCGCATCAGTATTACTAAACCCGGGAAATCCCTGAGAACCGGAAGCAGGTTGCCTGTTTTCATCTACATTGGGATAATAAATTGAGTTAGGTGAATATCCTTTATAAGATTTCTCTTCTCCTGAGTAAATAGTATATTTTTCATACCGGAATTCAGAACCTAATGCCAGGTTTAATCCTTCTCCAACGGTTTTGATTGATTTATTAAAATCAAGGTTCAATGTATTTTGTAACAAATTAAATCCACCGTCATCAAAATGGTTTGGAGTTGACTGCCCTATGATAGACGCATTAAATGTTTTATCACCATAATAATGAAAATCATTATATCCAAGATTATTACTCAAATCCCATGTCCAGTCATTCCCGGCCTTACCTTTTACACCGGCAGCAAAAGCCGCATCAGTAATATGGGTTTGAATATGGGGGTTATAATAAATCTCCCCATCATTCGCCTTACGCATGATAGATGGAACCATTATTAAATTACCTTGTGCATCCACCGGGAAACGCTCGGGCTTGGCACTCCAGTTACGGGTGTAAGCAAATGCATCCGAAGATTTATAATTGTAACCACCAAAAGAATAAAAACTTGTTCGCTTAGTTTCGGTTAAAGGAACCTCCATATTATAAATGCCGCCCACGGTGGTTAAGGAAGCATCACCAAATGCACGGCGGCTCGTATTGATATATTCTAATGAATTTTTACTGGTGGCCCATTTAGCTGTATCTGCCTGGCGGTAAGTTTTTCCCTGGTTTAAAAAACTAAGTGAATAGTTGATGAAACCACCATTCTTACCCAGTTTATTTCCATTATTTAAAGATAAGGTGAATGTATTACCATCAATAGGTCCTGCAGAATAATATTGATTACCTGCATTGAATTTACGGGCATTGAATTTTGTATCCCAATAACCGCTCCAACCAGCATTTACAGAAAGATGGTTCACATCTTTTTTGAGGATGATATTAATTACACCCGCAATCGCATCAGAACCATACTGGGCAGAAGCTCCATCTCTTAATATTTCTAAACGATCAACAGATGCCTGTGGGAAACCATTCATATCCACACCAGAACTTCCACGGCCACGGGTACCAAACAAACCAACAAAGGCTGTTGGATGGCGGCGCTTACCATTAATTAAAACCAATGTATGATCAGGTGTAAGTCCACGTAATGTACCTACATCAATATGATCTGCACCATCAGCACCGGTTTGTTTGTTATAATTGAAGGAAGGAGCTGCAATATTTAATACAGAAGTTAAATCTGTTTTAGCAGTTGGCAGACCTACCTGATTGATACGAATGATATCAACCGGAACAGCTGTTTCCAGTTTTGCACGGCCACCACCACGGGTACCAACAAACACCACTTCACTCAGTTCAGTTTGTACCCCCTGGAGAGTAACATTAATTGTTGACCGGCCATTAATATTTATTCTTTGCGTTTGATAGCCTATAATACTAAACTCAAGTACATCATTAGCAGCAGCCTGTATGCTGAAAACACCATTGTTATCAGTAGAGGTACCGCTATTAGAGCCTTTGATATTAACAGAAACACCCGCAAGTGCTTCTCCTTTAGCATCAGTAACCTTACCGGTTACGGTTTGTTTCTGTGCCCATGAAGTAACAGCACACAACAATACAAAAACGAAAACAGTTAATGTCTTTAATTGTCTCATAAAATAATCTTTGGTAAATAGAAAGCGTTTAAAGAATGTTATTCTTCAGATAGAAGCGTTCGTTGGTTAGTTTATAAAGTGTCCGGATTTTTATAAAATAAAAATAGGGCATTCTCCTTCATTGAAAAAAAATAAAAAAGTAAATGACAAATCGTTTACAAATAGCTAATAAATAAAAAGGGTGCAAAAATTTTGCACCCTTTTTGTTTTGCTATAAATGTGTTTTAAAATTTGAAAGTTACGGAGGCATTAAAGATGGTACCCAATTGACTGAACTGTGAACCATTATATCCTAAAATGCGGTAGCGGCCACTGAAACTTAAAAATCCTTCTAACAAACTTTTATCAGGCGGACTGGCCAAAGTTGCTTTGGCAGAATTATAATCCGGGTCAGAAGTTTTTCCGGTTAATTCCAGTTTCCATTTTGGAAGAACATTGAAAATATTATTAACTGTAAAGGAAGCAGATACTTTACTGGTAATATCATAACCAATATTTAAATCAGTTACTACAGCAGTATTAAATACCTGTTTAATATTATTCATAATACTTCCACCATTATCCAGGTCCTGGAATTTAGTTGGGCCAAAAACAGTATTGGTTAAATTGAAATTCCATTTTTGAACATTTAAATCCAACCCAACAACAGTTTTGAATTTAGGACGGCTTTCTGTCAGTAATGATCTGATCTGTGCACTAAGAATATCTCCACCCGCATCACTGATTGCTTTTGGATTATTTGGACTACCAAGTATTTCGTTACTGATAGTTACGTTACCGGCAACATTAACTCCAAGCTTAGCTTTACCCAAAGGAATATTGCGGTAGCTGGCAACATAATCAATACCACTTGTTCTTGTTTTAATACCATTAATAAAGAAGTTAGCCTGTACCACACCTGCTGCCTGAAGGATTTGATACAGTTGAGTATTTGGATCGCTTGTTGAGATAGAAGAACTGTAAACAATCCTATCCTTAATAGTGATATTATAATAATCAAATGTGAAACTTAAATTTCTATTAGGAGTAATACCGAGACCGATAGTATAGTTATCTGATTTCTCTGGTTTCAAACGTGGTACACCTAACAAGAAGGCTTGTTTACTCCTGTTATTAAATAAACCGGAAAGCTGGATCGTACCTGCTACAAAAGATGCCTGGGTTGACTGTGCATAGATTTGATGTAATGTAGGGGCTCTGAATCCAGTGGAAGCAGAAGCACGGATGATTACTTTATCATCAGCAAACTTATACCGGGAAGATAACTTCCAAACACTGGCATTGCCAAAGTCACTATATTTTTCAGTTCTGAAAGCACCATTTAACAAGAAATCTTTTGTTATATCCCAGCTGGCATCCACATATGCACCAAAATTGAACCGGCTGTTAGTAGAAGCATTCTCGGCCCGGATACCAGGGAATGAGTTAGCTCCTTCTTTTGAATAAGAAGCTGTATCTCCTGAAATAATTTTAAAAGTTTCGTTCCTGATTTCGGTACCAAATGCCAAACTAAAATTGTCGGTTAATGATTTTGATACATCATAGTTACCCACAATATGAGAAAAATGGTAGCCGCCTGGTTTAAATGCAGTTGGGCTGGCTGTTCCTAAAGATCGGTTTACTGTATTTTCAACTGTATACAATTGCTGGTTACTTCCCAGTGTAAGACTCACATCATGCTTCCAGCCATTCTTTTCGGATTTTACTCCAAAAGTTGCGTTATTGTCTATAAGGTCTCCTTCAAAAGATGGGCGGTATCCAATATATCCTTCATACAAAGGATCATTTCCGCCTGTATAGTTGGGAGCGCCTGGTATACGATTGTGTAATAAACCTGCATCTGTTCTCCAATAAGGAGTACGAAAGTTTGCATTACTGATCGCTTTTTTGGCAACAAATCCCGCATTACTGTAAAAGAAGGTATTTTCATTAATGGGGATTCCTAAATTATAATTGAATTTAGCGGCGGTTATTTCTCCCGTACCATTTGTATTATTCGCATTGGGATATACTTTCAGATAATCAACAATAGCTTTATTTGGCTGACTTGTTAATGGTTGAGTAGGATCGCCAAAGGTGGCAATTTCTGTTGGCACATCAATTATACCAGAACGAACAGCATTATCCTGCTGACTAAAATCAACAGTATAATTAATAAATCCTTTCCCGGCAAAATTAGCGCCTCCGTTATAAGCAAGACCATAAGTTGCTCCATCACCTTTGCCTGTTACGCCACCCTTTAATGTAAGCGTACTATATTGATACCTGTCTTTTAAAATTATGTTCATAACACCAGCAATGGCATCAGAGCCATATTGTGCAGATGCTCCGTCACGAAGTATCTCTACTCTCTTAATAGCATCTGTTGGAATAGCAGACAAATCAGCACCAGTTTCACCACGGCCGGGAGAAAACTGTACATATAATAAAGAACTCAGGTTTTTCCTTTTACCATTAATGAGTATCAATGTGCGGCTTGGCCCAAGGTTCCTTATTTCATATGGATCTAATAATGTTGTGGCGTCGTTTACAGGCGTGTTAACCGTGTTAAATGATGGCACCCGGTATTGAAGCGCTTTGTCAAAAGTGGTTTGCCCGGTTGTTTTTAAAACACTTACATCAAGATTATCAACCGGTAAAGGAGTGGTTGCTGATGAACGGGGCAATGCACGGCTACCGGTAACGATAATTTCATCCAGGTTGCTGTTGGCTGCTACTAATTTAACCACCAAACTACTGGTAGAATTAATAATGGTTACAGATTGTGTAGTAAATCCTACATAAGAAAATTCCAATACTCCCCTGCTGCCAGGAATATTGATTGAAAATTTACCTTCTGCGTCGGTAGAAGTTCCTGAGTTACTGTTCCTGATTTTTACAGAAACTCCTGATAGCGGATTGCTGTTGGCATCTGTTACTGTACCAGAAACAGATAGTTGTGCCATTACTGCTAATGGTGCTATAAATAATAGCAGCATTAGAAAATGCTTTGTCAATAATCTCATAATGTTGTCAGTTTTTAGTCAAGAAAGCTTGTTGATTAGTCCCGGCCCATATTTGACCGGTAGTTAAATTTAAAGTAAGTTCCTCATTTGAGCAAAACTAAAACCCCATCATTTTGATGGGGTTTTTAGTGATTTTTCTTCAAAATTATTCGTTTGCTGGCCCGGGGAAATGAGTCCAAACGTTCGTTTTGGTTTTCTGAAGTATAAATAGTAGTCGGTGAAGACAACGATATTTTATCGTTTGCTGCATTATTACCTGTTCGTCCTGTGAATCTTTGATCAGCGGTAGCCATTACCCGTTTTCTGTATCGTACCTGTCAACAGATTCTATACCCGGTAAATTTTTAATACGGGTAACCAGGTTTTCCAGTTCATCTTTATCATGAACAAAAAGTTTAATATTCCCTTCAAACACTCCTTCTTTTGCTTCAATGGTTAAGGCGCTGATATTAATACGCAGTTCACCGGAAATGAGATTGGTGATCTTACTCACTACCCCTACATCATCCAGCCCTTTTATTTTAATACCGGTAAGGAAAGAAATCTCCTTATTCTTAACCCATTTTGTTTTTACTACACGATGCCCATAGTTTGCTAACAGTTTTGCTGCATTGGGGCAGTTAGTTCTATGAATCGTCAAGCCTTTGCCCGTTGTAACAAAACCAAACACATCATCACCAGGTATGGGTTTGCAACAGGCAGCAAGATTATAAACGATCCTGTCGCTGCTTTCACCGAAAATAATCAGCTCTGCATCTTTCTTGTTGCCCGACTTTAATGTTTCCTCTTCTTTAGGTTCAAGCTTTACAGGTTTTGGGGGCACAATCCTGTCTCCCATTACCTGGAAATCTTTTAAGTCTTTAAGATCGATGGTTTTAATAGCAATCTTATAATAGAGCTCCAGTGGCGATGGTAATTTATAATGTGTTACCAGTTCATCAATATTATGCTGGTTAAAGGCTACTCCCATTTGCTCCAGCTTTCGCTGTAACAAATATTTTCCTTCATCTGCAATTTTTCGTTTTTCTTCTTTTAAAGCATCTTTAATTTTTGTTTTTGCTTTAGCGGTTACAACTAAGTTCAACCAGTCTTCTGTTGGCTTTTGTTTGGCCGAAGTAATGATTTCAATCTGGTCTCCACTCCTCAGCTTATGACCGATTGGTACCAGTTTATGATTCACTTTGGCGCCAATACATTTACTGCCTACCATACTATGTACAGAAAAAGCAAAGTCTAATGCTGTAGCACCGGTTGGCAGCATCTTTACATCTCCCCTTGGTGTATACACATATATTTCTTCAGTGAGGAAAGATGTTTTAAAGTCCTGTAAAAAATCAAGTGAGTTGGAATCCTGGTTATTTAATGCTTCTCTTATTTGCTGAAACCATTGTTCAAATCTTCCTTCCTCTCCAGAACCTTCTTTGTATTTCCAGTGGGCAGCCAATCCTTTCTCTGCTATTTCGTTCATACGTTTGGTACGTATCTGTACCTCCACCCATTTACCCTGAGGACCCATCACTGTTGTATGCAGGGCCTCATAACCATTGGCTTTGGGATTACTTAACCAGTCACGCAACCGTTCAGGGGAAGGGTTATATTCATCCGTAATCATGGAATATACTTTCCAGCAATCTTCTTTTTCTTTTTCAGGAGGGGAATCGAGAATGATGCGGATGGCAAATAAGTCATACACTTCTTCAAAGGAAACACCTTTCTTTTTCATTTTATTCCAGATGGAGTGTATGCTTTTGGGCCGGCCATAAATTTCAAAATTAAAATTGCCCTGCTCCAGCTTATCTTTAATAGGCCGGATAAACTCATTAATAAACCTGGTTCTTTCCCTTTTTGTTTCTGCCAGTTTTTGAGCAATTTCACGATAGGCTTCCGGTTCCAGGTATTTCATGGCCAGGTCTTCCATCTCGGTTTTGATATTATACAAACCCATACGATGTGCCAGCGGTGCATATACGTATACTGTTTCAGATGAAATTTTTAACTGCTTCTCGGTCTTCATGCTGTCGAGCGTACGCATGTTGTGCAGGCGATCAGCCAGTTTTATCAAAATAACCCTTGGGTCATCAGTTAACGTCAGCAATATCTTTTTGAAATTCTCTGCCTGCTGGGTGGTATTGGCATCTACCACATTGGAAATTTTAGTAAGTCCGTCTATAATACGGGCAATTTCCGACCCAAACTCCCTTTCAACATCTTCCAGTGTTACATCGGTATCCTCTACCGTATCATGCAAAAGAGCACAGATAGAGGAACGAACTCCCAGCCCTATTTCTTCCACACAAATCATAGCCACCGCCAAAGGATGCGTAATGTAGGGTTCACCGCTTTTACGACGCATGGTTTTGTGGGCATCGGCCGCTATTTCAAAAGCAGTACGTACCAGTTCTTTATCCCCGGGTTTTAGTTTGGGTTTTAAAGCACGGAGTAATGAGCGGTATTGACGCAGAATTTCTTTCTTTTCCTGGTCTTCAGTGAGGTTATATTTTGCTATTTCAACAGGTTCAGCCATATCAATTTTACGAATTTACGCAAATCATCTTGCTTTTCTGTATTAGAGTGAATTACCCTACCTTTGCGCCTCGAAAAAAAGTTAAACGGTTTAACGTTTAATGGTTTAAAGTTAGCGGCACATTCGGCAATCAACTTTAAACTTTCAATCCTTAAACCTTTAAACTTACTTGCGGATGTGGCGAAACTGGCAGACGCACCAGACTTAGGATCTGGCGGAGCAATCCATGTAGGTTCGATTCCTATCATCCGCACCAAACAACGTTCAATGGTTTAAGGGTTTAAAGGTGAAAACCCGTTCTTCAATCGAACAACCTTTAAACCCTTAAACTTTTAAACACTTTAAACCATTTAAAATGGCAACAGTAACCAGAGAAAACGTAAGCTTATTAACAGATAAGCTGAGCGTAAAAGTGAGCAAGGAAGATTACTTCCCTTCTTTTGAAAAAGCATTAAAACAATATGCGAAAGTGGCTAACATTCCGGGTTTCCGTAAAGGAATGGTGCCAACCGGTGTGGTAAAGAAAATGCATGGCCCCGCCATCTTTGCGGATGAAGTAATTAAAAGTGTAGAGAAAGGATTGAGCGATTTTATGGTGAAAGAGCAATTAGACATTTTTGCTCAACCGCTTCCTGTTGATAGTGACGCTTCTAAAATGAATATGGATACTCCCGATGAGTATACGTTCAATTTTGAAATTGGATTGAAACCAAATTTTGAAGTAGATGCACTGAAAAAATCAAAACTTACCCGGTATAAAGTAACGGTTACAGATGAAATGGTTCAGAATGAACTGGAACGCCTGGTGATGCGTCATGGAAAAATGACCGAACCGGAAGCTGTTACATCTGAAGACAATGTGTTGAATGTAAAGTTTGAGGAAACAGATAAAGATGGGAATGTAATTGAAGGTGGCGTTTCCGGCGAAAACTCTTTATTAGTAAAATACTTCACCAAAAAATACCAGAAGGAATTGCAGGGTAAGAAAAAAGATGATGTGGTGAATCTGCAATTGAAAAAAGCATTTGAAGAAAAAGAACTGGATTGGGTGTTAAGTGATTTAAAGATTAAAGATGTGGATGGTGCTGATGAGAAATACTTCAACATGACTATTACTAAAGTTGGCCTGGTGGAGAAAAGAGAGTTGAATGAAGAATTTTTTAAAGAAGTATATCCTTTAAAAGAAATTAAAACAGCCGATGAATTTAAAGCTGCTTTAAAAGAAGAGATAGAAAACCATTGGGCTGCTCAAAGCCGCAATCACCTGCATCATGAATTGTATCATGTGCTGGTGGATGATACCAAAATGGAATTCCCCGAAACCTTCCTGAAAAAATGGTTGCAAACTGGTGGGGATAAACCAAAATCTGCTGAAGAGGCTGAAGCTGAATACCCGGTCTTCAGTAACCAGTTAAAATGGACACTCATCAGCGATAAACTGATTAAAGAAAATAACCTGGAAGTTAACCAGGAAGAACTGCGCAACTACATGAAGCAGCAGGTAATGGGTTATTTCGGGCAAATGAATTTGGGCGAAAATGTAGAATGGTTAGACAGCTATGTTGACCGTATGATGAAAGATGAGCAACAGGTTGACAGTACTTACCGCCGTTTAATAACTGAAAAATTATTCAACTGGGCAGAAACACAAATCACCCCGGTAGAAAAAGAAATAAGTGCTGAAGACTTTGGTAAGCTGCAACAGGAACATGAACATCACCAGCACTAGTCGTAAGACCTGAATCGTGAGCCGTGAATATTATTGAAAGCTGAAGAATAAATCTTCAGCTTTTTTATTATCATCCATTTCCCGTTATCCATTGTTAGTTAAATCATTCCTGCACATTTGTTGATTGGTTTTTATAAAAATCTGCCGTTTAAGTTGTAATTTAACAGCTAATATAAATCTGTAATTCTCCCCTTCTTTTGAAAGGGACCATTCAAGATTGCTATGGCCACATCAAAACCGATTATTTCAGCGGGGTTCAGCTACGAAACATTAGAGGAAACATTAGATATAAAGCCAAAAGGCGCCCAGCTTCATATTGGCATTCCCAAAGAAACATCTTTTAATGAAAACAGGGTTACACTTACACCCGAAGCAGTAGGTGTGCTGGTAAGCAATGGTCACAAAGTAGTGGTGGAATATAAAGCTGGTGATGGCGCCAATTACCAGGACAAAGAATACAGCGATGCCGGGGCGAAGATTGCTTATACCAAGAAAGAAGTTTTTGAATGTGATATGATCATAAAATCAGCACCGGTAAGTGAGGTTGAACTGGAATTTTTAAAGCCCAATCAAATCATTATCTCTCCCATTCACCTGGCTGTAATGAAAGCGGAGATATTGCAGAAAATGATGGAAAAAAGAATTACAGCCTTATCATTTGAAAATTTAAAAGACGACTCCGGCCACAATCCTATTGTAAGAAGTATGAGTGAAATTGCCGGTAGTGCGGTGATGCTGATTGCCGGTCAATACCTGAGTA
Organism: Sphingobacteriales bacterium; assembly: GCA_003963365.1. Classification (GTDB taxonomy): domain Bacteria; phylum Bacteroidota; class Bacteroidia; order Chitinophagales; family Chitinophagaceae; genus AWTP1-9. Next base: position 299,361 of record RXJG01000003.1, read on the forward strand.
ATGCTAATAATGGTAAAGGAGTTTTGCTGGGCGGTATCTCCGGTATTCCTCCAACAAAAGTTATCATTATTGGTGCCGGTATTGTGGGAGAATATGCAGCAAGAACAGCATTAGCGATGGGTGCCAGTGTAAAAATGTTTGATAATAATATCTATCGTTTAAAAAGAGTGCAGAACAATATTGGTGTTAGAATGTGGACCAGTGTAATTGAACCAAAGATATTAGCCAAGCAATTAAAAACCTGTGATGTGGCTGTTGGTGCTCTATCCTCAACTGGCGGAAGAACACCCATAGTAGTAACAGATGAAATGGTGGCTGCCATGCGGCCAGGTAGCGTAATAGTGGATGTAAGTATTGACCGTGGTGGTTGTTTTGAAACATCGGAACTCACTTCACATGAGCATCCTATCTTTTTAAAATATGGGGTGGTGCATTATTGTGTACCCAACATCCCTTCTGGTTTTGCCCGTACGGCTTCACAGGCCATCAGTAACGTATTAATGCCTTTGCTGCTGGAGATAGCACAGGAAGGTGGATTAGAAAATTTATTGTGGCATAAGATCAATATCCGCAATGGAATTTATTTATTCAAAGGAGCATTAACTAATTTTCATCTCAGTCAGCGTTTTGATTTGAAGTATACCGATTTAAATTTGCTGATTGCGAGTAAACGTTGAGATTATTTGTAATCAGAAATCCTCAGCACTTCTTTACAAAACCCATACTCCTGTTTATCATTACTGCTTACAATTACCAAACGATTGTTACAGTAATCAGCTATCAATTGCTGGTATTGAGCAATACCACTCTCATCCAGGTTAGTGCAAGGCTCATCTAAAAAAACAACAGGAACATCTGCAAAAATTGCCTGCGACAGTTTTACTCTTTGTTTCATGCCACTGCTGAAATAGCGGATTTGTTTATGCGCAGCTTTTTCTAGTCCCAATACTTCGATGATTCGCTTTATAGTAAACCCTGTCAATAAATTTTTAAATTGAAAATGAAAATGAAGGAACTCGGTTAAAGTCATTTCTTCAATCAAATCAAAATATGGAGCACAGAAAGAAAGGTGCTGGTAGAAGCTAGTTGACTGATGGCTGATGACGGTTGACGGTTGATTCTTTTCTGTCAACTGTAAACTGTCATCTGTCATCTCCACTTTGCCTTCACTATAATCAATTGCGCCGGCTATTACCTGCAATAAAGTTGATTTACCGGAACCATTGGGTCCTGTAATAGCATAATGAACACCGCTTTCAAAGCTGTAGTTTACATGCCGGAAGATCCACTCCCGGTTGAAACGTTTGCCCACATCAGAAAGCAATATCTTCATTCAGTCCATCTTTGGTGAAACGGCGGATAATACCTGCCTGTGATGTTTTTACAAAAGAAAGAATTTCCTCTTTAACCGGACCGGTTTCCACTTCTTTTTCAATAATATCCAAAGCTGCAGAAGTAGTGTGCCCGTGTACAAATAATATGTGATAAATTTTTGAGATCTGGTCAATTGTCTCTTTGGTAAAGTTTCTGCGCTGTAAGCCCACTACGTTGATACCAACATAGCTCAATGGCTCACGGGCAGCCCTGATATAAGGAGGTACATCTTTGCGGATGGCACTTTGACCGGCAATATAAGTATGTGCACCGATCTTAGTGAACTGATGTGCCCCGGTCATTCCACCGATAATTGCATAATCACCCACATCAATATGACCGGCTAAGTTTACACTGTTTGCCAATATTACATTATTTCCAATAATACAATCATGTGCCACATGTGCATAAGCCATGAGCAAACAATTGTTTCCAACAACCGTTTTCCATTTATCGGTAGTCCCCAAATTCACTGTTACACATTCACGAACTACTGTGTTGTCACCAATTTCAGCAGTTGTATTCTCACCCCGGTATTTTAAGTCCTGCGGTTTACCACCAATAACAGCACCGGGATGTATTTTACATTTCTTTCCAATTCTTGCACCGGGCATTATCACTGCATGGCTCATTATATGTGTACCATCACCAATAACAGTATTACCATGAATAACAGCAAATGGTTCTATGGTAACGTCATCACCTATCTGTGCATTGGGGTCAATATGAGCCAGTGTACTTATCATTAACTTTTCTTTGGTCGTTTTACTATTTGTGCTGTTAAATTCGCTTCCGTTATTAGTTTATCGCCCACATATATCGTTCCTTTCATTTCACAGATACCACGGCGTATTGGACTGACCAATTCCATCTTTAATATCAGTGTATCGCCGGGAACAACTTTTTGTTTAAACTTACAATTATCGATCTTTAAAAAATAAGTATCGTATTTATTTTCAGGATCATTTTTTGGAATGGCTAATATGCCACCTGCCTGTGCCAATGCTTCAACCTGTAACACACCCGGCATTACACAATTGCCCGGGAAATGACCGGTGAAATAGGGTTCGTTATACGTTACATTCTTTATCGCTATCACATGCTTTTCATCCAGTTCTATCACTTTATCAATCATCAGGAAAGGATAACGGTGCGGCAGAATATTTTCTACGGCATGAATATCATACACCGGGGCTTTAGCAGGGTTATACGCTGGTATCTCCAGTTTATATTTATTCTTTTTAATATGCTCTTTAATCTTTTTGGCAAATGCCACATTACTGGCATGACCCGGACGATTGGCAATTACATGTGCTTTGAAGGGGTAACCCACTAATGCCAGGTCACCAATCATATCAAGTAACTTATGTCTTGCAGGTTCGTTGGGAAAACGCAGTTCAAGGTTGTTCAGAATGCCCTCGTCACTCACTTTTACATCCTTCCGGTTAAAAAGTTTGCTCAGCCGTTTAATCTGGTCATCCGTTACCGGTTTATCAACAACAACAATGGCATTATTGATATCTCCACCTTTAATAAGGTTATGTTCTACTAAATATTCCAGTTCGTGAAAGAAACTGAAGGTGCGGCAGGGAGCTATCTGGCTGTTAAATTCACTGATGTTGTGCAGGGTGGCATGTTGTGTACCCAGCACCGGCGAATTAAAATCAATTAAAGTATTAACCCGGTAGGTGTGATAAGGGAGGGCTACCATCTCCACATTTTTCTTTTCATCTACAAAAGTGATGTTGTGGTCAATGGAATAATAAATCTTTTTGGCATCCTGTTTCTGTGTACCAGCTTTGGTGAGTGCTTCCACAAAGGGAGCAGCACTGCCGTCCAGTATTGGTACTTCATCACCATCCAGTTCAATTAACGCATTATCAATACCCGTACCTACTAAAGAAGCCAGCAAGTGTTCAATAGTACTTACTTTGGCACCATTAGCTTCCAGCGTAGTACTGCGCATGGTTTCTGTTACATTGTCCACATCGGCCTTTACCTTAGGCTGACCGGGCAGATCAACCCGTTGGAACATAAAACCAGTATTTGGCTCTGCCGGTTTTATTGTCATGTTAACTGATTGACCGGTATGAATACCAACGCCGGAAATAGTTATAGGTTCCTTAATGGTTTGTTGAAAGGAAGTTGTATTCCCGTTCATATTCTCCATAGCCACGAAAATAGGAAATATCAGGGATTATCCTCTAAAACTAAGAGGTGTTTGGTTAATGGGTTATTAATATGAAGAAGGCGTCTGAATCGAAAGCAGGAAGGAATATGGCGTATACCACGCAGATCTGTTTGGATAAAAGATATTAAATAGCGTTATGATCGATAGAGTGTGTAAATCATTTACTGAATGAATTGAAGACAACAATTGTTGGATGTATTGTTTGCCGTTTGTCTATATAAATAAAAATGTAAAATTATATGCTGGCTTTTTCCGCCAATAACTGCTTCACCAAATTTTCTAATTCCATAATCCGCTTTTCCAATTCTGGAAGATTGCGAAATATGGCCTGGCTGCGCAGCATAGAAGTATAATCATATGCGGGACTTCCGGTTAAGGCTGTGTTTGGATTCTTAACTGATTTGCTTACGCCGCTCTGTGCATTTATTTTGGTGCCATCAGCAATTTGAATATGTCCCACCACACCGGCTTGTCCTCCAATCATAACATTGTTACCCACCTTGGTACTGCCACTAATTCCAGCCTGTGCTGCAATCACCGTGTTGTTTCCCACTTCCACATTATGTGCCACCTGGATGAGGTTATCCAGTTTAGCACCGGCTTTAATAATAGTTGAACCCATGGTGGCACGGTCAATGGTAGCATTGGCACCAATTTCCACATTATCTTCTATCACCACATTACCAATCTGGGGCACTTTTTTATAACTGCCATCTGCCTGCGGGGCAAAACCAAATCCATCGCCACCAATAATACTGCCGGCATGGATGATTACATTTTTGCCAATTACACAATCGTGGTAAATTTTTACACCGGGATGTAAGATGGTATTATCAGCAATGCGTACGTTTTCGCCAACATACACATGCGGAAATATTTTTACGTTGTTACCTATCACCGCTTTCTCATTGATATATGAGAAGGCCCCTACAAATACATTTGATCCCAGCTTAGCTGTTTTAGCAACATAGCTCGGGTCTTGTACACCAGTTAGTTGCTGTGTCATCAGTTCCTGGTATTTGCTTAACAGGGTAGCAAATGCAGTATAAGCATCCGGAACTTTTATAACAGTTGGTGAAATGGACTGGCGTAATTCCTGGCTTTCGTTGATTAATAAAACAGAAGCCTGGGTGCTATATAAAAATTCTTCGTATTTGGGATTGGCCAAAAATGCCAACTGACCTGCAGTGGCTTCTTCAATTTTTCCAAACGAGCTGACAGCGGCTTCTGGGTTACCCTCTATTTTGCCATTGACCAGCAAGGCTATTTGCGTGGCGGTAAATTGCATCTATAATCGCATTATTATCGTTATCATCTGTGATGTTCTGCAGCCTCTGATATATGAAAATACAAAAAAGCTGATTTCCAGCACTTATGAGTTAAAGATTTTTACTCTGGGTAGCAAAAATAGTGTTTTTTAACCGGGCCGGTAATATCCTGCTGAATGAGGGCATTATCTACATTTGAGATATCCCTTACCGTTCCGTCCTTATACAGGATATGAATGTTTTCATGGCCTACATTATACGTTCGGTTTTCAGCAATTCCATCAAAAACAAAATAGCCGGCTTCTTCTATACTGATGCTTAAACGTTCTGCTATTTCCTGCAGCTTGGCTTGTTTAACAGCATTACTTACAGAGTGTGTCAAAAATTTAAGCTTTAGTAATTTTCGCTCCACTAACCAACGGCAAAGAGTGGATAATATTTTATCAGGATAGTTAATCCAGTCTTTAATAGCACTCAGCACATCATAATCATCCAGCATGCAGAATTTATCCAGGTTACTTTCAATAACATGTCCACCATCTGCTTCTAAAAAGAAATTGAGATTGGTTGAATTGGAGAGATTCTTTACACCACTCTTTGCCAGCCATTTTGCCCTTGATAAAATCCGTACCAGCATTTCTTCTGAACTCAGTACCGTTTTATGTAAATACGCCTGCCAGTACATCAGGCGACGGGCTACCAGGAATTTTTCTATGGAATAAATGCCTTTCTCCTCAATCATCAGTTCACCGTTATGAACCACCAGCATTTTTAAAATACGGTCGTACCCAATTACTCCTTCGGTTACACCTGTAAAGAAACTGTCACGGGTTAAATAATCCATACGGTCAACATCTAACTGACCGGAAATAAGCTGGTGTAAAAATTTTTTTGGATGATTGCCGGTGAAAATGTCAATAGCGGTTTGCAGTTGCCCGTTAAATTCTTCATTGAGCTTTTTCATAATGAGCAAACTGATTTCTTCATGATGCACCTCTTCTATCACCACTTTTTCTAATGCATGACTAAATGGACCATGACCAATATCGTGTAATAAGATGGCGATTTTAGCACCAATCTCTTCTTGTACTGTTATTTCAACTGCTTTACTTTTTAATTCATTGAGCGCATTACACATTAAATGATAGGCCCCTATTGCATGATGATAGCGGGTATGCACGGCCCCGGGATATACCAGGCTGGCCATGGCCAGTTGGTGAATACGGCGCAACCGCTGGTACCATGGGTGACTAACCACACGGAAGATTAGCTCATTATCTATTGTAATGAATCCATATACCGGGTCGTTTATAATTTTGCGAAACCCCATGTGCTGCATTCAAATTGTTAAAAAATAATTTTTGAAGGGAACAAATGTACAAAGCGGCAAACGGATAAAATAATTTTATTAGTTTGGGGTTGATAGAGAATGAAGTCAGAAGCAGAATGTATGATGTCAGATATAGGATGGTTTAATTTTTGAATGGTTTGGTACTTATTTCGCAATTTAATAACTGAACAATCCAACCATTAAACAATCAACCACAAACTAAAAACAACAAACCATAAACATGTCTTTAGCTAAAATTCTTTGGGTGGACGACGAAATAGAAAGTTTACAATCGCAAAAATTGTTTTTAGAAAACAAGGGTTACGAAGTACAGACATTAACCAATGGGTTTGATGCGATTGATTATGTAAAAGAGAACCCCGTAGATGTGGTGCTGATGGATGAAACGATGCCCGGTTTAACAGGATTAGAAACACTTGCTAAAATAAAAGAAGTAAACCAGCAGATACCCATTGTACTCATCACTAAAAATGAAACAGAAAATTTGATGGATGAAGCTATCGGTTCTCAGATAAGTGATTATTTGATTAAGCCTGTTAATCCCAACCAGGTATTGCTGAGTTTGAAAAAGATTATTGATAACAAGAGACTGGTAGCAGAAAAAACAACACTGGCTTACCAGCAGCAGTTTCGCAATTTATTTGTGGCCCTTAACAGCAACCCTGATTACAATGAGTGGATGGATATTTATAAAAAATTAGTTTTTTGGGAACTGGAAATGGAAAAGAGTGATAGCCCTGAGATGCGGGAAATTTTTCAAACACAAAAGAGTGAAGCCAACACTGAGTTTTTCAAATTTATTTCAAAGAATTATGCCAAATGGGTGGGGCCAAAAAGCAGCGAAGCTCCCATCATGAGTCATACATTGATGCAGTATAAAGTATTGCCGCATTTAGAAAAAGGAACGCCGTTATTTTTTATTCTCATTGACAATTTACGGTTTGATCAATGGAAAGCCATTCAGCCAATCTTCCTTGATAGTTTTAGGATGGTGGAAGAAGAAACATTCTATTCTATCCTTCCTACCGCTACACAATATTGCCGCAATGCCATCTTTGCCGGGCTGATGCCCATAGATATTGAAAAACAAAATTCCATCCAATGGAAAAACGATGATGAAGATGGTGGCAAGAATTTATTTGAAGAAGAATTTTTTAAATCACAATTGCGAAGACTGAAAAGAGACAATATCAAATTCAGCTATACTAAAATCCTCAACCACCAGGATGGACAGCGACTGGTAGATAATATTCATAACCTCATGCAGAATGACCTCAATATTATCGTGTACAATTTTGTGGACATGCTGAGCCATGCCCGCACAGAAATGGAAGTGCTGAAGGAACTGGCTAATGATGAAATGAGTTATCGCTCCATTACTGCCAGTTGGTTTGAGCATTCACCCCTTCACCAGGCATTAAAAAAAATTGCCGATAAAAAATTCACAATGGTGTTAGGAACAGACCATGGAAGCGTAAGAGTGAAAACTCCGGCCAAAGTAATTGGTGATAAACAAACCACTTCCAATCTCCGCTATAAACATGGGAGAAATTTAAACTATGAACCAAAAGATGTACTGGCTTTCCGGGATCCGAGAGAAGCTGGTTTACCTGTTCCCAATGTTAACTCATCCTACATTTTTGCCAAAGAAGATATTTTTCTCTGCTATCCTAATAATTATAATTATTACGTAAACTATTACCGCAATACATTTCAGCATGGTGGTATAAGCCTGGAAGAAATGATTGTTCCTATTGTAAGAATGACGAATAAGTAAACCGGTCAACCTCCTGGAAAGGGAATTATAACTTACTAAGACCTTGTGGATAATAAATCAAGTCATCACCAAACTTAATAGTAAATACTTCAATAATTTTGATTCCTAATCAAATACTCCCTTTAGGGTTTGGGGCATGAAATACGTACAAAGTACCTTAGATAAAATTGAGAAAGTGGTGGAAGAAGCCGGTTATGTTATCCGTTATGAAAGAGGCACCTTCCAGAGTGGTTATTGCATACTGCAGCAAAAGAAAGTAGTTGTGCTCAATAAATTTCTGCAAACAGAAGGTCGTATTAACACCCTTATAGACCTGATGCCCCAATTAGAAGTAAACATAGATGCCCTCACTCACGAATCTCAAAAAGTTTATGAGGATGTGATGACTCAAAAAGAAGAGAAATAGTTCCTGGTTTTTTAGATTAAATGATTTCTGAATTGCTAACTGCCAGCTGCAGACTGCCAACTTTCGTTTAAATTTGAACCGTGCCAGCCCCTCCATTAAAAATAACTTTTCTTGGTACCGGTACCAGCAGTGGTGTGCCGATGATTGGTTGTGATTGTGAAGTATGTTCATCTACTAATAAAAAAGATAAACGTCTTCGCTCAAGTATTTTAGTGCAATCACCCACCACTACTTTGGTAGTAGACACCGGCCCTGATTTTCGCTACCAGATGCTACGAATTGGATTAAAGCACCTGGATGCAGTGGTATTCACTCATCCGCATAAAGATCATATTGCCGGGCTGGATGATATAAGAGCATTTAATTTCTTCAGTAAAAAACCAATGGAGATTTATGCTGATTCCTTAACGGAAGAAGCATTGAGAAGAGATTTTTATTATGCATTTGCTGATTTTAAATATCCCGGTGTGCCTGAAATGAAACTGAATGAAATTGATTTAACTCCATTTACTGTGGGCGATATACCGGTGACTCCCATTCAGGTTTGGCATTTAAAAATGCCGGTGCTTGGTTTTCGCTTTGGCGATTTTACTTACATCACCGATGCCAATCGTATTGAGCCGGAAGAAAAACAAAAGATAATTGGAAGTCGCTACCTGGTGTTAAATGCATTACGTAAAAAAGCCCATATCTCTCATTTTTCATTAGATGAGGCTGTTGAATTATCACGGGAATTAAAAGTGCCCACTACTTATTTTACGCATATCTCTCACCAGTTGGGTAAGCATGATGATATTAATGCTGAACTTCCGTTTGGTGTGGAACTGGCTTATGACGGACTCACTGTTGAACTCCCTTAAAAATACCACAAACCGGTAATTGATTTTGATTGTTTCCTGGTTTATCTTTCACTTATCTATTCCTCATCAATACGCCTTTATCATGAAACAAGAGTGGATTAAGGATTATTTCACCTTTACCAAAAAAGAAAGAACTGGTGTAATTGCATTACTGCTAATCATTCTGCTGCTTTTATTCATCCCTTATTTATTTCCTTATTTAAAAAAGAAACAGGCTACCAACAAAGCGGATTTTGAAAAAGAAGTTGCCAAACTAAAACAACTGCAAATCGATTCATCACAAAATAATAGTGGTTATGTAAAAAGAAGTTATGATGATGGAGAAAGAGATTATTATCAGCCAGTAAAAAGAAAGTACGAAGAAGATAATAATAAAGCTGAGTTATTTGTTTTTGATCCGAATACTGCAACTACAGAAAGTTGGAAACGATTAGGCGTAAAAGACAGAACTATTCAAACCATTCAAAACTATCTAAGCAAAGGAGGTAAATTTCGGCAACCGGAAGATTTGTACAAAGTTTATGGATTGAAACACGAAGACGTTGCAAGAATGATTCCCTATGTATCCATCAAACAAGAAGAACCCATTGCATCATTTACTAAAGAACCTTCAGCAACTTTCGAAAACAAAAAAGCAAAATCTTTTTCCGGTTCAATTGAAATTAATTCAGCAGATACTACTGCACTCATATCTTTACCGGGTATTGGCAGTAAACTTTCACAACGCATCATCAGTTTCCGGGATAAGCTTGGGGGTTTTAATTCTGTTGAACAGGTTGCGGAAACATTTGGGCTGCCCGATTCAACTTTTCAGAAAATCAAACCTAACCTCATCTGCAATAATTCGGCAATTAAAAAGATCAATATCAATACGGCAGATATAAATCTGCTGAAAGTACACCCATACATCCGTCATGCATTAGCGAATGTCATCATTCAATACCGCACTGAACATGGAAACTATAATTCAGTAAATGACCTTAACAAAATTTCAATGATGAATGATGCCCTTTTTCGGAAAATCTCTCCTTATCTTACCACAGAAAAATAATGATCGAATCGTAACCTAACATTTGTTAGTTTTATATATCTTGCACCCCAATCCGAAAACTATGCACTTTCAAACAGATGAATTAACACAACAGGTAGCCGCAACAGCAAGAGATTTTGCCAACCAGCATATCAAACCATATGTAATGGAATGGGACGAAGCCCAGCATTTTCCTTTAGAAGTTTTTAAGGAAATGGGCAAACTTGGATTAATGGGGGTACTGGTTCCGCATGAGTATGGCGGTGCCGGATTAGGATACCAGGAATATGTAGCAATTATTACTGAGATAGCTAAAGTATGCGGTTCAGTTGGATTAAGTTTAGCAGCCCACAATTCACTTTGCACCAATCATATTTTGAGTTTTGGCAGTGAAGAACAAAAGCAAAAATATTTACCAAAGCTGGCTACAGCTGAATGGATAGGCGCATGGGGCTTAACGGAAGCTAATACCGGAAGTGATGCGGGTAATATGAAAACCACAGCAGTAAAAGATGGCGATCACTGGATACTCAACGGAACTAAAAACTGGATTACACATGGAAAAATTGGTGATGTGGCTGTAGTGATTTGCCGGACAGGTGAACCCAGAACCAGCGGCAACGCCACTGCCTTTATAGTAGAAAAAGGAACCCCGGGTTTTAGTGGTGGTAAGAAAGAGAACAAACTTGGTATGCGGGCCAGTGAGACAGCAGAGATGATTTTTGATAATTGCCGGATTCCCGACATAAATCGTATGGGTGAAGTGGGTGATGGTTTTCGTCAGTCATTAAAAGTATTAGATGGCGGAAGAATTTCTATTGCTGCTTTATCATTAGGCATTGCCAAAGGTGCATATGAAGCGGCATTGAAATATTCAAAAGAACGTTACCAGTTTGATCAGCCCATCAGTAATTTCCAGGGAATATCCTTTAAACTGGCAGATATGGCCACCGAAATTATGGCGGCAGAATTATTAACCTTACAGGCAGCTGATAAAAAGAATCATAACCTACCCATGACTAAAGAAGCGGCCATGGCAAAATATTATGCCAGTGAGGTAGCGGTAAAAGTAGCGAATGATGCGGTGCAGATATTTGGCGGTTATGGCTATACCAAAGAATTTCCGGTGGAAAAGCATTACCGTGATGCTAAATTGTGTACTATTGGGGAAGGAACCAGTGAAATTCAGAAATTAGTGATTTCAAGAGAAGTATTAAGACAATAACGATAGTCGCCTCTGGCGATTGCTTGCGAATGGTCCCGCTGTAATGGCGGGATTTTTTTTATCCCATAAAATCTGTATCATCTTTTTTTGCACCCAGCAAATTATCAACGGCTCCTGCCAGCATTGGAAACTTCTCTGTTACAAAATCTTTGATTGTTTCTAAAACTTTCTTTGCCTGTTCATCGGTGAGTCCTGCATTATTCTTTAAGCGTTCAACTAAATCGTTCATGGTTTATTAGTTTATTGGCTAAAGTTATGGAATAAAAAAACCGCTCTGCATAACAGAACGGTCAATATTTTTTTCCCGTAACCCGTGTCTCGAATCTCACAACTTCATTACGCTACTTTCAGCAAACTCATCTTACTCTTATCAAACTTACGCTGAGCATAATCTAATGTCAATGTAAATTCTTTTGTTTTGGTAGATGGCAACTCAAACATTGCATCAGTCAATATTCCTTCGCAAATACTGCGTAATCCTCTTGCCCCTAACTTGTATTCCATCGCTTTATCTACCATAAAATTGAGTACACCATCTTCAATATTAAGCATAATACCTTCCAGCTCAAATAATTTTTTGTATTGTTTAATGAGCGAATTCTTTGGTTCAGTCAGGATAGAACGCAAAGTATCTCTGTCAAGCGGATTCAAATGTGTAACTACCGGCAAACGGCCCAGCAATTCAGGTATTAAACCAAATGATTTCAGATCCTGTGCGTTTACATATTGCAGCAAGTTCTTCTTCTGGTATTCCTGCAACTCTTTATTTACATTGAAACCAATTGCCTGGGTATTGATACGACGGCCAATAACTCTGTCAATACCATCAAAAGCACCACCACAAATGAATAAAATATTTTGTGTGTTGATCTTTATCAGCTTTTGTTCGGGATGTTTTCTTCCGCCCTGTGGTGGAACCAGTACTTCAGTTCCTTCCAATAACTTCAATAATCCCTGCTGTACCCCTTCGCCACTTACATCACGGGTAATAGACGGATTATCTCCTTTGCGGGCAATCTTATCTATCTCATCAATATAAACAATACCTTTTTCTGCAGCAGCCACATCATAATTACAAACTTGTAATAAACGGGTTAAAATGCTTTCCACATCTTCACCCACATAACCTGCTTCGGTAAATACTGTAGCATCTACTATGGCAAAAGGAACATTGAGCAATTTGGCAATTGTTTTGGCGAGTAAGGTTTTACCGGTACCGGTTTCACCCACCATTACAATATTGCTTTTCTCTATCTCAACTTCGTTTTCTGATTTTTGATTTAACCGCTTGTAGTGATTGTAAACCGCAACAGCTAATACCTTCTTGGCATCATCCTGTCCAATTACATATTCATCCAAAAATTTCTTAACCTCTATTGGTTTTTTAACCGTGAGCTTAAATTGTGAAGGATGATTTTCGTTGCGTATCAGCAGTTCCTGTTCGATAATTTCCTGTGCATGTTCTACGCAGTTTTCGCAAATATGACCTTCCTGGCCGGCGATGAGTATCTTTACTTCATCACGGCTTCTGCCACAAAATGAACAATGCAACGTACTTGATTTAGCCATCAGATGGTAAATTGATGCTGTAAAAATAAAAAAAGCCCTGAAATGCAAGGGTTTTATTTATAATTATATAGGTTTTAGTTATAATTTATCCAGGATTTTATCAACAATACCGTAAGCAACCGATTCTTTTGCATCCATCCAGTAATCACGGTCAAAATCTTTCATAATCTGTTCTACGGTCTTTCCACAATTGTCTGCCAATATCTTAGCTCCCAATTCTTTGGTTTTCTTTACCTGCTCAGCCATAATTTCAAGATCTGCACTGGTACCCCGGCCACCACCGCTTGGCTGATGAATCATCACTTCACCGCTGGGGAAAATAAACCGACGTCCCTTTTTACCGCCACTCAACAGGATAGATCCCATAGACGCCGCCATACCCATACAAACGGTAGATACCGGCGACTTGATCATCTGCATCGTATCATACATCACCATACCGCTGGTTACAATACCACCCGGACTGTTGATATAAAAAGTAATTTCTTTTCCCGAATCAACAGCATCCAGGTAAAATAACCTGGAAGTGATGTCTTTGGCACTTTTATCATCCACCACACCCCAGAGGAATATCTTACGCTGCTCAATAAATTTTTTATCAAACTGCCAGCCACTCATCATCTTTTCCATCGGTATTTCAACCGGTAATGGTGCTTCTGGCTCTTCATCATCAAAACGAAATGGTTTTTTATAATTATCGAAGTTCATATTCACTTTTTTGACTTTTTACTTTTGAATGTTGATTTAGCTGATTACTTTTCTTCTTTCAGTTTTCTTGGATTCATCACCAGTACTTCATCTACCAATCCATATTCCTTTGCTTCCACCGCAGTCATCCAGAAATCACGGTCAAAATCTTTGGTGATTTTATCTACTTCCTGTCCGCTGTGAAAAGCAATTACATCATATAACTCTTTCTTCAGCTTCTTTACTTCATTTACAGTAATTAAAATATCACTGGCCTGTCCGCCTGCACCGGCACTGGGTTGGTGCATCATAATGCGACTATGCTTAAGGGCGGTACGTTTTCCTTTGGTACCGGCAGTAAGCAACACCGAAGCCATAGATGCCGCCACTCCAATACATATAGTAGACACATCGGCAGAAATATATTGCATGGTATCGTACACACCCAAACCGGCGTATACACTACCACCCGGACTGTTGATGTACATCTGTATATCACGGGTGCGGTCGGCACTTTCTAAAAACAGTAATTGTGCTACAATAATATTTGCTACTTCTTCCGTAACAGGATAGCCGAGGAAAATAATTCTGTCCATCATCAACCGGCTGTACACATCCATTACCGCCACATTCATGGGGCGTTCTTCAATAATGTTGGGTGTTAAAGCCGTAGGCATCATATTGGCATACTGGTGCAGCACTGCACTGGAAATACCACGATGTTTTACGGCATATTTTTCAAATTCTTTTGCATGATTCATATTCGTAATTAATAAGTTCTGAAAGGCAATTTAAGTGATTTGCTTCTTCAAATACCATGCGGGGAAAAAAATCGGACAAAATGACTTGAGGAAGTTGTGATAAGTGAGTGGTGAATAGAGAAAAGAATATTTATGAACCTGGCATCAGGATTACTTATCAACAGCTTTGGCGTCGCACTCTTGTACTATACCAACCCTATTCAACTATTCATTGTCAACTTTCCATTATTCATTAAAAACAAGCTTTCTTGTTTTGTCATCCACCCAATCAATCTTTACATGCACTGTATCATCCGGAAATAAATGCCCGGCTTTTTCCGGCCATTCCACCAGGCATATTTCACCACTAAACAAACAATCCTCCACTCCTGCCCTTATCGCTTCTTCCTCCGTTTCCAACCGGTATAAATCCAAATGATAAATAATATTACCTGCTGCACCCCGGTATTCATTAATCAAAGAAAAGGTTGGACTGCCCACCACATCTTTTACTCCTTTCACTACACATAATGCATGCACCAGTGTTGTTTTGCCAGCACCCATATTGCCATGTAAGGCAAATACTTTAGCAGTACCGGCTGCCTGCCAGAATTGTTTAGCTGCTTCGTTGATCGTTTGTAAAGTATATGTTAGTTGCATGTTAAGGCTGCAAAGATATTGTTCCCTAATTAGTAAAATCGTCATTTTTAGCTTTTGTAATTTTGTGTATTGCCCCTCCTTCAGGGAAGGGAATAAATAGAATAGCATGGAAAAAGTGAACTGGACAGTAGAAGGAATGACCTGCAGCAACTGTGCCCTCTCCGTCAATAATTATTTACAGAAGGAAGGTTTAAAAAATGTAAAAGTAAATTTTATTGGCGGTGATGTTTCTTTTGACACTAATGGTGAATTTGCTGCTTCAAAAATTATAAAAGGCATTGAAGGGCTCGGTTATCATGTAGTAACGCAAGAAGCTGCTGCAATTAAATCTCCCAAAAAGTTTTTTCAAAATCATTTACAACGATTCTTATTCTGTTTGCCATTTACTGCGCTGTTACTGCAGCACATGCTTGACAAATGGTGGCATATCCATTGGCTTATGAATCCCTGGATTCAATTACTCATTTGTTTGCCGGTATACATTTTGGGAATGAGTTTTTTTGGAACAAGAGCCATTAAAAGTTTAGGTAACGGTATGCCCAACATGCATGTATTAATTGCGTTGGGTGCTACTGCTGCATTTGTTTACAGTTTAATCGGAGCTATCCTTAACCTTGGCATGGAATATTTATTCTTTGAAACTACGGCTACCATCATCACTTTAGTTTTTCTGGGGGAGTGGTTAGAAGATAAAACGGTTCAAACCACACAAAAGGCATTAAAAGATTTAAACCGCAGTCAAAAGGTAATGGCGAATATGATTGCTTTTGATGATGAACACAAAGAACTTATTTTCCCCGTTGAAAACACAAAGCTTCATGTAGGTGATTTGATTTTAATAAAAAGTGGTGAGCTGGTACCAATGGACTGCAAAATTTTGTGGGGCGAAGTGCGGGTTAATGAAGCATTACTCACAGGAGAAAGTAAGCCATTAGTAAAACAGGCAAAAGATAAATTGATTGGTGGAAGTTTGATTGTTGATGGAACTGTAAAAGCACAGGTTACTGCAGTTGGTAATGATACTATCCTGTCAAATATTGTAAATCTCGTTAAACAGGCACAGGGAGAAAAACCGCCTGTTCAGCAATTGGCTGATAAAATAAGTGCCGTGTTTGTTCCGGTAGTTATCAGTTTGTCCATCATTACGCTTTTACTCAACTATTTTGTTTTTGATGTAAACTTCACTCATTCATTAATGCGGAGTATTGCCGTGCTGGTTATTTCCTGTCCATGTGCTATGGGATTAGCTACACCTGCTGCCGTTGCTGTGGGCTTAGGCAGAGCAGCGAAAAATGGAATCTTGTTCAGAGATGCAAAAAGCCTGGAATTATTTAAAGACATCCGCTATGTTGTGTTTGATAAAACGGGTACACTGACTAAAGGTGAGTTGACCGTTGACAGTTGGCTGTTGACGGAAAAGAGTATTACTGAAGAGGAATTTAAAAGAATCGTTTTTTCATTGGAGAAATTTTCCAATCACCCGATTGCCAAATGCATCGTAAATGAATGGAAAACTAAAGACGGCATCTTCTGGAAAAAGATTGAAGAAATAAAAGGTTTGGGGATTAAAGCAGAAGATAAGGAAGGAAATATTTACCAGCTTGGCTCGTTCAAGTTAATTTCCAACCAAACCAATGATGCATCACACACCGCTTACTTATTAAAGAATGAAGTGCTGATGGGTTGGATTGACGTAAGCGATGAAATAAGAACAGAAGCAAAAGCTGTTGTTGATTATCTGCATACAAAAGGAATTAAAACTTATTTATTAAGTGGTGATAGCAATGAACGATCTGAAAAAGTGGCCGATGCTTTGGGAATAGATGCTGTAATTGCAGAACAAAGTCCGGAACAAAAATTAATATTCATTGAAACCCTTACTAAAGAAGCACCCACAGCCATGGTAGGTGATGGTATTAATGATGCACCGGCATTAGCGAAAGCCACTATCGGTATATCCATGAGCGATGCTACACAACTCGCCATGCAAACCGCACAGGTAGTGCTGATGAATAAAGGAATTCAGCATTTGCCATTATCATTAGGTCTGGGCAAACATACTTTTACTACTATCAAACAAAATTTATTCTGGGCATTTATTTATAATATCATTGCCATTCCAATTGCTGCATTAGGTTTATTATCTCCGGGCCTGGCTGCATTGGCAATGGGTTTTAGTGATGTGGTGCTGGCTATTAATTCTGTTCGTCTCAATTTCAAAAGAGTAGTTTAATTTAGATGCCTCTTAGTTCGTGACTCATAGTTAATAGTTCATGGTTGATTTTGCTATAAACAATGAGCCATGAACCATTAACTATAATGACCGGTTCAATACATTCAATATTAAAACAACAATGGGGCTATGATTCCTTCCGGCCAATGCAGGAAGAAATCATTCAATCCGTACTGGATGGAAAAGATACGCTGGCATTATTACCAACGGGAGGTGGCAAATCGGTTTGCTTCCAGGTTCCGGCTCTGGCAATGGATGGATTGTGTTTGGTCATCAGTCCGCTTATTGCGTTGATGAAAGACCAGGTGGAAAACCTGCGCAAAAAAAACATTACTGCTTTTGCTATTTACTCCGGCATGAGCAGAAAAGAAGTTATTAATACATTAAAGATTGCCGGTAACAGCAATTGCAAATTCCTGTATGTATCTCCTGAACGGTTAGAAACAAATCTCTTTAAAGAATATCTTCCGTCGCTACATATCAATTTAATTGCTGTTGATGAAGCACATTGTATTTCTCAGTGGGGATATGATTTTAGACCTCCTTATTTGCGAATTGCCGCATTAAGAGAAGAGTTGCCCAATATACCTGTGCTGGCATTAACAGCATCCGCTACTAAAGAAGTACAGGATGATATTTGTGAAAAGCTAAATTTTGGAAAAACTCATCAGCGTTTTCAAAAATCATTTGAACGACCCAATCTTTCTTACAGTGTTTTTTATGTGCCATCAAGAATAAACAAAGTGGTGGAAGTATTGCAGAATGTACCGGGAACCGGAATTGTTTATTGTAAAAGCCGTAAGCGTACGCAGGAAGTAGCGGAAGCTTTACGTTCTTATTCCATTAACGCAGATTATTATCATGCCGGGTTAAGGAATGATGTGCGAAATGAAAAACAACAGGCATGGATAAATAATAAAACAAGGGTAATGGTTTGTACCAATGCATTTGGTATGGGTATTGACAAACCAGATGTTCGTTCGGTAATTCATTATGATGTACCAGATTGTTTGGAAAACTATTACCAGGAAGCAGGCCGGGCAGGAAGAGATGAGCAAAAAGCCTATGCCGTGCTGCTGTATGAAGACAATGATTTAAAAGAACTGGAAGAACAGGTTGTGATTCGTTTTCCCGGCATAGAAAATATAAGAATAGTTTACCAGTCGCTTGCAAACTATTTACAGGTACCGGTAAATGGTGGAGAAGATCTATTCTTTGATTTTGATTTGAATGATTTTCTGAAAAAATTCAAATTAAATATTCATACCGTTGTTTATTCACTCAAGGCTTTGGAACAGGAAGCCTTTGTAAGTTTTAGTGAACAAATATTTTTACCCGCAAGAGTACAGTTCGTCTGCAATAAAGATTATATAAAAGAAATAGATACTACTCAACCGCATTTAACAGAAACGATAAAAGGTTTACTCCGTTCATACGAAGGCATATTTGATATTGCTTCTGTTATTTCAGAGAAACAACTGGCAAGGTTCATCAACGAAAAAGAAGAACAAGTAATAAAAAACTTACAGCAATTACATCAGCTGGGTGTAATAAACTATCAACCACAGAAAGACAAACCACAGTTACAGTTTCTTCAACCCAGAATAAAAGCCGAAGACCTCACCATCAACCAGCAACAATATCAAAAAAGAAAAGAAGTGTATGCTGCCCGGGTTAAAGCCATTATCAACTATGTAAAAGAAACTTCTCTTTGCCGCAGTAAAATGATAGCTGAATATTTTAACGACAATAGCAGCAAAAACTGCAGCATTTGTGATAATTGCCTGCATCAAAAAAGAATCAGTTTATCAACAGAAGAAATAAATACTATCTCGGGCAAAATATTTTCATTAATTACCAACGGTGAAACTGAAATAAAAGATTTATTAACTCAGCTTAAAGGAATTCATAAAGAAAAGGTTTGGAAAGTGCTGAATCATTTGGTGGCTGAGGAAAAATTAGTGCTGGATAAAAAAGGGAATATTGGTATAAATAAAAAAGCCCCGAACTTCCGGGGCCATTAACATAACCCTAAACCGACTAATAAGAAGCGGATTTAAAGGTATAAGCAGATATTGCCTGCCAGTGTTAAGCAAATACTAAGCAGATGTTATTAGGTGGTTAACTCCATCATCACTTTTTATACAGCTTATGCTTAAACAGATAACTGGCAGTTTGATAATAAGCCACGGCTTCTTTCACTAATGAATCTTCTAATGGAATTTTTTTAGAACTTCCATCTATAAAACTCACCGAATACATTTCTACTTTCTTCACCGGGCTCATTAACACCATCTTATTATTTTTTACATAAGCAATCAATTGATAGGTACTGAGGAAAATTCTTTCATCCCCTGGCTTTACTTTATTAATATCAAATCCAAAGAATTTACTTTCGTATGGCACATTCATTAATCCCAATAATGTAGGTGCCAAATCAATTTGTGAAGTAAGCCGGCTTTCTATTTTTGGTTGTATTATTGATGGCGCATAAATTAAACAGGGAATATGATAATTATTAACCGGTATTTCTGTTTTACCGGCCACTTTAGCACAATGGTCGGCCACAATAACAAAGATGGTATTATTGAACCAGGGTCTTTGTTTGGCTTCCTTTAAAAACTTTCCAATACAATAATCTGAATATTTTACTGCACCTTCCCTTACTTGTTTTTCCGGGTCAATATCAATTCTTCCTTTAGGATAAGTGTAAGGACGATGATTGGATACCGTCATTACATGGTGAAAAAATAATTTACCGGCAGCATAACTTTTATCCATCTCGCCTATTGCCTTCGTAAATAAATACTCATCTGCCACACCCCAAACAGTTTCATGATACAATGAATCTTTAGAAGGTTTGGGAATATTATCCTGGTCAATTACTTCATAATTATTATGACCAAAGAAATAACCCATATTATCAAAGAAACTGTTACCACCATAAATAAACTTCACATCATATCCTTTGTTCTTAAACACACTGCCCAGTGTAAACATATCTTCATTATTTGGCCTCCTTACTGTTGACTGACCCGGGGTGGGTGGCAATGCAGCCGATAATGCTTCCAGTCCTCTTACTGTTCTTGTGCCATTTGCATAAAAATTAGAAAAGAATAATCCATGCGGTATCAATGAATCCAATACTGGTGTAATGTTTTGATCATTACCAAAATATTTCAAAAAACTTCCGCTTAAACTTTCTACACTAATAAGTACTACATTCATTTTCTTTTCAGCACTATCAGGTGTTACAGTTCTGACAATATTGTAAATATCGTTGCTGGTATATTTTTCTCCCGGCTGAAGAATTAACTGTTTTAATTCTTTGAATGCAGCTTCATCGTTTTCTGTAACATAAAAATGGTTATAGTCTAATTCATTATTCCAGAACGCAGCGCCAAATTCATACAAACCGTTTCCGGATAATTCTTTTACATAATTATTTTTGGAAAAATTCTTCAATCCATTACTCACAAAAAACCAGCTGAGTACCGGAACAGCCAGTAACAACAAAGCAATCCATGTTCTTTTTATAAACCGGATACCTGATTGCTGTGATTTTTTAATATTATGCCGCAGGTAGCGTACAACCAGTATGGCCGCAATTATTAAAACAATTAATAAATAAGGAAGAAATGGATACGACTCCTGTATGTTTCCAATCACTTCTGTCGTGTACACCAAATAATCCACCGCAATAAAATTATACCGTACATTAAACTCATCCCAGAAAAACCATTCAGCCACAGCATTGAATAGTAAAAGAAAAGTAATTACGCCGAACAAACCATACAATAAAATGCGATGCCAGCGTTGAGTATAAATAAATCGTGGTACAAACCAGCAATAGAGTATTAATGGAATAGCTGCATAAAAAGCCACAACCAGGTCATAAAAAAAACCCACTAAGAAAATTCCAACCCATTGCAGGGGATTTAAATCCAGTTCAGGAGCAGAACGGATCAGCAAAACAATTCTTGTAATAAAACTAATGATACAAACCAGCACCACCAGTAATGCAACAGGGCCAAAACGGTGTGTATAGAGTTTTTGTAATAAACGACGAATCATAATTTTCCTTAATATTCAGCAGGGCGGCCATTCTTCTCAGAATGGTTTATTTGCTTTACGGCAAAATTAACTTAGAAGCCATGCACAGGAAAATATTAGTTGCCCATGGGAAGTTTATTCACAACAATTTTCTTTTTATGCCTGTCGGTAATTATTTTCCCGGAAAGATAGCCCATAGCAAGTCCCAAAGGGTAATCGCCTAACCAGTGCACACCGTTATTAATCATAGCATATCCGCATAAAGCTGTAAATGCATATCCCACCGGTTTAATCCATTTTTTTTCAGGATAATTATTGGCCAGAATGGTGACAGTAGCCATCAACGTTGCCAGGTGCCCCGAGGGGAAAGCATCATATCTTGGTTTGTTATTCTGAAATTCACTGAATGAGGGTAATGGCCTCCATGCCCCGTTTCTTCTTGTTGCAATAAGGGGGTTTTCCCTGCCGCTAATCCATTTGGCAACCTGTGTTGTTAAACCCAGTGTTATAAAAGATTCTGCCAAATCACTGGCGGTTTGCATGGAACGAAAATCATGTTTTATTTTCCCCTCTATAAATAAACCACCGGCAATTAATAATGTTGGTAAACCCTGGCCCATCATATAAAAAGCTGTATTCAGGTTACCGGGTGCCTTTAATAGAACTGTTTGTTTATTCCCCGTTTTAATGCTCCATAAAATTTTATTATTCTCTTCGGGATGTAAACCAATATTATCAGAAAATTTTCTCACCCCATCATAAACTGGTTGATCAACTAAAATCAAAACAGCCGTTGCCCCCGCAATTGCCGCAGTATATTTAAGGCTATTTTTTTGAAATGGCTTTTTTACAAATTGAAAACACCCCCGGGGAACATTGGTGATAAACGAAAATGGTTTTGGCTTTGTAAAACTGTATTCAATACTATCTTTCTGTGCAATTAAATTACTGCTGATAAGGAGAAAGGTAACCCAAAGAAAAACTCTTGTCATTCCTGATTTTTTAGCAAATCTATATTTCACTAATTGAGCACAGTAATAATCCTGTATATTTAATAAGTCAATAACAAATAAGTAATTAATAATATTTACGCTATTTTTTAATTAAAGAATCAGCTGCCTTTTTAATATCATTTATAATTTCGTTGGATCCGTTATTATTGGTACCATTCTGCCCCTTTCTTGCCCTGTTTTCACACACCTTACATAGTTCGGATTCTCCGTTATTATCAAAAGTTTGTTTTATCGTACCACTTTGAACAGTTTTTCCTCTTAAATATTGACAATCCTGGTATATATGATATTTATGTTTAGCGTCTTTTTCTTTACCTGAACTGCCTATCCAATAAACTGTTTCAGCACCGGGAACTAACTGGTGTAAAACACTATCCTGCTGATTAATTTCATTAGTATATTTTTCAATGGAAGCAGGGTTAAAATCAATGCCTGCAGCTAATGCTATTACAGCAGCAATACCGGCAACCGCACCGGCAATACCCTTTGTTTTTCCGTCGATATTTTTATTTACCAGAATTAAAATGACCAAAGGCAAAAAAGATAAAGCCCCCATAATGGCACCTAACTGGCTTTGCAGGAAAAATTTTGCCTTATCTTTTTCAGATGGAGGGTCAATATGGTTGGCCTGTTTCCAAAGGGTGGAACCTATTACAGACAAAATCAGTATAGCAACGATAGCTACAATTAACCAGGTTAGCGTATTATTATGTATTAATTTCAAAATCGCAAATACTTCGCCCCCTATTGCCACTATCCAGGCAATAAATGCAAACATTCTTAACTGAGATGCTTTTGCTTTAGCCTCCTGGCTTGCTTCAAAAATTTTTTGTTCTGCCATAATTTTAAGATTTAACCAGCAATCATTTTTGATAAATGTACGAAAGCTAATATAAACCGGATAAAAATAATAATGAGAGTTTTTACAGATCTTCTTCTCTTTCCAGCATCAATATAGCTCCTTGCGGAACGATGAAATATTTATCGCCTTCATACATTACTTCGGTGGCACCGCTTACTAAAAAAATGGCCAGGTCTCCTTCTCTTGCCTGCAGCGGTACATACTTTACCTGTTCCTCTTCGCTTTTCCATGGCTCATTATCTACTGGCATAGGAATAGCATAACCCGGTCCGGTTTTGATGACATATCCCTGCTGTACTTTTTCTTTTTCCTGCACACCGGGTGGCAGGTACAATCCGCTGGCAGTCCGTTCATCTGGTTTACTGGGTTTAATCAGCACTCTGTCGCCAATAACTACTAATTTCTTTAACCGGTTATCTGGGGTGATGCGCATACTTCAATGAATTAAGAACCGCTAAATTAAAAGTTTCTGTAAAAATGCCGCAGGGAGTCTTTAACAAAAAATTAGGCACGGTATTTTAATATAGCGGAATGTATTAATTTTATTTGTCTAACAATTAAATGAAAAATTATGGAAGGAGCTAAACCCAAAATATTATTGGTAGAAGATGACCAGAATTTAGGAATGGTATTAAAGAATTACCTGGAATTAAACGATTATGATGTAACACTCGAAAGAGATGGCATATTAGGGCTGGCCGCTTTTCGCCGTGAAAAGTTTGAGTTGTGCCTGCTGGATGTAATGATGCCCAACATGGACGGATTTACATTAGGTGAAGAAATTCGTGATGTTGATCCTGATATTCCATTGTTCTTCCTTTCTGCCAAAACAATGAAGGAAGATATCATTAGTGGTTACAAACTAGGAGCTGATGATTATATCACTAAACCATTTGACAGTGAAGTATTGTTACTGAAAATAAAAGCTATTCTCAAGCGTAATGAAGAACTGAACAGAGCCAGTGAAACAATCGAATTTGATTTGGGCAAATATCACTTCAATCCCAAGCTGAGAGAATTAACCGTAGATGGTAAAACACAAACCCTTTCTCCCAAGGAAAATGAATTGCTGAAGATGCTGGCCGAATTTAAAAATGATTTGTTGCCAAGAGAGCAGGCATTAAAACGCATCTGGGGCAGCGATACTTATTTCAACGGAAGAAGCATGGATGTGTATATTGCCAAATTGCGTAAATACCTTAAGGAAGACAGCAGCATTGAAATTGTGAACATTCACGGCAATGGTTTCAGGCTGGTAGTTCCTGAGTAGACGGTGTTTTTTTTCATCATAATATCACTCCGCTCAATTGGGCGGAGTTTTTATTTGGGTATTTGCTTATTGCACTCCTCAATAAACTTCAATATTTCTTTTCTTCCCGTTTTCTTCACCGCACTGGTAACAAAATGCTGTGGTAAAAACTGCCAGGTCTTTCGCATTTCATTTAAAAATGCTTTTACATTAGCCGCCACTTCCTTTTGGGTTGATTTATCAGCCTTGGTAAATATGAGGTTAAATGGAATTTCCCATTGGCCCAGCTGGTTGATAAACTCCAAATCAATTTTTTGAGGACGGTGCCTGGAATCTATCAGTACAAAAACATTGGTGAGGTTCTCTCTTTTGCGCAAATAGTTTTCAATCATCTGCTCCCATCTTCTTCTGCTGCTTTGCGATACTTTGGCAAAACCATAGCCGGGCAAATCAACCAGGTACCAGTCGCCATTTATAATAAAATGATTGATGAGTTGTGTTTTACCGGGTGAAGCGGATGTTTTGGCTAATTTTTCATTATCACAAATCAAATTAATCAGCGATGATTTGCCCACATTACTCCGTCCAATGAAGGCATACTCCGGCTTATCCGGTTTGGGGCATTTGGTATAATCCGGGCTGCTGATTAAATAAACGGCCGATTTTATAATCATGTGCTGCAAGATACATGGAAAATAAGTTGGCAGTAAGCAGTGGGCAGTGGGCAATATTTATTTTATCCCGTCAAATCATCCTAACCACAAACCATAAACTACAAACCACAAACTCACCTACCTTTGCGGCTCCATGAGTGAGAAATATTTACATGATACCATAGTTCCCTTTGAATCTTCCAATGAAACCAAGAAAGAACAGGTGGCAAAAATGTTTGATTCAATTGCCTCCCGGTACGATTTTTTAAATCGCTTTCTTTCTGCCGGCATTGATATTAAATGGAGAAAAAAAGCCATCAGTCAGCTAAAAGATATTTGGCCCAAACATATATTAGATGTGGCCACTGGTACGGCCGATATGGCTATTATGGAAGTGCGGCTGCTGAATCCTGATAAAATTACCGGCATTGATATATCTAATAAGATGCTGGATATTGGTCGTCAAAAGATTGATAAACAGGGCTTGGGGGAAAAAATTACCCTGCTTAACGGCGATTCTGAAACAATAAATTTTCCCGATAATTCGTTTGATGCAGTGACCGTAGCCTTTGGGGTACGCAATTTTGAAAACCTGGAAAAGGGCCTAAGCGAGATAAGACGAGTGCTGAAACCCGGAGGTAAACTGGTAGTACTTGAGTTTTCCAAACCAAAAACCAAATGGTTTAGCTGGTTCTACAATATTTATATGAAGATTGTAGCGCCGCAGTTTGGTAAAATGTTCTCAAAAAACAAAGAAGCTTACAGCTACCTTAATAATTCCATACAGGCTTTCCCTGAAGGCAATGCGTTTGTTGAGATTTTAAATAAACAGGGTTACAGTTATACATCATGCAAAAAGCTGAGTTTAGGAATATGTTCCATTTATTGCGGAAGCAAGTAATTGCGGCGGGATTATTATTGCTGGTTAATAAAAGTTCTTTTGCACAAAGAGAGATCAACCTTCCGGATCACGATGCCAAGCCCTATTATTTTGGTATTACCCTTTCTTTCAACTCTTCTTATTTACATGCCCTGCACCATCCCCAGTTTTTACAGAGTGACACCATAATGGTGGCAGAGCCACGTAACGCAGGTGGTTTTGGATTAGGACTTCTGGCAACCACCCGGATAAGTGACCGCTTTGAACTGCGAATCAATCCTCAATTAATATTTGCTTCTAAAAATATCCGTTATGTAACCCGTCACGACGGTCCACTTGATATTCCTAACCCAACTAAAAATATTGAGTCAATCCTGATGTCGCTTCCTATCCAGGTAAAATTCAAAAGCGACCGAATCGATAATTTCAGGGTTTACATGATGGCCGGCTTTAAATATGACTACGATATGGCCAGCAATTCTTCTGCCCGCCGTGCCGAGGACCTGGTAAAACTTAAACCCGGAGATTATGGTTTTGAGGGCGGTATTGGCTTTAATTTTTACTTCAAAAGCTTCATTTTTTCCCCTGAAATTAAGGTCAGCAATGGCCTTAATAACATCCATAGCCGGGACGTAAATCTTAAATATTCTAATGTATTAGACCGGCTCCAGTCCCGGATGATCATTTTTAGCATTCATTTAGAGGGCTAAAGGGGGTGCAAAAAAAAAGTTACCGAAACATGCAACTTTTATAAACTGAATGCCTATCTTGTTCTCGGTTTTTCATAGGATATTGGATTTTAAAGCGGGCTGGATTTCTATCCGGCCTTTATTTTTTTTAGACCTTTCGTTTCCGCCTCCTATTTTCCCACCCCAAACTGGTTGTTCAAAAAATTCCTGATTTTAATAAAGAGATTAAGACGGGTAATGTTGTTTACATTATCATTTAACAGGTGGCCTCTGTCAGTTAAGTAATACTGATCAAACTGTTTGTTGGCATTTACCAGTTCCCGGCTTAATACCATGCTATTTTGTAAATGCACATTATCATCTGCCGTACCATGCACTAATAATAACCCGCCTTTATAATTATTTACAAAATTTACCGGGGCATTATTCATATAGCCGTCCGGGTTTTCGCTGGGCATGGTCATATACCGTTCAGCAAAAATATTCTCATATAAACGCCAGTTGGTAACGGGTGCTATCGCAACTGTGGCTGCAAAACTGGGAGCATATTTTGTTGCTGCCAGTGTGCTGATATATCCCCCATAACTCCAGCCCATCACTGCTACTTTGGATGTATCCACATTAGCATTCATAGAACGGATGATGAATTTCTTTGCCTCCATTAAATCATCCAGCTCCGCATCCCCTATTTTCTTATAATTGGCTTTACGGTAAGCTTCTCCCTTACCGGGTGTGCCACGGGTATCCAAACAGGCAACATAATAACCCTGCGATGCCAGGTATTTTAAGCTCATCAAAATTTTATCATTCCATCGATCTGTAACTCCCTGTAATTCCGGCGAACCACCGTTATATATTAATAATGGATGTTTTGCTCCCTCCGCATTCATCGGATGAATAAAATATCCATACATCAGTTTGTCATCAGAGGATTTAAACGAGAAGAAATCAACACCCGGGATTTTATATTGATTTAAGCGATTTTTCAGTTCTTTATTTTCAATTAATGGCTGATATAATTTTTGTTCCCTGGTTGAATACATCTGGTAAATAGTAGGATTATCCTGGTTACTGTAGATGTCGATAAAATATCGTTTGGTATTTGCCAGCAATACTTCATGCCAGCCGTTTTTATCTGTTAACCTTCTTTTTTGCGTACCATCATATTTAATGCGGTACAAACTGCTTCCCCGTGGTGATGGTTCATTGCTCATATAATAAACAAAACCATTTTCTTCATCTGCTCCTTTTATTTTCTGTACTTCCCATTCACCTGTGGTTACTTGTTTCATTTTTAACGAATCCATCGAAAACTCATAAATATGACTCCAGCCATTCTTTTCTGTTTGCCATAAAAAAGAATTGCGGCTTTTAATACAGAACAAATTATCAGGAAACAGTTTTATATAATCAGGTTTTGTTTCGCTATAAATCGTTTTTGTATTTCCATTCTTTATATTAGCCTGTAATATTTCTAAAAAGTTTTGCGGACGGTTCAGGCGCTGAATTAAAACAGATTTTCCATCCGGGCTCCAGTTAACCCCGGTGATATATTGATTAGGATTTACCCCAACATCTAATTTAGTCAACAGTTTAAACGGTAGATTATATAAAAACACTTCCACCTGCGGAATGGCTTCACCGGCTTTTGGGTAACGCTGCCCGTACACATCCGGGTAATTTTTATCGTAATAAGTAATAGGATAATTTTTAACCGGTTGTTCATTGATACGGGTAAAAACAATACTTTGTCCATCCTCACTCCAGCTGTACATCTTCCTTAACCCAAAACCATTTTCATACAACGCATTGGCGCATCCGTAAGTAATATTATCCATGCTTCCATCGCTGGTTACAGCTAATACTGCTTCAGTTTCCATATCCTTCACATATAAATTATTATTGAGGATATAGGCCAGCTTTTTTGAATCAGGCGAAAAACTTGCATAACTCACTTTGCCATCAACGGTAACCGCTCTCAATACTTTTTTATTCCGGTTCCAAACATAGCAGGCTTCTTTACCGGAAATACGGAACAAGGGTTGTGCCTGTGTTTTAACCAGCACCAGCGAATCATTGGGAGATAATTCAAAATCTTCAAAAAAAGTAAAGGTTACCGGCACGGAATCACCTTTTGGAATTACCTGGTTGGTAAAAAGTGTATCCACCAGTCTGCCAGTTGTAAAGTCCAATGCCAGTATTAACTCATTGCTGGAATTTTTATCCGAATAAATAAACGCAATTTTCTCCTGTGTGTTCATGGGATGAACCACCAGTTGCTGCTCATCAAAATAACCACCCCAGATGGCTTCTAAGGTGAGCGGAAGTTTATCGGCTTTCTTTTGTGCTGAAAGTTGGAGAGATAAAAATAGGAGTGCACACCCTGTTATGGATGTTACCCGCACGGCATAACTTTTCATTTGTTTCCGGTTTGCTTTAAAAATCGTAGTCTCTCCGGACAAGGTTCACTCTTACTCCTGCACTAACAACGGTAGTGTTTTTGGATATGAGTGGTTTTGGTGCGTCAAAGTTTCTTATTAAAACTGAGAAATCAAAAAATACATTTTCTTTTACTTCATATGATGCGGCAAATGAAGCGTTGAGCAGGTTAGCTTTTAGCCCACTACCAATCTTATATCCATAATCCCCTATCCTGTCGTCGTATGGTCTGAATATGTTACTGCCAAAATTCCTGCTTGTGGCAGAACTATCCAACCCCTGCTGCGCAAAAATAATTTTGCCGGTAAGCAATAGCCGGGTGATAGGTTGCCATGTTGCTATACCGATAAATTCACGGAAATTGGCACCCAATGGATGAGCTAAAGGTTGATTATAATGCGTATTATTAGCTATTGGAAAATTGTATTGTGCTGAATCTGAATAGTGCGAATAAGTAAAAGGCCGCACAACATTTACTTCGGCTTGTAAATCAAGATTGGGAACATTAAATGCGTTAATATATTTTGCACCTAACTGGTAGCCAAACTTATTGCCCCACCAGGTCCAGTCTTTACGGATTTTTTGAAAATTAAATTCATCGATTAACAATTGTCCATAAAACTGAAGCTTCTTAGCAACATTGGCTTTAAAATCAAGTCCTTCATGGATTTTATCAGGACTGCCTATATTCCCTTCAATAAGCCGGTAAAAAATTAACGGGTTAAGATAACTTAATTCAATATAGTCTTTTCTTCCAAAAACCACACTTTCAAATACGCCTATATTGAGCCATTTATTAATATTAATACTAAGGTGATGAAAGGCTGCATATTTCTTTGGCAATAAATAATCGCCGGTTTTGGTAAATTTAGGATTCAGCTCTGCAAAAATATTTTGGTAATTGAATTTCCAAATCTTTGTATTAAGCTTTAAAAAATAATAATTGCCGCCAAAATCACTTAGAAACAAACTGCGGTATCCGTTGCCAATAAAATTCTTATCATATGCCAATTGCACATCTATAAACTTTGTTACCGGGAAAGTTATCCCTCCACTACCTTGAAAATAATCAACTCCGGTGGTTTTAAATGATTTATAAAAATTAGCCCCGGGCACAGCATTATATGTACTGACCCAGTTACGTACAAATGCCGGCCCTCTTTCCTGGTTATCCCATAAATTAAAATATGCCCCAATCTTATTGGCTATCCTAGCTCTGATAGTAACACCCCTGCTGTTAATGAATAAGTTCTTTATATCATTATTTGCAGCCATTAGCTGAAAATTCAGCACAGGATTTATTGCAATAAAAAAATCTTTGTCCTTATGCTCAAAAAAATTAGCCTTGTTGGTATATAAACTTTTTAAGAACGGCTTCTTGCTTTGAAAAGCGCTTTCATCGCCATTATACCATTCGCTGTTGTTAGCATAAAAACTATTAAGGTTGTACGCATCCTGTTTGCTGAGTTTAATAGTACCCGCCTTTGTCAAAGAATCAAATACCAATGCCAGGTCACCGGCAAACTTTCTGTTATAAGGTTTGTTGGTAGAAAAGTTCTGATCAACTACTTTTCCCTGCAATATTTCCATGCGGTCAATAAAATGACTGTGTTTGGAAGCCGGAGAAAAGTATGTGCTTTGAGAAAAAAGTGCAGCAGGCAGGCAGAGTGCAGCCGTAATAAGGAGCCTTTCTTTAAATTGCATTAGATTGTTTTTAGGTATTAGATTACAAATTCAAGTTATGCAAAATTATGTGATTCGCAATATACAAGTTGTAAATGAGGGCAGAATTAGTTTGAACGATGTATTGATTAAACATGGTCGGATTGAAAAAATTGCCGGCAACATCAGTACAGATTTATTAACAACAGAAATTAATGGGGAAGGAAAATATTTGTTTCCCGGCGTAATAGATGACCAGGTGCATTTTCGTGAACCGGGGCTCACACATAAAGGAACAATTCATACAGAAGCAAAAGCGGCAGTAGCCGGTGGCGTTACTTCCTTTATGGAAATGCCTAATACAATTCCCAATGCATTAACGATTGAATTACTGGAAAACAAATACCGGATTGCTTCACAAACTTCATTAGCCAATTACTCCTTCTTTATGGGAACGAGTAATGATAATGCAGAGGAAGTTTTGAAAATAAATGAGCTGAAGAAAGACATTTGCGGCGTAAAAATATTTATGGGCGCCAGTACCGGCAACATGCTGGTGGATAATTTTTTGACACTGGATAAAGTTTTTAGGGAAAGTGAAGTATTGATTGCCACGCATTGTGAAGATGAAAAAATTATAAAAGCAAATTATCAGCGGCTTAAGAATGAAAAAGGTGAACTCTCCCCTTCCGACCATCCACTGGTGAGAGATGAGGAAGGGTGTTTTGAATCCTCCTTGGTTGCCATTCAATTTGCTAAGAAATATAACAGTCGCTTACACATTTTGCATATTTCAACAGAAAAAGAATTACAGCTCTTTACTAATTTAATCCCGTTAAAAGATAAACGCATTACTGCGGAGGCCTGTGTGCATCACCTCACTTTCAGCAGTGATGATTACAAGCGGTTGGGTTATTTGATAAAATGTAATCCTGCTATTAAAGCACCACATAACCGGGAAGGAATTTGGAAGGCTTTGCTCGATGACCGGATTGATGTAATTGCTACCGACCATGCGCCACATTTACTCAGTGAAAAAGAACCACCGTATGAACATGCACATGCCGGTTTACCGTTGGTACAGCATCCTTTACAACTCATGCTTCATCATTATAAACAGGGAAGAATTTCACTGGAGAAGATTGCTGAAAAGATGAGCCATGCAGTAGCAGATTGTTTTGAGATAGCGGAAAGGGGTTATATAAGAGAAGGATATTTTGCAGACCTGGTAATAGTAGATTTAAACCAACCGATGACAGTGAGCAAAGAAAATATTTTATATAAATGTGGCTGGAGTCCTTTGGAAGGAATGGAAATGCCGGGTACAATTACACATACTTTTGTAAATGGTCATTTAGTTTATGGAAACGGCAACTTTGATGAATCTGTGAAAGGGCAACGATTAAAATTCAACCGCCAGTAACGAGTAACAAAGAACCAGTAACAGAATGGAACTTGACAAAACCAGTTATTACGATCTCTCTATCTTCAACCCCGAAGAAGAATATTCTGTTTTTCATAAACTGAATTTCACTACCACTTTTGGCGGCCGTGATCAGTTAAAACAACTGATGCAGCAACCTTACCACGACATTAAAAGAATCACCGCCACACAGGACACCATCAAACATTTACTGAAGCATATTGAACATTGGCCTTCCGTCATCACTAATGGAACATTAATGGTGATGGAGAAATTTTTTGAGTCCATGATTGATACCATTCCACAGGGTCACTCTCCTATCAATGCTACTTTTTACAAATGGTTTCACGGTCCTGATTATTCACTGGTAAAATATTCTGTTAAGCATTTTGCTGATTTTATAAAAGGAATCAATCAACTGGCCATTGCGATGGATACAGATGACTGTCCGCCTTTATTAAAAAATATGCTGGGCCGGGCAAGGCATTCTATCCAAAGAGAAAGAATACAATTGTTACTTACGGCAAATGATATAGAGAAGGTTGACATTGGGCATTTGCTGGAGTTGGGTAATTACCTCCGTCATGATTTTAAAAATGCTTCTTTCCAGTTAATTGATATTTATTACCAGTTAGATGCCTATTACAGTATGGCAAAAGCTGTACAGCATTATAATTTAAGTTTTCCGGTATTTGAAGATTACCCGCATCCAAATATCAACGCAAAAAAATTATATCATATCCTGTTGCCCACAGCAGTGGCTTATGATGTGGAGATGAATAAAGAGGCCAACTTTGTTTTTTTAACCGGCGCTAATATGGCCGGTAAAAGCACTTTCATCAAAGCTGTTGGGGTGGCTGTTTATTTAGCTCATTTGGGAATGGGTGTTCCTGCACAGGAGATGCATCTCACTTTGTTTGATGGCATCTTCAGCAATATTAATGTGGTGGACAATATTATTAAAGGGGAAAGTTATTTTTACAACGAAGTGCAGCGCATCAAAAACACCGTAATAAAAATTAATGATGGAAGAAAATGGTTAGTGCTGATTGATGAAATATTTAAAGGTACCAACATACAGGATGCGATGAACTGCAGTACGGCGGTGATTAAAGGTTTACTTAAAATCAGCAATTCCCTATTTATTCTTTCCACTCACTTATATGAAATTGGTGATGCGTTAAAAACATATCCCAATATACAGTTCAAATATTTTGAAACGAGTACAGAAGGTGAGCAATTAAAATTCAGTTACCAGTTAAAAGATGGTATCAGTAACGACCGTTTGGGTTATTTGATTTTGAAGAGAGAAAAGGTGGTGGAGTTGCTGGAGAAATTATAAGCTATCTCAATTTATTTCTATAATTTTCCATCTCAACTAAACCAGTAGACCTTTCAACTTCTCTTCATGTTAATTAAAACCTACGGCAGTGCAGTTTATGGAGTGGATGCTATTACCATTACTATTGAAGTAAATGTTAGCAGCGGCGAATTGAAATACTTTATAGTTGGCTTGCCGGATAATGCCATAAAAGAAAGTTTGATGCGGATTGAAAGTGCCATCAAAACGAATAATCTTTATTATCCCCGCACCAAGATTGTAGTGAACATGGCACCGGCAGATATAAAAAAATCAGGCTCCGCATTTGATTTACCCATTGCCATTGGAATCATCGGTGCCTCTGAACAATTACCCGAGGATGCAGCCATTCATGAATACATCATTATGGGTGAACTGAGTTTGGATGGTGCAATACGTCCTATAAAAGGTTCATTGCCCATTGCCATACAGGCCCGCAAAGAAGGTTTTAAAGGATTGATTGTTCCCAAAGAAAATGCAAGGGAAGCAGCCATCGTCAACAATGTAAAAGTGTATGGCGTTTCACATATCAACGAGGTGATTGAATTTTTTAAAAACCCATCATCACTACAACCAACCACTGTTGATACAAGAGATGAATTTTATCATTCACAATACCAGTTTGAGTTTGATTTTTGTGATGTAAAAGGACAGGAAAATATTAAACGGGCTTTAGAGATTGCTGCAGCCGGTGGACATAACGCCATATTAATTGGTCCGCCAGGCGCCGGTAAAACGATGTTGGCAAAACGTTTGCCCACCATCCTACCACCACTCACATTACATGAAGCGTTAGAAACAACTAAGATTCACAGTGTGGCAGGTAAATTACCGGATAATGCTACTTTAATATCGAAACGGCCTTTCCGCAGCCCTCACCACACAATTAGCGACGTAGCTCTCGTGGGTGGTGGCGGCATACCACAGCCCGGCGAAATTTCATTGGCACATAATGGCGTGTTGTTTTTAGATGAGTTACCGGAGTTTAAAAGAACCGTACTGGAAGTAATGCGTCAACCCATGGAAGAAAGAAGAGTAACCATTAGCCGGGCAAAAGTAGCCATTGATTTCCCATCTTCTTTCATGCTGATTGCTTCGATGAATCCCTGCCCCTGCGGTTTCTATAATCATCCCGATAAGGAATGTACCTGTGCACCGGGAACGATTCAGAAATATCTCAACAAAATATCCGGCCCGTTGCTTGATCGCATCGATTTGCATGTGGAAGTAACACCCGTTCCATTTTCTGAGCTATCTAAACAACAAATGTCCGAAAAATCAGAAGCGATACGGGACAGAGTGATGAAGGCAAGAGAGATACAGGCAGAACGGTATAAAGATTCTCCCGGTGTGTACAGCAATGCACAAATGAGCAGTGCACAGTTAAAAGAAATTTGTGTGATCAGCAACGTAGGACAAAATTTACTAAAAGCAGCCATGGACAAACTCAATCTCTCTGCAAGAGCCTATGACCGCATTTTAAAAGTTAGCAGAACCATTGCTGATTTAGCAGCAAGTGATGACATTAAACCGGAACATTTAGCCGAAGCCATTCATTACAGAAGTTTGGACAGGGAAGGCTGGGCTGGTTAAATGAACCGAATCGTTATTTGCCCGGCAGCTGTTTTGAATAAGCTTCATTATCATTTCTATTGACAACTAATTTATTTTATCCGCCTGTACCAGTAAACGCTTTTATTCAGTTGCTGATTCTTTTAAAATTTATTCCAGTATTAGGATCTTTTTTATGAATCTGCAAAAAGAATTTAAAGTGAGTTTTCCATTAACTTAGCAATGCTGAATAACTTCAGTATAAATTCAGCATTTTTACAGCGATAGCTGTTGTAAGTATTAAAGCTTTATCTTATGTATGATTTTTATTTACTTATCCCCTGCTATAATAATATTGAAGGACTAATTGTATCGTTGCAATCGGTTAAATATCCCAAAGAAAAACATTGCATATTAATTGTTGATGATGGAAGCACCCATCCCGTAACACCAGAAATATTACCAAAGGAACTTTATACTTTTCATATAATTGAAATACTGAGGTTGGCAGAAAATAAAGGAATCACCGAAGCATTAAATACCGGGTTAAATTTTATTTTAAAAAAAAATGACGCTTCCCTTATTGCCCGGCTGGATTGTGGTGATATTTGCCATCCGCTGAGGTTTATCAGGCAGGTTGAAGAATTTAATAATGATCAGGAACTGATGCTGCTGGGCAGTTGGTGTTGTTTTAAGAAAAAGAACAGCAACCAGCAATATATTTATCATACTGCTTTAACTCATATGTCAATTGTACGACAAATGCACTGGAAATGCAGTTTTATTCATCCCACCGTCATGTTCAGTAAAAAAGTAATTGAAGAATCAGGTGTTTATCCAAGTGAATACACTTATGCAGAAGATTATGCTTTCTTTTTTAAAATTTGTTTAACACATACAGTAAAAATTTTACAAGAAATACTTGTAACCTCAGAAATCAGCTCCCTGGGAATATCTGCTACCAAACGAAAAGCGCAACGAGCTGCTATTATCCGTGTTTTAAAACAGTTTAGTATATATAAATATCTGATGTTTGTTGGGATATTAAGGCAATATGTGCTCTATCTTATGCCGGAAACAATGCTGCTATATATAAAAAGAAGGATTTTTTGAAGCGATAACAGAACTTTAAAGATAACAGAACTCCAAAACTGTCGATAAATACCAGGGGTAATATTACAGGGTTAGCTGTTTTTTGTATATTTTTACAACGCTATTTACAGATAGCTTGTCATATTTTAAACTTTATTAAGAACCTTCAATAGTCTTTATCATGTATTTAAATCAAAACCTGTTCATCGTACATGTGGTTGAACCTTTTGCGTCTGGTATTGCTACCTTTATAAGAAGCCTTGTTGAAAACCTTCCGCAGGATTATCATGTTATTATTCATGGTGAAAGGCAGGAGGTAATGGATTCTGATGAGGTCAAAAAACTATTCCCCAAAAATAATATCCGCTTCATTCACTGGAA
This sequence comes from Sphingobacteriales bacterium, assembly GCA_003963365.1. GTDB lineage: Bacteria > Bacteroidota > Bacteroidia > Chitinophagales > Chitinophagaceae > AWTP1-9. Next base: position 336,039 of record RXJG01000003.1, read on the forward strand.
ATCCGTAAAACGGAACTTACACCCATACAAGGATGCTAAAGCTTTTTTAGAATTATACCAGATCCTTAAACGATTTCGTCATGCTGATGCTGTTCATTTGCACTCTTCTAAAAGCGGCTTTATTGGCAGGCTGGTTTGCAAAATGCTTGGCTTTAAAAATGTTATATACACCCCGAATGGTGCTCCTTTTTTAATGAATGATGGGTTACTGAAACGTTCACTGTACCGGCAGCTGGAAAAAATAGGGGCTTCTTTCGGTGGCAGGGTTGTTTGTGTCTCCGCTTCAGAAGCTGAAGCATATCATAATATTGGTGTTTCAGCTTCTTTTATTAATAATGGTACCAAAGTTTATAACGAAAGATTGGAAGAGGGAAAAGATGACCTGACCGGGAAATTCATTATTGCATTTACCGGGCGTATAACAGCTCAAAAAAATCCTGAACGTTTTAATCAGCTTGCGCATAAATTTTTATATAACAAACAATTAATTTTTTTATGGATTGGTGACGGTGAAGAAAGACATAAGTTAACTGCTCCCAATATTCATATTACCGGGTGGCTGAGCGAAGCAGATGTTCGCCAGGTGCTCGCCAGAGCTTCTATATACTTATCCACGTCTTATTACGAAGGTTTATCGTTTGGTGTGCTCGAAGCAATGTCAATGGCGAAGCCAATGATTTTATCTAATTGTACCGGCAACCGGGATATTATACGTTATGGGGTGAACGGTGATTTATTTGATACCGTTGAACAGGCCTATACACAAATACTTTATTATATAAATAATCCCACCATGCTTAAAGCCATGGGTAATTACTCCAGAGATTTATGCCAAAGTGAGTTTAGTGCTGAAGCCAGTGCGGATAATTACAGAATGGTTTATAGTTTATAAAGGATTAACTATGGAAGTCCCAAAAGATAAACCACAGGACCCTATTAAGCTGATAGCCCTTACCGGTAATAATCAGGAACTTTCTATTGAGAGGGTGCTGGGACATATTTATGATTACCTGCATACAGACCTGGAGCAGAAAAAGGAGCAAATAGAAGAGTTAAATAGAAAGATAAAGCAATTGGAAAAAGAATTAACCAATTATCAATACCAGCTAACATCATTAAAGTCTGAACTGGCATTTGAAAAAGAACAACAGGAAGGTTCAAAACAATTAATCAATAAACTGCTTGAAGATATAAAACGATACCAGAATGATATTGAATGGTATAAGCGGACTTATGAGAAAAGAAGTTTGTTGGGTACCCTAAAGGAGAAATTAATTAATCGAAAATAATGGGTTTTTATAACCCCCGTCCAAATTCTTTATGAATAAACATATGACTTCATTTCTATCAAAAAACTCCTTTGCATCTCCGGCATATATCCATGAATCAGCCTGGTTGACTCATATACCTTTTGCTTTTACACTCGTCGAAAAATTGCAACCTAAAATACTGGTTGAGCTTGGTGTTCATACTGGTTCCTCCTACTTTGCTTTTTGCCAGGCAGTAAAATCAGCCGCTTACAACACAATTTGTTATGGTATTGATTCCTGGAAAGGAGATGAACATGCAGGATATTATGATGAAGATGTTTTTAAAGAAGTGCAACAATATAATAAAGAAAATTACGCCGGATTTTCGTATTTAATCCGGTCAAATTTTGAACAGGCCTTACCCTCATTTGAAGATGGAATTATAGATCTTTTGCATATTGATGGATATCACAAATTAGAATCGGTGAGCAATGATTTTTTTAATTGGCTTCCAAAAATGTCCAAAAAAGGAATTGTTCTTTTACATGATATTAATGTTCGTGAAAAAGAATTTGGCGTACACTTACTTTGGCAGGAGTTAAAAACAAAATATCCCGCATATGAATTCAAACATGGTTATGGTTTGGGAATACTGGCTGTAGGAAGTGAAGTTCCTAAAGAGCTGGCCTTTCTCTTTTCAAAAATTAATAAATCAAAAGAGATATTTATAAATACAGCATTTGGGCATTTAGGTTCTTATGTTCAGCATCAGTTTGAATTTAAAAAAATAATCAACCATATTTCTACTCTTGAGGAATCTGTAAAAAAACAAAACCACCTGATTTCCGACCAGCAAGATCTTTTAGAAAAAAGAGACATTCATATAAAGCATCTTGAACAACTTAATAACAATCTGTATAAACAGTTATCGGGCTTAAATGAATTTTGTGTTAAAGAGTTAACTGCTGTAGTACAAAATTTTAATCAGTCTATTACCAATAATTCAATTCTGAACAGAATAGAGATGATGCAAAAAGAACAAAACAACATTCTGCAGAAGTTGATCAAACAGGGAAATCAAAATAAAAAGATACTTGATGAAGTATGTGTGCTGTTGAAAAAATAAAACCAAAACTAAAAGTGTAACATACCACCCGTTTATCAAATATGAATAAAACAAATTCTGAAACCTCACCAGCTGATTCACAAAAGGAAATGAACAGACTCAGGGAAGAGTTGTCGTGGTACAAGGCAACTTACGAAAACCGGTCAATTCCGGGTGTTATGGCTACAATCACCTCTAATAAAATACGAAATAAAAAAAAGGCTTTCTTTAATGCACTCCTGCGCAAAAAAAAAATAAAAGAAAAATATGTACTGTCTGGCGTGTTAGAATACGTTAGAGACAAAAAGAGTAAATCTGTTTTTAAATCTTTAACAGGTCTTATCTCACAATATCATTTCCGGCTGTTTTTTAACTTACGAAGTATTTTACTGTATAAATTAACAAGCCGGTATAAAAGAATGCATAATCTTTTATACCAGGTACCACAAACAGCAAATAGTATTTCACGGGACCAGATCATTAAGGATATTGATGCTTTCAATTATAAGCCCCTGATCTCTTTTATAATGCCTGTTTATAATACGAGACCCGATTTGCTGGAAATAGCGGTAAAAAGTATTGAAGCGCAATACTACGATCATTGGGAACTGATTGCTGTTGATGACTGTTCAAGTAACAAAGCAACAATTGATTTGCTTAAGATTTTATCATCCCGCAGGAAAATAAAGACTGTTTTCCTGAAACAAAATTCAGGAATATCTGAATCATCAAATGAAGCCCTGAAAAGGGTTAGTGGAGAATTCATTGCTTTAATGGATCATGATGATGAGGTTACACCTGATGCACTTTACTGGATTGTGAAAGCCATAAATGATCATCCCCGGGCAGATATTCTTTATACAGATGAATGCAAAGTGGATGAGAGGGGTAATCTCAGCGATTTTTTCCTTAAGCCCGACTGGAGCCCGGAATTATTGTTTAATATGATGTATGTTGGACATTTAACTGTTTACAGATCATCATTTCTTTTTACAAAGGTTGGTTATTTCAGAAAAGAGTATGATTTTTCACAGGATTATGATCTGATACTAAGAGCCACTGAAAAAACAACTGAAATTGTTCATATTCAAAAAGTACTTTATCACTGGCGTTTAACAGATGGCTCAGCTTCCCAGGGTGATAAACCTTATGCAAGAAAAACAAACCTGGCTGCTTTGGAAGATGCTATGAAAAGAAGAAATGTAAAAGCGTCGGTTATTGAGCTTCCTACAGCAAACAGGGTAAAATTAGCGTTACCTGAAAACCCAATGGTATCACTTATTATTCCCACAGATTCTTATGAAAACCTGATAGTTTCAGTAAAGAGTATTCATAACAATACAAGCTTTAATAATTACGAAATTGTTGCGGTCACAAATTCATCATTGATTCGCAGATTAAATAATGAAACTAAGTATGATAAACTGAAGTTGGTTGCTTATGATAAACCGTATAATTTCTCCGATAAATGTAACTGGGGAGCAAGTCATTGCTCCGGTGACGTTCTTATCTTTTATAATGATGATGTAAGACCTATAACAAAGGACTGGATCGAAAATACAATTGAGTATTTATATATAGATGGAGTGGGTGGGGTATCTCCTAAATTAGTGTATGAAGATGATTCTGTACAATATGCCGGGATGGCTACCGGTGTTCGAAATTTAACAGGAACAACCTTCCATACATATCATATGGATAGTAACGCTTATCTCAATTTTGTACAATCCGTAAGAAATGTAACGATTTTATCAGGCGCCTGTCTTGCCATCAAAAAAACTCTTTTTTTTGAGGTTGGCGGGTTTGATGCAATTAATACCCCAAGTGCTCATTCAGATGTTGATCTGTCATTTAAAATAATTCAAAAAGGTTATAGGTGTGTCTATACCCCTCATGCTACCATGAGACATATTGGACATTTATCCTTATCGGTACACGAAAAGAAAGAGATAAAATTCAAAAAAGATCTTGCTGATATCTACCTTTTAAAAAAATGGGGCAGCTATATTGGTAATGACCCATATTTTACCGAACCGATGCGCAATATGCTTTATCATGATTCTCCCGAGTATTATAAAGTGGTTGGATCGGGTGTTGACAGAACCACCTCTCAGTCAAAAGGGAATGTGTTGTTAATCAGTCATGATCTGTCTTTGAGTGGAGCACCATTAGTGTTGGTGGATATAGCTAAAGTACTTTTAAACAGCGGGTATTTTCCTGTAGTTTGTAGCCCATCCGATGGTCCTTTGAGGGAGACATATGAAGAGCTTGGGGTAACTGTAATTATTGATGTATTGGTATTAAGACAACATCCTTCGTTTGAGCGGTTTGCCAGAAATTTTGATCTTCTTATTTGCAATACAATAGTAACGTGGCCTGTTGTGTTACAAATGCAGGCTACCGTAAAAACAGTTTGGTGGATACAGGAAGCTAAAGTAATCGACCTTTTTGCAAATAATGCAGAAATGGTACAGGCCCTGCGTACTGCAAAAAATATTATCACGGTTAGTGATTATTCAATTGAGCATATAAGAAAATATACCGGTACACCTGTAAAAAAAATATACAATTCCTGTTCAGATATAGACGGTATTCCATTTTCAAAGGTTCTGGAAGGGGAGAAAATAGTAATTAGCCTGATTGGATCTATTGAATCCCGCAAAGGACAGGATATTATTTTGGAAGCCCTTAATAATATTAGCACGGGACTATTGTCAAAAATTGAATTAAGATTAATTGGCAGAATACTGGATTATGAATATTACAAAAGTTTACAACCTAAAGCAGCCGATAAACCCTGGGTAAAATTCCTTGGTGAAATGGATCACAACGAATGTCTTAAACAATTAGAGACTACACATATTCTTGTAAACGCATCAAGAGACGATCCTTTTCCTGTTACACTTGTAGAGGCATTTTGTTACGGTAAGGCCTGTATTGTATCAAACAGATCCGGGTTTGCGGAAGTTATCACGGAAGGGGTTAATGGATATGTCTTTAATATTGATGATGTCGCAGATCTTTCCGGTAAGATAGCACTCACTGTTTCATCCGGTACCCGTATTGAACAAATGGGTATTGCTGCCAGGAAAACCTTTGAGAAATTTTTAAGACCCGAAACTTTTTCTGACCGGCTTCTGCATTATATAGAAAACGAAATCTGATTAACGTGACAATTACTGTTATAGCTCATATATATTATAAAGGCTCGTGGATGAAAATTCAAGAAAAATGCGGGGCCTTGTTAAACAAGTGTACAAACTTGTTGATTACTTCCTGTTATTCCGACGTAATCGCTGAACTGGATTCTGAAAAAGCGATCCTTTTTAATGTCAGCAACCAGGGGAAAGACATAGGTGGTAAACTGGCTTCGCTGCAATATTATTTTAATTATTGTACCAAAACTGATCTGCTGTTTCTTTTGCATGATAAAATCAGTATACAATCATTGAATGCAGCTTATTGGTACGATAAGCTTTATGCTGTTTTTTCAGATGAATTTATTGAATCAACTATATCTTCTTTTTCTGATCAAAAGACCGGTATGGTAGGCGCAAAGGAATTTTTAATGAATGAGTATGATCCTTCAGAAAAAGTATTCAGAACAACAAATAATAAAATCTTAAAACAATTATTATCCGGGTATGATTTAAAGCCTGAAAGTTATGAGTTTATTGCGGGAAGCATTTTTGCAACAAGGAGCAAAATCCTGGAGGAATTTTTCAAAAACAAATCTCCTCTAAAAGTAAGAAGCACACTTGAGAGGGGAAACGTTATTGATTTGTATGAAGGAACTTACACACATTCATGGGAACGGTTATTTGCGTTTATTATAAGTAGCTATGGTTACACCGTTAAAGGTTTATAAAATTAAATGAATTACACTTTACCATACATAACCATTTTGGCAGGGGAAACACCGGAAGATACAATATATCACAAGCAACATAATGCAGTGCTTGCCCTGGAGATTTCTATTCCTGGCTGTAAAAACGGTGATTTTGATCTTCCGGATTTGAAAAATTATAATAATCCTGAGAACCGGTTTATAATGATACTATCCGGAACAGAAGAAATTATCCCGGAGAATCATTTAAATAAGCTAATGGATTTTGTCACTATGGCACTTATGTGCAACAGTTATTACAGGCATGGAAAATTTATACCGGTTGGGTTGTTAAACTGTAACCCCAAAGAATCCTGGGCTGAAATTATTAATGAATATTTAGAAAAACAGGGAATTAAGAGTATAAGCTATTATACGTTTTCAGATCCAGGATTATCGCAACTAAAAAATAATGAAAAACATAATTCACTTGTAATTTCAAATAACACACAGCTGTCAGCGATAAAACAACTTGAACTTTTTGACATCATTGGGTTATTGGACCGTTTTATTTATTTCAGGGGAAGTAATTTGAATCAATCTGTTGAATTAGCGAATACTCTTGGACAAATAATTGATAAGGTGATTAAAAAAGACATATATGCAGAACGGGTGTTGAATAAGCTGCTTGAGTTTGATAAGCAAATTAAAAAGCTGGAAGTGAGTAACAAGGAACTTATTGATGAAATAGAAGTGGCCAGATCGTTTGTTGAAATAGCTAAGAATAAGTATAAAGATGATTATTTAGAACTTTTTAAGTTTTATCAAAATGAATACGAAAGCCTTCCGCTTTGGTACAAAAGATTCGGGCATATTTTAAAAGTTGCTATGGGGAAACGAACATTGCGTTCTCTCTTTAATGATAATGTAAAAAAATATAAAGATTGATTTACTGGTTATTGACAACAGAATATCCTCCTTTCTTTGGAGGCGGCATAAGCACTTACTGTTTGCATACGGCAACAATGCTAACAGAAAAAGGCTATGCTGTTTCCGTTTTTGTCAACGATGCCTCTGTTAAGAGAATAGAGGTTACAGAAAATGAAGGTATCCGGGTTATCAGGTTTAATCCCACCGCAACCAAAGAATCTTTTTACCTGGGTCATGTAGCCAGTATCAGTTATGAGTTTGCCCACATCGTAAAGTATTTTATTGAAAAGGAGGGTAAACCTGATATAATAGAATCACAGGAATATCTTGGAATCGCCTATTACCTGCTTCAGTACAAAAAAATGTGTTATTCATGGTGCAATGATGTACCGGTGATAATAACTATGCATTCACCTTCCTTTCTTTACATGGAATATAATCATGTTCCTGAATACAGGTACCCAAATTATTGGATTTGCGAGATGGAAAGGTTTTGTTTACAGGCAGCAGATCATGTTATTTCACCAAGTAAATACATGGTGGCTGAACTGGGAAAAAGGTTTCAATTAGAACATAATAATATTTCAGTAATACCAAATCCTTTTAAGTTTAATGAAAAGCAGCGCAATGTGGATTTTAAAAGACCCGGGGAAATCGTTTTTTATGGAAAACTTACTGCACAGAAAGGAGCATTTCAATTGCTGTTATATTTTAAGCAACTTTGGGATAATGGCTTATATAGAAGCCTGACTTTAGTGGGTGGGCAGGATATCGTTTATCATCCAGAGGGCAGAACTATGGGTGACATTATCCGAAAGAGGTATAAAAAGTACATAGCGTTGGAACTATTGAGACTGGAAGATAGAATCAAACCAACACAAATCAGCGAAAGGTTACAATCGGCCGAATTAGTTATTATTCCCAGTAATAACGATAACCTGCCTTATGTCGTAGCAGAAATGATGAGTTTGGGCAAAATCGTTTTGGTATCAAAACAGGGCGGACATAGTGAAGTGGTTGATCATACGATTAATGGTTTTGTTTTTGATCATGAATATCCTGAGACTTTTATTGACCAAATTAAAAAAATACTCAGTCTTGAAAAGAGAACATTACTTGATGTATCGAATAATGCTATAAAACGGGTTGAAACTTTTTTTAACTACGAGAAAGTCTTTCAGGATAAACATACCGTCATTAAAACGCTTATAAATAACCAAACCGGTTATGCAAATGAATTTCCATATATCCGTAGATCAATACAAAAAACAACTGTTGCTGCAGAAATAACAAAAAGTAGTAAGCTGTCTGTAGTGATTCCTTTTTATAATCTGGGTTTATATTTGAATGATGCAGTTCAATCTGTAAAAAAAAGTAGTTATGCTGATAAGGAGATAATTATCGTTAATGATGGTTCAACTGATAAACTCAGTTTACAGGTACTGGATAATCTAAGAAACGATCCTGATGTAAGAATTATTGATGCTGCAAAATCGGGTATTGCAAAAACCAGGAATACAGGTGCAACAGTTGCTTCGGGTAAATACCTGGCTTTTCTTGATGCAGACGACAAGGTGGAACCCGATTATTATTTAAAAGCCATATCTGTTTTAAATAATTATAATAATGTTCATTTTGTTGGTTGCTGGATAAAATATTTTGGTGATTCCGGTAAAATCTGGCCGGCATTTAATCCGGAACCGCCCCTGATATTATACCACAATTTAATTAATTCCAGTTCACTTGTTTATAAGCGGATTAGCTTTTTAGAGCATGGAAAAAATGACAGCTATATGCTGTTCCAGGGATGGGAAGATTATGAAAGTGTTGTTTCCATGATAGCAAATGGCTCGTATGGGGTGGTTTTACCTGAGCCACTTTTTCAATACCGGATACGACAGGATTCCATGGTTAGAGAATTATCAAAGGCAAAAAAAATCCTTTTGCATCAGTATATATCACAAAAACATAAAGAAATATTTTCGAATTTCACAGTTGATTTATTCAATCTTCAAAATGCGAATGGACCATCCCTGGAAATTGATAACCCGTCATTAGATTATCACCTGTCAGATAATATTCCATGGAAAGGTAAATCAGCACAAAAAATTATCAGGATAATTAAAAAAAATAAACAGGCAAAAAAAATAGTGTATAAGCTATATAGCCTTATAAAAAAATAGTGTATGATACTAAGAATAATGCAAGACTGGTTAAGGAGATCCAATAAAGTGGAAAGAATATGGCTGCTGGCTAAAATTGAGTTTAAACTCAGGTATTATGAAAATAAATTAGGGTTATTGTGGGCCCTTATAAAACCCATTATGGATATATGTATTTATTACGTTGTATTCAAAATAATACTTAAAACAGATGTGCCGGCATTTGCTTCTTATCTTTTTATTGGCCTTATCCTCTGGAACTTTTTTGTGGAATCCACATCGGGTACTATCCAGATTTTGAATACAAAAAAATATTTGTATGAATACAGCAATATGAACAAACTGGAAATTTATTTTTCCACTTTATTTGCCAACAGTATTGGCTTCTTTTTCAATTTTGTTATGTTCCTGCTGTTTTATACCACACTTGAAAAAGAATATACCGGTTTATCCTATCACATAATACTGATGATACCGTTATTTGTTAATCTTTATATTTTATCGATTGGTACATCCCTGATACTTTCAACGGTGTACATTATTGCTAAGGATATTTCCCAGGTATGGCAGGTGTTTGTATCCTTCCTTTTCTTTCTGTCGCCCATATTCTATAAGCTTTCTAGATTTAAAGACGCATTACCATCTTTTGAATATGCTAACCCCATTGCCGGTATCATTATAAATGCGAGGGATGTTTTAATGCAACATAAATGGCCGGACTGGCAGTTGTTTATTTTCGATTTCGGGTATGCTATTTTTCTTTTACTCGTTGGTTTGATATTATTAAACAAGTTAGGTTCAAAAGCAGCAGAAAAACTTTAATACTTATTTACATGGAAAATACGATCGCATTACTGGCAAAAAATATAAGTAAAACTTTTCACATCACAGAAGACAGTCATAACACCGTTAAACACCGGCTTTTTAATTTATTTAATCCGCCAAGAGCTAAAAAAGTTCCGGCTTTAAAAATGATGTCGTTCGAAATTAAAAAAGGTGAGTGTATTGGATTGATTGGACGAAATGGTTGCGGTAAGTCAACGCTAACCAAATTATTAGCGGGTGTTTACCAGCCTGATACAGGTTATTTGAAAATTAACGGTACTACAATGTTGATGAATCTTGGTGTGGGTATGAGCCATGAATTAACCGCCAGGGAAAATATTTATGTTTCCGGCTCGGTACTGGGTATGAAGATAAAAGAAGTGGATGCCATCTTTGATAAGATTGTTGATTTCGCAGAGATACGGGAATTTGTGGATGCCAAGATTAAATACTTCTCTTCCGGCATGGTGGCCAGGCTTGCTTTTTCAATTGCAGTGAATGCAGGTGCTGACATAATGTTTCTGGATGAAATATTTGCAGTGGGAGATATGAAGTTCCAGGAAAAAGCCATTAAAGTTTTTGAAAGTAGCTGGATTGAGGGTAAAACAGTAATACTTGTCAGTCATTCAATGGATGTAATCCGTAAGTACTGCAGCCGTGCCGCTTTTATGAAAAACGGGGAAATGATTTACCTGGGTGAAACAGGAAAAGCCATTGAGTTATATGAGCAGGATAATCAATCCTGATTGTTAATGACCAATATAAATGGGATAAAAAAACTGAATACGATGGTGCTGAAACTACGATCGAGAAAATTATCGGTAATAAGTGCAAAAGCAAAGGTTAGTATAACAGCTAACGCTAAAAGGTTTTTTCGTTTAACAGCATACACCAATGGGCCAATAATAAAACCTAACATAAAAAATATAAGTCCAATAACGCCGAGGCTGCTTAGTATATCGAGGTATTGATTGTGCAGGTTTTTTTTGGTTTTAATAGCCATGGTAAAGTTCTTTTTTTCATAAATGGCAAAGAGAATGTCCTTACGATCACCTAATCCCACACCAGTAAGGAAATTTGATTTGGCCATTTCCCATCCGCACCGCCAAACTGCCAGCCGGAAATTAGCACCATTCCACTGGTCGGCAGTTAGCGTTCCGGCATAATGGGCTTCATCACTGGTATTGCTATAATTGTAGTTAGTATAGGTTAGTTCTTTGAACCGGTTAAAAGTTTTGGGAAACAATTTGAATAATACAACTATTCCAATTATCATCCCGATGAGTAAGGTAAATAGTTCAAGGTATTTTTTGTTTTTAAGAAGATACAGGAATGCATAGAGCAGGATAAACGAATACAAAACAATCATTGCATTACGTCCGGCAAGCAGAAAACTAAAAACAAACAATACAAGTAAAAAGAAATATAATAAAGGTTTACCGGGCAGGGATGTTGAGCTTAACAGGTAAATAATACTGAATACAGAAAGATTAACCAGCGTTGAAATGTATATGGATTGTTTTCCTGTAAAACTGGTTAACGCATCATTGTAAAGATAGGCGCTGTTACCACTTTGCATTGTCTGCCGTAGGGCAGCAGTTATACAAAGTATGGCAGCAACAACTGTGAACAGGCTAAACCAGTAAAGCAATTTATCAAACAATTCACGGGGTATTTGCAGCAAACCAACAGAACAGGTAAACAATAAGAGAGGAATACGGAGTTGAAGTGTTGACCAGCCTGAATGTTGATTTGTTGATAATAAAACACTGGTAATACTCCATAAAAAAAATAATAACATGAAAATAAGGTACCAGCGTTTTTTAATCATGGAAAAAAAGGAAATAGTTCGGTTGTAATAAAAACTGTAGCAAAAAATCAACCCAATGAAAATGTTGGTTATTATCATTGTGGGTTGCCAGTACAGGGTGGCAATAAATCCCCATAATAACCAATAAAGAATTGTAGTGTCCCTGGAATATTTTGATGGTAAGAGTAATGTTAAAAGCATAATGGTTCAATTCTGTCAGTACAGGATATATGCAAAGTAATAACATAAAATTGTAACAGGGAGAAACGGAAGAAAGAAGTTTGGAAACATAAAATTCATAACCGCCTCATCAATAATGTAGTAATGTAAAACTGAATACGTCACCAATAACCTGTATAGTATATTAACCTTAACGTAAACTTATATGGTATGAAACCTTTGTCAGTTGTAATCATTTGCAGAAATGAAGAGAAAATAATAGGAACCACTATTGAGAGTGTTAAAGATATTACAGATGATATTGTATGTGTTGATAATGGCAGCACAGATAATACACTATCTGTAATTAAGCAATTTGGTGCCCGTTTGGAAGAAACCATTTGGGAAGGGTTTGGTAAAACCCGGAATAAAGCACTAGCATTTGCAAAATATGACTGGATATTAATGCTGGATGCTGATGAACCGGTTGATACTGTCCTGAAACAATCTATTTTAAATGAAAATTTTACTGACCCCTATTTGGTATACAAGCTTACACGAAAAAATTACTTTGCCGGTACACATTTAAAGTTTGGTGAATGGGGCAGAAAGGCATCACACATTCGCCTGTTTCACCGGGATTATACCAAATGGGAGGAGGCAGAAGTCCATGAAAAAGTTATACTCCCACCCGGAGCAGTGGTAAAAACTTTAAACGGCCATATTCTTCATTACACCGCCGATAATGTAACTGACTTTGAAACTAAAATGACGAAATATGCTTTTTTGTCTGCCCATAAATATTACCGGTACGGAACCAAAAGTAATTTTTTCAAAATCTATATCTCCCCTGTTTTTTCTTTTATATTAAATTATTTTTTCAGACTGGGATTTTTGGATGGCACGAGAGGTTTTTTTATTGCCCGAACCAGTGCGTTGTATACTCATTTAAAATATGTTATTCTACGGAAAATGCAGCGATCCTGAGCCAGCTTAAATCCTGAAGGCTGCTGTATCGCAGCAATCTTGTCAGTTTTCCCGAACTTGTACTGTTTTTGCTGCAAGAAACACTTCAATTATAGTTTATGAAAATTCTGCTCACTTATATTAAGCCATATAAATGGTTAGTGGTACTGGCGTTGGTATTGGCTGCCATCAACCAGGTATTTTCCATGCTTGATCCTTTTTTCTTTGGGAAGATGTTTGATATGTATGCAACCCACCCATTTGAAAAAGGCAATTATCAACTGAAAGAAACTATTGGTGCTTTAGGCAAAGTAGTAAAACAAAAAGTTTTTGTTCCCACCGGTGAAACAAGAAATGCAACTGAATTTATATGGGGTGTGCTGGGTTTTGTTGGTATCCTGGTTGGTGTGGCAATGGTATCAAGAATTGCAAAAGCGTTCCAGGATTATTTTGGCAATGTGATTGTTCAAAAATTTGGTGCTAAAATTTTTACCGATGGATTAAAGCATTCTATGCGTTTACCTTACCAGGAGTTTGAAGATCAGCGAAGCGGTGAAACATTATCTATCTTAACTAAGGTCCGTACTGATACAGAAAAATTCATTATTTCCTTTATCAATGTACTTTTTGGATTGATGGTAGGTGTCATCTTTGTATCTGTATATTCTTTCTCGCTGCACTGGTCTATCATGCCAGTTTATTTTGGAGGCATATTATTATTGACATTATTAACTGGTGTACTCAGCAAAAAAATAAAAACCATTCAGAAAAAAATTGTGAAGGAAACTACTGCGCTGGCTGGTAGTACTACTGAAAGTTTAAGAAACATTGAACTGGTAAAAAGCCTTGGATTAACACAGCAGGAAATTAACCGCCTGAACAACAATACGTATAAAATTTTAGGACTTGAATTAAAAAAAGTAAAAAGCATCCGGACCTTAAGTTTTATACAGGGAACATTTGTAAATGCTTTAAGACAGGTTATCATTTTTATGCTGCTTTGGCTGGTGTTTAAGCAAAACATTACACCCGGACAACTGATGACACTAATGTTTTATTCCTTCTTCATTTTTGGACCATTGCAGGAAATTGGCAATATTATTATTGTTTACCGGGAAGCAGAAGCCTCCTTAAACAACTTTCATAATTTAATGCAGAAAGCACCGGAACCAGAACCTGCTCAACCCAGGCACCTCGGCGACATTCAAACACTGAGTTTTGATAAAGTAGCTTTTAAACACCAAACCGCTCAGCAAAAAGCCATTGATGGAATCAGCTTTGATGTTAAGTCTGGCGAAACAATTGCTTTTGTAGGACCATCGGGCTCAGGAAAATCAACACTAATGAAGTTATTGGTTGGCCTTTATCGTCCGCAGGAAGGAAGGATTTTATACAACCAGTTAGATGAAAATGAAATTAATTTCAACGACCTGCGCAACCAGATTGGTTTTGTAACACAGGATACTCAATTATTTGCCGGAACAATAAAAGAAAACTTAATGTTTGTAAACCCGGATGCCACGGATGATGACCTGAGAGATGTTTTAGATAAAGCCTCCTGCAATAATTTATTGTCAAGAGCTGAAAAAGGATTGGACACGATGATTGGTGAAGGCGGATTAAAATTAAGTGGTGGTGAAAAACAACGCTTGTCTATTGCAAGAGCATTATTGCGTAAACCCAAACTGCTGATATTTGATGAAGCTACTTCCGCACTGGATTCTTTAACGGAAGAAGAGATTACTGAAACTATCCGTGAGGTTTCATCACAGCAAAATCAAATAACCATTTTAATCGCCCATCGTTTATCTACCATCATGCATGCCAACCGTATTTATGTTCTGGAACAGGGCGAAGTAGTGGAAACTGGCAATCATGAAAGTTTATTGGCTGAAAAAGGATTGTATTATGCTATGTGGCGTCAGCAGATTGGGGAAAGAAAGAAAATGCAGGTAGCGTAGATAAGTAGGATGCAGGATGTAAGAAAGAGGGTTTCATGTATAATTTTCGTACACCGTACATATAACATCGTACATAAGCTTACCTTTGCGGCCAAATCAAGATAATGCCAAACAGCAAGAGACCAAGGCCCAATTACTTCTGGAGTATGCTCACCCTTAAATGTCCACGTTGCAGAAGAGGAGGTATGTTTAGTAATCATAGTGCTTATAATTTAAAACATACGCTGGATATGCCGGAAAGCTGCCCGGTTTGCGGACAAAAAATGGAACCTGAAGTTGGTTTTTGGTACGGAACCGGTTATGTAAGTTATGCGCTGACTGTTGCTATTTCCGTGGCAACCTTTATAGGTTCTATCATTTTATTTCATGTAACATTTATGGACAATTCCGTTTTATGGTGGCTGGGAATCAACTCGGTATTTTTAATCCTGATTCAACCATGGTTAATGCGGTTCAGCCGGACGATGTATCTCTATTTTTTTGTTCGGTACGATGCTGACTATGATGCAAAAGAAGCAAGAAAGGATTTTCACCATTAGAGTTTTTGTTCCTCACTATCTTCTGCTTCCTCTTTTGTCCATAAATCTTTGAATACATTGCTTTTTGCCAGTTCTTCCACATCACTCAGCTCCAGCTCAAGGGCATTGGTACTTTTTAAAATTTCAATAAGTGAAATTATCAGCGATATAATCAAACTGATAATACTGGCAGCAAAAATATAATGGGCTGCTTCACTATAATCACGAAAGATAAGGTACATACAAATCATACATAATAAAAAACTCAGCACCCCAAAGGCCTGCATATAACGGATAAGATGGAGGCGGCCCCGCAGGTTGCGAATTTGCCGGATAATATTTTGTTTATCGTGGTGTTTGAAATATTGTTCGTGCAGTTTCCGGATGAGTGAAGCTAACGCCAGGAAACGATTTGTATAAGCAAGCATCAGCAAAGTAATTCCCGGAAATAATAATGCAGGTATATTAATGGAAAGTTCCATAAGAATGTTTGTGGTTAATAAAATCAGTTTACCGCAAAACCAATTAAAGGTAGTAAAACCTGTGTACCACGTGTTTTTTTTATAATCTTATTTGCTCTCTAATTTATCTGTTACCACCCGTGTTGGCGTATCCCGCCCGCTGATGATGGAGCGGCTGCTTAAAGCAATGGCTTTAATAATCTCAGTCATATTCTTCATGTCCAGTGTTTCAATTTCATCTTCCTGCGTGTGATAATATTTTTCACTATCCATTTTAGAAGTGGAGATGGTATGTGCCGGCACACCTAATCTTGCCAGTGTTGCATTATCTGAACGGTAGAATAATTTTTGTTCAGGATAAGGATCGGGATGGAAAGTAAATGGAGTGCCATTTAAATTTTTCTGCAGTATCTCACCCATATTTGTTTTTTCATAACCGGTGATGTAGGCGCTGTTAGTGCCCCATTTACTTTCCGTTCCAATCATTTCAATATTAAACATTGCCATTACTTTGGCGGGATCAAACTGTTTTGAAAAATAAGTAGCACCGTAGCCGCCCGATTCTTCAGCCGTAAAAGCAGCAAACACCAGCGTACGTTCATTGTTTTTTTGCCTGGCAAAATATCTTGCCAGCATAATTACCGCTGTTGTTCCGGCTGCATCATCATTAGCTCCATTAAAAATTGAATCTTGTTTTGCATTGGGTTTTCCAACACCCAAATGATCATAATGTGCGGAAAAAATCACATATTCATTTTTTAATGATTTACCCGGAAGTATCCCTGCAACATTCATTAGTTTAGCTTCTTTGATTTCATGTTTTACTTCTATTGAAAAAGTAGTGGGTTCTTTAGTGGTTAGCAAAAAGATTACACTTTTGTCTGTTGAAAACAAATTACGTTTAAGGAAACTCAGTTTTGAAAAATTAGCAGCTAAACTGGTATCAACAGTTACTATCAAATTTTCATTTCGTCCAATCAATTCCCTGGCAACAGCGGTAAGGTTATTTTCTTTTTTTACAGAAACTTTTCCATAGCCGCTCAGGTTGGTTACTGTTAACTGAGCCTGTGTGGTAACTACAAATATTTTTTCTGCCGGAAAATCCACGCCATCAACCGTTGCAGTTGCACTGATGAATTTTGGCTGAATCATTGCAAACTCCTGCAAAAAAGAATTGCTGCCATTATACTTTTGCAAGCCGGCTTTTTTGAATTCATTGGCAATAAAGCTGGCGGCTCTCTCTGCTCCCGGTGTAAATGCCTTTCTCCCTTCCATATCATCAGCTGATAATACCTGCTCAATCTTCTGTACCTTTTTTACGTTGATGACTTTAGTGATACGCTGACTAAATAAAAAAGAGGTTATTGATAACAATAACCCCAATAATAACAGTTTTCTCATTTAAATTTTGTTGCTGTGTTGCTGATTGCTTGTTACTGGTTAATTATAACGCCGCTGAGCGTTGAAAATTGAATATTGAACGTTGAATATTATTTTACTTCGTCAATATCGTTCAGGTCGCATAAAGCGTCCCAACCCTTCATCTACAAACTCATCATTTCTTTAAATTTAACCGCCTGCCGCCTGCTTACTTCAATTTTTTCACCGCCTTTTATCTCCAGCAACAGCCCCCCGTTGAAATAAGGCTCTACTTTTTCAATCATGCGCAGATTTACAATATGCTTACGGTTGGCACGGAAGAATGTTTTTTCATCCAGTCTTTCTTCCAGTGCGTTGAGTGATTTTAATATTAATGGTTTGTTAGGACCAAAAAACACTTTGGCGTAATTGCCCACACTTTCAAACAAACGAATTTCACCGAGGCGGACAAACCAGCAACGTTCCCCATCTTTTACAAATACCTGGTCTGCTTCAGTAAGCAACCCCCGATTGACAGCACCGGTAGCGTCAACTTGATGACCATTCGTTTCTTTTTCTTCCAGTGTCTCCAGTTTATGGATCGCATCGGCCAGCCGCCTGGGTTCAATAGGTTTGAGTAAATAATCGAGTGCATTTACTTCGAAGGCTTTCAATGCATATTCATCATAAGCCGTGGTAAAAATTACCTGTGGCGATTTATCCAGTTCGCTCAGTAAATCAAATCCTGTTTTCCCGGGCATTTGAATATCCAGGAAGATCAGGTCAGGATTTTGAGAACTGATTTTTTCTAATCCCTCATCCACATTGGCAGCTTCATCAATCACCTCCACATCCGGATACTCCTGCAATAATTTTTTTAATTCATTCCTGGCTAAGCGTTCGTCATCAATAATAATGGCTCTTTTACTCATGTCGTTTATATTTTGAGAATTATTATGATTCAATGGGCATAATCAGTTTTGCTTCCACCGCATTATAATCAATATCATTTATCTGGAAACTTGCTTTGTCACCATACATCAGGCTAAGCCTGTTTTGTGTACTCTGTAAGCCAAAGCCATCTGCATTGCGGTGACCGTTTAATCTCCCTGTATTGCGTATAATAATCTCGTGATGATTACCCACAAAATCGGAAGTGATTTTTATTTCGCCGCCATTTACTTGTTTGCTGATACCGTGTTTAATAGCATTCTCCACCAGTGTTTGAAGCATCATGGGTGGTATGGGTTGATCCAGCGTATCTTCATCAATATCAAAATTAATACGCAGTCTTTCTTCAAAACGCATTTGTTCAAGAGCCAGGTAATCTTTTACAATCGCCAGCTCTTTTTCTAATGGAACGGTTTCCAGTTTCTCTGCCTGCATACTGCTGCGCAAAATATTACTCAGTTCAGTAATAGCTGTTCTTGCACGACCCGGATTTTCATCTACCAGTGCCCGGATGCTGTTTAATGAATTAAAAATAAAATGCGGATTGATATGACTCTTGATGGTTTTTAATTCCAGTTCTTTGATCAACGCTTTCATTCTTAATTTATCAATCTGCTCGGTTCGGTTTTTCTCCACGTAGTGATACATGAAGTATATAAGATTCCATACCAGCAAAATTACCGCTGCATTAAAAACTGCCCCAAACATCAATCTTGTAAAAGGAGCCTTCAATTCTTTTTTATCCAGGAGATCAAAATATTTCCAACTGAATAACTGAAAAAATGCAAGGCCAATTGCAAAGCTGATGGTAATAATAACAAAGAAATAAATTTGTCGATCAAAGGGTTTTTGCAAAACTTTTAAGGAAATAATCATTTCCCTCATAGCATGAGAAAGTAAAATTCCAATGATAAGGAAGTCTAAAATCTTAAACACAAACTGCTCAGAAAAATGATCACTGTCATAAGTGAGCTTAAAAAAAAGAGAAACCAGGGTAAGTCCACCCCACCCTATGATCTGGCACCACCAGTATTTGGATACATTTGATAAAACTGACATAGTCAACTACAAATCTACTTTAATTAATACCCTGCCTAAGGCTAAAATTATTAAAGGCAAATATTTGGTGTAAATGGCTGGGGGAAAAGCCCCAAAACACAGGCAGCCACACAATTTCAGGAAAGATCTGCAATTCACAAAAAAGGGTTTAACTCATTTAAACGCAGGAGCTTATTTGGTGACCAATAAATAGTTTTATGCGCATCGCCTGTTGCCCCGGAATCATCTGGTCAATGATTCGTACTATCATCATTGATCAGTAATTATGTTGCACTTTTTTGCCTTTTTAATTTCGAATTTTTACTTATTCCCGAACATTAACAACTGATCATTGTTAACAAACCAGTTGACTATTTGGCACCCTTTAGAAGGGTAATTGTATTATTTTCGCAATATTATCAACACTATGGAAATAAAACCCGGTAAACTTTTAGCCACAATTAACTCTCCGGCCGATATGAAGGCGATGAGACCAGAGCAGTTGCATCAACTCTGCGATGAACTTCGCCAGTATATCATTGATGTGGTAAGTGTGCATGGCGGCCACTTTGGCGCCAGCCTGGGTGTGGTGGAATTAACGGTGGCTTTGCACTACGTTTATAATACCCCTTATGACCAATTGGTTTGGGACGTGGGTCACCAGGCATACGGGCATAAAATATTAACCGGCCGCCGGGATGAATTTCCCACCAATCGTAAATATAAAGGCTTAAGCGGTTTTCCTAAACGCAGCGAAAGTGAATATGATACGTTTGGGGTGGGTCACTCTTCCACGTCTATTTCTGCGGCATTGGGTATGGCCATTGCTTCTAAATTAAAAGGTGAAACAGACCGTAAATCAATTGCTGTAATTGGTGATGGTGCTATGACGGCCGGTATGGCCTTTGAAGCTATGAATCACGCCGGTGTAGCTGATAGTGATGTGCTGATTATTTTGAATGATAATTGCATGAGCATTGACCCTAATGTGGGTGCTCTTAAAGAATACCTGACTGATATCACCACTTCACCCACTTACAATAAAGTGAAAGATGATGTGTGGAATTTGCTGGGCAAACTTCCGGTTGGTAAAAACTTTTCAAGAGCAATGGCTCATAAGTTAACCGATGGAATGAAGAGTATGGTAAGCAGCAGCAGTAATTTATTTGAAGCATTAAAGCTGCGTTATTTCGGTCCTATTGATGGACATAACATTACCAAGCTGGTAGATACATTAAAAGATTTAAAGAAAATTCCCGGGCCTAAGATTCTGCATATCGTTACGGTAAAAGGTAAAGGATATGCTTTAGCAGAACAGGATCAAACCAAATGGCATGCCCCTGGTTTGTTTGATAAAATCACCGGTGAGATTTATAAAAAGAAGTTTGATATTCCTCAACCACCTAAATACCAGGATGTATTTGGACATACCATTTTAGAGCTGGCTGAGAAGAATGAAAAGATAATGGGTATTACTCCGGCTATGCCCAGTGGTTCTTCTTTAAAAATAATGATGGATAAGATGCCGCACCGGGCAATAGATGTGGGTATTTGCGAACAACACGCAGTCACGGTAAGTGCTGGTATGGCAACACAAGGCATGCGGGTATATTGCAATATTTACTCCTCCTTCATGCAGAGAGCTTACGACCAGGTAGTGCATGACGTGGCGATACAAAAATTACCCGTTGTGTTTTGTTTAGATCGTGCCGGTTTGGTGGGTGATGATGGTCCCACTCATCATGGTGCTTATGATATAGCTTATATGCGCTGTATTCCTAATCTTATTGTAAGTGCACCGATGAATGAAAGTGAATTACGCAACCTGATGTACACTTCACAATTAGATTCACTGGAGCTGCCCATCGTTATTCGTTATCCAAGAGGTGAAGGTGTGATGCCGGAATGGAGAACGGAGATGAAAGAAATAAAAATTGGTACCGGCAGAAAATTAAAAGACGGAGAAGAAGTGGCTATTCTTTCTTTTGGTCATCCCGGAAACTTCGCTGCCGCTGCTATTCGTGAATTAAAAAATGACGGATTGAATCCTGCTCATTATGATATGCGTTTTGTAAAACCACTTGACGAAGGAATGCTGCATGAAGTATTCAGCAAGTTTGATAAAATAATTACCGTAGAAGACGGAACTATTGTTGGCGGTTTTGGTAGTGCTGTTGCTGAATTTATGGTGGCCAATAAATACAAGGCTGAAATAAAAATGCTGGGCATACCCGACAGAATTGTTGAGCATGGCACACCTAAAGAACTGCACCGTGAATGTGGTTATGATGCACAGGCTATTGCAGATGCGGTGAGGGAAATGATGAAGGATAAAGTTGTTGTAACCAGCTTTGGATAATATATACTTTTGATTGAAAATACTTACCGCCTCAACAGGGCGGTTTTTTTATGCTGATATATAGCATAATAAAAAAGCCCCGCATCTCTGCGGGGCTAATAGTTATTTGCCTGGAAAACCTCCGTACAAACTTCATTAGAAAGTATAGTGAATTCCTAATTGTCCCTGCCAACGTGAGTTGATAGGATCAACCGTGTAATAATGTCCGTTCAATGGTTTTACAAAGTTGAAAGTTGGTGTATAGCCTGTTGCAGGTGCTCCCGGGTTTTTACCGTTGGCATCCTTAACAAACTTAAGGAAGTTAACTGTGTAGTTGTTGATATTTGTTACAAAGTTGATATGTCCCCAGTCATTGTTCAGTAAGTTCAGTACATTAAAGATATCGAAGCTGATACGCAGTGAATGATTACTGTTCTTCATCTTAAACTCATGCACCAGTTTCATATCCAACTGGTGGTTCCATGGTGTACGTAAACCGTTTCTTTCAGCATATTGCCCTCTTCTTGTGCTCAGGTATTTATCGCCATCTATGAAAGCGTTCATATCGTTTAACTGCTGGGCAGCGCTGTAGGTAACATTACCATTCGCATCTTTAATATCAGCAAAGTTTAAGAAATTAACAGGTATATATGGTAACGGAGCATTGGAACCATTGCCAAATGGAGCAGACTGATAAATGAGAGAATAAGGACTACCAGACTGACCAGAGTAGAAGAATGACCATGAAGTGGTATTCTTTTTATTCCATACCATGCTGGCACCAAATATACCTACAATGCGGTGACGCAGATCAAAATTTGAATAAGACAGCGTAGGGTTAGAAGGAACAATGCTTGGGTTCACTTCATAGTTACTTTGGAAAGAGTTACGGATACCATTGCTGATGTCTTTACTCATACCATATGTATAAGCTGCACTCCAGTTAATATTCAACAGGTGCGAACCGGCTTTGATATTATTAGTTACTTTAGAAATCTGGAAAGTTAAATTATAACGGTAACCTTCTGTTGTATTGGTAAGGAAAAATGCATTAGAGAAAACACCGTTTAATTTTCCACCAACATATACCGGTGTGGAAGATGCCGCCTGGCCCGTTGGGTAGTAAGCAACAGAATCTTTCAGGTTAATCTGCTGGAACTTCACATCATACAAAGTTTTTGTATACAAGGCATCAAAGGTTATTTTATATCCATTACCAAACTTAACATCCAATGCAAGATTTGATCTCCAGATACGGGGCAGTTTAAAATTATTATCAATTAAATCCACTTCTCTTGTACTGCTGCGGGATGCACCACCGTATTTAGTAACAGTATCTTTTAATCCCAGCGGGTTAATAGCTAACGGAACGGTTGTTCCGGAAGCAATACCATTCCAGTCAATATTACCATAAGTAGTTCCGGTTAAAGTGTAAGCATATCCCAACCAGGCAAATGGCATACGGCCAACAAATACACCAGTACCACCCCGTAACACTACTGATTGGTTTCCATTAATATCATAGTTGAACCCTAATCTTGGAGATAAAGTGGCTTTACCCAGCCATTTATTATTTAACTGGCTGAAGGGCGTATGTGTGTAAGTTGGGTTAGGAGATACATAATCTTTGGTGCTGTTTACAGCAGGATCCAAAGCAGGTTGATCAGCAACGGCCGAATAATCTACCCTTAATCCCGGAGTAACTTTAAAGTTTCTTGCCACAGCAATTTCGTCCTGTGCATAGGCACTTATCAATGCAACTTTATAGGGGTTGGGCGGATTGTTATATAAATAATCTCTTGTATTGGGAGTTTTTCCGTCAATAGTAAAGGCACCTCTCACACGGCTTGGATTATCAGCTAAAAAGCTGTTCAACCCACGTGAATATTCCCAACGGCCATTCCATGAGTTAATAAACCCATAAGTAAGATTATAAAACTCATTATGCGTACCCAGGGTTATTTTATGAATCCCTTTTGTAAAAGTAAGGTTATCGGTTACTTCAATTGTTTTCTGCTTCATATTGTAAACAGAAGCTTCTCTCCAGGTACCGGCCCATATTCTGCCGTTATCTATATCAATAAAAGGAGATAATATTCCGGGGAAATCCCTGTACTCATGTACGTTGATATAACTCACCACTAAATTATTGGTGAGGAAATTGCTGAAACGTGTTTTATATTCAGCAACCAGATTAAGGTTTTTGGTATGCTGGGTAAAGTCCACTGAAGAAAACTGGAAGTTGGTAGAAGAACGTTCCAGGTTATTACCGTTACCATCAGTATAAATACCCCGCAGCATTAAAGTGCTCTTGTTGGTTACATTCCAGTCAATTCTGCCAAAGAATTTGTTGCTGTTGGTAAATATTTTATAAGCACCATAAGTACCAACATCATATCCATATTTTGATTGTAATTGATTTTGGATAGCCTGCGCTTCTGCAATGGTAATGGCTGACCCGGGATCACCTGCATTATAAAAAGTAGGTTCCTGTCTGCGGGTTAATTCAGCGTTTACAAAGTAGAATAATTTATTTTTGATGATGGGGCCACTCAAACTTCCTCCCACCTGGTAATCGTAATAATCGCTTCCGATGGATGATTTTTTACCATCCACACTTTTACCGGTTAATACCTGGTTACGTCCGTACGAGTATAATGAACCATGAACTGTGTTGCTGCCACTTTTGGTTACGGCATTAACACTGCCACCGGTAAAGTTTCCAATCTTAACATCAAATGGAGTTAATTGTACCTGTACTTCCTGTATCGCTTCTAAACTGTATGGATTGGTACGGGTACCGGCTCCGGCAGTTCCTGCTTGTCCGCCACCACTTACACCACCGGCTGAGTTACTAAAACCTATGGCATCATTATTAACTGCACCGTCCAACGTAAAGTTGTTATAACGGAAATTGGTTCCGGCAAACGAGTTGTTATTGGATTGAGGGGTTAACCGGGTAAAATCCTGTATACTTCTTCCTAATGTTGGTAAAGTTACCAGCTGGGCACGACCCACATTCAGGCCGCCAGTTGAAGGAAGTCTTTTGCCGGTAATAACTACTTCCTGCATTTGTTTTAAATCCTGTTTTAAGGCAAGGTTTATATCCGGGTTATTGCCTAAAGTGAGGTTAATGTTCTCTAACACTTCTTCTTTATAACCCACATACGAAATACGTATGGTGTAAGGTCCGCCAGGCTTAAGATTTGTAATAACAAATATGCCTTTTTTGTTGCTTATTGTTTGTGTGGTATTGCCTGTGGGTTCATATTTGGCTATAATAGTAGCTCCGGTCACTGGCTCACCTTTGTCATCAATAATGTTTCCGTTTAATGTAGCTGTAGTTTCCTGGGCTTTTAAACCAACCGAAAAGACAAGGAAAAATAATAAAATAAAAAAGTTCAACGTTCCTTTAGCAGTAAAATTTTTCATATCCGAAATTTGACGCAAAGGAACTATGATAATGTTGTAGTAATGTTACCGGGGCGTAAAGGAATTGTTTCCTTAATGTTACGGCAATGTTAACTGGTACTTAAAATCCTTATGTTTAAAGGGTATTTATTTAACTATGCTTAGATCTTAAAACCGAAACTGCACCCGGCAGGTAAACACATTATCTTTTACATCGCCGGTGTAACCAGCCAAACTCGTTTTTTCGTTGGTAACAATTTCATACCATAAAACAAGTTTCAGGTTTTCACTTATATAATTGGTATAACCAAAACCTAAAGTGGAGTATTTAATATCAGTAGCGGTTACATTATTGCGTTTACCAATATCCGTTCCGCTGATTTTAGTATTTGGGTCATACCAATCGAACTTAACACCTAACTGGTGATGAGGGTTAACAATATTGGTAAGGAAATAAAAATAAGCTCCATTAAACGGACGAACGTATATTGGTTCTTTTAATAAATTTCCGGGTGATTCTGAAGTGGAGGCAGCAGCACTTTGAATCCCCCACCAGTACTCCGCTCTTAATTCAGTGGCGCCTGCTTTAGTTTTTATTTTCAACTGGGCATCTGCTTCATAATATTTACGGGGGGCTTTGCTGTTAACATTAGCGCCTGATTTATCGGCTAAAAAAGCACCATTAACCATTTTATACCGGGTGGAATCCTTTTGCAACCATCCACCCTGCAATGTTCCAATTGCGGCTGATAAAGTGAGTTGTTTACTTATGTGAACAGGTTTTAAAGCAATGCGGCTGATAATATCTTTATAGCTGTCATAATCTGTTGTAGCTGTTAAGCCCTGCCCGTTAAAAACACCTACATCCCAGCGGAAATTTTTTAATGGATGATTTTTCTTTCTTGGCTCAAAGGTGATCATTGCTCCCAGGTCTCTTTCTGTTTTCATGAGTATCTGGCTCATCCTTCCTCTTTCAGGTGATTCTCTGTCTGATGATGACAAGTTGAGCTCGTACCCAAATGGCCGGGCAAACATTCCTACTGTACCGGAGAAATCCTGGAATTTATTTTCATAAAATCTTCCCCAAAAATCACGGATGAATACACCTCTTTCTGATCCGTCAAACTGAAATACAAATTGTAGCTGAGGTTGATTCTTATCATTAAACCTGGCATAATCAAAACGCAATCTTCCTCTTCGCAGCATAAAACGATTGTTCACGTCAGCTGGAAAATCACCACCATCAAAAGTTTTTCCACCCCTTGTTTGAATAACCTGGAATTCTGGTTGTATATAACCGCTTATTCTAATATGATCAAACTTCTTGTACAATCCAAGAAACCCCTTACCCATCTCTTTGGTCGTATCTATCATATCCATTAAAAACTGTGTTTTCCCTGTAAAGGACATGAGCAGAAAAGCCAATACCGGCAATACTTTGCAGGATATAATCTTCATTAATTTTCTTTAAGCGCTGTAATCTAATAATAATTTTAAATTAACCCAGTGTTAAGAAATTATTACCAATTATACCCGGCGTTAATGCAAGCCCTAAATACTTAAACTTTGCGCAAATTATTTCGCAATGGTTATCAATACTTTTTTCAGAATTTTTCTGCCTAAAGACAAAATTTTCTACGAGCTTTTTGAAGATGTAGCCGGTACCCTCACAATAATGGGCGACAAATTAAAGGAATTGGTAAATGAACCGGATTTTGACAACCGATCAAAACTTATTCAGGAAATTGAGGACCTGGAGCATGTAAACGACGATTATACACATAAAATATTTACTGAACTCGGTAAAAATTTCATTACACCCTTTGACAGGGAAGATATTCACTACCTGGCTACGGCATTAGATGATATTGCAGACTATATATATTCATCTGCAAAAAAAATAAACTTCTACCGGGTTAATCCTAATGATATTGGTATCCAAAAAATGGCTGACCTGATTGCTTTCGGTTGCAAAGAAGTACAAAAGGCAGTAGTAGAGCTGCGTAATATGAAGAATATGCGCCAGATCACTGATGCATTGGTAGCCATCAACAGTATAGAAAACCAGGGCGATGATATTTTTGATATGAGCATCGAACGCTTATTCGCTACCGAACCAGACGCCAAAGAGGTAATTAAGAAAAGAGAGATTTACCAGGTATTGGAAATTGTTACTGACAAATGTGAAGATGCTGGTAACGTAATTGAATCCATCATCGTTAAATACGCTTAAAACATTTGTCAATACACCAGTTTGAAAATATATTCATTTTCAAATTGTCAAATTTTCAAATTGCCAAATTACCGCTATGACATTACTTGTAATCATCATCATACTGGCGTTAGTGTTCGACTACATCAATGGTTTTCATGATGCAGCTAATTCTATTGCCACCATTGTTTCCACCAAAGTACTTACACCATTCCAGGCAGTATTATGGGCAGCGCTTTTTAATTTCGTTGCCTTTTTTATTTTTAAAGATCATGGTGTTGCCAGCACCATTGCTAAAACGGTAAAACCACAACACATCCAGGGCCATGAAATGCTGGTGGTAATTCTTGCTGGTTTAATAGCTGCAATAACATGGAACCTGCTTACATGGTGGTATGGTATTCCTTCTTCATCATCGCACACCTTAATTGGTGGTTTTGCCGGGGCTGCACTGGCGCATACAGCATTTAGTAAAATCCCTGTTAAAGAGGTGCTGGAAATGGATTATGTATTGAAAATATTTTTGTTCATATTTTCTGCACCAATTATCGGGATGATAATTTCTGCTTTTATTACTTTGGTAACGGTACAAAAAAGCATTTGGCTTCGCCTGGGTATTATAGCGGTTGCCACTTTTTTAACCGTAGAATTTATTCCTTTCAATTTTTGGGTAAAATGGGGTTTGGTAGGTATAGCCATTATTTTTTCACTTTCCTACCTGTATCTTCATTTTAATAATCCCAATGCTTACAGAACGGCTAATATGTTTAAGCGGCTTCAATTACTTTCTTCAGCCGCATTTAGTATTGGCCATGGGGGTAATGATGCACAAAAAGTAATGGGCATTATATCAGCGGCATTAGTTGCCAATCATATTGCTGGCGGCTTTGGTATAACTGACATAAAAAATATGCCTGCCTGGGTTCCGCTTGCCTGTTATACCTCAATAGCATTGGGAACTATGAGCGGCGGCTGGAAGATTGTAAAAACAATGGGCACCAAGATTACTAAAGTAACCCCGCTCGAAGGAGTATGTGCTGAAACCGCCGGTGCTATTACTTTGTTTATGACTGAGAAATTAAAAATTCCTGTATCCACTACGCACACCATTACCGGCTCTATTATTGGTGTGGGCGCCACCAAACGTTTAAGTGCCGTTAGATGGGGCGTTACTACCAACTTGTTGTGGGCCTGGATACTAACAATCCCTGTTAGCGGTATGCTGGCCGCTATAGTCTATTGGATTGTATCTATATTCCTGTAATCTATAATGTATTCCATAAAAAAGCGGGTGATGTTTTTCATCCGCTTTTTTTATTCATCTTTGCTTCAAACTATTATGCACATATGAAAGGAATTATCCTAGCCGGCGGGTCAGGTACAAGATTACATCCTATAACGTATGCCATCAGTAAACAAATAATGCCCATTTACGATAAGCCTATGATTTATTACCCCCTCAGTACCTTAATGATGGCGGGTATAAAAGATATATTGATCATCTCCACACCGCATGATTTACCACATTTTAAAAGATTGTTTGGTGATGGTAAACAGTTGGGCTTACATTTTTCATATGCAGAGCAGGCTGTTCCAAATGGTTTAGCACAGGCATTTGTTATTGGTGCTGATTTTATTGGCAATGATAGTGTGGCTTTAGTGTTAGGCGATAATATTTTTTATGGTGCCGGTTTGGGAAAATTGCTGGAACAAAATACCCATCCGGATGGGGGTATCATTTACGCTTATCATGTAAGCGATCCTGAGCGTTATGGGGTGGTGGAGTTTGATAAAGAAATGAATGCTGTTTCCATTGAAGAAAAACCGGCAAAGCCAAAAAGTAGTTATGCAGTACCAGGTTTATATTTTTATGATAACACTGTGGTGGAAATTGCACAGAACCTGCAGCCATCACCACGGGGTGAATATGAAATTACCGATGTAAACAAAGAATATCTTAAAAGGGGAAAATTAAAAGTATCGGTACTGGATCGGGGCACTGCCTGGTTAGATACCGGAACCTTTGATTCACTTATGCAGGCCTCTCAGTTTGTACAGGTAATTGAACAAAGACAAGGAATAAAAATAGCCTGTATTGAAGAGATTGCTTACCGTAAAGGTTTTATCAACAAAGAGCAATTGATTGAAATGGCCCGGCCGCTTTTAAAAAGTGGTTATGGCCAATACCTGATAAATATCATTCACTAACAAAATTAAAATTCCTCCCTTAAGGGAGTAAGGGGGTATGAGTAAAATATTAGTTACCGGCGGTTGTGGTTATATAGGTTCACACACCATTGTGGACCTCGTTGAAAATGGATATGAAGTAATTTCTGTTGATAATAATTCCCGTTCATCTTCTAAAATACTGGAAGGTGTAGAAAAGATTATTGGCAAAAAGATCAAGAACTATAAAGTTGACTTGTGCGATTACAACGATACTCATGCCATCTTTATGGAGAATGGTGATATTGAAGGCATCATTCATTTTGCCGCTTATAAATCTGTTGGTGAATCTGTAGAAAAACCTTTATTGTATTTTGAAAACAACCTCACCTCGCTGGTTAATTTATTAAAATGTGTGGATGAATTTGGAATACCTTACTTCGTTTTTTCTTCTTCCTGCACGGTGTATGGTAACCCGGATGAAATACCGGTTACAGAAGCTACACCACCCAAACCTGCTGCTTCGCCATATGGTTATACCAAGCAAATGGGTGAGCAAATAGTAAATGAGTTTATCAAAAGTTCACATGCCCAGGCAATCTTATTGCGTTACTTTAACCCGGTAGGTGCACACCCATCTAACTGGATTGGTGAAATGCCGATTGGTAAACCGGCCAACCTCGTACCTGCTATTACACAAACAGCTATAGGAAAATTAAAAAGTATGCAGGTACATGGCGCAGATTATCCAACAAGGGATGGCAGTTGTCTGCGGGATTATATACATGTATGCGATATTGCACATGCACATACACTGGCATTAAACTATTTGATTGAAAAAAGAAACAAAGCAGCCTGCGAAGTATTTAATCTCGGCACAGGCAATGGGGTTACCGTATTGGAAGCCATTAAGGCATTTGAAAAAATAAGTGGTGTAAAACTTAATTATACAATAGGAGAAAGAAGACCGGGTGATGTAATTGCCATTTATGCCAATAACGATAAAGCCAAAAAAGAACTTGGCTGGCAATTGAAATATTCGCTGGACGATATGATGCGTACTGCCTGGGACTGGGAACAGCGGCTGGAAGAAGATGAGACTTTGTATGGAGAGCAAAAAGCAGGAGAGAATTGAATACCCTATCCCCAATACTGGGGAAATGATGGATATTAATTTAACAGCACCGCAAAAACCTGGGCAGTAGTGCAACCACACCGCAGGGTACAACAGATGAATATACCAGGGCAGGAGAATAGAGAACTACTGCAAAATGTACAAGGTTCAGACAGAGAGGTAATAACTGCCGGGTTATTGCTAAATTTAAACTATGTCAGTACGCCGTAAAATATGTGAAAAAGATGGTTTGTACTTTATTACTTTCACCTGTTAC
>RXJG01000007.1:0-6174 GCA_003963365.1 Sphingobacteriales bacterium
GGCTGGAGAAGGTCCCAAGGGTTCGGCTGTTCGCCGATTAAAGTGGCACGTGAACTGGGTTCAGAACGTCGCAAGACAGTTCGGTCCCTATCTGTGATGGGCGTTAGTAAATTGAGTGGACATGACCTTAGTACGAGAGGACCGGGTCGTACGTACCGCTGGTGTATCTGTTGTGCCGCCAGGTGCAGTGCAGAGTAGCTATGTACGGACAGGATAAACGCTGAAAGCATCTAAGCGTGAAACCTTCCACAAGATGAGTTTACTTTTAAGGGTCGTCAAAGACTATGACGTTGATAGGCTACAGATGTAAAACTGGTAACAGTAAAGTCGAGTAGTACTAATTACCCGTTAGCTTTAATTTTTTTAATTTATTCTGGTTCTCATTACCTTAATAAATTTCATCTTCTATTAGAAGACGTAACCCCGTTACTCTTCATTTACAATTCCCCAATATGTAATGTTATTTCAGCTACGAGCCATGAGCAACGAGCTACGAGATTTTTCTCGCAGCTAAAAGCCAGAACTCACAGCTTATATTCTTATGGTGCTTTTGCCGAGGGTGTTCACCTCTTCCCATTCCGAACAGAGAAGTTAAGTCCCTCATGGCCGATGGTACTAGCGTAACAGCCGGGAGAGTAGGTAGGTGCCATATTCATTGAATGCCTCAGATTTATCTGGGGCATTTTTATTTTATATACTTCTATTTTTATTCCTTCTCTATTTTAATTTTCTTGTAATTAATAATCTCTATCAGCCTTCTTTTAAATAGCAAAGCTGTTTGAATATGAATTAGCATTATTTCCCTAAATTCATTTCTTTAAAAATTTGATGTATGAGAAAATATATCTCCCTGTTACCATTATTACTGCTGGCATTTGTTATTTCTTATTCTCAAAAAAATAAAAAGACGGAAAGCAAGGCCGAAGCGAAGATGAATTATGATTCAGTCTTTCAATCGCTGAAGTGGAGGAATATAGGACCGTTTCGTGGGGGCCGGGCCAATACCATTTGTGGTGTTCCATCCAACGACCAATTATTTTATGTGGGTTATACCGGTGGCGGGGTGTGGCGTACGGATGATGGGGGTATTAACTGGAAAAACATTAGCGATGGATTTTTTAAAGTGGGAAGTATTGGCGATATCGCTGTATGTGAAGGTGATCCCAATGTAGTGTATGTGGGCACCGGTGAACATGCGGTGCGTGGAGTAATGACCAGTTACGGTGATGGTGTTTATAAATCAACGGATGGCGGAAAGACATGGAAGAATATTGGTTTGCAAAACACCCGCCATATCAGTGAGGTGGTGGTGCATCCTGCCAATCCTGATATTGTATATGTGGGTGCGCAGGGAACGGTGCATGGGCCTAACAGTGACCGTGGTGTTTATAAATCAACCGATGGTGGCGCTACCTGGAGAAAAGTATTATTTGTGAATGACAGTACAGGCGTGAGCAGCCTGAGTATGGATATGCATAACCCCCGCATATTGTATGCCGCTACCTGGCAACATGAACGGTTGCCATGGAAGGTAGTAAGTGGCGGAAAGGGCTGTGCGATATGGAAGAGTACAGATGCAGGTGAAACATGGAATAAAATTGTGGATGGTTTGCCCGATGAAATGGGTAAGATTGGTGTGAGTGTATCAAGGGCTAATCCGAACCGGGTGTTTGCCATTGTAGAAGCTGAAAAATCAAAAGCCGGTTTATATCGCAGTGATAATGGCGGCAAGAGCTGGACGTTAATGAGCAATAACCAGCTCATCACCAGCCGCAGCTGGTATTATATGAAAGTATATGCTGACCCGAAAGATGAAAACCTGGTGTATGTATTAAATGCACCAATGACGAAAAGTATTGATGGCGGAAAAACATTTGCCCCTGTTGGTATTGGCCATGGTGATACGCATGATTTATGGATTAATCCTAATTATACCGGCATTATTGGACTGGCGGATGATGGTGGCGGTTCTATCACTTATAACAATGCAAAAAGCTGGAGTACGCTGATGAATCAACCAACTGCGCAGTTTTATCGTGTGAATGTTGATAATCGTTTTCCTTATTGGGTGTATGGTGGTCAGCAGGATAATACTTCGGTGATGACTGCCAGCAGAAATAATTCATTTGGATTAACGGAAAGAGACTGGATGTATGGCCCAGGTTGCGAAAGTGCCTGGATAGCTTTTGATCCTAATAATCCCACTCAATATTATGGCGGTTGTTACCAGGGTTATATTGAAGTGATGGATGCTGCTACAAAATCTGTAAAAGATATACAGGCATATCCTTCCGTTAATCTTGCAGTGGAACCAAAGAAGATGAAGTATCGTTTTAACTGGAATGCACCGATTGTTGCTTCACCGCATGATCCCCATACGATATATCATGCCGGTAATGTGTTATTAAAAACAACGAACGGGGGTATGAGCTGGGAAGCGATCAGCCCCGATTTAACAAGGAACGACAGTACAAAACAAGGACAGGGTGGTGGGCCCATTTCCAATGAAGGCGCCGGTGGCGAAAACTATAATACGATCTATTATGTAACAGAATCTGCTTTAGAAAAAGGTGTGATATGGACGGGCAGCGATTGCGGTTTAGTGTATGTTACCATGAATGGAGGGCAAAGCTGGACCAATGTAACCCCTGCCGGCTTGCCTGAATGTATTATTCATTCCATTGAATTATCCCCGCATGATAAAGCTACTGCTTACATCTCTGCCACCCGGTATAAGTTTAACGATTATGCATCTTATACTTTTAAAACAACGGATTATGGTAAAACGTGGACTAAAATAACTAATGGAGTAGATACGGATGATTTTATAAAAGTGATACGGGAAGATAAAAAAGTAAAAGACTTATTGTATGCCGGCAGCGAAAGGGGATTTTATATTTCATTTAACGGCGGCGCCAACTGGAATAAAGTACAGCTCAACCTCCCCGTTGTACCGGTTACCGATTTAATGATTCATGATAATGATTTGGTAGCTGCTACTGCCGGCCGTGCATTCTGGATACTGGATGATTTGGGATCTGTACAGCAAAGCAAAGGAAGTATTACAGATAGCAAAGTGAAATTGTTTACACCCAAACCTGCTTATCATTACAGTGGATCTTCCGGTGATGATGGTGATGGTGCTTTTGGAAAAAACCCTTTACAGGGAGTGATACTCGATTATTATTTGCCCGAAAAAGCAGATACCAATTTGCTGAAGCTGGAAATAATGGATGCCAATAATAAATTGGTAAAAACATTTACCAATAAAAAAGATGATAACTATAAAGCTTACCCGGGTGGACCAGCACCAGCTAAACTGATCCCTGCACAAAAAGGATTAAACCGTTTTGCATGGGATTTGAATGGAGAAGATATTAAACCCGATGTACCCGGTGCGTATGTAATGGGTGGTTATAGCGGTTATGCGCTGGCACCCGGAAAATATACAATTCGCTTAAGCTATAAGGGTAACAGTAGTGAAGTAAGCGCAGAGGTGTTACAGGATCCTGCATTGAAAGTAACAATGGCCGATTGGAATGAGCAACAGCAGTTTTTAGCCAGCGTTAGTGCTGAAGTATCCTCCATTCATACAGCTATTAATGACATGCGAAAAGTAAAGCAACAAATTGAAACCTATAATGAATTAATGAAGGATGCCACCGATAATAAAGAAGTAGTGGAGAAAGGAAAGGAGGTAATTAAAAAGATTGATACCTGGGAAAGTAATTTGATTGAAACAAGACAAAAGAATTTCCAGGATGTAATTAATTTCCCCAGTAAATTGAATGTGGATTTTGTGAATTTAAAAGGATTGGCTGATGCACATGATCCACGCATCACCAAAGGGTTAAAAGACAGGCTGGCCGATTTGGAAAAACAATGGAATAAATACAAAGCTGTTTATGATAATGAATTAAGAAAAGCTATTGACGATTATAACGCTTTGTTTAAGCAAAAGAATTTGCCCGCTATTATACGGTAATAAACAGGCTTTTATTCAGTGTTTATCAGGGTAACGGTAAGTGGTAAAAAGGTGCCCGGGTTATAATAAAATATTATCCGGGCACCTTTTTTATTTCAATAAATCGTATACTGCTAAATACCGCCACTCGTAAAACTACGATGGGTGCTTTATCATGGAAAAGCAGTAACCGGCGGCTTTACTTTGAAAATTTGGCCAGTCACAAATTTGGATTTTAGATAAAAACCCCTATTTTTATAGCTCTGATCTCCTATGGGTCCTTTTTAATTATCTAATATATTCTCACCATTTTCCTGTGTAATCCGTAGTAACCAGCAAAAAAATCGCCGCAAACCTTATTACGTTCAAGTGGAATACTTGTGCTTAAACAGGCGTGGCCCAATTTCAAAAAATCAATTTGTTTAAGGTGGTTCTTACCACGGTAAGAACTGTGTGTTGAATATCCCCTGAATACCGGATGAGGATGCCTTATGCCCGTATTGCGGAGCAATAATACCGGGTAACAGGCGAAATGTCCTCAGCTATACACGTGCAGGGAGAGAAGTTGCTGGAAAAAAATCCCAAGCGAGTGAAAAGCCGCTGATTGACCAGGAATGTCAATAACAAAAAAACTACTTTGTATGCCACCAATTCTACGCTTATGGGCGGGAGTATCCTCTTTTGTAATTAACGTAATTAGAGCATTTGCTTATAAGGGTAAACAACTATATGGAACCATAAAGCGAAAGCAGTTAATTGGAGGCAGCAGCCGAACAACTACAGCAACCAACTTTGTATTTACATCAGATGATGCACAGGCAACTGCTGCATCATTTTTTTTACCAGATATTGAAAGTAACAAAACTCAAAACAGCAGTTCCTCTCCATCTATAAACTTTTTCAATTCTCCAGTTATGCAACCAATTCTACCCATTGTAAGCAGAATAAAAAGCAGTCTTAGCCATTTATTTTCTAACAAGAGTGCTAATGTTTCTTGTATTGAAAACTCTTTGAATGAGAGAAGAAGGATTGGATTTAAGAAAATGATGGTTGGTTGTTTATTAGTGATGGGAATGGTGTGTACTATTCCGAAAGGTGTAGATGCACAGATTGCTTTAAGAGGGGCTGCAACGTCCGGTACTACAACGAACACAACCTTGACAATTAATAAACCAACTGGAGTTGTTTCGGGGGACGTTTTGATTGTGAATATTGCTCAGGGCAATAATAATTCAACCGCTCCAACTTCTTCAGGTTGGACGTTAATAGATGGCAGAAGTCTTGCTGGATCGACCCTGCGCTATGGCGCCGTTTTATATAAGGTTGCAGGCGGATCAGAACCCGCGAGTTATACCTTTACTTTGGGAACAGGAACGAATAGTGGAGCCGGTTCAATTATTGCGTTTTCAGGCGTAGACCCAACAGGAGGATTTCTGGTAGGAGGTAGTGCAGGTGGACCATTTGACGTAACACCAGGAACTATATCTGTACAGCCTAGTCAAACAGTTGTTTCGGCAACGGCAATTTCTACCGTAACTCCAAATGCCGCCGTGATAATGTTAGGACAGGCAGTGGGTGCTACTCCAAGTTGGAGTGGTTGGACTACTACTTCTCCAGGTGCTCTCACTCAATTGTTCGACAATCCGAATACAGGTGGAGTTGGTACAACCGTTGGAGGCGCATGGGCTTTAAAAGGAACCACAGGAACCACAGGGGCAGGTTCAGCCACTCTTTCCAGCGGTGAAAGAAATGGAGGCTTGTTGCTAGCCTTAAAACCTGCTACTCCCACTTTATCCGCATCCGCTTTAACAGCATTTGGAAATGTATGTACCAGTACAACTGCAGGACCAAATTCATTTACAATAACAGGGAGTAATCTTAGTACTGCAAATGTTACGGTTGGAGCATTGACAGGATATACCTATTCAACAACATCGGGAGGAACTTACACAAGTTCGTTGTCGTTGACCCAACCGGGTGGTTCTTATTCACAACAAATTTTTGTAAAGTTTACACCAACATTAGTTCAATCTTATAATGGAAATATTGCTGTAGGTGGTGGCGGAGCAAGTAGCATTAATGTAGCTGCTTCGGGAAGTGGAATTACCACACCTGCCACACCGGGAACGATAACCGGAACAGCAACACAGTGTCCGGGAGTGACCTCACAAACATATTCCATCAGCGCAGTAACGAATGCGACTACCTAT
>RXJG01000007.1:6224-9656 GCA_003963365.1 Sphingobacteriales bacterium
AATATCAGTGTAACAGCAGGTAACTCCTGCGGAACCAGCAGTGCAAACTCACTTGCTGTAACAGTTACTAGCAATAACACTGCAGGTAGCCCTTCATCGAATCCAACTGTATGTGCAAACACGGCTATTCCAACCATTACCATCGCTACAACAGGAGCAACGGGAATAGGAACGCCAACTAATTTGCCTGCAGGGGTTACTGCATCATGGTCATCGAATACGATTACCATCACGGGAACACCGAGTGTAGCAGGTTCATACAATTACTCTATACCACTTACAGGAGGATGTGGAAGTGTTAATGCAACAGGAACGATAACTGTGAGTGTTGTACCTACTACCACCGGGGTTACAATTTGTGCAGGTGGTACCGGCTCATTAACATCTTCATTTACTTGTCCGGGTGGCGGCTCAGGTTCTGCTGGACCAAATAATGCAGGGATAGGTGCGGATAATAGCGCAGTAGGTACAGTTTTATGGACAAATCCAGGTAATATTGTAAATGCTACTGGTGCAACTGCATCTGTCAGCAGCAATGCAATAACGCATTATTTACAGGGATCAAACTATGGATTTTCTATTCCTTCCAATGCGACTATCAACGGAATTACTGTTGTTATAAATCGTCAGTCGAGTGGTTCTACCTCACCATTTATGCAGGACAACATAGTGAGCTTGGTAAAAGGAGGAACAATTCAATCTACCAATAAAGCTAATACAGGTACTGATTGG
Organism: Sphingobacteriales bacterium; assembly: GCA_003963365.1. Taxonomy (GTDB): domain Bacteria; phylum Bacteroidota; class Bacteroidia; order Chitinophagales; family Chitinophagaceae; genus AWTP1-9. Next base: position 6,957 of record RXJG01000007.1, read on the forward strand.
CCGACTGCATCATCAGGTAATGCAACATATGGGAGCAACAGCGATTTATGGGGAACAACATGGCTTCCTTCTGATATTAACTCGTCTACATTTGGAGTAGTTCTTTCGGGAGTAAATGCAAATGGATCACGTACCAGAACCGCAACTGTTAATAGCATACAGGTAACAATAACTTATACCATTAATGGTACATTAAACTGGTATACTGTTTCTTCCGGAGGTTCTTCAATTGGTTCGGGTTCTCCATTCAATCCGGTTGGCGTTTCAGGATCGGGTTTACCAAATACAAATACTCCGGGTACCTATACATTTTATGCTGAATGTTCAACTGCTCCCGGTTGTCGTACTGCAACGAATTTTGTTATTAATGCAAGACCAACATCTGTGATCAGTGGAAGCGCAACAATATGCAATGGAGGTTCAACACAACTCAGCATTGCATTAACAGGTGCACAACCATGGAGCTTAACTTATTCAGATGGCACTACTCCTGTAACAGTTAATAATATCAGCAGCAGTCCATACACATTTAACGTATCACCATCTTCAACAAAAACTTATACAGTAACTGCATTGAGCGACGCAAACTGTACTTCGCAATCAGGCGATAGAACAGGCAGCGCAACAGTAACAGTAAATCAACTATCGATTGCACCAACGGGAGCAACAGGTACAACAACGATATGCAACGGAAGCAGCACTATATTAACAGTAACGGGGGGAACAAAAGGAACAGGTGCGATCACAGAATGGTTTACCGGTTCATGCGGCGGTACTTCAGCAGGAACAGGTGATGCCATTACTGTTTCACCAACCACAACAACAACGTATTATGTCCGTTACAATGGCACATGTAATACAACAACCTGTGCCACTGTTACAGTAACGGTAAATCAGCCATCAGTAGCACCCACCAGTATAACAGGTACTACAACCATATGTAATGGCGGTTCTACTACTTTAACTGCCGCAGGAGGAACGTTGGGAACAGGAGCTAATTATCAATGGGGAACAGGGTCAGTGGTTGGAACAAATCCATTGACAGGACAAACGTCTTCCACATTAACAGTATCACCAACAAGCACCACTACCTATTGGGTACGAATAGAAAATACAGCAAGTCCGTGTACAGGAAATACCGGTGGCGTAACCCAAACAGTAACGGTAAATCAGCCATCAGTAGCACCAACCGGTATAACAGGTACTACAACAATATGTAATGGCGGTTCCACTACTTTAACTGCCGCAGGAGGAACGTTGGGAACAGGAGCTAATTATCAATGGGGAACAGGGTCTGTGGTTGGAACAAATCCATTGGCAGGACAAACGTCTTCCACATTAACAGTATCACCAACGAGCACCACTACTTATTGGGTACGAATAGAAAATACAGCAAGTCCGTGTACCGGAAATACAGGTGGCGTAACCCAAACAGTAACGGTTAACGCATTGCCGAATAATACTTCGGCGAATGGATTTACAGGCAGTACAATTTGTATAGGAGGTACGGGAACACTTACCTTTGATGCAATTGGTGCCACATTTAGCACACCTTACACTATTAAGTATACCGATGGTACAACTATCTGGTCACAATCTATTTCCAGTGCGTCACCCACAACATTTAATGTGGCAGTTAATCCAACAACAACTACAACCTATACTTTAGTATCAATCACCAATGGTAATGGATGTACTAATACCACGAGTGGAATTTCTAATAAAACTGCTACTATAACAGTAAACCCTGCATCAGTAGGAGGAAGTATAAGTGGAAGTGCAACAGTTTGCGCTACCGGAAATAGCGGTACGCTTACTTTAAGTGGCCAAACAGGAAGTGTGGTAAAATGGCAGTCTTCAACTGATAATTTTGTAAGCAATATTGTTGATATTACTAACACAACAACCTCACTGTCTTACACTAACCTAACTCAAACCACTTCATACCGGGCAGTAGTTCAAAGCGGTGTATGTACCAGCGTAAATTCATCAACTGCTACTATAACTGTTAACCAGGCGCCATCATTCACTGCTTGTCCTTCTAATATAATTGTGAATACAGCAACCGGTCTGTGTACAACTTTGGTAACTTATACAGCTACTGCAACAGGCACACCAGCGCCAACCATTACTTATTCTTTCAGCGGGGCAACTACTGGCAGCGGTAGTGGTACGGGTAGCGGTAGCACATTTAATAAAGGTGTAACTACTGTAACCATTACAGCTGCGAATAGCTGTTCACCGGCTGCTATTTGCAGTTTTACTGTAACTGTAAATGATAATCAGGCTCCTGTTATCGGTACTTGTGCTTTTACCCGCAATATTACCGGTTGTAATACATCGGCTATTACAGGCCCTGTATTTTCTTCAACAGAAGCAGCATCAAGTTATGCTGTATTCTCCGATGCAACCAACCAGGGGACAGCAACAGATAATTGTGCAATTACTACAGTGACTTATATAGATGTAGCTTCTGGCTCATGCCCGATTGTTGTTACACGAACCTGGAAGATCAGTGATGCAGCAGGGAATAATGTCACCTGTCAGCAGATTATTAATATTATTGACAATATTGCACCAGTCTTATCGGGTGTACCAGCCGATGTAACCGTAGAGTGTGATGCCGTACCAACCGCAGCCACACCAACAGCAACGGACAACTGTGATGCTGCACCGGTAATAACATACAGTGAAGTACGC
>RXJG01000006.1:0-178002 GCA_003963365.1 Sphingobacteriales bacterium
TGCAATTGAGCATTAGTACAACAGTTCAGCATCGTACTCCCTTCTTCGTCATGTCGAACGCAGTGAGACATCTGCCGGGCACCAGTACTGCAATTGAAAAATAGTACAACTGTTCAACATACTACTACCGTCAGCAGATTTCTCCTCCTCGTACCTCGTCGTCGAAATGACGGTGGGGGTGTACCCGTCAAGTCGAACATCCCCGTCATGTCGAACATCCCCGTCATGTCGAACGCAGTGAGACATCTGCCAGGCACTGGTACTGCAATTGAACATTAGTACAACTGTTCGGCATCATACTAGCGTCAACAGATTTCTCCTCCTCGTACCTCGTCGTCGAAATGACGGCGTGGTTGTCCCCGTCATGTCGAACGCAGTGAGACATCTGCCAGGAAAAACTACTGTAATTTATTATTGGAATAACGGTTTAATATTATGGAGGTAATCGTTAAATATCCGTTTGTATCACACTAAAAGTCAACTGTACAAAAATGGAATACTCATTTCCGCTTTTTCAGTTTCTTATCTAACTGGTCAGCCAGTGCATACCCATCGTACAGCGTTATGCCTTCCTGTTTGGTAAAATCAATTTTCCGTCCCGATCGCCAGTTGCTCAGGGTTTTTGGACTGATGCCTAAAAAATTCAGCAAATCCTTTTCATTGATCCATTTTGATAACTGTTGCGGAAGGTTGCGACTGTTAAGATAGTTTCTGAGTTTGTCGCTGTCGGTCGTGTTGTGCTCCATAATAATAAAGGGTTTAATTATGTATGAATTTAATATAAGTGCCAAAAACTTGCAAGAAACAATTTTACACAACTGTGGAAAAAGGTTTTACCAGTACATGCGCCATATATAATAAGGCAGATGATGATAAAACCTTTACCGTTAGTTCCCTTACTGCACATACTGCGAGGCCACGGGACTGTAAGCAATCTGCTCATCCCTGCCGGCAGCAGCCACCCGTACCCAGTAACGCTTACCCGGCAACAAACCGTTAAACGTGTACTTACTGCGGGTAACCGTGATGCTTTCCCACATAGTCGTGTCAGTTGGCTCGGTTGCCACAATCTGGTACACATAGCTTTTGGCACCCGGTACCGCTTCAACGCTGGCTACCAGTTCGCCACTGCTAAGGCCGTTGCTCAGTGTTACATTACCGGGATTGGTAATATAACGGGGCTCCGGCTGTTTACTCAGGGTAAAACCACTGCTCGTAAGAATCGCTACATCCTCCCTGGCTATGAACATAACGTACATACCCAATTGTTTGGTAAGCAATTCCAGTTCTGCCCGGCTCTGGTTCTTTTTAGCTATTGCCACACGGTCAAGTGTTGCTGCGGCTATAAGATCCTCACGGTACTTATCCAATGCAGCCTGTACATCCGCTAACGCAGGGATGGGAGCGGGGAAAGCAGGGTTACCCGTCATACTATTAAGTATGTGAGCCACTTTGTTTTCAAAATCAGCATCTGAATAAGCATAGAAGCTGAGGTTGATTTTTGGAGTCTTCATAGAAACCAGTATTTATTGTTGTCCACAATATCGTGGATACAATAAAAACTCTTAACCGTATTGATTTAGTATAACATTTTGCAACACGGGCAAATGCGGGCAAACAAAGTGAGTTTAGGGCAAAATTGGGAAAGCCATTAGTGTTGCAAATAAGCAAAAAAGCAGCGCTAACGAGCCCGTTAGCAGCACTAATGCCCCCGTTAGCAGTGCTAATGGACGAACTAGTGACGCTTTTTGATGAAGAAGCAGCGCTAACAAGCCCGTTAGCAGCACTAACGCCCCCGTTAGCAGTGCTAATGAACAAAGAAGTAACGCTTTTTTTAAAGAAGCAGCACAAACAGGCCGGGCAGTTGCGCTTAAAAACCTGTAGCTATGCTGAAATGGTTTAACTGCTGTGGCAGATGATTATATATAAAAGAGTAAATAAGGGTACTAAGAATTTTTACTTATCTGTTTACAACTGTTGGAGCTGTTTGTAAGCGTTTGTAAACGTTTAATATCGGATAATAGGGAAATTATATTGGTGAAAGTTTTTGCAGAAAAACAATTTGCCCTATCTTTTGCTTATTAAATTATTATTCAACAATGCGCAGGTTTATGTTATAGGAAACTCTCGCATATTTTTGAGTTGAACGCCACTTTAAATCAACCTTACATTACAATGAAACTCATAGATTAATTTTTCATTTAGCTTCAGTTGTCGGCGGATGGAACACAGAATATCGCCACATAGCCAATGCTTCAGCGTTGGTGGTAATTCTCCTATTCGAGCAAATCGAGTTGCAAAAGCAGGTTAACGGGAGACAAAAATCAATTATAAATCAATGGTTTTAATAAAATATAAAAAAGTTTTCAACATCAAAAATTGACATCAGTCAGATTTTTTTAATTAAAATATTAACTCACATAACACAACAAAATGAACCAATTATTAAAATCAGTATTTGAATCAAAAACCTTCACAACAAAGGACAAAAAGTGTATCCAAATTCATTCAGAAACAGGTAAGGAACAATGTGATTTTTTACAACGATTAATTTCAGAAAATAAATTCTCAAATTCCATTGAAATTGGATTTGCTTATGGAATTTCTGCATTAGCCATAACAGAGGAAATTGTGAAGAATAACGGTAGACATGTTATAATTGACAAATTTGAAAATACTGGCTGGGATGGAGTAGGACTTGACTTAATAGCTCAAGCAGGGTATTCTCAAAATATTGATTTTCATGAGGAATTTTGCTACATCGTTTTACCCAAACTTTTAGAGGAAGGCAGAAAATTTGATTTTGCCTATATTGATTCAACAAAGCAATTAGACTGGCTTTTAGTTGACTTTTTTTTCCTTGACAAACTTTTAATAAAAAATGGAATTATTGTATTTGATGACGTTTCGTTTCCAGGAATAAGAAAATTGTTACGATATATTTCACAGTTTCCTGACTACAAAGTGTATGACACATTTCCTAAAAACCAAAAAAGTCATTTTGGAGGCAACGTTTTAACAATTCTAAAGATGTTGCCCAAAACCGACAAATACCTAAAATCCAACATAACTCTAACTGATTTCGATTTAGGAATTAACTCCCATTGTGTTGCTTTACAAAAAGTTAATGATGATAGCAGAAATTGGGATTGGCATAAAGACTTTTAAAATAAAACAGCCACCAACAAGAGGTTTCATTCCCAGCAACGTTTCCACATAGCCCTGCATATCAGCCGGGGCGTTGCCCCCCAAGTTGCGCAAGAATAAGCCAAGTAAAAAACAAATTTCTGGTTCAGGTATGTAAGGTGGCAATGTGTGATGTGACAATGACTGTTTAAAATAAAAACTTTTGTTAGAATATTTATCATTCAGCATCAAAACAGGGAAGCCGAAAACTGCATATTGGAAGAGTAGGCAAGACAAAATCGTTTTATGAGAAAACTACTTTTAAGTTCAATTGTGTTATTAATTTTTGCAATTGCATTAACCGTTTTTCAAATGAGTTGCAAGAAAGAGGCAACCGCACAACAGACAGGTTCAAATTATACATTACCGCCTGCGACCACTACAACTTTGGGAGGAGTTATTGTTGGCTCTGGATTAACAGTAAACAGTTCTGGGTTATTATCGACAACGCCTAATGCTAACCTTGTACAATTGAATACTATACTTTATTTAAAGTCAGGCGCAACTTCTGTTGAAATATGGTTGGCAAATACTGATGGTACAAATCAACGCAAAGTGCCCATATCTCTAGCTGCGTCTCAAGTTATTGTACCAGGATACGGTGAAAGATTAAGCCCAGACGGGAAAGTAGTCTTTTTTACAGTTAGTGAAAACCAAGCTTATAATCTTTACAGTTGTAGTACAGATGGTTCTAATCTTAAAAAGATTATTGGAAACATAATTACACTTGAGGGAGTATATTAAGTTCTTATTTTCTCATTCCCAGCAACGTCTCCACATAGCCCTGCATATTAGCCGGGACGTTGCGCCTTTGGAGACAGGAATCCTGTAACTTTAATAAATACCAGTTAAACAAATTGTACCATCTGGAAATGGATTTAAGTAAATAACAAACATTCGGCTCCGGTAACGCAATTTCCTGGCCTGCACACATAGCCCGCAGGAGACGTTGCTGGAAAACAATGACATCATGTTCAATTTTAAGCATCCTGACATTACACGTTTATTTCAAAATAAATTAAACCTAAACTACCATGACAAAATATTTCAACTTCACAACTGCTTTATTGTTGACAATTACATTAGCACTGACTTCATGTTTTTCTACAAAATCGCAATTAGGTACAAAGTACAATTACACATGGAAACTGACTGGGAACAATGCCATCACAGACAGGACTTTCAATGATGGTAAGATCAGCGTCTTTTTCATTGTAGGCGACAAAGATGTCAACTTCACTTTAAAAAATTTGACAAATGACCCAATGAAAATTAACTGGGATGAAGCCTCATTAATTATTTATGGACAGAGTAAGCGAGTAATGCATAATGGAGTAAAATTTATTGACAGAAGTTCGCCGCAAGCACCGACTGTGATTCCAGGCAACTCCTCTATTGACGATTTAGTGCTGCCAACAGACAACGTTTATTATAGGGAGGGTTATTATTCAACATATTTTTCAAGGCCTGGTGGTTGGGAAAAGCACGACTTATTTTTATCAAGAGACGGAAACAAAGAGGATACAAAAAAACTTATTTTAGATAGTAAAGGGCAAAAATTTAGATTCTTTTTGCCAATTGAACAAAACGGTCTAAAATTAAATTATACTTTTGAGTTTGAGGCGACAGAAGTTTCTCCTGTAACAAAATCTTGACGGGATAACAAAACCCCTTAACTCAGCGTAGCTTATAATTATTTACCAGGCGTTTTACCCCTAACTCAACATAGCTCATAAATCACTCGGCGTACGACTTTGTCTACGCCGTTCTTTTTTGTAGCTTATAGCTACAAACAGGCAAAAGCCAACCAATAACCAAAACTTTATTCCCAATGTCCCTGCCTGCTCACACGGCTAATGGGAGATGTTGCCGGAAAACAAAATTGATTTTCAATAAAGCATTTTTTACTGGCTAATTTTTATATTCATATATTTACTTGTTGTGCGTCACCTTATGAGATACCAACTTCCAACCTATAAATACTAATACTGGTTTTATCTCCAATACAAAATTTTAATAATTATGCAACCAAAAACATCAACATTCAACAACAAAGCAGGTCTGAAAATCTTTACAAGAACATGGTTACCTGAAGAAAATCCCCGGGGAGTAGTAGTGATTGTCCACGGCTTAAATTCTCATAGCGGCTATTATCAATGGGTCGCCGACCAATTTACAACTATAAACTATGCAGTATATGCACTTGACCTGGAAGGTCGTGGGCAATCTGAAGGAGAACGTTTTTATGTGAAAAGTATTTATGATTATGTAAACGAGGTTGACCAATTGGTAGATATTGCTAAAGCGACGTATCAAAGTTTGCCAATTTTTGTGTTAGGTCATAGTGCTGGTGGAGTAATAGCTTGTTTGTATGCTTTAGAGCATCAGAATAAAATCAGCGGATTAATTTGTGAAAGTTTTGCTTACCAGGTTCCTGCCCCTGATTTTGCTTTGACTGTATTAAAGGGGTTGAGTCATTTAGCACCACATTTGCATACCATCAAACTCAAAAATGAAGACTTTTCCCGTGATACTTCAGTAGTAGAAGCAATGAATAACGACTCATTAATTGCTCATGAATCCCAGCCATCAAAAACTATGGAACAATTAGTAATTGCTGATGAAAGATTGAAAAAAGAATTTCCACTAATTACCTTACCAGTATTAATATTACATGGCACAAATGACAAGGCGACTAAATACAGTGGAAGTCAATTTTTCTATGATAATGCAGGAACTTCTGACAAAACACTTAAGTTGTATGAAGGACATTATCACGATTTACTAAACGACATAGACAAAGAAAAAGTTATGGCAGACATTCAAGAATGGATAATTCAACACACTTAACCAGGGCAAACGCACAACATGGGGTTTGCTGCTATGCTGGCTGACGAATAAATCCTCATCTTTTTAATCGCCATCAGCAGCAGTTCGGGCTCAACATTCAATGTTCAGCTTTAGTTCTTAACTTCAACAACATATTTATAACTACAAAAAAATAATTTTTAATAACGCATATTAGCCGGGGCGTTGCTGGAAAACAATGCATTTTTTTTGGGCTAATTTTTATATCATATATTTATGTGTTGTGTGAAATTCTTTAATGACTATGCGTTTAATAACAGCCTTATTTTTACTGACTTCTCTGTCTGTAGCTGGACAGACACTCCCTGACAGCATCGTAATTACTAAGAACACCTTTGTCAACAGCTTTACGGAGGATGCAGACAAACTCTATAGGACAGAAAGATTTTCGATGCTGCCAAAAGCAAACGGTTACATCCTAAATGGCAAAAGAATAGCCAAATCAAAAATCCTTGACTTCCTTTCAGCAATACAAGATCCGGGCAACACCAATAATTCTTTGTCAAAGTATCAGATTGACACAAACTTAATAAAACACAATGCAAATGAATTGCTGGGATATTATTCCAACAGAAAAGAATTTGCATGGAATGAAAAACAAAAGGAGTTCATCTTCAAAGAACTTACCAACCTGGATAACTACAAGAAAGAACTAAAAGATTATTTGTCCTCGGGCTGCTGTTATACTATGCACAACAGTTATAGGAATGAATTTATCGTAGAGGTTTTTTTCCAAGGCAGAGTTAAAGAGGAAGTCAAATCGAGAAAATACGTTTGGGGATACAAAATGCCTTGGACCAATCAATCAGGCGATACACTTTATAATTATGCCATTGAGACCGCACTTGATAAAATCCTAAGCACAAAAGCAAAAACAAAAGACCCTTTAAAAGGTGATAAGTTGGTAGGCTACATTATAGACCGAATTGTTGACAAAAACATGAGTACTCTTTATGTGTTGTCAGCATATACCTATCTAAATGAAATAGAAGAATTAAAATCGGACTTTGAAATTCTGTCGTTCAATGAAGTTCAAGGACGTGGAAGATACATCTGGAATGAACCAGTTACAATAAGAGTTCGTTTAAAGAACAAGAACATGCTTGACAATGTAAACCTTGTATTCCTGGCTTCCAAAACCGGAAAAACCATTTATTCACGGGACAGTTTGAAAAAAGATTATAAGCGGTACGTTGACAGAGTTCAATCAATAAAATTTATTGCCAGTTATCTCAAGTCGCACCCAGATACACGGCTTGACATATACTACTTCAATAATAAAGGCATCAACGAATATAATATTGAAAGTGTCAATAAAAATCCACAGGAATGGAAGCTACATGACGATTATTTAAAGAGCCTTGAAACATCTCAAAAGTTAGGAGTAAAATTTTCCTTTGACATTGACAAAGCAATAAAAACTTCGCAACAAGTTCATTGCGGCTGTAATTATAGGTTTGACAAGAGTTATTTAGAACAAGCGATATTTTTTGAAATTAGAGACGACGCCGGAAACAGTTCAATTTGGTTTTTGCTTCCTGACGACAAAGTTTTGCTCTACATTATGGACAGTGCGACAACTCTAAACTTTAAGCGTTCAGACTTTACTGACAAAAAAGAATATAGCTTAATTTACCCCTGCGCCTTGTTCGACATGAATGGAAACCGAGTGACGAAATAGAACATCACACAAGAGGTAGTTTTGCATCAGATCATTCTGGCAACGTCTCCCCATAGCCCTGCTTCTTAGCCGGGACGTTGCGCCTTTGGAGACAGGAATTCTGTAACTTTAATAAATACTCCCTATTTTTTAAAACCTAAATAACATGAACAAAAAGTTTTCTGTTTTCCTATTAATTGCCGCTTTGATAGGTTGCAACAATCAAAAGGTTGACAAAAAAGTAGAAGAAGAAAAAATAAGACAAACCATCAAAGATTGGACGGGGCTATTAGATAAAGATAGTTTAGAAAGAACTGTCAGCTTTTGGATTGACGATGCAATTATGATGATGCCAGGGCAACCAGTTATTAAAGGGAAAAAAGCAATACGGGAAATGGTAGAAAGCAGTAGAAAGATTCCGGGTTTCAAAATTGTTTGGGAGCCTCCAACTGACATTAATGTGTCGGAAAATGGCGACATGGCTTATGTATTTCAAAGAAATCAAATTACAATGAATGATTCGTTAGGAAAACCTATGACACAATATAATAAGTCGGTATCTATTTGGAAAAAGCAAAACGATGGCTCGTGGAAAGACGCTGTTGATATCTGGAATGCTGAACCTCCCCTAAACAAATAAACCACAGCCAACAAAAGGCTTAGCAAAATTGCGGGCTGGTAACTCAACGCCCCTGCCAGCTCACAAAGCCGGCATGAGACATTGCCGGAAAACAGACACCCCATTTATTAAAGAAGCTTTTGACAACCTATTCTTTGACAAGTTTTTTAAAATTAATTTCTGCAATACACATAGCGGACACAATTAGTAGCCCACCGATAAATATTTCTTTTGTAAATCGCTCATTCAATATAAAAACACCTGCAATTGTTGCAAAGACCGGTTCAAATAAATAAGTTAAGGCAACTTTTTCTTCACCTAAATGACGCTGACCAGCATTTTGAACAGCATACATATATGCCGTAGCCGGAATTGCGGCAAATAACACACCAGGCCAAAACCCGTCAGTTTTCGGGAACCAAATAGTATTTGTATCAAACAACGCAAAAATCAGGCATCCAACAGCACAGAATAACATTAATAAAACAACAGCAGGCATAGGGTTTTTCTCATTAGAAAATTTACCTACCTGGAGTACATAAAAAGCAAATCCAAAAGCACAGGCAATTATCCAGAAATCGCCAACATTTAAAGACAATCCGTCTTTTACCACAATAATGTACAACCCAGTTAAAGCTAAACAACAGGCTACCCAAATTTTCGGTTCTACTTTCCTTTTATAGACAATGAATTTTAATATTGGGATAAGTAATACATCCAACCCTGTAATAAATGCTGAATTTGAGACGGTGGTGTATTTTAACCCAATCGTTTGTAAAATTGTAGCAGCTAATAATGGAACGCCAATCAGCACACTTATTTTCAAAGTGTTTTTAGTTACTTTTTTTAATTGCTTAAAAAAAACGACAGACAGGCAAACAGTAGCAATTAAAAATTTGTAGCATAAAAATAAAAAGGGAGAACCATTTCCAACACCAACTTTTACAAATGTGAATGAGATACCCCAAAATGCAGTTCCTAAAATTAAAAGGAGTAAGTAAAGATGTTTCTTTTTCATACCTAATAGTTTAACGGGTTTACATTAAGCTATTAGAGTATGCATTTGAAGTGCAAAAGAAAAACTAATATTCCCAATTTTCTTCTCTAATGTTGGAATATTAGTCCGTAAACTTCTTATCCACAGTAAAGATAGCAATAGAAACCTTTGCGACCAAACCTGCCAGCAACATGGGGTTTTGTGTAAATGTGGCGGAACGTTATAAGCAGCAGCAGTTCGCTGTTGGGCTTCAGTTCCGGGCTTTACATTAGTAATTTGGCTTTTAGTTGTTATCTTCAACTTTAGTTTTTCAATCGGCTTTTGTTCCGGGCTTGACCAGTTATTTTTCCCGTACTTTGCCAAGCCTGGACATTGGGCGTCATGGGATTTAAAAACAAAATCATACTCAACTCAATAAATAATGACAAGCTTTCACAATCTTATTGACATTTTCGTAGGGTTATTTCTACTCTTGTTTTCCATTTGCCTGATAATCTTTCCACCAAAATTCGGGCATGAATTTTATGGCATCATAACAAAGCAGACCCTCAAAAACGAAACTTCATGGAAGATGGGGCAAAAACGATTTGCACTTTGTTTACTCCTGATAGGTGCTATATTCCTGGTTATTGGCAATACAAGCCTTCGCAACACAATACCTGGCTACGCCAAATTTTGCCTGTTAATCGTACTTTGGACAATTTCGAAATATCTGGTTGAAAAAACACTAACCCTAAAAAATAGACAAGTAAATATATAGTCGGCATTGTCGAACTGGCATAATTCTTACGCTACTGCTACCCAGATATGCATAAAAGTAAAAACTGGATAAATTAAACATTATTAAAACCACGAACGCCCAACATAGGGTTTTGCGGCAGTGGGGCTGGACGCAAAGCGTCTGTCATCATTTGTAATGCTATTAAGCTTTTGTACCGGCTGACATTTATCTATTTGGCTTTTGAATAAAATTTTATCTTTAGTATCTCAGCTCAGCACTTGTCGCCTGGGGCAAAGTAAAAACATTGCCCCGCTGACCGAAAAGCTGTGAACGTTGTGCCGCATACATACAAATTCCCTATCAAGACAGTGATTTATAATACCAAATAAGATGTAGCTCATGAAGCGACTTTTTTATTTAGATAATCTTATGATATTCTTATCCGTCCTGGTTGTACTCCACCATGTTAGTATTGGTTATGGGACAATGGGCGGCTGGAGCTACGTTACATCTGAAAAACTAACCGGCACCATTCAAATTTTCCTTTCTGCCTTAACCGGACTTAAGGCATCATTTTCAATGAGCCTTTTCTTTTTCATTTCCGCTTTTTTAACAATTCCTTCATTAGAGAAAAAAGGGGTATCCAAATTTATAAAAGCAAGATTAATTCGCCTGGTAATACCGTTGTTATTTGTAATGATTATTCTTGCCCCAAGTATTTTATATTATATTGAAATCCATAACAGGTCAACTCAATTGTCGTGGTTTAGTTATGTAGTACAACAAAACACCAAACCGTTTACTTCTCATGCCTGGTTTATCCTGGTGTTGATAATTTTTGAGTTAGTATATATTGGCTACTGGAAATTTATAAAACCTCATTTTTCTATTTCAAAATGCCTGCCAGATAAGATCCCCGCACATATAAATATATTGACAGTTATTCTTCTTTGCAGTGGTCTTACAATCATAGTACGGCAGTTTTTTCCACTTGGACAAAATTTTATTGGCATAGAGTTTTCCAATATCACTCCTTATATTTTCATGTATGCAACCGGGTTATTAGTATACAGAAAGCATTGGCTTGATGACCTTTCCGGAAAAGTGGCAATAACATGGTTTCCTGTCTCACTTCTTGCTGCCACTTACTTTTGTGTGATTATTTATCTTCTTTCAAAGTATCCGCCTGTAATTAATAAATTTGTTTCGGGCATTACATGGGAGTCAGTTTCTCTTTCATTTGCCCAAACTTTTTTGTGTATTGGTTTCTCTGGTTTTTTGCTTCACCTGTTTAAGAAAAAACTCAACTTTACAAATTTTATATTATCAATAATGAGAGAAAACAGGTACGGAGTTTATATTTTTCATCCTGTTGTGGTAGTTAGTGTTACTATTATCCTGGAATCTTTAACGCTTAAGCCCACTGTTAAATATATTATTGCCTGCATTTTAAGTATTGTATTTTCCTACATGCTTGTCGGGTTAATTCGTAAAATTCCTTTAGTGAAGCGGGTAATTTGACTGCGTGAAGCAAGGTACTACGGCACAACATTAGTATTGCCAATAGTGAGTCTGCACATTGCATCACTTTTGCAAGGCACACAAATCCACCACACAAAGTTAACCTTGCAAAGGAACTGCAATTATCTCTCCCTATTTTACCGGCTTAACTACCTTCTATTTGCGTTTCTTAAGCTAACCTTAAGAAAGGATTAAGCTATTTCAAAATATCGCAGGAGCATCTTTGTAAAAAACTTATAATTATGATTTCCTCAACACATCTCCATGCCATGGTAGTCCACTTTCCCATTGCCTTATTAATGGTGGCATTTTTATTTGAAGTGATAAGCTTTTTTTACAAAAAGGAATTCTTTCATAAATCTTCCATTTACTTACTCGTATTAGGCATGCTTGGTACTGTTGTATCGTATCTTTTTGGCAATGCTGCCGGGGAAGGTATAGAAGAAGGAGCATTGGGGAAGGTAATTGAACTGCATGAGCAATCGGCTACTATTAGCCTCTGGCTAACAATCAGTACTACTTTCACATATCTCACAGCAGAATTTGTGAGGAATAAGAGAAGTTGGATTAAGTTAGTAAATATTTTACTTTTTGCAGTAGTGATTAGCTCCATTGCAAGGACAGGATATTTAGGAGGACAATTGGTATATAAACATGGAGCAGGTGTACAACTTGCCATTCCTGATTTTTCAAGCCCTGATGAGAAATGAGTGTAAAGGGAAATTTTTCTTTATCTTAACAACATGAGAATATTTTTAGCAGAAGATGACACCGCAATAGCAGGCTTTTTAAAAGAAGGACTGGAAGAAGAAGGTTTTGCCGTTGATTTGGCTACCAACGGCAGAAAAGCACTTGAAATGGTAATGGATAACCTGGATGAGTATGATATTGCATTGCTGGATTGGATGATGCCTGGCGTTAGTGGTATAGAAATCTGCAGAAGTATCCGTAAAGAAAACAAAATTATCCCTGTTATTTTTTTAACTGCAAAAGATACTGTTGATGATACTGTTTTTGGATTAGAAGCCGGGGCAAATGATTATTTGAAAAAGCCTTTTTCGTTTGAAGAATTATTAGCCCGTATCAGGGTATTACTGCGCAATAAAGCAGGGGAACAAAATATTTTTAAATCCGGAAATATACTGTTGAATACAGAAGCTCACCAGGTTACAAAAAACGGGCAACCGGTGGAACTTACACAAAAAGAATTTGCTTTGCTTGAATACCTGCTTCGCAATAAGGGTAAAGTTTGCAGACGCAGCCGTATTATTGAAAAAATATGGGATATACACTTTGACAAAGACACTTCAGTTATAGATGTTTTTATAAATGCCCTGCGGAAAAAATTAGATACAAAAGATAAAGAATCATTCATTCAAACTATACGTGGTGTAGGTTATCGTGTAAATGACAATTAATGAAATTAAGTTTTAAAAAACGCATTGCACTTTTTAATACCCTTGCTGTTGCTGTAACAACAGCGCTTGTGTTTTTTATTATTTATGCTGTTGTCTATTATAGTTCTTTCCGTCACCTTGACAATGATATTTTACTTGAAAAGGAAGAAATATTAAATGCCTTGGACTGGAAAGGAGACAGTATTATCATTAACAAAATGCCTGAATGGGAAGAAGCGGAGCATAAGAAGGTAGAAGTGAATCCAACTTTTATTCAAATTGCAGATAACAGGGACAGAATGATATTTAAATCTTCTAATCTCCAGGCTAATCATTTTTTATTTAACCCGGGCAATGAGAAAGGATATTTTTATAATACGCAGATAGATAAACAAAAACTCCGGCTTGGTCAATTCCCCATTAAAAATGATGAAGGGAAAATTATCGGTCAGCTAACTGTTGGTATCTCTCAACAGGAATCTTTTAATGTTTTACAAAATTTACTTTTTACACTCAGTATTTCTTTTCCTCTTCTTTTAGTTATACTTTATGTCGTAATTTATCTGACTGCCTCCAAAGCTATTTCCCCTGTTCATCAATTAATTCGTACTGCTTCCAGCATAAGTGATTCCAATATTAATACCCGGTTGCCTATGCCTGTAAATGAAGATGAAATTTATCAATTAGCAGCTACTATAAATGAATTGCTAAGCCGTGTAGACAACAGCATTCAGCAACAAAAACAATTTACTGCTGATGCTTCGCATGAAATGAGAACACCGCTTACCGCTATCCGTGGAACGCTGGAAGTATTGCTTCGTAAAAAAAGAGAACCAGAGCAATATGAAGAAAAAATTAAAGAAGTGATTGCTCAAACGGACAGGCTTAATCATTTGCTTGACCAGTTATTACAACTTGCCCGGCTTGAATCTGGCTCTGTAAAAAGTGAGCCAGTTAGCATAAAAAGTGTTTTGACAGAAACGATATCAAAATTCGGAAAGCAGATAGAGGAAAAGTCAATGATTATTCAATCGTCTGTTCCTGACACAGCTTCGGTAATTGCAGACAGCTTTTTTTTATCAGTAATAATGGACAATCTTTTTAGCAACGCTTTGAAATATGGGTTATCCAGCGGGAAAATAAACTGCAACTGGAGTGACACTGATAAAATATTTTCTATCACAAATGATGGTGGCGGTATCAGCCAGGTACAAGTGCCGCTTTTGTTTGACAGATTTTATCGTACCGATGATTCAAGAAGTTCGCTTGTTCAGGGAAGCGGTTTAGGGCTTGCCATAGTAAAAAAACTGGCAGATCTCCAAAACATTACAGTTTCTGTTAACAGCATTTCCGGCAAAACTACCTTCTCTTTGAAATTTCCTGCATAATCTTTAGCCAATCTTAAGAAAGAACAAAGGCATAATAAAGGGCAGCAATAGCATTTTTGTTTTGTAATTATTTCAAACCAATTAAAAAAATACAATGAAAAAGCTATTAATTATCTCTGTTACAGTATTAACAGCCGGAAGTTTCTTTCTTACATCATGCAGTAGTGCAGATGCAAATACTTCTATGAAATCACCTGCCTTAAAAAATGAAGCCGCTGAAAAAATGTTAATTGCAAAACAAGCTGGTGTTAATGAAAAAACTGCCATTGATGCCAAAGCAAAAACAATTGAAAACCTGCAGGCTGCTTTTAAAGGAGAAACAACTGCCAGTGCAAAGTACGCAGCTTATTCAAAGAAAGCAGAGCAGGAAGGTTATCATGAAATTGCATTACTTTATAAAGCGGCATCAACATCAGAAAATATTCATGCCAACAATCATAAAGCTGTATTACAGGAATCTGGCATTTCAGTTCCGGTAATAAAACCTGAATTCACGGTAAAATCAACCAAAGAAAACCTGGAAGATGCTATTAAAGGAGAAACTTATGAAGTAACTACTATGTACCCTGATTTTTTAACTATAGCAAATGAAACCGGTAACCAAATAGCTGTAATGAGTTTAACCTATGCCTACAAAACAGAAAAAAAACACAAAGTAATGTATGAGAATGCATTGGCGGCTTTGCAGCATAATACCGTAAAATCTCTGCCATCAGTTTTTTATGTATGCTCAACCTGCGGCAACACTTATGAAAACACGGCTCCTGCCCGTTGCGGGATTTCAATGACAAGTTCAGAGAAATTCATTAAAATAACTTCCCTATAAAAACTATGACAGTAACCCCTGCACTTTGGTTTAGATACCAGTGTGCAGGGTTTTAATAATAATCTAACACTCAAAATTTATTTCTTTATGAAATCTTATAGTATTTTAAAACATTACGCAGCTGCAATTTTCCTGTCGGTGGTTGCTGTTGTTGTAATTTCATTTGTTAGTTGCCAGAAAAATAGTAGTATAAAAAATGAAAACCCGGCAGTAAACCAAAAGGTTTCTCTTTATTTGAATGACGACCCTTCGTACAACTTTTCAAAAGTACTGGTTGACATTCGCTATGTGGAAGTGAAGGTTGATACAGGGTCTGTTGTAAATCCGCATCATGAAAATGACGAAGACCGAGATGACGACCACATTAGCCATGACAGTTACGGGCAGTGGGATACCTTATCAGTTAATGCCGGAATTTACGACCTGCTTAGGTTAAGAAACGGAGTGGATACATTACTTGCAAGTGGTTATGTATGGCACGGCCGTTTAACAAAAGTGAGATTTACTTTAGGAACAAATAATGCTGTATGGACAGACAGCACTCATTCATACCCGCTTTTTTTATGTGAGAACAGACCTTATGTTTATGCAAAGCTGGGGGCTAATACAATAGATACTTTACCAGGCGGACAAGTTCAGGTTCATATTGATTTTGATGTTACTAAGTCTATCAAAAAAGAGAACGGGGCATATTGCCTGAAAGGAGAACTAAAGGCATATTCACACAATAATACCGGAAAGATTGAAGGAAAGGTTTTTCCAAAAGAAGCAAGGCCGTTGATAAAGGCTTTTAACAGTACAGACACCGCTTATGCTACACCATTTGAAGATGACGGTGAATATAAGATTACCGGGTTAAAGGATGGGGTGTATTCAATTTATTACGATGCTGTATCTCCTTATAAAGATACTACAATTACTAATGTAAGAGTATATCGGGGCAGCGAAACGAAAATACCAGTTTTTACTTTAAGAAGATAACCAGGTTTTGTTGGTTAAGAGTTAGGTGTACGAGACCGGGTAGTTGGCCCGGTCTTTTTTTAATCTAATTAATACTACTAAAATGACACACACAGAAAAGCATTTAAAAAGCTCTGATTTTTTAACCGACATCGTGATAGGCATGAGCGATGGATTAACGGTGCCTTTTGCATTAGCAGCAGGATTGAGCGGTGCAGTAAGCAGCAATACAATTGTTATTACTGCAGGTATTGCAGAGATTGTTGCCGGCTGCATTGCAATGGGCTTAGGCGGATACCTTGCAGGCAAAACAGAACAGGAACATTACCAAAGCGAATTAAAAAGGGAGTATGATGAAGCAGATAAAGAAAGAGGAAAAGAAATAGCAGAAGTAAAACAAGTGTTTGCAGAATATGGAATTGATGAAGCAGGGCAAATACTTTTAGCGAACCAACTCGCCAGAGACAAAACAAAATGGGTAAACTTTATGATGAAATTTGAATTAGGTTTAGAAGAACCCAATCCACAAAGGGCAAGAAATTCTGCACTTACTATTGGGCTTGCGTATTTAGTTGGTGGCTTACTGCCTTTAACAGCATATTTCTTTACAGCAACGCCAAAAGAAGGTTTAATATTTTCAGTAATCATAACCACCATTTGCCTTTTTATATTTGGTTATTTTAAAAGTAAAATAACAGGGCAGCCACCACTTAATGGAGCTATAAAAGTTACTGCTATTGGGCTTATAGCAGCAGCAGCAGCTTACTTTGTAGCAGTTGGCTTTGACAAAGTTTTCCATTAAAAGCAACAATAATTCTGTTCAGCTTTTGTCTCATCCAACATTTATTTATTCAGCTTTAGTTCTTAACTTCAGAATAATATTTTCAAATGGGTCTTAATTGCTATCGGGATACCGGGCTGGACAATTAATGAATTCCCCGCCTTAGCAAATACCCGAACTCTGTACGTTATACTATGTGACCCTAAAATTTTAAATCACTAAAACAAATAACAATTATGACAAAGATTTCTGTTTTTTCCTCAAGCCTTTTGTTATGCTTATCAATTTTCAGCAGTTGCAATAATGCTGACACATCCAAAACAACTGTGGACAAGGATCTAAAAGCAACATCCCCTGACACACCTGAATATTTTAACCTGCGACCAAAACTTGAAAAAGATTATGGCTATACCCATGCAGTCAAAATTGGTGACGATCTCAAAATTTCAGGAGCAGTTAGTATGACAGACTCTGGCGTTATTATTGGACAAGGCAACATGGAACTGCAAATGAAAAATTGTTATAGTGACTTGGAAAAAATACTAAAGCATTATGGCTACACATTTGATGATGTTTTTGCAGAAAATGTTTACACGACTAACATGGACGATTTTATAAAAGTTTCAGGGTATAGAAATTCTATTTACAAAAAACAATTTCCAACAGGAACCTGGCTTGAAGTAAAAGGACTTGCTTTACATGGTCAACTAATTGAAATTGACATGGAAGCTCACAAAACAAAATAAAAGTGTTTTAGGTTGACACCAAAAGTACGAACGCACAACATGTGGTTTTGTGCAAGGAGGGCGGACATTCAAACTTCGGCTGTTTGCATTGTGGTACTTTATTCCCAGCAACGTCCCCGGCCTGCTCACACGGCTAGTGGGAGACGTTGGTGAAAAACAGGGCTAATTTTTACATCATACATTTACGTGCTATATGATATTTTTTATGAGACTAACTGTAACTATAATTATTTTACTGACATTTTTCGGTAGTAAGGGACAGACACCGACAAAAGAGTTGAAAATTCGGGAAGTTGGTTGGACTTTGTTTATTCCGACTGATGCCAATTTCTTAAACGCTGCCCAGTTTGACACTATTCGACAAAAGGCAGTCAACGCTATGAATAAAGCCTATGGTGTCACAGACGAAGAATTTAAACAATTAAAACCTTTGTTTACAATCCGACAAGGCCAATTCAATATTTTCGGTAGCACTCTCAATCCCTACGACAGTTCAATGTTTGATAATTGGCAAGAATCCTATGCCGCATCCAAACTCATGATGATGGATTTGTTCAAACAACAAGGACCAAATTTAGAAGTTGCTGACACGGCATCTTCTACAGAGACAATTGACGGTTTGACTTTTGAGAAATTCTACATCAAGACTATTTACCCACAACGGAACTTGACAATGAACACGTATTGGTTTTACCGAAAACATGATAATTATGATTTTAGCATAAATATTTCTTACACTGACGAAACCGTTGGAAAAAAGTTTCTGGACATTGTAAAGAACTCAAAGTTTGACAAATAAAACAGCATACAACACGTGGCTTGATATTGTAGCAATCAGTCCCGAAAGCTTTTGGAATAATTCTGCTGTAGTTCGGCTCGGGGCTGGACGAATATAAAATTCCCAATCACCTATTATCATTTCATTACATTTTACCTCACCAGTTCACATATCCCTTCTCTTTCCGTAATATTTGCCATTATAAATTGTATGATGATGCATAAAATAAAAAATGCCATACCGGTTATCGCTGCTTTGTTTTGCTCTATGCTGGTGCAGGCACAAAAAAAAGTACAGGTGTTATCCGTGCCGGGCAAAAACGAATTCACCAAAATCAATAAAGAAGGCGTGTCGGTATTGCCAAGCGGCAGATACCTGCAGCCGGCGGGCAACACTGTTCAAATTGCACATGATCCATTTGGTATGGCTGTTTCTCCCGACGGCAGTAAAACCGTTACGCTTCACAACGGTGTGTTCACGGTGATCGACAATCAAACCCTACACTCACAAATGGTGGGCTGGATTGGTGATGCACCCGGCGCAGACCGGCAGGAGTATGTGCTGTCGGCTTATAAAAATTCCATACCATCGCCACTGGCCCATGGTTCGTTGCTGGGTGTAGCTTTTGCAAAACAAAATAATGTGGTGTATTTAAGCGGCGGTGATGCCGGCTGCGTAATTGAATATGATATTGACCAGTTTAAACGCCTTGATTCCATCAGTTTGAACGGAACAGTCAACGGCACGGAATACGGCGACAGCTTTACTTCCGATATTGTTTACAATCCTTCGGCAAATGAACTGCTGGTGCTTGACCAGGCCAATTACCGCATGGTGCGTATTGATCTCAGCACCCGTAAAATAACCGCTTCTGTACCCACAGGAAGATTGCCCTTTGGTCTTTCACTTTCCCCGGATCACCATTTCGCCTTTGTGGCCAATGTGGGTATGTATGCTTACCCGTTGATGCCCGACATTACCAAAGATAATTACGAAGACATGCTGCTTCCCTGGCATCCTTATGGCAACAACACGCCGCAATCCATTAACGGGGTTAAATGGAACGGGCGTTTTGTTCCGGGTCTTGGCAGTCCCAATGCACCGGAGGCCATGAGCGTATATGCCATTGACCTCAGCAATAATAAAGTGACCGACCGTTATAAACCCGGTTTTTTACTGGGGCAGATGATTGAAGGAGCGGAAGTGGTGGGCGGCGCCAGTCCCAATTCCCTTGCCGTTGGGAGCCGGTATGCCTATGTAACCAACGCCAGTAACGATAACATTTCAGTTATAGATTACCGTGCGCATAAAATAACAGGCCACATATCCATCAAAACCCATGCGGCCATTGACAAATACAGGGGTTATCTTCCGTTTGGTATTACCCTGAGCGCCGATGAAAAAACATTGTATGTGGCCCTGCTTGGTTTTAATGCAGTAGCCGTTATTGATGTGGCTACGCAAAAAACAAAGGGACTGATACCGGCAGGATGGGGCCCCACCAGAGTCAAACTTTCACCGGATGAAAAATTTCTTTACATCAGCTCCTGCCGTGGATTAGGAGCCGGGCCAAATGGCGGAAAAAATTTTGTGGCACCTGTGCAGGGTACCTATATTGGCGATATACAGCTTGGTACTTTTCAAAAAGTTGAACTGCCCGGCGATGCAACGCTTGCGGCTATGACCAGCGCCTGTCTGCAAAACACTTTTACATCACAACCGGAGATGGATGAACCGGAGAACCCACTTCCGGCACTGCCCGGCATCCGGCAAAGCCCCATTAAATACATTGTATATATCACCAAAGAAAACAGAACCTATGATGAAGTATTTGGTCAGTTAACCAGCGGCAATGGCGATTCAAGCCTGGCAAGATTTGGAATGAATGTTACGCTGCATGCAAAAGACAAAACACTGGTGCACATGAATATTGCGCCTAACCATATTAAGCTGGCAAAGCAATTTGCTTTTTCTGATAATTTTTACTGCGACAGTGATGCCTCCATTCACGGTCATCACTGGATGATGGGTGTGATACCCAACGAATGGGTGGAGACCAATTCTAATACGGATAAAACAGCTATGTATTTTTCAAAAGCACCGGGGCGTCGTTTTCCCGGCAGCACGGGCAGTATGGATCCGGAAGATTATGCCGAACGGGGAGGGCTTTGGGAAGCACTGGAACGTTCTAAAGTGCCGTTTTATAATTTTGGCGAAGCCAATGAAACAGCGCATAACCGGGAATCGTGGAAAGATACGGCCACAGGATCGGGGCATGGCGTAATTGTGCCCATACAAAAAGCGCTGTTTCCCCGCACCAGTCATAACTATGCTGGTTTTAATACGCATATTCCCGATCAGTTCAGGCTTAACCAGTTTGTATCCGAGTTTACAAAGATGTGGCTGAAAGGAAAACAAAAGATGCCTTCGGTGGTCACCATTCAGTTGCCCAATGATCATACTTCCGACGCAAGACCGGAAGATGGATATCCTTTTTATCATTCATTTGTTGCCGACAACGACCTTGCACTGGGTGGCATACTGCAGTTTTTGTCGCATACGCCTTACTGGAAAAATATGCTGGTGATTGTTACGGAAGATGATCCGCAGGGCGGAGTGGACCATGTAGATGCACACCGCAGCATTTTAATGCTGGCCGGCCCTTATGTAAAAAAGGGTTACACCTCCCATACACATGCCAACTTTGGTTCTATTTTAAAAATGATTTATAACCTCACCAACACGCCTTATGTAAATCAATACGATGCCACGGCTTCCAGCCTCCGGGATTTTTTTACCAGCAAGCCCGACTTTACTCCCTATCAGCATGTGTATCCTTCAACCGATGTTTTTGACCCCAAACTCGCTTTAAAAAAGTTTGGACGTTATGCCGACTGGAAAAAGGTAATTAAAGCCGGCGATATGGATGATGAAGATGAACTACGGACAAAAAATTACCTGCGGGAGGGGGAGCATTAAATTGATGTGGTTGAATTTTATTCCAGGCAAGGTCCATATAGCCTACAGGAGACGTTGGGGAGTAAACAAAATATAAACACGATATGGACTTAGATAAAATAATTAAAGAGCTAAATAAAAAAATAACATCGAACGGTGTTAGTGTGGACAAACTTGACAGTAAAGATTTGACAGAAGCTGAAAAGGATTTTATTGAGAAATTTAAACCAGGACAGTCAATTATCCTCTACGGAACACTTGCACCAGGCAAACCTAATCATTCAAAAATTGAACACATCAAAGGAGAGTGGCTAAAAGGAATTGTAAAAGGGAAATTAGTAAAAGAAGGCTGGGGTGCTGAATTGGGCTACTATGGATTTAAGCATTCTAATGTTGATGAGCAAGTGAATATTGAAGCATACATTCTTTTTTCTAACGAATTAGTTGACCATTGGTCATATTTAGATGAATTTGAAGGAGATGGTTACCAACGAATACTGGCAAAGTTTGAATTGGAAAACGGAGAAGTTGGAGTAGGAAATATCTATGCAATAAACGGTACAAACTGAGGCAACGGTTTAATTTATATCGCTGCCAGATTCTTACAAACAGATAACATGAGAAAGTTATTTCCGGCAGAAGTTTTCAACACTATTTTATTTACGCTGATTGTTTTTAGCTCCTGTAAGAAATCAAAGATCAGCCTGCTGGTTCAATCACCGGGGACTGGGTTTTAAAATATGCCGATTCAGCCTGATTTATACCTGTTACTCCACGTACAATTTTACCTGCGCCTTTCCTTTTTGAAACGATAATAAAAAACCGGGTAGGGGCAGATGATTTATAATTACAGCCGGGCTGAATGAAATACAAGTTGCCTCAATAACTGTAATAAATAATGCCCTCAATACATTTACTGCGGGTTAAAATACTGCCACAAAAAAGGTGTTTTAACTATTGACTTCCGCCAGTCTTAATCTTAAGTTTGACTAAGTTTTTTTAATCATTCATAACCTGCCTTTATAAGGTATTTTAATTCAAATACCCTGTATCAACGCATATTTATCAGATTCATTACCATAGTCGGAATTAAGCCGAAAATCCGGTAACAGAGTAGGCAACCAAAAACTTTTTTTATGGAAAAAGAAACAAACCATTGTACACATCACCATGGTGAATGTCATTGCTTTATTATCCCGGTTAAAATACTTAAAAAGTTTTCGAAGGATAAAAAACTTTCAGCCAAAGCCAGGAAGGGGTTTGCTGACGCTGCCCGGTTTGAAACGGAATGGCGTAAAGCCCGGGAAGTGAAATCGCTGGTTACAGCTTCTGCCCAAAAGATGCTGCCGAGCGGTTTAACAAAAGTTCCTTCAAAAGCACCGGTAGTTTCAGTATTTGACTGCAAGCAACACACTACGCTTCCGGGTACGCCAATATCCAACCCGGGTTCATCAACCGATCCAACCTCTAAAAGAACATTTAAAGAAACAACTTCCCTGGCCCAGTTTTACAAAACCGTATTTGGCCGTAATTCAATTGACAATGCGGGTATGGCATTAATTTCTTCCATTCATTACAGTGTTAAATATAATAACGCATTCTGGAATGGTGACCAGATGACTTACGGGGATGGTGACGGAAATATTTTTGTTGACTTTACAAAAAGTGATGATGTTGTTGGGCACGAAATTACGCATGGAGTAACACAACATACACTTGGGTTGGCTTATCATGATGAGCCCGGTGGGTTAAACGAAAGTATTTCTGATGTATTTGGCAGCATGTTTCGTCAATGGGAAGCCGGTCAGGATGTAGCTCATGCCGATTGGCTTATTGGAAAGGAAATTATGGGGCCGGGTGCCATAAGCAGGGGATATACTTGTTTACGTGACCTTTCTAATCCTGCCGCCAGTCATTGCCTTTCGCCCCAGCCAACAAACTTTTCGCAATATCGTAATGGCATGGATCCCCATTCCAGCAGTGGAATTCCTAATTTTGCATTTTATAAAGCGGCAATGGCCATTGGAGGTAAAAGCTGGATCATATTGGGTAAAATTTGGTATAAGTCGGTAACAGGTTTTGGACCAAGTCCTAATATGACGATGAAACAGTTTGCCAACAGAACACGTAGTGTAGCCGGCAGCCTTTTCCGTACCAGGCCGGCCATTAAAAAAGCTGTGGATAAAGCATGGCTGGATGTAGGTCTGTAAAAAAATAAATAATGTCAAAATTAAAGGTTGAACGATTAGGAGGCATTGGTGGTTTTGGTGGCAACATGTCGCATTTGCGAAGTGTGGGTGAAGTTGACCTGGCTAAAATTTCTGATGAGGACAAAAAAATAATTGAAGCGTTATTTGAATTGCATAAAAATAGCGGGGAAAGTCTCAACAGGGATAATTTCAGGTACCGCATTACCCGTAAAACAGCTGCCGGAACAGAGTCGATTGAAGCAGAGGAAGATAAAGTTCCTACCGTAATAAAGCAATGTGTAAAAGATGAGATAGTGTAATTTCGTAATTAACCTTATTTTTAAAAATATAAAACCGGCAAAACAAAAGTTTGTGCCGGTTTTGTATTGAAGGCATACCGCTGAGTAGGCAATCCTTCTAAATAATCTGCCCGGGCAGCTTTACACAGTTCGGTGGAAATATCAACAGTTAAAAACCCGTTTACCTACTAATTAATGAATGGAATATTATAAATATGGCAAATACCTTATCACCCCAAAAAAAAGATGTACAAAGTTGAGCTGTTTTCTTTTACAGAAGGATATTTTAAAAATTATGTATAGTGAAAAAATTGTCCGGGTATTCGTTTAGAAAAAGCTGGCAGTATCTCGGGATTATTTTAATATCTTGAACAAAATATTCAACAGGATGAAACAATTATTCTTCTTACCTCTTACAATGTTTATTTTATTATTTCATTCATATTATGCTGAAGCATTTAGTAAAACTAAACCAGTTGGTGATAGTATGGATATCAGT
The DNA here is from genome assembly GCA_003963365.1 of Sphingobacteriales bacterium. Lineage (GTDB taxonomy): Bacteria > Bacteroidota > Bacteroidia > Chitinophagales > Chitinophagaceae > AWTP1-9. Next base: position 24,394 of record RXJG01000006.1, read on the forward strand.
AGGTATAAAAAGTATATTGACGATAATATGCCGGTACATGTAAAAGAATTTATTGATTTTGTATCTATACCCAGTATATCTTCACTGGCAGCCAATAAAGCAGCTATGCAACGCTGCGCTGAGTTCCTGAGTAATAAGTTGCAAAAAACAGGAATGTTTAATGCAAAAGTTTTACCAACTGACGGACACCCGGTGGTATTTGCAGAATGGAATAAAGTTGCAGGAAAGCCAACAGTTCTTATTTATGGTCATTATGATGTGCAGCCGGTACAGGAAGCATTATGGGTGAGTAATCCTTTTGTTCCAAAAGAAATGAATGGAAGAATTTATGGCCGTGGTGCAGCAGATGACAAAGGAGGGATTGTAACAGCCATATGGGCGATAGAAGCGATGCTGAAGAAAGAAGATAAGTTACCGGTGAATGTGAAATTTTTATTTGAGGGAGAGGAAGAAGTGGGCAGCCCTAATCTTCCCAAATTTATAATGGCGAATAAAGATTTATTAAAAGCAGATTATGCCTATAGTGTGGATGCTTTTCAAAAAAGTGATACGGAACCTGAAATGATTTTGAGTGTAAGGGGAGGAGCAACGATGGAATTTACATTAACAACTGCCAACCGTGATTTGCATTCCGGTGTATTTGGAGGAAAACTCATTAATGCATCACAGGCCATGGCACAGTTGATCGCTTCCTTTCATGATGCGGATGGTAAAGTGGCAGTAGAAGGTTTTTATGATAAAGTATTACCCATGACAGATGAAGAAAAAACCATGGCAGCCAACGCACCTTATGATGAACAAAAGGAATTGACGGAGAACGGGGCCAAATTGTGGAAAGGTGAAAAAGGTTACACATCATTAGAAAGAGTATGGTATCGCCCCACACTGGATGTTACCGGTGTATGGAGTGGTTACACTGCGGATGATGGTTTCCTGAATATCGTTCCCGGTTCTGCACATTGCAGACTGATGTGCCGGCTGGTGGCTGATCAAAAAAGTGGAGAGATAATTGAATTGATTAAAAAGCATATTGCCCTGCATACACCCCAAGGATCAACCATTACGTATAAAGATTTAGGTGGCTTTGCCAATGAAGCTGCTCAATTCTCCACCAACACTCAATCTTTCAGGGCTGCTTACCGGGTGCTTACAAAATTATATGGCAAAGAACCTTTGCTGATGGGAACTGGTGGCAGCAATGCCGCCTGTGCTCATTTTAAAAATCTGCTGAACCTGCCCATCTATTCATTTGGTTTTTTGCAGGAAGATGAGAACTATCATTCACATAATGAATTTATGCGGGTATCAGATTTGCAAAAGGGACAATATGCTTTTTGTATGTTGCTGAAATATATCGGGGCAAAATAGCAGTTACGAGTACCAGCTATTAATTATTGGTTGGCAAAACTATAAGTAACGTTCTTTAATTATATCAAGGTGATGTTGGTGATGACCATATAAATGATTCACCAGCAATCTTGCCGTAATAGGATAACCGTTGGCAGTACCGCCATTATCTAATTCAGCATCTGATAAACTTTTAATAAATAATATGCTGGCCGTTCGGTAAGCGTTCAACTGCTCCATTATTGCTGTTATTGGTTTATCATTGGCATGGGCAGCATCAACAAACAATCCTTCATCAAAGCCCGGCAAATCGGTTTTATCACCACGGCTAAAACGCATGGCCCGGTAAATGATTACTCTTTCACAATCAGCCAAATGAAGCATTAAGTCTTTGATCGTCCATTTTCCGGCAGCATAACGAAACAGTAATTTATCTTCTGAAAGAGAACTTATGATTGAATTTGTTTCCTGCATTATCTCATCAAGATGCTGAAGGAGTAGTCCATCATCGGGAACTTTGTCCATATAATGCTGGTAAAAATCAGGAATGCCGCTGGTTGGTTTGCTAATCAATCGCATATATACTTCTGTTTAAATAAAACTTTAAGATTAATCAATTATACTGAAAGTTAATGACGTTTCTCCCTTTCGCCATACCTGGTTACCGAGTTGTTTTAATTTTTCTGCATCTTCTTCAGCAACTTTGGCAAAGATGTTAGCTGCATCCAGTCCTTTACCTTCACCATAATAAATACCAAGACAGTTAACCGTTTTAACCCGTGCAGGTGCAGCAGGGCCTAATACTACTTCGCCGGGTTGAGTAAACACAGAAGCATTCTCCTGTATAATATAAAGCGGGGTTAAATCATCTGTCCATATTTCTTGTCCGGATACACGGGCATGAAAAAATGTTTTAGTAAAAGGCAGGAGTTGAATGAAGGCTTTACAGGTGATGGGAGCATCTTTTGAATACAAGTTGAATTTTATTTGGATGCTATCTGCGGTAATTATTTTAAATTGAGCCATTCTGTTAGCATTAAATATCAAAGCTACAATAAACATTTATTTTGCCTGGCATATTTATCTGGCTGGCTAATTAGATAAAACAATACTAAATTTATAACGAACATAAAAGATAAGAAATGCAAAAAATATTTTCCCTGTTGTTGATACTGGTCAGTACTATACCTGCTACTGCGCAACTGCCGGTTAAAAACGAACCAAGACACCACAATATTTTTGAAAATAATTATGTACGCATCCTGGATGTTCATTTTTTACCGGGAGATACCACATTATATCATTTGCATAATACTCCTTCGGTATTTATCAATTTTACAAGAACGCTTGTTGGCTCCCAGTTAAAAGACCAGCAACCGGGCAAAAGTGAGTTTTCAGTTGTTGGCAGTATTAGTTATGATGAACTGTCAACACCAAGATGGCACCGGGTATGGAATGATGACAGTACATCGTATCATGTAATGGATATTGAGTTGATAGCTGGTAACCCTTCCGGGCAACAACAATTACTTACCGCGTTATCATTAAAACTATTAGACAACAAACCATTGGCAAATATTTATCAGCTTCAATTAAAAAAAGGAGAAAAAATCACATTACCTGCAACAACAACTGGGTATTTATTGATAAGCATAGGAGATGCTTTGGTAAACATATCCTGTAAGAACAAAGTTGATTACCGGGTGATGAAAGCAGGACATTTCAACTGGATGACAGGTGGAGATGAATTTTCTATTACTAAAGAAAGTGGAGGTGATAGTAGATTTGCATTAATACAATTAAAATAAAAACACTCAATCTATCTTAATTACCGTAACACCTGTATTGCGAAAGCTGTTGAGGTCAGTTAATTCTTTACAGCTATCTTCCAGCGTAATAATTTTTCCCAATAGTTTATCCGGGTTCATTTTACCGGATACAATCCATTCCATCATTGTTGGATATTGATGTGCCTGCATACCATGACTCCCGATGATCTGTAATTCTTTGGCGATTACTTCATGCATCGGCAGTGGAGGATTTGATTCGGAACCAGCCATTAACCCCAATTGAATATGTTTTCCCTGTTTGCGCAAACAGCGAATAGAATTGCTGCATGTTTCTTTGCTGCCCAATGCATCTACAGAAACATGAGCACCACCTTTTGTTAATGTTTGTATGGCTTCAGGAACATTTGAAACATTTTTGGCGTTGATAGTATATGCCGCACCAATGGTTTTGGCAAATGCTAATTTACTTTCATCAATATCAACCGCAATAGGAATAGCACCGGCTGTGGCGGCAATCATAATAGCAGATAATCCCACACCGCCACAACCATGTATGGCAATAAAGTCACCGGCTTTTAAAGCACCTTGTGTTGTTACACCTCTCCATGCCGTAATAAACCGGCAACCCAAAACGGCGGCCGTTGTAAAATCCATTGAGTCAGGCAGACGAACCAAATTACCATCCGCATGTGGAATACGGACGTATTCAGCAAATGAACCCCAGCCGGTGAAACCGGGTTGATAATAGTTATCGCATATCTGTTGCTGACCATTGGTGCATTGCACACATGTACCACAACCAATACAAAAAGGAACCGTAACCCTGTCACCAATTTTCCATTTACGAACAGCATTGCCAATTGCTGCAATTACACCAGCCAATTCATGACCGGGCACATGTGGTAAATGAATATCTGAATCATGCCCCTGCCAGCCGTGCCAGTCGCTGCGGCATAAACCAGTTGCTTTCACCTGTATGATTACTTCATTGGCAGCAGGAGTGGGGTCGGGTAGTTGAGTTATATTAACCGGGCCTTTGAATGATTCGTAGTATGCGGCTTTCATTTGAGCAAGTTATTGAAAGGAGAGCTAAGTTGAATAATTTACTGTGGTTTGGTAGAAATCGAGGAAGCAGTTCCTTCAAAAAACTCCTTAATTAACTGGTTCTTTGGTTTATTCATCACGTCCAAAATAATTTCTTTGAAAATGGAATCTTTTGCATGAGTATAAAGTTCATTATAAATCACAGACGCTTCCTGCTGCCTGTTAAGAAATGACAGTATCATTGCTTTATTCAGTAAAATGTAATCTCTTTTTACATTTGAATCAGTTATAGTGTCTAACACTTTATTGGTGATTGTCAGTGAATGTTTATAATATTCAAAGGCCTTGGATGTATCTGCAGTCAACTCATATAAAAGTCCCTCTGTAAAGCAAAATTCGATACCATTTGGTTGCAGGCGAATTAACGCTTTTCCTGTTTCTATTGCTTCTTTGTATTTTTTTAATGCAACTTGAAAACTGAGTTTGTTACTATATGCAGTGATATAACCCGTATCGATTTTTATTGATTTATCCAGCAACGTAATCGCTTTCTCATAGTCATTGGTATTAATGACAAATTGTACAGCACTGTCATTAAGCTGTTTTGCTTTTAGATTAATTCGTACATTTTGATTTTTTACATCCTGAGCACATGAAGAAAAAATGAAGGAGATGAAATAAAATAATAAATGAAATAAGGATTTGAATTTAAACATCATTAAATATACTAAAATATTTATTCCAGCTCTTTGAAAATATATTTTTCATCATAATCAATTTCAAACGCTTTTAAAAACTCTACATACTCTTCGAGAAATGTTTTCTTTTGATGATGCTGTTCCTGGTTTTGAATGTAGTGAATAACATTTGGTACATGTGATTTGGAATAGGAGAAAGCGCCATAACCTTCCTGCCAGGTGAAAGGAGATTTACAAAAACCATTTTCTTTAATCCATTTGGTACTCTCTGATTTTATATTTTGAACCAGGGAAGAGATAGATTGATTAGGCCGCATGCCTATGAAAATATGAATATGGTCGGGCATGCTGTTAATCTGTAATAATTTGTGTTCATTTTGTTGAATGATGCCTGTAATGTATTGATGTAACCGTTCTTTCCAATCTGGATGAATTAATGCTACCCGGTATTTAACAGCGAATACAAATTGAATATGGAGTTGGGTGTATGTATTGGGCATGATGACAAGATTTAATTGATTTTGGTTTCATTAAAATTAAAACAAATCGGGTAGATGTTTGCGAAATGAATAAATTCTTCACAATCGATACCGAACCACCAATCATTCCTACGGAACGAAATTATTTCCCAATCACGGTGCTACCCACGAAACGTTCCTATGGAACGAAAACACCTACATCACATTAGGCTACCCACGAAACGTTCCTATGGAACGAAAATACCTACATCACATTGGGCTACCCACGAAACGTTCCTATGGAACGAAAATACCTACATCACATTGGGCTACACACGAAACGTTCCTATGGAACGAAAACACCTACATCACATTAGGCTACCCACAAAACGTTCCTATGGAACGAAAACACCTACATCACATTGGGCTACACACGAAACGTTCCTATGGAACGAAAATACCTACATGACATTGGGCTACCCACGAGATGCTCCGACGGAGCATGAATTTCGTCCCGTAGGGACGTATGGTGGGTAGAAAAAAAATCAATCAATGAGAAGCGTTCCGTAGGAACGCATGGTGATTGAGCTATGTATTAAAACGAGGCTGGCAATTCATGTTGAATATTATAATTTACAGCGAATGCTGAATAACATTACCAAACGTACAAGAGTGCGACGCAACTGCCGCTTAATAGTAGCACTAACCTCCGGCCCAAAATAAATATCCAAACACCCGTTAGTCTTTAATTCTTTTGAATTATTTTTGCGGCACTTTAAAAGATTGGTTATGCATTTTCAACTCTCCGAAGAACATTTGATGATTCAAAAAGCCGCCAGGGATTTTGCACAAACGGAATGTTTGCCCGGTGTAATTGAAAGGGACGAGAAACAACAATTTCCCAAAGAACAAATTATGAAACTGGCCGACCTTGGTTTTATGGGTATGATGGTAAAACCGGAATATGGCGGTGCCGGAATGGACACGGTGAGTTATGTATTGGCCATGGAAGAAATAAGTAAAGTAGATGCCAGTGTGAGTGTGTGTATGAGTGTGAACAATAGCCTGGTTTGTTATGGTTTGCAGGAGTTTTGCACGGAAGAACAAAAACAAAAATATTTAACGCCTTTAGCACAGGGGAAGAAAGATGGAGAGCTATATATTGGTGCTTTCTTATTAAGTGAACCTGAAGCTGGTAGTGATGCTACTTCACAAAAAACTACCGCTGAAGACAAAGGTGATTATTACCTATTGAATGGAACTAAAAACTGGATTACCAATGGTAATTCAGCTTCTGTTTATTTGGTAATTGCACAAACAGATCCGGCTAAAGGTAGTCGTGGCATAAATGTATTTATTGTGGAAAAGAACTGGCCCGGCGTTTCGGTTGGAGCTAAAGAAAATAAACTGGGAATTCGTGGTAGCGATACACACAGTATATTATTCAATGATGTAAAAGTGCCAAAGGAAAACAGGATAGGAGCGGATGGTTTTGGTTTCACCTTTGCCATGAAAACTTTGGCTGGCGGAAGAATTGGTATTGCTTCGCAGGCATTGGGTATTGCCAGTGGTGCTTATGAACTGGCGAAGGCTTACAGTAAACAACGGAAAGCATTTGGTACGGAGATTATGAATCACCAGATCATTGCTTTTAAGCTGGCGGATATGGCTACAAGGATTGAAGCTGCAAGATTGTTATGCCTGCGTTCAGCCTGGGAAAAAGATAACGGTCTTGATTATACATTAAGTTCATCTATGGCAAAAGTGTATGCCAGTGAAACGGCTATGTGGACGGCGACCGAGGCAGTGCAGATTCATGGTGGTTACGGTTTTGTAAAAGAATACCATGTAGAACGTTTAATGAGAGATGCTAAAATCACACAGATATATGAAGGCACCAGTGAAGTGCAGCGGATTGTTATTAGTCGGTCAATACTGAAGTAATTTGCTGATTTGAAAATTTGAAGATTTGATGATGAAATATATTTAGCCATTAGCTTTTTTGCTGATGGCTTTTTCTTTGCGTTTATCTTTGCACCTTAGCGTCTTGGCGTAAAATAAATTATGGCTATAAACATAGAGAAATACCAGGAGATAATAAACGAACTAAAAGGTAAAGCAACATTAATTGCCGTATCTAAAACCAAACCTGTTGAAGACATAAAAGCATTGTATGAGCTGGGGCAAAGAGATTTTGGGGAAAACTATGTACAGGAGTTGGTGGATAAACAACCTTTACTGCCCAACGATATCCGATGGCATTTTATTGGTCATCTGCAGAGTAATAAAGTAAAGTATATTGCCCCGTTTGTTCATTTAATTCATGGAGTGGACAGTTTAAAACTATTACAGGAAATAAATAAACAGGCAGCTAAGAACAACAGAGTAATTGATTGTTTGCTACAAGTACATATTGCTAAGGAAGAAACTAAGTTTGGGTTTGATAAACAAGAATTAAGCGAATTACACGGATTAGCAGAATTGGAGAATGTAAGGGTGATTGGATTAATGGGAATGGCCAGTTTTAGTGAGGATATAAATTTGGTGAGAAGTGAGTTCGGGTACTTGAAAAAAATATACAATTCATTCAGCATTCAGCATTCAACATTCAACATTCTCTCCATGGGTATGAGCGGTGATTATAAAATAGCAATAGAAGAGGGGAGTAATATGGTAAGGATTGGCAGTTTGATTTTTGGGGAAAGAAATTATAATAAATAAAGGCCAGGAAGCGTATCCTGACCTTCACTAATATTCAGCAATAGGCTATTTAATTTGTTTTCTTTCCAGCAGCTTCTTTCAGTTTAGCATAATCAAAAACAATATTACAGAAAGCCTTTACACCTACATCCAGCATACTGTCATCAATATAGAAATCAGGAGTGTGATGCGGAGGAGCTGTTTTAGGATCACCACCTTTTGGCATTCCGCCTAAATTGAAAAAGAAAGCCGGTGCTTTTTCTCCGAAATACGAAAAGTCTTCTGCACCTGTTGTCCATGTTGATTCGGAAACATTATTTTCTCCAGCAGCTTTTTGCAGCGATGGTATCATCATCTTTACTAAATCAGGGTTGTTATAAGTTACCAGTGTTTTGGTATCAATAGTTACTTCTGCAGTAGCACCCCATGCTTCGGCAATTTTTTGTGCAGTCAGTTTTATTTTTTCATGTACTTCTTTTTGCATTTGAGGATCAAGTGTTCTTATAGTTCCTTCAAGTACCGCTTCTTCAGGAATGATATTGCTTCTTAATCCGCTATGGAACTTACCAACAGTGATTACCACAGGAGCTTTGGTTAAATCTTCCTGGCGGCTAACAATATTTTGTAAACCAGTTACAATCTGTGCCCCGATAGCAATAGGGTCTTTTGCACCCCAAGGCATAGAACCATGCGAACCTTTACCTTTTACTGTAATGGTAAACCAATCGCTGGAAGCCATAAAGGAACCGCTTTTATATTTCAACTTTCCAATTTCAACAGATGATGCAATATGCAATCCGAATACTGCATCTACTTTTGGATTATCCATTACGCCTTCTTTGATCATTAATGGAGCACCACCTTCTTCATTTGCCGGCGGACCTTCTTCAGCCGGCTGAAAGATAAACTTCACAGTTCCTGCAATATCTTTTTTCATCTTACTCAGCACTTCAGCAGTTCCCATTAAAATACTTACATGGCTATCATGTCCGCAAGCATGCATTACCGGAACGGTTTGTCCGTTATAATCAGCAGTAACTTTCGATTTGAATGGAACATCCACCCGCTCAGGCACCGGCAACGCATCCATATCTGCTCTTAAAGCTACAACGGGGCCCGGCTTGCCGCCTACCAATATCCCAACTACACCCGTTTTACCAACACCCGTTTTTACTTCTAAGCCTAACGATTTTAAATGACTGGTAATATATTCTGCTGTTTTAAACTCACGGTTGCCTAACTCAGGGTTTTCATGAATATGCCTGCGCCATTCAATAAGTTTTGGATAAACTGCTTTTACCTGTTGATCCAGCACTGCTTTGTCCTGCGCCATGGCATTTACTGTCATCATCAGCACGGGAATAAAGAATAATTTTCTCATTATTGTTTGTGGTTTTAATAATTATCGTTTTGAAATTATAAACTTATTCTATTGGAGGCATTACATCCGGCAAAATTGCTTTCCATCTTTCCGTTCCCCGTCTTTTTTCAAACTCAGCTCTTATGTCTTTTCTCAACTGTTCATTCTCAAACATATCACACATAGTAGTAGCAAGTGATTTAGATGCAAACAGCATTCCCTTGTGACCAATACTCATACCACCACAGGCAACCACCACCCACGAATGCCAGGGCGATTTTGCCGGAGCAGTAGTAGCCGTTAATCCAACCTCAGGAACAATCCAGCTAATATCGCCCACATCAGTTGAGCCGCCATCGGGATCGGGTCTTGTTGCCTCTAATGGAAATATATGACCATCAATTCCCAATTGTTCTTTGCCATATTCTTTCATTATGTTATTGCCAAAATCAATTTCTTCTTTTGTATAAGTAATGGGGCCGATCGCTTCCATATTTGCCTGCATCGCTTTTGCACCTGTTTCATTCACTAATATTTCATACAAACCACTGATGACGGTAACCTTTGATTGAACACCGGCCATCAACCCGGCACCTTTAGCAATATCCATCATTCTTTTCTCCACATCGGCCACACCGGTACGTTTGGAATCTCTTATCCATAACCACACACTGGCAGTATCAGGAATTACATTGGGAACATTACCGGCAGCTTTGTACACATAGTGAATTCGTACAGTTGGCTTAACATGTTCTCTTAAAAAATTAATACCCACATTAAATAACTCAGCACCATCTAATGCACTGCGTCCATTCCATGGATCAGCAGCAGCATGTGCACTTTTACCTTTAAACTCAATATAATAATGTGTTACCGCCTGTGAACTTTGTATGTTGGCTTTATTCTCAGCAGCAGGATGCCAGTCAAAACAGATATCCACATCATCAAACAAACCAGCTTTGGCCATCCATACTTTTCCTTCCCGGTCTTCTTCGGCAGGAGTGCCATAAAAACGAACAGTACCTTTTATTTTTCCTGCAGCGATCAATTCTTTTATAGCAACTGCAGCACCTAAACTGGCAGCACCAAACATATTATGTCCGCAACCATGACCGGGAGCACCTTCTTTTAAAGGTTCTTTGGTGTATTGTGCTTTTTGTGATAAGCCCGGCAATGCATCAAATTCTCCCATAACGGCAATGATTGGTTTTCCAGTTCCATAAGTGGCAATAAAAGCAGTGGGTATTTTAGCAACACCTCTTTCTACTTTTAATCCCTGTGCTTCTGCATAATCAGCCAGCACTTTGGATGATTGTTTTTCCTTCATGGCTATTTCAGCAAAGCCCCAAACTTTATCACTCAGCTCAATTAATTCTTTTTCATGTTTTTTGATAGAGCTGATGAGGAATTGTTTATTGTCGGATAAGTTACCTGTTTGTCCAAAAGATGTAATGGTATTTAATAGTAGTAATAATGTGGTGGTGAATGTAAGTTTTCTCATGTGCATATATTAATGTGACAATTTAAAGAATTTCCGTCATTTGGAGATATTCATTTCCAATCCCACAATACTATATCCCAATCGTCTGTTGCATCTGTAAAGTGATGAATAGTTTTGAAGCCTATTTTCTCATGGGCTCTTATGCTGCGGGTATTCCGGGTGGCAATTTCTGTAACAATAAAATCGTATTGCGGACTGTATACTTCTTTATGCTTATCATATAACATTTGAACCAATCCTTTTCCACGGTAATCTTTATGCACACCAATTTGCCCCATTACATAAAATTTATACTCGTGCAATAGTTTGCCGTTGTAATTAATTTTATCAAACATTTCAAACATAGGTATCAATACAGGAATAAGTGGCCTGCATTCATTTACCATTGTTAAAGCATAAGCAACTACTTTATCATCGTTTTTTACAATGATGCTGGGAGATAATTGATGCAGCTGAGATAGTAATTCAAAAGAATGATGAACCGTTACAAAACCCTGTTCTTTTTCTTCTGTGGCATCGTTGTTCCCTCTTAAATATAATTGCTGCAGGTGAAGTATCTGGTGAAGTTCATCGTCAGTACTTACTAATGTTGGATAAAGCATCCTTAAAATTAATGAGAAACATATTGCAATGGTGTCTAAGTAAAAAAAATCTTTATGCTATCTATTTGTAAAACTTTTGATTTTGTTTATTAAAAAAGAAGTTATAAAATAACAAAGCCCCGCAATTGCGGGGCTTTGTGTTTCACAGGTAATCATTATTTATTATACACATGTCCTGCATTAATCCAGTCGGTAATCGTTTGTTTTTCTGTAGCATTAAATAATGTTCCTAAAGGCATTTGCTTTAATTTATAGGTTACAGTTGCATCATATATCTGCGACCAGTAGGTAATAATATTACACTCATTATCGAAATTATATCCGGCAGAATTGCCACCATTGGTATGACATCCCGAACCGGCACAACGGCTCATGATCAGTGTTTTTACATTGGCGAACAATGGACCTGCTGCCTGTGTACCTACTACAGCTGTTCCGGTTTGTGTACAACCATTAGCATCTTTAACACCAATACTGTACGAAGCTGCTGAAAGGTTATTAAAGATATTTGATGATTGATAAGCACCATTATTTAAGCTGTACATATATCCTGATGAACCGGATGCTGTAACTGTAATGCTGCCGTTATTAGCCGGGGTACTGCAGGGCAAAAGACTTACCACAGAACTGCTGATAGTAATATTAACGCTGCTGCATGGATTAGCCCCGGTTAGTGTTATTTGTTTAGAGCCTATACATCCTGCTGAAGATTTTGCAGTAACTGTATAAGTTCCGGCTGCAAGGTTATTGAAAGCTCCGCTTGCCTGGAACACACCGTTATTTAAACTATAAGTAAACCCGGTACCGCCAGTTGCGGTAGCGGTGATGCTTCCATTAGATTGATTTAATGAAGGATCAACTTTAGTTAACGTAACCCCAATGGTAACACCGGCACAGGGATTAGTTGCACCTAATGAAACCTGTGTAACACCAGTACATCCATTGGAATTTTTGGCAGTAATGGTATAGTTACCTGTTGCCAGGTTACTAAAGGTGCCGCTGGTTTGGAATGCCCCATTGTTAAGGCTGTAAGTAAATCCGGTACCGCCGGTTGCTGTAGCAGTAATACTTCCATTTGACTGACCAGTTGCGGGATCAACTTTTGTAGTAGTAACTGTTATGGTAACACCGGCACAGGGATCAATAGATCCAATAGCTACCTGCACTGTACCAACACAACCTTCGGCACTTTTTGCTGTAATGGTATAATTGCCCGCCTTTAAATTAGAGAAGGTGCCAGATGCCTGGAAATTGGCATTATCTATACTATAAGTAAAGTTGGTACCACCCGAAGCAACTGCTGTAACGCTTCCGTTAGATTGAGTTAACGTGGCGTCTGTCTTCGTCACACTAATTGTAATGGCCTTACCTAAACAAGGATCGATAGTACCTATCCCTATTTTTGCTGTGTCGCTGCAACCGTATTCATTTTTCATAACAACGGTATATTGCCCTGCCACTAATTTGGTAAAATTACCCGATGTTTGAAAACTTCCTCCATTTAAACTGTACGTAAAGCTTCCGCTTGCTGTGGTACTTGCCGTAATGCTGGCATCAGACTGATTGAGATGCGCATCGGATTTGATGAGTGTTAATTTAACAGATCCGGGAGCGCAGGGAACCTTTTCATGCTCATGCTTACAGGAATAGGGGATAATCAAAATGATCATCGCTGCCATCATATAAGCGATTACTACCAGTGTTTTTTTCATAATAGGTGTGTTATCGTGATTAAATATTGGTTACAAAAGGTCAATAAAAAGCATTATCGTTTTTTACAAAAAAACAATACGCATGTTTATAAAAAAGTTCTGCAAAAATGATAAAGCCTTTTACTACAAAAGGATTTATTGGTGGATTGGAATGAGGTTAATAACGCTTATAAATAATTATTTCTTTTTATTTTTTTTAATCTGGAATGCTCTTGAAATATTGAATCCTATCTGAATATCACCTTTACCCCAGTTATTACTTGTTTCTGTTAAGAAAGCTCTTTCATTCATACCAGACGCATTGGTTACATGAAACTGAAACACGTGACCTCCTGTTTCTATATCAAACCCTACAGATAAAGGGTTTTGTAACAGCAGGGCCGGGTTTTGATTAAGTACATAGAAGTAATCCACATTAAAAGACATGCGTTTGGTAAGTTTTATTCTTGTTCCTGCACCCACTGCATACAAATCATGCGGATCACTGGTGGTGGCAACTAAGTTGCGGTGCAGCATGGTTGGCACTACCTGAAAACTGAAACCTTCGCTGAACTTTCTTCCTATTACTAACTGGTAATAATAAGCCAGGCGGGAGGTGTAATAATTTTTACGATTGGGGTCTTCCCATTTCAGCATGTTCATCGTACTTCCGGCAACGGCTATTAAAGAAAAAGGCATGGAGCCGGAGCCCTTAGCCTGGTGGATCAAACGATATTTCAAATAACCATCTAATTCTTTTTTATAAGTACTGCGACCAACACCAATTGTAAAATTTTTGGAAACACCATAATCTAACCCAATCCGCATTGTTGCCTGGTCTAACCCGAAAAATTCATACAAACCACGATTTACATTTCCAAAACGGTGAAGTATCCTGAAGTCTAAAACACCAGGATGTATCATTTCTAAACTATGTGCCATGATCACTCTTGGTGATTTGAAGGCATAATCCACATACTCTTTTTTGGGCTTTTTATCTTCAACCAAATTCAAAAGATCAACATCCTGCGCAAAAAGAGACTGCAGGTTAACGATCAGCATAACTGGCAGGAGAATATTCCTGAATATTTTTTTCATTACGTTGTGTTAATGGTCGGATGAATAAATATTATTTTGCTAAAGGCTCCAGCAAACAGTCAACAGATATATTTACTGTATTCGAAATTTTATCACTTACCACGGATGGAATGCTGATATTATAATCAGACAACTGAATATTAAACACTGCATTTGTTGACAGTTTACCCTGCTTCACGGTTAGTGTACCGGTTGTTTCCACATCTTTTGTAACGCCGTGCATGGTTAGTGAGCCTTTTACTTTCAGTGGATAGGAACCGTCTTTTGAATAATTCACTTCTTTATTATTAGTAATCTGTCCTTTAAATTCACCACGGGGAAATTTTTCGCTCTCCACATAATTTTCATTAAAATGTTCCTGCATCAGGGCCCTTTCAAATTCAAACCCTTTCATTAAAACAGCAAACTGCATATTGCCGGTTTTAGTATCCAGCACACAGGTAGTACTTTTATTGGTTGCCTCAATCTTTTCAATAGATGACTTCGTGCATTTAAAAAATATCTTACCTGATTTGGTAAAAAATTTATCCTGTGCAAAAATACCGGCAGCAGTAAACAATAGTAGCGTTGCTGATAAAAGGAGCTTTTTCATAGTTTGTTTATTTATTAATTGTTAATACTATTTTATTGTTAATACTATTTTTTCTCAACCACACACCGGTTCATCACCACATCCGATCCTAATAACTCATCCGCATTAAAACCGGTGCATACACCCTTTAAAGTAACTGATAAACCCTTGGAGAGTGTTGCTGCTTCCTTTGAGTGTAAACTGTCCATACTGCATCGAACGGCATCCATATTAGTGTCGTTACCTATTGCAATTGTATAAACCCCGTCTTCGTTAATAATCTCTTTAACAGTTCCGCTTACGGCAACTACTTTACCAATATATCGGGTGGCGGTATTTTTATCGCCTGTTTTGAATGCCTGTATCAACGCATCAGAATGAATCTGTTCGGTTGCTTCGATGGTTGCGAGGTCAGGATTTTTTCGGTTAAATTCCCTGTAGCCATAAAGTCCGGCTACCGCAACTACAATTAAAACTGATATCAGTATTATTTTCTTTTTACTCATTGGTTTAATTATTAGGTGAACCGGCTGTTATCCATTTATTTACTTTTGTTAAATCACAACTGTTCAACTTTGTTCCTGAGGGTGGCATGGCTATAAATCCACTGGCATGAGACATGCTTCCATATAATTTCCCGGAAGTTGCAGCTGACTTTACGCCATTGTAGGTATCCAAAATAATATTGGCACTGGGAGCAGCCGTGCTATGACAGGCTGTACAATTATTCTGCATGAGGGGAGCAATATAAGATGCGTATGTCGCATTAGTGGTATCGCAACCAGAAGGAGGGTAGAGTTGCTTCTCTACATCATAATAGCAACTACTGAATAAATAGCAACTACTGAATACAAAAATGGCTGTTAAAAAACCAAAGGTTTTCTTCATAGATATTAACATTTGTTATTTTAATTAAAAGAAAGTTGGATAAAAATGAAAAGATTAGAAGAAAGCTTATGATGTTCAGCAAATGCAACACTAAATGGGGTGGGTTAATAACCCATTTTTCATAAGTTTTCAAGACTGCGAGTAATATTTCAACAACTATGCCAACTGCAATGGTAAACTTAGCAATGTGCAAAATTCATAATAAAAAAATATTGAGGGTCTTAAAAAAGACTTTCAGTTGAAGATTAAAGGATATGGAGGTAATTTTAAGCAGCAAATTTACTATTTGTATTCACCGAAAACACCCCGCAGTTCATCGGCAATTTCACCTAATGTACATTTGTTTTCTACTGCTTCAATTACTGCCGGCATTAAATTTTCACCACTAACAGCTCTGTCATTAATTACCTGGAGTAACTGGTCCACTTTAGCGTTATTACGGTTATTACGGAGGTGTTGTAGTTTTTCAGACTGAATAATACGAATACTGTCATCAATTTTAAATACCGGAATAGCGTCTGTTTCGTTTACCTGGAATTTATTTACACCCACAATAATTTTTTCACCTGCTTCAATATTACGCTGGTATTCGTAAGCGCTGCGGGCAATTTCATTTTGTATAAATCCTTCTTCAATAGCGCTGACACTGCCCCCCATAGCATCTATTTTCTGTATTAGCTCCCATGCTTTTTGCTCCACCTCATCTGTCAATGCTTCAATAAAATAAGAACCGGCTAATGGATCAACCGTATCCGGTGCACCACTTTCGTAAGCAACAATTTGCTGGGTTCTTAATGCAATTCTTGCCGCTTCTTCTGTTGGTAAACTTAACGCTTCGTCGTAACCGTTGGTGTGCAAACTTTGTGTACCACCTAATACGGCCGCCAACGATTGAATAGTAACTCTTGAAACATTGTTAAGTGGTTGTTGTGCCGTTAAAGTACTTCCCCCGGTTTGTGTGTGGAAACGAAGCATCATTGCCCTGTCATCTGTAGCACCCAGTTCTTTCATCATTTTTGCCCACATTCGCCTGGCGGCACGAAACTTAGCTACTTCTTCAAATAAATTGTTGTGTGCATTAAAAAAGAAGGAGAGTCGTTTGCCAAATACATTTATGTCTAATCCTTTTTCGAGTGCGGCTTTTACATAAGCTTTACCGTTGCTGAGCGTAAATGCTATTTCCTGTACAGCAGTGCTGCCAGCTTCCCTGATATGATAACCGCTGATAGAAATAGTATTCCATTTGGGTAATTCTTTGCTGCACCATTCAAAAACATCCGTAATAATTCGCATTGATGGTTTAGGTGGATAGATATAAGTACCCCTGGCTGCATATTCTTTTAAAATATCGTTTTGTATTGTACCGCTTATTTTTTTTAAATCGGCACCCTGCTGCTTTGCTAACGCAACATAAAGTGATAATAAAATAAATCCTGTAGCATTAATGGTCATGGAGGTGGAAACGTCTTCCAGTTTAATTCCTTTGAACAGCGTTTGCATATCTTCAATGGAATCTATTGCCACACCCACTTTTCCTACTTCACCTTCTGCCAGCGGATGATCACTGTCGTAGCCAATTTGAGTGGGCAAATCAAAAGCCACACTTAATCCACTCACTCCCTGCGATAATAAATAATGATAGCGTTTATTACTTTCTTCAGCAGTGGAAAAACCGGCATACTGACGCATCGTCCATAATTTACCCCGGTACATGTCTTGCTGTACTCCACGGGTAAAAGGAAATTTTCCGGGTTGTTCGTTGCTTATTGATGAAATATCTGCATTCGTATATACCTGTTTAATCTCTATTCCGCTGTCGGTATATTTTTTAGTATCACTCATAGCAGTTATTTTAAGTATTATGATTCACGGCCAGTTGTTACAAACAACCAGCTACCCGTTTACTGCATTAATTGTTTTGCTTCGTGCCCGATAGCCTGCATCACGATAGATTGCAGGGAAGCGTTTTTGTCAGTATCCAAAAACTGTACTATTGCTTTGCTTAAATCCCTGGCAGTGGCATCCTGCGGCAAAGCAGCAGCAATTTGGTTCACAATAAATATGTTTTGTTCTTTAAGATTGGTAATGGCTTCCCAAATCTGGGGTGTTACATAAATCTGCTGGCTTACATTATATTCATACTCCGTTTTAATAGCATCCGTCATAGCCGCCTGTAATTGCCTGCAGGAAAAGCCATCCTGGTTAAAACGGGTAATTAAGTTTGATAAACCAATTCTTTCGCATAAAATAGTGAGCCTTTCATACGCCTGCAACTTTAATCGTAATGCTTCCGGGTTTAACGGAGCATTGCCGGGTACCGGATTGTTAGTTGGATTTCCTGCCATAGTGATATCTTTTTTTTCTGATTTGATAAAATATAATACAGCAACCGCAGTGACCGCTATAACTAATAAAATAAGCCAGGTCATTGCATCCATAAATATATTTTGTTTGATTGCAAAAATAGGGGAAAGAAGATTGCAGAATAATGATGCTGACGGGGAAACAGATGATTTTGATCTTGTTAAAAATTTCGTTTAGCGTAAATACGAACTCCTGTAAAGCTATTTTTCATCCTGAATCTTGATTATCTTTGTAACAAATTTCAGAACGATGGAAATGGTAATGACAACACCGGTAAACTTTACGGCTTCAGCTATTGAAGAAATCAAAAGATTAATGAGAGCTGATAATCCTGAAAATTGTGAATACCTGCGAGTGGGAGTGAAGGGAGGCGGTTGCTCCGGTATGACTTATGTGCTGGGTTTTGATAAAAAAGAAGCCAACGATGAAGTGTACAATATTGAAGGAATTAACGTAATCATGAATAAAGCACATGGCATTTACCTAATGGGAATGGAAATTGATTTCAGCGATGGCCTCAATGCCCGTGGTTTTGTATTTAAAAACCCTAATGCCGCTTCTACTTGTGGTTGCGGAACTTCATTTGCTGTATAAGTTATTTATACTTTTGAATCTTGTTCGCTTCAACATCTGTCTTAAATTCACTTTTGAGATATAATCTTTCGGCAGAATCAAAAAAACCTTTACTGCTAAAGTCTATTTCTTTAGGCGGGGTGCCACTGAATTGATAGTTGCTTGGCAAATAGTAGACAGAGTCCTTATTTACCCTGCTTATTTTCCAGAATGTATAACTCTTATTACTTAAAGAATATTTATAAATGTTATTAGGTTTAATACCGGCAAGAAATTTATTTACTGATATGGTACCGTATGTAAATAATCTAACCGCCAGGAAAGAAACAACCAGCACTGATAGGAATACTGAACCGATATAATGCCACCAGGGAGCTTTATAATTATTTTTTTCCTGCAGATAGGTTTCCTTTAAATCAATTGAAAACAATTTAGCATTGGTTACATGCTTACAGTTGCTGCACATAATAGCGCCGCCTCTGCGGTGAGGAAACATAGGTATCCGCAAAAAATGATAATACCGGTAAAAAATGTATAAATCTACCGAGCCTTTTGAATTGCAGTAAGCACAGGTGATATCAGGTAATTTTTTTTTGCCTACCTGGGCGGCTTTACTTCCAAATATTTTCATCGTATACTAACTAGTATGCAAAATAGTTAAAAGCATTCAAGTTTGTTCAATAAAAAATCCCCTGTAATAAGGGGATTTAAGCATATCATTTTAAAGAACTATCCAATGGAGTGTCTTGCCTTGGCCATTGTTTTATCATGCTCAGGCTCACCTAATGGTTTGTTTTTGGCCATATCAATCAGAATCGGGGCAGCCACAAAGATAGATGAGTACGTACCGGTGACAACACCCACTAACATAGCAAAGGCAAAACCTTTGGTTACTTCACCACCTACCAGAAACAGGATAAGGATGGTGAGGAATACTGTTAAGGAAGTCATGATGGTGCGGCTCAAAGTATCGTTAATAGCCCGGTTAATGATGGTTTTTTTATCAGCTCCATGTAAAGTACGGCTGTACTCACGGATACGGTCAAATACAATCACCGTATCGTTCATCGAAAATCCAATTACTGTTAGTACAGCGGCAATAAAGTGTTGATCAATTTCCAATGGGAAAGGAACAATACTTCTTGCAAACGAGAAGACTGCCAAGGTTATAAACACGTCATGGAATAATGCGATAATAGTACCCAGTGAATATCTCCAGTCACGGAAACGAAGGAAGATATAGACAAAAATAATAAGCAGTGCAAAGATGGTGGCTTTAATGGCCCCTCTCTTCAGGTCATCGGAAATGGTGGGTTGAACCGTTTGAGAAGCTTTCTTATTTTCTTTTATAAAATCAGCATACGTAGCTCCCTGTCTCAGGAATGGTTTTAAACCCTGGTATAAAGTATTTTCTACTGCTGAGTCGGCAGTTAAAGAAGGATCTTCTTTTTTATACGAGGTGGTAATGTTCAGTGTTTTTGGGTTACCTACTGTTTTTATAACCGGGTATTCACCAAAAACTTTTTTCAGTTCATCTCTTACAACATCATTCTTCATTTCATTATCAAAACGTACTGTGTAGCTGCGGCCACCTTTAAATTCAACCCCTTCATCAAAACCATTAAAGAAAGAAGCCACTCCCAATAATAATACCACCCCCGAAATCATATACGCTATTTTGCGATACTCAATAAACTTGAAGGCAGCATGTTTGAAAATACGTTTACTTACACCAGTAAAATATTCAAGATGTTTTTTCTTATTAGTGAAAAGATCTGTTACCAGTCTTGAAATCAGGATACCGCAGAACAATGATAAAGCTATACCCAGCATTTGCGTGGTGGCAAAACCTAACACTGGGCCTAATCCAAAGTAGAAAAGGATTGCCGCTGTTAAAAAGCTGGTAATATGAGCATCTAATACCGGGGGTAATGAACGACGATAACCATCAGCCACCGCCAGCTGATAACTCTTACCATGCGTCAGCTCTTCTTTAATACGTTCAAAAATGATAACGTTTGTATCCACGGCCATACCAATAGTTAATACTAACGCCGCAATACCGGGTGCAGTTAACGTTGCGCCAAGAGCACTTAACACACCTATAGTAAAGAGTAAGTTTAAGATCAACGCAATATTGGCCACCCAACCAGAGGAATTATAATAAAGCAGCATTAATCCAAAAATCACAATGAAAGAAATAGCAAAAGCCCAGGTGCCACCAAGGATAGCTTCTTTACCTAATGTAGGACCAACCACCTGTTCCTGTACAATTTTAGCAGGTGCAGGTAATTTACCTGTTTTTAAAATGTTAGATAAATCCTGTGTTTCTTCTGGTGTGAAACTACCGGTAATACTTGAATTACCACCAGTAATTTTATTTTGAACTGTTGGAATAGAATAAACAGTGTTATCTAAAACTATGGCAACAGGCCTTCCAACTCCATTATTTTTTTGTGGTGAGTTTCTATCAGTAATTTCGGCCCATTTATTAGCACCCACATTGTCCATATCAAACACAATATCCGGCCGTCCTTTTTCATCAAAACCCGGGCCTGCTTCTGTAATATGTTCACCTTCTAATTCGGCATCGCCCGCTGCATTAAATGTTTTTATAGGATAAAGCATCAGGTAATTAAGCACTTTACCTTCTTTGGATTTATCCGTATTACCATACAATAATTTAAGATTGCCGGGCAGTTGGTTTTTAACAACATCTAATCTTAAATACGTATTTAAAGTAGCGGTATCTTTTAAAGCAACCTGGCAGGCATAAGGATATCTTGGATCAATACCGGCGAAATAACGCAACAAAGGCTTATCAGTTGATTGTTGAACTGAATCTTTCTTTGTACTGTCAGCACCGGCTTTGGTTGATGAATCGGTTTTAATACCTAAAGTTTTAATGATGCTTTGACTGGTGGTATCAACTGTAGCAGCAGTACTGGTTGCAGAATTTCCCTTTAAGTATTGTGACAAGGCTAAGTCTGCTTTCTCCAGAGCAGTATAAACATCTCCGTAAGAATACACTTCAAAAAACTGTAGATTGGCAGTTGACTGTAAATATTTTCTTACTCTTTCAGGATTGTCAACACCGGGTAATTCAACGGTGATAATATCTTTTGTTTTATCGAGGTTAATGCTTGGCTGGGCTACACCAAATTTATCAATACGGGTTTGCAATACTTTATACGTCTGAGAAACCGCATCGTTCGCCTGGGCCCTTATTTTTTGAATAACCTGCGCATCGCTATCGGTAGCTTTTATTTTTGATTGAGAAGCTCCTGCAAATAAGGCAGCCAGCGGTTTTTTCTCAACATTGAGTTTTTGATATTCTTCAGCAAACAAGTTAATGAAATCAGCATCACTGTTGGCCTGTCTTTGTAATGCGGAGGCAATGGCTTTATTTAATTTTTCATCCTGCTTATTATTGGCCAGTGAACGAACAAGACCATCTAACCCCACTTTTAAAGTAGCACTCATACCACCCTGCAGATCCAGCCCAAGATTCAGTTCCTGTTCTTTTGCCTTTTGATAAGAAATGGCACCGGTTACCCCATAAGTAACAGTTTCATCACGGGTACTATCCAGCAATTGACGAAGACGGAATTTTTTTACGGAGTCAGCTGTTAGTTTATCAGCCTTGGGAAAATTGGCTTTTACAAATTTATCAGCCTTAGCTTCCATTTTACTCTCATGATTATTCACCACCCAGGTAAAATGCAGTTGGTACAGGGAGATAACGATTAATGCAATCGCAAAAAAACGAACCAAACCTTTCAGTTGCATACGTGTTTGTTTATAGCTTTTTTTAAGAGGTCGCAAAGATAGGGTTTTCAGGCAAATAGGCCAGTTTTAAGGCTAAAATCCTAAACAGGGAAAAATCAGGCTTTTTTACTGTTGAAAACCTTTGGCAGCAAGGCATTTTTTATATTTGATCTGATGAAACAATTTCATGCAGCATATAGCATTCCGGTAGTTTTATTTTTCTATTGCCTGGGATGTAACCCCGTACAAAAAGTACAGCATCAAAAGACCGCTGACAGTACTATTACCGCCAGAGACGGAACGGCTAGCTCTTCATTTTTACAAAAACTTCTTGGCCAATATCCTCAATACTTTGATTCTATTTTAAAAAACACGGATTCACTGGGCGTTCAAATCATCTATACCCAAATCAACCGTGATAAGAACAACCTGCCTTCACTAACTGATTATTATTTCAACGTAAATCCCAATAAATATTTCTACCCGGCCAGCACTGTTAAAATGCCGGTGGCTTTTCTGGCATTAGAGAAATTGAATGACTTAAAAATTGCCGGGCTTACCCGGCAAAGTACTATGATTACTGATTCGGCCTACTCCGGGCAAACAGTTGTATTTAATGACCCCGGCAGTAAAGATGGCCGGCCCAGTATTGAACAATACATTAAAAAAATATTTTTGGTGAGTGATAATGACGCTTACAACCGCCTGTATGAATTCCTTGGGCAGGAATACATCAACGATAAATTACATCAAAAAGGATATAACGATGTACAGTTTTTACATCGTTTACAGGTTCCGTTTACGGACGATGAAAACCGGCATACTAACCCTGTAAAGTTTTTTGATTCCACCGGGAAATTGATTTATCAAAAGCCGGCGCTGTTCAATCAAAAAGTTTATGAACAACGTAATACCAAACTGGGAAAAGGGTACATGAAAGGGGGCCAGCTCGTTAATGAACCATTTGATTTCAGTCTGCGAAACCGGATTTCTTTAAAAGATTTACATACCATTTTGCGCAGTGTAATATTTCCCAACTCTGTTCCTGCATCGCAACGGTTTAATCTAACAGAAAATGATTATCGCTTTGTATGGAAATATATGTCGCAATTTCCCGGGGAAACAAATTTTCCGCAATACCCGGAGTTTAACGATTGGGATGCTTACTGCAAATTTGTTTTATACGGTAGTGAAAAAGGATCTTTACCTAAGCATATCCGGATCTTTAATAAAGTAGGAGATGCGTATGGATTTTTGCTCGATATTACCTATGTGGTGAATTTTGATAAGAAGGTGGAGTTTTTTTTAAGTACTGTAATGTATTGTAACAGCGACGGAGTTTTTAATGATGATAAATATGATTATGATAATGTTGGTTTCCCTTTTATGAAGCATTTGGGCCAGGTGATTTACGATTATGAAGTACAGAGACCCAAGGCTCACTTACCAGACCTTTCTAATTTTCAAATGAGTTATGATAAACCAACGAACAATAAACCATAAACAAAAAACAATATACCTAAGATGAACAGGCGTTAGTGATAATAAATTGTAATTTTGCGGGCAATTATTCACAACACGTAAGTTCAAAATGGAAACATTAACACAGCCTCTCCAACTATCTTCTTTGTTAAATCGCTTTGCAGAACCCGAAACCCTTAAAATGGCCAAGCTTGGTCGTGAATTAAGAGCCAAAGGAATTGACGTGATTGACCTGAGTTTAGGTGAACCAGATTTTGATACTCCTCAGCATATTAAAGACGCTGCTAAAAAAGCTATTGATGATAACTGGAGTCATTATACTCCGGTGCCGGGTTATTTAGATCTTCGTGAAGCCATTTGTACCAAATTAAAACGTGATAATAATCTTGATTATAAACCAGAGAACATTGTGGCATCTACCGGTGCCAAGCAAAGTTTGGCTAATGCAATTTTAGCCCTTGTTGATGATGGTGATGAAGTGATTATTCCCACTCCATATTGGGTTACTTATTCTGAACTCGTAAAGATTGCCCGTGGTGTAGTGGTTGAAATTCATTCTGATTTAGAAAAAGGATTTAAGATCACTCCGCAGCAACTGGAAGATGCTATCACCGATAAAACAAAAGTGTTTTTATTCTCTTCACCCTGTAATCCTTCCGGCACTGTTTATAGCAAGGAAGAATTAGAAGGTTTAGCTGAAGTGTTCAGAAAATATCCGCAGATCACTATTCTTTCTGATGAAATATATGAGTATATCAACTTTGTTGGTGAACATGAAAGTATTGCACAATTCAGCGATCTGAAAGACAGAGTAGTGGTGATTAACGGGCTGAGTAAAGGTTTTGCAATGACTGGCTGGCGTTTAGGTTATATCGCTGCTAATGTTGATATCGCTAAAGCTTGTGAAAAATTACAGGGACAATTTACCAGTGCTACTTGTTCTATTACACAAAAGGCGGCGGTAGTTGCATTGACTACAGATTTGAAACCTTCATTTGAAATGACAGAAGAGTTTGCCCGTCGCCGTGCCAAAGTGCTTGACCTGGTAAAAGATATTCCGGGTATTAAATGTGCTGCCCCGGAAGGTGCTTTTTATATTTTCCCGGACGTATCTTATTACTATGGTAAGTCTGACGGCGTAACAACTGTAAACAACTCTGCAGATTTTGCTATGTATTTGCTTAATACCGCACACGTTTCCTCTGTAATGGGTGATGCATTTGGCGAGCCAAGATGTGTTCGTTTCTCCTTTGCCAACAGCATGCCGAATATTGAAAAGGCATGGGCAAGAATTAAAGACGCACTGGCGAAATTGAAGTAATTAAAAGTATTCAACTATACAAGACCTCACAGTAAATAATTGCTGTGAGGTTTTTTTATTACCTTTTATTTTTAAAATCAACCTGGGATGAAAAAAATAGCTGCTACTTTATTTCTCTTTGTTGCTGCCTGTAAAGGATTTGCCGGGTTTTTCGAATTTGAAGGAAGATAAAATTTCCCTGCAATCTTTTAAATCTTATAAATCCCGGTTCAGACTTTTTATTATCATTGCCGCATGAATGAAGCAAAATTCATCATGTTTGAAAACAGGCTTGCTAAACTGTATAAACATTTAAGCAAGCAGGCAAGAAGGCAATCCATTTCCTGTTACCGCATATACGATAAAGATTTACCTGAGTTTCCGCTTATTATTGATGTGTATGATGATAAAGTTTATCTAGCTGAATACAGGGCCAAACATCATCTCACCGAAGAAGAACATGAGCAATGGCTGAATGAATCCATCAATATCATCAGCAAAGTATTGAATGTTGCCGATGAGAAAATCTATTTGAAAGAAAGAAAGCGTAAATCAGAAAGAACAGATCAATACCAAAAAACAGGAGAGGAGAAAGAGTTTTTTGTAGTAGAGGAAGGTGGTTTAAAATTCAAAATCAACTTATCTGATTATTTAGATACCGGTTTATTTTTAGATCACCGCATTACCAGGGAAATGGTGCGTAAAGAATCAACTGACAGAAAAGTGCTGAACCTGTTTGCTTATACAGGTTCTTTCTCAGTTTATGCTGCAGCAGGTGGTGCAGCAGCAATAACAACAGTAGATCTTTCCAATACTTATATCCAATGGGCCAAAGATAATTTTGAGCTGAACGGGTTTATGGATTCATCCAAATATCATTTTATTATTGCAGATGTTTTACAATACTTAGATGAATTAAAGCTCAATTCATTTGACACCATTGTAATGGATCCGCCCACTTTCAGCAACAGTAAAAAGATGAAAGATTTTCTCGATATTCAGCAGGATCATGTGGAACTCATCAATAAATGTATGCTGGCACTTAAGCCGGGCGGCATTTTATACTTCAGCACCAATTACACAAAATTTGTATTGGAGGCCGATAAAATACAGGCATCCACCATAAAAGACATTACTAAACAAACTACGCCATTTGATTTTGCAGGAAAATTAAAAAGAAGCTGTTATAAGCTTATAAAGTAGGGGAGTCATCATTTTCAATTTTATCTTTCTTCGTTTCCCTTAATATTTGTTTTGCAAAAAAAATATTTATACCGGTATTATATATGAAATGGGTAACGATGGGTAATAATAATCCTCCGCCTAATTGATACAAATACTGAAAGGCTAATCCAAAAGGAATAATAAAGAGAACGGACGTTGTACCCTGTGTAGCATGCGAAAAGCCAAATACAACCGCTGATGATAATGCACCCATCCACCAGTTGTTATTAAATGTCTGGTAAAACAAGGCAAACAACACTCCCCGGTATATAAACTCTTCCATAAACGAAGAAATGAAAGTAGTGCATAACCAGTACACTTGTTCTTTGCCGTTTCTCGGGAGAATATATTTAAGGTTGTTGTCTTTTAAAGAGGCATCTGCTTTCATGCGTATGGAGGATAATACCCATGCCAGCACAATCAGCCCAACACCAGCACCAATGGTTTTTATATTTAATACGGGTATATAATTTATTTCAAGTTTACCGGAACGTAAAGCAAAAAAAGCCAGTAAGGAAAGTATACCCTGCATTACCAGTGATTGCAGGTATAATTTAGCCCTGGGTATATCCAGTTCTTCCATTAAATGGATCTGCCCCTGGCTTCTATAACTAAGAAAGGGGATAACAAACAGAACGGCAAGTAAAAATAATAAGGTCATTAGCTGTTAGCTTCTTTTAAAAAATGTTGATGTAATTTTAAAACCTGGGGTATTACCAACTGCTGTTCATCGTTATAAATAATAAAATCGCAGAGTTTCATTTTCATTTCTTCATCAATTTGATTTTGCATGCGTTTTACTACTTCTTCCCTGGTCACCTGGTCTCTGTCCATCGTTCGTTTAATACGTAATGCCTGCGGAGCATATACGCCAACAACATAATTTAAACCGGTACCGCTGCCACTTTCAAATATTAAGGCTGCTTCTTTTATGGAATACGGCGCACTTTGTTTCAGCATCCATTCTTTTGCATCTTTTATAGTGGCGGGGTGTACGAGGCTGTTTAATAATTCAAGCTTTTGCTTATCATTAAATACAACAGATGCAAGATAAGCCCTGTTCAATTTTCCATCAGCATAACTGCCGGCACCAAAATGATTAATAATTTGTTCTTTTAATGCTGCATCCTCATTCATCAGTCTTTTACCCGCCTCATCTGCATAATAAACCGGTACACCCAGTGTTTCAAACACTTTAGCCACGGTTGATTTTCCGCTGCCGATCCCTCCGGTTAATCCAATCTGGAGCATGGTACAAAAATGAATCACGAAGTACGAGATTAGAAATGCAATTACCAAATTATAATGCGGATATCCAAATCAACAACTGTAGTTGCAGTAAGGTAGTATGAGTTTTTAGTTGGGATCTCATTAATGCTGTAACTAAATGGCAGGTTATCAAAGTGTCATTCTTACATGTGAATACTTTCATATTTGCTGATTTTTCATTTGCACTTTTTTTCCTTGTTACTTCACATTTTTTAATTAATTTTCATTTAATAAACTGCTGGTATGAAAAAAGTAACTCATATTCTTGCCCGTAAAGGAAATAATGTGATCAGTATTTCTCCCAATTCTCCCGTTATTGAGGCATTAAAAACCATGGCCGATAAAAATATCGGTTCACTGGTAGTGGTGGAGAATGATGAATATATGGGATTACTGACAGAGAGAGATTATGCCCGAAAGGTAATATTGAAAGGAAAATCTTCGGCTGAAACACTGGTGAGTGAAATTATGAGCACCGGATTACCCCGCATTACTCCTGAAAATTCTATTGATACCTGCATGCACATCATGAGTGAAAGTAATATTCGTTATCTGCCCGTGTTTGATCACGACAAACTTTGCGGTATCATTTCAATTAACGACGTGGTTACAGAAACACTACTGCAGCAGCGGGAAACCATTGAGCATCTGCAAAGCTATATTCACTCTTAAACTATATAAACGGTTAGGATACCAAGTATCATTTGTACTTACCTTTGCAGGGCATGAAGCATTTATCCGTTGTCAATAAATATTTCTGGAAGTATCGCTGGCGTTTCTTTTTGGGCATCTTCTTCGTAATTGCCTCCAACTATTTTGCTGTACTGGCTCCGCAGGTAACAGGGTTTGTTATTGATAAAGTACAACAACATTTACCGGGATATAAACCAAAAAACCTGGTGGTGAAGAACGATCCGCTGGTTGACAAGTTTATCAGCCGGACAAGCTCCCTTCATCTCAGTTTTGAAAACATTATTGCCCTTTGTGGCATTACGCTGTTGTTATTGGCACTTGTCCGTGGCATTTTTATGTTCTTTATGCGACAGACTATTATTGTGATGAGCCGGCATATTGAGTATGATCAGAAAAACGAAGTGTATTTACATTACCAGAAACTGGACACCCAATTTTTTAAAACGCATGACACCGGTGACCTGATGAGTCGTATGGCAGAAGATGTAAGCAGGGTAAGAATGTACACCGGCCCTGCCATCATGTACCTTACCAACCTGGTAGCGGTAATAGTGATGTGCTCTTTTTACATGTGGCATAAAAACCAGGAGCTTACCCTGTGGGCACTGGCACCTTTACCATTATTGGCCATTACTATCTACTTTGTCAATAATATCATCAATAAAAAAAGTGAACGTATACAGGCTTTATTATCTGATCTTACTACAAACGCTCAGCAATCTTATTCAGGCATACGGGTGATAAAATCGTATGTACAGGAAAAAGCCATGCTGAAGTTTTTTGATAAAAACAGCGAAGAATATAAAAACAATGCTCTCGGCCTGGCAAAATTAGAAGCCGTGTATTTCCCGGCTATGGCGTTGATTATTGGCATCAGCATATTACTCACTATATATAAGGGTGGCCAGTTGCATATTGCCGGTAAGATTGAGTTTGGCGATATTGCTGCCTTTGTGATGTACATTACCATGATGACCTTTCCGGTAAGTGCAATCGGTTGGGTGGCCAGTATGATACAAAGAGCAGCTGCTTCGCAAAAAAGATTGAATGAGTTTTTACAAACTGTTCCGGCAATACAAAACCCTTCGGCACCGGTCAGGAAAAAAATAAAGGGTGAAATCCGTTTTGATCATGTTGATTTCATTTATCCCCATACCGGCATTCATGCGTTAAAAGATTTCAATCTTTCTATTCATAAAGGGCAAAAGATTGCTATTATTGGCAGAACTGGTTCGGGGAAATCAACAGTAGCCCAATTGTTGTTGCGAATGTATGATCCGCAAAAAGGAATCATTACAGTGGATGGTACCAACATTAAAGAAATGGAGTTGAATAATCTCCGCAACCAGATCAGTTACGTACCACAGGATGTATTTCTTTTCAGTGATAGTATAGCCAACAATATCAAATTTGGATTGGAGAAAAATACAGAAGGTGATTACCGCAAGGCTGCACGGCAGGCATCTGTTGAAAAAGATATTGATGGTTTTGCTGAAAAGTTTGAAACGATGGTAGGCGAACGGGGCGTAACATTAAGTGGCGGACAAAAACAACGGGTCTCCATTGCCAGGGCATTGATCAAAAATCCGCAGGTGATTGTATTGGATGATTGTTTGAGTGCCGTGGATGCTAAAACGGAAAAAGAAATTATCAGCCAGCTTCACGAATATCTCCACGATAAAACCGCTATCATCATCACACACCGCATTTTCAGCCTCTTTGACTTTGATAATATTGTGGTGCTGGACGACGGACGCATAGTTGAACAGGGAACACATAGCGGACTGCTGCAAAAAGGCGGCTACTATGCAGAGTTATATGCCCTCCAGCAAGAGCAGGAATCTGCTGAAGCCTGAAACGCTTACCCAGAGGTGGTTTGAGGTCAAATCATAAAATTTTGCCAATTCGTAGCAAACATTATCTTTGTCGCTCATTTAAAAAAAGGCATTATAAACTAAAACTGTACAATTGTGGCGTACGACAACAATGACAAAAAGATGGAAAGCGTTTACAGCAAACGCATCCGTGCGGGAAAAAGAAGAACTTATTTCTTTGATGTAAGAGCAACCCGTGGTAATGATTATTACATCACTATTACTGAAAGCCGTAAGCGTTTTAACGATAACGGTTATGACAGGCACAAAATTTTCCTTTACAAAGAAGACTTCAACAAGTTCATTAAAGGATTAACCGAGGCTGTTGATTATGTAAAAACAGAATTAATGCCCGATTTTGACTTTGATGCGTTCAACCACGATAATGTTGAAGCTGAAGGTGGAGATGATCATCATGAAGCAGAAACCCCGGCAGCACCTGCGCCTGCTGTTCCTGCTGCAGAACAAGCTCCCGGTGCCGCCAGCAACAGCAGCAGCACTGAAGAAGTAGATAAATGGTAATACCACTTACAAATATTTCAGACCCCCGGAATTTCCGGGGGTTTTGTTGTTTATAGCTGCAATAGGTAAAACGCTTTAAATCTTCCTTTATAAAACCGCTTATTCAACGTACCTTTGCCCGCCCGTTACGAACGATAACGTTCAGGCAGGCGGCTCGAAAAAATCAACTATGATCAGTGTAAGAGATTTAAAATTAGCCTACGGAAAAAGAGTTTTGTTTGAAGAGGTGAACCTCAACTTTACCAAGGGCAATTGTTATGGCGTTATTGGAGCCAACGGTGCCGGCAAAAGTACTTTCCTTAAAATTTTGAGTGGACAAATTGAACCCAATAAAGGTACTGTGGAGATAACTCCCGGCGAACGTATGGCAGTGCTGAAACAAAACCAGTTTGAATTTGATGAACATACTGTTTTAAATACGGTAATGATGGGCCATACTAAAATGTGGCAGGTAATGAAAGAAAGAGAAGCCATTTATGCACTGGCGGATTTTACAGAAGAAGATGGGATGCGGGCCGGTGAACTGGAACATGAGTTTGGTGAAATGGGGGGGTATACTGCAGAGAGTGATGCCGCCACTTTTTTAAGTGAACTGGGTATTAAAGATGAGTTTCATAATACGCTGATGAAAGATATGCCGAGCAACATGAAAGTTCGTGTGTTGCTGGCACAGGCGTTATTTGGCAATCCTGATATTCTTTTATTAGATGAGCCTACCAACGGTCTGGACATTGAAACCATCAGCTGGTTAGAAAACTTTTTAGCAGATTACGAAAACATAGTTTTAGTAGTAAGTCACGATCGTCACTTTTTAGATGCGGTGTGTACACATGTGGCGGATGTTGACCGTCAAAAAATAAAGATCTTTACCGGTAACTATACTTTCTGGTACGAGTCATCTCAATTGATGGCAAGACAATTAGGGGATAAGAATAAGAAGATAGAAGAGAAACGCCAGGCGTTGATTGATTTCATTGCCCGTTTCAGTGCCAATGCATCCAAGAGTAAGCAGGCTACTTCAAGAAAGAAAGCGTTGGAGAAATTAACGCTGGAAGAAATTGAACCATCATACAGAAAATATCCCGGCATCATTTTTCAGCCACTTCGTGAAGTAGGCAACCAAATTCTAAATGTTGAGAAACTTGGTAAATCAGTTGATGGCCGTGTGTTGTTTAAAGATGCAACTTTCACCGTGAATAAAGGTGATAAGATCGCTTTCCTGAGCCGTGACCCATTAGCTGTTTCTGCTTTCTTTGACATCATCAATGAAAAACAAACAGCCGATGCCGGTAAATATGAATGGGGTACTACAGTAACCAAAGCTTATTTGCCGATTGAGAACAGTGAGTTTTTTCACCAGGGATTGAATTTAATTGACTGGTTACGTCAATATGTTCCATCGCATGTTACAGATGCTGATGAACCATTCCTGCGTGGTTTCCTTGGTAAGATGTTGTTTAGCGGTGATGATATTATGAAGAAGACAAATGTGCTGAGTGGGGGAGAGAAAGTTCGTTGTATGATCAGCCGTATGATGCTACAAAATCCTAACTGCATCATTCTTGACCAGCCCACCAATCACTTGGATTTGGAAAGTATTCAAAGCTTTAACGAGCAGTGTATCAATTACAGTGGTATTGTGCTGCTCACCAGTCATGACCATACATTTATGCAAACGGTAGCTAACCGTATTATTGAGTTAACACCTAATGGTATTATTGATAGATTAATGACCTTTGATGAATACCTGGAAGATAATAGAGTAAAAACATTGAAGGAAGATATGTATAAATAGATTTGAATCTTCGTACTAAATCCCGGCTGTTAGCCGGGATTTTTATTTGCCCCTTAATCCCCCTCCAGAAGGGGAGATTTTTTTCTCTGTCGACAAAAAAATTAGAGGGTGCTTATCAGTTCCACATCCTCTTCTTCCACCGCTTCTATACTTGCATTACGTGTAATTACATTTCTTCCCAGCAGGAATACACATAACGCACCAATGGAACAGCAAGCCATCACAAAAGTCATAGGTATGGCTGTATTGTTATGAAGGATACTTACAACAGAAGAAGTAGTTGCGCCGATGGCCATCTGTATAGCACCCATTAACGCAGAGGCAGTACCGGCATTATGGCCAAAGGATGCCAGTGAAAGAGCAGAAGCGTTAGGAAAGATAAATCCCTGGCAACACAGGTAGATGAAGATCATGAAAATGGTAATAAACAAATCGGCCCAGCCTAATACCGTTATCATAACCAGTACAAAGCCAATAATACTCTGGCAAATTAATGCTGCTTTAATAATTTGTTCGCTGCTATATGTTTTGAGCAATACACTGTTTACCTGGCTGGCTCCAATCAAACCCATAGCAATCAAAGCAAATATCCATCCATATTGCCTTTCATTTACTTTATAAATTTCCATAAACACATGTGGCGAACCACCTATGTAGGCATACAGACCGGCAGCTGCTATTGCGGCGGTTAACGCATAAGTATAGAACTGTGGGTTTCTGCCAACAGTAATAAAATTGTTGATGATAGGTTTTGGCTTTAATGAAAAATCAGGGTCAGGTTTTTTACTTTCCGGTAACAGGTAATAGATACCGGCTAAAATAATCAATGCCACCAGTATCAACATTACAAATACAGAACGCCAGCCTGCTAAAGCTGTCACATAGCCACCCAGCGTTGGCGCAATAATAGGGGAGACCGCCACTACCAGCATTAAAGAGGAAAATACTTTGGCATTTTCTTTTACTTCAAACAAATCTCTTACCATGGCTCTTGCGGTTACCATTCCTGCACAGCCGCCCAATGCCTGTAGCAAGCGGAAAGCAATGAGCGCATTTACAGAAGTTGATAAAGCGCAACCTACTGATGCCAGCAGATAAACAGTTAACCCGGTGTATAAGGGAGTTTTTCTTCCATATCGTTCCAACAACGGGCCGTATAATAATTGTCCCGCAGAGATGCCAATAAAAAAACTGGATAATGAAAGTGTAACCTGCGAAACATTGGTATGTAAACCGGCAGCAATATCCGGAAAGGCCGGCAAATACATATCAATCGAGAATGGCCCGATAGCTGTGAGCATCCCCAGTATCAATATGAGATAGAAATGTTTGCTGAATTTACTGTTTTGCATCATTGTAAAGCTACGAAAGTAAATAACCAACGTACCCGGCCATCCAATAGCAGCTATTTACTATTTGTCAACTGCTTTTTGCAAATGCTGTGGATACCGTTCTCCCTGTATAGTTATTTGTGCTGTTACCGTTGCTATTTTTTGCAGTTCAGCGGTTGTAAATGTTATAGAGGCTGCACCGATATTTTCCTGTAAGCGATGCAGTT
This sequence comes from Sphingobacteriales bacterium, assembly GCA_003963365.1. Classification (GTDB taxonomy): domain Bacteria; phylum Bacteroidota; class Bacteroidia; order Chitinophagales; family Chitinophagaceae; genus AWTP1-9. Next base: position 58,564 of record RXJG01000006.1, read on the forward strand.
TGGTGGTACCAGGTATAGGTGCAATCCATGGTTTTTGTGCCAACAACCATGCCAATGCAATTTGTGCAGTTGTTACACCTTTCTCTGTTGCAATCACTTTCAGTAAATCAACCAGCACCTGGTTTGCTTTCCTGTTTTCTTCACTAAAACGGGGCAGGTTATTTCTGAAATCGTTAACGTCAAATTTAGTGTTCTCATTTACAGCGCCGGTTAAAAACCCTCTTCCCAACGGACTGAAAGGAACAAAGCCAATTCCCAATTCTTCCAGTGTTGATAGAATTTCTTTTTCCGGTTCACGCCACCATAAAGAATATTCACTTTGCAAAGCAGTAACCGGTTGCACGGCATGGGCTTTACGTATAGTATTAACACCTGCTTCTGACAAACCAAAGTATTTTACTTTTCCTTCTTTGATCAGATCTTTTACTGTGCCCGCCACTTCTTCAACAGGAACATTAGGATCAACCCGGTGCTGGTATAACAGATCAATCACATCGGTATTCAATAATTTTAAAGATCTTTCCACTACAGCTTTTATTCGTTCTGGTCTGCTATCCACACCCTGGGTGGCATCTCCATTTTTAAAACCAAATTTGGTAGCGATCACCACCTTATCCCTGAATGGTTTTAATGCTTTGCCCAATAATGCTTCATTACCTCCCTGGCTGTATGCTTCAGCAGTATCAAAAAAAGTAATACCCGATTCATATGCTTTGTGAAGAAGTGAAATAGCATCTGTTTCATTCATAGCAGGGCCATAAGCAAATGTTAAGCCCATACAACCCAAACCAATGGCAGAAACTTCTAATCCCTGGTTTCCTAATTTTCTTGTTGGCATTTTTGTATTCATAATAAACTATTTTAAAATTGACAAACCAAAGGTACGCTGAAGAAAAGGGCTGTGGCTAACAAAAAAGAAACAAGTTGTTACGAAATTCAATCTGCCTGTCATGTTAATGGTATACTGCTTAATATTGCATTATGTTAAAAGGAAAATTAGTTGACGATGAAACCCGTTGTGAACATTATCATTCACCACTGGATATTATAGCGATCAAATTCAAATGTTGTGGTGATTATTATCCCTGCTTTGAATGTCACCGGGAATTAACAGATCATCCTGCACAGGTGTGGACAAAAGAGGAGAGAGATACCAAAGCTATTTTATGCGGCGTGTGTAAAACAGAATTAACCATACAGCAGTATTTTGATTCAGCCAATACCTGTCCGCATTGCAACAGTTCCTTTAATCCCAACTGCAGCCGGCATTATCATTTGTACTTTGAACTATAAACTAAATACTCCTGAATTTTAACGGAGCCAAAGAAGTATGTTTCTTAAAGAAATTATTGAAGTGCGTAGTTTCTGTAAAGCCCAATGCATAAGCAATCTCCGATACATTCCAAGGGCTGTGTTTTAATAATATCCTGGCTTCCTGCAATACTCTTTCGGCTATTATTTGTGAAGTAGTTTTATCTGTTGTTTCTTTTACGGCACGGTTAAGGTGATTCACATGCACATTCAGTTGCGAAGCATAGTCTGATGCAGAACGTAAACAAACTTTCTGGTGATTATCATCAATAGGAAATTGCCGTTCCAATAATTCTAAAAATAAAGTAGCGATCCGTTGCGATGCATTCATTGATTTTATATCGTTGATGATAGCAGAAGGCTGCATCTTTAACGCAAAATGAATTAACTCTAATACCTGTGTACGCAGCACATCATATTTGTGTACATAATCAGAACTTAATTCATCAAACATTCGTTGAAAAATGGGATAGACCTGCTGCAACTGTTCATCACTCAATTCAAACACACGGTTACCACCCGGCTGGTAAACTGCATACTGGTTAAGATTACCAAACTGGTGAAAGAAATGCTGGTCAAAAATGCAAAAAACGCCACCCGTTATTTTATCCAAATGTTCCCACTTATAAGGTATCTGCGGATTAGAAAAAGTTAATGCCTGTTTTTCTACTTCATATACTTTATCGGCAAAATATACTTTGCCACTACCTAAGGTAATAGTGATCTTATAAAAATCACGTCGACTATAAGGAACCGGTTTAGCATGAGCCCCTACATAAGGATCGAGCCGGAATACATTAAAATGACCAATCTCATTTTTAAGATTATCAGGCACCCAGTTAAACTTGCGCTGGTAGAACTGTTCTATGGTTTCTACTCTACTCATCTCCCACAAACTTACTGATTTCGTATGTTTATTGATGCCTGACATAATTTTTATTAAAGGAATAAGTAAGCGTCATATTCCATACAAAATCTTTGCTGCCCAATATATTTCCACTAAGGGTTTTATTAATAATGGAAGAAACAGCGAAAGGGAAATTTGTTTTACTCAATGTGGCAGCGGAAGTAAAATAAAAACCGTCTCTTTTATCTTGTTTTAAGTAATAGACTTGTGGTGTTAATCTCAACTTGATATTACCCGGTAAACCGATATTGGAAATATTGCTGTTAAACGTAATAAAATGACTATACCTGGGTGTATTAATGTCAAAGCCAATGGAGAACAGGTAATACACACCAACGCTTATATTTTGCGTAATAAAGTAATTGGGGGCCAGTTCACCTGCCAGGAATCGCCGGGTTACCAGTACATCCGTTGAATCACCATTAACCAGTAAGCGGTAAGTACGAAAGTTGAAGGCAGGATGAGCTCCGGCTGTTAACCTAAATTTTCCATTGGGTATCACTTTATACCGCCACCAAAACAAAAGACTCCATGGCTTACCACCCTCCAGTGCGAATCTTAAATCAGGTTCAAAACTGAGCCTGCCTTTGCCAACGGATAATAAAAAAAATGCAGCAGGTTTGCCCAATGAAAAAGTAGGCACCAGTGAAATGCCGTTGTTGGTTACATTGATAGACCCGGAGAAATGACTTATATTGTTTGTACTGTCTTTTTTTTGAGCAAAACCAGTAAACGACAGCAATAAAACAATCAGCAGGAGTGAATACTTATTCATTAGTTTGTGTTATTATTACCGGTGCAAAGCAATAATATTTGTAATGGCTGATGAAACGAATATCAAAGCAATCTTTACAATTTTCAAACAATGCCAGAGGTTGCTTGAGTGTATTTGAATAAATCCCTGGCCAGGCGACAAATGATGGCAGTAGTTCCCGAAGATTATTTGATATTTATCAAACTGATAATTTATCAATCTTTTTATATTTAAAGTTTATACTGTTCACTCTTGTTGTCAATAAAAACGTTAACTACCATATGAGTTTAGCCACTACTTCTATTTCCGGTTTTTCTGATTCAAAAAAACATTATCCTATACTGGATGCATTACGTGGCGTGGCCTCCGTAATGGTAGTTATGTTTCATATTATGGAGACATTTACCGGTGGTGATCATACCAAACAGATTATCAACCACGGGTATATGGCAGTAGATTTCTTTTTCCTGCTCTCCGGTTTTGTAATTGGCTATGCGTATGATGACCGATGGAATAAAATGAGTTTGGGAGGTTTTTTCAAACGCCGCTTAATACGGCTGCATCCAATGATTGTTATGGCCATGCTGATTGGGGCAATAACATTTTATTTCCAGGATTGCCAGTACTTTAATAATATAGCTGGTGTGCCGGTGTGGAAATTATTACTGGTGATGGTAATTGGCTTCACCTTATTACCGGTACCGCCTTCATTAGATATTCGTGGGTGGACAGAGATGCATCCATTAGTTGGCCCGGCATGGACCCTCTTCTTTGAATACATTGCTAATATACTGTACGCTTTAATTCTTCGCCGGTTGCCGAATGTTTTACTGGCAATCTTAGTTTTAATAGCAGGAGCTGCGTTGATTCATTTAGCAGTAACCAGTCCGCAGGGAGATATTATAGGTGGATGGGCTTTAGAACCAACTCAATTACGTATAGGTTTTACCCGGTTGCTGTATCCATTCCTCGCTGGTTTATTATTAAGCCGCATTGTAAAACCGGGCAAGATCAATAATGCCTTTTTATTAAGCAGTGTAATATTGATGATCATGCTGGCGATTCCAAGAATTGGCGGACATGAACAACTTTGGATGAATGGTTTGTATGATTCACTGGTTATCGTTCTTATATTTCCCGTCATTGTTTATATTGGCGCAAGCGGTGAAGTAAAAGAAGGAATATCTTTTAAGGTAAGCAAGTTCCTTGGCGATATCTCTTATCCTATGTATATCATTCACTATCCTTTTATTTATTTATTTGTGGCATTTGTAGCCAAACACCCAAAATATGTGGATGGTACATCACCCAATGGATTGCTGATTTTGGTATTAGTAGCTTTGCTGGTATTGTTTGGTACAATCATACTGGCTTATATTATTGTGAAGTTTTATGATGTACCGGTAAGGAAATGGCTGACTAAAAAGTTTATGGATAGCAGTGTAAAATAATTTTGGATAATTATTTATCTTTTCCCAGCCACAATAACCCGTCAATAATCAGCCTGTTTTGCATTTCGCTGCTAAACTGAGAGGAGAGTTCTTTATTGGTGCCATGCTCATAGTCAATATCATTATGTCCCATGTTTACATATAACATACGGTATTTCTTATTCGTCCATACAACGGGATAATAACCACTATGCCATATTTCATAAAGTTTTGGCCCGGTACCTAATGGAAAACTGGCCGAGTCAATGGACAATAAAATATCAATGTCCTTATTTAACCGCAGATCTTTTTCCCAGCTATACCATTCATTAGCCGCTGAGCGAAAGGTGAGGGGTAAATGTTTGGTAGCAGGATGTGTACTGTCTTCTACCCGAAGGATGGCAGAGGTTGGGCGCCATGTATTGCCTTTGTACTGACCAGCACCAATAAATTCATTATGATACCAGTCCCAGTTTTGCGGATAATCAGAAGGTGTTAAAGCAAAACCGGCAAAATGAAAACCCATCCAGCCGCCACCGTTGTCCATATACTTTTTAAAGGCGGCTCTTTGTTCCGGTGCGTCGGGTCTTGTATCAAAAAAGAGAATTACCTTATAATTTGAAAGTACCGTGTCATTTAATTTACTCCAGTCGTTAGTGGAATCATAAGTGAAATTGTATTGCTTTGAAGCATTGTAAAACCATTTGTTTGCTTCATGTACAAAACTGATATGTGCGGCATCTTGTTTGGCGGTGAAGAAGCCGAGTACTTTAAAAGAAGATTTTTCCTTTTGAGCGGTTACAGTGCAGTTTATTAAGACAAATAATATACTGGTAATAATTACTTTCATATGGGTATGAAATTACGATAATACATCCTTCCAAAGGTTTGGTGACTGGATGAAAGTTTTTGGTCAGCATTAAATACACTGTTCTGACAACCCTTTTTCACCGTCATTGCGAGACTTGCGTAGCTTGTCGTGGCAATCTGCCGATCTGTGTTGGTGCTTCCCCTTCCTCGATTAAACCCACTGCATAACTTCAGGGGATTCCTCACTATGTTCGGAATGACGACCCTGATTATTTTTTGTTGGAATATTGTTCCTTGGTGCCGCAGCTTCCAGACAATTCACAATGCAGTAGGAGAGACAATCGGAGAAAGAAAAGACAATTTTATGTACCTTTAAGAATGATATAATACCTTCTACAATAATCCTATCATGCAAAAAAATAAGTTGATTGCCAGTTTGATTCTTATTTTCATAATTCCTCTACTAATTTTATTATGGAATTATGGGATCTTTACACGATATAATTATTTAACTGCTAAGATTGATATTTATAATGGAAACATAAGATTGATTTATTATGGTCTTCCTGTGTTCTCATCCAAGCAAAGAGAAATTGATTCAGTCTCCACTTCTTATGGCTTCAGGCATTATAATTCCGGCTGTACTATATCAGCGCCTGAATCAAAAGGAGCTGATATCTATAATAATGTAATGGAAGAATATCTGCTTAAAAGAAATGGAAATAATTGGCGTATTGAGTATAAACGAGTAATTGATTCTTTGTATAACGAAGAACACAAAGAGAAAAAGAGCCGGAAAAAAGCAACTATGTTTTCAGCAGATTCCTCTCTGGTTTCGGAATGACGTTTAAGTGATCGGCTGGTGTCTCCACCCACCGATTTTAGTATCCTCCACTATTTCCTTGCCGCAATAAAACTTAAGCGACGAACATTGTTAATGTCACTGTAATCGTATTGATACAATCCATCATTACAAACGATCATCATCTTTTTATTAAATGTAATTACATCATAAGGCTGGTTACTATTAATGGTTTTTATCAGGGAGAGGGCAGAAGGATTGGTGGCGTTGTATATTTTCACCGCTGTTTCATCACATACAAAAAGCAGGTTACCATCTTTGCTCAGCCCGGTTGGCTTGGTTAGCTGGTAAGTCTTAACCAGTTTGCTGTTTGCCAGGTCATTTATATCAATCACATGCAGTTCGTTGGCGTCACCGCCACAGCCATCACCTGAATGCAGGGTAACATAAGCATACTTATCATCTGCTATAACCGGGTCACAGGCACGGCCATGTTCAAACTTACCGGCGGCTAACGGGTGCTGCGGATCGGTAACATCGTACATAAACATTCCTATAGAAGAACCAAGAAATAATTTGCCTTTGAAGGGAAACACCGTTTGCAGGTCGAACCCCGCAAAAAAACTCGTATCCACTTTTGGTGCGGCCGGGTTAGTAATGTCAACAATACCCAGCGAATGCATTTCGGTAATGGCATATAAATGATCATCCATTAACACCATGCTTGCCATTGAACCGGCAGTTCCGGTTGAATTAACACCGGCAGCATTAGCATACAAAATGTCTACTTTACAAAAATCACACAGGGGCGGGTATCTTTGATAGTTAATTTCCACCACCGTATCTCTCTCTATCCAGTCAGCAACAATTTTATCACCGCTTTGTGTGTTAAAGCCATTTACCCACATACGTCCCATAAAAAAGTTTTCTACTTTACTTACAATGCTAACATTGCGTGGATTAGTGATATCCAGTGCCAGCAGGTCGCCATACATATCTGCATATAAAATATTTCCCTTTACAGCAATATCCAGGTTGCCGGGAATAGCAAGAAAAGCGATCTGCACCGGATGGGATGGGTTAGTGTTATCTATGATGTGAATACCTTTGTTGAGGTCATTCAGGAAAATATAATTGTCTTTGATATAGATTTTACCAGCTTTAGTTACAGCCTGGCTTTGGCTACCATTAATAGAAGCCAGTGCTGTTGCTTTGGAACTGTAAACGGGTGTGTACAGTTTGATGGTTTTAGTAGTAATGTTGCTGTTTTTCTTACAGGCAAACGAAAAAATGGTAAGCAATAAAACAGTTAACAGGCGTGGTGTTATGAAGAATGTATTTTGTTTCATAAGCCTTTAGTTTTAAAGACTGACAGGTGGGGTAAAGATATCGTTGCATCATATATTCAAATACTTTAATGAAGTTATTAACCGGAGTTTGTACGGGGGGATAATAAATCTGTAACAGGCTCAATTAATTCCTGTTTTATTCACATCCCCGTTTTTTAGCAAGGAATTTGATACTGGTAGGAAAAAAGTCCATGAAAAAATTTGTTGTTTGTTTTGGATTATTACTCCTTGGCAGGGTAGGCTATGCTCAATTAAAAACAACACCTGTATGCGGGGTGTTTGAAGTAAATGTATTAAAAGGGACTGTTAACAATGTGATGCCCAATTTTACTGCCGGGGAAATAAAAAAGAAACTTCCCTGTTTTACCGGTGAAGAACCAGAAGGCAAAGACAGTAAATGTAATGGAGCAGTATTTTATAAAGACAGGGATGTTAGCTTTTACACTTACCGGAAATATGTGGTGATTGGTGCAACCTTTAAAGGAAAAACAAATATCCCGGTATTGGGTACCAAACGTAATAGTTTATTTAATAAGTTAGGCAATCCGCAATTAAAAGATCCCAAATGGGATGCGTATCAAACTCAATATGGTTGTTTGATTTTGTATTATGATGCACAGAATAAAGTAAACAGGATCATCATGTCAACCAAGAGTACGGATGAAATTGATTTGTGTCAATGATGAATTGCTTAAAATAGGTAGTGCTCACAGATTACACAGATTTGCACAGATGAAGTTTTCATTTTCAAATCAGCACAGCTTCAAATTATCAAATTAACTTTTGCTGATCAGCACCGAAGTCATGGATAATGAGCCGGCAACCGCTTTATCATTAAACAATGAAATATTATCCTTTTCTTCTTTCAATGCCAGTGTGTATAATAGCGGTAAATAATGTTCAGGTGTGGGGATTGCTAATTGAAAAGGCTTCCCCTGTGCATCGTAATTGATTAATGATAAATGATCGCCATTTAAAATAAAACGCTTCATTTTATCCCTGGCTTCCATTGCCCAGTCATAACCATAATTATCTGCATTAAGTTTATCCCATGCCATCATACGCAGGTTATGCACCATGTTGCCGCTGCCAACAATCAATACACCTTTGTTACGAAGTGCTGCTAATTCTTTTGCCAGTTCGTAATGATATTGTGGTGTTTGATAATAATCCAAACTCATTTGTATAACAGGCACATCCGCATTAGGATATAAATGTTTGATCACACTCCATGCACCATGATCCAATCCCCATTTATCATCCAGGCCTACTTCAGTTTTCTTCACCAGTTCTTTTGTCTCTTTTGCTAAATCAGGACTGCCGGGTGCAGGATATTGTACTTTGAATAATGCTTCGGGGAATCCACCAAAATCATGAATGGTGCGGGGATGCTCCATCGCTGTTACAAAAGTTCCTTTGGTTTCCCAGTGAGCGGATACACATAGGATGGCATTGGGCTTTGGTATTTCTTTACTGATATTTCTGAAGCCGGTTACAAATTCATTTTCTTCAATCGCATTCATCGGGCTACCATGTCCTAAAAACAATACCGGCATTTTATCCGTATTGCTTAAAGGAGAGGTCATTTTATTAAGTTCGTTCAGTTTCATAGCTGCACCTGCAAAAGGCACCGCTGCTAACGGTGCCATTGTTTTTAAAAATTGTTTTCTGTTCATTAAACTGATTATATAAACAATCATTCATTTCGTCTGCCAAAAGTAAAAGCATGCGAAATTCTGAAGGCAAAGAGATCGGTGGAAGCATTTCCAAATGTGTGTTGATAACGCAAAGCTACATTAAATTGAATTTTTCCGCCAGGCTGAAATAAATAGCCTAATCCAACTCCGGTAACCGGGCCGGCTACTTTTTCATTTTGCCAACCTCCATTTCCATCCGGAATTGGCGAGCCAAACTGATCATATTTCTGAATAGAAGATGCACCAAAACAATAACCAGCATTGGGCTCAATATAAAAGCCAGTTCCGGAATGATCAAAAGTGTAGCGATAACCTAATAATACAGGGGCTAACCCCAAATCTTCATTATCGGCATTTTGAAAATATTGAAGCCCTCCCTCGATGGTAGCATAATTAGCATCAGAAACTGGTATAGCAAAATTTAAAAATGCACCGAAGCCAAAAGCCTTAAAATCTTTTAATTTGACATGTGTAACTTCAATTTGACTAAAAGACTGAATACTGATGAAGAGGCAGCAAAAAATGATGAGATTCTTTTTGTGTAACATATGAAATGATTAAGTGATACAAGCTAAAGATTTATTAAAACTACAAAACTTATCCTTTCAAAAATTTAGGTGCTTCTCTTTTCTTTGTTGCCTGTTCGTAAGCATACGCAAACTTTATTATTTCACCTTCCTGGTAAGCACCGGCAATGAATGATAAACCAACCGGCAGCTCATGCACTTTACCCATTGGAACGGTGATATGCGGATAACCAGCCATAGCCGCTGGCGGACAGAAATAAAAACCGGTATCGTAATCTCCATTGACTAAATCAATCAGGTTGGCGTAACCGATACTGGTACCAATGATAGCATCCAGTTTATCTTTCGTCATCATATCAGTAATAATCTTTCTGCAGCTGGTTGTTTTAGCAAGAGCCTCTTTGTATTCTTTACTATCCAATCCTTCTTTTGCTTCACACAATTCCAGTATTTCCTGTTTAAACCAGGGCATGGCTTTGGCTTCATTCTTTTTGTTGAATTCAATTACTTCCTTCAACGTTTTAACAGGTGCATTGGCTTTGGCTAAATATTTATTTACCCCATCCTTAAATTCATATTGCAGTACGGCGAATTCTCCTTCACCTGCTTTACTTATTGCATTTAATAATTCCACCTCAACAGTTTCAGCTCCCAGTTTTTTTACTTGTTCAATGGCTTCCTTATATAAAGCCACCACATCAGGATGACCAGTTAAAAACTTTTTCTCCACACCGATTCGTTTTCCTTTTAATCCATTTGCATCTAAAAATGTTGTATAGTCTTTTTGTGCTTTGTCTTTACTTTCATTTGTCACTGCATCATCAGCATCCACACCGGTTAATGCACTTAATAAAATTGCGGCATCTTTCACGGTTCTTGTCATTGGTCCGGCTGTATCCTGTGTAGCTGAAATAGGGATGATGCCGCTGCGGCTCAATAATCCTACCGTTGGCTTTATGCCTACAATGCCACAAAAAGAAGAAGGAGCAACCACTGAACCATCTGTTTCAGTACCGATAGCTACCGTACATAGATTAGCCGAAACAGCTGCACCCGAACCCGAACTGGAACCACAGGCATTGCGGGTTAACATAACAGGGTTTTTTGTTTGTCCGCCACGGCTGCTCCATCCGCTAGTGCTCCTTGTAGAACGGAAATTGGCCCACTCACTTAAATTGGTTTTACCTAATAATACAGCACCCGCTTCTCTTAATTTACCAATGATGAAAGCATCTTTAGCTGCTTTATTACCCACTAATGCCAAAGCACCAGCCGTAGTCATCATTTTATCACCGGTATTAATATTATCTTTTATTAAAACAGGTATGCCATGCAATGGTCCCCTTATTTTTCCTTCCTTACGTTCTTTATCCATTGCTTCCGCTATTGATACAGCATCAGGATTTACTTCTATTACCGCATTAATAGCCGGGCCAGATTTATCAATTGCTTCGATGCGTTTTAAATACATTTCTGTAACAGCTTTAGCCGTGTATTCACCGGTTTTCATTTTTTCCTGTAGCTGGTCAATGGTAATTTCATTCAAAGCAAAATCGTCTTTAAAAACATCATCGCCTGTTGTACCGGCCATTGGCTTAGTTTTTTGATCGGTTGCATTACAGGCAGCAGTTGTTAAGGCAGCAACTGATAACCCCGAGAGTGATGTGTTGCGGATAAAATTTCTCCTGTTCATAATAAATTGGTTTTAAAAACATGAATTTAATGATTTATGAAATGAAATCCGGAACCTGTTTAATCAAATCATTTTCCTATATTCATTTTTTTATCCATCAAACAACTGCATGGCGAAACCACAATTAGCAAAAACAATTGGTCTTTACTCAGCCACCATGCTGGTAATAGGCAGTGTTATTGGCAGCAATATTTTTATGAAACCGGCTACCATGGCAGCACAACTTGGCTCACCTTACCTTATTATTATCGTGTGGGTAATGGCCGGTGTGGTAAGCTTATTTGGAGCAATGGCATTTGCAGAATTAGGAACCATGTTCCCCGAGACGGGCGGACAATATGTGTACCTGCGGTATGCCTATGGTGATTTGATAGCTTATTTAAACGGTTGGGGTGCTGTGGCGGTTGTAAATACAGCAGCCATAGCTGCAGCAGGATATGTATGTGCCTCGTATGCAGGTTATTTTATTCACCTGCCTTCTTTAAGTGCGGCTGCAGAGCATTCGGTGGTATGGCATATACCTTTAATTGGAGACATTATGCCACTGCAGAATTTTAGTGTAAAACTGCTGGCCATACTGCTTATTTTAGTTTTTACCATCATCAATTATTTAAGTGTTCGCTATGGTAATGCATTACAGTTTGTTTCCACCATTTTAAAAACAGCGGCTATTGCTATCCTTATTATTGGAATTTTATTTTCAGGTAAAGGGCATATAGCTAATTTTATTACGAATGCTCCAACATTTAATTTAAGCGGCTGGAAATTGTTAGGCGCTTTTATGGCAGCCACCACGGGAGCTTTTGCTGCATACGATGGATGGAATAACCTGAATATGGTAGCCGGCGAAATAAAAAACCCCACCAAAAACATCAACAGAAGTTTAATTATTGGGTTGTGGGCCTGTATCATTATCTATACCATGGTTACGCTTTCGTATATGTATGTGTTGCCGGTTGAAAAAATGGCACAATCTTCACTTGTTGCCAGCGATGCTACTGCGGTAATTATGGGAACTATTGGCGGAACAATTATCGCTGTTTTAATTATGCTTTCTTCTATAAGTAATGTAAGTGTAAACTTACTGGCCAATTCCAGGATGATATTTGCTATGAGTGAATCAAAACTTTTTTTTGATTTTGCCGGCAAAGTTCATCCACGTTTTAATACACCGGGTAATTCTGTTTTGATTCTGGGCTTCTGGAGCTCGGTATTAGTATTAAGCGGTTCATTTGATATACTGGCTGATATGTTTGTTTTTATGAGCTGGGTATTTTACGGCCTGGTGATACTGGGTTTGTTTATACTGAGAAAAAGAATGCCGGATATTGAACGTCCCTATAAAGCATGGGGTTACCCGCTTGTACCTTTATTCTTTCTCGCTTTTACCACTGTTTATATTGTTAGTAATTTAATTACCGACATTAATAATTATATAGAAGGTAAAACACAGGTTATTAATTCAGTATTTGGTATTATCCTGACTATTATTGGTATACCGCTCTACTATTATTTTAAAGTAAGGAATAAACGGGCTGCTGCTAATAATAAAGCTACTAATCCATAATACCCGCTTATTTACTCACAATAAGCGCCTTTGGCAAAGCGTTTGTTAGTTGTGAAATGCCTTTCATAGCTTGTAAGTATAGCTTTGTAAAGCTATCTTTGCAGGAATTTAAAACTCAGTTCAGTTAAATGGAAGAAGGTGCGGAACTTATTACTCATAGCCCTTATATTACTTACGGCCACCAGCTGTGCCACACTAAAGCCTGCCAAAAAACCGGCAGCAAAAACTTTTACGTCCGGTAAAATATCTTCCAATTCATCTGCTTCAGTAAATCTTCAATTTATTAATGGAATGGAGATGAACCAGGAGAAAAAAGCAGCAACCACAAATAAACAGGTTGATAAAATTGTTGCGGCGGAAAATAGAACTATCCCTACGCATTCATCTATCGATATAGAAAGAGCATTGCCCATACATTTTATATATGCCGCCAAGCTTGGTGTGGATGTGGAATCTATAACCAATTTTAAACTGTTTCAAACAATTGATGAGTGGTGGGGCACACCTTACCGCATGGGTGGGAGTACCAAAAAAGGAATCGATTGTTCAGCATTTGTAAATACACTGATGCTGGCCGTTTATGCCATTAATCTTCCCCGCACTTCAAGAGAACAATATGAAGCGGCTGCAAAGATCGATGATGCTGACCTGGATGAAGGCGACCTGGTTTTCTTTAATACAAGAGGTGGTATATCTCATGTAGGTGTTTACCTGGTCAATAATAAATTTGTTCATGCCTCAACCTCAGGAGGTGTAATGATCAGCGACCTCAATGAAGCTTACTGGAAAGCCCGTTATAAAGGAGCGGGGAGGATAAAGTAGTTCTTGTTGCCGGTTTCCTGTTACAGGTTTATAGTTCACAATGCTAAGTTTTAGTAGTGACAGGTACTATGTTTCTGTTTCCACTTCTGTAAACTAATTTTATCATAGAACGTTCTCTTGAAATCACTTAACCTTTTTGTACTCAACATAAAAATTCTTATCAAACAAATCCGCCGTTAATTCTTCCGCCGTTTTAAAATTTGTTTTGAACTGCTGCCATTTTTCCCCGGCAATAAAATACCCTTTCTTTCCATTTTTATCTGCCGGTAATTTAACAGGCATGTTAAATCCTTCCACACAATTTGTCCAGCGGTAATTTAATATCACATATCCTTTTTCTGTAGTGGTATAATATTCAAGTACCGGAATACGGATATCCCGTAAATACTGATCAAACACTTTAGACAAACCTGTTCCACTTCTTACAGCAATATATTCTTCCACCTCTTTACTGGTAACTGTTTTATGATAAAAGTGCTCGTTCAGGCCATGTAAAATATTTCTGAATAAACTATCATTATCAATAATACTTCTGACAGTATGCATCAGGTTAGCCCCTTTGGGATACATATCTCCGCTGCCCTCCTGGTTTACACCGTATATACCAATAATATTTTTTTTATTTTGTATGCCATCCCTTTGTCCCTGCACATAGGCTTCACCGGCAGATTTGCCAAAATAATACTCAGTGTATAATGTTTCGCTGTAATCAGTAATACCTTCATGTACCCACATATCAGCAATATCTTTTGTTGTTATGTTATTGGCAAACCATTCATGACCGCTTTCGTGCACAATAATATAATCCCACTTTAATCCCCAGCCACTGCCGGATAAATCCCGCCCGAGGTAACCATACATAAATTTATTACCATAAGCAATGGCACTCTGGTGTTCCATTCCTAAATGCGGACTTTGCACCAGTTTATATCCATCTTCATAAAAAGGGTAGGGGCCAAACCAGTACTCCAGTGCTTTCATCATACTATCCGTTCCGCCGGGAATATGTGCTTTTGCTTTTGCTTCATCACATTTCAAAAACCAGTAGTTAATACTAAGTTTCCCTTTTAAGCCCTGGTATTCTTCACTCCAGTTTACATATTTGCCAATGTATGGAACGATGTTATAATTGTTGATGGGTTGTGATACATTCCACATATAGGTTACCGTTCCGTCATGGTTATCCTGCTTTGTTGAGAGTGTTCCATTGCCAATGGCTGTTAAAGAATCAGGAACGGTAATATTCAGTACGGCGCCAAAATCAGGTTCATCACTCTGATGATCTTTGCAGGGATACCAAACGCTGGCACCCAAACCCTGGCAGGCCACCGAAACCCAGGGGTTACCGTTGCAATCTTTTTTCCATATCCATCCGCCATCCCATGGAGGATTAACAGCCTCGCGGGGTTTGCCACTGAAAAAAATAGTGATGGATTGGTTTGTATTGATTTTTAAAGCCGCAGCAAAATCAACCCAATATACATTGCCTTCCCTTGAAAAATTTAATTGCTGATCTTTGTAAGTTATTTTATCAATTTGCATTGGTTCCTGTAAATCAATTTGCATTTTTTTGCCGGGTTTCAGTACTTTAAAATCAATGCCGTTTTTACCGGTAATAGTTTTATTGTTTATATCAGGTTTTACATCTATAGTGTAATGCGTAACATCCCACCAGGTACGTTCAGGACCGAGGCTGCCCCGTAAAGTATCCTGCCGGGTAAAAGTTTTTTTATGATTAAGCGGCTGGGCTGTTGAACAATACGAAATAAGAAATAATGAATAAGAAATGAGCAAGTATCTTTTCATTTGCTAAATTTAATTTTTTAAACCAGTGATGAAATTAAAGAATCCCTCTCTAACTGTTAAAAGTTTTTACTCAGTACTGCTGATTTTTATTACAGTGGCATGTAATCATACTGAAAAGAAAAGCGGGGTATCTGTATTCCGGTATAATGAATCCACAGGAATCAGTTCATTAGATCCTGCTTTTGCAAAAAACCAGGCTATTATGTGGCCGGTGCATCAACTGTACAACACACTGGTGGAAGTGGACAGTAACCTCAATATTGTTCCTTCGTTGGCAAAAAGCTGGGATATATCCGGTAACAACCTGGTTTTCACGTTTCATTTAAGAACAGATGTATTCTTTCATGATAATGATGCTTTCCCCGGCGGTAAAGGAAGGTTATTCAAAGCTTCGGATGTTGAATATAGTTTGAAACGAATTATTGATAAATCAGTCGCCAGTCCGGGTGCGTGGATATTTAATAAACGGATAGATTCGGCTGATGGATTTAAAACAATTGATGACAGTACGTTTCAGTTAAAACTCAACAAACCTTTTCATCCTGTACTGGGATTATTGAGTATGCAGTATTGTTCTGTTGTGCCGAAAGAAGTAGTGGAAAAATACGGCAATGAATTTCGCCGCCATCCTTGTGGCACTGGGCCATTTAAATTTAAAGAATGGGCGGAGGGGCAGGCGTTAATCTTTACGAAAAATGAACATTATTTTGAAAAAGATGAGACAGGGAACCGGTTACCTTATTTAAACGCTGTTAAAATTTCTTTTCTCAACAGCAAAGCAACTGAGTTCCTGGAATTTCAACAGGGGCGATTAGATTTTATTGATGACATTGATGCTTCATTTAAAGATGAAATACTAACTAAAAAGGGGGAGTTGCGAAAAGATTGGATTGGCAAAATTATCCTGCAAAAACATCCCTATTTAAACATTGGATATTTAGGTATGCTGGTTGATTCAACAAAAGCTGTTGCCAAATCATCCCCCCTGATTAATAAAAAAATCCGGCAGGCTATCAATTATGGTTTTAACAGAAGAAAGATGATTATGTACCTGCGTAATTCAATTGGTATCGCCGCCGGGAGTGGGTTTGTACCTGCGGGATTGCCTTCATTTGATTCAACATCAGTAAAAGGATATTCGTACAACCCCGAAAAAGCAAAACAGTTATTAAAAGAGGCGGGATACCCCAACGGCAATGGATTACCGGCCATTAAACTGCTCACCATTCCACAATATGCTGATATGGGTACATATATTGCCCGTGAATTACAGGAAATAGGATTAAACATACAGGTTGAGGCTGTGCAGAAAAGTTTTTTATTAGATGCAACCGCTAAAAATGAAGCAAATTTTTTCCGTGCCAGCTGGATTGCAGATTATCCTGATGCAGAAAATTACCTGAGTGTATTTTACAGCAAAAACCCATCGCCACCTAATTATACACGTTATAAAAACCCGGCTTTTGACGAATTATATGAAAAAGCTTTACAAGAAAAGAATGATTCTATTCGCTTTCAATTATATCGCCAGGCTGATCAAATAGCAATAAGTGATGCGCCGGTTGTTCCTTTATGGTATGATATGATTATTCACCTGGTGCATACCAATATTATAGACTTTACACCAAACGGATTGAATTTACTGGAGCTAAGGAGAGTGAGGTTAATTAGCCATTAGCACATTTACTAAATGGCACATTCGCTAATCAACTTAGTGTTTCAGTTTATTCTTAAATACTTTTTGAAACTTCTCTACTTTGGGACGAATTACAAAATAACAGTAAGGCTGTGATCCATTATCATTATAATAATTTTGATGATAATCTTCCGCTTTGTAAAATGGAGCCGCCGGAACGATCTCTGTTACAATAGGATTTTCCCAGGCTCCGCTTTTGCCCAGTTCAGCTTTATACTTTTCTGCTTTTTCTTTTTGTTCCTGGTTGTGATAAAAAATAGCACTGCGGTATTGAGTACCCACATCATTACCCTGCCTGTTTAAAGTAGTGGGATCATGCACCTGCCAGAAAACTTCCAGCAATTCATCGTATGTAATTTTTGATGGGTCATAAACAATTTGCAAACACTCGGCATGGCCTGTTTCCCCGGTACAAACCTGTTTGTACGTTGGGTTCTCCACATGGCCACCACTGTAGCCGGAAGTTGCTTTTAATACACCTTCCAATTGCTGAAACACCGCTTCAGTACACCAGAAACACCCGGTACCAAAAGTAGCCGTGTCTGTTTTTACATTAGCTGACAGAGAAGTAGAATTGTCACTCATATTTTTTTTAGGATTTTCTTTTTGTGCACAGGAAAAAACCGTTACCAAACTGCACAACATTACTATAGACGATATCTTCATGGCGTAATTTTTAAAAAACATTTGATTTTTCAAATTTCGTGCAAGTTACGTTGATTACAAAAGCTGGTTATGCAGCCTGCCCGACATTGCTCTCCGTTTATCATAACCTTAACTTATTGTTTGTATAATTGCATTAACAACTACATTTACGAAAAGTTGTAATAATACGATTTATGCAATTTCTTTATCTTTTGTTAACAGTATTGATAGCAGGATCTAAATCTTCTCCCATGCCGTCTGAAAAAATAACTACTCATGCCATTCGTTTAAAACCCGGACAGGATTTAAAAAACGAAATTGAAACATTGGTGAAAGAGAAGAAGATACAGGCCGGATGGATCAGCACCTGTGTTGGCAGTCTTACCAATTACAATATCCGTTTTGCTAACCAGCCGGAAGGAAGTAAAGGAGAGGGGCATTTTGAAGTGGTGAGTTTAGTGGGTACCGTTTCAATAAATGGTTCACATATTCATATCAGCATTAGTGACAGTACCGGTAAAACCATTGGCGGGCATTTACTGGATGGCTGCAAAGTGTACACTACTGCTGAAATTGTAATTACGGAAACAGATAAATATAAATTTACAAGAGAGAAAGATGGCAGTACGCCTTGGGAGGAATTGAAAGTGAAGGAAGTTAAGGAAGACGAGTAAGGTTACTTATATTTATATGTTATATGCCATTTTATGAGACACTCATATACTTTCATAATCATATTTGTTGGACAGTTACTTTATAGTTGTAACGGACAGACGAATATTAAAGTAAAAGACGTAAAACTTGAAAACGTTACAGACTCAACACAAAAAGAACCATTACCCCCGTCGCCGCCTCAGAGACCAAGTGAAACCAATAAAAAGACTAAAACTGCACCCAAAGAAATGACATTTAATAATTGGTTGGCACAAATTTGTACAACAGAAAAACCAGACAAATCCATTATTGCATACAACTTTGGACTTTTTGAAACAAGTAACGGATATACAGTTTATTTGATTGGTTCTAAATCCTATGACGCTGAGGAAACAGATTGGGCAACAGAAGAAGATTTTGTGCCGACTTTAAAATATTATGAATTACCTGCTTCTGACTTTAAACATTTACAGTTTGACAAAGCCCAAGACAAGACAAAGCAAATGATTAAAGATTTCATGAAGACTGACACTTACAAAAAATCATTTTTTACCAAAGCAAAAGCAATCACAATAGGTTTCGACGACGGAGACTTAGAGAAAATAAAATAGCTTTTATATCCCAGCAAGGTCTGGCCCAAGCCGACCCTGTGGCATCAAGGCACGATAGGTGAAAATATAACCAAAGATCATTACAGCTGCGACTATTGCCAGTATAAAAGTAATTCCCTGTTTATTGGTAAATTTAAATCAAATGATATTTAAAGCCGTTTGTAGTCGTTTAAAATCGGGTAAAGGGAAATTGTATTGACGAAGGTTTGAAAAATAAAAACAATTTTTCTTATCTTTTGATAGTTAATGTATTACTTAAAAAGCGCAAGTTTCACATTGTAAAACATGCGTATATTTATGAGTTGTGTGCTATATTATCGGACACTTTACTATAGACAAAGATGTTATTACATATAGAGTACGACAGTAATCATGGAACATCACAAGGAATTTGGACAAGGTTTTATCTTCAAATCTTGGCCTTAGGAGAATTAGCTGTTGGTAAAGACGAATTTGAAAAGAGAACTAAGTTATATTTTGATAAAGTAATTCCTGACCTTACAAATCTTTACGACATTTATCACAAATTAATTGCGACAATCAATGATTATAAAGTTGGAGTTGAAAATGGAAAATATTTTAAAGTTGATGAGAGAGGTCATTCAAGCTTAGACAGATTGAATGAAGTAACAATTCGTAACCTTACAAAAGACTTTATAATAAGAGCTAAAATTCTTCAAGTTAATTTTTTCAAATGTGGTTTTGCCGACGAAGACAACTTTAAATTGACAAACTTTTTTACGTTTGAGAAAAATAAATTGGCTGAAAGAAAGAAGCTTTATTTAAAAAAATCTGATGGTAAATATTTGCCATTAATAAATCTAATAGAAAAAGCAAATGACAATTTCTTAAAACAATTAACTGATTTAAGAGGAGCAATTGAACATGATTTATTTTCATTAGAGAAGTTTCAATTAAATAGGAAAGATAATATTGCGACAATATCAGAACCAGACTTAGAAGGACAACTTCTTTCAACGAAACTTAAATTTTTTTATGAAAATTCTTTAGAGTTTATTGAGAAAATGATGGTTTATTACTTTGGAGTAAACGGAGAAGTAAATAAAAATGGATTTCTCCAATTATATGTTGATGACGTTTTTGATTATTCGGAGATGAGATGGAAATATACATTTGCTTTAGGTGGAACACCTTGGTCGTTTACATCAAAAAAGTGTTTGTATGACTAAATACAGCACACAACATGCGGTTTGCTGCAATGCTGGCTTGACGGAAAATATCTCAGCAGCAAATCAGTATTCAGCTTTAATTCCGGTGGACGGAATTCTTTTCAGCAATTTATTTTATCTTCAACATCAGTTTTATGATCGGCTTCAGTTCCGGGCTGGACATTAAAAAATACCAGCAAAGCAGCAAGCCGGATGCGTAAGTGGCAATTCAAATCCGTAATTAGAAAAGTAAAAACTGATATGCGACACTTATTTATTTTTAGTTTGACACTTCTTACTTCACTATTTTGCTTTTCACAAAAGCAGCTTACAGTCGGACAAAAAGTAACAGGTGATTTTAATGGAGACGCTAAAACTGACACTGCTTTTCTCAGGCTGGCATCTAATCAAAAGTCAAAAGCACAAAATTGGATGCTATACTTTAGTGATAAAAATATTCCGGCAATGCAGCTGGGATGTTGTAACGTAATTCTTATTAGTGAAGGAGACTTAAACGGAGACAAATCAACAGAAATTTCTGTCTTTCAGGCACCGGAGAACGGCTGTGTTTATACATGGACAACGTACAGTTTAAAAAACAATAGGTGGACAAAACTCATTCAACCATTTCTAATTGCAACAGATTGTGAAATTTTCAAACCGGCAGACCTGCAAAACAGGGTGTTCAAAGAAAAAGACAAAGTATATTATTGGGATGTTGACCCTAATGATAAAAATAACAAGTTAATAAAAAAGCAAGTAATAATAAGGTAACATTAATCCCTGCAGGGAGTACTTCTGATATGTACAGTGTCAGGCGCTCTGCTGCAACAGGGCACATTAAATGAATATTATATCCCAGCAGGGTCTGGCCCAAGCCGACCCTGCGGCATCAAGGCACGATAGGTGAAAATATAACCAAAGATCATTACAGCTACAACTATTGCCAGTATAAAAGTAATTCCTTGTTTATTGGTAAATTTAAATCAAATGGTATTTAAAGCCGTTTGCAGTCGTTTAAAATCGGGTAAAGGGAAATTGTATTTGCGAAGGTTTGAAAAATAAAAACAATTTTTCATATCGTTTGATAGTTAATGTATTACTTAAAAAACGTAAGTTTCACCTTGGAAAACATGCGTATATTTATGAGTTTCCTGTAAGCTTAGACAACGACAATGGACAACAAAATAATGACATATTCAAACCTTTATGACTTGGTTGGCATTGACATAAAAGACCATAAGCAAAAGGACATTGCGACTTTGTTTTTAAACGCAATGAACGATTGGCCAACTTTTAATCAAAAGGACATTGCTGACTTTATAAAAGAACTTAAAGAATACTTCGGAACACCATTGACAATTGAGAAAATTACTGCCAAAAAATTTGACGGACAAAATGCTTGGCAAGTTGAAGCGGGAAGTTCTATTGCCGACTTGATAGACATCTCAACAAAATTTTGTAATCAATCTGACTTTGACAAAATCGTTGAAAGTATTTTGAGTTACTATGGCTCTTTTACAAAGTAAACTGACAATAGACAGGGAAAAATAATATCCCCGCATGGTCTGGCCCAAGCCGACCCTGCGACATCAAGGCACGATAGGTGAAAATATAACCAAAGATCATTATAGCTGCGACTATTGCCAGTATAAAAGTATTTCCCTGTTTATTGTTAAATTTAAATCAAATGGTATTGAAAGCCGTTTGTAGTCGTTTAAAATCGGGTAAAGAGAAATTGTATTGACAAGATTTGAAAAATAAAAACAATTTTTCATATCTTTTGATAATAAATGTATTACTTAAAAAAGCGCAAGTTTCACATTGTAAAACATGCGTATATTTATAAATTGTGTGCAAGTTGTTCTACTCTCTAAGACTGACAATAATATGAATGAGATAACTCCTAAGTTAGAGAGATTAGAATCTATATTTATCAAAACTAATGCGCCTGTTTTACAGCGTTTTAATCCAGGTCTACAAGACAATGAAATTTCTACATTTTTCTCAGAGAATAATATCCCAACTCATCCTGATTTATTTTCATTATACAATTGGCATAATGGTTTGACATCAATTTATGGAACAAGAGCCTGTTTCACAGACCTTTCACCACTAGGCAGTTTCCCAAACTTAAAGGAAATGCTTGCTCTTCGGAATGACTTTATGAGCTATGATTATTTTGAAGTTGAAAATCGAGACGAATATGTTCCTTTTTTAAGTGGCGGTGAAGACGATATGCATTTGCTTCGAGTTTCAACCGGACAAGTGTATTTGTCAAGCCCGGGCATTCAGATATATTGCGAACCTCGCTTTTATTCGCTTTCTTCAATGTTGGACTTCATACTTAATTGTTATAAAAGAGAAATAATAAAAATGCATCCAATTGAAGGTCTTATAATCGAAGAAAGCTATTGGAAACTCAAAAATGATTACGATGACTAATTCGCACAACAATCAGCGGGAAATCATCATTCATCTTTAGTTCCGGCGGACGTAATTCTATTCGGCGATTGTTGTAACTTCAGCATAAAATCAAAACCGGGCTCCGGCATCGGCTGACGGAATACGAATGCCAGTACATCGGCAAGCGAAAGCGGCCACCAAATTGAATAAGAAATTAGAATGACAGCAAAAGAAAAGCAAACTGCATTTATAAAGACCTACTTAAAACCTGTACTGAAAATTCACGGCTACTCTAATTCGGGTCAAACTTGGTGGAAAGATAAAGGGGATTTCTTCAACATCATCAATCTTCAAAACTACTCATGGAACTCAAAAGAGAGTGTTGACTTCCGTTTCAACATTGGCATAGCTCTGAAAGCTCTTTTACTGGATGAACAAAAAAAGAAGGCGACATACAATGATTTGGCTATCCACCTTGATGAAGGAACTTTTCTGCCAGATCGCATAAACAGAAAGTATGGTGATAATCAAGGCTACTCGATAACAGAAAAGACAGATTTAGATGAATTTATTAGTGCCGTCAAGACGGATTTTGAAAACTATATTTTGCCGAAACTCGACGAACCAAAATCTTTGCACGACTGTGTTCAATATTACGGACACCTATCATTTTGGGGTGAACGTTTAAAAATACTAATCAAGGAAAATAAGCTGTTGGCGTAACGACTTCTGAACCACCTGCCTATAACAGGCGCTTGCCAATATACCGGCTGACGAAACATGATTAAGCATTTGTTCTTTATTAAGCTTTTGAATAACTTACCGGGGCAGACGGAACACGAATGTCGGTACATCGGCAAGCGCTAATCCGTTGCACACCATAATATGACAGCCTTAAAATTCATACTTCCCTTTATATTGACACTTCCCCTTTGTTCTACAAACAAGACAAAAATTAATAGTTCATATACTCAAAAAGATATACTTGATAATTTAGAAGCTGCTGACCTAGAAAAGTACCATTTCTTTATAGACTTAGAACATCCATACTTTTTCACAGCAGGTTCTCGTTTGACACTATATGCAGACGAAAAGCGTTGGGCGATTGTGTTTGAGGAATCGGGTTATGCTAACAGAGGTTTCAGGGGCGAAATTAATTTATTTTATTTCGGCAATTGTTTGCAGAATATGCAAGCAGAAGGAGACTCTATTGGCGTTACTTCAAACATGCAAGTATTCCCCTTAATTGACAATGAAGAAATGGAAAGAATTCAGGATGGAAACTTTGAGTTGGTTGGCAAGAATATAAAGCAAGTCAAAGTAAGAGATACAATGCTAAACATTGAGCATGACAAATCTGTTTACGCTAAAAAGGACATAATAGATACAATATATGACTATGACAATCCAGAAAATCTTGTTGACATACCTTCATTAATTAGATATTTAGACGAGCAACATCCTGAACTTTTCAGGGCAACGGATAAAGAATTAAGAACATGCTTGCCGAAGGATTTACCCATGCTTATGCGTATTGACTCCTGGCATCATGAAGCATATAATTTATACAGAGATTATACCGGACCTTCTCAATACACATATAAGGTTATGGGCAAAAAACCGAGTGATTATGAAACTTATAAAATGATAGCAGACATTCTTGTTTCAAAAGACACGACAAAATGGAAGCCGACTTTAAAACCAAATAATGACTGGAGAAATTGGAGAAAAGGTGGACATATGTAAAAGAAAATTCCATTCCAACGACGTCTCCCGACAGTCTTGTGCTTTGACTGGAACGTTTCGCCACCAGGGAACTACAGTACAATACCATAAGTGCAATATTTCAAATACCACCCCTAAACATATTCCCACCCATTTATCCCGCACAAAAAATAAATTCCGAAATTTGCCCTTCAAAAAATAACACAGGACAGAGGCTATGAAATTATTCCCTGAATCCGCATTAGTACAATTAGAATTCGATAAGATAAAGAACCTGCTGGGTGAGCATTGTTTAACAGAATATGCAAAAAACAAAGCAGCCAATCTTCGCATCCATACTTTAAAGCAATACATTGAACTGGAACTGCAGCAAAGTCATGAATACCAGAACCTGTTAAGGGCAGGGATGCATTTCCCCAATGATTTTATACTCAATCTTCAAAAAGAATTAAAACTATTATCCATTTCCGGAGCGGTATTGAGTGAAGAGCAACTAATGCAGGTACGCAAACTGGCAGAAAGTATGAAAAGCATCTTTCACTGGTTTGACAATGATCGCCGTGTTGCTTATCCCGCCCTTACAAAAGTTATTGACGACACTTATTATGAAAAAACCATTCTTGAACTGATCGATGAAGTGCTGGATGAATATGGTGATGTAAGAGATAATGCTTCGGATGAACTGGCCGAAATAAGAATACAGCTTTTCCGTAAGCGGAATGAGTTAAGAAAATTATTTGACCGCATTTTATCCAAACTAAATAAAGCCGGTTATGTGGCAGATATTGAAGAAGCATTTTTAAATGGCCGAAGGGTAGTAGCTGTATTTGCAGAACATAAAAGACAGATAAAAGGAATACTTCATGGAGAAAGTGATACAAGAAAAACTTCTTTTATTGAACCGGAAGAAACTATTGAACTCAATAATGAAGTGTATGCACTGGAAAATGAAGAAAAAAGAGAAGTCTATCGCATCCTCCGGGAATTAACAGCAAGGTTATCTGTTTATGCTTCATTGCTTATGATCTATCATACTATTTTAGGCGAATATGATTTTATACGGGCAAAAGCAAAACTGGGAAATGATTACAATGGTAATCATCCTATGATCAACGAAAAAGCATATGTGCATTTGGTAGAAGCTTATCATCCCTTATTGTTTTTGTATAATCAGAAGAATCATAAGTCAACTATTCCCACACATATTTCATTAGATGAAAAAAACAGGATACTGGTTATCTCCGGCCCCAATGCCGGCGGTAAAACTGTTACGTTAAAAACAGTTGGATTATTACAAATGATGTTGCAGAGTGGATTGCTGGTACCGGTTAACCCGGCTTCGCAGTTCGGAATTTTCAAGCAACTGATGATTCATATTGGTGATACACAAAGCCTGGAATATGATCTGAGTACTTACAGCAGTCACCTGCTTAACATGAAGTACTTTATTGAAAATGCCAATGGAAAAACCTTGTTCTTTATTGATGAGTTGGGTAGTGGTACTGATCCGAATTTAGGTGGCGCTTTTGCAGAGTCTATTCTGGAAGTGCTGGCAAAAAAACATGCCATGGGCATTGTTACCACCCATTATCTCAATTTAAAAGTAATGGCCAATAAAACCCCGGGGTTAATGAATGGCTCTATGGCTTTTGATGAGAAAAATTTACAACCGCTATATAAACTCATTATCGGTAAACCCGGAAGCTCCTATACTTTTTCTATTGCGGAAAGAATTGGATTAGACAAAGGACTAATTCAAAGAGCCCGGCAATTAGTAGATGAAGATCATTTCCGGCTTGACAAATTACTTAACAGTGCCGAGCAGGATGTGCAGCGCTTAGATAAAGAGAAAAAAGAATTGCAACAACTGCTGAAGGAAAATGAAAAGCTGAAAAAAGATATGCAGCAGCTGATCGATAAAGAACGGCATCACCAGCAGGTGGAATTATTAAAGCATCAAAACAAGGTTACTGCAGAACGAATTGCTTACCTCAAAGAAATGGAACGTAAGCTGAAACAGATTGTAAACGACTGGAGAAGATTAGAAAATAAAGAGGACAAGAAAGAACTGATCAAACATCTGCAATCCCTCTTATTCAAACAAAAAGAGAAACAGGTTACCGAAAAACAACAAAAGAAATTTGATTCCAAATACATTGAGATTGGCGGCGAAATAAAAGAAGGCGATAAAGTAAAGATGATCAAAAACCGGCAGGTGGGTATTGTAAAAGAATTGAGAGGAAAGAAAGCCATCATTCAACTGGGAGCCGTTCCCATTACAGTAGATGTAAAAGATGTAGTGGTGGTAAAAGACAGGATGGTGGAAGAAGTGCCGGACGAAAAATAGTACTCACTTAT
Organism: Sphingobacteriales bacterium; assembly: GCA_003963365.1. Taxonomy (GTDB): domain Bacteria; phylum Bacteroidota; class Bacteroidia; order Chitinophagales; family Chitinophagaceae; genus AWTP1-9. The sequence continues at coordinate 85,303 of RXJG01000006.1, forward strand.
TTTGTTATATTGCTGCCTGTTCATGACTATACTTGGCATTTCAGCATTTTACCACGATTCAGCGGCAGCTATCATTAAAGATGGAGTGGTTATTGCGGCTGCACAGGAAGAACGTTTCACCCGTAAAAAACATGACGCCGGTTTTCCTTCCAACGCAGTAAAATTTTGTTTGGACTTTGCCAATCATTCAATTGATGAAGTTGATGCAGTAGTTTTTTACGATAAGCCATTGCTAAAGTTTGAGCGGCTGATGGAAACCTATTATGCATATGCTCCCAAAGGCTTTGTTTCATTTTTAAAAGCAATTCCCGTATGGATGAAGGAAAAACTCTTTCTTAAAAAACTCATCCGTGAAGAGCTAAGCAAAGTGCAGGTTTATGATAAGCATAAATTAAAACTGCTTTTTCCTGAACATCATTTATCACATGCTGCTTCAGCTTTCTATCCCTCATCATTTGAAAAAGCAGCCATCATAACCATAGATGGAGTGGGAGAGTGGACAACCACTTCCATTTGTATTGGTGAAGGAAATAAAATAAAAGTGCTGAAAGAACTTCGGTTTCCGCACTCCATTGGTTTATTGTATTCTGCTTTTACGTATTACTGTGGCTTTAAAGTAAACAGCGGGGAATATAAGTTGATGGGACTGGCGCCGTATGGTAATCGTGAATCAGAACAAGTAATAAAATTCATCAACATCATTCGTACAAAACTTTGTACCATTTATGATGATGGTTCCATCTTTTTGCACCAGCAATATTTTAATTATGCCACTGGCCTGAGAATGACCAACGATACTGAATGGGAAAAACTATTTGGTTTCCCCCCGGGAAAACCAGGAGCAACTTTAGAGCAGCATCATTGTGATCTTGCATTAGCTATTCAATTGGTCACTGAGGAAATAGTGTTGAAATTAAGTAAAGAAGCCAAACGCCTGACTAACTGTAAGAATCTTTGTCTTGCCGGTGGCGTGGCTTTGAATTGTGTGGCCAATGGAAAAATTCAGCAACAGAAAATATTTGATCATATATATATTCAACCGGCAGCCGGTGATGCAGGAGGTGCATTGGGGGCTGCGTTAGCCGCTTACTATATTTATTTTGAGAAAGAAAGAAAGATTGATTATAGTTATGATTCAATGAATGGATCTTACCTTGGCAATGCAATCAGTAATGACGAGATAAATGAATTAACAGAAAAATATAATGCTGTATGGGCAGCATATAATAATCCTGATGATCTGTATAAACTCACCGCACAAAAAATTGCTGAAGGCAATGTAATTGGCTGGGTACAGGGAAGAATGGAGTTTGGACCTAGAGCACTGGGCAACAGAAGTATTTTAGCGGATGCCCGTAATCCTGAGATGCAGCAGAAACTCAATCTTAAAATAAAATACCGGGAAAGCTTTCGTCCGTTTGCTCCATCGGTATTAACAGAAGACGGGCAGGAATATTTTGAATTAAATGAAGCATCACCGTATATGTTACTGGTGCAACCGGTAAAAAAAACAAGACAAATTAAATTACCAGCAAATTACCCATCGCTTACAATAAAAGAGAAACTATATTTTAAACGAAGTGATTTACCGGCTATCACCCATATTGATTATTCTGCCCGAATACAAACAGTACATAAAGAAACCAATGAACGCTACTATCGTTTAATAGAAGCATTTAAACAATTAACCGGTTGCAGTGTACTGGTCAATACCAGTTTTAATGTAAGAGGCGAACCAGTCGTATGCACAGCTGAAGATGCTTACCGTTGCTTTATGAATACTGAAATGGATTATCTTGTAATAGGCAATTATTTCTTTAACAAGCAGGAACAGCCGGTATGGAATATGAATCATCCTGCTTTAATAAATCATTTACCTGATTAATCAATGAAATACAAAAAAATCAAATACTTTCTTTTCCTCGGTTTATTAACCTATGCTGCCGTTGAATTAACCTGCTTTATTTTTATTAAATCCGGTTATATCAAAGCCAAACATCCCTCATATCATTATGAATTTACCGTAACAAAATACTTTTATCATGTGGCCGATATAAACCCCGTATGGGGCACCTGGCATTACCCTGACGATTATGAGCTGAAAGATGAATGTTATAAAACTTTATACACAATAAATTCGTATGGAGCCAGGGATATTGAAAGAAGCCGTAAAACTGCTGATACTAACAGGTTGGTTATTTTGGGAGATTCTTTTATGGAAGGTTTTGGCCTTGATACCAGTGAACGGCTCTCTAACCTGCTTCAGAAAAAAACCGGTTATGAATCGTTGAATTTTGGTTGCAGCAATACAGGCAGCACACAGGAATACCTGGTTTATAAAAACCTGGCGGATAGTTTTACACATTCGGCCATATTACTTGGCTTTCATCCGCATACTGATTTTTTTGATGATGATGTTGCGTATTACAATACCTGGCCCTTTTCCGGTTTTATTTTTTACCGGCCTTTTTTTGTTGGTAATTATCCCGATTATAAACTGGAATACAGGCCTTCTGCTATTGACAGCTCCACTTTTAATAAAAAAGGATATTTTGAATTAGCCAATTCTTTTAAAGGCAGGGTCGGCCGTTTTTTAAGAGCATATACCTGGTGGTTTAATATTATTGATTACTGGCGGTTTAACAAAGTAGGATCAGAAAGGTATGGGAAAAATTATACCGGGTTTAATGATTACACGTTGCCACAATTTCAGCGATTAACCTATATACTTACACAGTTAAAAAAGATAGCAGCGGGGAAAAGAATAATTGTTTGTACCATTCCTATTGAATCAGACGTTACAACTTATCTGGCAGGTGGTAAAAATAAATTAGGAAAGGAATTATCTGAGTTCTGTCAAAAAAATAATATTGAATTTGTTGACCTGTTACCTGTATTTGCCAAAGCCAATGATAAAAATTTATATTTCACCTGCGACCCGCACTGGAATGAAAAAGGAAACCTGCTGGCGGCAGACACTTTAATGAAACTATTTAAATAAATTTGTTGCACAAGTTTTTAGCATGATTGAGTTTTTAAAAGATTTCTGGGGCTTTATCCGTCAGCGTAAGAAATGGTGGCTCACACCGGTGATTATTATTTTATTACTCATCGGTATCTTACTCATTTTTGGCGGATCATCTGCAGTAGCTCCATTCATATACTCACTATTCTAAAATGAAACTCAGCAAACCTCAACAAACACTGCTCATCATCATTGCCGGAATGATGCTGTGCTGGTTTGTTTTTAAATGGAAGGGATTTCTTTTTATTGCTGCCGGGTTATTATTAATAAGTTTTGTTTCCCCTTACTTAACGCAAAAAATACATTGGCTATGGATGAAATTGGGAGAGGGGTTGGGTTATATTAACAGCCGCATAATTCTCACCATCGTTTTCTTTCTCATCTTAACACCCATTGCATTTGTAATAAAGCTGATGGGTAAATTAACCATGAAAATTAAAGACAAAGGATATAAAACTTTATTTGAAGAGAAAAACCACCAGTATACCAAAGCTGATTTGGAGAATATGTGGTAAGGAAGATTATCTGAAAATTACAGTCCCCATCTGCTTAGTCAGCTCCATTTCCATATCTTTTAAAGCCTTGTGTGTTTGCAGCATCATTAACTGTTCATCATTTGAATGCGGCTTATCCATATCTTTTTGATTGGTATCGATCAAACGTTTTATTTTACGAAGCTTTAAATAGTTGAGTGAGGAAAAAACCTCTTCTTTATACAATTCTTCCCGGGTAAATATTTTGCCATCATAATGATCTTTCCAGTTAGGGCTTAATTCATGACTCATGTCCATCAATGAAACTACGAGTGTGCTCAGTTGCAGATCGTCGTGATATAAAAAGTTTTTAGAAGTAGGTTCCAGCCCGGCATCATACCATGTTTTGTAAGTTTCAATAACCCGCAGCAAATTTTTATTATCAATCATTTCATGTTCCACATTCTCTTCAAAAATATAATCGGCCACACGTCTGTTATCGTCCCATTGCTGCAAACCAAATTCAATTAACGAACGAACCATGGCTCTTTCCTGCAATTCATCCTTAAACAACAGTGTAAAGGATTCGTCCTCCACTCTGGTTACTGTTTGTCCGGTACTCTGTTCCTGATATAAACCTTCGTCTGCAGGCAACTTGGCTTCCTGTTTGCTGATACGTTCACGGATAAACTTATTGACCAAAGCATTTAAACCAGTTTCTTCAATTTTTAATAACTCTGCACATTGCTTTATATAATCCTGCTGTTTGGTAAAATCTTCTGCTTTATTAATCTTTGAAATTGTTTCAGCAACCTGGTTTACTACAGCCGATTTCTTTATACTGTCACCGCCTGCATCTTTCAACGCCACTTCCAGTTGAAAGATCACCACATCTTTTTTATTGTTCTTTACAAATTCTGCAAAAGTTGCCGCACCTACTTTGTTTACATAGCTATCAGGATCTTCATTATCCGGAATCAATACGAGTTTTACATTCAATCCTTCTTCCAGTGCAAGGTCTAATCCACGCATAGCAGCTTTTACACCCGCAGCATCCCCATCATAAACAATCGTAAGATTATTGGTGTACTTTTTAATCAAACGTAATTGATCAGGAGTTAAAGAAGTACCACCACTGGCTACTACATTTTCAATACCTGCCTGATGCAGAGAAATAACATCTGTATAACCTTCTACCAATAAACATTCATCATTTTTATCAATGGCCTGTCTTGCCAAATAAGATCCGTAAAGAATTTTACTCTTGATGTAAATTTCGTTCTCGGGGGTATTAATGTATTTCGGTGCCCGGTCATTGCTTTTAATGATCCTTGCACCAAAACCGATAATCTTTCCGGTAGTATTATGAATGGGAAAGATGATACGGCCACGATAATTATCTATCAGACGATCATCCCGCTGCACCACCAACCCGCTCTTTACCAGTAACTCGGTATTAAATTGGTTTTTTATTGCCTGCTGTGCAAAGGCATCCCGTTCTTCCAGGCAATACCCCAATTGAAACTTTTTAATTGTTTCTTCTCTAAAGCCCCTTTCTTTTAAATAACTCATGCCCACTGCCTGTCCTTCCTCATTATTAAAAATATTATCGCTAAAATATTTTTGGGCAAAGCTGTTTATGATATATAAACTGTCTGCTATCTGTTGTTGCTGCTTGTATTCAGGTGAAGTTTCTGTTTCCTCAATCTCTACATTGTATTTATTGGCCAGCCAGCGCAATGCTTCCACATAAGAATACTTCTCATGCTCCATCAAAAAACTGATGGTATTGCCACTGCGGCCGCAACCAAAGCATTTGTAAATTTCTTTTGAAGGAGATACCGTAAAAGAAGGCGTTTTCTCCCCATGAAAAGGGCATAGGCCAAGATAATTGGCTCCCCGCTTTTTCAGCTTAATAAATCCTCCTACTATCTCCACAATATCTATGCGGCTTAAAATCTGTTGTATGGTATTTTGCGAAATCATGTAAAAAGGGGGGTGAAATTACATATTAAGCGCCAGCTTCCGCTAATAAAATTGATTTGTTTTTTGAAAGAATTGTTACAGGGAAAGCAGATAAAATTAATGGTCTTTTTCTTATCCACAAGCATCGATTTTTTGTGAAAAAAATATCGTGTAAAAAGCTATTTATTTCAGGTTTCTAAGGGTCAAATCGGTAACTTTGACGGCTTTTAAAATTGCATATGGATCAACACGAAAATCAGTTAGAAGACGGTAACAAGTACGGAGAAAAAATCATCCAGGTAAATATTGAGGAACAAATGAAAACGGCTTATATCGACTATTCAATGTCGGTAATAGTTGGCCGTGCCTTACCGGATGTAAGAGATGGATTAAAACCCGTTCACCGCCGTATTTTATTTGCGATGAATGAACTGGGATTGAATCATAACAAACCCTTTAAAAAATCGGCCCGTATAGTAGGTGAGGTGCTGGGTAAATATCATCCGCATGGTGATACAGCGGTTTATGATTCAATGGTACGTATGGCCCAGGAATGGAGTTTGCGTTACACCTTAATTGACGGCCAGGGAAATTTTGGTAACCAGGATGGAGATGGCCCGGCAGCCATGCGTTATACGGAAGCAAGATTAGAAAAACTTGCTGAATATATGCTGGAGGATATTGACAAAGAAACCGTGGACTTTCAATTAAACTTTGATGATTCAGAAAAAGAACCTTCCATACTTCCCACCCGCATTCCCCAGTTATTAATTAATGGATCAAGCGGTATTGCCGTGGGTATGGCAACCAATATGATGCCGCACAATCTTGCTGAAGCCATTGATGGTTGTATTGCTTATATCGATAACAGGGAAATTTCCATCGAAGAATTAATTAAACATGTTAAAGCTCCCGATTTCCCAACGGGTGGTATTATTTACGGATATGAAGGTGTAAGAGCCGCTATGCATTTAGGCAGGGGAAGGGTAGTACTGCGTGGAAAATTACATGTTGATACCAAAGCCAGCGGCCGTGAACAAATCATTATTACCGAAGTTCCTTACCAGGTAAACAGGGATAGCTTATGCGATCGTATTGGTCAACTGGTAAATGATAAAGTGATTGAAGGCATTGCCCATGTAAACAACGAATCCAATAAAAAAGAAGGAACAAGAATTGTGGTGGATTTGAAACGGGATGCAGTTGCTAACGTTATCATCAATCAGCTTTATAAATATACTGAACTGCAAACTTCCTACGGTATTAATAATGTTGCCCTGGTGAAAGGAAGACCCAAAACACTGAACATAAAAGATATGATCAGTGAGTTTGTAGACTTCCGTCATGAAGTGGTGATAAGAAGAACACAGTTTGAATTAAAAGAAGCACAGAAAAGAGCCCATATATTAGAAGGATATTTAATTGCCCTGGATCATTTAGATGAGGTAATTGCATTGATCCGTAATTCATCCACACCTGAAATTGCTAAAGATGGATTGATAACTCAGTTTGGAATGACGGAGATACAGGCCAAGGCAGTATTAGAATTACGTTTGCAGCGGTTAACGGGCATGGAAAGAGAAAAAATCCGTGAAGAACATGCGGAGTTAATGAAGCTGATTGCACACTTGCAGGAAATTCTTGGTAATGAGTCAATGCGTTTTGATATCATCAAAAAAGAACTGGCAGAAGTAAAAGATAAATTTGGCGATGCAAGGAAAACAGAGATCACTTATTTAGAAGACGAGATAAGGGTGGAAGATTTGATAGAAGATGAAAACGTAGTGGTAACCGTTTCACACATGGGTTATATCAAACGTACTTCTGCAACCGAATACCGCCAGCAGAAAAGAGGTGGCCGCGGCGCCATCGGCAGCCGAACAAGAGACGAAGATTGGATTGAACATTTATTCGTAGCTTCAACACATCACACCTTATTATTCTTTACTGAAAAAGGAAGATGTTACTGGCTGAAGGTTTATGAAATTCCGGAAGGTGACAAACAAAGTAAAGGACGTGCCATTCAAAATCTTATTCAAATACCTCCCGATGATAAAATCCGGGCAGTGATTGATGTAAAGAATTTAGATGACGAACAATTTGTAAACTCTCATCATATTGTTTTGTGCACCAAGAAAGGTGTTATTAAAAAAACAATTTTAGAAGATTTTAGCAGACGACGTGCAACCGGAGTGAATGCCATAACCATCATAGAGGGCGACGAATTACTGGAAGCTAAGCTAACAGATGGCAATTGTGAAATTATGATGGCAGTGAAATCAGGAAGGGCTATCCGTTTCCCGGAAGAGAAAGTAAGACCAACCGGTCGTGGTGCTATTGGGGTGGCTGGTATTGAAGTAAATGATGCAGGAGATGAAGTGGTTGGCCTGATTTGTGTAAATAAAGAGGACACCTCCCGAACAGTGCTGGTTGTTTCAGAAAAAGGGTTTGGTAAGCGTACTGCTATAGATGAATATCGAATAACAAACCGGGGAGGCAAGGGGGTTAAAACAATTAATGTAACTGATAAAACGGGCTCGTTGGTGGGAATGCTGGACGTAACAGAGAAAGAAGATTTAATGATAACCTGTAAGTCTGGCGTAATCATCAGGATGAAGGTGAGTGATATTAGTGAACAGGGCAGGGCAACACAGGGAGTAAAACTGATCCGTTTAGATGATGGTGATGAAATTGCGGCTATTACTAAGATAGAAGAGTCGAATGGTGAGAATGGAGAAAATGGACATGTTGATCACTCAAAGCCTGATGAGAATACACAAGAGAGTGAACCCGGTTCAGCCGATCAAAATTCTGAAAATCAACAATAATACTTAATAAATTAAAATTAAAATGAAAAGATTATTCTTGCTGGTAATTGCTGCCATAACTGCCTTTGGAGTTCAGGGACAGGATGTGAAGTCAATTAAAAAACTCGTTGATGCAAAAGATTTTGTGAAAGCAAAAGAGGCCGTTGACCAATTCCTGGCTTCAGAAAAAGGGGCAAAGGATCTGGAAGCTTTGATCCTTAAAGCTAAAATATATAATACACTGGCAACACAGGATGCCACTAAATCACTTGTTCCGGATGGCAGAATGCAGGCTTTTGAAGCTATTAAAAAAGCAATGGAAGTAAACAATACCCTGACAACATTCATGCTGGCCCAGGAAAAATATACACCCATCTTTTCTTTATATGAAGGGTACTACGGAGAAGGTGCTAATTACTTTAATGCAGAAAAATTTGAAGATGCTTTCAATAGTTACAAAAATGCTAACGAAGTAGGTCAATATATCAATAAAAATGGCTGGGCATTATCTGCACTGGATACAACTCTGGTTTTCATGATAGGAGCTTCTGCTAATAATGCCAAAAAGCTGGATGATGCGGCTACTTATTATGCTAAACTTGCTGATGCGCATGTAGCCAATAAAGATTATGCCTCTGCCTATAAGTTTCTCATCTACTATTACAATGAAAAGAAAGATGATGAAGCATTCCACAAATACCTTGACCTGGGACGTAAAGCCTACCCGAATGATAAATACTTTGACGAAGCAGAGATTGAATATCTAGAAAAGAAAGGCGACAAAGCAGCCGTACTTAAAAAGTATGAAGACCTGCTTGCAAAAGATCCCAACGATTATGAAAATACCTTTTACTATGGAGTAAGTATTTTTAATTTGCTTTACCGGGGCGATGAAAAGATTGACAACAGGGATGAACTGATTGGTAAACTGGAAAAAGCTTTTATAAAATGTATCCAGTTAAAACCAGGAGAATCTGAAGCCTATCTTGAACTGGGTAAATCACACTATAACCAGGCCGTTGATTTTAAAGATAAAGCCGATCAGATAAAACCACCGGCCGGCAAAGCATTAACACCTGATCAGCAAAAAACAAAAAACGAGATCAAGGCAAACGCAGAAAAGAAAATTAATGATGCTATTCCTTACCTGGAAAAAGCTTACAATATTATGGATGCCATTGCCGATAAGAAAACCGGGCAAAAAGCAAAAGAAAGATCGGTTGCTATTTTATTGAGAGACGCTTATAACTTCATTAACAAAGCTGATAAAGCCAAGTTTTATGAAGATGCCCTTGACAAGCTGAAATAAGTAAAAAAAACTTACTGATAAATTTGAAGGAGGTTACCAAATGACGGTAACCTCTTTTCATTTTAGCTATTTCTTGTTTTTACCGTGCATTTGCAAAGCCGCAATTATTGTGTTATATTTAATGCTAATCCAACGCTATGAAAAAACTGATGACCAACCTTGCTGCCTGCATATTTACCCAACTGCTGTATGCCCAGGCCGAAATAGATACTGTGGGAAAACTAATTGAGCAAAAGAACAAAACCATTTCTGCTTCAACGATCATTCAAATTGAAAACCTCGGCACAAAAATAAATTCAAGGCTGCCTGAGTTACGTCCAACCATTTCAGCAGATGGTAATTTGCTATTCTTTATTTGTGAAGGACATCCATCGAATACAAATATCAGTCAAACCAGCAAATGCCAGGATATATGGTATTCAGTAAGAGATACGGTAACCGGCAAATGGTACAAGGCCCAGCATATGGATTACCCGTTTAATACGGCTATCAATAATGCGGTCTTCTGGATTTCACCCGATAAAAACACTTTATTAATCAGGAACGCTTTTATTGATGGTGATTATTATGGAAATGGAATGAGCTTTAGCCAACTCCGGGAAGATGGATGGAGTAAACCACAAATGCTGAAAATCAAAAACTACAATAAATATGATAAAGGGCTTTTCTCCGGCGCCACTATGGCCAGCGATGGAAGAACGTTGCTGTATTATGGCAGCGAAGACCGCAATAGTCCGTTTAATTCTATTTATGTAAGTTTCTTACAGCCAGATAGTACATGGTCTGAATTTAAAAATCTTGGTAAAAAAATAAATATCAAAGAGTACGATCAGTTAACACCATATCTTGCTTCTGATGGTGTATCACTTTATTTCAGCAGTAACCGGCCCGGTGGAAAAGGGGACTATGATATCTGGATGAGTAAACGACTCGATAACAGCTGGCAAAAATGGAGTGAGCCTGTATCGCTGGACACACCCATCAATTCAACGGATAATGATATGTTTTTTACTATGGATGCCGGCGGGGAGTTTGCGTATATGACGAGTAATTATAATTCGTTTGGCAACTCGGATATTGTAAGAATAAAATTGCTGGAAAGACAAAAACCAGACCCCGTTGTGTTAGTGGATGGTAATGTATATAATGCTAAAACCAAAAAGCCATTAAGTGCCACATTAATTTATGAAACGTTGCCGGATGGAGTTACAGCCGGAACGGGTAATTCTAATGTCACCGATGGTTCTTTTCAAATGGTATTGCCGTATGATAAAAATTATTTGATAAGAGCAAATGCGGATAAATATTTTGCCCAAACAGAAAACCTCAATTTGGACTCACTGGTTAAATCAGGGTTGAGAAAGATTCATAAAGATCTTTACCTGGTGCCCATTGAGATAGGGCAAACGGTTAGGCTAAATAATGTATTCTTTGATTTTGATAAATGGGATTTACGGCCGGAATCATTTATTGAATTGAATCTTGTGGTAAAAATGCTGAATGAAAATCCAAAACTTGAAATTGAATTAGGAGCCCATACTGATAGCAGAGGTTCGGATGAATACAATTTCAAATTAAGTGATCATAGGGCTAAGTCCTGTGTGGATTATATCATTTCAAAAGGCATAGACCCGGCAAGAGTTACCTGGAAAGGTTACGGGGAAACGGTACCGGTAGCGACCAATGATACAGATGAAGGACGCCAGTTGAACAGGCGGGTAGAGTTTAAGATTATAAATAATTAAACTGCAAAGAATTGATAACAGTAAAATGGACAATCATACTGGTTGTCCATTTTTATTTAATTTTAGCTCACTAAATATTTATAATCAATGATTTTAGCACTTGGGCGAAACGAGTTTGGCAATCCTGCGAATGCTGGTAAAACCTTAACGAGAGAGGAAGCGAATACAATTTTTTATGATTGGGTGAAAAATGAACGCCTGCAACTACACATGAAACAGGTAGCACATTTAATGAAATGCTGGGCCATGGAAAAAGAAGGACTAAATGATGCAGATGCCTGGCGATGGGAAATGGCCGGGCTATTACACGATGCTGACTGGGATCAATGGCCCGACCAGCATTGCAAAAAGATCGTTGAAGAATTAGAAAGCCGAAATATAGACCCGGAAATCATTCGGGCTATTGCCAGCCATGGACCATTACATTTTGGGGTAGAGCCAATAACCAAAATGGATAAGATGCTGTATGCGTTTGATGAATTATCGGGATTGATTCATGCATACTCATTGATGCGACCTGAAGGTTATACCGGCATGGAACTAAAAGGAGTGAAGAAACGTTTAAAAGAAAAAAGCTTTGCTGCCAATGTTAGTCGGGAAGATATTGCTGATGCCTGCAACAGGGCGGGGATTGAACTGGATGAGCTGATTCAATTTATTATTCCCCGTCAACCGCAGGCTGGATGAGGATCTGGACGAAATACCTCTACTTAACATAATGTTAATTATAAGAAATAAAGTCAGCTTTATTTATCCCAGAACCGGTAATAATTAACCACCGTCCGGATTTCACCATAACTGTAATCATCACCCAAAGCTTCTTTAATTGGTTTTATTCCAAGCTCAGCTCCTAATTCTTCATACTTGCTTTTTATAATTTCAATCTTTGATTTTGGAATCAGCGATTCAAGTGATATTTCGCCAGAGTTTACAAAACCAGCCAAATGATTTTCAACTGTACCAATAGACAACTTTCTCTCCACAGCAATTTCCTGTACAGATTTACCCGATAAAAACAAATCCAGTGAAACCCTGTCCGTTGAACCTTTAAGCGTTATTCTTTCAGCACTCTCTTTTTTAAGCCGCTTAGGTTTGCGTAAATGAATCCGTCCGGACAGTTGCCGGGTTTTACAATATTCTCCAATCGCTTTTAAAAAGGCTTTTCCATACCTGGCCAGCTTTACCGAGCCAAATCCCGAAACCTGGAGCAATTCATTTTCATTCTGTGGCAGGTAACTGGCCAGTTCCAGCAAACTGGCATCGCTTAACACCACGTAAGCTGGCACATTTTCATCTATGGCAAACTGAAGGCGTAATTGTTTTAATTGCTGCAATAAGTCTTCCTCATGCGGTACGGCTTCTTCAGCCAATGTTTTCTCCGCTTCCTTCTTATAAGTAATCGTTTTCACCAGCATTACTTTTTCTTCACCCTTTAAAACACGCCAGCTTTTATCATTTAATTTCAGCACCGGGTAAAGTCCATCTGCCTGCGATAAATATCCCAGCGAAACCATATCTCTTATATATCGTATCCAAAGCTCTTTGCTTGTATCTTTTCCCGAACCATAAGTTTTAATTTGCTTATGCGCTTCTTTAATTTTCTCTGAAGCTGAGCCACGTAATATATCCACCACATAGTTGATACCGAAACTTTCATTCAGTCTTGCCACAGCACTCAATGCCTTTTGTGCCAGTTCAGTTGCATCAAACTTTTCATAATTGCTCAGGCATATATCACAACTGCCACAATAGTCCGGGTGTTCTTCACCAAAATAATTGAGCAGGTATTTACGGCGACAAGTACTGCTTTCACAAAAATTGGCCATTTGATTCAGCTTCTTTAGCAATACTGCTGTTTGCTCAGGATTATTTTCTACCTGAGCAAAATGTTTCAGCTTCATTACATCACCGGCACTGTAAAATAATATGGCTTCACTTTTTAAACCATCTCTTCCCGCCCGTCCTGTTTCCTGGTAATAGCCTTCCATGTTTTTGGGTAAATCAGCATGTATAACAAAACGTACATTGCTTTTATTGATCCCCATACCAAATGCAATAGTTGCCACAATAATCTTAACCTCATCTCGCAAAAATTTATTCTGTGTTTCTTCTCTTATATTTCTTTCTAAGCCTGCATGATAGGCGGCTGCTGAAAATCCATCTTCTGCCAGTTTTGCTGCCAACGCTTCTGTACTGGCACGGCTCAGGCAATAAATAATTCCTGAATCCTCTTTATGCTGGCGCAAATATTGTGTCAGCTCAAAATGATAATTGTATTTGGGTTTGATGAAATAAAAAATATTCTCCCGGTTAAAACTGTTTTCAAAAACTTTGGGTTGATGCAGTTGCAGTTTATCCAGTATGTCTTTTTCAGTAAGCTTATCAGCCGTGGCCGTTAATGCAATGACGGGTACATTTGGAAAATGCTTTTTCAATTCACCCAACTGCAAATATTCGGGCCGGAAATCATGTCCCCACTGGCTGATGCAATGGGCTTCATCAATAGCAAATAAGGAAACAGCAAATCGTTTAAGGGTGTTAATAAACATGGACCCCTCTCCCAGCAACCGTTCGGGTGCTATATATAATAATTTGAGCTGATTTGACTGCAGTTTGCTGATGATTAAATTCTGTTCTGCATTGCTTTGTGTTGAATTGAGAAAGGCTGCTTCTATCCCATTCACCCGTAATGCATCCACCTGGTCTTTCATCAAAGCTATTAATGGAGATACCACAATAGTGACTCCATCAAATAATAATGCCGGCACCTGGTAACAAACACTTTTGCCGCCGCCTGTTGGCATCAATACCAGCCCATCATTTCCCTGTATCACATTTTGTATAATCGCTTCCTGGTTATGCCGGAAACTATCGTAACCAAAATATTGTTTCAGTATCGTCTTAGCCTTATCTGTAGTGTACATGAAATCCTTTCTTAATTAGTTTGCAAATAAAGATAAAATATTCCCTCCCCATTGCTGAAAAGGGAATATTGTACAGGTTCGCTAACTTTTACCTCCAAACGCTATCACCTCGCTTACCTGCACTTCGGTAACATATTTTTTAACACCATCTTTGTCTGTATAGTTGCGGTTTACCAATTTACCCTCTATCAAAACTTCACTTCCTTTTGAAAGATATTTTTCTGCAAACTCAGCTTGTTTGCCCCAGAGCACCACATTGTGCCATTGAGTGTCTTTTACTTTCTCACCCTTTGCATTGGTATAAGATTCGTTAGTAGCAATGTTCAGGCGGCCATCTTTTTATTGCCATCAAAATTTTTGATTTCGGGAGCTGCGCCTAAGTTGCCAATCAATTGTACTTTGTTCCGTAATGTGTTCATGTTTTTAAATTTTAATCTTTTGAAATAGTGCCGGTTTGTTGCTCAGCATTAACGGTACAAAGATGATTTGCTTTCTAAGCCAGAGCCGGTATTTAAACATTTATAAGCGTATTTATCCGTTTGTAAACGTTTGTAAACGGATAATTTTACTAACTTTAAGCAAACCAAATCACCCTTGTCATGAGTAAACCAACCGACAAAGCCTGTCTTGAATGCGGCAAAACCATCAAAGGCCGTGTGGACAAAAAATTTTGCGACGACTGGTGCCGCAACGCCTACAACAACAAACTGAACAGTGACAACACCACTTATATAAGAAATGTAAACAACATTTTGCGTAAGAACCGCCGCATTATACAGGAACTGATTCCCGCCGGTGCAGAAACTGCCAAAGCCACTAAAGCTAAACTCCATCAAAAAGGCTTCAGCTTTACTTATTTCACCAACACGTATACAAACAAGAAAGGCGCTACTTATTTCTTTTGTTATGAATATGGCTATCTGCCCATTGAAGCAGATTATTTCTTCCTGGTTAAAACAAAAGAATGATAAGCTAATTCCTGGCAAAAGCGGCATGCGTTTTTTCTCCTATCTTTAATTTTTTACTAAACGACATGCTTAAATATGCTTAACAACATTCACCGCCGCACATTTATTAAGAACACTGCTATTGCCGGTGCCGGGCTGGCACTGATGCCCAATGACCTCAAAGCTTTTGCTGCTGAAAAGAAATCTAAAGTAAGAATTGGAATGATCGCTATTGGTCTTCGTGGTCAGTCGCATTTAGAAGAATGGCTGCAAAGAGATGATGTGGAAATTGTAGCCATGGCTGATCCGCAGGAAAGAATGATCAACGATTCACTGGCACTGGTAAAAAAATACGGAAAGAAAGAACCGGTTATTTACAAGAATGGTGATTATGATTACCGCAATCTTTTAAAGAGAGATGATATTGATGCCGTGATGATTTCCTCCCCATGGGAATGGCATATTCCACAGGGACTGGATGCCATTAAAGCCGGAAAGATTGTAGGTATAGAAGTATGTGGTGCTATTAAACTGCAGGACTGCTGGGATATTGTGAATGCATCAGAAAAATATAAGATACCGGTGATGATGATGGAGAATGTTTGTTACCGCCGTGATGTGATGGCTGTATTAAATATGGTTAGGCAGGGAATGTTTGGTGAACTGATACATGCACAGGGTGGATATGAACATGATTTGCGTGGTGTTTTATTTAATAATGGAGTTGATCCGTATAACAGTGGTGTTGAATTTGGCGCAAAAGGTTTTAGTGAAGCGCATTGGAGAACGAATCATTATGTAAACAGAAATGCTGAACTATACCCTACTCATGGTTTGGGTCCGGTTGCTATGATGATGGATATTAACCGTGGTAATCGTTTAACAAGACTTTCTTCCTTTGCATCCAAATCAAGAGGATTGCATAAATATATTGTGGAGCATCCTAAAGGTGGCGCTAATCATCCCAACGCAAAAGTGAAATTTAAACAGGGTGATATTGTTACTACAAATATTCAATGTGCTAATGGTGAAACGATCTTATTGACGCATGATACTTCGTTACAACGTCCATATAATTTAGGATTCAGGGTGCAGGGAACAGAAGGACTGTGGCAGGATTATTCCAGCGGTGGATTGGATAAAGGATTTATATACATGGAAAAAAGAATGGATCACAACGATAAGTGGGATAACCCTGAAAAATGGTTAAAAGAATACGATCATCCACTTTGGAAAAAATACCAGACAAATGCACAAGGTGCCGGGCATGGTGGTATGGATTGGTTTGTTGACAATGCATTTATAGAATGTATTAAACGTGGTGTTGAATTTCCTATGGATGTGTATGACTTGGCAGCATGGTATTCTATTACACCGTTAAGTGAAAAGTCAATTGCAGAAGGTGGTTCATTGCAAATCATACCCGATTTTACAAAAGGCAAATGGCAAACAAGGAAACCGATTTTTGCTTTGAATGATGAATATTAGTGAATGGTCAGTGGTGAATAGTGAATGTGATGCCGGGTGTCTAAATAAAATTATAATTCAGCAAGATATTAAATGTTCCGTAGGAACATATGGTGGGTAGACAAAAAAATAAATAAGTTATTCGTTCCGTAGGAACGTTTGGTGTTTTGGTGAATAGAATTACAGAACGCAAAAGAGTGCGACGCAACAAAAGCTAAATAATAATTCAATTGCTTGCTACATAATATTAAATTATGAACAGAAGAAAATTTTTACAGTTATCAGCAGTTTCCTCCGCATTATTATCTGTTAAAGAAACACTGGCAGCCGGAACATCGGGCACAAAGCCAATTGTGATTTCCACCTGGGCACCCAACATAAAGGCCAATGCGGAGGCCTGGAAAGTATTGGGCAATGGTGGTCGTGCATTAGATGCAGTAGTAGCCGGTGTGCAGGTTCCGGAAGCAGATCCAAATGATCAGAGCGTAGGTTATGGTGGTCTGCCAGATCGTGACGGCAAAGTAACATTAGACAGTTGTGTAATGGATGAAAATGGACAGTGCGGAAGTGTGATGGCGATGGAATATATTATGCACCCGGTATTGGTGGCAAGATTAGTGATGGAGAAAACACCTCACGTACAATTGGTGGGTGATGGTGCATTACAGTTTGCGCTGGCTAATGGATTTAAAAAAGAAAATTTATTAACTCCTGAAAGTGAAAAGGCATGGAAGGAATGGTTGAAAACTTCGAAGTATAACCCGATGATAACGGTGGAGAACATACAGGAGAAGATTCATAATAATCAGCAGGAAAAAGAAACGCCTTATCCATGGCCTGTTCCCCGATTGAATCATGATACCATTGGAATGGTGGCATTGGATGCAAAAGGAAATTTGGGTGGAGCCTGTTCTACCAGCGGCATGGCTTATAAGATGCATGGAAGAGTTGGAGACTCCCCTATCATTGGCGCCGGTTTATTTGTAGATAATGAAGTGGGGGCAGCTTCATCAACCGGTGTGGGTGAAGAAGTGGTGAAAATATGTGGTTCGCATACTATTGTAGAAATGATGCGTCATGGTTATTCACCGGAAGCAGCCTGTAAAGAAGCTGTAAGACGGATTATTAAAAACAATAAAGGAAAAGCAAAAGATCTGCAGGTTGGTTTTTTAGCGATCAATAAAAAAGGTGAACATGGTGCTTATGCTACTATTAAAGGTTTTAATTATTGTGTAACGACTGCTGCAGGAACCAAAGTAATTGATTCAAAGTTTATGATCTGATGAATTACAAACTCGAAGTAATAGGTTTTACGCTTGAAAGTTGTATAGTAGCACAGCAAGCAGGAGCACATCGCATTGAATTGTGTGATAATCCTGCTGAAGGTGGCACTACTCCTTCGTATGGTTTTATTAAAGAAGCAAGAGAAAAATTACAAATTGATTTATACTCAATGATCCGCCCCAGGGGCGGTGATTTTTTATATAGTGATGAAGAATTTGAAATAATGTGTGAGGATGTAAAAGTGTGTAAATCGCTGATGTGTGATGGTGTAGTGTTTGGTATTTTAAATGCAGATGGAACGGTTGACAGAAAAAGAAATGCAAAGTTGTTAGAACTGGCTTATCCAATGGGAGTAACATTTCACCGGGCATTTGACAGAACCAATAATGCATTTGACACATTGGAAACATTAATTGATTTAGGATTTGAAAGAGTGCTCACTTCTGGCTTGAAACCAACAGTCACCGAGGGAAAAGAATTATTAAAAGCATTGGTTGAAAAGGCAGCCGAAAGAATCATAGTGATGCCGGGCTCTGGTATTCGCTCAAATAATATAAAAGAGATCGCCGCCATTACAGGAGCAACTGAATTTCACAGCTCAGCAAGGAAACAGGTTGATAGTAAGATGAATTATATAAATGAAGAAATGAATGAAAAGCTGACTGCTGTATTGACTGATGGGGAAGAAATAAAAAAAATACTAACTGAACTAAACGGCTTTTCTTAAGTCCTTGGCAATATGTCATGAAACTCCGTGAACAATTACTGAAAGAACATACCAAAGTCAATTGTCTTCGCATTGTTAAATGGGTAGGTGAAGATCAAAACCGGTTTGATGAATTGTTTGCGTTGTTTCTTGGTGATGAATATCGTGTGGTACAAAGGGCGGCATGGCCTGTGAGCTATTGTGTAATTGATCATCCAAAACTCATCACTAAACATTTCAAAAAACTGGTTGAAAATTTAAAGAAACCCAATCTTCATACCGCTGTTAAAAGAAATAGCATCCGTTTATTACAGGATATTGCTATACCTGAAAAGTATGAAGGTGATATCATGAACATATGCTTCCTGTATATTGCTGAACCAACGGAAGCTGCTGCAGTAAAAGCATTCGCTATCAGGGTGATTGAGAATTTATCTAACAAATATCCTGAAATATTACAGGAGTTAAAAACAATTATTGAAGACCGATGGGACTATGAAACACCTGCTTTTAAATCAAGAGCAAGGAAGATTCTGTTAAAGAAATAAATCTATTGAAACCCCTGCTTCTTGTTATTCCTGTTAAACTCTTTAAATATTAATCGCAGATTCTGGTCATAAGTAACATAGTTATACAACCAGTTACTAAAAACAAAAAAACGGTTCTTTACTCCCAGTATCAGCATCAGGTGCAAACCCATCCATATCAGCCAGGCAATGAAACCGCCAAAATGTAATTTAGGTTTGGGCACATCCACCACTGCTAAATTTCTTCCCACAGTTGCCATAGATCCCTTATCATAATAACTAAATTCTTTTATGGGCAAACCACCAACATTCCATTCTTTTAAATTCTTTGCCAGTAGATCTGCCTGTTGCATGGCAACCGGGGCAACCTGTGGATGACCATTGGGGTAATTTGGTTCTTCCATATGCGCCACATCACCAATAGCAAAAACATTTTCAAAACCATTTACCTGGTTAAAGCGGTTTACTTTAATTCTGTTTCCACGGGCAATTAAAGAAGTATCAATTCCATTAGGAATATTTCCTTTGATACCTGCTGCCCAAATTACGGTAGCAGAGTTGATCGTTCTGCCATCTTTTAACGAAACAGTTTTTCCATCATAATCATTGAGCAAAGAATTTGTCCAAACTTCCACTCCTAACTTTTGCAAATAACTCAGTGACTGAACTGATGATTTTTCACTCATCGCCGCCAACGTTTTATTGGTTCCTTCCAGCAAATAAATTTTCATTTTGCTAAAGTCCAGTTCAGGATAATCTTTGGGCAATACAAATCTTCGCCAATCAGCTAATGCTCCGGCTATCTCCACCCCTGTTGGTCCGCCACCCACCACCACAATATTCATCAACTGCTCAAACGCATCAGCGGACTGAGTAATTAAAGCATCCTCAAAGTTTTGAATCAACCGGTGACGGATCTGCAACGCTTCCACAGTGGATTTCATTGGGAAAGCATAATCCATTAAGTTTTTATTGCCGAAGAAATTGGTGTCGGCGCCGGTAGCTATTACTAAGTAGTCGTAATGCATTTCACCAATGCTGGTCATTATTTTTTGTTCAGCAGAAATGATTTGCTGCAATTCACAAACCCTGATTCTTACATTTTTACTTTTCTGAAACACTTTGCGCAGCGGAAATGAAATATTACTGGCATCCAGTCCGGCTGTGGCCACCTGGTAAAATAAGGGCTGAAACTGGTGATAGTTAAATTTATCTATGAGGGTTATTTCAAAATCAGGATGATTATTCAATTTTCGGGCAAGTCGCAAACCTCCAAAACCGGCTCCCACAATAAGTAACTTTTTCATAAAGCTGATTTACAGCACAAATTTATAAAATTTTCAATAATTTTTGAAAATTATTTACAAAATAAAACCCCACTCCCGGTGGGGCTTCTTAATTCTATTTTTCGTAAGGAAAATTTCTGGAAACTTTTCGCATCATACGTTCCATTACCTGGTTAGCAGAACCCAGTACATCCTCATTCATTTCCTTGTAAAAACGCCATAATAACTCCCCGTCAGCACCATTATATAGCTGCATAGTCAAAGCCCCACTCCCAACTTTTCCGGTACCGGCTCCCAATAAAATAGTTTTTACAATGGCACCACCTTCGCTACCCGTTTTTTCATAGGCATAGGTGGATTTAATTACTGCATCTACCTTTAATATTTTACAGATCGAATCTTGCGTAAGCTCTCCTAATTTTTCATACACTCCTGCAGATTTCAATAATGCGTTGGTACGTTCCACATCCTGGAAAGTTACACTGTATTTGTCTGCCTTACGTAATAAGTAAGTATACATTCCTGACTGCATGTTGGTAGAAAGACTTTCTTCTTCCTTCTTATTGGCTTCAGCATCAAAATTCTTGGGCATCCTTTTGTAACTGATAGTCGCTTTAAAAGGAAGTATGGCAACTGTTTTATGCTTAGCTATCTCCTCTTTAAGTTTGGGAGATTCATAAACTTGTTTTGCCGATTCAAACTGGGCTGTGCCGGCCAGGGAAAATGATATTAATGAAATAAAAAAAGATAAAATTCTTCTTTTCATAAAAATCGAGTTTAGTTTATTTAAAGATCAAAGATTAATATAATAACCGGACTTTAATTGTTTCCTTCACATCTTTTAACAATTTTAATGCATTAGATGAAATATTCTTATTTACATCCAGCACCACATAACCAATGGCATCATTGGTTTTTAAATACTGCCCCAGGATATTGATTTTGTTGTTAGAAAGTGTGGTATTGATTTCACTCAAAACACCCGGAACATTTCGGTGAATATGCAAGATACGATGCGTTCCTTCCTGTAAGGGCAACGCCAGTTCGGGCACGGTATGTGAGCCGGTAGTTACTCCCCTTTCGAGATATTGTAATAATTTATTGCTTACATCTTCGCCAATGTTCAGCTGAGCTTCTTCGGTTGACCCACCAATATGTGGCGTTAAAATTACATTGGATAATCCCTGTAAAGGAGTGATAAACCGGTCGCCGTTTTTCTCGGGTTCCCAGGGAAAAACATCAATAGCGGCACCACCAATATGTCCATCTTCAATAAACTGTTTCAACGCTTCCAGTTCCACCACTTCTCCCCTTGCATAGTTTATAAGAATAGCACCTTTCTTAAAGTACTTAAGATTGTTTTTATTAATGAGGTTCTTTGTTTGATTAGTTTCCGGTACATGTAAAGAAACAATATCAGCCTCCTGAAATACTTCTTTCAATGTATCCCTGGCAGCAGCATTACCCAAAGGCAATTTAGTTTGTACATCATAAAAGATCACTTTCATACCTAATGACTCTGCAAGTACACTTAATTGTGATCCAATATTACCGTAACCAATAATACCTAATGTTTTTCCCCTCAATTCATAACTTCCTTTTGCCTCTTTATTCCAAATACCTTCATGAGCGGCTTTATTTTTATCAGGAATACGACGAATAAGCATAATAGATAAACCAATCACCAGTTCAGCAACAGAACGGGTATTAGAATAAGGAGCATTAAAAACAGATACTCCTTTTTGTGTTGCCGCTTTTAAATCAACCTGGTTTACACCTATACAAAAACAACCAATGGCCTGTAACTTGGCAGCTGCCTCTAATACCTTTGCAGTTATTTGAGTTTTAGATCTTATTCCTAATAAGTGAACATCCTTAACAGCTTTTGCCAGTTCCTCTTCACTTAAAGCCCCACCCATCTTTTTTACTGAAGCATAGCCCGCCCTTTTAAAGTTCTGAACAGCCGTGTCACTTATGTTCTCCAGTAATAAAATATTAATTTTTTCTTTAGGATAACTTGTTTGTTTCTTGTCACTCATCGTATTTTTGTGTAAATTGAGTGCAAAATTAAGTACTCTTAGTTTAGAAACCCGTTTAAAATTCGTTCTGTTGAAAAACCCACTAATCATTTGCATAGCGATGCTAACAATTGTTGGCTGCTTTAGCAACACTCACAAAGAATCTGTTGAGGACTCACTCAATTTTTATCCCCCCACGCCAAAGAATGTTCCTAAAAAAGAATTTCGCCGGATCTATAATGCTGCAGAAGCATTTTATGACAGTGCATTATTAAGAACAGGATTTAATGGCCAATTCTTAGTAGCAAAGGGTGGAACTATTATTATAGAAAAATACTATGGCAAGCAATTCATCAGCACCGGTGATTCAATTAATGAACATACTCCTTTTCATATTGCTTCTACCAGTAAAACTTTAACCGGTGGGGCTATTTTAAAATTATGGGAGCAGGGCAAACTTAGTTTAGATGATTCGCTCACAAAATATTTTCCCGGTTTTCCATATCCAACTATTACTATAAAAATGCTGCTTACCCAACGAAGTGGTTTACCCGGTTATAACCGTTTCGAAAAAAAACCTGATTGGGATTTTGAAAAGATAGTTTCCAACCAGGATATGCTTAATTACATCATTAAATACAAACCTCATTGTGACCATGCACCCGGTAAAGCTTTTCAATATTCAAATACAAACTTTGCCTTATTAGCATTAATAATAGAAAAAGTTAGTGGCAAATCTTATGGTGAGTTTATGAAAGAAACTTTTTTTATTCCGTTACAGATGAATGATACGTATGTTTATACACATGCCGATTCTGCCCGGGCTTTACCATCTTATAACTGGCGTGGGCAAAAAGAAGCCTATACTTTTTTAGATGAAATTTATGGCGATAAAAATATTTACAGCACCGTGCATGACTTGCTGAAATGGGACCAGGCACTTTATTCAGCCAGCTTTTTTAAACCTGCTACATTGGAGGCTGCGTATACCCCTTACAGTAATGAAAAGAAAGGAATCAATAATTACGGCCTGGGTTGGAGAATGAAAGTTTACCCCGATGAAAAGAAAATTATTTATCACAATGGCTGGTGGCATGGAAACAATTCCTGTTTTCAGCGGTTGATACAGGACTCCGCCACCATTATTGTTTTAGGCAACCGTTTTAACCGTAATATTTATCATTGTAACAAAATGGCCAACATCTTTGCATCCTATGATGAAGAAGATGGTACGGAAGAATAAAAAAGTGCCCCGGCTTTGCGTAACAGAATGCCTGCTGTATTAACGAGTAAATAATTATTGAATTACAATTGGGAAAAGCGGGGTAAGCAGATTTGTTTTCATCGATTAAAGTTGAGTTTTATAATAATTCAATTAATGCCGGTAATAAAAAATCCCGCTGATCAGCGGGACTTAAAATATTAAATGTGGATTATCAAATATATCATCATCCTTTCTTACCAGTTTCAGCCAAAATGATTTTGCAAACTCAACAACTTTTTTAAACCTGTTTTTCATATACATTTCATTTTAACGGTTATAGAAAGAAAATCCCCACTATGAAAAACACAATGGGGATTTATTTAATTAAAGAACACTTAACGGTAAAACTGCTAACTGCCCTTTGTCAACTTTTCTTAATAATCCATTCCGCCCATACCCGGGTGACCACCTGGTGCAGGAGCAGCTTCAGGTTTTGGTTTGTCTGCAACAACCGCTTCTGTTGTTAATAACATACCGGCAATTGAAGCAGCATTTTCCAGTGCCACACGGCTAACTTTTGTTGGGTCGATAACACCGGCCTTAAAGAGGTTTTCATACACTTCGGTTCTTGCATTAAATCCGAAATCACCTTTACCTTCTTTAATTTTTTGTACTACGATAGAGCCATCGATACCTGCATTAGCTGTAAGTATACGGATAGGTTCTTCCAATGCACGGCGAACGATTTGCATACCGGTTTGCTCATCAGCTATCTGGCCTTTCACTTTAGCTTCCAGTGCATCAATAGCACGGATATAAGCTACACCACCACCCGGAACGATACCTTCTTCCACAGCAGCTCTTGTAGCATGTAAAGCATCATCCACACGGTCTTTCTTTTCTTTCATTTCAACCTCGGTTGCAGCACCTACATATAATACGGCCACACCACCACTCAGCTTAGCCAAACGCTCCTGTAATTTTTCTTTATCATACTCAGATGTGGTTGTTTCTATCTGGGCTTTGATCTGGTTAACACGGGCTACAATATCATTTTTCTTTCCTTTGCCACCAACGATGGTTGTGTTATCCTTATCAATAGTTACAGATGCTGCCTGGCCTAAAGAACTTAAGTCTGCACCTTCCAGTTTATGACCTAATTCTTCACTGATCACTGTACCCGCAGTAAGGATTGCTATATCCTGTAACATTTCTTTACGACGATCGCCAAAGCCAGGAGCTTTAACAGCAGCTACTTTAATAGTACCACGTAATTTGTTTACCACTAAAGTTGCTAAAGCTTCTCCTTCTAAATCTTCAGAGATGATTAATAAAGGACGGCCGCTTTGTGCCACTTTCTCCAAAATGTGGAGAATATCTTTCATGGCAGAAATCTTCTTATCATAAATTAAGATGTAAGGATTCTGCAATTCAGCTTCCATCTTTTCGCTGTTGGTAACAAAGTAGGGGGAAATATATCCACGGTCAAATTGCATACCTTCCACTACATCAACAGTAGTATCAGTACCTTTTGCTTCTTCTACAGTGATCACCCCTTCTTTACCCACTTTAGTGAAAGCTTCGGCAATTAATTTACCGATGGTTTCATCGTTGTTGGCAGAAATAGTTGCCACCTGCTGAATTTTTTTGCTGTCGTTACCTACAGTCTGGCTTTGAGTCTTTAAGTTTTCAACCACTAAAGAAACAGCTTTATCAATGCCACGTTTCAGATCCATTGGGTTAGCACCGGCTGCTACCATTTTCAATCCTTCGCTGATGATGGATTGAGCCAATACCGTAGCAGTAGTAGTACCATCACCCGCAATGTCTGCAGTTTTGCTGGCAACTTCTTTCACCATCTGTGCACCCATGTTTTCAATAGCATCTTCCAGTTCAATTTCTTTAGCTACGGTAACACCGTCTTTTGTTACAGCCGGTGCACCAAATTTCTTTTCAATAACTACGTTACGGCCTTTTGGTCCTAAGGTTACTTTTACAGCGTTGGCTAATGTATCAACGCCACGTTTCATTTTATTTCTTGCGTCAATGTCAAAGAAGATTTGCTTTGCCATAGTATTAATTTGATAATTTTAAAATTTGATAATGTGACAATGATTTTATTTCGGCTCATTGTCAAATTGCCGAATTGACGAATCGTCAAATTAAATTATTGCGAGAATATCGCTCTCTCTCATAATGAGCAGATCGTCCCCATCAATGGAAATTTCAGTACCGGCGTACTTACCATATAATACGGTATCGCCGCTTTTAACACTTATCGGTTCATCTTTTTTACCGGGGCCTGCAGCTACTACCACACCACGTTGTGGTTTTTCTTTTGCTGTATCAGGAATGATAATGCCACCGGCAGTTTTTTCTTCAGCCGCAGCTGGTTTTACAATAACCCTGTCATGCAAGGGTGTAACATTTACTTTCTTAGCCATAGTTGTATGGTTTTTTAATATTTAATGGAGATAAAAATCCCAATTTTCTTTGGGCGCACAAAGGTAGGCGAATATTGTTCCAAATGGGTTGAAAATGAAAAAATTTCAGGAAAGAGGTGAATGGTGAATAGTCAATGGTCAGTTACCAGTAAAAAATTTCAGTTCCGATGTCAAAATATCAGGTTGCTGGTTGTTGTATCGTCTTAGGTGAACTGGTTGTCAGTTGCTGGCTACCAGGGATTATGGTAATGATAATTTTCACAACTCAGTCATCAAAGTTTTAAGCCAACAGCCGGAAGCCTGCCGCTTTTTTACTTTTGATTTTTGATTATTGAATTCCTACCTTCGCCCCCTCAATAAAGTTCTTAGGAATGATCAGCAGACGAAATATCCGGGTAAAAGTGATGCAGACCCTTTACTCAGTGGAAACTTCTGAAAATACCATCACCCCGGCACAAGCTGCCAGGATTTTGGAAAAACATCTAGACCAGTCACGCCAGCTTTTTATTACCCTTGTATATTTTTTGGGCGAAGTGGCCCGGTATGCTGAAACCGATGCCCGCCAACGGGCATCCAAACATTTACCCACTGCGGAAGACCTTAATGTAAATACCCGGCTGGCAGGTAATACGGTGCTATGGAGTATACGGGAAAATGAATCCTGCAAAAAAGCCATAGCTGCCTTAAAACCGGAAACATTAATTGATACAGACTGGATACGTAAAATTTATTTGCAACTGGTGGAAACTCCCCAGTACAGGGAATACATCAAAATGACTGAAAGAAATAAAAAAGAAGAAAAAGAAATCCTCGATTTTATTTTTACTGATTTGATGCTGCCCAACGAAGATTTTATCAGCATGATTGAAGAGTCTTTCATTCACTGGGATGATGATGCGGAAATGATGAGCCTGCTTATGCTCAACTTTACCGCCAAACCCAAAACTTACAACTTCGAAGATTTTATCAGCGAAGAAAAATGGCAGTTTGCCCGTAAACTAATCGAAACAGTGATGGAGAAAAATGAGTACTGTATGGAGCTGATAAAACCTAAACTCCAGAACTGGGATCCGGAGCGGACCGCCATGCTCGATATGATATTGATGAAGATGGGTATTTGTGAATTGTTATATTTTGAAACCATTCCCACAAAAGTTACCATTAATGAATATATAGACCTGGCTAAAGAATACAGTACCGCCCAGAGCGGACAGTTTGTAAATGGTATATTAGATAACATACACAAAGAGTTAACGGCGCAAAATAAAATTCATAAAGTTTCACATAAAGCCAAATAAGCTTTTTGCCTATTTTTGGCGACTCAAAAAAATAACTATGAATAAAATCCTGGGGTTCATCGCAATCATTGGTTTGGCTGCCTGCAGCGGAACTGAAACAAAAAAAGTTGCAGAAGACACACTCTTAAAACTCAACATGGATTCAGTACCTAAAACTACCGTGTTGATTATAGATACAGCTATTAACTTTGGTACGGTAAAAGAAGGTGTAAAGGTAAACAGTGAGTTCAGGTTTGTAAATACCGGTAAAAATCCATTGATTGTTCAACAGGCAATGGCCTCTTGCGGATGTACGGTGGCAGAAAAACCAACCACTCCTATTATGCCCGGTGATACGGGAAAAATTAAAACCACTTTCAACAGTGAACATCGTGGTGGTGAAACGGTTTATAAAACCATACGGGTGGTTTCCAATGCTGATACTTTGTTTAAACCTTTAATATTACGTGGTAAAGTAGAAAAATCAAATTAATAAAACAGTATAACATGAATTCATTACACAGTGTATTATTTTTATTAGGCGACCCGGGCGGCCAGGGAGGCTCCAGTTCTTTCTCATTGGTATTTTTAGGATTGATGATAGTGGTATTCTGGTTATTCATGATTCGTCCGCAGGCTAAAAAAGCTAAAGAAGCAAAGAAATTCCAGGAAAATATGCAGAAGGGTGATAAAATTGTTACCATAGCCGGTATACATGGTACCGTTAATAAAGTAAATGACGATAACACCATCATGCTGGAAGTAAGCCCCGGTAGTTATATGAAGATTGAACGCAGTGCCATCAGCATTGAATGGACGCAGCAACTGAACAAAGCGGCTACTACGGCTGCTAAGTAATTCAGTAGCGAGATTTGAGCTGTGAGCAGCGAGAATATATTATCCCGAAGTAATTGCTTCGGGATTTTTATTTTATTCTAAGGCAGCAGTAAATCTTGCTCCTGTTATTGAAATTCGGTGGTAATTCTAATTGACTGTTGTATGATATTCATCTTTTGTTCCCTGATGCCGCAGGGTCGGCTTGGGCCAGACCCTGCGGAGATACAATAGCATTTCATTTATATTAAAAGAAATTAAAAATATGATACCCTTCGAATTTGGAATTTGGCCTTATTAAATATTTCCCATTTTTATTTTCTAAAAAATCTTGTATATGCTCATTTCGTTTGATTGTTTTATCAGTGTTAATTTGATAATTGATTACATCTTTTATTTTATCACCCATACTCAAGTAAATAAATTCAACAGAAAAAGAATCACTTATTTTTTTATCAGCATCTAAAGAAATAATTATACTAATGACAGGATATAATTGTGAAGAATCTTTTTTAAAAGAAAAATTATAAACAATTTTACTTCCATTCTTACTCTTTTTCAAAGCGCTTGAGTTTGTATGGCAAAATGATATTATTTCATATGGATCATAATATGGAACGAGTAAAAATGAGCCTACAGATTTTTTTTTCCCCACAATTATTTCCTTTAAGTTTCTATCCAAAATCATAAAAGTTGAATCTTCAAAAATTCCGGTAATAAATGTTGATTTTGAGTAAATATAGCTATGGCTTCTTTTAACAAACCCCTTTGCTTTTTTGATCTTACCTGATTTTTTATCTAAATATGTTCTTACTAAAGAAAAATTATATAGATATTGATTTGAATAAACCGTATTCAATCCGGGAATAGAATCCGAACCCTTGGTGATGTTAAAAATAAAAAAAAGAATAATTACACAAATTGTATTTTTCATAAATTATCTTTTACGTGGAAGTAGAGAGGGCATAATAACATACCCCACCATATAGTGACTACAACTTTTTAAATAATCAAATTGTTTATACACCAAATCATAGCCATTTACAATGTCAAATAAATGCAACCAGTTATAACAGGTAAAGGTGATAAAATACAAAACTATCTTTCTCGCTTTTTTTACGGCGAACTGACATAAAGTAAATTTAGCAATAAGCTACCAGTAAATCTTACTGCTGTTATTACAATTTAGTAGTAATTTTAATTGACTGTTGTAACATATTCATCTGTTGTACCCTGATGCCACAGGGTCGGCTTGGGCCAGACCCTGCGGAGATAGAAAAGCGGCTACTATGGCTGCTAAGTAATTCAGTAGCAAGATTTGAGCTGTGAGCAGCGAGAATATATTATCCCGAAGCGATGGCTTCGGGATTTTTAATTTACCACCGGCAAAGCTTATCATCCTTCGTCCATCCTTCGTTCATCCTTCGTTTTGTATGTATATTATATGCTACGCTAAGGCATATCCAATAGCAGTATTATGCATTGGTAAAACTATCATCAGTGCATCTTCCTGGTTATAACTACCCCCCCATCACCAATACAGTTTCCGGCAATTGTCCCTGCAATATTTCCGTTAAAATTTTACAAACGGTGATTGCCGTTACGAACCAAGTCGTATATTTGATACGAAACGAATCGTAATACTATGTCAGCAAAACAAGTAAAGCCTACAGAAAGTGAGTTGGAAATATTACAAGTGCTCTGGAATAAAGAAAAAGCTACTGTAAGAGAAGTGCATGATGAACTGGCCAAACAAAAAGATGTTGGTTATACCACCACCCTCAAACTAATGCAGATCATGTTTGAGAAAGGGCTTGTGGAAAGAGATGAAACCAATAAAACCCATGTATACGTTCCATTGGTTAGCAGGGAAAAAACACAAAAACAGTTAGTGGGCAAAATGGTGGATACACTTTTCCAGGGCTCCCCTACCCAACTGGTAATGCAGGCACTGGGCAATCATAAAACCAGCCGCCGCGAATTAGAAGAAATTCAAAAATTATTGGACAATCTCAAAAACCAGTAGTATGCAACTGCTGAACCAATCTGCTTTTTTGCAATCACTCGGCTGGGCTATTGCCAACAGTTTGTGGCAAATGGCGGCTTTATGGTTAGGTTATCAATTATTATTTGGCATTAATAAAAGAGCCGGTGCTGCTGTTAAGAATTTTTCAGCTACAGTTCTGTTATTTACCGGCACCATTTGGTTTTTAATTGGATTTATTTCCAAATACAGCACATTACAAAATGAACTGGTAGTGGTATTACAGGGGGATCATCTTCAAAACAAAGACGCATTACAGGGACTTACCACTAATACTAATGCACTGCTTAGCTTTATCAATAAGACATTTTCATATATTGAAAAGTATTTACCGTATTTATCATCAGCCTATTTACTGGTTTTATGCTTTTTGTTTATTCGCTTATTGTATGCATGGTATCAGTGCAGGGTAATTAAAACAAAAGGGCTTCAACCCATTGATATCAGTTGGACAAATCACCTGGAACAATTAAAAGCCCATGCAGGTATTACAAAAAAATTGAGTTTGTGGCTGAGTGAAAAGATTGACGTACCGGCTACACTTGGTTTTATTAAACCCATCATCTTATTACCCATAGCTTCACTTAATCAACTAACCACAGAACAGGTTGAAACAATCCTCCTGCATGAATTAGCACATATCAACCGCAACGATTATATCATCAACTTATTGGTTGCTGTAGCAGAAACTATTTTATTCTTCAATCCATTTGCAGTTTTATTATCGGCACACCTAAAAAGAGAAAGAGAAAACAGTTGTGATGATTTTGTATTACGCTTCCGTAATCAACCTGAAACATATGCACAGGCTTTACTGGTACTGGAACAAAACCGCCTGTATTCACAATCATTGGTGCTAAAAGCAACCGGTAATGAAGGACAACTTTTACACAGGGTAAAAAGAATTTTAAATGTTCCTTCCAGCCAGTTTAACTACAGCCAAAAATTGATTGCCTTTTTGGTTATAGCCGGAATATTAAGCTGCCTGGCCTGGATAAAACCTGTCAATCACCAGCAGCAATCAGCAAAAAATTCATTGGGCAAAAACGATATTGTAGCCAAAGAAACCAGTTTCAATAAAATTGTTTTAACGCCATCTATTATTGAAAAAAGACCTGATGGTGACCTGATGTTATTTGATGCAAAGAAGAAAAACTCATTACTGGTTAAAATAAGTAAAGACAAAATAAGACTGGTTGATGAAAATAATAATATCGACATTAATGCAGATGATCTTGAATGGGACAAATTAAAGCAATTAAAAGATGAAGCTTTGATGGCAAACAATGAATCAGGTATTGAAATTCCCGCCAACCCGGATGAAGAACAACCGTTCAAACAAAGAGTGTCTGATAAAGAATTGAAAAATCTCAGTTTTGTGGCACCTGCTATAATGCCTAAAATAAAAGCACAGGCAGAATTGATACGCAAACAATTCAGTTCAAAAGCGTACCAATTGGAAATGAAGAAAGCGATGAAAGAAATGCAAAAATTAAACCTTGCCAAAGAATGGGAAAACCTCCCCTCTAAAGAAGACTGGGACAAAATGCAGCAGCAAATAAATATTGAACTGTCCAAACTTGATCTTCAGCAAAAACTTAGCTTCCTTAACCAGGTTAAAATCGATTCTGTTCTTTCACAAATTGATATTAACCTCAGCAAAAAAAGAATAAACTTTGATGCTGTACGTATGAAGAAAGAGCAACTAATGCGGCAAGTGATAAAGTTTAAAGAAATGGCCGAACTGCAAAATAACCTGAAGGAACTACAGCCGGATGCAGCAGAAAATGCTGATGTCGTTATTGAAAACGATGGTGATGTGATGATATCTCCCAACACAAATAAAAAGACAACGTTATCTTTTTATACCGCACCGCCGGTAAAACAGTTTAGCAAAAAAGTACTGCACAGGGCAAAAAGACCCTGCGTAATTGTAAGTCTTTAATTCCATTGTATTTGTTTAAATAAATATTTTTTATCTTAACAGCAAAGCTTGCTGTATGGATAATGTTATAATTGAACAATATCTCCCCAAAGTATTTCAATTAAGAAAACAGGGAATGGAACTTTCCCAGATATCTCTTCAACTGGAAAAGCAAAATCTTTCAGCCGAAACAGTTAATGCCATCATTCAGCAATGGAAAAAAATCCATTACACTAAAAAACGAAACCAGGGATTTATCTGCATTGGAGTTGGTACTTTCCTGATGGTTTTTAGTTTCCTGCTTTCAGTATTGCTGTTTTATTCAAACAAGAGTATTGAATGGGCATTATATGGAATTACTTTTATAGGCCTCAGCATTACTTTCAAAGGCATGGTGGATATTTTGGGTTGGTAACTGCTCCTTCGTCATCTCATTATTCATAAATATTATTTGGCAGGTTCTATACTGTCTGTCAACTTTGCTTACCATTAATTGATTGACATGAATGAAAGAGTAAGAAACCTTCAAACAGAAATTTTATCCAGCAACTGGTACACTCTTCGTAAAGTAAATTATGAGTACCTTAAAAACGATGGCACCTGGCAACAACAAAGCCGTGAAGCTTATGACCGTGGCAATGGTGCCGCTATTCTTTTGTACAATAAAGAGCAGCAAACTGTTATTCTCACCCGGCAATTCAGGATGCCCACTTATATAAATGGCAATGAAAACGGGATGATGATTGAAGCCTGCGCCGGGTTACTGGATAAGGATAATCCTGAAGATTGTATAAAAAGAGAAACAGAAGAGGAAACTGGTTATAAAGTTTCATCCGTAAAGAAGGTAATGGAAGCTTATATGTCGCCCGGTTCGGTAACCGAGATACTTTATTTTTTTGCAGCCGAATATGCCAGAGAAATGAAAGCCACAGATGGCGGAGGTATTGAACACGAACAGGAAGATATAGAAGTGCTGGAAATAAAATTTGCTGAAGCGTTAAAGATGATTGAAAGCGGTGAAATAAAAGATGGCAAAACCATTATGCTGCTTCAGTATGCTGCCCTGCATAAACTCCTGTGAGAATTAAACCCGGGAAAGAAAAAACTAATTTATATTAAATTAGTTTCTTTGCTTAAAGAATCTTGCTATGGATATTATTTTTCGTACAGCTACCATTAGCGATGCGGCTGATATGGCTGTATTGAATACACAATTGGGTTACCCTTCCACCACAGAATCCTTAAAACAAAACCTCGAAAAAGTGCTGACTTTGCCGGATAATATTGTGTTTGTAGCCGAATATAACCATAAAGTTATTGGCTGGACGAATGTAAGATTAAACAGCACTATTGAAACAGGCACTGTGTGTGAAATATGGGGATTAATTGTTGACGAGGCATACCGTGGCAATGGTATTGGTAAAGAACTACTACAAAGAGCTAAGGAATGGACAAAGCAACAGGGAGTAAATAAATTAGGAGTAAGAACAAATGTGAAACGAAAAGATGCCCATCGCTTTTATTTAAGGGAAGGATTTACAGAAACTAAAGAACAAAAATCACTGGAGATAAATTTATAAACTTATGAAACAACAAATAGCACAGGTAGCACTGGTAGTAAAAGATTATGATGAAGCCATTAAATTTTATACGCAGAAGTTAAATTTTATTTTAAAGGAAGATACTATACTGAGTGAAACTAAAAGATGGGTTTTGGTTTGTCCTCCGGGCTCTTCTACCTGTTTATTATTGGCAAAGGCAGCAAATGAGGAGCAGCTAAGCCGTACCGGTAATCAAACTGGTGGCCGTGTATTTTTATTTTTAACTACCGATGATTTTTGGAGAGATTATCATAACATGATGGAGAAAGGCGTAAAGTTCATTCGTGGCCCCGTGGAAGAAGTGTATGGTACGGTTGCAGTATTTGAAGATTTGTATGGCAATCTCTGGGATTTAATTCAGCATAAATAATTCCCGGCTATTTATCCGTCTATTACATTACTGCTTAACTTTAAATATAAAAATTACTTCCATGAGTATATTCAAAAAGACTTCAGTTAGCATTTTAGTGGCCGCCATTTTTGTTTGCATTGCAGTTTATTCAAATGCACAGGCAACTGTCAAAAAAGAAGATAATACTTATACTGTAGAATATTATTACAAAGTAAAATGGGGTTACCAGGCAGAGTTCATCAGTTTGTTTAAAAAGAACCACTACCCTGTTTTAAAGAAACAAATGGAAATGGGAAGGATTGTGGGGCTGAAGGGTGAAACTCCGGTTTATCATGGAACGGAAGGAGAAAGATGGGATTATCGTATAACCATCACTTTTAAATCAGCCGCTGTTGCTTTTGAAAAATTTGATGAGGAAGCATTGAAGAAACAACTTTTCCCCGACCAGGCTACTTATACCAAAGAAGAACAACGAAGGTTTGAAATATTACTGGCACATTGGGACCTGCCCATAAAAGCGGTAGCATTAGAGGATAAATAACTATTTGTAAAAGTTTTTTTAATGTGGATAAGTGCTGATGCTATTTATCCACATAATTGTTCTGTGAGCATAGAGTTTGCACTAATAAATGAAAAATATATCCCTATGCTCACCATTTTGAAAAACATCCATTTTACCCGTTTAGTAAAAGCCGGAAGTTCCATGAAAGAATTTAATTTCCGTAAACTGGGATATGCCAGTGTACCTACTTTTCATGTAGATGTTACAGATGACCGGGCCAACCGTATTGTTTTTACCATGCAAAAATTAGAAGGTTCGTGGACAATGACACCACTTGATTTACCTAAATGGATAAAAGAAGTTTGCACCAGTCTAACCCAGATACTGGATGAAAACAACAATGTTGATGAGGAGGCTGCAACAACCATTGAAAACTAAGACTTTTATTTTTCCCTCAGCCCATCGTCTTTCCATTGTTTAAATAAAGCGATTGTACTATCGCCGAGTTTGTCGTGTTTAAAGGGCATAAATCCCTTTTCACCGGGGTTAAGTGAAATGCGGCGGATAATATCATCAATTTCAGCTCTTACAGCCTCATAGGTATTTAGCGGTTTAACCTTCCCACCTTTATCAGGTATATGACACGGACTGCATTTCTCTGAAATAACTGACATAACGCTGGCATTGTATGTAATAACGGATGTGGTAGCTGCTCTCTTTGAAGAACTGCAATAAGAGAACAGGAACATCAGAGCAATTACAAATGCAGCAATAAATACTTTTCTCATAACTGGCAATTTTGTGTTGATCTATAAAGTTGTAAAAAAATATTGAGGGAGTAGAAAGTTTTTGATGAAAGGAAGCAATTATATTCGCAAAAAACTTTGGTATGGATTTAAAAGAACTATTTGAAAAATCGGTAGCTGAAAGTAAATCGTTGAGTGAAAGACCTGACAACCAAACATTACTCACCCTCTACTCCTTATATAAACAGGGAACGGAAGGCGATGTAAATATTGATCCCCCATCTAACCCTTTTGATATTGTTAATAAAGCCAAATACAGTGCATGGGCAGCATTAAAAGGAAAGACCAAAGAAGCAGCAATGCAGGAGTATATTGATTTGATTACAAAGCTGAAAGGATAGTTATTGATTTAAAACTTCTTTATACCAGCTGTTAAAAAGCTGACCCACCCGTTGATAATTATATTGTGCATTTGCTGCAGATGCAATTTCGTTGCCGGCAAATGCATTTTTATTTTGTATAAACCAAAGTAGTTTTTCAGCAAGGTCTTCTGCCTTTTCATTGCTGGCAAAAATACCGTTTACTTTATCCTGAACCAGTTCATGCATAGTGGGGATATCGCTCACTATTACAGGTAATCCGCAGGCATTGGCTTCCGCCACCACACAGCCAAAAGTTTCATAGCGGGAAAAGAGGACTAATGCATCTGACTGCTGCATTTTGTTTACTAAGTCTTCCTGTCTAACTTCCACGTAATGTTCAATATTGTTGTCAAGATCATATTGACTGCTTAATTGCTTAATACGTTTCGTTTCATTACTAAAAATAGTTAACCGGAAATTTTGATTCTTTTTTTTAAGTAAATAAAAGGATTTAAATATGGCTTCAGGATTTTTTTGATAATCTAATCGTGATATATGAATGAATGTTGTTAAGTTATTATCAGTTTTTGCCGCCGGTTTAAATAAGGCTGTATTTACCACATTGGGTATAACCACATATTCCTTTTTGATAATGTTTTCTTTTATCGTATTGCCGAGGTACCGTGATACAGCCGATAATCCTTTTGCCTGCTGAACAATTTTTTTCCATAAACGTTTAAATGTGGCGGACCTGGTGTAAAAACTATTTTCTGCCTCAGGTAACAATCCGCTCCAATGTTCAGTAAGTACATACTCAATTCCCCATTCTTTTTTTATCCATAAAGCCATTAACCCGGCATTCATCGCCACATGTACATGTATTAAATCGGGTTTACCGTTTTCTGAAATATAATAGCTGATTGCCTCTTTATAAACTTTTCGGTAACGAATGGTTGAAAAAATGCGGTCGATAAATTTTATTCCGGTGGTGAAAGAATGATAGTAAATAATCCGTTCAGTCAGATTTCCCCTGCGGGTTAAATCCTGTTTTACCGACCTGGTCACGACCCCTTTTTCATCTCTGCAGAGATGGATCACATCAATCGTATTAAATAAGCTGGCAGCATGGGCATGACGCTGTACAAAATCTCCGTTGAGCGGAAACAATTGATTGGGATACCAGCTTGCCAGCCATAAAACTCTCATATTATTTTCCTGACAATGCAGATTTTACAAAATTTACCAGTTTGTATTTATCACTGGTTGTGATAATAAACAGTTGCCGTAAACTTACGCCGGAAATTTTTACAAAGCGGTAAGTATAATAAATACCTGTTATTCCATATCCTATAGTGCTGGCTATAGCAGCACCATTAATACCATATACGGGTATAAGCAACAAGTCAAATGACAGAATGATGATAAAACAAATTGCTGACCCACTTAAATTAATTTTAATCCTGTTGGTGCCGGCAAAATAGGCAGCTAATATTGTTGAGTTACAAAATAAAATGATACCGGGTAATAACCATCGGAAAGGATAAATCCCATCTGCAAATGCCTGACCGAAAAATAAAGGGAGTATAAAGCTGATTAAAAAAAATGCCAGGACGGCTGCCAGTAAATTTAGTGTATTCATTATCCGCATTAAAGAAAGCATTTTGGGCATACTTAATGCTTCCAGCTTACCAGCTGTGCCGGGAAATAAAATACCTGCAAACAGCAGCGGCAATATCCAGAACATTTGTACCATTCTAACCGCAACAGAGTAAATACCCAGCTGACTGTTATCACTGAAATAATAATTAATAATCCAGTAATCAACCCGGTAGGCCAGAAACTGAATGAAATTAGTGATTACGGTAATAATAGAATAAGAAAAAAAAATTCTCCATTCTTTTGCATCCGGAAGGGAGAGAAAAGTTTTTTCATGACTGCTTTTATGATAAAAAATGATCAGCAGTGTCAGTTGCAGTAACCCTGTAATTGCATATACCTGCAGGTACAATTCCGGGCTAACGGAAGGATATAAAAAAAACAGTATGATAAATACCGCAATTAATAAGAGGCTCAATAAAAAACTCAATTTATTAAACAGTAAGTACAGGTGATGCCCGTAATACAAAGCATTATACTTATCAGTAACAGCAATATTTAAAAACATTAAAAAAACCGGCCACGAATATCTGATGCCGAACCAGTTGGTATGATAAATACGCCAATACCCCAGATTAATGATGAACAGCAGCAGTATCTGGAATAACAGGATAATGATGATAAAAGACAACAGTTTACCTGCATTAAAACTTTTGGCTGCGCCGTGATAGGTAATACCCGCTTCACATCCCAAACCAGATAACAGATTATAAACAGTAATGTTTACAACTATTAATGAAAACAATCCATAACCTGATGTGCCCAAAAGCCTGGACATAAGGATTGTTAGTATAAATGTAGCGGTAATATTCAGTATCCTGTATATACTGCTACTGGCCAAAATATTGCCTAAACTCATTTACAGATAATTTCCGGTTTCAACATATATTTACTCAGTATCGTTCAAAAATACAAATGAATCAATTAGCCTATCGACTGATTAACTGGTATGTCCGCCGTTATTCTTTCCCGCATCGGGGATGGAAATACTTTGCTGCATTACTCAGGAGGCTCAAAATAGACAAAAAACAATACCAAAAAAAAATAGCACCTGGTTTATTCATAAACGTAAATGCCTTTGACCATATTCAGCAGCAATTATTCTGGTATGGTAAATACGATAGCGGGGTAGCTGTTTTTTTTGAAAATATAATTACGAAGGATTCAGTAGTGATTGATGCAGGCGCCAATATTGGATATTTTACATTATTGGCAGCCCAAAAGGCCGCCGCTGGTAAAGTGTACTCTTTTGAACCGGTATTATTTTTATACCGGCAACTGGAGCAAAATATAAAACTAAACAACCTGGCGAATGTGTATCCGGTAAAAAAAGCCTTAACCCGTACGGAAGGTTCTGCCATTATCTATGAATCAACCAGTGACAATACCGGTATGAATAGTTTACAAAAACCCGAAAATTATTCCGGGAGATTTGAAAAAACAGATTGCACAAGTCTTGATGTTTTTTTGGGAGAGTATAATGAAGCTAAGCCGGTGATTGTTAAAATAGATACAGAAGGCGCTGAGATGGAAATACTGCAGGGAATGGTACATTGCCTGCAAAACTTAAAACCATTATTGATAGTTGAAATATTTAATGAACATCTTCAGCGTTTTGGAAACTCTGCAGAAATGGTTTTTAATTTTTTAGCAGACGTTGGGTATGAAGCCTGGTCAATAACAGATAGCCATACTTTAAAAAAAATTAATGAGGTGGTGGAAAGTAATGGTATAGTCTTTTCCCCGCAAGGGTATGTTTTTGCTTCGCATATCAAACTGTTGAATTAATTAAATTTACCGCCTCAATGAACGGAAGATATATTACAGATGCAAACAACTATTGGAACGGATATTAATTATGCGGCTGCACTTCTGCAAAAGGGGGAATTAGTGGCAATTCCTACTGAAACAGTTTATGGATTGGCCGGCAATGCATTAAATGATGAGGCGGTATTAAAAATTTTCATAGCAAAAAACCGTCCACAGTTTAATCCTTTGATCATTCATGTGGCTTCATTTGACCAGTTAAATAATTTTGTCACTTACATTCCTGCTAAAGCTAAAATTTTAGCGGATGCATTTTTACCCGGGCCATTAACTTTTTTATTAAATAAGAAAGATATTATTCCGGATTTAGTTACTGCCGGCAGCGATAAAGTGGCAGTAAGAATTCCAGATCATCCATTGACAAAAAAACTGCTTACAAAAATAAATTTTCCGCTGGCCGCTCCCAGTGCTAATCCATCCGGGTATGTAAGCCCCACTTCTGCCCAACATGTGTACGAAGGATTAAATGGAAAGATTGCTTATATACTCGATGGTGGAGAATGTATAGTTGGATTGGAATCCACCATCATTAGTTTTGATGAAACAGAAAAAGTAATAGTACAAAGAGTGGGTGGTATTGCATTGGAAGAAATTGAAAAAGTATTGGGAGAAAAAGTTATACAGTCAGCGCAAACGCATGAACTACCCGATGCTCCCGGGCAATTAAAAAGCCATTACGCCACACATACCCCGCTCCTGCTGGGTAATGTAAATGATTTAATAAACCAATTTCCTGATCAAAAAATTGCTGTAATCAGTTTTAAAAATAATTACATCCATAAAAATATCATTCAGCAATACATACTCTCCCCTTCTGGTGATTTGGAAGAAGCAGCTAAAAATCTTTTTAAAACATTAAGGGAAGCAGATAGTATCAGTACAGATATTATTATTGCTGAAAGACTTCCCGGCGAAGGATTAGGCCGGGCAATAAACGACCGGTTGAACAGGGCACAGCATATTTATAAATAATTCCTGTACTTAATTGCTTTTAAATAACTATTCCCAAAACTTTATGGGAAAATTTGAACAGGACTGATGATGCAGATGAGATAAATCTTTACTGAGAGCAGTTAATTCTTTTGCGGATAGTGTTGCTTCAATGGCCGGGAAATATTCTCTTTCCTCAAAGCGGATATGCTGATTAAGTAATTGATAAAACTTTTCAATAGCTGCATAAGATGGGTTTTCTAACTCCCGGTAGCACTGGCGAATAGAAGTGTGTTCTGCTATCATCTTTTTATAAAGCGTCCCTAATTGATGATATTTATCTGAAAAAAGGATTAATGATTTCTCTTCTGCCTCAAAATGTTCATCCAGTTCCTCTTTCCGTATTTGCTGTATAAACCGGGTCATCACCTTTACATCTGCTTTTTTGTGCACTCCTTTTTTCAGTAACAATACCGCCATCAATCCATTGTGGTGCTGCCAGCTTAAGGGATATAATTGCTCAGACCGTTTCATTACATTGGATGCAGTTGAATAAAATCGCTTCTGTTGATATAATAAATGTATAACAGGTATACTATTGGGGCAAAACTCATCATTTGGAAAAATAAACTACCGGTCAATAATCCAAGGCTGGTAAAAAGCAGCAGCATAAAACCACCATAAAACAATTGTGTATTACTAATTGCACAATCTACATGAAAATAATAAGTATGGATATGATGAAACACTAACTCTAATGGTTTGGAAATATGATACCCGTCTGTAACAACCAGGTGGCAATTGTTTCGGGGAAGCTCTATTACAATATTTTTATTTTCTTCTACCGGGTAGATCTGCTGCCCTTCTACAATAACTTTAACCTTCGCCAGGCGAAGTAAAAAATGTTTACGGCGTTTTAAAACAACTGTGTACAGAAGATTTATTTTAATGACCGGATGATCACGGCAAATTCCGCAGCCACTAATGATGCACCACCTACTAATCCTCCATCCACATCGGGCATACCAAAAATTTCTTTTGCATTGGCTGCTTTTACACTGCCTCCGTATAATATAGAAATTTCATTGGCCACTTCTTTACCATATTGTGCCGCTAATACAGAACGTAAATGTGCATGCATTTCTTGTGCCTGTGCAGAAGTTGCTGTTTTACCGGTGCCGATAGCCCAGATGGGTTCGTATGCAATAACGATTTGTTTTAGCTGGTCGGCAGATAAGTGAAATAAGCTCTCTCTTAATTGCACTTCCACAAAACTATTTTGTGTTTCCGCCTCACGGATATTTAAAGGCTCACCGCAGCAGAAGATGGGGGTTAATTTATTTTCAAGAGCGATATTTATTTTTTCGGCAAGCAACTGGTTGCTTTCATTGAAATATTCCCTTCTTTCTGAGTGGCCGAGAATCACATATTTCACTCCTATTGATACCAGCATTTCTGCTGAAGTTTCACCTGTATAAGCACCTGACTTTTTATTACTGCAATTTTGGGCGGCTACTGAAAATTTTTCAGCATTCTTTACTTTATCTGCTACCATAGTAAGATATGGAAATGGGGCACCAAACACTACTTCATGATTGGCTTTTAATTCGTACTGACTGGCTAATAAATCATCCGCTAATTTTTC
Source organism: Sphingobacteriales bacterium (assembly GCA_003963365.1). Classification (GTDB taxonomy): domain Bacteria; phylum Bacteroidota; class Bacteroidia; order Chitinophagales; family Chitinophagaceae; genus AWTP1-9. Next base: position 127,134 of record RXJG01000006.1, read on the forward strand.
TCCCTGCTGGTAAGTTAAGTTCATCTTCCAGTTGGCAGCAGCTATTTGTTTACGCATAAATTTTGTGTTATTAAAGTTGCTCAAAGATATGTTTCAAAATATTCTTTTCTGACTCTGTGAGGGATTGATTTTTTAATTTCTTCCAGTTGTCAATAGCTATACAGGCTTTTGAATAATCATACTTATTATTGTTCGTAAATCCCCAGCTAAAGTCTGGAATATATTTGGGGGAAAGCCCCGCACCAAAAATATTACAACTCACACCTGCGGTAGTACCGGTGTTGAACGATGTATTAATAGCACATTGGCTGTAATCACCCAACATCAATCCGCATTTATTTCCTGCCGGAATATATTTTTTCTCTGCCCGGCTCCACACCTTTACCAAATCAGCTGTGTTCTTCAAATTTGAATTAGAAGTGCCGGCCCCAATATTGCACCATTCTCCTATTACTGAATCGCCAAGGTAACCATCATGGGCTTTATTACTGTAGCCAAACATTATAGTGTTTTTAATTTCACCACCGGCCACACATTTCGGTCCTAATGTTGTTGCTCCGTAAATCCTGGTACCCATTTTTATTACACTCCCATCCAGCATAGCAAACGGCCCCCGTATGATTGTACCTTCCATAATCTCACAATTCTTTCCAATATAAACAGGACCATTTTCAGCATTTAATATAACATACTGCAGCTTAGCCCCCTCTTCAATGAAAATTTTTTCCGGATTAATTAAAGTGTTGGTTGATGAAACAGATATGGATGTCCTTCCCCTCGTGATGACCTCATAATCTCTCCTGATAGCTGAATCATGTAACCGAAAAATCTGCCATGGATATTGTAAATACTCCGCCGAACTAACGGGTTTATGTACTGAAAATTTATCTTTTCGCAAATCATTTATTTGCCAGTTATTGTAAGAACTTGTTTTTGCAGCAAGCACTATTTCTCCATTAATAATTGCTTCATCATCCTTTAATTCATCCAGTAGGTTGAAAAATTCTTCATTGGGTAATAAAGAGGAATTGACCAGGATAACTGGGTTGGAAACGGTATTAGGGAATTTTTCCTGTAAATATTGTTCAGTAAGGGTATAGCTTTTAAGCTGAAAATAACGCTCCCAAAATTCACGAATGGTAAAAATGCCTGTTCTTAAATCAGCTACCGGCCGTGTTAATGTAAATGGATAAAGCAGGTTGCGTTGGTTGGTATCAAATAAAACCAGGTTCATGTTGTAAATCTAATTGAATCTGCCGGGTTAAAAGAAAAATCCCTCCGAAGATTCGGAGGGACATAAAAAGTATAGCCATGAAAAACAATAACTATGTTAAAGTTACTTTTTCTTTTCGTATTTCTTTTTGAATTTATCAATACGGCCGGCAGTATCAACCAATACTTTTTGACCTGTAAAGAAAGGATGTGAGGTGCTTGAAATCTCCAGTTTGATCAACGGATATTCATTACCATCTTCCCATTTAATTGTTTCTTTTGTAGGAGCTGTAGAGCGGCTTAAAAAAGTATGCCCGTTACTCATATCCTTGAATACTACAAACCGGTAATTACCGGGGTGGATCCCTTTTTTCATATTTTTTTGATTTTTAAGGAGGTACGGATTTTGCCGTACGCTGTTATTTTAAAATGGATGGCAAAAGTAGTCCATAATTAGGGAAGGGCAAAATGAAACTTAAAATAAATATTACCCTATTTTCTCCGATTATCAGCAGGAACTCCGACTTTTAGGTTAATTTTCCGGCCGAAACCTTAATCCCTTGAAAAATTAAAGTTTACCTGAAACCCGCTAACCATTTAAACAGGCTTTATGCTAGAACATATAGTGATCATGGCCCTTTTTGCACTTTGTATGGGAGGAATACCTCTAATCATTAAGATAACAAAACATAGAAGGGTAACAGAAAAATCACCACAGCAGCAGGACGAAGAGCCGATTAAAAAAGCGGTTTAATTTCGCATGTTCTCATATTGTAAAGCAATCCCCAGGTTTGCATTACGGCAAAGCTGAATTACAGCCTGCAGATCATCAATCTTTTTCCCGGTTACTCTTACAATATCATCATTGATTTGTGCCTGTACTTTTATACCACTGTCTTTTATCAGTTTGACAATTTTTTTTGAGTCTTCCTGTTTTAATCCATTTCTTACCAATACTTCTTTCTTTAAAAATTTGCCGCTTTGCACGGCTTCTTTCGAATAATCAAATGCCTCGGGAGCTATCCCCTGTTTATGCGAACGGTTAATGAGCACATCTATTAACTGGCGCAATTTCATATCATCTTCTACTTCAATATTCAGCTTATAATCTTTCTTATTCAAATCAATTACTACGTGTGAATCTTTAAAATCAAACCGGTTAGTTATTTCTTTACGTACCACATTAACAGCGTTATCTAAAGCCTGTCCGTCAACTTTACTTACAATATCAAATGATGGCATATAAATTTATTTTAAACAAAATTAAAAAACCTCCGTAATAGCCGGAGGTTTATACATAGTTTTCTGTTGTCAATCATTTAACAATACTGCTCAAATGCTGAAATAAGATTGTGAGCAATCATTTGCGCCGGGCGACCTTCGATCATATGCCGCTCAATAAAATGAACCAATTGCCCATTTTTAAATAAAGCTATTGAAGGGGAAGATGGCGGGTAGGGCATTAAATGTTCCCGTAATTTTTTTACGGCATCAACATCATAACCTGCAAAACTGGTAGTAAGATAGTCGGGTTTCTTTTCGCTGTGATGAACGGCCAGCAAAACACCCGGGCGGGCAGTACCTGCCGAACAGCCGCATACAGAATTTATCATAACCAGGGTGGTTCCTTCCTTTTGCAGTTGTGCATCTACATCTTCCGGGGTCAGCAGTTCTTCAAAACCATTTTCGGTCAGCTCCCCTTTCATGGGCATTACTATTTCTGTTGGATACATAGTTTTTATTTTAAAATTTTAGAACGCAAAATTAGGGTATAATGTTCAAACGACGATCATTTTATGAAGATATGTCAGCAATATATACTCACAAACGACTTTTTGGCTTAAAAAAATAAAATTCCAGGACAAATAATCCCCAAAAAAGCAGCGGCTTGTAATTTGATGAACTATCCCCGTCAACAAAAAACTAAACATAAAAAATTTATAACTATGACTTTCGTAAAAACAAACTACCCGGTAAAAAGAGGCTTTGACTCTTTATTCAATGAGTTCTTCAATAATTTTCCTGCCACCACGGAGGCACCTAATGAAGGATTTGCTTCTCCAAAAGTAAATATCCATGAAACCAAAGATGCCTATCATTTAGAAATACTGGCAGCAGGAAGAAACAAGGAAGATTTTAAAATCAGCGCTGATAATGGTTTACTCACCATCAGCTATGAAAAGAAAGAGGAGTCTAAAAACGAAGATTACAAAACAGTACGCAGGGAATTTACCTTCCGCAGCTTTAAAAGAAGTTTCAATTTAGATGAAACAATTGATGCTGATAAAATTGAAGCGAAATATGAGAATGGGATATTAAAAGTTTTATTACCTAAAAAAGACGTTGTAAAACCTGCGGTTAAAGAAATCAATATACTGTAATTAAAATTTCTATTATAGTCCCACGTATGGGGACACGTAGTTGGTTTTGGCTTATAACCTCTCTTTTACAGGAGAGGTTTTTTTATTGTTAAATGCGTACTAAAATAACTTTGATTAAAATGGTTTAACACTCACTGGCAAATGATTTGGTTTAATTAAAGAAATGCCAGCCATGAAAAAAGATTCCTTTATTCTCAACTTTATTTTAGGAGTAATACTGATGATACTATTAGCTGTTGCTGCTAAAGCACAAAACAAATCATTTGGTACAATAAAAAATCAGAACAAGGAAGTTATTAAAAAGAAACCCCTTACGGCTGAAGAAGCAAAAGTTATTTATGAACAAAAGAATGCAAATGCCAATAGTGATAAAAGAAAATCGTATAACAGAAAAGATATTGAGGATAATATTCCAACTGAAAGAGTGATGAATAATGAAGTAACAAAAAACATTGACCCAGCTGTAGTAACGAAACCAACACCAATAGTAGTCAATCAATCATCAAAACAACCGAAAGCAATCTATAAAGGTCCGCAGAATAAAACCTCAGCTCCCGATACAAAACCAATCTCCCCTCTTTCTAATGAACCAAAATTTATTGAGCACATCGAAATTGAAATTGGACCAGGTAATAATAATTATTAGACATTTACTGCAGGTCAGTCAGCATTTTTTTTGCTTCGGCTTTGTAGGAAGGATCTTCTGCCTGCCTGTTTGGAAGCTTCAATAACTTATTAATATTTTCTATCGCCTTATCATCCTGTCCATTTTTATGATAAGTTTTTGCCAGCTCATATAAGTTTAAAATAAACGTAGGTTCCAGTGTCTTTGCTTTTTCATAATACTTAATCGCATCATCAATGGAAGCAGCAGGCATGGCTCCATATAAAAGTTTAATGGCGGCTTTTTCCAGGCCATTCAAATTACTCACTTCATAATTCCATTTGCCTAAAATATGCCATGCTTTAAAACTCCCCGGATCATATTTTAAGGCAATATCCGCATATCGTTTGATTTCCTTTACATTGGCTACTTTTTCTTTCCCACTTGATACCATTGCCATGCGGCCCATAGCAATGGCCATAGCGCAGTTTGCTTCTGCATTGGTACTATCCACATCCAAAGCCCGTTGCGCATATATTTTGGCGGCGGTATAAAAGTCCATGCTTTTAGTTTTATTATCCTGGCGTTTACCAATACGGCTGGCCAGTTCGCTGCACATAGTGAGAGCTTTTAAGTTTTTAGGCTCAATCTTTATTATATCCTTATACGTTGAATAGGCATCTTCTTCTTTTAATTGTTTTTCAAATAGGTCAGCTTTGGCTAATAGTTCCGTTACAGACTGGGCGGTAACCAGTGTGGTTAACAGCAAAAATGAAATTAATAAGGTGTATGTCTTCATGGTATATGGTTAATATTTTTTATTAAACTCCACTTCCACACTTCCCCTGAAAGAAACAATTGGTGGATTTATTTTTTTGATACGAATTGTTATTTCTTTTGTTACAGCAAATGTATTTTTAATTTCAGCAGCCAGCCCGGTAGCAATGGTTTCCAGCAAAGGAGTGGGTTTATTCATTCTTGCTTCAACAATCTTATAAATTAAAGTATAATCTATTGTTTGGGACAAATGCTCAATAACTGAAACAGGTTCTTCATAGAGAACCTCCACATTTACTTCAAATTCGCCTCCTATTTTTTTTTCCTCTTCATGCACTCCATGATATGAAAAGAACAACAGGTTATATAGACTGATTTTGACCAACCTCAAATGTATTGATGATAATAAAAACGATTTCGCTGCATTGATTATTATACTAACCCCTTTGCAGAAAGGTAACGTTCTGCATCCAGGGCTGCCATACAGCCGGTGCCGGCTGCAGTAACCGCCTGGCGGTAAATCTTATCCTGTACATCACCGGCGGCAAATACCCCTTCAATATTGGTTTTAGATGTTCCCGGAATGGTTTTAATGTAACCAGCCTCATCCATATCTATCCACCCTTTAAAAATATCGGAATTAGGCTGATGACCTATGGCTACAAAAAATCCACTTATTTTAATAGTTTGAACTTCACCTGTTTTATTATTTTTAATACGTACCGCTTCAGTTTTATTTTCACCCAAAATTTCTTCTGTATCGGTATTCCAGTAGATCTTTATATTGGGTGTTTTTTGTACTCTTTCCTGCATCACTTTAGAAGCTCTCATCTGGTCTCTGCGGATAAACATATGTACGGTGGTGCAAAGTTTAGAGAGATATAAAGCTTCTTCTGCAGCAGTATCACCTGCTCCCACAATGGCAACTTCTTTTCCACGAAAGAAAAATCCGTCGCAAACAGCACAGGCACTAACACCAAAACCATTTAAACGTTGCTCACTTTCCAATCCAAGCCATTTAGCAGAGGCGCCTGTTGAAATAATCACTGCATCGGCCTCAATCCATTTTTCTTCATCGATCTGAACACGATAAGGTTGTTTAGAAAAATCAACTTTTGTGGCTAACCCAAAACGTATATCAGCACCCATACGGGCAGCCTGTTTTTCAAAATTCACCATCATATCAGGTCCTTGTATTCCATCGGGATAACCGGGATAATTTTCTACTTCTGTGGTAATAGTTAACTGGCCACCTGGCTGTATCCCCTGGTATAAAACGGGTTTCATGTTGGCCCTTGCTGCATAAATTGCTGCGGTATATCCTGCCGGGCCTGAACCAATGATTAAACAATGTACTTTTTCAACGGTACTATCTGCCATTCTTATTTCAATTTAATCCCCAAAAATAATGAATAACAGTCAATTATATTGTCGGCTGCAACGCAGTACACAGCTATGTGGAAAACTGCTATTTGGGTATGATGATGGACTTGAACTGTGGGGCATATCCTCCAAAATAACCCAATGCCCCGTTGCTTATATTGCCAAGCACTTTATTGGGAGAGGAAAAAGGATTTCCGATACTGCTATAATTAAATTCCATCGTACGCCAGAAGTCGTATGTGGCTTTGTCGATATTGCAGAATTTTAAAGTCACGGTATCTCCCCGGTGAAAAAAGCCCTTTTCATCGGCAGGAGTATTGGCATTTCTGTCTACACCTTTATCAACATCTACATTATAAGTAACACCGTTTAACACCTGGTCATCAAAAACAGAATTTTCACCTGCTAAAAATCGTTGACTGTTTACCCTTGTAAAATAGCGAATATAATTTCCATATTGGGGAGGATCAGTAATTCTTGCTTTTAAAACCACTTTAGTTGTATCCGGATTTTGCGGCGCTTTTGCCCACCATAAACTATCAACCTTTTTAGTAAGCAATGGAATAGTTGTTACAGCATTATATTCCTTGCTATCTGCAACTATCTTTAGAGAATACGATCCACCCTCTTCGCCAGTAAAACTGGTTAATGGATCAGCTGGGTTTACTGAATAATAATATAATTGAGTGCTATCAACTTTATATGAATATTCAATAAGTTTATGTGTCTTTACCCCATTACTAACCCATATATCTGCATTTCTTACAAACGAATTCGCCAGTTGATCCCGGGTGATTTTTGAGAAGTAATTAAAACTTTTGGAGAGAATAACAATTGGTGGTTGATTAGTTTCAATCTGAGCTTCCACTACAAGTTTTTGATCTGCATTGTTTAATTTAAAATTTATTCCCTTCTCACAGGAGCTAAACAGTAAGATCAGGAAAAAGAAAGCGGTATTTCGCATATTCGACAGCAAAAATACAACAACAAGTATAAAAGTATTTTGTTAAAAAGTCTTGCATAAAAAAAACCTGCAAAAGCAGGGCCTCATTTCCGTAATCAAATAAGTTTAGAAGTTTTTTGAGTAAGCAGTTACCACATCATTTTTAACTGTAACCAAAATATAATTCCTGCTATCGCAGCAATCTGAATAACGGCGAAAGGCATAAAACTGCAAAGCCACTAAAATAGTGGCTTTGCAGTTTTATAAAAAATTATAGGAATACCCTGTAATTGCAGCACTTTTATATAGTATCAAATAACCATGATATAAGTGGGTATTTATTTTTTTATACCAATAGGTATAATTAATTTAAAACTGATGTTTCTTCCCATATTGAAGACTCCTGTTCTTCCTGTTACATTATTTACATCCGTATATTTTAACCGGCTCATATTACTTTGATATCCGACATCTGTAAGATTTGAGCCATATATATAGACAGAAAATATCGTTTTATCATGAACACAAATATCTCCTCCTGCTCCGGCGTTTAGTAATGCATATGCCGGAGTAACGGTTTCATTGCCATATTTATAATATACTTTATTTTGCTCCAGGAAATAATCTACCCCAATTTTAATATACCCGTTCCTGATTGTTTTGCCTTTTGAACAAATCAATTTCAACTCGCCTCTGTATTTTGCCGGAGGTGTAAAAGGCAAATACTTCGTTGAATCTGGCTGATTCTTTTGTATGGCGCTGACAAAAGAAAAACTATTATCAAAGTTTAGCCAGGGTATTGAAGCAGGATGCACTGTAAAGATTAACTCAGCCCCTGAAAGAATAGCATTTCCCTGAACATACTTAAAAGCAGGGCCGGGAGTCAACGCCAACGCCGGATCTTCCCTTATTGAGTCACCACCGAAAACGCTTTCCAGTTTTGCTGCGAAAATATAATTATTGATCTTGTTTACAAACCCTGTCACTTCAAATGATACGTCTTTTGAACTTGCGCCAAAAGTAGCATCTAACTGAAAGCTGCTTTCTGCTTTCAAAGAGTGATCTCCAATTTCGTAAAATGGTGTTCCGTCATGGATGCCATTTGCACCACTCTCTGCAGCAGTTGGTGCACGATAACCTCTTGCGATATTTAGTTTTGCGTAATAAATGTCGTTAAAGTTATATGCTGCTCCAAGACTTCCGGAAACTCCCGTGAATTTTGACATATAAGGTGTAAAGTCTGCTATTGCCCCGGGACCAGGGCCAGCCAGACGGCGGCCCATAGAATCTACCCACAATTCTTTTCCTTTTAGTGTGCGGTTATCGAAACGTAATCCACCGCTTAAGGATAATTTACCAAAAGTTTTTTTTGCGATTCCGAAAACGCCAATATCAAAAATGCTGTATTCAGGAATTACAAAAGCCGTACCTCTATTTTCAGAATTTTGCAGCATACCATTTATACCTGCCGATATTTCAGTATGGTTTTTTTCCCTGAATATGTAACGTGTATCATAATTGAATGTATTTAAAAAGAAATAATTATTAAATACATCTCCCTGCATTAAGTTGTTGGCTTCCTGCCGGTGGTTTTGCTGGAATCCAAGCCTGACATTTAATCGGCCGTTCTCAAAAGCAAAGCTATTATCGAATACAGCTTTGTAATGCCTTACATGTTGATGGATGACCGGGAAGTTGTTATATTTTTTAAATCCATCGTCTGGTGCAATACCTAAACTATCAGCGGGGCCGTTAATAAGGAAATGCTGAAGGAATTTACCCGTTGCACTATCCCGGGCACCTTCAATAATACCTAATTTCAAATTGAATAAAGATAATGTAAGATGAGAATAACCCCATTTTCTATTGATGCCAAACAATGCTTTAAAATTATTTTCAGTATACCCCGAATTAGCCACATACCCGTCGTACTTATTTTTATAATCATGTGCCATTTTGTTGGTGTAGCGTAAATCCCAAATAAAGCCATTGTTGTTTCCAGCCAGGTTGAAAGAGGAAGCTAACAGACCATTATTGCTTTGATAATTGGCCAATATATCGCCTTTAACTTGTCCTTCTGGCAATGGTGGAGCGGCAAGCATATTAATAACACCCGCCATGGCATCTGATCCATAACTTAAACTCGCCGGCCCCTTTAGTATCTCAACCTTGTTAACTGAGAATTCGTCTATCTCTTCTCCAAATTCGTCAAACCATTGCTGACCCTCCTGGCGAACGCCATCATTTATGGTTACTACACGGTTATAACCCAAGCCACGAATAAAGGGTTTGGAAATGTTTGGGCCAAGTGTCATTTGGGAAACCCCGGGAATAATTGCTATTGCGTCAATGATATTGGTAGCACTGTTTTGCAACAAACTTCGGTTGGAAACAATATTGATGGGTACAGGATTGGTTTGCAGCTCGGTGGCAGAAGAAACCCCTGTCACAATCACTTCTCTTAATCCTATGACAGCGTGTGACATCTCAAAGTTTAAGGTAGCGCTTTCCTTTATTGTTATTTCTTTTACCTGCGATGCATAACCAATAGTACTTACAATAACCAGGTATGAGCCCTGTGGAATATTTTTGATGGTATATTGCCCTTTACTGTCAGTAACAGCACCCAATTTTACATCAGGAATGTAAACGGAAACACCCATTAATGCTTCATGATTCTTATTATCTGTTATTTTACCTTGCAATTTATTTTGAGAAACGGCTGTATTGTATACAAATACAGGCAGCATAATCCATATATATTTTTTTTTCATAAATAATTTTTATGGAGTAAATAAAAATACAAACTTGACCCCCCGTATCAGGAGGTCAACATAAACTAATAGTATTAGCCAAATTTTGGTGGTGGCGATTGTATACCTGAATAGTGAGAGAAAATAGCATCGCTATAATTTCGGAAGGAAGTATGCAGAAAAATCGGCAGTTCCGTTATATCGGGACTATCGGGATAAATATAGAATAAGGTAGTTAAGTTCAAACAATAATAAGGAAGGTTTCTACCGTGCCGGTGGTTAGCTTCCGTTAATTTTTTTATCCTCTCTAATATCTTTTCTTCCTTTGTATCATTGACAACCACCAGTTCTACAATATTATTTGAAATTGTTACGGATTTTATATCATACATTTTCCCCTTGATGGATACTTCCTTGTTATTAATCTTACTTGCGGTGTACTCTTCCAAAGAAATGCTCATTTTTTCGAAACACGTTTCAATCTCATCTATATCCTCTTCCATTTCATGCTGAGCTATAAACTGCTGAATTTTAAGACACACCCATGCCCCGCCTGCTTGCATTAAAAGGACTATAAGAAAAAATATAAGGATCAGTTTTTTCAATATCATTAGCTTGGTTGCCTGGTAACACAAATATACCACTTAGGTATAAGCTTGTAATCCAAAAGCAAAATGAAATTTCTCATGCGAGATATCATAAGAAGCTGCGAATTACGCTCTTATCATATACGTAAAGAGGAATTAAAACAAGTATAGATAAATGATACAAAAAAACCCTGATTTCAGGGTTGGCGGAGAGAGAGGGATTCGAACCCCCGGAAGCTTTCACTTCAACGGTTTTCAAGACCGCCGCATTCGACCGCTCTGCCATCTCTCCGGGTGCAAAATAACAGTGTGCAATTAAATAATCCAAATAAAATATCTTTAATTACTTTTTAATTTTAAAACTGAATTATGAAATTGTTATCATCTTTTCTTTCCCTGATTTTATTAATGGTGCAAACACATGCCCAGCCCGTATCGAAGATCGCCGACAAAACAAAAACCTTTAAACGTTACGATGGGTATTTCACTTACTGGTGGGATGCTGCTAATGGCAAAATCTGGTTACAGGTTGACAAATTTGATAAAGAATTTCTATATGTAAATTCTTTACCTGCTGGTATTGGGAGCAATGATATTGGTTTAGACCGGGGACAAATTGGTGCAAGTCGTATAGTTTACTTTAATAAAGTGGGAAAGAAAGTATTGATGGTTCAGCCCAACTACGATTACAGAGCTACCAGTGCTGATACAAGAGAACAAAAAGCCGTGAAAGAATCGTTTGCGGCCTCTACTCTATGGAGTTTTGCAGTGGATGAAGATGAAGGTGATAAAGTATTAGTGGACGCCACTGCATTCTTTTTAAGAGATGCGCATGGTGTGGCAGACAGATTAAGAAATTTAAGACAGGGAACTTATGCGTTGAACGAAAGCCGTTCTGCTATTTATCTTACTAACTGTAAAAACTTCCCGCTTAACAGCGAGTTTGAAGCCAGCATTACTTTTACTGGTGGAAGTGATGCCGGAAGATTTGTTACCAGTGTTACTCCATCAGCAGAAGCCATTACAGTACGTACCCACCATTCGTTTGTACAATTACCCGATAATAATTACAACCCCAGACGTTATGATATTCGCAGTGGCTACTTTACGGTAAACTGGTTTGATTATAGCACTCCATTTACTGATCCTATTGAACAATTATTTATATGTCGTCATCGTCTGCAGAAGAAAGATCCATCTGCTGCTAAAAGTGAGCCGGTAAAACCTATTGTTTATTATTTGGATAATGGAACACCTGAACCCATCCGTTCAGCATTATTAGATGGTGCAAGGTGGTGGAACCAGGCTTTTGAAGCAGCAGGATATATCAATGCATTTAAAGTTGAAGTTTTACCTGATAGTGCTGACCCGATGGACATTCGGTATAACATGATCAATTGGGTTCATCGTTCAACAAGAGGCTGGAGTTATGGTGCTACCGTTACAGATCCAAGAACTGGTGAAATTATTAAAGGCCAGGTAACGCTGGGTTCATTAAGGGTGAGGCAGGATTATCTCATCTTTACCGGACTACTTTCTCCATACGAAACAGGTAAACCGGCTCCTGAAGCAACCAGGCAAGCAGCATTACAAAGACTACGCCAGTTAGCAGCCCATGAAGTTGGACATACGTTAGGTTTAATGCACAACTATGCATCCAGTTATAATGACCGGGCCTCTGTGATGGATTATCCTCATCCATATCTTTTTATAAACGGGAGTGGCGAAATAGACTTTAGTAAAGTTTATACCAATGAAATTGGTGAATGGGATAAAAGAGCAATCATGTATGGTTACAGTGATTTTGGAGGCAAGGAAGATAATCCAGCCTTAAATAAATTGTTAGAAGAAAATACAAAGAATGGCTTGTTATTTATTACTGACTTTGATGCAAGAGCAGCCGATGGATTACATCCTGTAGCACATTTATGGGATAATGGAAAAGATGCTGCTGATGAATTAAAAAATGTACTTTCCATTCGTAAGAAAGCATTAGATAAATTTTCGCAGGATGTAGTAAGAGATAATATGCCTTTATCTAAAATGGAAGATGCTTTGGTACCGGTTTATAATTTTCATCGCTATCAACTGGAAGCAGTTTGTAAATTGATTGGTGGAATGAATTATAGCTATTCCGTTAAGGGAGATAAACTTCAGCAACAACCACAAATACTTTCCAAAGAAGTTCAGATAAAAGCATTAAAAGCAGCATTGGATTGTTTGAATCCTGATGTGTTACAATTAAGCGAAAGAATTGTGCAAATGATTCCTCCCCGCCCTCCCGAATATTATGGCTATGGTGAATTGTTTGCCAAACGTACAGGAATGAATTTTGATGCCCTCTCTCCTGCTGAAGCAATTACAAATTACGAATTGGGATTTTTATTTAATGCAGCAAGAGCAAACCGGTTGAACCAGTTTAAAGCTGAAGCAGGCACTCCCGGGTGGGATGATGTATTAGACAGCATCATCAACCGCACCTGGAAGAAGCCATTACAAACAGGCATTACTGCACAACTGCAAATGCAAACACAACAAATGGTATTAAGCTATTTACTTGGATTAGCCGGTGCAGGCGTAACAGGTGGTGGAAGATCAGCTGCGTTACCAGCGGGTATTTCTATTGCTGAGTCAGCTGGTGGAAATGCAAACTATGCCGTAAAAGCAATTTGCTTTGATCGGCTTGAACAAATAAAAAAATACTGTGAAGCACAATTAAAAACTAATACTCCATACAAAGCACATTATAATTTTGCTGTGGAAAGAATTAAAAAGCCTAATGATATTGCTATTCCGGCACATTCAGCTATAGCTCCCGGCGCACCTATTGGATGCGATTGGGAAGAATAGAAACTAAAAAGCGAATTCAAAATTGAATTCGCTTTTTTTTGAACCCGGAAACACTAATTAGCTTCTGAAACTTTGCCTACTATTTTATAGGAAATTTTATTATCCTTAATTATTTCCTGGTAATAATAACCAGCAGGAGACTGAAAATACTTTTGTTGATTAATTACAACTGCTTTTGAATTATCCGGAAGTTTTTCTGTTTCTTTTCCCACCACTTCATCTGTTATGGCTGTTCTTTCTGCTGACGGAGCAGGGTCAGTTTTTACAGTACGCTGATCCGTATTTAACACGGCATTCTTTCCAACCACTTCGTATAAAATGTCACCTTTATCAGTAATCACTTCTTTATAGTAGTTCCCGTCATATTGATAATATTTTTGTCCGTTGATAACTTCAACGTTAGCACCCTTGGGTAATTCAGGAATTCTGGCGCCAACCGGTGCATCAATTACTTCATAACGGTTATTATTGTAAGGACGATAGTAAGCACCCCCATAGTAGTAATATGGATCTGGTCCAAGATAAAAAGTGCGGAAGCCAACAGGAAGTACCGAAACGAAAACCCCGATGGAAGGACGCCGATAACCATAATAATAAGCAGGTCTGTAATATGGACGGTAACCAATATTACCAAAACCTACATAAGCTCTTACAACTGGCCTGTGCCAATATTCACGATCGTAATGACGATAGCCCCCTTCCCGATGCCATCTTTGTGCAGAAACTGCGGTTACAAGGAAAACAAATAGAATGGTGGTTAGATAGAGTTTTTTTACGTTTTTCATTTCTAAACTGTTTTGCTAAATAAAGTTACAGTATAGATAATATGAAAGATGTTATTGCTCCTTCATTAACAAATGATTGAAAATATAAAAACCATGCAGCCAGTTTCTGCCATTTATTGATTTAACAACATATCGCTGTAAGAGTCTGTTAACAGATCAGCTTCATTAATTCCAAAGGCATTCAGATAGAATTCACATTGTTCCAGTAACCGATCTTTTCCTATCGTTCCATCTTTATCTATTGCTTCTATTTCGGCAAAACTTCCCAATCCGGGTACTTCATCCAGGTGAAACTTTACATTGCCAATAAAATAAATTTCTCTTTTCTTCTCCACTGTTACCTTTTCACCCAATGCATTTAATAATACATTTCTGAGGATATCTCCATTCTCAGCTTTATACAAACTTACCTGTGAAGATTTGGGACCACTTTGATTTTCTCTTTCGTAGTGAATTAATGAATTTTCAATATTACCCTGTCTGAGTTTTAATCTGCCATTGGGAACATTAAAATAAGTGTCTTTTTGAAAATCGGTTCCTTTAAAATCAGCTTTATTTTCTTTAAGATAGTTCCTGATACGATCAGGGTTAATGCAACGGGCTTTAATTTCAATATTCAAATGCATAATCGAAATTAAAACAAAAGGGGTTGCATGATGCAACCCCTTTTAAAAGTTTTCAGAACAAATTATTTCAGGCTAGCTCCAGTTCCTTTGTTTTTCTTTTAACCAAAGAACCGGGTTTTTCTTTTGTCAATGCTGCTTTTTGGAAACGCAAGGCGCTCCAAACGTGGTCAAGTGCCACCGTGTGGATTCCCTCAAAACCGCTTTGAGTTAATTTAGCCCATGTACAGTCCCTATTAAGATCGCTTACGATTTTTGATGTGGCTTTGGGGTAAGCTACCCACAATTTAGCCTCCTGGTGTAAAGCGGGGAGTACATCGGTTAAAATACCGTTTAATTGGTTTTGATTCACCGCAAAAACCAGTGCAAAATCAATCTTCTTTGCCTTAAGCAAAGGAGTTACGTTTTTAGCGTAATTCAATTTTACAAACTGTTTCTCGATGGAAGAAGGGAGCCCCTGGATCAGCAAATTTTTTTCCTCCTTCAACTGAAGTTTTTCAAACATTGTCTCCATCAGAAATGAAAAATTTGATTATGGGGTTATGAAAATATGGGAGAGCAAAGATAAGGTAAAACCTATATCCAGACAAAGTTTTAGCCCCTTTTATTTTAAAAAGGGGCTAATTCTATTAAGATGGAAACATCTTTTAATGGTCAAAATCAATAATTATTTGCCAATGGGTTTGTAGTATTTCATGGCTTCCGGCATCAGCTCTTTTAAACGTTGAATACGGGTTTCATCAGCAGGGTGAGTACTTAAAAACTCTGGTGGTTTTTGTCCACTTCCGGCTTTTGCCATCCGTTCCCAAAATGGTATTGCTTCCTGTGGGTTGTACCCACTCAATGCGGCAAAAATTAATCCATAGTGATCCGCTTCAAATTCCTGTTTTCTTGAATTAGGAAGCAGCACTCCAACCTGTGCTCCCACCCCATATGTATTATTGAAGATACTGTTTACTTGTGTGTTACCCGACGTCAATACATTACCTGCTAAACCCACCCCTTGTGCAATAAGTGTCTGACTCATTCTTTCATTTCCATGTTGTGCTACGGCATGAGTTATTTCGTGTCCCATCACTACTGCCAATGCTGCTTCATTTTGTGTTATAGGTAATAGCCCTGTATACACTACTACTTTACCACCAGGCATACACCAGGCATTCACCTGCTTGTCATCAACCAGGTTAAACTCCCATTTGTATCCATTCAACACCTCTCCTTTTCCCTGCTCAGTATAATATTTTGTTATGGCATTGGCTATACGGGTTCCAACACGTTTTACCATTTCAGCATCCTTGCTGGCGGTTGAATTGACTACTTTGTTTTGAGAAAGGAATGTTTGATATTCCTGCAAAGCCATTTGTTGTAATTGCGATTCATTCAAAAGTGTAAGTTGCTTACGACCGGTAACTGCATTTTTAGTACAGGCTACCATCATCGATATAAAGGCGAACAAAAGAATAAAGGTCTTCTTCATATTTATAAATTTGAAGTAAGTAAAACAAAAGCGATACCAATTTGGTCTTTGAGGAGTAAGGTATGTTAAAGTTATGAAAAAGGACGATGACTACTGACGCATCGTTCTTCTCATTCTTCTGCGGTCACGGTATTTTAAAATAGCAGCTTTACTTTCACTGCCGCGAAGTAACCGTCCAATATTTTTTTGATGAGTAAGCACTACAAGCAATGCAACCGCAATAGAAAATATTCGGTAAAGCGGTTCTTTTTCATTAAAGATTACAAGAATTAATAACGTAAAAGCAACGCTTGCCAGTATAGAACTTAGGGAAACATAACGGGTAAGATACAGCACTGCTAAAAACACCACTACAGAGTAAACAGCAACCATTGGCTGAATGGCCAGCACCATTCCAAATAAGGTAGCAATTCCCTTTCCGCCACGAAACTGGGCAAACAGTGGAAATATGTGACCAATTACAGCAGCCAGTCCTAATCCTATTTGCAGGTTTGTTCTGTAAAATTCTGGAGTGGTATAGTAAGGAAGTAATACCCAAAGCGAGGAAGCGATGAAGCCTTTCAACATGTCAATAGCCATAACTATGGTGCCAAATCTTGAGCCTAACACACGGTAAGTGTTAGTAGCACCCATGTTACCGCTGCCGTAGTCCCGGATATCAATTCCGAAAAAACGCTTGCTTACAATTAAAGCTGTTGGTATTGACCCAATTAAATAGGCCAGTAATATCAGTCCTAATTCATTCATAGCAGGTTAAAGTAGAAAGCAAATATAATAAAAATGAATTTTTTCAGCAATATTCCGCTACCGTATGTTAGCTTCTGGTGAATTTTGCACAATCCCATTTGTTTTTTTCCATTTTAGAAACGAACCTGAGCCCGAATTTATTGGCTGATTCAAGTAAAGTTGTCAAATCTTCGTCATAAAATCCACTCATGAGCACAATCCCATTTGTTTTTACGGATGAAGCTATCGACTGCATATTATCCAGCAGCACATTACGGTTGATATTGGCAAGAATGATATCATATTTTCCTGTTTCATTAAGATTATCTTTCTGTTCAATACGAATATTAGTGCAATGATTGTTATCAATATTTTCTTTTCCATTGTTGATACTCCATTCATCATTATCAATAGCGTAAATAGCTGTTGCACCTAATTTTTCTGCGAGGATGGCCAATACACCTGTTCCTGTACCAAAGTCTAAAACAGATTTACCGTTAAAAACAATTGCCTCCATACTTTTCATCATCATATAAGTAGTGGCATGATGACCGGTACCAAAACTCATCTTTGGTGTGATGAGAATTTCATTTTGTACATGTGTAATGGGTTGATGAAAAGAAGCTCTTACGGCACAAAAATCATCCACCAGCACCGGTTCAAAATTCTTTTCCCATTCTTCATTCCAGTTTTTTTCTGCTATGATTTCTTTAGTAAAAATAAGTTGAAACGATTGCAGGGTTTCTTTCAATGATTCTTCATTAAAATCTGTTTCAGAAATAAAGGCAGTGAGAGAATTGTCTCCTTCTTCAAATCCATCATAGCTATTTTCACTCAGCAAAGCGATGAGTATTTCGTTTTGTTCAGCAGTGGTATTATCAATTTTTACCTGTATATACTTCGCCATCAAATAAATTAAAAAGCCTGCGAAAATTTTCACAGGCTTTGTGTTATAGAAATTTTCTTAGTTCAAACTTCTGACATCATACTTCGTTATTCTTCTTCCTGCTGACCACCCTGCTCCTGTTGCGGACGCTGGGGTTTATTAAACTCGGGCTTTTGCATTAATGCTTTACGGCTGAGTTTAAACTTACCGGTCTTATGGTCAATACCAATCAGTTTTACTTTTACCACATCACCTACTTTCAGTACACCTTCCATACTTTCCAAACGCTTCCAGCTTATTTCACTGATGTGTAATAAACCTTCTTTCTTTGGTAAGAATTCAACAAATGCACCAAACTCTTTAATACCCTTTACAGTGGCTTCATAAACTGAACCTACTTCCGGAACAGCTACTAATCCTTTCACCCATGCAACTGCTTTATCCAAACCTTCTTTAGCCGGTGAAAAGATGCTTACTTCGCCATAGTTACCCACTTCTTCAATAGTAATAACGGTACCGGTTTCTCTTTGAATTTCCTGTATTACTTTACCCTGTGGCCCGATCACTGCACCAATAAATTCTTTATCAATAAACAGTTTCTCCATTCTTGGTGCATGCGGTTTCACCTCGGCACGGGCTTGTGGCATACACTCATACATGGCATTCAGAATATGTAAACGTCCCTGTTTCGCCTGTGATAATGCTTCTCTCATGGTTGCCATGCTTAATCCATCCACTTTAATATCCATTTGCACACCACAAATACCATCACGGGTTCCGGTTACTTTAAAGTCCATATCTCCCAAATGATCTTCATCACCTAAGATATCGGTAAGAATAGCATATTTGCCATCACCTCTTGTAATTAATCCCATTGCTACGCCACTTACATGTTTTGGAACAGGTACACCTGCATCCATCAATGCTAATGAACCGGCGCAAACAGTAGCCATAGAAGACGAACCGTTTGATTCCAGAATATCACTAACCACACGTACTGTATAAGGATACTCATTACCCGGCATCATTTGTTTTAAGGAACGTTGTGCCAGGTTACCATGACCAACTTCACGACGGCCGGGTCCACGCATCATTTTTACTTCACCAGTTGAAAATGGCGGGAAATTATAATGCAGGAAGAATTTAGAATAGTTAGATGCCGCAGCACTTTCAATCAAAACCTCATCTAATTTAGTTCCTAAAGTAACTGTTGTAAGTGACTGGGTTTCACCTCTTGTGAATAAAGCAGAACCATGTGGAGTTGGCAAAGGTTCTATTTCCATAGCTAAAGGACGAACATCCGTTAAACCACGACCATCAAGGCGGATTCTTTCATCCACAATCATATCTCTTACCACTTCCCATTTCAGGTCTTCGTAATACTTTTTAGCGAGTTTCTTATCAACATCTGTTACTTCTTCACCAAGGCTGGCAATCAGTTCATCTTTCAGCAATGAATAAGCATCGCTTCTTTCATTTTTGCTGCTGCCTGCTCTTGAAATCTGGTAAACTCTATCTTTAGCAAAAGCAATTACTTTCTTTTGAAGCTCTTCGTTTTGCTCAGGTTTTTTATAATCTCTTTTGGTAGTAATTCCTTTCTTACTTCTTAATTCTTCCTGTGCTTTAATGTGTACACGGATAGCATCATGTGCCAATTCCAGTGCTTTCACTAAATCTTCTTCATCGCATTCACTTGCTTCACCTTCCACCATCATCAGGTTTTTATCGGTAGCTGCAATAATAAATTCCATATCAGCCGTAGCCAAATCTTTACGGCCGGGGTTTACTACAAACTCACCATTTATACGGGCAATGCGTACTTCACTGATGATCTCCTTAATGGGAATATCTGAAACCGCTAATGCTGCAGATGCAGCTAAACAAGCTAATGAATCAGGCATTACATCTGCATCGCTTGACACTAAGCTGATCAACACCTGCACATCACATAAATAATCTTCGGGAAATAAAGGACGAAGAGCACGGTCAATCAAACGGCTGGTTAATATTTCATAATCGTTCAGTCTTGCTTCCCTTTTAAAGAAAGAACCGGGAATACGACCTGCCGAAGCAAATTTTTCCTGGTAATCTACTGATAAAGGAAAGAAATCCTGTCCTTCTTTTGGTTCTTTATTGGCAACAACAGTTGCGAGTAAAATACAGTTGCCCTGGCGTACGGTAACGGCCCCATCTGCCTGGCGGGCCAGTTTACCGGTTTCAATGGTAACCTCACGGCCACCACCTAAATCGAATGATACAGAAATCGGTTGTTGTAACATAAAATTCTTTTTTGCGGTTAAGTTTCTTGTAGAATTAATTGTGTGAACTTACCTGAGTTCCCTGCTTGAACTTTGATGGCGGCGTTCCGTTCAGGAGTTTATCCGCTGCAGGCAATTAAAAAATACAATGGTGTAAAAACAGTTATTCCCAACATCCTTTGGGAACATTGGGAATAATTATATTTTGAATCTGACCTTTTTTGAAATCAAACCCGGTATATAAACACTCTCCAAAATTCCCTTAGGGAACGGAGAATTTATTTTCTGATACCAAGTTTTTCAATCAAAGCACGGTAACCGGTAAGATTGTGTTTGCTGAGGTAGGTTAATAAACGTTTACGCTGACCAACAAGACGCATTAATCCGCGGTGAGTGGCAAAATCTTTTTTGTTTTTTTGGAGGTGCTCAGAAATGCTGTTGATACGCTCAGTAATCATAGCAATTTGTCCCTCAATAGAACCGGTGTTAGCAGCAGTGCCACCGAATTCTTTAAAAATGTTTGCTTTTTTTTCTTTTGTGATTGACATCTCAGTTTTTTTTAAATGACATCCAAGTTTTTCTTCAAAATTATGGCGGCAAAGGTAAGGGCAAACGGGCAAACAGCCAACAAAACCAGCAGATTATTCAGGAATTTTGAGGCTTGTCCGGCTGCTTTCGGGCTTAAATTCCTTTCTTTACGGCAAAATTAACCCAAAGGCTTGAAAAAGATTGTTTTTACGGTTACCAACGACCTTAGTTACGACCAGCGGATGATTCGTATCTGTACTTCGCTGGCCAAAGCCGGTTATGAAGTAACACTGGTGGGCAGAAAGAGGAAACAATCTATTCCGCTTGATAAAAGAGCTTTCCGGCAAAAAAGGCTGAACTGCTGGTTTGGTAAAGGCAAACTGTTTTATGCAGAGTATAATACCCGCCTTTTTTTCTTTTTGCTTGTAACCAAAATGGATTGCCTCTGCGCCATTGATTTGGACACCATTCTCCCCTGTTATTTTGTTTCGGTCATCAAAAAAACAAAACGGGTGTACGATGCCCATGAATTGTTTTGTGAAATGAAAGAAATTGTAACCCGCCCCGCCATTTACAAACTGTGGAAGAAGATTGAACGCTTTGCTGTACCAAAATTCAAATTTGGTTATACCGTAAATCAACCAATTGCAGATGAGTTTAGCAAAATGTACGGAATGAGCTATGAGGTTATTCGCAGTGTTCCGGAGTTGGCAGTTGACAGCGGGGAGCCTGCATCACCATCACAAACCATACACCATAAACCACAAACTTTTATCTTATACCAGGGTGATGTAAATGAAGGCAGAAGTTTTGAAACATTAATTCCTGCTTTCAAATACGTGAATGCCCCATTTGTTATTTGTGGCGAAGGAAACTTCTTTACACAGGCCAAACAAATTGCAAAAGAAAACGGTCTTGAAGAAAAAGTAATATTCAAAGGCAAATTAAAGCCGGAAGTATTGAGAGCTTTTACTCCAACCGCTTATATCGGTATTACTTTTTTTGAGAACAACGGTATGAGTAACTATCTCTCATTAGGCAATCGCTTCTTTGATTATATACATGGGGAATTGCCCCAATTATGTGTTGATTATCCTGCTTACAGGGAAATCAACAAACAATTTGAAGTAGCGGTGCTGGTGGATAATCTTTCTGTTGAAAATATTGCTGAAAAACTGAACCTTTTACTGAACGATGCTGTTTTGTACAACAGGCTAAAATCAAACTGCCGGGCTGCTAAAAAAGTATTGAACTGGCAGGAAGAAGAAAAAAAATTACTGGCTTTTTATAAAAACTTACTTGGATAAACATTTACATATTATTTCTTTTGATGTTCCTTATCCCACAGATTATGGCGGGGCAATTGATGTTTTTTATAAGATAAAAGCATTACACAAATTGGGCATTAAAATTCATTTGCAGACGTATGAATATGGTCGTGGTCAGCAGGATGAATTATTGAAGTATTGTGAAACAGTAAATTATTATAAAAGAGATACAGGCTTCCGCAGCTTTTCATTTTCACTTCCCTACATTGTCAACTCAAGAGATAATGAAGAAATGATGAGGCGAATTCTCAACGATGATTATCCTGTACTGATGGAAGGATTACATACTACCTTCTTTTATAACCACCCTGATTTTTTGAAACGTAAAGCAGTGCTGAGGGCTCATAATATTGAATCACTTTATTATACCGGGCTGGCGGAGACAGAAGATAATCTTTTCAAAAAAATCTATTTCAAAAATGAATCAAGATTGTTGGAGAAATACGAGGCGGTAGTGATAAAAAAAATACCAACCCTCTTCATGACATTGCATGATGCGGGGCATTATTGTAATAAGGAAAATGTCAATTGGGGATTGTTACCCGTTTTTCATCCCAATGAAATCATTACCTGCCAAGAAGGGATTGGGTCTTACTGTTTGTATCATGGTAATTTAGGAATACCGGAGAACGAAAAAACAGCCATATGGCTATTGCAAAATGTATTCAACGATTTACCGGTGCCATTTGTAATTGCGGGTAAAAATCCATCTAAGAAATTAGAAGCACTGGCGCATGAAAAACAACATACCTGTATCGTAGCTAATCCATCAGATAATGAAATAAAGGATCTCATTCAACGGGCTCACATCAACGTGCTGCCGGCATTTAATAAAACTGGTATTCGTTTAAAACTAGTTAACGCATTGTACAATGGTCGTCATGTTGTAGTGAATGATGAAATGGTATGCTCCACCAACCTGGAATCAGCCTGTCATATTGGAAATAATGCAGCCGGAATGAAATCAATCATCATTCAATTATATCATCAGCCATTTACCGGTGAAGAAATTAAATTGAGAGAGAATTTACTGAATACGTATTACAACAATGATACCAATGCCCGTAAACTTATTCCATGGTTATACTAGCATTGTCCCACACTTTACCTCTTTCTGTTTTTACCGTTCGTGCAGGAAATTTATTGATCACCATAAAATCATGCGTGGCCATGATCACTGCGGTATTATAGTCCCTGGTAATCTGGAATAATAAATTCATAATCTCATCAGATGTTTCAGGATCGAGGTTACCCGTTGGCTCATCTGCTAATATTAATTTAGGAGAGTTAAGTAATGCCCTGGCAATATCCACCCTTTGCTGTTCGCCACCACTCATTTCGTAAGGCATTTTAAAACTTTTTGATTTTAATCCTACCTTATCCAGTACATCATCTATTTTTTCTTTAATCAACTTTTCATCTTTCCAGCCGGTTGCTTTTAATACAAACCGTAAGTTTTCATTTACATTTCTATCCGTCAGCAATTGAAAATCCTGGAACACCACGCCAAGATCACGACGAAGAAATGGAACTTTTTTCCAATCCATTCCTTTCAAATTATGACCGGCAACCACACAGTCTCCTTCTGTCAGCGGCAATTCACCATACATCGTTTTTAACAGACTGGATTTCCCTGTTCCTGTTTTACCAACAAGGTAAACGAATTCGCCCCTGTTTACAGTAAGGTTTACATCCTGCAGCACCAATGAATTACCCTGGTATATATTTACATTCCTTAATTCTACTATCGCTTCTGGCATAAAATGGGTTTGAAGTGCAAAATAAAGCATAAGCCACTAAAAATAGTTGTGAATTTTTTCATAAACTAAAAATTTAGTTGTATAACTAAGATATTAGTTCTACATTCGGTTTACAAACTAAATTTTTAGTTATGGCAAAACCATTAACCAAGGCAGAAGAACAGATAATGCAGGCATTATGGAAAATTGAGAAAGGTTATATAAGAGATATCATTGAGGCGCTGCCCAATCCCAAGCCACATCAAAATACTGTGGCTACCATTGTAAAAATATTAACTGAAAAAGAATTTATTGGTATTACTCCTTTAGGCCGGCATAATGAGTATTATCCGCTAATTACAAAAGATGAATACACCAAACGAACAATGAAGAATTTAGTGAAAGGATATTTTGAAGGTTCATTCACTAACATGGTTTCTTTTTTTGTGAAAGAAAATAACCTTAGTGTAGAAGAACTGGAAGACTTACTGCAACAAATTAAAAACACAAAAAAATCAAGAAAATGACCTCCTATTTCATTTACCTCATCAAAGTAACTGTTTGTTCGGGAATTTTTTATGGCTATTACCATTTTGTGCTGCGCAATAAAAAATTTCATTACTGGAATCGCTATTACCTGCTTATTGCTGTAATGGCTTCGTTGATCATTCCTTTTTTTCATATACCGCTATCATTTTCACATGAGCAGGTACATCAAAGCCCGGTATTACAAACATTAAATATCATTTCTGAAAGTGGTGGCGAAAATCTGTTGGTTGATCCTGCAAAAAATGTTTCTGCATTACCGCAATTAAGCTCCTCAACAATTATACTGATGGCTTACCTTGTAGTTTGCCTGGTAACCTTAATTCGATTTGTAAAAAGTATAATTAAAATACATCGTTTAATCGCTGACGGAAAAGTCCAGCAGATGGAAGATGTTTACTTTATAAATTCAACCGCAGAAGGCACTCCTTTTTCTTTTTTCCGGTACATTTTCTGGAATAAAAATATACCACTCGATACACAGGAAGGCAAGCAAATATTCAAACATGAACTTACGCATGTACATGAACGCCACAGCTATGATAAAATTTTTATGCAACTGGTAACTGTTATTTACTGGTGCAATCCTTTCTTCCACATTATTAAAAAAGAACTGGCATTGATACATGAATTTATTGCCGACCATATTGCCAGTATGAACGAAGACGCCGCCCAATATGCCGAAATGATTTTATGGAAAGCCACTACAGGAAAACAATTGTCATTTACAAATAACTTTTTTTATGAACAACTTAAAAGAAGAATAGCCATGATTACAACCTCCAAACAACCAAGTCACCAATACCTGCGCAAAATAATGGTACTGCCATTAGTCATTATCCTTATTGCCGCATTTGCCTTTCGCTACAAAAGCCTTTCCCCTGCTTTTTTAAAAGCAGAAAAACCAATTACAATTGTTATTGATGCAGGGCATGGAGGTGATGATGATGGGGCAATTGGGGAGAACGGTTTAAAAGAAAAGAATTTAACATTAGAGATAGCCCAAACTATGAAAGCTATAGCAAAAGAAAAAAATATAACAGTATTGATGTCAAGAGAGGGAGATTCCAAAGTTCCGTTAAGAGAAAGAAGTGATATTGCCAATAACAATAATGCTGATGCGGTTATTTCAATTCATGTAGAAGCTATCGGGCCAGGTGATGACAAGGAAAAATATGATGGTTTTGAAATATTTATATCAAAACCTGAATTTCCCAATAGGGAACAAAGCAAACAAATGGCAGAGTCTATCCAAAACAATATTACTTCTCTTTATAAATTCAATGGGATAAAAACCCGGCAAATTGGTATCTGGATGGCGCAGTCCGTCAACTGCCCATCTGTAATTATGGGCTGTGGGTATATAACCAACAAAAAGGATGCACAGTTTATAAGCAATAAAGAAAACCAGAAGAAAGTTGCAACCGCCATATTGGATGGTGTAATACATTATTTGAATAAAAAGAAACTGGGTACCGATGCTTCAAAAGCAATTGATAGTTTTCCAAAAAGTTCTTTTTTTGCTGATACCAAAAATAAAATAGTTTTCTTTTCAGATTCAATTATCAATAAAGAAAAAGAACAAAAAGATTGGGGGCTTGTTAAAACAGTTTACATTTTAAATGGCGAAACAAAAGAAATTGCCGAACTCACTGGAAAAGTATTTAAGTGCAACAGTATAATTTCATATCCACCAAATGATGATGAAGCAAGGAAGAATTATGGCGTTTTGGCAAATAACAGTATAATGATAATTGACGGGGCGAAATATTTTGCACAATATAAATCAATTTTTGGCCAAAATCCTATAGTGCAAAAACCTACTGATGATGATGGTCCTGTTTTTACAAAAACAGAAGTTGCAGCCTCTTTTCCAGGGGGTGAAGTGCAATGGGAAAAATATGTGAACACAATTCTTAATAATTTTAACGCTAACTTGATATTAGATAAAAATAGTAATGGGACTTTGCGTCTTCAATTTATGGTTACAAAAGACGGTACTCTCAAAAATGTAAAAGCATTAAACATGCAACAGTCTAAACTGGCAGAAGTTATGAGCAATGCATTAGTAAACGGTCCAAAATGGATGCCTGCCAAACAAAATGGAATTGCAGTTAACTGTTATTATGAAACCCGGGTAAGGTTTGATGCACCAGGAGATATTGTTTCCGGGTATGAACCTGAGTAATAAACAATTGTTAGAACCGAATTATTGAATCATGAACTTTTATCTCTAACTCCTTTTTCCCACTCTCCTCCACCCTGCCAATAACTCTTGCCTCCATACCATATTTTTCAGCGATGCTGATAATACTGTCAGCATCTTTTTCATTGGTGTACACTTCCAAACGACAGCCCATATTAAATACCTGGTACATCTCTTTATCATCAGCACCAGAGGCATCTTTAATAAGATCGAAAATAACAGGCGGCGTAAACAAATTATCTTTTATAATACGGATATTATCATTTACATACTTCATACACTTGGTTTGTCCGCCGCCGCTGCTGTGTATCATTCCATGAACGGCGTCAAAATGATTTTCCAATATTTCTTTTACAACAGGAGCATATGTTCTTGTAGGGCTTAATATCAACTCTCCCACAGTCAACTGTCCACCGTCAACTGTCAGCTTATCTGTTAAACGATGTTTGCCTATGTAAACTACTTCTTCGTTCAATGATGGCTCATAAGTTTCTTTATAATGCTCAGCATAAAACTTATTCAGCACATCATGACGGGCACTGGTTAATCCATTGCTTCCTATGCCGCTGTTATAAAAACGTTCATACGTTGCCTGGCCATAACTTGCTAATCCAACAATCACATCACCCGGCTGAATTTTATCATTGCTGATGATTTTATTCTTTGGCCATCTTGCCGTCATCGTTCCGTTTACGGCAATACTTCTCACCACATCACCCACATCCGCCGTTTCGCCACCGAGGTAATGAATATTTACGCCAAAGCCTTTTAATGTGTCAAAAAAATCCTGGGTACCATTAATGATCTCTTTCAGCACTTCACCCGGAATGATTGCTTTGTTTCTGTCAATGGTTGAAGAGAATAAAAGATTATCATAAATGCCCACACATAGCAAATCATCAATATTCATCACTACAGCATCCTGTGCTATTCCCCGCCAAACGGAAATATCACCGGTTTCCTTCCAGTATAAATAAGCTAATATGCTTTTGGTGCCTGCCCCATCTGCATGCATGACATTCACCCAATTGGCATCATTTCCTAAGTAGTCGGGATAAATTTTGCAAAAGGCGTTGGCAAAAAGTCCTTTGTCAAGCTTTTTAGTAGCGGCATGTACCTCTTCTTTTTGTGCCGACACGCCCCGTTGAGAATACAAACTCATGCCGCAAAACTAAATCATCAGGTGTTATTGCCCAATTGTTTTTATAAACCAGTTTGGAGATGTGAGCTATGAGCTGCGGGATTATCATTCATCTGTTTTAATTAACTTGCGGGCCGTTTATGCAGGTTCATCGACAATTAAGTCAGTTGCCCGTTTTCAACAAAGCCGTTATTACCATCGGTTCATTTGACGGTGTACATACTGGTCATCAGCAAATAATCCGGCAACTCAAAGAAGAAGCAGCAAAAGTTGCCGGTGAAACGGTTATTATTACTTTTTATCCTCATCCCAGAAAAGTAATAGGCACCACTAAAAACGAGTTCAATTTGCTGAATACGATGGATGAAAAAATTGTACTACTCAGTAAGGAAGGCATCGATCATTTAGTAATCGTTCCGTTTACAAGAGATTTCTCTGATCAGCCTGCAGTATCTTATATCAAAGATTTTTTAGTCAGCAATTTTCATCCGCATACTATTATCATCGGATACGATCATCGTTTCGGCAAAAACAGGGAAGGCGATTTTACTTTGCTTGAAAAGTATAAAAAAGAATTTGGCTACAAAGTAAAAGAAATACCTGAGCATGTGCTGAATGAAGTAACGGTAAGTTCCTCCAAAATCAGAGAAGCTATTTTAGCGGGTGATGTTAGTAAAGCAACTGATTTGCTGGGCTACAGTTATTTCTTTGAAGGATTAGTGGTGCATGGTGATAAAAGAGGAAGAACAATTGGATTTCCTACTGCTAATCTTCGCATGGAAGACAAAGAAAAATTAATTCCCGGTAATGGTGTGTATGCGGTTACCTGTCAACTGTCAACCGTTAACCGTCAACTCAAGGGAATGATGAATATAGGAGTCCGCCCAACAGTGGATGGGTTAAGAAGAATGATAGAAGTAAATTTGTTTGATTTTGATGAAGATATATACGGCAAACTGATGAAAGTACAGACCGTTAAAAGATTAAGAGATGAAAAGAAGTTCGGCGGACTGGATGAACTAAAACAACAATTACAAAACGACCGGCAGGCAGCAATGCAGGCTTTACTATAACACTTGAAGTATGTTAGCAAAAATTAACCCAACCACTACCGCTGCATGGAAAGCATTGGAAATTCATGCTGCTTCCATGAAGCATGTTTTAATGAAGGATTTATTTGTTGAGGACAACAACCGTTTTCAAAAATATTCGTTAACCTCCGGTGATATTTTATTTGATTATTCCAAGAATATTATCACAGATGAAACGGTGAAATTATTAATACAATTAGCCGGTGAATGCGGTTTGAACGATGCCATCGTTAATATGTTTGCGGGTGAAAAAATAAATGAAACAGAAAACCGGGCTGTACTGCATACCGCTTTAAGAAACTTTTCCGGCAAGCCGGTAATTACAGACGGTAAAGACGTGATGCCTGGTATACAGAAAGTGTCGGATCAAATGAAAACTTTCTGCAATAAAGTTCATAGTGGTGAATGGAAAGGTTATAGCGGCAAGAAAATTAAATACATTGTCAATATTGGTATTGGCGGAAGTGATCTCGGTCCTGTGATGGTAACGGAAGCATTAAAACCTTATTGGGTGGAAGGCCTACAGACTTATTTCGTTTCAAATGTGGATGGAACACATATTGCTGAAACATTAAAAAAGGTAAATGCTGAAGAAACACTTTTTCTTATTGCATCAAAAACATTTACCACACAGGAAACCATGACCAATGCGCATACTGCAAGAGCATGGTTCCTCGATTCAGCTAAAGAAGAAGTGCATATCGCCAAACATTTTGCCGCTCTTTCCACCAATGAAAAAGAAGTGGTGAAGTTTGGTATTGATAAAGCCAATATGTTTGAGTTCTGGGATTGGGTTGGTGGCCGTTATTCATTGTGGAGTGCTATTGGTTTATCCATTGCCTTAACCATTGGCTATAATAATTTTGAAGAATTATTAAAAGGCGGTCATGATACAGATAATCATTTCCGCAGTGCACCATTTGAAAAAAATATTCCGGTGTTGATGGCATTGATTGGTTTGTGGTACACCAATTTTTTTCATGCACAATCAGAAGCCATTCTCCCCTACGATCAATACCTGCACCGTTTTGCTGCATACTTCCAGCAGGGAAATATGGAGAGTAATGGAAAATATGTTGGTCGTGATAAACAAAAAGTAAACTATAATACTGGCCCGGTTATTTGGGGTGAGCCCGGCACTAATGGTCAGCATGCGTTTTATCAATTGATTCACCAGGGTACATTATTGATACCCTGCGATTTTATTGCACCGGCTATCAGCCATAATCCTATTGGAGATCATCATGTAAAATTGCTGAGTAATTTCTTTGCCCAAACTGAAGCGCTGATGAACGGCAAAACAAAAGAAGAGTTGATTGCTGAAGGTGTAAAAGAAGAATTAATTCCCTTTAAAGCATTTGAAGGCAACCGCCCTACCAATTCCTTCTTGATAAAAAAAATCACTCCGTTTACATTGGGCCAAATGATTGCATTGTATGAACACAAAATTTTTGTACAGGGAGTTCTCTGGAATATTTACAGTTTTGACCAGTGGGGAGTGGAATTAGGTAAAGCACTAGCCAATAAAATTTTACCTGAATTAATTACCGATGCAACCATACAATCGCATGATTCTTCTACCAACGGATTGATTAATGCGTGGAAGAAAATGAGTAATTAATATTTATTACAGGTATAAAAAATTTCCCCCCTGCATTACCCAGTGATGATTTATTTTTCATCATGGATTAACCGGCAGCAGCTATTGTTTTTGATAAACCACTCCATCAAAATCAACCTGCACTACTTTACCTTCCTCATTTAAACCAAAGGTAACATAGGCTTTTCCGTACCAGTCATAGTTATATGCTCCACGGAATGTATCATAATTCCAGTGCTCTAATTTGAGACTGATATTATTGGGAAATTTAACAGTAAGCAATCCATTATTTAAACTTATCTCCGCATCACCATATGTTTCATTGGTAAATTTCCCTGCATAGCTTTCTAAAGGCAAACTTGGTTTAGTATTTAATACCCGTTTTGCTTCTTTCTCTTTCTCTGCTTTTTTACCGGCTTCTTTTAAACCTTTATAATGCTGATAAAGTTCAGTACTCCAGTCACGGCTGTTATCATTAAAGCTCCACAGATCGATTGCCTTCCACATTAAGGCATGGCGAATTTCTGAATGATCTAAATTTCCAAAGAAATAAAACGATAATTTTTCTTCCGGTACTGAACCAAAGATAGCTATTGCACCATCCAAACTTCCTGTATGAAATTGAATCATCTTACCACGATAATCCTGCTGAAACCATCCTAATCCATAAGTGGTCCAGTGCGGATGCGTTTTGGCCTGCGTTGGATAAAACTCCTGTGGCGTAACAAAAGACTGTGGTTTGAATAATTCAGAAAATGTTTCAGCTTTTATCAGCCGCTGGCCATTTACCTGCGCACTGTCCTGTAAAAACTGCATCCATTTGGTAATATCATCAATACAGGAAACTACACTTCCTGCCGGATCGTAACCACCGAAATCAATAGCTTCAATAGGCTTTACTATTGAATCATCATACATATAATGCGGTGTCATGCGGCTTGGTTCAGCAGCAGATAATTTGAATAAGGTATAAGTATGATTCATACCCAATGGCTGAAAAATTCTTTTAGAAATAAATTCATGCCAGGGTATGCCACTAACTTTTTTTATCACCTCTCCTGCTACTACATACATCAGGTTTTGATAAATGAAGGATGAACGAAATGAATAAGCAGGTTTCATATACCTCATACGACGCATAATCTCTTCAGATGAATAACCAAACAACCAAAGTAAATCTCCATTGCCCAACCCGGCATTGTGGCGTAACAAGTCCCTTACCGTAATTTCATCACTTACATAAGCATCATATAACCGGAACTCAGGCAATATATTTTTGAGCTTATCGTCCCATTTTAATTTGCCTTCATCTACCAGCATCGCTATACAGGCAGCTGTCATTGCTTTTGTGGTAGAAGCACAAAAAGATATTGTTGAAGTAGTAAATGGCTGATTGGTTCTTAAATCCGTTACGCCATATCCTTTCTTAAAGATCACTTTCCCATCTTTTACCACCGCTACAGCCAAACCGGTTGTTTTCCATAAAGGATAAGATGATTGAATATATTTATCAAACAATCCAGTCTTATCAGCTAAATCTTTTGAAGTTTTTTGAGCAGATACTAATTGAAATAAAAACAAAATGACTACGTTAAGCGCAATAAGTTTTTTCATGCAGTAAAATGTTTGGTTGAATTTACAGAAATATCTACACAAAATTATTCAGGAAATCCATGTTTCCGGTTTGGTAAAACATTCTCCCTTTTCCATTCCAGTTTTTCTACAAAGGGTAAGCGCCTTACTGTGCAATCGCTAATCATACAGTGTTTGCAACTTTCAGTAATACAGGGATCGTTATGAATAAAAAATTCTATCTGTCCTTTGGTGAAATGCTCATTCACAATTTTATCAATGGCACTTATTTCTTCATGTACCTGTTCAAGATTTAAATAATAAGGCAGCGTAACATGACAGTCCACATGATAAATGGTACCAAAACGTTGTACCCGCATGTTGTGCACATCAATCCAGTCGGCCCGCCGGTGCTCCGATAATATTTTTACCAGCTCATCTATCGTTTCCATATCATTCTCATCCATTAACCCTGATATAGATTTTGTCATCAACTTAAAGCCGCTTATAAGTATTATTAACCCGGCCACCAATGAAGCAACAGGATCTATCCATTTTAAACCAGTAAAATAAATCAGCACCACTGCTACTAATACACCAATGCTGGTATAACTATCAGAGAGAATATGTTTCCCATTTCCCTGCAGCGTCAACGAATTTTGTCTTTTGCCAACATAAACCAGATACCAGCCCAGTATTAAGTTGGCCACAGCTGAAAAAATTACAAGATATAAACCGGTGGAAAGGTCATGTAACTCCTTGGGATAAATAAGATGAACTACGCCTTCATATAAAATCACGCAGCCGGCAATAAAGATCATGGCCCCTTCAAAACCAATGGAAAAAAATTCCACTTTGCCATGACCGTAAGGATGCTCCGGGTCTTTAGGTTTATGAGAAAGATAAATGCTGTAATAAGCAAATAATCCAGCCACAATATTGATGATAGATTCTAATGCATCAGATAAAATAACCAGTGAATGCGTAATGAAATAAGTGTAAAATTTAATACCACATAAAACAGTACTGACGATGATAGAAAGCAGGATAATCCTTAATTCAATCTTTTTCAAATGGAGTTATTTGGCAGTCAAAGATAATGACACAGATAAAATGAATTTCTAAAAGCTGAAATTTTATTCATTAAAATGGTACGCCAATATTTACGTATGTTCCCAGCCTTTTTGACTGGTCATTATACATCAAACTTAATTCTAATGGCCCCAGGGCAAAATTATATCCAAATGTGAGTGAGTAACCCGTCATAAAATCGGGATTGTTATAAAATTTACTTTTAGAAATAAAATTATTTAACAACACATTTCCCTTGCCAATTAAAAAAGTATTACTCAAAAATTCGTAGCGTAATCCTAACTGTGCAACAGCCATTGCTGGTGTATAAACAGAACCTTCCTGCAGGCCGGCAAAGGTCACCTGGTTACGGAATTGCCTGGTAAGTCCGCCTACCACAAATTCATTCATAATATTATCACCGTAATTAAAATTGACTCCTGATTGCAACTGAAATTCAACCGTCGTTCTTTTACCCAGGGGTGTATAAGCATCCATATTAACCAACACTCTTGCATAGGGTGAACCTGTAACTGCAATGGAATCTTTCTTTACCGGTACGCCATTCATAAAAAAATCAACACGGGGGTGTTGTGTACCCACCCATTCAAAAACAGTATTAAACTTAATTCCCCGGTGCGGATAATCTGTTTTATCAAGATTATTTTGTGCCAGGAATAAATATCCCACCACAAAATTGTTGTTGCCCCTGTAATCAAAGCTGGCATTAATCTTTGGTTTGTTTCTTATGTATTCAAACCGTTGACCTGCACCTACAGTAAAGTTTCGCTGCGAAGAGAACTGAACTTTAAAATCGGCCTTATAAAATTCCTGTTTAAAAATGCCATCTTGCTTTAACGTATTATAGCTGGAAATATCAAACCGGTCAGCCTGCACACTCATCATTGTGGAAAAATTTTTCCTTCTTCCATAATACTGCAGGTGCTCCGCCTTTGCTCTTAATGTTTCCCCGATATTCGCAGCAATCATACTTCTTGAATTAGGGAACAATAAATTGCGGGAGGTAAAATTTACAATAGCGGCTACCCCGCTAAAGCGGTTATAATGTAACCCGGCTTTAAAAAAAGTCAATGGATTTTCTGTAACATCAAAAATTATTTTACAGGTTCCGTCTTCCTGCGGCACTAAAGAATAAGTGATCCGGCTGTAATACCTTGTTCCGTATGCAGCCCTCACCATTTTGATAAGACGGAGTGGTGTATATTCCTTATTCGTTAACAGGTCGATGGTATTAATAAAGAAACTGGCAGATGTATTAACCAACCCGTTAACCTCGTAGGAAGATATGATAACAGGTTTTGTTGGAGGCAATGATTTTCGTTCAGTCGTATCAATACCATAAATCGCATTTAATGAATCGGCCATCCGTTTAAAAACCGGAAATAATTTTCTTCCTTCTTCAATACCTGTTTGCAGTATGTCCCGGGCCTGCGAAAAGCTGCCCATATTAAATCCCCGGAGTGAATGGGCAACATATATATTACATAATTTTTGTTCTTCCTTACTGTCAGCCGCTTCACGAAAAAAAGCTACCTGTAATAAAACCTGTATCGCATTCTGAACTTTATCAGATGGCAGCAAAGGACCCGTAACATTACTTCCAATCACAATATCGGCCCCCATTTCTTTCACATCACGAACAGGGAAATTTCTAACCACTCCCCCATCTATTAATCGTTTACCATCAATATCGGTGGCGGTAAAAAAAGACGGGATAGCCATACTTGCCCTGATGGCTGAACTGATTTCCCCTTTTGATAACACTACTGCTTCTCCGGTTCCCACATCGGTGGCAATACATTTAAACGGTTTGCTGAATTTTGTAAAATCCTTTACGTTGTACACAGGATAAAACAGCTCTGACAACTTATTCCATACTTCCTGTCCCTGTAATAATCCACTTGGTAAGTGAAACCGGTGATTTACCCATGGTAACTCCACATTGTATTTGTTGTACTCATCCTTTTCTTCCATATACAACGTACGCAGCGAAGCCTGGTTGCTGAGAAATAGATCCCAGTTAATCGTACGGGAAATTTTTTCAATGGTATCTCCACTATAACCAACAGCATATAACCCTCCAATAACACCACCCATACTGGTACCCGTAACATAATCAATTTTTAAACCGGCTGAATCAATGGCTTTTAAAATACCAATATGTGCTAACCCTTTAGCACCACCGCCGCTTAAGGTTAATCCAATTTTGGGTCGCTGCTGTTGCTGACCATAAACATTTATTGCCAGCAACTGTATGAAGAACAGTAATAAGTAGCTCGTTTTTTTCATCTGAAGGTGTTCATAAAATTACACCGCATTAGCGGGATAAAAAACAAAGACACCGTAAATATTGATTCTGTTGCACTTTATTTTTTTTAAATTATAAAGCCACTGAAATTTCAGTGGCTTTGTAAATATGTCTGATCTTGGTCTGACATGTTTATTTCAACAGGCTGTCAAACCAAGGTCAGACAGCTGTAATCATTATCCTTCTTTTTTCTTTGCCTTCTGGCTTTTTGGAGCCAGCATAATGAACATCCGCTTACCTTCCAGTTTGGGCAGCATTTCGGGTGTACCAATTTCAGCCAGGCGTTCAGCAAATTTTAATAATAACAATTCACCTCTTTCTTTAAACTGGATAGCACGGCCTTTAAACTGTACATAGGCCCTAACTTTATTTCCATCTTTTAAAAACTCCTCTGCATGACGTGATTTGAAATCAAAATCATGGTCATCAGTATTAGGAGTAAAGCGTATTTCTTTCACCTCAGAAACTTTGGCTTTCGCCTTCATTTCTTTTTCTTTCTTCTTCTTATCGTATAAGAATTTGTTGTAGTCAATTACTTTACAAACCGGCGGGTCAACATTGGGAGAAATTTCTACAAGGTCCAATCCCTGTGCCTGTGCAATTTTTAACGCTTCCTGTGTGGAGTAAATACCCACTTCTACATTGTCGCCTACTAATCGCACCTGTGGTACACGAATCATTTGGTTGGTGCGGTGTTCCTGTTGCTGTTCTTTTCTAAACCGTGGGTTAAACGGTTGTCTTGGTCTGGGGGGAAATGCCATTTAGTTTTTTTACGTTAACAATTGTTTTTATGTACTGAGCTGCGATACTACTATTAAGCTTTTGTTGCGTCGCACTCTTGTACGTTTAGTAATGCTATTTGTCAATAGTGAATAGTCAATGGTCAATTTTAAATGCTACACCTGTTATTCACCATTCACTATTGCCCATTCACTATTCTGCTCTGCGTTCTTTAATTTCAATTACAGCTTCTCTGATAAATTCATCCACAGTTTTAACACCTAAATCACCTTTACCCTGTCTTCTTACTGCTGCCTTACCCTCATTCATTTCTTTTTCACCTACTACCAGCATATAAGGCACACGGGCCAGTTCTGTATCACGGATTTTCTTACCGATTTTTTCATTACGGTCGTCAATCTCTGCACGAATATCAGCATTTTTCAGTGATTGCAAAATTGATTTTGCATAGTCCATAAACTTGTCGCTGATAGGTAAAATCTTCACCTGCAGCGGAGCTAACCACAGTGGGAACTTACCGGCATAATGTTCCAGCAAAAATCCAATAAAACGTTCATGCGTACCAAGGGGTGCCCGGTGAATGATCAATGGAACTTCCGGCTCATTATTTTGATTGGTGAATTTAAGATTGAAACTGCGGGGCTGTGCAAAATCCACCTGGTTAGTGGCCAGTGTAAACTCACGACCGATAGCACTCCATATCTGCACATCAATCTTTGGACCATAGAAAGCACCTTCGCCTTTCACTTCTACGAACGGAACACCTGTTTCGATCAATACATTTCTTACCAGTTCTTCAGTTTCTTTCCAGAGCTCGGGTTCGTTTATATATTTCTGTCCCAATTTTTCAGGGTCATGTAAACTCAATCGCATCACATATTTCTCAATACCAAAAATTTTAAAATATTTGAGGTACATGTCATTCACTGCTTTGAACTCCTGTGCAAACTGTTCTTTACTGCAGTAAATATGTGCATCGTTCATATGCAAACAACGCACCCGCATTAAACCAAACAATTCACCACTTTGTTCGTACCGGTAACAAGTACCATATTCTGCAATGCGGTAAGGCATATCACGGTAACTCTTTGGCTCAGCATCAAATATTTTATGGTGATGCGGACAGTTCATCGCCTTCATATAATATTTCTCACCATCCATATCCATCGGCGGAAACATACTATCAGCATAATAAGGAAGGTGACCGCTGGTATGATATAAATTTTCTTTAGCGATATGCGGAGTTACCACTCTCTTATAACCAGCATCTTCTTCTGTTTTCTTTGCTAATTTTTCTAATTCCTCTATGATGATGGTACCATTGGGCATCCAGAGAATTAATCCTGGTCCAATATCATCATTCATAGTGTAGATACCTAACTCTTTACCCAGTTTACGGTGGTCACGTTTCTTGGCTTCTTCCAGCATTTGCAGGTACTCATCCAGTTCTTTTTGATTGGGAAAAGTAACGCCGTATATACGGGTAAGCTGTTTATTTTTTTCATCGCCTTTCCAGTAAGCACCGGCAATGGAAGTAAGTTTAATGGCTTTAATAAATCCTGTATGCGGAATATGTGGCCCGCGGCACAAATCGGTAAACTGACCTTGTGTGTAGAAAGTTATTTCACCATCATTCAGGTTTTGCAGCAAATCCAGTTTGTATTCATCGCCCTTTTCTGTAAAATAAGCAACAGCTTCTGCTTTGGGCATTGCTTTGCGTACATACGCATTGTTTTGTTTAGCCAGTTCATTCATTTTCTTTTCCAAAGC
The DNA here is from genome assembly GCA_003963365.1 of Sphingobacteriales bacterium. Taxonomy (GTDB): domain Bacteria; phylum Bacteroidota; class Bacteroidia; order Chitinophagales; family Chitinophagaceae; genus AWTP1-9. The sequence continues at coordinate 165,041 of RXJG01000006.1, forward strand.
TGCTAAATCCTCTTCTGTAATTTTCTTATCACCTAAATCAATATCATAATAAAAACCTTTGTCAATAGCCGGCCCAACCCAAAACTTTGCGCCGGGGAATTTATCTTCCACTGCTTCTGCCATCAAGTGGGCAGATGAATGCCAGAAGGTTGATTTGCCATCTGTATCATCCCACGTAAGGAACTTAACTGCTGCGTCACTGTTAATGGGGCGACTTAAATCCCATACTTCACCATTTACTGAAGCTGCTAGAATTTTTCTTGCCAATCCTTCGCTGATGGATTTGGCAATGTCCATACCTGTAGTACCTTGTTCATACTGCCGTACAGCACCATCCGGAAACGTAATATTTATCATATTTGCCATTCGTAAAATGAGTGGCAAATTTAACGAACTATTTGCTTCCATAAGCTGTTTGATTGGATAATTTGCACTCTTGTATTTTTGTTGTATTCAAAGCATTAAAAAGAATGAGACTACTGATTACCATGCTGGCCTTATCAATTGGTTTACCTGCCATTGCCCAGGATTTTAACGGGCAGTGGAAAGGGTCTTTTAATGCCCGTGGAGAAAATGGCCGGGTGGAATATGTATTGGAAATAAATGTGGATGGTGATGAAGTAACCGGTTATTCGTACACTTACCCGGTTTTTGGTGGAAAAAAGTATTATGATATTTGCGAGATTAAGGGTAGTGTAAACAAAGAAAAAAAATACATTGAGGTGATTGAAGTGAGTAAGGTTAAATCAAATGTACCTCCGCCCTACCGCTTCGATTGTTTTCAAACCCATAAACTCACTTACACGAAAAACGAAGATTTAGAATCGCTGACCGGATCATGGGGACCAGCTAAGCTAAGCATTTCAGTTTGCGGTACCGGGTTTACTAAACTGGAAAGAAGAAAATTAAAAGATATTGTTACCACTCTTAAAAATGATCCACCACCGGTTGCCAAAAAAGAAACACCTAAAAAAACGGCCACAGCACCAATTACAAAAACAGAGCATAAACCTAAACCCAATACCGGCTTGGTTAAAACAAATAAACCAGCCAATGCCAAAACTTCCAATCCGGTTGCGGCTAAACCAAAAATTACAGCTCCGCTTGCCAATAAGGAAACTAAAAAAACAATTGAACTGAAAAAAGATACTGCCACAATAGTTAAAAAATCTGCCGTTCCTGTTTTTGAAAAAGTTGTAACCAAACCTATACCCCGTTTTGAAAGCAGAACGAATAAAGTATTAAAAACAATTGAAGTAAGCCAGGATATTGTTACCGTTCAATTGTATGATAATGGTGAAATAGATGGTGATACCGTTACCGTAACCTTTAATGGCGAGGTAGTAGCACTGAAAAAAGGATTAAGTGAAAAGCCAATCGTACTTAAATTAAAAATTAAGGAGAATACAGATAACGAACTGGTAATGTACGCAGAGAATCTTGGTGCCATACCGCCCAATACTGCATTAATGGTGGTAACAGTGGATGACAAGCGTTACCAGGTGACCATCTCCTCAGATGAAAAAAGGAATGGAAGTATCATCTTCCGCAGAGGAGGTTAAATCATTAAATGACCATAAAAGAAAACCCCGGCATAACCGGGGTTTTTATTTTTATCTGACTGAAGTCTTTGGCAATTCTTTTCTCGGTAATTTTTCATCCCGCTGAGCAGTGTTATATACAAATGCCGCAACTATGGTGGCTATCTGTTTAAGATCATCAGCAAGTAAATGATCATACACATCCATATTGGAATGGTGAGTACGGGTATCGTATTCAATTTCATCCTGTATAAACTGGAAACCCGGAATACCTACATTATTAAACGAGATATGATCGGTACCCCCGGTTTGATCCAGCGTTAATGTTTTTGCACCCATATCATTAAAAGGTTTGAGCCATTCCGCAAAAATGTTTTTTACTTTTTCATTTCCTTCCAAATAAACGCCTCTTACTTTACCGGTACCGTTATCAATATTAAAATAACCGGAAACTAATTCCTGCTCAGGTTTCAGCACCATCGTTTTTCTGTCGCCAAAATGATTGGTTACATATCCACGGGAGCCCAGCAATCCCTGTTCTTCTCCACTCCATAAGGCAATACGGATAGTACGGCGTGGATGAATATTCAATGCTTTAAAGATGCGCATCACTTCCAGCATTACAGCACTTCCGGCAGCATTATCGGTAGCACCAGTGCCGGCATGCCAGCTATCGAGGTGAGCACCCAGCATTACTATTTCATTCTTTAGTTTGGGATCTGTTCCTTTTATTTCTCCTATAACATCGTAGGCTTTTGTTTCGTTGCTGGTGAATTGCGATTGCACATCCAATTCAACTTTAGCTGCAATATTTTCTTTTGCAAAACGACTCAGCATCATAAAATCTTCATATGCCACAGCCATTTCCAGCATAGCCCCGGTGCCATCATCTTTAGGTGCTCTTAAACCTGTGGGGTTTTGAGCGAAAACAGTTCCATCATGCGATGTTAAGCCGGTAGTCAGCAGTGCTAATGCTCCTTCTTTTTCTGCCATTTGTTTTATCAATGTATTTGTTCTTTGCATAGCCATGAAACGGGCAAAACGCTGAGGATCGTTTTGACGGGTTGTTGTATCTGGCTTAAAATTGACCATTGAATCCAGCTCAGCATCAGTAAATCTTGTGGCATCTGCTTTAAAAGATTGTTTGTAGATATCTGTTCTGTTTACCAATACAATTTTACCAGCCAGCTTACCGGCATATTTATCTAATTCAGTTGAATCTTTTGCAGTAATTAAAATAACCTCTGCATTTACTAACCCATTGGTTCCTTTGGTCCATGTTTTAGGATAAGCAATGATGGGTTTGTAATAAGGAGCCGTTAAAGCGATATAGCTTTTCTTAACTTCCCATCCCCGTCCAAAATTTCCCCATTCTTCTAACTGGGCATTATCCGCCCCCCATTTTTTTAATTGATCAATGGCATAATTAGCCGCACGGAACCAGCCTGGACTATTGGTTAATCTTGGTCCGCTTACATCGGTAAGATGAAAGACAATGTCCATTACTTTGGAATTGTTCTTTTCTTCCGCTATGATCTTGTTGATGGTTTCTATATCTACCTTTTCCTGGGCAGACACAGAGAAGGCAATAAGTGCCATTACAGGCAGCAATAATTTTCTCATGTAGTATAAAAATTTTTAAATAAGACGGAAATTAAGGCGGAAACTTTTGTTACCAAAAAATTATGGATGAGTGGCTTACTTATATTAGAATTTAAAATTCCATGTTACGGCCGGAATAATAGGAAACAACGATACCTGCCTTGCTTCTACTTTTAAATTACCCTGCGTTACACTCCCTTTTTGATCATAATAAATAAAGTACGGGTTCAACCGGCTGTACGCATTGTAAATACTAAATACCCATTCAGATTTTACTTTGCGTACTTTTTTGGGCTGTGGAGTTAATATAGCCGCCAGGTCCATACGATGATAAGCTGGCAGGCGGTATGAATTTATTTTTCCTACTTCCTGTGTCAATACCCCATCAATAAAATAAAATCGTTCGGGCAAAGTGGTAGCATTACCGGTTCCATAAACAAAGGTGCCGGAGAACTTCCATTTTTTGTTTAGCTGATAGATTGCCACTACACTCATATCATGCCGGCGGTCAAACTTGGCGGGGAATTTATTACCGTAGTTGAGATCAGCAAATTTTCTCCATGTCCATGATAAAGTGTATCCTATCCAACCGGTTAATCTTCCTTTTGTTTTATTAATGAAGAACTCAGTTCCGTAGCTCCACCCTTTGCCAAATACAAAATCTTCTTCGGCATCTTTTAAAGTATTGGGAGTATAACCTTCTTTATACTCAATCTGGTTTTGCATTTGTTTATAATACACTTCAACCGAAGTTTCATAAGTGTTGTTCTCAAAATTTTTAAAGAGTCCGGCAGCATATTGCCAGCTTATTTGCGGTTTAACCCTGAAAGTACTTGGCACCCAAAGATCGGTTGGCAACGTTGAACCGGCATTGCTTACTAAATGAATGTACTGATAATTACGGGCCACACCTGCTTTAATGGAAGTAGTATTGTTGAGTGAATAACGGAAAGTGAGTCTTGGTTCCAGTCCGCCATAGCTTTTTACATTCTGCCCGCTTTTATATACAGTGCTGTCCAGCTTATTGCCATTATCATCTCTTGTATAAATAGCATAAGGGCCTATTTGTTGAAAATAACTTAACCGGACACCATAGTTGATTTTAAACTTACTGCTCACATCCCAGTCATCCAGTACATACAAAGCAGCCTCGTTGGCGTATTTCTTTAACGCATTGTTGGGTTTAAATTCCTGGTCGCCGCTTCTGCCGCTGCCAGTGGAAGGAACAAAAGTATGATACGTATATAATGCGCCGAACTTGATTTGATGATTAGCATAAGGATAATAATCAAAATCAATTTTTGCATTGGCATCTCTTATGCCCGATTGCAGTTTAAAATCTATCTGGCTTTGCGATCCGTCAAAAGTAAACTGGTAATCATTCCACACCAGTGTTGTATTGGCAAAAAGTTTTTGATTGAATACATGGTTCCATCGCAGCGTTGCGGTGGCATTGCCCCATGGTATGCGGGTGCGGAATGAACGTTCTGCATTTTTAAAATCAAATACATCTCTTCCAAAATAACCGCTTAAATACAACCGGTCTTTTTCTGAAAACTTATAATTGACTTTTGCATTCAGATCGTAGAAATAATATCCGCTGCCATAAAACTTATTATCTTTTTTAATGGCAGGTTTTATTAAAGCATCAATATAAGTACGGCGGGCTGAAATAATAAAAGAAGCTTTTTCTTTTTTAAGTGGTCCCTGTACAGATAATCTTGAAGCAACTAATCCAATACCACCATCCACCGTAAATTTTTTATCATTGCCTTCTTTCATTGCAATATCAACTACACTGGATAAACGTCCGCCATAATTTGCCGGCATACTTCCTTTAATGAGTGTTGTATTCTTCAGTGCATCTGCATTAAAAATGGAAAAGAAACCGAATAGGTGACCAGTATTGTACACAACCGCATCATCTAATAAAATCAGGTTTTGATCGGCTCCGCCACCACGAACATAAAAACCAGCGTTTCCCTCGCCTGCATTACGAACACCCGGTAACAGTTGCAACGTTTTTAACGGATCAATTTCACCGGCAAAAGCGGGTATCGTTTTTATTTGAGTAATACTGAGATCAACTTTTCCTAATTGAGCCGTTTTTACATTATTGGTACGCTTGCGGCTAATTACCACTACTTCGTCCTGTATAGCTGTACGACTGGTTAATTCAATATTGAAGGTTTTGTTTTCTTTTAAATCAATATCAAACTCTTTTGCTTTGTAACCGATAAAGGAACAGGTGATCGTATAGGTTCCTTCTTCTAAAGTAAGGGAATAGTATCCGTATTGATTGGACGCAATGATCTTGGTTTTATTCTTTACAGTAATGTTAGCGCCTATCAACGTTTCACCGGTAAGAGTATCTTTTACGAAACCGCTTATGGTATAACGATTTTGTGCATTAACAATAAACGGGGTTAGCAGCAAAATTAAAATACCTGCAAAAAGGCGCATGTAAGCTTTTTTATTTTTTCATACTGTCAGCAATAATAAAATTCAATGTATCTTTTGGTTCACCACAACTAAGCATTGAACTTCCGTACTTGGGATGTTTTGTTCCGAGATATGGATTATCAGATTCTACTTCTGTACTTAACCAATTACCCGGTTTTTCATCATCAAAAGCCATCGGGCATTCCTGGAAATATAATTTAGATGCATCATAACGGATGGTGCGTAAGAAATCATAGAGGTTTTGAGAAACCATATTAAAATCTTCCCTCTTCCTGGCAAGAGAAGTATCTCCTATCAAACCAGTTAACTCAACTTTAATATTATCTAACGGGCCTAAAGCTGATTCATAGATGGCAGTGTCTTTCTGTATTTCGCCAATTTTCAAATTGTCTAATGCCTGTTTTAATGCTGCCGATGTTTTAGCAACAACAGCAGTATCCCAGTTTACAAATCCTTTGGTCATATCGAAATAAGCATTCATAACTGTTTGCATAGATTGATTAAAAGTTTCTGAATGTTTGCTCACTTTAATGGCTTCCGGCTTTTGATCAATAACAGGCTGTTTTTTATTGTTGAAAAATAAAAACCATACAGCAACCACAACAGCTACCAGCAGTACGGGTAATACAATCTTTTTATTCATCTTAAAAAATTTTCAGCAAAATTAACGCAGATCAGCCGTTTTAGTTTAAGTATTACACTAATTTTTACACTTATCCTTCGGCTATTTACAATAAATTTGCGCCTTCAAAACAGGTATATGCTGGCAGGTTTTCAAAATATGACATTTGAGTTTGGGGCAAGGCCCATTGTGGAAGAAGCCAACTGGCATATTTACCCCGGTGAACGTATAGGGCTAATTGGATACAACGGTACCGGCAAATCTACTCTTTTAAAAGTGCTGGTTGGGGAGTATAACCCAAGCAATGGTGAAGTGATTCGCAGCAAAAATACCAGCATTGGTTATTTGCACCAGGATTTATTAAGCTTTGATACCAATGATTCCATTCTGCAGGTAGCCATGGGTGCGTTTGAAAGAGTATTGCTGCTGGAAAAAGAAATTGAAGAGCTGGGAAAGGAATTGGAAACAAATCATCATGATGAAAAGCTCCTGCAACTCTACACAGACAAACTGCATGAAATAGATACACTGGATGGTTATACCATTCATCACCGTACCGAAGAAGTATTACAGGGATTAGGTTTTGCCAATGCTGATCTCCAAAGGCCCTACAAAGAATTTAGTGGTGGATGGAGAATGAGAGTTTTATTAGCGAAGATGATTTTACAACAACCAGACTTGTTATTATTGGATGAACCTACTAACCACCTTGATCTTCCTTCCATTGAATGGCTGGAAAAATATCTGCAGCATTACCAGGGTTCGGTAATTATTGTATCACACGACCGTTATTTCCTCGACAGAATGGTGACAAAAATTGTTGAGTTATACCAGCAGCAACTACATATTTATGGCGGCAACTATTCTTTTTATGAAAAAGAAAAAGAGTTACGAATGGAATTGCAGCAACGGGCTTACGAAAATCAGCAGGAATATATCCGTCAGCAGGAACGTTTTATTGAACGCTTCCGTGCCAAAGCAACCAAGGCTGCTGCTGCACAAAGTGCGATGAAGCGGCTGGATAAGCTGGAACGAATTGAAGAAGCACATGCTGACAGACCGGAGATCAATATTAATTTCCAGGTAGATGTTATTCCCGGAAAAATCATTTGTACTTTAAAAGACATCAGCAAAAGTTTTGGTGAAATAAAAATTGTAGAGCACACCGATGCCGAAATAAATCGTGGAGATAAGATTGCACTGATTGGTGCCAATGGAAAAGGTAAATCTACCTTCTTAAGAATTATTGCAGGGGCTGAACAATTTACTGGAGACCGTAAATGGGGACATAATGTTCAGGAAAGTTTTTATGCACAGCACCAGTTGGAAGCATTGCATATAAACAATACAATTTTAGAAGAGATGAAACAGTGCGGCAGTCAAAAAACAGAACAGGAATTAAGGAACTTGTTAGGTTGTTTTTTATTTAGTGGCGACGATGTAGAAAAGAAAATTAAAGTGTTGAGTGGTGGAGAAAAAGCAAGAGTAGCTTTAGCTAAAACTATTATAAGCAAAGCAAACTTCCTGATACTGGATGAGCCCACAAACCACCTTGATATACTTTCTGTTGAATTATTGATTGAAGCATTGAATAAATATGAAGGCAGTTTGGTACTGGTAAGCCACGATCGTTATTTTATCAGCAAAGTAGCTAACAAGATCTGGGAGATAGAAGATTACCAGTTAAAAGAATTTGTTGGCCCATATGATGAGTATGTTGAATGGAAGGAAAGGAAGAAAGCCGGTAGTGGGGAGATGAACATAAAGGCTGAAGAGAAAAAAGAAACAATTGCCATTGATGAAAAAGTAATAGTAAATAAACAACCGGTAACCAGCACCCAGCCTCCAACCATCATCAACAAGCAACCCATCAACAAAGAGCTGAAGAAAGAATTACAAAAGCAGCAACGCTTATTACAACAGGCTGAAGAAAAACTCACCAAACTCACTGAAGAAAAAAATAAACTGGAAGCCTCCCTGAGCTCTCCGGAAACTTATTCAGATAAAGATAAATTCCTCACAACCGAAACAGCTTATAAAAAAATTAGCAATGAGTTAATTACTGCTAATAAAGACTATGAATTTCGCTTAGAAAAAGTAATGGAGCTGGAAGAGAAAATGAACAGCTGATTTCAGTTAAACAATATTATAAAAAAAATGCCATCCCTAAGAATAGGGACGGCTTATACCTATAAGAGAACCAACAAAAAGCCTTCAGTCTCTTTTAATCCGGGTTTACGGATTTAATAACTCCTGTATAATAAATTTCACCGGCGGTATTTACCTGCTTAACCCGGTAATAAACTTTTGTTTTTTGTTTAAAATAATGATCGGCATACCCGAAATAAAAATGCTGGTTGTTACTTGTGGGTTTTGGTCCGGGTATCATGGCAACAGTGGAGAAATCGGTACTATCAGCACTTCGTTGTACTTCATAATAAACAGCAGTAAGATCATTATCCGCCTGCCATGAAATAATATTTTTAGTTGAGAGGGGTTTTACAGAAAAGAATTTAATCCTGGGTAACAAAGTATCGGTAACAGCAGCCGGCATCAGCAGGCGGCCAGCAAAAGAAGAAAGGCTAAATAGTATTAAAGCCGTGAAGAAAATGGTTATTAACATCATTGTTTTCATTTGGCGCATTATCAATAGCGTACAAAATATTACCTGTAACCTGCATTTACAGATGCAAGTACCAGTATGGTTTTTACTGCAAGGAGATGTAATTAAGGGAATTTACAGAGGATACATAAACCGGATGTAAGGTTGCTTATTGAGAAAGATTTGCTGTGGAACTCCTTTCAATAAGGCAGAATTATTATGCCACTAATGTATAAAATCATTTTGGGTTCTCATAATATTCAGGGCTGCTTTTTTGTTCATTATCGCTGTTTATTAAAATTAATTTTATTCAATAGAATTTTCAATGAATATTCAAACTTCATCAAAAACCTAAATAATGCCATCCCTAAGAATAGGGACGGCTTATACCTATAAGAGAACCAACAAAAAGCTTTCAATTTTTTATCAGAAGGATGATAGGAATACCATCCAACTTCCGGAATTTCCATTACGCTAAAGAAACTTTTTGCTGAATCTGCAATTATAGATTCATTAACATACATCTTAGGTTCTCAACAGGAATAGTTTTTCTAACAAGGAGATTTATACAGGGTTATTTTCAAAGGATTGGGAAAGATGTTTAGCATTGATTAGCTGCTGTGGTAAACAGCGTTAACCGGATGAAAATTAGTTCTTCATCAATTTTGTGGTTTCAGAAACTTCACCATTTATTTTTACTTCAACCATATATAAACCTTTTGGCAAAGAGCCAAGATTAGCAATAGTAGTGCTGTTAAATCCTTTATTGATACTGTTAGTCTTATTCACTACCGCCTGTCCATTCATATTAATAATTCTTATGTTCATTGCACCGCTTACATCACTCATATACTTTACAGTAACATTATCCACAATAGGATTAGGGTTTACCTGGATCATATTTTGTTTCTGAGAAAGTTTAACTGAACGAATCGGGCTGTAAGTGCTATTACCATCCATATCGGTTTGCTTAACACGGTAGTAAATTGTTTTTGAAACATCTACACCCTTTAAATTGTCTTTATATTCATAAGTTTTGCGGATAGTAGAATTCATAGACCCCAGCACCATTCCAATTGCAGCAAAGTTTTTTCCGTCCTGGCTCCTTTCAATGGTATAGTACTCATTATTCAATTCCATTTCAGTTACCCAGTTCAGGTCAACTTTAGTGTTGTTACTTTCAGCAAAAGCATTAAAATAACTCAAAACAATTGGCAACGGACCGCCAGAAGGATAAATAAACTTTTTAAAGTAAATACTGGCTAAACGATCAGACTGTTGAGTTGATTGGTTTTTTACACCTGTTCTGACGGAAAAACTTGACACCAAAGTATTTGTAACGGTATACATAACAGCTTTAGCACTGGTGTCACGGCCCGGGAAATCAACACCACTAACGTTGCTCGCCTTTATCCAGGTACCGGATATAGTAACGGCAATCTGGTTCCCATTACCAGCAGCAAGATTGGTTGCTCCAATTCCAAGATTCATGGCATCCCATTCGTACAATGGATTGCCCTTACCATCATTATTGGAACTACCATCAATATCAACACCAGTTGCATTTAAAACCGGCATGGTGTAAGGAGTGTTGGTACCCGCAACAAAAAAATCAATTTTCATTTCAAGATAACCATCTGTATTAGGACTTATACGAAGTGTAGGTTGTATCGCCTCATCATAGCCGGATGGATCATCCACTGTTACAACAGTTAAACCCGAAGTAATAGCTACATAAGTTACAGTAGCATCAACACCCGACTTAACATTTTTGTACAAATAAACAGCCCCTACCTTTTTATCAGTATTTGCAGCTGATTTTAATGTTCCGTTTTTGAAAGATAAATCGGCCTGTGCAAAAGCTTTTCGGCTTAAGAAAATAGACAATACTAACAGTGCATAAACAATATAAAACTTACGTTGCGTAAAATTCGTTTTCATTTTGGGTACTTTTTGTTGGAGATGAAAAACGATTTACACAGAATTTGGATGTCAGGCACATAGCCCCGGACATTTCAAGGGATACAGAATACTAAAGTTTTTCTTACGAGGAAATTATTCGAAGGAATTCCGAAGGATTGGAAGTAAAACCCTGACGTGTAAATGTAAAATTTTACTCGTTTGAGCTGTTAATTGAACCCGACTTATAGAAGGAGAATGTATAACGAGGGAGAGTTTATTTCCTGTTAGTTCTCATTATATAGGTACGAATCAATAACGTAACAAAAATATAATGCAGATTTTAATTGTGCAAGTTTTTAATCAAATTTTCCCCGAAAGAAAAATCTATCCCTGAAAATCAATGCATTCATATAAAAATAAGCAATCAGAAATTTATTAAACTGAAACCAGGTCGCTCTCTCTTTTCTAATTATCTGCTCTATACTTTAATTTTTTTCCATTTACCCCGTTTAAATAAAAGAATTGCTACAACAGCAAGTATAGACTCAGCAAAACTGATTGCAACATATACACCGGTTGGTCCCCAATGCCAATACTTAGCCAGCAGGTATGCTACCGGAATTTGTATACCCCAAAAAATAAACAAGTTCAATATAGTTGGAGTCATTGTATCTCCCGCCCCGTTAAATGCCTGGGAAATTACCATTCCGTAAGCAAAAAATAAATAGCCAACAGATAAGAAACGTAAACATTGTTTGCCTGTACTAACCACTAGGGCATCTTTTGTAAAAAATTGCATCATGTTTTCTCCAACAAGAAAGAATAGTATTCCCACCAGCACAAAAAATAAAGAAGTAATAAAAGCCGTGCGCCAAACAGACTTCTCTGCTCTATCAGGTAATCCGGCGCCTAAGTTTTGCCCTACTAATGTTGCAGCAGCATTAGCCATTCCCCAGGCAGGTAATAAAGTAAAAATACAAATACGAATAGCGGTTCCATAACCGTCTACAATTCTGCTGTCGCCTGATTCGGCAATAATTTTATTTAAAAATATCCAGCTGCAGGACCCGATGATAAACTGCCCCATCCCTCCTGCTGATATTTTAAACAATTGCCTGATGATATTCCAGTTGGCTTTAAAGTGTTTCGCATAAATCTTAACTAAACCATTGCCTTTAAACAAAAAGTACAACTGGTATAACACACCTATCCCCCTGCCGATACTGGTGGCAACACCGGCACCGTTTACTCCTAATTTTGGAAAGGGCCCTATACCGAGAATAAATAAAGGGTCAAGAATGATATTAATAATATTGGCAATCCACAAAGCTCTCATCGCTATTGCCGCATCCCCTGCCCCCCGGAAGACCGCATTATTTACAAACAGCAGCATGATCACCATATTGGTTCCTAACATGATTTGGGGATAATGGTAGCCTGATTCTATAGCTTCCCTTTCGGCTCCCATAAATCCTAATAATTCTTTTGGAAACGCAATACCAATCACACTAATGATAACAGAAAATACTAAACAGATTAAAATCGCTTGTGAAGCAATTTCTCCTGCCGCTTCAAATTTTTTTTCACCTGCTCTTCGGGCAACCATGGCTGTTACTCCCATAGATAATCCCCAGGCAACAGAATAAAGAATGGTTAATACTGACTCAGTAAGGATAACAGTGGCTACCGCATGTGCTCCTACTTTATTTACAAAATAGATATCTACAATAGCAAATAAAGATTCTAATGCCATCTCCATCACCATCGGCACCGCCAGCAGAAATATGGCTTTGTCTATACTTCCGGTGGTAAAATCTTTTATATCCCCTTTAATAGCCTGGCGAAATAATTGAAAAAAAGAAAGTTTACGTGTTGTGTTGGTCGAACTCATCATTGGATAAAATTAATTTTTATACAGAAAATAAAATGTCCGCCCTGTAACTGAATTTGAACAGTAATGATTGGGGAATTGCTTAAGGCTGGCGGGAATAGATGAGCAAGGCCAGTTGGCCCTTGCAAAACTCCTTAAGCGTAATTAGATTTTCATATTCAAAAAATAAGAGTATGCAAAGAAAAGGAAATACTTTTAAACGGGAAAACTTACATTTTACCGGTGGTATTATTTTGTGATTTGACATATATTTGCAGCCCTAGACGGTCCCGTAGCTCAGTTGGATAGAGCAACAGCCTTCTAAGCTGTGGGTCACACGTTCGAATCGTGTCGGGATCA
>RXJG01000006.1:178052-206444 GCA_003963365.1 Sphingobacteriales bacterium
CTATGCTCGTTTGTTGTTGTTTTTAAGGCTGTTTTTTATAGCCAATTTCATAGCCAATAATTTGAGATCATGATAACAGCAAAATTTTATCTGCGGAACAGGGTCAATAAGCATGGCCTGTCACCATTGTATTTTATTATCCATCTGCAAAAGCAGGTATGGGTTAGTTGTGATATTTTCATCAACCCGCATCACTGGGACCCGGTCAAAGAAACACTCTATCAAAATTCACCACAGTATTACCTGGTAGCGCCTCTCCTGAATAAGTTCAGGATGAAAGCCGATCTGTATTTACAACAGATCCATTTGGGTAATCTAAGATTTGATGAGGCTTCATTTAAGCAAGCTGTTATTGATGATGACCTGGGAAGTATCGAAAATCCTACAATGAAAAGTATTATACAAGATTATATCAATGCGAATGATTTTAGCTTCGGAAGAAATGCACAGTACAAGCGATTGATATCAGAGCTTAACGATTTGAAACAAAATATCCGGATAAAGGATATCAGTTACGAAACAGGATTAAAATTCCAAAAGCAGCTGAGAAAAAGTAATTGCGAGAATACAGTTATTAATAAGATGCACCGCTTAAAGGCAATCGTACATTTTGCCATGCAGAAGAAGCTTTTGAAAGAGGATCCACTCAAACCAATTAAACTTTCCGAAATAAGAGGTAACAGAAGTTATCTGACTATTGATGAGTTGCTTCACCTGCAGCAAATCTTTGATGCCAGGGAATTAGATTCAGACCGGCTCAATGTATTACGTTATTTTCTTTTTAGTTGTTATACATCATTTCGTTATACCCGGATGTATCAATTAAGTAAAGACAACCTGGTGAATAATGTTATTATCACTGAGACAGAAAAGAAAGGATCACCGGTAGAGGTCCCTCTGATCACCGAGGCGCTCAGGTTACTTGACCTGCAGCCAGATGGTAAATTATTTGCTATTAAAACAAATCAGCATACTAACCGGATGTTGAAAGATATCGCAGCTCATGCCGGTATACAAAAGCATCTTACTTATCATTGTGCGAGGCACACATTTGCAACAACATCCATTTCATTGGGAATGCCACTTGATGTGGTAAAGAAAATAATGGGACATAAAAAAAGAACCACTACTGAAATTTATCTTCATATAATGAATGATACTATCAATGTGGAAATGAAGCGATGGGAAAATTTAACAGTAGCACACAAGGCCGTGGCCACAGCATCGTAGTTATTTGATGTGCTGACGAAGAATAGCGATTTTGCATTGAGCAATTAACTGCAGCTGCTGTTTTAGAATTTCTTCTTTTGATTGCAGCTCACAAACTGTATTGACAGCTTTGAGAAATTTACTGCAATCATTAGAAGCATAGCGCAGCTGCAGCTGGCTGCATAAATCGTGTTTGCGGATGAAGGGAATAACAGAGCCGCATAAAAATTGCTCCCAATGTTTACACTTCCATAAGCCCCAGCAAAGCCAGAATAATTTTTCTTTTTCTTCTGCAGAGCTGCATGAACAGCGGAAACAATTAGCCACCGGTGCCTGTAGTGGCTTACCGCTGTTTAGTCCTTTGTTGAGAATGAAAAATTCGTGAGCTGTACTTTGCTGATCGGGATGATACGCTTTTAGTGTAAACATAATTGGGGCAATTTTTTTGCCCTGTGCTTAACTAATAAAATCAAGCGTACCGATTGGCTGCGTAGCAAAAAACCAAAAGGAAACGGAATAAATGATGGCCTTGTGAGCGGAGTTGTGTTTATGCCGTAGTCTTTTGGTTTTTTCTTCCTGGGTTATATAGCAGCCTAACTTTGCGTCGTTTTTATTACGTGATTAATCTTCGCAGTTGCTACTAACTTCGACACTTTGGCTGCATTTTCAAAAACCATTACTGGGCCCTTACCGTCAGTTAATTCATGATCAAGAAAAATTTGACTTATTTTTTTGCCAGATGTACCGACAAGAGTCATACTCTTAACCATTGTAATTCGAGTGGGATCGATGTAAACCGTTGTTTCACGGTTGGAACAATAAAATTCAATCATAAGATAATTTTTGGCAAACAAATATACAACTACGCAGGTGTTTTGCGACTGATGGAATGAGTGGAACGAGCGATGAATGAAACGCAACGAAGTGAAGTGTAATGAACCGAGTGTAACGAATGGAAGCAGGCGTAAATCTCCTGCGACCATTTCTGCCTTTTGATTCTCCTGGTGCGTAATTAGTTTTTTGAGAGTCGAGAAAAGCTGTTAGCGACAGGTGAATCAAAAGGCGAAGCGTTGGCTTTTCCCGAATGCGAGGAAGTAGATAGATGCAGGATTTTGCTGACTGCAGGCATCAATTGCTGTGGCCATTGTGCGGCCTTTATAGATCACATCATCAATAATTAAAATTCTTTTACCGGATACTGCATTACTGCATTTGCTGTTATGATCAGATAACAGCTCCTGGTATTTTATTTTCATCCGGAGGGCGATGCCGGTGGCGAGTGCTCTGGCTAAATTAAATTTTGAATCACGGCCATTTACAGAAGTAATATAATCAAATTGTATTTCCTTCACTACATCATGCATCAATACAATCATACGATACAAACTAACTTTATCATTAAAGAATTTTGCACCTATTACCATTTGCGAAGTAATGTTGGGCTGTTCTTCGGCTTTACCATGGTGAGCTGCATATTTGCCGGTATTAACGCCACGGTAAACATCGCAGGGCAATAAATACACATGATCCCGGATCACCTGCAGGCTACCGGCCAGCCTCACCTGTACCAGGTAATTTTCTTCTACATCAAACTGCCAGAAAATAATATGTTTTAATTTAACCAGGTTCAGCACATCTTCCATGTTATACTGCAGCACCAGGCTTTTTACTTGTGGCCGGCGCCAGTCCTGGAAGATGGAGAAGATATTTGTTTTGTATTCGTTGCGGTTGCGTTTAAGGCCGTAGTGCTTCTCAATAGTGGCCAGCTTGTAGTTTGACATGCCGGGCATTTTGTCTTTAAATACCTTCAGCAGATTAACGCATTCGTAATTGCTCCTGATATCGATATTAAAGTACTTCTCAATAATTCCTATGTCCGGGCCATAAAAGTAGATACGGCCGTCAGTGGCTTCTAATAAGCTGTGGAAAGCCTCTTCTGTCAATGATTCATCGTAGAGCTGGCCAAAGGTTTTATTATCCCGGGCCCAGCCGATCAGGAAGACATCGCCACCGATAAACCACTCTGCATCCAGGAAGAGATCCATTTGTAAAAATTAAGATTAAATAAAGCCCGGAGTGGAAACTCCAGGCTAATACCAAAACTAACTGCTTATGAGAAAATCGACTGCTTGACTATTTAATTTTTTATTTTAAGCAAATTGTTCAGTAAACTCCAAAATGTTTTTACTCAATATGCCCCAGGTACTTGCGTTCACACAATCTTTTATTTTGTTCCAATCGTTATCCTCAACCTTCCACTCTTTTTGGCCCTTCTTAATAGCTTCCACGCTGTCAAGTAGTTTTATCCGTTGTCTCATTTCGGCCGGGTTAAATCCCTGAGTGGGTGTTGTGTTGAGCGCAATTTTTAAGCAGTCGGTGGTTGATAATTCAAATGGCTTGCCCATGTTATCTTCAACCCATTTTTTTAGAATAATTGTCTTCATTTTTTGTATGTAGTTTTAGAAATTACGCTCCAAAGAAACCGGAGTTAGTCATTAAATGATCTAACATTGCTTTTACAGTTTCGGCTATGTTTTGTAAAGTGGCTGTACCTGTTGCCCAACCGCCTTTTGTTGATGTGCCGGTTGGTAAAGTCCAACCAGTATCACGATATAATTTTATGGTCACTCCGCTTTCTGTTAAAAACATAGGTACTGCAGTACCAGCACCGCCGCTATTGGCAGCATACTGAACAAACCCGCCCGCAACGGCTGCAGATGGTGCTGTTCCCGTAAATATGTGCATTGAGTTAGTTGCATTAGTTGCGGTTGTTGAACCTCCAATTAAAAAGTTTTTTGTATTAGGAACATAAGCCTTTAACCTGTTTATTTGAAGCGTTGTACTGAACGTTGAATTTGGAGTTGATCCTGATGCTGATGGCGCAGCAAATTGAAAAATAACATCGCCGCTATCTCCTGTGCCAGTTCCTCTCATTCCTTCAATGTAAAGAGGTAAACCTGCTAAATTAGCTCCCGCCTGGTGTCCTGGTCGCCACGTAACTTTTGTACCTGCAAAACCTCCTTTTGGCCCGAATGTATATAAACGATCGCTGCGGGAATAAGCAGAAATTAAAACTTCGCCGTTGCTTACTGTCTCACCTCCATTATAATCATAAGGAGTTCCAATAATAATTGCGCCGGTTAAAGCTGAGGGGTAAGCTGCACTTGTTCCATTATAGTCATAAATGGTTGACAATATTATATTAGTGGTACCAGTTCCAATGCCTCCACCCGCCTGTAATCCTAACCATAAATTATCATTACCGCTTGATAAATTAAAATTGGCAACACTTAATGCAAGGTTGCGGCTACCGGTTAAATTTGCGACGTTTCCAAGGTTTGTCTGAAACAATACGTTATCATTACCCCCAATGGTTCCAACGCTATTGGTTTTAATTGATGCTCCATAAGAATACCAGTTTCGTAAGCCTGTAATATTTGCCCAAGCCTGGGGATATCCCACGCCACCAACACCAGCATTAAGTATTTGAATATTTGAGCCAAGGGTGTCGTTTGCGCCATTATTAAAACCAATCTTTAATCCGTTATTGCTGACTTGCTGCCAATAGTCACCACTTTTTAAAAGCCCTGAAATTGCTACATTGCCGGTTTGTGTCTCGTACTGTGTTGACTGTAATCTAACGTATGCGTTATTAAGCCACTGTTCACGGCTCACACGATGTATTACACTGTAGGGATCAACAACCATTAAATCAAATGTGTTTAGCCCCATTGGTAAATTGTACGCAATAATAGGGCTACTGTTATAATCGCTTAAAATATCAATAAACAATTCAGGGCATTGCTTCCTGATTTCATCACCAATTACTTTATGACCGGAATCGTTTGGATGAACGCCGTCAAATAAATATTGAGGATTAATTTGATTGTTTCCTGCATTTTTCAGTTTTGAAAATATATCTACATACTTGCAACCACGGTTTGTAGCTACTGTTTGAATTTGAGTGTTGTAGCTGGTAAAGTCACTGGTAACGTGTGGTATAATAGAAACCAAAATAACGGTATAGCCTATTCCCTGAGCATAAGTAACAGCGCTATCAACAGAAGCCTGGAAAGTGGCTAAAGCAGTGCCCTGTATTGCGTCATTATATCCATACGCTAATACTAAATATTTGCCATTTATAGCCGGTAAAACTTCATTGGAAAGATTAGTGTTCCATGTTCCAATTAACCAGCTGCCAATACCTACATTTTCAAATTGGTGTTGCTGGCTTTTCATAGCAATATTTGTCCAACGACGATCAACTGTTGATGCACCCGTACCGTTGGTAATACTATCACCGGCAAATACAACGCCTTTGGCGCTGGCATAATTTCTTGCCCTTACATTCACAGTTATATTCGTGAATTCCTGTTGGCCACCTAAAAATGTTAAACGGTACTTACCCTGCGTTCCATAATTATTTATATCAAATTCACCGTATGCTTTTGGATTACCAGGAGTAGTAAGGTTTTCTAATATGGTTTCCGTTTTCCACGGTGTACGTTTAATGGTTAATCTTAAATTATCACCAGCATTAAAAGCAAGTGGTTGTGAGTAACCATATTCATTGGCTGCAGTGGTAGTTCCAAAAGAAACACGGCCGCCATTACTTGCATCATTACTCAAATCAACTTTCATGTAAATAGACGAACCGTATAAAATTAACCCTGAGAATGTTGTTGGTTGATGAATGCCCCACGCATCACCTGCATTTTTAGTAACAGCTTTAAAATCGAAACTTATTACACTCTTTTCATACATGTGGTGTTTTGCAAATGAAATGTAACGGCTCCAATCATTTGCACCTGATGCGATGATTAGTTTATTATTAACTGTTGCGCCTGTTGGCAATGATGTAGGATTCCAGTTAGTGCCACTTAATGCCACTCCAGGGAATGAATCATTCATTACTATACCAACTTCTGCAGGAGCTGTGCCTGCAACTAGGCCGGGAATATCTGCCTGAACAAGTGAGCGAAATGTTGGGGCTGCAGCGGCACCGCTTGCCGGGCCTGCATAAACAAGATTTGCATTTTGATTAACTGCAACGAATGCAGGCGTTGTTGTTCTTGTATTAACGGTAAACAGAGGGTTGAAGTCTCCAACGGAAGTTACTGAACCTCCTCCTCCACCGGCCGGCGTTCTCCATTCAAAACGTGTTGAAGCTGCTATATAAGTTAATACCTGGCCATCTGTTGGGGCAATATTGTATATGGCTACGCCTCTTATGCCTACTACAGTTGGATTGGGATAAGAAGCACCTAGATCGCCGCCTGCTGCACCTGTGGGCGGACCACCGCCACCTGTAATAGCTAAATATTCTGAATATGTTAAGGAGCCTACGTTCATGATATTCGATTATGGTAATCCACCTGGTAACTGACCGATTGTTGTTACTACAATTGACGAGGCAGCTCCACAGGTTATAACAATGATCCTGTTTAATAAATTAGTTGCCGTCCAACCGTCGCCTTCACCTGCACCAATATTTTGTACAGCGTCTCCACCAAGTTTTATTGTTCCGGTACCGCTTAATACTTTAAAAGCAAAAGAATGCAGTGTATTAGCCGGAATGGTCAGCGTATCACCTGGAGCCAGTACCCGGCGATCTGGATAATTATGATTCCCATTTAATGCTGAACTGTTAGGCATGGTTACCTGCAGTACAGTAATTTTATTACCGGTAGGGTTGCCAGAGCTATCCAGCTCGTCTATGCGTTTAGCAATAGGAACCATGCTTCCCGGTCCTACAACCGGGTTCCTGGTACTGTTACCATTTTTAAGCGTTTGCGAAATTCTAAAGCTCATTAAGCATCAGGTTTTTGCTCAGAAAATTTTCCTTGCGTAAATAAGTCGTATACATGTTGCTTCAACTGGTGGCCATGCATGTCTTTGCTGATAAGGCTGGCCAGCTTGATCAGTGCCGCATCTCTTGCATCCGGAGAAAGCTTTTGCAGGTACTTCATGTAACAGGCAAGCTTTTCTTCCAGTGTAGCAGCTGCATTACATTCATCCACGACCAGTAATGATGTAATGGCATAATCCAATCCCTTAATTAAAAGAGAACGGATAGTTTTATCTACATCACCCGGAATCAGTTGTTCTATTAAATCAGCTGCAGGACTCTGCAGTGCCTCTTTAATTTTACGGGTAACCGTTAATGCTAACGGCACATATTGTTTTAGCGCATCATCAATCTGACTGTAGATGCGCTTGATCTTTGCAAAGAAATTTTTACAGAATGCCATGGTATAAAATTTTAGTTTCGTCTAGACAAAAAAAAAGTGCCAGCAGTAATAATAAACCGGCGCTACCGGCTGCAGCTGCTACCCAGGTAAAATTGTAATCGTTCCGAATAAACCGATCTACTCTCTCAAGCAAGCCATCCATAAACTTTGTAGCAATTGGCAGTCCCTGCACATAAGCCCTGCGTTGCGCAGCAATCATTTTATAAGCTTTAGCAGGATCTGCATTAACGGCTGCAATAGTTTGGTTGCTGATAACATTTTCAGGAGTCACAATAAAACCGGCATTATTCAATGCTTTATTAATGATCAATGCACCTTTACCATGGTTGGTAACAGTATCCATCATTAAAGCAGCAACGCCATCATCATTCACCTGGTCAAGTTTGAAAGCGATATATTTTTGCTGGTAATAAAAGTCTTTAACTAATTTTTCCAGTTGAGCATCATAAAGAAGTTCACCTCGTTTAATTCTACGGGTAGTTTTTACCCGGTCGATTATTACCCATCCTTTCCAGGAAGGGAAAGACCTGCGGCTAATACCGCAGTAGGTTTCGCCTCCGGGATCAGCAGGATCAAAGATGTAACCACCTTCGTTCTTGCGCACAATATTATATGCTACATCAAACTTGCTCATATTTCTACAGGGAACCGTTGTACCCTTTTAATGAATGCTTTTTTTACTTTGGTGCTGAAAGGACCTTTTTTATAATAATTGATTCTTGCAGCACGGATTGCTTTATATAAGTCCTGCGGATATTGATTGAGTAATAACACTACCTGGTGCGACAGCTGGCTACCATTGGTTATAACAGTACTGTCTTTTGTTTTAACAGCTTTATTGATCACCCGGATAGCTGCATTTTCTTTATGCACAATAAAATCATAAATCATATTGGCAATTGTTTGGTTAATGATGCTATCACCTTTTGACAGGAATTTCCACTGGCGTTGCTGATAATAGTTGTTTACATCTTCATCCAGTATGGTATCATTAAACTTTGTGTACCGGGGAATTTTCTCAATGGCTCCAAAGAACTGTTTACCTAATTGGATCAATCTTGTCCATCCTTCCCAATCAGGATAATATTTGAAAGTGATACCGGCATAGGTGTAACCTGCAGAGGGATCATTCCAGAATCCACCTTCGAGGTCACTTGTATATTCCTTTGCGATATCGAACCTTGCCATTTATTAATGAATAAAACTTTTAAAAATTAATAACCTTGGATCAGCAGGCGGCACCACATCTATTTCAGTTGTTTTAATTGCTGCGCCTGGTGATGTGTTAGGATATACTTCAATCAATGTATCAGTCAAATCAAAATGTATCGGCACTTTACTATAATCCTGAACATCCGGGTGTTCAGATGGAGAAGAAAATGCTTCTCCGGGACCCAGTATTAATGCATTAAAAATTGTAACATTAACATTACCTGAATTATACATGGTCCAGCTGTTACAGCCATTGGCAGACCACTCTTTACTTTTACCAACCGTTTCCACTTCGGTATATCTTTTATATGGCACTAGTCTCCCGCTCATCTGAAAGTTTTTAAAATGTTTACTGCCAGGTAAGTGATCAATCCCCATTTTGCCAATGACAGCATGCTCTGTGTGCCTTCCCCGGTTTTTGAATTTTGTTTAATGGTATCGGTAGCTGATTGAGCTGCTTCATCGAGATTAGCATTTAACTGCTGTGCCTGTCCTTCAGTAAGATTACCTGATTTTGCTTCTTTGGCTATGCGGATCTTTTCTTCAGTAATCCATTTTTGCATGTCATAAGAAGCGTTGAGTTTATTCGTTTTTTGCCGCTCAATATTTATTTGTGTAATCGTCCAGGCAGCTGCAGCTGCAATGATGGCTATAATGGCAATAGTTAGTAAAGTGATCGGTTCACCTATAGTGTTGCCGTCTTTTGAATAAGTAATATCAATTCCTTTGATGCTACGCATCTGTTCTCTCATTTCGCCCAGCAACAATACACCACGGTTGAAAGATTGCTGTTCTACCGGTGAGAGTGAACGGTTAGACATTTCCCGCAGGAATGTGGCCAGTGTATTGTATTTATACCTGAGCAACTGAACTTCCCGGTGAAATGAATCCAGTGCTTTAAGCTTATTGTCGGATAACTTGCTAACAGCAGTGGCGGCAGCTCCAAAATAATTTTCGTTATAAATGAGGTAGTAGGTTCCACTGCCATTTACTTTGGTAAAACGGCAGATGACAAATTTTTGATTACGTCCGTAAATGTATTGTTTGAATGTTTCGTAAGGAACACCTATCCATCTATTATTACTGTTTGGTATAAAGAAATCAACATTGATACCAATGGTAACTGCTTTTGGATTAAAGCGGGGGAATGACAATGAGCCTGCCGGTGATATATTTTTACCGCCTTGTTTTTCCAGGTACAAATATTTTTGCGCTGCATCATCCAGTGTGCGGTAATAATTGTAATTACCAAGATTCTTATTGGCTAATGCAAAGATCGTAGGCGCTACATAGCTACGCTCTGAGAATAACTTGTTATTTTCCTGTTGTATGCTGAGGAGCATTTCACCGTTCATTACATCACCAATATGGCTCATAGTTTTAGTGCTTTTAAGCCCAGCTTCCATTTTACCGGGTTGTTTTCTTTCAACTCTGCCAGTGCTTCCAGTTGTTTTACTACTTCAGGATTGTTATTAGCGATCCGGGAAACAGCGATTTCAATGCGCTGTTTTTCCTCTGTAGTAAATTGGTCCCGTACTTTTTTTGCATCATCCAAATTCATCTGTCAAAAAATTTATTGTAGCATACCAACTGCCTGCTGGAACATTTCAGGATCTTCCTTTTTCATTTTCGCCAAAGCTTCCAGCTGCTGGATCAGTTCCTCGTTATCCTCTGCCAGGGATTCCAAAGCCGCTTCCATTCTCTTATGTGCCTCTGCGCTCATAGCTTCATCAACCACTACCGCATCAGTAAACTCACCTTCTTCTTTTTTTGGTTGCGCACCAGGTGAAGCTGCAGCATTGTTTCTTGCCTGCTTCATAAAGTGGCCGGCCATTCCCATTATTTCTTTACCTGCCGGTGTATTGCGCATTACACTCCATACTACTGCACCAATACCACGTATGCCATTGTTGTAACCGGATTCATATTCATTCACCTGCTTTTTGAGATTCTTATTTTCTTCCTCCAGCTTTTTAATCCGCTCCTCTTCTTTTAATTTCTCCTGCAGCTTTTGGTGTTTGAATTCAATAGCCTGTTCAAAGTTTGCCGGTGTTACATTACCAAAACCTTCTATTGCAAACGAAACAGCGTTACCGGTACCACTAATACTTACATCCCGGCCGCTTTCAATTTCGATCATGCTATCCACCCTGGCTCTTTTGTCTGCCGGCTTTTCGTAGGCTTTAAAAACATACTGGCCTGCAGTAAGCCGGTTGAGTGTGGTGGTTAGCATATTGACGCTATCGTCAATACCCATGTTCTCATGTTCCTCGTTAGCCGTGGCAATTGGCTGGCCGTTCTGCGCTTTATCTCTTGTTTCGTAAATGCGCCAGTAAGGAGCTTTCATCATCCTTACCATTTCCAGCACATTCGCTTTACCTTGTATTGCCATTGTACACGTTGCTTATCTGTCAATAATTAAATTTCTTCGAAGATGAATGTTACCAGGAAAGCCATATCAGTAGTTAACCCAGCACGATCGTTCAGTTCAATAAAACTTTTACGAACGTCTACTTCGATGTTATCCAGCGGCTTTAAAAAGCGCTGATCATCAAAAAACGATTCCAACGGCAGACGTTTGATGTGCTGCTTTTGTTTTTTATCTGCCAACGTTAAAAATGCTTTTTTCTGAATAGTATTTGGCACAACTGTTTTGCCTTCAAATGTGGTAGATACTGATTCAGTATGAATGATAATACCCTTTACTTTGATGCTGTCCAGGATAGTTTCATTATCAGTAAACTGAAACTTGCTCACGTTTACATTATTGATCGGCACCTGTATCGTTTCTGAACGCTTTATGGGAAAAGTTTGAGAAGACATTTTCTTTTCATTTATACTTCACTGTAGGGCCTCCCGTTACCGGGAGACCGTGACAGATGAAGCGTGTGTGTGCAAAGAATTATTAAGAGTTCTGAGAACCTCCTGTTACTAAGAAACCACGCAGGAATAATACTACACGGTGTTCTGTACCAGCAACGGCTGAAGCTCCTGCCCATCCTGCATAGGTTGGGAAGAACAATTCAAGTTCGTTAGTACCACTACCATCCAGTACTACCTGTGGTGTTAATTTCTGGAAGCCAGTTTTGTAGTCAAGCGAATCCCTGTTCGTTAAAGCTGACTGCTGTGTGATTGGCACATTCAGGAAACGATAAGTATCCAGCGCTACAAACTTTTTAACACGGTTAATCGTGAACTGCAGATAACCGTTATAGATTGCTTCCAGGTCCGTAGCTTGTGCAGCAGTAAATGCTGTAAGATTAGGATAGGAATGCAGACGGCCACTTGTTTTTGCGTTGGCAACATCCTGTTGTAACAACTTTACTGCAAGCTGTGTAGCGATGAATGCATCGTTACGATCAAGCCTTTTTTCAGTTGCATAAACGGTTGCGCCGTCGCCTTCAAAGGTTTTAAACTGGAAGCTGTTAACAGAGTTTTTAATCGTGGCCTCCAGTCGCAAATATGAAGGTGTCATTGCTTTACCTTCAAAACGTTTTTGAGAACTGTTGTGTTCGTAGATTGCCCGGTCACGTTCCTGGCTTATTACCTGTATGCCTGTTTCACCGTCATTCATTTTAACGGCACCAACATAGGCACCGGCAATGCCTGTAAGTTTGAATTTGTTTGCTAAATATGTGCCGGTAAGTACAATAGCAAATGCTACAGTTGCAGCTGTGCCCGGCTCAACATTAAATGCCTGTACACCGATGAATGATAATGCAAACATTGCGGTGAAGGCCAGTAAGAAATTTATGAGTTTCATTTTTTAAATAATTGTTGTGATGCAATTTTTTGTTTTGTCATAGGTTGTCAGCAACGATTGATGCAGGATATTAATCCTGGCTGTTACCACTGATGCTGTCATAGGTTTCAGTACCAGTCAGGCTATCTTCAACTGCACCGGTTAATGAATCCATTCCAGTAGTACCACTCATGCCCGGGATGTTTAATGCTTTTGCAAGCATTACGGCACCCTGCGCCATCATACCTTCAGATGCTGAGTGGAAGAAATCGTCTTTTTTGCTGCTACCCAGTAAACCAGGGATCAGCGCACCAGCAATGATTACACCACCTGCTGTTACCATTGGTGTTGCTTTGCCGCCACTCATTTTGTTAATTTGAGTTGCAACAAAATTGCTGGCTACTGCACCGGCCATTAAACCCGGCGCTTTTTTCATAACCGTAGAGGCTACTTTTGAGAAATTTAACTTTGCCATTTTGTTTTAAAATTGTGTGATGCAATCATTGCACAGTTTGCTACACTTATCTGTCATTTGATCAATAGCCTTACCGTTATTTCTTACGGCCGCTCAGTCTTTTCAACTGACCTTTCAGGCTATGCAGCTTGCGCATTTTAGCGGCTGCTCTTTTCTTTTCAGATTCTTTGCGTTTGATCGCCTGAATCTTTTTCCGGGTTGCTGCTAACTGGCGATCTATTGCGCCGATTCCGGAAACTTTTCTCTTTGCCATGAGGAACTTTTTTTAGTGATGCAATTGATTGTTTAGCTTTATTAACAATGGCAGAAACCTCTGTTACCGCCACCATTTTCTTCTTTAATGCGATCTTCGCCACTGGTATTCCATCCATCCTTCTTAATATCATTGGCCAGCGTACGTCCTTCGCTTTCATCCAATGCTTCCGGGCCTTCAATAATTTCTTCAGCTACTTCTTTTGCCTGGGATTGATTTAAGTCAGGCAATCGCTGCTGTACTACTTCATATACCTTTTGCGGAGGCACTTTTTCTTCCATGATCTCTGTAGCTGTTTCTTTTACTGCAGCTTTCTGATCTGTATTCAGGTTACTGTAATCCTGGTGCATGTCCTGCCATTCAAATGTGTTGGATGCATCTCTTTCCACATCGGGAAAATCATGAGCGGTGATAGGCTCCATTTTGTCACCTTTCTTAACCAAGGCACTTATCTTGCTGATGAGCCAGCTGATGGCAGCAATGGCGCCACCGATCAGATCACCACTGGCAATTTTTGAAGCTACTTTTGAAAAGGTTTCTTTGCCTTCCTGAAATGTTTGCAGGGCCATATTAGCCTTATTCACTATGACTCCACCTTTATCGCCAGTATCGGTATCCGCATCATCATCGGCAGTAAGTGTAACATTAGGATCTGCCTGTAGCTTAGCTAATGGCATCTCCATCGCTTTATTCTGGTACTCGGTACCATATTTTACCAGTGCAGCTTTTGTTTGTGGTCCGATAATGCCATCTACTTTTAACGAAAGACCCTTGTTTTCGTTAGCCCAGTTTTGAAAAGCTGCTACCTGTGCACGGGTTGTTAAAGACGGGGCGATATGATTTTTTAAAGTGCTATTATAATTACGAACTGCTTTTGGCCTTAAGTTGCGTGGCTTGGTTTTGCTTCCACTAATAGCTGCAGCCTGGCGTTGTGCTGCCTTGGGATTACCAATACCGCTTATACGTTTTTTTAGCATATCAGCCAGGTAGGACTCCGGTTGTTTACCAAGGCGTTTAGTAAGGTTGTTACGGATAATAGCCATGAAGTGTTTTTCCCGCATACCCAATCCATTCACCACAAACTTTTTAAACTTCTCAGCTTTTTTACGTTTACGCTTCATAACGTCGGGGAGCTTGTCCGGGTTAGCTGCAAAGAGGTACAGAAAAAACGGGGCCGCTTTGGGTAGGTATATTTCCATGGCTCCTTTAGCCACCATGCGCAGGGGCAACGTAATTACTTTAACCAGAGCTTTCGCGCCTTTGGCGATTCCCTTACCGACTTTCTTAAGGAATTTGCCGACTTTTAATTTGCCCACCTGGCCACCGGCAATAAATTCATCGCCAATGCCACTGATGACAGCAGGATTATCAATATTGCGTAAACAATGGTTAACTGTTTTTAAGGCTTCGTCATAACCTTCAATTCCATGTATGCCGACCCGCATGGCATTGGCTTTATCAATCTCAATGCGCTGCCTGGCCAGTAACAGGTCCAGTTCGCCCTCACTCATTTCATCCACCGGTTTGGTGATCTTCAAAACTCCGGGGATATGTTTGTCGGTATTACCGAGGTATCTTACTACAGCCATCTTATCAATTTTATGGGTGTATTGCTTTTGCGTATTAAATGGTCCGCTCCATACAGCATCCAGTATTATTTCGCCACCGGTGGCCAGTGGTACAAATACATATACATGGGTTGGCGTAGGATCGGCACTGTCGTAACTGGCGAAGCGGTAGCCGTATGGAATTTTTAAATTCTTGAGGCAGCTTCCAATAAAAACAGAGAATGATTTACAATCACCCTGTTTTAATTGCCAAAGTCGCCCGGGACTTTTAATGTCCTGATAGGGCTTTGGGTCCAGTACATAAGGGATTTGTGTTTTTACAAATTCCCAGATGTTGCGACAGGTTTCAAAGAGCGTTTTGCCTTTCAGCGTTTGTGCAAACTTTTCAGTGTACCAGGCTGCTTTTTTATCGCCGTATAACACTGTTGAAATGATATCGCCGGTATCGCCATCCTTATGGGTAACCTCATCATACTGCACTTGAGGCGGACGGATTAACCCTACCTGGTATCGTTTCATCAGTTGTTTGCTTTTAGTCTTTACCGCTTTCTAACTCAGGCGACTTTTCTGCCTCCTCTCTTTCTCCTTCTTCATAAAATGCATGGGCGTGGCCGCAAGCAACCTGACGGTTAAAAATTGTCTCGATTCTTGCATCCTCATTAAGGAAGCTGCGACTTTTGAAACCGGAACCGGGTTTGTAAACAAACTGGCTTCCATCTTCATTTTCACAAATGAAGACCGGACGGTTGCGGGGATCATAACCCGTTTTTACTGGGTTAAAGAGCTTGTCCATATTTAAAGTTTGTATGTGCGAAATGTGAATCATGCATGTGCCTGTGATGGAAACGATCTTTAATGCGTTTCATAATAGCTTTCCTCTGTTCGGCGGTAATGCCATGGCGGTGCAACATCTTTTGAAAGATGCTGCCTATTTCTTCTGCTTCATCTTCAATACCGCTAACAGTGGCCGATAATTTTTGTGAGTAATTAAAAGGCAGATCGAAAAAAGGTGTTTTAAGCAAGCCACCAAACATAACTGTCTTATCACCAGTTTTATTTAGCAATGAACTGGCCACGTTAAAGAGGTTAATACGGGCCTGCATTTGTATGCTCTTTGCTTCATTACCAGCCAGCTTAATGCTGTCAATATTTTTAAAGCTGGCAATTTTTTGTTTGCTGTAAAATACCTCACCGAGTATATTATCAACCGGTACGCCGGTTTTATTGGGATTGTATATGTTGAGGCTGAAGGTAACAACGGGTGTAAGGCCGCTCATTCGTACGGATACATGACTGAATGAGTATTCAAACATGGTAACCGATTTCTGAATGTTCCAGGAACGGTAGGCTGCGTAGGCGATGCCACCAAATACCAGGATGCCGATTGTACTACCCTTCATTGTTTTTTCTTTTTGTTCTTATGCTCTTTATAGTATTTAACCGCTTCTTTTACTCCTTCACCAACACTGGCACCGATAAAAGCATATAATGCGATCTCAAAGAGGTGAAACAGTTCAATACTCAAAAGCTTAGCCGTGATACCGCCGAGGATTCCTCCTATTTCGGTGGCATAGTTTTCCGGTTTGGGCATGAACTTTTGGCCTAAATTCACACCCGGCGGTTATTGCTGTGGATAATTTTGATGGGAATGGAAGGATTGGAAGGAATGCAGCTTAATATGTTGCACCAGGATAGGGTTGATTTATTTCTTTCAGAATGTTATATATGATGCCTTGCTTTTCGCCAAACAAGTAAACAACATCTCCATCAGTTAGTTCAGGAAATTCAACGTCTTTATTTTGTATTGTTAAACTTAATTTTGCCATGTTCATTCTTTCTGACGAATCTGCCATCATCAGTATGTCTATAGTATTATACATCATTTGTAATGCTTCAACAATTAAAGCAAACTCCTCTGGAGAAATGTTTACTAAGTCCCTTGTACTGTTGGGATCAGCATAATAACCGTTAACTATTCTTTCCATGCTTATTAATAAATTTTTTGGATGATGACAATACCATTCGGGTTTTTATATGCAAATAATTTTTTATTGTAACGTTTACCAAACAATTTGAATGTATAATACCAGCAGTAAGCCTGCCACCCGTACATCAGGCATTCATCCATCAATTGCGGACCGTAATAAAACCTACCATCACTTCGATACATGGGCATGCCAATCTTTGGTTTCTTTAAATCTTTTTCTCCAAAGCTTTTGAGAAAAAGTAAATAATATCTTTTCCTGAACATCAGATAAGATTTAATTGAATCAGGATATCGCTGTAATCATAGCCGTAATAATCGCAGTATTCTTTAATGGTTACCCGTTGCACTTCTTTTTTACCCAGGGCATCCTTTACCTGTTTTATTTTTCGGCTGGCGGTTGCAGCACTGCAACCGCTAATGATCATCACATCCTGCAGGTAAATATCCAAGCGGGATGGTTTTTTGGAGGGTGGAGGCATTTTATTTCGATTTAATGGAATAGTTGCCGGAACGATGTAATTGATGGACGGATAATTATGTGCTGAAAGAGGCCTGTTTCCTTTGCTAAGCATTGATTTTACGGAATCGCACCAGCTGGCGGTACTGATTCGGTCTGCAAACGGATAGATGGCGGTGTTGGTAAGTATATTTTTAGCGGTCAGAGGGGTGCAAATAAGCAGCATTAAACCAATAAAGAGGCAGATGATCTGACAGCTTTGGGTATAAAAAAAACAGGCACACTGATTCATTGTTACAGTTGCGCCTGTTTTAACAGCACTAATATAGAAAATTATTTATTCGTAATCAAAATAAAATTCCTCATTAGTTTCTCCAGGCATTTGCAGTGCCTTATTTTTTGTTGCCTGGTACGAATTTGTTTTTATCAACTGCAGGTCCAGCATCTCAATAATATTGTTGCGGAGTGTGTTTAAATATATCTGTTGTGCCGGGAGCGGTAATGATAATAGTGTCTTATAAAACACAATGGCCTGTGCTGTTGATAATTTAAAAGTGATGTTGCGGGATGTGGTGTTGATTATTTTTTTTTCAAACTGCAGCATAATTTCTTCGGTGATGTTATTTACCGTCAATGCTGTTAACCATTCATCGCTCATGATCTGTGCATGTGCCAGGTTATTTAACCGGGTATCTGCCTGCAGGCGAATGAATGGAAAAAAATATTGCTTCACATGCTGTACATGCGAGCGGTCCAGTTTGAGTAAAATCATTTACTGCCGGCGTTTCTTTTTTGAACGGAGATAATTGTTTAAGGCTTTAAGATAAGCCTGCTCGCTAATGTTAACATGACGCAATACTGTTAATCGCTCTTCGTCCAGTTGCGTAACAACAGGAGCTTCTTTTTTTTGCTTACCGATAGCTTTGTTCTTTTTGAGTAAATTAGTTGTGCTTTCGAA
Source organism: Sphingobacteriales bacterium (assembly GCA_003963365.1). Classification (GTDB taxonomy): domain Bacteria; phylum Bacteroidota; class Bacteroidia; order Chitinophagales; family Chitinophagaceae; genus AWTP1-9. Next base: position 196,165 of record RXJG01000006.1, read on the forward strand.
GATGTGACCGGTTTTAATTACTGCAAAGGTAGATTTTTTCATCCAGATTATTTCTGCAGTACCACCCAGCACTTCTTTATAGCCAACATAGTTACTACCGCTTAACGGGAAGTTCTTTGCAGTTTGCAACCATTTTTGAATTGATTGATGCAGGGGACTAATGGTTGGCATTTCTATTGCGTTTATTGCCACATGCTCCGCATGCTGGCCGGTCCAGTATATATACAGTGACCGGTTGTTAAGTTTTGTTTTACCGTTGAGTGATATCATTGTTTAAATTTTATAGATTATTAATCGTCTTCTTCAAAATCATCCACAGGCATTCCTGGCTGCCAGCCACAGGCACTGCATCGTTGGAAGTCATGTTCCTCTGTGCCCGGTGACCAGATGCTGCCGCAGTTGAGACATTCTGATAATTCAATTTCTTCTCCTTCAAAGCTATCAGGCATTGGAAGTCCGTTAAATATAAAACCTGCAGCTTTCTGACAAGCTTCACAATACCGGTACTCTGTCGTTTGTTCATCCACATGACCATCGTTATTTATTGTAAAGCATCGATAAGGAAGTTCCTCGCTATTAATGTTGTTACCACAACGGCTACATAGACAATCGGGGTGGCCAGCATCTGGTGAAGTTTTAAAAGCTTTATCTGTAAGTTTGATTTGAAAAAACATGATAGTACTTTTTTATGTTAAAATTTTCTTGGTTGAAATACTGCACCTGTGTTACCGTCGAGAGCACATAACATTTTGTGTTTGGCTATAATTTGACCACACTGAAAAGCTGCAATTGTTAGACTATTCTCGTGTTTTACAAAAATTCTAAGCTCTTTAATTTTACCAAAAAGTGGAGACAACTGATCATAGTCATGAAATTCAACATGACCTTCATGCCAAAATAGTCGAGAGTTTAAATCATCAATTAAATTAGTAGTAACAACAATTGATTCTATAGCGTCAATAAAATATGGCATATTATTTTACTTCTTTTAATTGTTCGTAAAATGTTTTGTCATTTTGGCGAAAGCACTACCAGCCAAAATAACTGATAGTGCCAAGCCAACTAGATCATTTTAAGGAGCTTCAGTAAAGTCTATATAATACTTTTTACCTTGCTCTAATTTTCCAATTGCATCTGGATTGTTCACGTTCATATCCAGATGCAGGTAAGGTGTTGCTGCAGAAAATGTATTATCTTTCACATTTGTGTCGCCACCATGGACACCTCGGGCAATTACTATTTCACCAAACTCATTCTTGCTTACTGAAGCAATTTCAATCTTCGCTCTGATTTTCATTTTTTATATATTTAATTGTTAGAAAAAACTATTTATTTAACGGTGCTTTTGCCATTAGCTTTAATTCATTAAAGGATTAATGGGCTTTGGAAACTCTTCCAGCTCTGCCACCGGGTGATAAATAATGGTGTCCTCTTTAAACTCTACTACCTCAATTATTTCTTCTTGTTTACAACCCACATGATCATCATGTACAAATGCCATGGCCCTGCCATATTCTTTTGTGATCACATTGCCACCTACAGGAAATTGCCAGGTAGCTTTGTAGTTGGTTACAATTCCATTTAAATATTTGCTGTCAGCTAATGGCTTTCTGCTTACACAGCAATGAGCTATTGCTTTTATTTTTTCGAAGTCCATATTTACCTCCCTTCCGGAAGCAGTGCTTTGTAGCTTCCTTCTTTTAATTGTTCGTAAAATGTTTTGTTACTGGCCACATCGTACACGTAGGGAAGAAACACCTGCATCATATCCGCTTGCTCCAGCTCTATGCTGGTAAGCTGCATGTGTAATAGTTCATGCTGGTGTTTCCATGCAATACGTTCTGCCTGGGCCTGCTGACGCTTTGCGTCACCTTTTGATTTGTTTTTGCGCAACCACTTAAATATCGGCGCCACCTTAGCCGGTAACTTAAAAGCAAATGGATGATTCTGTACTATCAGCCGGAAGCTGATGCTTACACAGTTGCCGGCTTCATACTCTTTCATGATGTTGGTAGCACCGAATTGTACCAGCAGGTTTTCTATATTTTCAATAGATCTGCTTGCCGGTACTTCGGTAGTGTAGTTGCGCAGGTTTATGGCTGCCATGCTATTCAGGTTTTAGAATTCCAAAATCTGGTTTAATAATACGGCTCTGTTCTGCAGGTGGTTTATCGCCATATTCATAACGGATATAGGTTACATTCTGCATTGGTACCTGGCATTTAACCTGGATAGCTTTTTTGTCGGTTGCCTTAGGATCATCCACAATGTCGGCCAGTACCAGCATGCCATCTTCAGTGGCCATATAGTCGAATGGGAATGAATCGGGTTCATCCATTCCATCATCGAGCAGTGCCATTGAGTTTTCTAAATTGATATACACTTTTACGTTTGCCATAATTGAAAGTTTTATATTGTAAGTTTTAGGTTACGCTGCTTTTTTCTTATTGCCTTTTTTCGGCAACTTCTTTGCACCGGATGCAATTTTTTTTGCATTGGGCGCAAGCTTTGGTTTTATTGATGCATGTAACTGGCTGATGCGTGCCGCTGCTCTTTCTTCCCGGGCTTTACGCTCAGCAGCCTGTTCTTCATCAAATTGTTTACAAGGGAAATCAGTATAACTGCGTGCCATTTTTTGAATGATGTAACCATTATCACTTTCAGGTGAGGTACCGGCATATTTATCCAGCATAATAATCCGGATGAGTAAAGCCACTTCGCCCTGGCTTAAAGCAAGCAGTGAGTTATAAAGATCTGCTGGAGTCTTTTCTTTAATTTTTAAAAGCTTCCGCATTTTATCTCTCGACATCCATGTTAATTGATTCCATAAAATGTATAGTAAAGCCACACTTTCCGGTTCCGGAAGCGTTTTCATTTTGGCATCAACCTGCTTTTGTGTGGAGTGATCCTTTAATGCTTCCAGTATGCGACTATGTACTTTTTCATCATCCAGTTCAGCCTTTCTTTTTAATCGTTCTTTTATACCGGCAATAACTTGTGCAGGATCTTCTTTAGCTGCAAATGCATTGCCATTTTTTTTGTTAGCAACGGCCTTTTTACCTTTGAGATAGATAGTTGCTTCCTTCCCTTCGTGATAGCCATTGAGGTAGATTCCTTTTGCTTTAATTTGGTAATCAATATAATCATCAGAAGTTTTAAAGTCATCGTATTCTTTCAAAATTTTGAGCTTCATCTTTTGCACAAAATTGTTTACCGACGGATGCATTGTACTGTATGCCTCTTTTAAAAGATGCAGCTCCGGTTTTGTTTCAATAACCTCATTAAGTGTAGCAATAAACTGCAGGTTTTTTTTGGTATTGAAACAATTATTGTCATAACACCTGTTGTCCTGCTTTACATCAGCAAATAATAAATTGCCGGCACCGCTTCGTTTATTACAGGTAGTGCAGGCACCAGCTTGCGGAAATAAAGTTGCATCATCCTGTTTCCAGGAAACTTTACTTAGGTCCTGCACTACTGATTCGTTAATCCAGTCTTCAACTTCCTTAACACTTTCATTGATGAATGAATGACCACTGGCTTGCTTTTTTGCTTCCTTCTGCAGGTCCGGTGTTAACCGGCATAGCAGTATAGCATGGCCAAGGAGCATTTTGTTTTCTTTAAAATCTTTTTGCAGCTCCGGGATTAAATCATTCAGCTTTATTCGCTGTGCAACGTATTCGGGCTTTTTGCCGAAACGGGCAGCAATTTCCTGCGTGGAATATTTTTTATTATCCACCAGGGATTTAAATGCCACAGCTTCATCAATGGGATGTACATCTTTTCGCTGCATGTTTTCGGTAACCTGCAGCTCCAGTATGTCATCATCATCAACATCCTTTATATTGGCGGGGATGGATGAGAGTCCGGCCAGGCCTGCAGCCATCAGGCGCCGGTGGCCAAAGATGAGTTGGTAATCATCTTTCTTTTTAGGATGTGGCCGCAGCAATACAGCCTGCAGTACACCGTCTTTTTTAATGGATTCGCTGAGTTCAATTACATCAGCATCTTTTACTGAAGGGGGATTTACGTCCCGGTAATTGCTGATGGGATAAATGGCACTGAGTGGTACCAGTTTTAATTCTGTCATTTTGCACACATTTAAAAGGTGAGGAATTTATTTTCTGAAATAGACCCGGTTCTTTTCAGAAATTTCGTAGTTGTATAGTTCAGTGAACATTTCTATGTACTGTTTCTCTGATATACATACAACAAAACTCCGGGGTTGCTTTTGTACTTGTTTAATAAACCGGTCAATGTTAAAGCTTTCCTGACGGTATATTCTCATAAATGCACGTAAAAAAGTGGAACTGAAAACGAAATCGCCAAATTCCTCTAACAATTTTACCTGCTCAATAAATTTTATGCCTTCATCATAACCTTCGCAAATGTAATTACCATTTCTAAAGTCATTCAAATAACCAGCGGAATGTTTTAAACCGGTTAATATTACCAGTGTAACTGTAAGAGGTGTTTGCGGATGCTGCGTTATAAATTTAGAAACCTTTTTATATTCTGCTCTGCCTTCACCATGCCAGAAATTAAGGTAGTCCGTTAATACCCAATTTTTCTTGTTTGTATTAAGTACAGAGATATCACTGTTGGTGACGTCGGCTACCTGGTAAAAGATTGGAAGCTTTAATTTTTTTGCTGCGGCCAATCTGTGCTGCCCATCTATTATTTGCATCCTACTGTTAACAATAATTGGATTCAGGTGCAGCATATTTTTTTGCTGTATTGATAACAATAGTTTCTGAACATGCGCTTTATGCACCTCTCTGTTACTGCTGATGAATTTAAAAATTTTATAGTCAGTTGTTGATAACACTTCCATCTGTCAAATGAATTTTAATTATAGATTAATTTTGAAATCTTCATTGTTTGGGTTGATATACTGCAGCTGCAGCTCGCCATTTTTAAAATAGTAATAGAGAATTCGTTTATCTACTTCGGGATCAATTACCGGGTCCTGGCATTTTTCCAGCTGGCCGGCCTCGTTGTACCTGCGGCATTCGATATTAAAGTCGCTGTGATCACCGGTGCGGCGGTAAATGATGGCGGTGAGGTATTTGCCTTTGATTTTTTCTTCCACATACCGAATCAAATCTGTGTAACCTTTGGTTTGACTAAGTTCGATATGTGGTACCCGGCCAGTTTGCAACTGGTAGTAGGTGCATTGATGCTCGTTGCCGTACAGATGGACCGGTTTCTTTTTGTTTTTGTAACGAACGTAGAGCCTGAAGCAAAAGAAAGGGAGTAAAAAGTGTTTTAAGTTGCCATCTGAAGCAGCTTTTTTGTTCAAATGCTCTGAGGATCGCAGGTAGTTCTGAAGCTCGTTTGTTTTTGGGGTCATGGGTTTATGTTGATTTTTTCGTTTGCCGCCACTCTAGAACGTTCTAGAACGTCTCCTGATAAAACAAGGGAACTGGCAATACTGGAAAATGTTTAACACTGAGTACTATCCACTTTTGTAGATAACAATTTTTACACTGGGCCGAAAGGGCAAAAAAAATTAAGCCGCTTTTCTCGTTTCCCGCTGTTTGGGTTGCAAATTGCTTTCATATAAAAACGTTACCTGATCGCATAAGCGCCACGCCGTGGCCTTCTTTTTACCTAACCATTTGTAACCGTCCCTTTTTTTATCAAGGCCATCCGGCACATATAAACGGCTGCGGGTGGCACTCTCTATTATTACGGATTGTATGTTACACAGCTTAAGATTGCGAAGCCGCTTTTTCATGTAGCTTACACTTTGTGCAGACAGGTAGTTGTGTTGTTGTTTAATACCGCAGCAGCTGCGGTTAATGTCGGCCCGTAGTTCCATTACATAGCTCAAGAGTTCTGACCCTTCTTTAAATAACCGTTTCTGAAGTATGAGCAGTTGTGCCTGGAAGTAAGCAATATCATTGCTGAGCTTACGATCATCGGCGCCTTGCTGCTTAAGCATCAGGTGCAGGTTATTTTTAAGTGAAGGATTTTTGTCCAGCTTATAACGAAGTGCTTCGAGCTGAGTTTGCTGATTGTGGCGAATCTCCTCTCCTCTTAAGAGGTATTGAAAAATTTGATTACCATTGTGTGTAGTGGGGTTATAGTTAATATTATACGTGCCTGTATATTGAATGCCGAGTATATCGGCTGCTTTTTTAAATGAGGTTAATACAATATCACCGCGAATGCCAGTTAACTCAATTAGTTTTAATCTTATTAATTCATTTAATCTACTACGCAATGTTTTTTCATTGCATTGGCACCAGTATGTTAAGCGAGGAATTTGCCGATTCCAGTTTTGTATTTTTCCTGATGTGGTTAAAGATTTTAACAAAAAGTAAACGCTCCAGGCTTTAATGCTTCGGTTAGTATGGTATTCATAGCGCAGCTCCCGGTGTGTAACGAGTTCCTGCGGGGCACCGGTGAGTATGGCCACCGATGAGGGATAGGGATTAATATTTTTTACAACGGCTACCACTTGCGTTCACGGATGATTAAGAATATACATACAGCGCCGATAAATGAACCGATAGCCAGGAAGCAATGAAAAATTATAGCCAGCGAATTCGTATGTCTAAATGCAAAGGCTATTTGAAAGCCGGTATTTAATAAACTCGCTAAAAAGAACAATAGGTATAATAACAGAAACGGTTTTTTCATCTTGCCCAATTATTAAAAAGTGATGATTGTTGTATTGTTGGTTTTACCGGTTTTTGTTTGCCGGTAACAAGCCAGTATTTTGAAGTCCATGTTTGAAGCTCACGTTTCTTCATGGCCAGGTTATGCCTGTTAATGCTTGATGGCGTTTTATCGTACAGCTCCAGCAGTTCAATCAGTTGGTCAGTAAGTAATACCAGGCTGTGTAAATTCTTCTCTGCTGTATGTAATCTTTTTTCGAGTGCCGTCATAAACCAATTTTAAAAATGCCCGCCCATTGCTGAGCGGGTCTTGTTAACCATCCAACGCCATGAGTAGCAACGGTTGGATTCGAACCAACGATCTCCGGGTTATGAGCCCAGCGAGATGACCGCTTCTCCACGTTGCGATTGAGTGATGCAGAAAGGATTTGAACCTTTATAGTATGTTCAGACATGGTTTGATCAGTTACCATGTAATACTCCGCTGGAAAAACCGGACGGGTGTCTGCTATTTCACCACTGCATCATTTTAAAAGAGCTTCTAAAAAAACCAGTGATAGATATCACCGGTTGCCTTTAATCGTGTTTCTCTATTTAATCACTGCTGTAGATACAGCAGTGCCTCCGTTAAGCGATTTAGATACTAACTACGTTTGCAGTCCGTTATACAAAATATATGGAGGACCAATTGATATAACTGTTTCAAGTATGTTGATTTCGGCCATCAGGTCAGCGTACTGTGCATAGTAGTGGGCAAGATTTTCTGCTACTATTCTTCCCCGGGCTGTACCTTTCTTACCATCTGCAATTATTTTACGCATCAGGTTTTCATAATGATTCATTGAGTGCTCAATAAATGGTAATGCTTGTAAAGCTTTTACCAGTGAGCTGTCTAATTGTGATGGTGATACCTGTTGTTTCATTGTCTGGATTTTTCGTATAGTTCAACTCTGTATTTGTAAAGGCGGTCACGTATTTTATCTGCAAGCCTTAGCATGTCATCGCTATGGAGTTTTAAGTTACTTTCCTGGTCAGCCGTGAAAGGGCCGGCTCTTTCTATAGAGCGTTTCATGTTAAACAGTTTATCCTGCAGTTTGTCAATAACCTGTGTGATCTCTATTTTTTCCATGTGCATTGTTTATTGGGAAGGTTAGGAAGCAATATTGTGTTTACGTTTGCGCATTACTTTTACCACCGCCGTTGCATCTAAAAACTGTTGCAAATCAAAAATGCGGATGCGATACTCCTTACCCACTTTACTCGCTGCTAACTTTCCACACTTGATGTAAGTGCGAACGGTATCTTCTTCCACACATAACAACTCCGCAGCTTTGCCCACGTTTACACACTGGATGGTGTGGTAAGGGAAGCTTGATAAATAATTCCAAGCTTCCCTTCTTACTACTTCGGCCAGCTCTGGCGATAATGCTCTGGCTGGTTGCACACTCTGCGCCACACCGTTTTCGGCCCTATGCTGAGTTGTTGTTGGTCTGGTATCAATTTGCTGATGTGCTCTTATCTGCTCTCTTGCCTCAACTAATTGTTCGAGTGTTTTACGATATTTTTCTTTATAGTCAATCGGTATAACCGGTTGATCATTCTTCACTGAGGCTATTTGTTTTGTTGTGCTGCTCATAACATGCTGTTAATACCACATAGTGGCTATTGACAATGCAATTATTTTTTTATTATCTTTCGGGTTTAAATAAAAAGGGGCCTCACCGGAGTTAACCAGGAAGCCCCCTTTTAGGAAGTTTGAACAGACAGTCTAATTTATTTGGAGATACGTTAGACCTATTACCCTCGTAGTACTGTTGGCTACAGGCGCAAACCATTTGCCGCCGGTACCGGGGAGGATAATTTTTTTTATGCTTGGTAGCAAAAGAACTTTTTCACTGTATCTCCATTGGTGCCTGCCTGTTCAAGACTGGCTTCCGGGGACAAATATGGAGAAAATATTTATACAAAAAACATTTTTTGATAAAAATTTTTATACAAAGTGAACATTGCTAAAGAAAGAATCAAGCAATTCCTTGATTTTAAGGGAATTACTTACAGAAAATTTTATGAAAAAACTGGACTGTCAAATTCATTTTTAAGTAATAATTCTTCTATTGGAAGCGATAAGCTTGAAATTATTTCCATAAAATACCCTTTTCTGAACATAGCTTGGGTAGTAACAGGTAAAGGGAGTATGGAAATACAAAATGCAGCCAGTTTACATTGGGGAAAGTTAATTGAAGCTTTCGTACATGACTTTGGAATAAGTATTCAAGAATTATCACAATTAACAGCATTATCACCAGAAAGAATTAAAACCTTATATACACAGCAAGTAGTTGATACATTGGAATTGTATAAAATTTCTGATGCACTTCAGTTTGATTTATTAAATGTGTATAATAACATAAATGGCACCAACTACAAGCTACCCGGAGACAGAATCTTTACTTGGCAATCCAAAAAAGAGCTTATAAAAAAAGCTGGTAGAAGTACTTCTGTTTATACACCAGGAAATGAATTGACTAAAGTAGCTGAGCATAAAGATAAAATTCAAAAACCAAAACAATAAATGAACAATGAGAAAGATCATTTTTACTTTATTCATTACCGTTAGTAGCATAACAGCATTTACACAGGCAACTACTGAAATAGAATATAACTACATGAAAAAAGGGTATAAAGAAGTGGAAGAGAAAGGGCTTGACATTAAACAAGGTTATACTACCGAAGATATTACTGTTGATCAACAAGAAACAAATGTGACATTGACAGCAAAACTTTTAAGAAGGACAGCCGATAATACAGTTGCTGGAATTATTTTAAAACTTGTAAGTGCAGGATTAGTTAGCTCTGAAACTAAATATTACGCTATTCCTGCAGTTTCGCTTAAAACAAAAAAAAGCTTTGGATGGGCTAATTGGTACAAAGATCTAGAGCAAATGAATTTGTATGAGAAGAATGCAGTTGCCGGTTTTTTATCCTGGCAGTATTCTTTTCAAAAATGTTTAAAGTAATAAATCTATATGATTTACTTTTTTATAACAACTATATGTTATACCGATAAAAGCTGCGAATAAGTTTTAATAATAACGGTTTGCTAAGCCAACTGCTTGACATCGGGAACAACACAATTATTTACTATGGAAGAATTTAAGGTGAACATTATTGTAGATTTTTGGTGCTTGTTTAATTGGTCTTTTTGGAAGCAAATAATCTTCTAAAAAATCTAACGGGGGAGAGTAATTGCGAATAGTTCTTTATTAATTTTTCCTGCTTGATGAGGCGATGCTTTAAGCGTTTGTTTTCTGATTCAAGAATTTTTAACCTGACCATGAGAGCCCGGTTATCTACTACGAGTTTAACTGAATCAACTTTTTGGTTGAGCTTTTGTAAAACAGGTATTAAAAATTCTTCTCCAAAGTCCATAAAAAAAAGTTGTGTAGTTCGTTATATAAAGATATAAAAAAGGCGTTCGAATCGGGAAAAGAAAAACCCGATCACAAAGCCAGGCCAAAAGCCAAAAGCATAAAAGACAGTGCCGGCAAGAGGTTTAAATATCGTGTCGGGATCACCAAAAGCCCTGCAATATGCGGGGCTTTTGTATTTTTATAAAAAAGTAAACCGATGGATGTAAAGATTGAATCAAGCTGG
>RXJG01000006.1:206494-335028 GCA_003963365.1 Sphingobacteriales bacterium
ACTCCATTTAACAAAGTAAAAGTGGTAATACTGGGCCAGGATCCTTACCATGGACCGGGGCAGGCACACGGACTATGTTTCTCTGTTCAGGATGGTGTACCTCCTCCGCCCTCCTTAATTAATATTTATAAAGAAATACAAAGTGATATTGGAATAGGGATGAATGCCAAAAGCGGTAACCTGACCAAATGGGCCGACCAGGGAGTATTTCTTTTAAACGCATCATTAACAGTAAGAGCAAACGAACCAATGAGTCATTCAAAAATTGGATGGGCTGAGTTTACCGATGCGGTTATCAAAAAAATTTCTGATGAAAAGAAAGGGGTTGTATTTCTTTTATGGGGAAAATTTGCCCAGGAAAAACAAATACTCATTGATGAAACCAAACATCATGTACTCAAAGCCGCACATCCTTCCCCTTTCTCTGCCGATAAGGGGTTTTTTGGCTGTAAACATTTTTCTAAAACAAACGAGTATCTTGTAAAAGAAGGATTAAGTCCTGTTGACTGGAAAATTTAAACCACCCTAAATTGCACTGCAATAAAACACTTCATGAAGATTATTAAAGATATTTTTGCCAGGATTTTTGCCATATGGGCTATTATTATTTTCATTGTTACCTTTCTTATTTTTCTTATTCCTTCTTTATTAACCTCATTGCTTCCTGAACCAAAAGGAATGATATGGTTTCATAAACTATCAAGGTTATGGATGAATATTTGGTTGCCATTAGTGGGGTGCCCCCTTACCATTAAAGGCAAAGAAAATTTTACCCCGGGAGAAAATTACATTGTCACCTTTAATCATAATGCATTACTCGATGTACCTCTTTCTTCACCCTATACACAAGGTGCAAATAAAACAATAGCAAAAGCAAGCTTTGCCAAAATTCCTTTGTTTGGCTGGTATTATTCAAGAGGATCAGTATTGGTAAACCGTAAAGACCCCGAAAGCAGGAAGAAAAGTTTAGACAGGATGAAAGAAGTATTGAACCGTGGTTTACATATGTGTATTTATCCTGAAGGAACCAGGAACAGAACCAGTAATCCTTTAAAAGAATTTCATGAAGGTGGCTTTCGATTGGCAATTGATTCAAAAAAAGCTGTTATACCCGCTGTAATTTTTGGTACAAAAGAAGCCATGCCCATCAATAAAACATTTTATTTCCGGCCCACAAAACTGGAATTGCATTTTCTCCCTGCTGTTGAACCGGGCAACTTAACTTCAGCTGAATTAAAAGAAAAGGTTTTTAAACTGATGTGGGATTATTATACCGATAACAAAAAGAGTTAATTACCTGAAATCATAAAAATACCGGCTGCGGTTAATTCTTAAATCACGGAGAATGCCCGACTTGGGATTGATAGTAATATTAAAGGAACGGGTATAACCAATCGGGGTAATATTTATTGACATTTGCCAGCAATGCAAATCACGGGAAACAAAACCAGTAAGGAACTGCAGTTTACTACCCGAAATATCATAAACCCCGTTTATTCCCATTTTCCATTTTGGGGTAAGATTAAAATCACCATTAAAAGTAACAGATTGTGTAAGGGTTGTTTTGTAACCAGAATAATCTTGTTTAAATGTACGGTAAAGGCTTAGCGCATATGAAAGGTTAAGGTTCCAGGGGATATTAAAATCAGCAAACTGGGCCGGGTTATTTCTCACCATTTCCAGCTCCCGGTATTGTTCATCTAACGATTGTGCCCCCCTGCTCTCATTAAATTTCTTATTGGCGTCCTGGTTTTGCTTTTCTTTATTGGCATCTTTTGGTTTGGAGCGTATGGATGTTGAAACAGCTATATTACCGCCTACAAATCGTCCAATTGATAGTTTATCCTTCCATACATATTTATTGATCCTTCTTCCTGTAGTATCCTGTTCATAAGGATCAATTGTGGCACCGGCTGTAATATTTATCTTTTGAAAAAGATTACTGCGGGCATACAGGTTAAAAGTAGAAAGCTGGAATGAATCAGCCATTAAATTATAACCTGTAGAAAAACCAAACCCATCAATAAGACTGACCTTCTTTATAGCATTTTCTCCCGTATCCTTCCTGTTCCTTACTTTCATCTCCAGGTTATTATCAAGTGTAAAATTTATACCTCCAAATTTTCCTTCGCTATATGCTCCAAAAATACTTCCGTCATATTTTGAAAAACGAAACTTTTCGCCGGTTTTTGTTACTTGAGTTTCGTACCAGTCGTTTTTGGAAAGATCTGGTTTGTAACTAAGTCCGAAAGATGGTCGTATCACATGGCGGATCGCCTGTATTCTTGAATTTTTGCCAAACTGTTTTTTCCCGAATAATGCTGTACTTACCCCTATTCCAAAACTCATTTGCTCACCGGTATAAAAACCTTTGTGTATAATAGTATCAACATGATTGGTAGCTGCATTCCATTGACGGATAAATTGCTGTGCATACCATTTTTGTTCAAAACTTATTTGAGGTGCAACCTGGAATGGTCCCAGAGATGGTAATTGCAATTGAATGGGGAACTGGTGGGATGCACCCCATTGAAAAGTATCAATCAACTGGCGGAGGTTAAACGCTGTATCATAAAAATTTACCTGCGAACGAAAACTTCCATTATAACCAATACCAAAATTATAATACCATTTTTTGGCACCGGCATATTCTTTTGGCTGAAAAGGATAAATAGTACTCATGGAAAACCCAATATCAGGCAAGGATACACTTACCAGTTTTGTATTGGTATTCTGGCTGTGGTTAGCTGTTACTGTCAGAAAGAAAGGTTTGCCCTCCCATCTTTTTGAATAGGAAATAGAAGAGTTGAGGGAGTTATTAAATGCCTGGAAAGGGTTACTGGCAATATATTGATTGTACTTGCTGGTAGCAAAATTTACATTGGCACTAAAGGTTGTACCCGGTCTTGCCTTGCTGTCTACATTATGAAACCAGCTAAAACTAAAATTCTTTTGGTTTTGATAGTCAGGGTCACCTTTAAACGCAACTTTAGTATGTACAATATTAAAATTAATACCGCCATTATAACGATAGCGTTTACGGTAAGACGGAGTTAAATACAAACGCCAGCCACCATAGGAATAAATATCACCCCTTACCGTTACATCAAAATTATCGTTTAATACTTTGTAATAACCCAGCCCTTCCAAACCTAATCCAAACTGCTGATTAACGGAAAACTGTGGCGGAAGCAGGCCACTGTGCCGCCCTTGTGTAAGTGGATAAATACCCCATGGCAAACCAATTGGAAGCGGAACACCCTCAAACTCAGGACGGGTAAAGCCGCTTACTGCTAATTTTTTGGAAATAAACTTTACTTTTTTAGCCCTGAAAGCAAAATGCGGCTCATCATAATTACAGGTGGTAAATACATTATTCTGTGCATAAAAAACATCTTTGGATACTTTTTTTGATTTCTCACTGTGCACGTATAATTCTCCCTGCACAGAATTAGATCCAATCGTTAATCCCTTTTGTGTTTTTGAATTATAAATAATAGTGTCGCTGGTTAAATTGTTTTCTCCCTGTACAAAAACCGGGCGGCCAATCTTTTTTCCGGAAGTATCACTTAAATAAGTAGCTGTTAATACCTGCGATTGCTGATCCAGCTCTGCTTTGCCGGCTTTCAGGTCTATATCCTTGTATTTAATATTGGCTTCATTATATAAATACAATTTTTTTCCGGGTATGTCCAGTACCATAGAGTCAGTAGCTGAATATTCAACAGGGCCCTCCAGCGAATCTTTTGAAAGCTTTACATTAAAAGTATCAATTACTTTTACCGTGGAATCTTTACCAGGTTTGTTTATGGTATCTTTTTTTAGTGTGCTGTCTCTTATAATTGTGCCGCGGCTTGCTTTATTAGGTGAGGTTGGAGCTGAAGTATCTTTTTGTGTTAATGAGATGCAAAATTTATGATTTTTTTCTGCCGCATTAGTTGATTGCTGCAATATAACCAGCAAGATCACAAGGGAAATTCCGGTTAAAAGATATTTATAAGTAAATTTGCCGCAGTATATCATAAGCTGTAGCAGCAAAAATAAGTGATTACCATTTAACGTTATGTGAAGATTAAAAGCTTATTAACCCAAAAGTATTCAGCCAATGCTAAAACGTTTTTTCTTATTAATACCTCTGATTATTTTCCTCGGTGTACTGTTTATGTCATTCAGCAATACTCCGGCTGAAAAACCTGTTCCTTTTAAAAATAAAAAAATAAAAACCATTATTGTAGATGCTGGTCATGGACATGGGCGGCACGGAGGTGATGGCCCGGATGGAGCAAGAGGAGTATATTCTTTTGAAGATGATATTACGTTAGGCGTTGCAAAAAAACTGGTGGCAGAAATCAATAAACAATTACCGGATGTAAAAGTATTTGAAACCCGGCCCACAGATGATTATGTTCAGTTAAAAGACAGGGCCATTTTTGCCAATCAGAATAATGGAGATCTGTTTATTTCAATACACGTTAACTCTGCCCCTAAACTAAGAGAAGTAAAAGTAATTGGTCATCATAGAGAAACTTATTATGTGTACAGCGGCAAAGGAAGAAAGAAAAAGAAAATAAGAAAGACACGAACCGTTCCTACTTACAGAACCTATTATTATCCCAACCCGGCCAACGGTACTGAAACCTATGTGTTCGACTCCCGTAAAACAGATGATAAAACAGAATTCATTACAGAAAATGGTGACAACTTCATGAACGAACAGGATGATAGCACCATGATCACCGATACCAAAAGCCCCGAACTGTTAGCCCAGGCCGCACTCTGGACAAAAAAATTCTTCTTCAACAGTATTAAACTCGCCAGCCATGTAGAAGATGAGTTTGCAACAGCCGGGAGAGTGAGCCGCGGGGTAAAACAGCGTCGTGTTGGTATTTGGGTGCTGCAGGCAACAGCCATGCCCAGCATTTTAGTGGAAACGGGTTATATATCCCATCGTCCGGAGGAAGATTACCTCAATAGTGAAAAAGGCCAGCAGGATATAGCCGAAGCAGTTACCAATGCCATAAAGAAATATAAAGAACAACAGGAAAATCCCAAATCTGCTCCCGATCAGTCAAACGGAGGCAGATAGTTGAATTTTCATTCCATAATATTTAACAGCACATAAATGTTTGCATTACTTTATAGCACAAACATTTATTATTTTTGCCCATAACCAAACCGGAAACCATTGAAAGTCTCCAACGAAACCAAGGTAGGTGCTCTTACGGCTATTGCCATCACATTGCTGATACTGGGGTTTAATTTTTTAAAAGGGAAATCTGTTTTAAGCAGGACTAACCGCATCTATGCAGTATTTGATAATGTAGGTGGTTTAAAATCTTCAAACCCTGTAACTATAAATGGCCTTAAAGTTGGAAGTGTTTATGATATTTTTGAAAAATCCAAAGATGTCCGAAAAATTATTGTATCTATAAACTTGCTAAAGGATGTAAATATTCCTTCTAACTCTACTGCCAATATCCAAACAAGTTTTACGGCTGCATCGTCATTAGATATAAACCTTGGTAATGCAACAACATTTATTAAAGATGGTGACACGATAACCTCCATAACCAAGCCAGGAGTACTGGATCAATTGTCAAACTCTGCAGCCCCGGCAGTTGACAGTATAAAAAAAGCTGCTGCAATGCTGAGTCATGTTTTAGAAAATGTTAATACCATCTTCGATCCCAATACAAAAGGAAATCTTCAAAGTACAATCGCCAATTTAAAACTGGTTACCGAAAGGCTTTCCTTCACGGCCGCTGATCTGCAAGCTTTAATGAATGCTCAAACGGGTACAGTGGCACATACTATGAATAATTTAGAATCCTTCAGCGGTAACCTGGCAAAGAACAATGAAAAGTTTGATACCATTATTGACAACCTGCAAAAAACCACCTCACAACTTTCACAGGCGCAGTTAAAAGAAACAGTAGACAATCTCAATAAATCTTTAAGTGAATTAAAAACCACTTTGGCAAAGCTTAACAGCACCGAAGGTTCATTAGGAAAATTGCTGAATGAAAAAGAATTATATAACAGTTTAATGAGCAACCTGCGCAGTGTTAATACGCTGATTGATGATTTAAAAGTTCATCCAAAGAGATATGTAAGTTTTTCTGTGTTTGGAAGAAAAGAAAAATCACCACCACTTACTGCTCCATTATCTGACAGTGCGAACCAGCAACAACCGAAGCAGTAATAATGAAGCAACTGTTTTTATTTGGTTTTTTTATTACGATACTGGTCAATACCATTGCCCAGGTGGCCGGCCCTACCCGTCCTATTCCCAGCGACACGGTTAAACGGGTAGACATTATCCACTCCGACAGGCTGGAATATCAATACGTGGATTCATTACATGAGTATCAAAAATTGGTTGGTCATGTGCAATTACGGCAGGGTAAAACGCTGTTTTATGCCGATAGTGTGGCATTAAACCAAAAAACAAATATTGCAGAAGCATTTGGCAACATTCATATTAATGATGCGGATAGTGTACATACCTATTCGCAATACCTTAAATACTTTGGTAATACCAAGCTGGCACAATTAAGAAAGAAGGTAAAACTGAGTGATGGTAAAGGGATACTTACCACCGATTCATTAGACTATGATGTGGGAGCACATATTGGCTCTTTTAAAAATGGTGGTAAAGTGGTGAATGAAAAAACAACCTTAACCAGTGAAGAAGGGTTTTATTATGCCGATACAAGGGAAGTATATTTTAAAAAGAAAGTCAGCCTGGTTGATCCTGAGTATCGATTAGTAACCGATACCTTATTATATAATACCGAAACGCAAATCGCCACTTTTCTTGCCCCCACTACTATTGACGATGGCAAAACAAAAATTTATACCAGTGATGGATTTTATAATTTAAAAACAGGCCAGGGCAATTTTGGCAAGAGATCCATCATAGAAGATTCCACACAAACAATCACCGGCGATATGCTGGCTTTTGAAAAAAAGACCGGGCAGTTTGAAGGAAAAGGAAATGTTGTTTATAAAGATACGGCACAGGGTGTGGTGCTGATTTCAAATCACCTGTATGGCAACAGGGACAGGAAAAGTGTGCTGGCCACTGAAAAACCGGTGATGATCATTAAACAGGATGCTGATTCAATTTATGTGGCGGCTGATACTTTATTCTCCGGTTTGCAGAGAGACCTGGACAGTTTGCAAAAAGTTTTTCACCAGCAGAAAGACACGGTGGTTATTAAAGACAGTGTGATTAATGTAAAAGATTCAGGCCTTATCAATAAAATACTTCCTCCGGCACGTGATAGCGCAATTGCAGCAGCAATTAAACCAGCTAAAAAATTACAGGGGAAAAAATCGTTAAAAGAAACCACAAAAGATGTTACAGCGGTTGCGGATACTGCCATTGCTGTAAAAGATTCAATGAAAATTAAACCGGCGGTTGAATTAACACAAATCCAGAAAGATAGTATTAAAGCAAGATCAGATACGTTACGTTTTGTAATGGGCTTTCATCATGTGCGGATATTTTCTGATAGCATGCAGGCTGTTGCAGATAGTATGTTTTTTTCCGCAGTGGATTCTGTATTCCGGTTGTTTCAATCACCCGTGGTATGGTCTAAAGAAAATCAAATCACCGGCGATACTATGTACCTCTACACCAAACTCAGAAAGCCGGATCGTTTGTACGTCTTTGAAAATGGCTTAGCCATCAACCGGATTGAAAAAGATAATTACAACCAGTTGAAAGGAAGAATTATTAATGGCTTTTTTAAAGAAGGTAATATTGATAACATAAAGGCTAAAGGGAATGCCGAAAGCATTTACTTTGCCCAGGATGAAGACAGCAGTTATATTGGTATAAACCGGGCCAGTGCGGATATGATTGATATGTACTTCTTCAACAAAGAATTAAAACGGGTCGTCTTTCGTAACCAGGTAAAAGGAAAAACGGTGCCCATGAGGGAAAGCAGCAATGACTTTAGTAAGTTCCCTGAGTTTAAATGGTGGGATAGCCGCAGACCCAAAACAAAATTTGAATTGTTCCAGTAAGTATTCAACTAAAAGAGTTTAGTTATTTTACAACATGAAATGGAGAAAATTATTTCAAAAAACATTCCTCTCCCCTTTCCTGGAATTCATTCACGACAGCCGGGCTATTGGCATCATCTTGCTGGTATGCACTTTTTTTTCATTACTTATGGCTAACTCAGGTGCTTCGGCAGCGTACCTGCAATGGTGGAATACATCCATTTCACATAACAACTATTTACCTCATTCTGTTCTTCACTGGATAAACGATGGATTAATGGCCATCTTCTTCTTTTTAGTTGGAATGGAAATAAAAAGGGAAATGATCAGTGGTGAATTATCCTCCCTGAAAAAATCTTTACTGCCTGTATTGGCAGCATTTGGCGGAATGGTTGTACCTGCTTTAATTTTCATCTTCTTCAACGGTAAAACAAATTACAGTCACGGCTGGGGAATACCCATGGCAACGGATATTGCCTTTTCGCTTGGCGTTGCATCATTACTCGGCAAAAGAGTTCCATTAGGATTAAAAGTTTTTTTAACTGCACTGGCTATTATTGATGATTTAGGAGCGATTATTACAATTGCCATATTTTATTCTACAGCATTACAATGGTACTACTTGTTAGCTGCAGCATTACTACTCATCATTTTATTACTGCTAAATAAATTCAAAATAAAATTTGGCTGGTGGAATTATTTATTGGGTTTAGCATTATGGTTTTGTATTTTTAATTCCGGTATCCATGCCACTATTGCCGGTGTTTTGTTTGCCTTTACCATTCCATTAAATAAACTTCCTTCACTGGAACATAAGTTTCATGATGCAGTAAACTTTTTAATTCTTCCATTATTTGCCTTAGCCAACACAGCTATCATTTTTCCTGCTGACATCAGCGCTGCTGTTTCATCATCACTTAGTTTAGGAATCATTGCTGGTTTGTTATTGGGCAAACCACTTGGCATCACATTAATTTGTTTTCTTGCTGTTAAATTAAATATTGCTCAGTTGCCATCTAAAACAAATTGGCAAAAATTACTGGGAGTAGGAATATTAGCAGGAATAGGTTTCACCATGTCCATCTTTATATCCATGCTGGCTTTTGATAACGCAGCCTGGCAGGATATTTCAAAAATTGCCGTATTAGCAGCTTCATTACTGGCAATGCTCATCGGATTTTTATGGCTTCGCTTTTTTACAAAACTATAACAGCTCTATCCATAATTAAAAAAATAAACTGGCACCATATTCGTTTGCCTCTTTAGTAAACAGGTAAAACCATGAAAAAGTTAATCGCATTACTATCCATCATCACTATTATTTTCATTACACAAAAAACAAATGCACAGGATTATCGTCACCAGTTAGGTGTTCGTATTGGAAGTGTTGACCAGGTATTATCCACCGGTTTTACTTACAAATACAACTTTGCCAATAATACCGCCGTTGAGGGAATTTTAAATGTAAAAGATGATATCGCATTAGGCGCTTTGTACGAAAAGAAAACACCGTTAGGCAATCCTGCCGGGCTGGCCTGGTATTACGGAGCAGGTGCCTATGTTGGTTTTGGAAAAGAAAATAATCTAGGCGCCACAGGCATTCTTGGATTTGATTACCAGTTTAGCGGCAACCTGCCATTGAATGTTTCCATCGACTGGAAACCCGAATTGAATTTAGTAAAATCGGTAGCATTCAGGGCCGCAACCATTGGTGTCTCCGTCAGGTTCTCCTTAAGAAATATTGGTGCTAAATAAAACCGGTTTCAAATAATTAGCTGAGCCATCTCATAACAAATATGAGATGGCTTTTTTACATTTATAGTATGAAAATATTTAGTGCGGAACAGATTCGTAATTGGGATGCTTATACCATCGCACACGAACCGGTTACTTCCATTAACCTGGTGGAAAGAGCCACCACTGCCTGCTACGAATGGATCACTAATATTTTTCTTTCAACCCGGGAAAGTGCAGATAAGCACTTTAAAATATTTTGTGGCAAAGGTAATAATGGTGCAGATGGATTGGCCATTGCAAGAATGTTGTTGAACAACGGTAAAAAAGTTACTGTTTATATCCTGGAATTTGGACACAAAGGCACTGCTGATTTTCAAATCAACCTGCAACGCCTGCACGAACTAACCACCGGTATTCATTTCATACAGTCGGCTGAATTCTTCCCGCTGATTAATAAAGAAGATATTGTTATTGATGCCATATTGGGTACAGGATTAAATAAACCATTGGATAATTTTACTGCCGAATTAGCCGCTTATATCAATCAATCCGCAGCAACAGTAATAGCTGTAGATATCCCGTCAGGCATGTTTGCAGATAAAAGCTGTAAAGAAACGATTACTATTAAAGCCAGTCACACCCTTAGCTTTCAGCAATACAAACTTGCTTTTTTATTACCTGAAAATGAAGACAGAGTTGGACAGGTTCATATTCTAAATATCGGGCTGCATAACCAGTATTACCACAATGAACCAGCCAGGTTTGAACTGACTGAAAAAAAACTGGTGAGTAAAATCTATCGTCCCCGAAAAACATTTTCACACAAAGGGACTTATGGTCATGCTGCTTTAATTACCGGCAGTATAGGTTTTATGGGTGCCGCCACATTAAGTGCTGCAGCCTGTATGCGAAGCGGTGCCGGGAAGTTAACATGCTATATTCCCCGTTGTGGTTATGAAATAATGCAAATAGCTGTTCCCGAAGCAATGAGCAAAATAAGTGGCAAAGAAAATTATATTGATGAATTTGATCCCGTTGCTGCACATGAAGCAATCGGTATTGGTCCGGGTATTGGATTACATCCTTTAACCATTTCGGCGCTGGAAAAAGTTTTTGTCTCCGCACAAAAGCCTATCGTGGTGGATGCTGATGCTTTGAATATACTTGCCGGCAACAAAGCTTTACTGCATAAACTTCCGTCTTATTCCATACTTACCCCGCATCCAAAAGAATTTGAAAGAATGTTTGGGGAATCATCCAATGATTTTGAAAGAATCGAAGCAGCACTGGCAAAAGCAAAACAATTAAATTGTTTCATCATCCTTAAGGGGCATTATAGTTTTATTGCCTGCCCGGATGGCAAAGGGTATTTCAACAGCACCGGCAATGCAGGTATGGCAACAGCAGGTAGTGGTGATGTGTTAGCAGGAATATTAGTAGGTCTATTAGCGCAGGGATATACTCCGCTGGAAACATGCATCCTGGGAACTTACCTGCACGGACTGGCTGGCGATATTGCCGCATCCAAACTGTCAATGGAAGCTATGATAGCCGGTGACATTACCCATCAGCTGGGTGAAGCGTTTAAAATCCTGTACAAAAAATAAATCAGTCAACAATCTCAATATACAGTTTTCAAACTGGAAACTTCGCCGTTGCTGGTCGCCTCACCAGCAACTACCTACTTCCATCCCCCACCCAGCGACTGGTACAACTCAACTATGGCACCTAGCTGCTGCCGTTGTATGGAAGCTAAATTTAACTCAGCCTGCAATGCATTACCCTGTGCAGTGATTACTTCCAAATAATTAGCCAGGTCGCTTTTAAATAAAAGTTTAGCATTAAAAACAGCCCGGTGCAGGGTATCAACCTGTCCTGTAGCTATCTCTCGCTGCTGTTTTAGTTTATCATTTTTTACCAGGGCATTGGTCACTTCTTCTGTTGCCTGCAAAACAGATTGCCTGAATTTAATAACAGCCTGTTCACGTTGCAATTTGGCTACTTCATATTGCGTTTTTAACTGTCTTCTTCTAAAAATGGGTTCGGCAATGGTACCAGCAGCTAAGCCAAACAATGAATTAGGAATGCTGAACCAGTTACTGGCTTTAAAAGATTCTAATCCAGCACCTGCCGTAATGTTTAAGGTGGGATACATATTAGCCTGCTTAATACCCACCTGTGTATTGGCAATCATCAAAGCCAGTTCAGTTGAACGGACATCCGGGCGGCGGCTAACCATGGCCACGGGCAAACCGGTAGTAAGATTTTCATTCATCACAATACTGTTCAGCGAAGCTGTTCTTGCAATAGTACCGGGCAACTGACCGGTCAGGGTTTGCAAAGCGTTTTCCTGCAAAGCAATACTTTGTTCCAGTTGTGGTATGAGTAAAGCAGTAGATTGTTTTTGTGCTTCTGCCTGCTGCACGGCCAGTGCGTTGCTTAAGCCGGCATCTTTTAATAAACGGGTAGCCACTAAAAAACTATCACTCAGTACTAAATTTCTTTTAGTAATCTCCAGTTGCTTATCCAGCGTTAAAAGATTAAAATAAGCCTGTGCAATATCTGCCACCAGTTTAGTTTGTATGGCTTTGGCTGCTTCGGTTGTTTGCAAATATTCAGTCAGCACTATTTCTTTCTGTCCCCTTATCTTTCCCCATATATCTGCCTCCCAGGATAAATTAATGGCCGTATTATAATTTTCCAGGTAGCTCTTACCTAAAAAACTATTCAGGCTGATACCGTTTAAACTGTTATTGGATGGACGGGAAATTTGACCGGTAATTTGCAAATTGACTTCCGGCAATTGCAGCAGTTTGCTTTGCTTTAATTGCTGCTGGGCAATATCAATCCTGTTTATTGCTATTAATAAGTCATGATTGTGCTGAATTCCTTTTTCAATTAATCCCTGTAAAGTGGTATCGGTAAAAAAAATTTTCCATTCTATATCCGCTATACTGCTCGTATCCCCAAAACTCACCGTCGCAAATTGTTTGGGCAATTCCAAAGCAGGCCGCTGATATTTCTTGCCCATGGTGCAGGCAGCCAAAACAACTACCATTAAAAGTAATGGCAAAGAGTAGTTTATATTTTTCGTTTGTAACATGTTTCTTTTGTTTATATCCTTTCTTAATCTTTATTCTGACAGATCAGGTACTGCATCTTCCTGTATATGCCGGTCTTTTCTTCCAAACCGCTCATGCAGGTACTGGAAAATAACAAACAACACCGGTATGATGAATATACCCAGTATTACACCGGTAAGCATACCCCCAATAGCCCCAGTTCCAATAGAACGGTTGCCCAAAGCAGAACCACCTTTGGCCCAGGTTAATGGCAATAACCCCATAATAAAAGCAAATGACGTCATCAATATTGGGCGAAGCCTTAAACGGGAAGCTTCCAGTGCAGAATCGATTAATGGTTTACCTGCCCTTCTTCGCTGCACAGCATACTCCACAATTAATATGGCATTCTTGGCTAATAATCCCACCAGCATAATCAATCCTATCTGCACATAAATATTATTTTCAATACCGGCTAAATTGATAAATGCAAATACACCCAGCACACCCGTGGGAACAGTTAATATTACGGCCAGTGGCAAAATATAACTTTCATATTGTGCCGCCAGCAGGAAAAACACAAACACTACACTCAGCAAAAAGATAAAAGCAGTTTGATTACCCGTTTTTATTTCTTCCCTGGTTACACCTGTCCATTCATAAGCATACCCCCGTGGTAATACCTGTTTAGCTGTTTCTTCCACAGCCTTAATGGCATCACCCGTACTATAACCCGGTTTGGGTTGTCCGTTTATGGCTACTGCATGAAATAGATTATTTCTGGTTACCGTTTCCGGCCCGTATACTCTCTTCAATGTTACCAGTGTATTCACAGGAACCATTCCGCCGCTGCTGTTCTTTACATAAATACCATTTAATGAATTCGCATCATTACGGTAAGGAATATCAGCCTGGGCCATTACCCGGTAGTATTTTCCGAAACGGTTGAAGTCTGAAACAAAACTTCCGCCGAAATAAATTTGTAATGTTTGCATCAATTCACTTACCGGTACACCTAATTGTTTTGCCTTAAGATTATCTACTTCAATGGTGTATTGCGGGTTACCGGCTGCAAACGTGGTAAAAGCAAAAGCAATTTCTTTGCGCTGCAGTAAAGCACCTATGAAAGCCCATGCCGTATTACCCAGCTTTTCCAGTGAACCATTTGACCGGTCCTGTAACATAAATTCAAAACCGCTTACATTACCAAAACCCTGCACCGTTGGGAAATTAAAGAAGAAGGTGCTGGCACCTTTTACTTTACTTACCTCCTGCGTCAATTCACCAGCCACAGCATCTGGATTTTTCACCTCACCTCTTTTATCATAATCTTTTAACCGTATAAAACCTGTAGCGAAAGCAGAAGCATTAGAAAAGCTGATAAAGTTTAATCCATCTACTACATACAGGTGATCTTTTGCTTTCACTTTATCCACAATACTGTCAATAGCCCTGGTGGCAGCTATTGTTCGTTGCAACGAGCTGCCCGGCGGTGTGTTTACTGAATACAAAACAAATCCCTGGTCTTCGGTGGGAATAAACCCGGTAGGTGTGGTTCTTACGAGCCATACACATACCGCAGTTATTATAACCAGTGCTGTTAACGTAATCCATTTACGACGGGTAAGAAACCGGAGACTTTGCACATATTTATTCGTCATCGATTTAAACCCGGCATTAAAAGCATCAAAAAATCTTGCTCCAAATCCTTTCCTTCTTTTATCTGCACCCTCCTCTTCGTTATGTGGGTTTTTTAAGAACAATGCACATAAAGCCGGACTTAATGTCAATGCATTTACAGCAGAAATTAAAATGGCAATGACCAATGTAAAAGCAAACTGGCGGTAGAACACCCCTGCAGGACCTTTCATAAACCCAACGGGTATAAACACGGCCGCCATTACTAATGTAATAGATATAATGGCGCCTGATATTTCATTCATCGATTGAAGCGTAGCCAACCGTGCCGGTAAACCCGTCCGTTCCATTTTTGAATGCGCTGCTTCCACTACCACTATTGCATCATCTACCACAATACCAATTGCCAGTACCAATGCAAACAGTGTTAGCAGGTTCAACGTAAATCCAAATAGTTGTAAAAAGAAAAACGTTCCGATGATAGCAACCGGTACCGCAATTGCCGGGATAAGGGTAGAACGAAAATCCTGCAGGAATAAAAACACCATTAAAAACACCAGGATAAACGCTACTAACAATGTTTCTCTTACCTGGTGAATAGATGAATCCAAAAATTCTTTCGAGTTATACATCACCGTCGTCTTAATTCCTTTGGGAAGCGTTTTATTAAATTCACCCAGCAGCTTTTCAATCCTGGTAAGAATATCGTTGGCATTGGAACCCGCTGTTTGTAATACTCCAAAACCTGAAACGGGCTTCCCATCCATGCGGCTGCTGGAAGAATAAGTATAGGAACCAAACTCTACTCTTGCCACATCTTTTAAATGAACAGCAGATCCATCTGCCCTGGCTTTGATGATAAAGTTTTCGTAATCTTCCCGCTGGTTTAATTTTCCTTTATACTTTAATACATATTCAAATGTTTCATTACTGTTTTGTCCCAATCTTCCCGGGGCTGCTTCTATGTTTTGGTCTTTAATGGCATTCATCACATCCTGCGGTGTAAGATTATTAGCCACTAACCGGTCGGGCTTTAACCATATACGCATAGAATAATCCTTGGCACCGAATACCTGCGCCTGTGCTACACCGGGTACCCGTTGTACTTGCGGGATAAGGCTGATTTTAATATAATTCTCAATAAACAATTCATCATACTGTGTACTGTCCTCACTGGAAACAGCCACAAACATGATAAAACTGTTCTGTACTTTTTGAGTAGAGATACCAGCCTGCACCACTTCCGGCGGCACCTGGCTAATGGCCCTTGATACCCTGTTTTGTACGTTTACTGCTGCGATATCAGGATTGGTTCCCTGTTCAAAAAATACGGTGATCGACATGCTTCCATCATTATTGGAATTGGAAGTCATGTAAGTCATATTTTCCACCCCGTTAATCGCTTCTTCGATGGGTGTGGCAACCGAGCGGGCCACTACTTCAGCATTGGCGCCGGGATAAAAAGCCGATACCTGCACACTTGGTGGCGCAATATCCGGGAATAAAGTAACCGGTAAAGTATATAATGCCAATCCACCCAGCAACAGCAATATGATGGAGACAACAGTTGATAGCACCGGTCTTTCGATAAATCTTTTTAGCATGTAATTATTTTTTCCTGGCTCTTAAAAATTAAAAGGAATAAAAAGGAAGCATTCGTTTACTCATTTACAACGGTTTCACCTTTAACAAACTATCTAATGATATGGGTTGAGGTATAATCTTCATACCATCTCTCAGGTTTCCTGTTCCGGCAAAAACAATTTTATCCCCTGCTTTAACACCCCCTGCAGCAAAATAGTAAACAGCTGTTTTTCCATTTATAGTAATAGGTTTACTTTGTACTTTATTACTGTCGCCTACTGCAAAAACAAATACTTTATCCTGTATTTCAAAGGTGGCTTCCTGTGGCACCACCAAAGCGTCTTGCTGTAACTGCGATATCCTCACTTTACCTGTATTGCCCGAACGTAGCAACCGGTCTTCATTGGGAAAAGCCGCCCGGAAACTGATAGTACCGATCGTATTGCTGAATTGTCCTGTTACCAGCTGCACTTTTCCTTTTTGTTTATAAACACTGCCATCCGCCAGTACCAGTTCAACAGCGGGCATTTGTTTTATTTTCTCTTCAACCGTCTTACCGGGAAATTGATTTTTGAATTGGATAAAATCATTTTCACTCAAAGAAAAATAGGCATACACTTCCTGCAGTTCAGAAATAACGGTTAATGGTTCGATCGTACTAAGACCAACCAGGCTTCCTGTTTTAAGAGGAATACGCCCAAGATATCCATCCACCGGTGCTTTAATAGTAGTGTAGCCTAAATTGATAGCTGCATTTTGTACCATTGCTTCTGCCTGTGCAACATTGGCCGTTGCCGCATCGTAAGCAGCCTGTGCAGTTTTTAACTGTACATCAGACACCACATTATTTTGTACCAGCGGAGTAATCTTTGTTACATTGATTTGTGCATTAACCTGGTTGGCTTTTGCAGCAGCTAATGTCGCTTTGGCATTGTTCAATTGCTCTGCGTAAGGCTGATCGTTTATATGAAATAACGGTTGCCCTTTTTTTACAAAAGCACCTTCATCCACATATATTTTATCAAGATACCCATTTACCTGTGGACGAATTTCAATATCCTTACTTCCCTGCAGGGAAGCAGCATATTCTTTGTAAGTGGTAGCTGTTGTATTACTCACAGTGATTACCGGCAGTTGCGGTGTTGGTTGTTCAAATCCTGCCTGGTTGCCGGATGATGAATTACATCCGTAAACAATAAATAGAGTGATGGCAACTATACATAAATTGTTTGCTCTTTTTAATAATGCCGTTGGATTGATTGCTTGCATTTTTTACTTTTTTTCTGTTAATGAAAATCCCATGCCTTTTAATGTCCATACTGCTTTTTGTTACGACGAACAGCAATTGCATAACCGGACAATTATTAGACCTTTTCTAATTAAACTCTTTTACAGTTTTACATAAGAAACACTTTCGCAGAACACGGTACATCTTTCTGCAGAGAAACAACAAAGGGATAAATTGGAATAGTTGGTTGCTGTTTTCGGGGAACAGTTTATTGCTGAAAATACTTTGTTATAAGTGATAAAATTATCCAAGATTCTTAATAAACCCATCAACTGCATCTTCCATCACCAGTTTATTTATTTCATCTGACACGGCCGAACCTCTCATATTCTTCAAAGATATTAAACCATGCAGTATTGACCAGAAGGTATAATATTTCAAACAGGAATCTGCATCCTTGCTTTTACCCTTTTTAATCAATCGGCTGATTGGCTCATTTACCAGTGTTCTGAAACTTGTTTTCTCCGGAAGACATTTCTCTATTTCGCAACCCGTCATCCCCATTCCGTACATCAGCTGGTAATACTCTTTATTGCGGGAAGCAAAATCCCAGTAAGCATGAGCAATTATCTTTAATTGTTCTGCAGGATCATCCGTCTCCTCTTTGGCTGCTTCAATTTTCTGCGCCAGTTTCTTAAACCCCTCTTTGCCAAATTCAAAAAGGATAGCTTCCTTGTTTTCAAAATAATCGTAAATAACAGGCACACTGTATTCTATTGAATCAGCAATCTTCCGTATAGAAAGTGATTGCCAGCCCTCTTCCTTAACCATTTCCCAGGCTGTGCTGAGAATGGCTGTCCGAACCTTTTCTTTTTCCCTCAGCCGGCGTTCTGTGATTCCCATATCATTATTTTTCCTAACACTGTTAGCAAATTTAACGACGTTTGTATCAGACTACCAAAAAAAAAATAATACTCAACTTATTTACTGTATAAATTCAAGCAATTTGTGAGCGACATCTGCAACCAAATCTTCAAATTTTCAAATCCACAAATCACCAAATCCCAAATTCTCCCCACCGCTCTATATTTAACGCTTTCCCCCTATCTTTGCCGACCTTAAAATCAACAGCTTATAATAACTGTATATGGAGAAATTGATTTACCTCGTACCGGTAATGGGAATTATCGGTCTTCTGTACACTTTTGTAAAATTTAATTGGGTTTCTAAGCAGGATGCGGGCAATGACCGCATGAAAGAAATCAGTACTTACATTGCTGAAGGTGCGATGGCATTTCTCAAAGCAGAGTGGAAAATCCTCGGCTACTTCGTTGTAATTGTAGGTATTCTTTTAGGCGTAATGGCACAGGCCAATCCCGAAAGTCACTGGAGTATTGCACTGGCTTTCGTTATGGGTGCTGTATTTAGTGCCACTGCCGGTTATATCGGTATGAAAGTAGCTACTAAAGCCAACGTACGTACTGCCAATGCCGCCCGTACTTCTTTAAGCAAAGCATTGAATGTTTCTTTCACCGGTGGTTCCGTAATGGGATTGGGAGTGGCTGGTTTGGCTGTTTTGGGTTTAAGTGGATTGTTCATTGTAGTAAAACAAATATTTGCAGCAGATGCCGCTATCGGTTCTGCTGATATGATTCGCACTATTGAAATTATAACTGGTTTCTCTCTTGGTGCCGAATCAATTGCGCTGTTTGCCCGTGTGGGTGGTGGTATTTATACCAAAGCTGCCGACGTAGGCGCTGATCTTGTGGGTAAAGTAGAAGCAGGTATTCCTGAAGATGATCCACGTAACCCGGCCACTATTGCCGATAACGTAGGTGACAACGTAGGTGATGTTGCGGGAATGGGTGCCGATTTATTCGGATCTTATGTGGCAACTGTATTAGCTACCATGGTATTGGGTAATGAAACAAAATCAGCAGATGCATTTGGTGGTTTAGCTCCCATCTTATTACCAATGCTCATTGCCGGTGTGGGAATTTTATTCTCTATTGTAGGTACATGGTTTGTCCGTATCAGTGATAATGCCGGCATCAGTACCGATGTAGTGCAAAAAGCATTGAACATGGGTAACTGGGGTTCAATCGTTCTTACGGCAATTGCTTCTGTTGGCTTGGTATATTATATCCTTCCGGAAACAATGACACTGCGTGGACACGACTTTACCAAATGGGGTGTACTGGGCGCAATTGGAGTTGGTTTAGTGGTAGGAACATTAATGAGCATCATAACTGAATATTATACGGCCATGGGTAAGCGTCCGGTATTGACGATTATCCGTCAATCATCAACCGGTCATGCTACTAACGTCATTGGTGGTTTGGCAATTGGCATGGAATCAACCTTCTTACCTATCCTTGTATTAGCAGGTGGTATTTATGGTTCTTATGCCTGCGCCGGTTTATACGGTGTATCTATCGCCGCTGCCGGTATGATGGCAACAACCGCCATGCAATTAGCCATTGATGCCTTCGGTCCTATTGCTGATAACGCCGGTGGTATTGCTGAAATGAGTGAATTGCCAAAAGAGGTTCGTGAAAAAACAGATGTACTCGATGCAGTAGGTAACACTACTGCTGCCACCGGTAAAGGTTTCGCCATTGCTTCTGCCGCCTTAACAGCGTTAGCATTGTTTGCTGCCTTTGTTGGTGTAGCCAAAATTGATGGTATTAATATTTATAAAGCGGATGTATTAGCTTCTTTATTTGTGGGTGGAATGATTCCTTTCATCTTCTCTTCACTCGCTATCCGTGCAGTGGGACAAGCTGCCATGGCAATGGTGGAGGAAGTTCGTCGCCAGTTCCGTACTATTCCCGGCATTATGGAAGGAACCGGTAAACCAGAATATGATAAGTGTGTAGCTATCTCAACTGATGCATCTATCAAAAAGATGATGGGACCCGGTGCCATCGCTATCATTTCGCCATTAGTAATTGGTTTCTTATTGGGCCCCGAAGCATTGGGTGGTTTCTTAGCGGGTGCTACAGTAAGTGGAGTATTGATGGGTATGTTCCAGAACAATGCCGGTGGTGCCTGGGATAATGCGAAGAAAAGTTTTGAAAAAGGTGTGGAGATAAATGGTGAAGTTTACTACAAAAAATCTGAGCCACACAAAGCATCTGTAACTGGTGATACGGTGGGTGATCCATTTAAAGATACTTCTGGCCCGTCGATGAATATTCTGATAAAATTGATGTCTATTGTTTCATTGGTAATTGCACCTACTTTAGCACAAATTCATCATACAAAAGCTGCTGAAGCAGGTGTAAAAGAAATAAAAAATGTAACAGTAACTTACCGGCAGGCAAGTGAAGCTGCTGCTGCAAGTGATACCAGTGCCACCGTAAATATTAAAGTTGAAAATGGCACTGTTGAAGCGGAATTTAAACCATTGATCGATGCTTTAAAGGCTGGTAAGCTAATTGAAAGCAATAGCTACAACATTGAAGTAAAAGACGGAAAATTAATTGTAAATGGAAAAGAAATTGATGCAGCTACCACTAATAAAATGCAGCAATTTTTTAATGGGAAGAAAAATTTTAATTTGAAAATCTCAGAAAACTAAACAACCTTTCCCTATCTTTACGCCTCTTTAGAAAACAAAGAAATTAAAATAAAAGATATTGGCGAAAGCCAGAAAAAGTCTAATCAGAACCATATACCGAAGTCCCGTTGTTTCCACATCGGGGCTCTCTTTTTTTATACGGGTACTGAAACAAAAAAGGACTGATATCTCAGTCCTGAATCTGTAACAACTAATAAGTTATTGATTAAGCACTCACAGTCTCGGGAGTAACCACTTTTATATATTGTAATTCTGAATGAATTTTTACATCATCAGATACTACCACCCCACCGGCTTCTGTAACTGCATTCCAACTTAAGCCAAATTCTTTACGGCTGATTTTTCCTGTTACAGTAAAACCTGCTTTTACATTACCCCATGGATCTGTCATTACACCACCAAACTCAACTGCCAGTTTTACTTTTTTAGTGATATCACGAATGGTAAGATCACCCTCCAGCTCCAAATTCTCATCATCTTTTTTAGTGATCCTGGTACTGTTGAATTTTAATTCAGGATATTTCTCTGCATTAAAGAAATCATCACCTTGCAGGTGCCCGTCTCTTTGTTCATTACCTGTATTTACAGAAGCTGTTTTAGCAGTGAATGAAACCTGAGCATCTGCGAAATCGTCACTGCTTGTTTCAACAGTTGATTCAAATTCATTGAATGAACCAGTAACAGTAGTGATCATTAAGTGTTTTACTTTAAACTGAACCTGCGAATGTGTAGGATCAATTGTCCATTTTGTCTTTTTCATAACGATTTTTTTGTTTTGTTTGTC
The DNA here is from genome assembly GCA_003963365.1 of Sphingobacteriales bacterium. GTDB lineage: Bacteria > Bacteroidota > Bacteroidia > Chitinophagales > Chitinophagaceae > AWTP1-9. The sequence continues at coordinate 228,124 of RXJG01000006.1, forward strand.
AATATTTAGTTTTAATCAATTCATAGGGATTTCCATAACCAGTACTGATGTGTTTTTTCCGGCAGTCAGATTAATTTCCTCCACATCATTTAACCCTAATCCATCTCTTTTGTTTAATATTTCATCATTTACTTTTATTTCACCTTCCAGTACAAATATGTAAATACCATTGGCAGGCAAATGTTGCCGGTAAGAAAGAGATTTGCCAGCCTCCAGTGTTGCCAATAAAAACCATGCATCCTGGTTTATCCATACTCCACCATCTTTTCTGTCAGGAGAAACCACCACCTGCCATTGATTAATTCTTGCGTTGGGGTCAAAAGTCTTTTGCTCGTACCTCGGCTCAATATTTCTTTTTTTTGGTAAAACCCATATTTGTAAAAAGTTTACATCTTCTGTTGAAGAAGCATTCATTTCGCTGTGAAAAATTCCGGAGCCGGCACTCATAATTTGTACATCGTTGGTATTAATCACCTCACTTCTGCCGGTTGAATCTTTATGTGCTAATGCCCCCTTTAAAGGGATGGAAATTATTTCCATATTATCATGCGGGTGCCTGCCAAAACCCATTCCTCCTTTCACCACATCATCATTCAACACCCGCAGCAAACCAAATCCCATACGCTCAGGATCATAATAACCGGCAAAACTGAATGTATGGTATGAATTTAACCAGCCATGATCAGCATGCCCCCTGCTGCCTGCCCGGTGAATTATTTTTTTCATAACCCAATCGTTTTTTATTTCAATGTTTAAACATCAAAATTAATACCAAATTCCCACACTGCCAATTTTTCTTTTTGGTATTACCATTCGTTAGCCGCCTTTAATAAAAACTATACCCCCGGTATTTTCTCATCCGTATTATAAAAAAAATAGCAGATTAATGTTTTCTAACTACATTTATAACAAGAGTATTCTACTAATTTTACTGCTGAATGCATAACTCAATGCAATATCCGCTTACCGGCATATTTCCAACATTAATCGACAATCTTTCGGAAGGAATCGTTTATCAAAATGTTTCAGGTGAAATTATTTATGCCAATCCCGCCGCTTCCAAAATCCTTAAACTCACCTATGACCAGCTTTTAGGCAAAACATCGGTAGATTCTTCCTGGAAAACCATTAGAGAGGACTATACAGCGTTTCCCGGAATTGAGCACCCTGCTATGCTTGCCTTAAAAACCGGTGAAGTACAGAAGGATATTATTATGGGTATAACAGGTATTACTGATAACATTACCTGGATTAAAATCAACTCCCGCCCCATAGTGGGCGAAAATAAAACGGTGGAAGGAGTTATCACTTCTTTTGCTGAAATAACCCGTGAAATAAATGCGGTTGAAAATTTAAAAAAACTGCAGCAAAACCAGGATGCTATTCTATCCAATATACAGGAAGGTCTTTGCCTGCTGGACAAGGAGTATACTGTTATTATTATTAATAATTCCGCCAAAAATATTTATAAAAAAATATTTAATCATTCTCTTCAATCGGGTGAATATCTTATTAAATTTTTTCCACCTGAACGGCATGATTTTATCAGGTCAAATTTCGAAAGAGCATTTAATGGAGAGTTTGTTGAATATGAAGTAATGTATAAAGTAGAACCGGATGATATATGGTTGAATGTTTTTCTTAATCCGGTTTTTGATGCAACAGGAAAAGTGATTTATGTTTCTGTGGCTATAAACGATATAACCAAACGTAAATATGCAGAAACCGCTCTCTTAAATTCAGAAAACCGGTTTCGTGAAACCCTGCTCCAACTGGGCGACAATGCATGGGAACATAACTTCATTAAAGGGGTAACTACATTTTCTACAGGCATTGAAGAATTAGTAGGTTATAATGGCGAAAAAGATTTAAACAGGCAAAAGGCCTGGCTCGACAGTATCCATGAGGAAGATTTATGGCTTGTATCCGGTTTAACAGCAGATTATTTATCAGGAAAAATCAGTAGTCATTCGTTGGAATACAGGCTTAAATACAAGGATGGAAGTATTAAATGGATATTAGACAGGGGAATTGTGATTGAAAGAGACGCTAATGGCAAACCAGTACGGGCAATTGGTACAAGGTCGGATATAAGTGAAAGAAAAAGGATTGAACAGGAAATTATTGAAAACGAAAGAAAGTTCAGGGGGATTTTCGATTCAACATTCCAGTTCATGGGATTAATGAGTGTGGAGGGAATTTTACTGGAAGCTAATCAAACGGCCGTTAACTTTTTCAATATTCCGAGAGAAGAAGTTATTGGAATGAACTTCATTGATTCAAAATGGTTCTCTGAAAAAACACGCAATAAGGCAAAGACTGCTGTTAATAAAGCGGCCAAAGGTGAAACTGTAAATTTTGAACTGGAATTAACACTGCTGGATGGCCGGGAACTGGTGATTGACTTTTCTATACGACCCATCTTTGACACATCGGGAAAAGTAATACTGCTGATACCTGAGGGCAGGGATATGACCGAAAAAATTAAGATGGAAAAAGAGATAGAGCGGCAACGCCTAAACCGGCAGCGGGAAATATTAAACGCAGGAATAGAGGGCCAGGAAAAACAAAGAAAAGAAGTATCACGTGAATTACACGATAACATCAACCAGATACTGGCAACTATAAAAGTGTACCTGCAACTGGCTAATGAAAATGAAAGTTTGCGTTATTCTTTAATTCAAAAGAGCTACGAAAATGTATCACATGCTATTGAAGAAGTAAGGAAATTATCAAAAACACTGGCTCCCCCCACTCTGGACAATGAAACCCTGGTAGAAGCAATTGATCAAATGACAAAGGATATGGCTTTGTCCATGCTGTTTGAAATAAGTTTTAATCATAAACGACTCAGAGAAGAGTTATTGAATAATGCCCAGAAAATGACTATTTACCGGATAATCCAGGAGCAGTTGGTGAATATCATTAAATATTCCAAAGCAAAAAAAATTGATATCATGCTGAGTACTGCTAAAAATGAGGTTAATTTAAAAATTGCTGATAATGGAATTGGATTTGACAGCAGTTTGCGCACCACCGGTACAGGGATCAGGAATATGATGAATCGTGTGGAGTCGCACAACGGAAAGTTCAATATAACAACATCACCGGGTAGCGGATGCTGTTTAGAAGTATCTTTACCTTTAACCAAAATATAGCAATATGAAGGAGATCCGGCTTTTTATCATTGAAGACCATACAATGGTAAGAGAAATGTGGAAGATTTTACTCACACCAGATAAAGGTTTTAAAATTCTGGCTGATTGCGGAACACTAAGTGAAGCAAAATATCTTATTCAGCATTCAGAGGCTGATGTAATTATGCTCGATCTTAACCTTGCCGGTGATTCAGGTTTTAATTTGATTCCCGATATTGTTCATTTTACCCCTAACGCAAAATTACTGGTAGTTTCCATGCACAGTCATGCCAGCTATGCTAAAAAAGCGATGCGTATGGGGGCCGTTGGTTATGTAACGAAAAACTCTACTAACGACGAATTAATTGATGCCATTCGTGAAGTGGCAAAGGGCAAAAAATATATCTGCAGGGAAGTGACAGGATTAATGTCAGGTGATTACCCGGCAACCGCCGAAGACTCACCGGATATAAACAACCTGTCGAAAAGGGAAATTGAGATTGTACAATTTATTAAAAAAGGAAAAAGTTCAAAAGAAATAGCAGAGACACTTGAACTCTCTTTAAGAACAGTGGAAGCTCACCGCTATAATATTTTACATAAATTGAAACTCAGGAATACTGCTTCATTAATCAATTTTATCAGCAAAACAGATATTGGCATTTAGTAATATTGAATAAGGGCAATTTTTGCATACTCACCCATTGTGCCTTCATCAACAAATGCCACATCTCCTCCGTTGTTTAATACTTTTTCAATAATATCATCCACCACGTCTTTTATGTATATTCCATTCTTTCCAATATCACTTAAGGGAACAATAATTTCTGCGGAAATTTTTTGTGCAGCATACGTAAAATTCTTCTCCACTACTAATAACCGGCAATTCTTTTTACAAGCTTCGCCCCAGATGTTCTCAACTCCCGTAACAAGTTTCCCTGCATTCTTTGCATCATCTAACTGAGCAATAAAGGCTAATTGCCGCTCTCTTTTCCTGTTATTTATATAAGGTTCTAACGCAATTCTTATTTCATCCTCCGTTGCTTCTTCATAATTACCGTGCACATAATCCAAAATATGCCTGGCATTCCTGGTTATTTTTCCAAAGTGACCAATTGTTCTTTCGGTACCCATTACAAAAACAGGGAATGGCATTGTCTTTAACACCTCACCCAATCCTTCATCTGCGTATTTAAGAAATTTGTCAAGCATAATTTCTTTGCGGGAAGAAGGATCAGTAAAATTGGCAATCTTTGAGGGCACTTCATTCCAAACAGCATTTACATTATCCGGTGCTTCGGTTTTAACACGGATAAATTGTTTTGGGTCAACCAGGAATATCTTTGTCCATGCTGCACTTAAAACCAATACCAGGTATTTATAAAAATCCTTTTTACTGTAAACAAGGTCTCTTATTTCAAATGACTCATCAATGATAATCTTTTCCTCTGCAGGAATATCCAGGTAAAAAACTTTTTCAAAAACAGGTGATACATATAAGGCAATACTTTTTTTATCCGTATCATAATTCAAATTTCGCAGGAGGTTTCTTAGCTTGTTAATAACAACAGATGCTTTTTCATGATCATAATTTTCAAAAAGCTGTTGCTCTACTTTATCTCCGGCAATCTTAAGCTTATGGGTAAGCGCTGTTCTCAGATTCGTTTTAGGTTCAAAAGGCATTATTACTGAAACACTGGGAAGGTACGAAATGGCATTTATCACTTCCATTACTTCGGGGGAAATGCTTTTGTTCATACACCTGGCTTTAGCATTCAAAACTACAATGCACCCTATAGCTCAACCGCTGACCATAATCAGCAGTTTTAGTGATACCACTCAAAGGCAATTACAAAAATGAAAATTAAATTGTGAAAAAACTATTAATGCCTGCCGTACTGACCAACCGGCACAATGCTGAATTAGCGGCCATCTTTCATCGCATGGCTGTCTGTTATAAATATTTAGGCAGCAATGAAAAATTCAGGGCTATTGCTTATGAGGTGGCTGCTAAAACCATTGACAGTTTACGGGATGATCTGGAGCAGTATGCTACAGATATAAAAACACTTGAACAGTTACCGGGCATAGGGGAAAGTATTGGTGAAAAAATTATTGAATATCTCCATACCGGCAAAATCAAAACATTTGAAAAACTAAAAAAACAGGTGCCACAGGAGTTAATGGACCTGATGGATGTAAAAGGATTTGGCCCATCAACAATAAAAGTTTTACATGATGTTTTACAGATAAATAACCGGGAAGAGTTAATGTTGGCTTTAGAAAAAGGGAGATTAAATGGAGTTAAGGGATTTGGCAAAAGAAGAATTGAAAATATTAAGCGGGTACTCAAACTAAATAAAGAAGACCAACAGCGAATGCCTTTGAAAGTAGCTGAACGCATAGGTAACGAAATATTAAATGAAGTAATGAAGTTTCCGGGTGTCATCAAAGCCACATTAGCCGGTAGTTTGCGAAGGAAAAAAGAAACGGTTGGAGACATCGATATTATAGTAACAGCGGAAAGAAAAAAATGGAAAAGCATCGTCAATAAATTCACACAACTACCACAGGTGGAACGGGTGCAGGCAAAAGGAGAAACAAGAGCCAGCATTTTATTAAAGGAAAATAATGTACAGGTTGATTTGCGGATTGTACATGACTATGAATATGGAGCGGCGTTATTCTATTTCACCGGCAGCAAAGAACATAATATTAAGCTGCGGTTAATAGCAAAAGAAAAAGGATGGAAAGTAAATGAATATGGAGTATTTGATAATAAAACAGGAAAATGTATGGCCAGTAAAACGGAAAAAGATATTTATGAACTTTTCGGTATTAACTTTATACCTCCTGAACAACGTTTGGGTAAAGATGAATTGGACCGATACAGGAAATAGTTGACAGTTCAACAAATCCGGCAACAAGAAACCGGCTACCGGCAAGCAGTAATGATTTCCACTTCAGCATATATACCAGGCAACAGGGTACAGTTAATACGTGGCGGCAAAGCATATTTCGATCTGTTGCTGAAACTTATTAATGAAGCAAATGATTGCATTCATCTGCAAACTTATATTTACGATGGGGATGAAACCGGCCAAATGATTGCTGATGCGTTGGTAGCAGCCTCTGCCAGGAGTGTAAAAGTGTACCTGATGGCTGATGGATATGCCTCCCAAAGTTTGCATCAGCCATTTATTGATGAATTGAGATCAAAGAATATTGAGTTCCGTTATTTTGAACCCGTCTTCCGCAGTAAGAAATTTTATTTTGGAAGAAGATTACATCACAAATTGTTTGTGGCAGATACAAAATATGCATTAGTTGGCGGCATAAACATTAGCGACCGATATAATGATATGCCCGATGAACCTGCCTGGTTAGATTATGCTTTATTTACTGAAGGCCCCATTGTTCAGCAACTTTGTGTCCTCTGCTGGAAAACCTGGTTAGGATTTACAAGAATGGGATTAACCCCCTGCGAGGAAAATAACATTCAGTTTAATATTCCAGCCGAAGAACAAGCGTTGATAAGAATGCGCCGAAACGATTGGGTCCGCAGAAAGAATAATATTTCAGCTACTTATATTGAAATGTTTACCAAATCACAATCGCATATTACTATTCTCTGCAGTTATTTTTTACCGGGCCGTGTTATAAGAAGAAATATTATTAAAGCCGTAAAACGGGGCGTAAAGATCAAAGTGATTCTTGCAGGTTTATCCGATATAAAAATGGCGAAGCTTGCAGAAAGATGGATGTATGACTGGTTATTGAGAAACAGGATTGAGATATACGAATACCAGCCAACCGTACTGCATGGAAAGCTGGCAGTATGCGATAGTGAATGGATGACCGGTGGCTCTTATAATATCAATGACATTAGTGCTTATGCAAGTATTGAGCTAAACCTTGATGTAAGGAAAAATGAATTTGCGTTACAAACAGAAAAAATACTGGAAGAATTATGTGAAAAAGATTGCATTAAGATCACCCGGGAATATCATCTCAAAAAGAAAAATATTTTCTTTCAGTTTTCCCGTTGGGTTTCCTATGAAATATACCGTTTAACCTTATATTTCTTTACGTTCTATTTTAAAAATGAAAATTAATCTCCCTTTATCCGTTTCAATAATGCTTTTACAACCTTCCAGTCCCATTTGGAAAATCGTCCCCGTTGTACAACCAGTTCATTATCTTTTGGGTGCTGCAGAAAATAATGAAATACAAATTTTTCTCTGGGTTCCTTCCACCCTATTATTTGTCCAAAGCGCAGATCATTAAACACCAGCGTATCACTGTAATATTCCACCGTATAAAACTGCCGGGAAAACCGGATTAACTTTTGTAAATCCCCGTGATTACTTATTGGTTTTAATAATGAATCATTACGGGGAAAATATTCAAAGCTCATTTTCTTTTCTCTGTCAAACACGGAGCGGAATCCAACATGGTATCCACTATCATTTCCGGCAACAACAAACCATAACCAATTTTGTAATGGTGCCGGTGTGGTAAAATACCGGGTATAACTAATATGTTGTTCTTTCAGAATTGACCTAACCTCTCTATCAATGGTATATTTATTAATGAGACAATACATTAAATAAAAAACGGGAATAATTAATCCAAATCTCCACCATTGCTTTCGTTTAGGCGAATACCTGTTTAGATATAGTAACACTATTAAAGCAATGACCGGCCATATAGAGAAGAAAAAATCAGCCACATAAATGGAGTTAAATGAAATTCTTTTGTGACTGAATGGTTCAAACCATCCTACCCCGTAGTTATTAAACGCATCAATAAAAATGTGTATGAAAATAACGCCTCCAAAAAATAATACCCATCTTCCCAACCTGATATCATGCGGCCGGTGCCATTTTTCAGCAATCAATGCAAAAATTGGCGCTATTAATGTGCAGAATAGAATGGAATGAGTAAAGCCACGGTGAGCCAGCAAACCCGAAGGGATATCCATCCAGAAAGAAGCAAGAAAATCAATATCGGGAATGCTTTGAGCCAACGCACCCCATATCATTGCTTTTTTACCTAATGTTTTTCCTGCAAAGGCTTCGCCCATGCAGGCCCCGAGTGCAATGTGAGTGATGGAATCCATGATTATTCAGAAAATAATTCCTGGGAATAATGAATAACTTAAATGCTGAAGCCTTAAAGTTAATTTATTTATTATGAGCAATAAACAAAGGGAACTTTGTTTCTTTCATCAGCACATCGGCCATACTGGAACGAAACCATCTTGAAACCATTCCTCGCCGGTATGCGCCTAACACCACCAGCACATTTTCTTTTTCTTCTTTAAGGTGATTGATGATTTCAATCTCGGGTATGCCTTTTAATGCAGTGTAATTTGTTTTGGGAAAATGCCGCTTCATGAATTCTTTCATCAGCTTATTATCTGGTATGTGCAGGTTATTATCCATATAACGAACCGAAACAACTTTACACGGCAACGTTGCTAACTGTGGCAATGTATAATTTAACATGCGGATGGCAAATACAGATGATGGCTCACCATCATACAAAAGCAAAATCTTTTCAATGGGTTTGTATTTGGATGGTACTAATATAACAGGGCATTGTACTTCACTCAGCAACTCACGAATAAAACGGGTGGGTTTCTTTTCATCATAATGAGTCAGTGTTTCGTTGGTATCTATCACCACCAGGTCTGCGTAAATACTTTCATGCAGTAATTCTTTTATCGCTATCCGCTGATCGTGGTGAATAGTGTAGTGAATACCATTGGCCTGGCTTGCCTGTTCAAATTGCTGTACTGCTGTTTCTCTTGCTTTTTTATCTATTGCCTCGTACTCCTTTAGTTTTGTTTCGGAAACACCTTTATCCGTTATTAACTCGTAAATTTTATGACTATGGTAAGTAAGGTCTTCTAAAGAAACACCTACCAAGTGAGCATCATTTTGTTTGGCAAGATTGATGGCATAATCTTTTGTGCTATCACTGAATTTTAAGCCATCAAAAGCTGCTAAAAACTTTTTCATCGCTCAAAATTTTAACCAAAGCTATTATAAGCCTCCGTAAAATCGGGTGATGGCCATTAGTAAAACCGGTGATTATTATCAAAACTTGTAAACATGCCGCATATAATACATGCCGGGCAATACATTTCCGGAGAAATCAAATAAAGTACAGTTTTCATAGGAGGAGCCTTTACCCCATTGATCAGGCATTGATGAAGTAATCCATGCCGGTTCCCAGTATTGAATACCACATCCTCCTCCATTAATGATAGCCTGGGTTAAATCGGTCATATACTTTAATTGTCCTTCTTTGCTGATAGGATACCCCGCCACTTCTGCTTCCGCATTAATAAAATTATTATAATTATCTGCATAGTCTGTTGTCCATGGATAAGCAGCTTCCACAATCATTACTTTCTTGTTATAAGTCTTTTTAAGCCGGGAGATGATCAGGCTTATGGAATCCATTTTATTAACCGTACTCCATTTTGAATAATGTGATAACCCAATAATATCAAAATCAGTTACGCCATTTTTACTAATAACAGCCTCCGCCCAGTCTAGTGCGGTTTGCAGTTGAGCTTCGTGCAAAATAATCTGCGGTTTTATAATTGAGCCGGCAGAAAAATCCCTTACTGCTTTAATACCGCTTTTAAGTAATTCAGCAAAAGCACTGTAATTATTGTTTTCTACTTTTCCCAAAGGCCAGAGCATTCCAAAGTTCGTTTCATTTCCAACCTGTATCATTTCGGGAGTAAGGTTCTTGCTTTTTAAATAATTAAGCACCCGTAAAGTATAATTGTAAACCGAATCTTTCAATACTGCCAAACTTAATCCCTGCCAGGCTGCAGGAGTAACTTGTTTTTGCGGATCAGCCCAGTTATCGGAATAATGTAAATCTAAGTTTACTGCCATCCCATTTTCTTTTGCTCTCCTTATTGTTTTTTCCAAATCACTTAATTCACTGTATAATTTACCTCCGGTTAAACGTTTAAACCAGTCTGGGTTATTCCATAATCTTACCCTTATGGTATTAGCCCCGTAATCACTAAATATTTTGAATGGATCTTTTTGTTTACCTGAATCGTAATACTTACCATTATAATCTTCTATCTCGTTTACAAAGGAGAGATCAGCTCCAAAAGAAAATTTTTCCCAGTTGATTTTAGTATTACTGGTTGATATGTTTTGTGATGAGGATTTTATACTGCAGGCAAAAAAAATAAAACCAAAAACTATTACAACGGGAATATATTTCATACGAATTCTATATAAATTTCTGGTAAAGTTAACTCAAAAAAAATCCCGCCATTATTGGCGGGATTATACTAACCCATATTAAAGTAAATATTTAATTGCTGAATGATAACAAAGATTAACCCAGGTATGCTTTTAATGCATTACTGTAACGGGCTTTCTGCAAACGTTTAATGGCCCTTTCTTTAATCTGGCGGATGCGTTCTTTTGTCAAATCATATTTTTGACCGATCTGTTCAATGGTTACCCCATTTTCTCCATCCAGTCCAAAATATGCATTAACGATTTCAGCTTCCCTTGGGCTTAATGATTTAAGCACACGGCGAATTTCATTTCGCAGAGAATCTTTCATCACATCATCATCTGTATCATCGCTGCCTTCCAGTAAATCACCCATAGCCACATCTTCTGCTTCGTGAACCGGGGCATCCAATGAACTATGACGGGTATTACTCTGGAAGATGTTGTTGATCTCCGTTTCACTCATTTCGAGTATTTCAGCTAACTCTTCGGTTGATGGCTCCCGTTCATGTTCCTGTTCAAAAGCCATGTAAGCTTTGTTAGCCTTGTTATACGTGCCAATTTTGTTTTGAGGCAGGCGGACTAATCTGCCCTGCTCTGCCAACGCCTGTAAAATGGACTGGCGAATCCACCATACAGCGTAAGAGATAAATTTGAAACCTTTTGTTTCATCAAAGCGTTGTGCCGCTTTAATTAAGCCGAGGTTACCCTCGTTAATTAAGTCACTTAAGGAAAGACCCTGGTGCTGGTACTGCTTTGCAACGGATACTACGAAACGTAAATTGGCCTGAACAAGCTTGTCTAAAGCTCTCTGGTCGCCCATTTTGATGCGTTGCGCTAAAACAGTTTCCTCTTCGGGGGTAATCATCGAAATCTTCGATATTTCCTGCAAGTACTTCTCCACCGCCTGCGAATCGCGGTTGGTAATCTGTGTAGCAATTTTGAGTTGCCTCATAATGTGTAAAAATATTACTGTTGATAAGAACGATAATAGACAGGAAAAGTTAAACGAATGCTGTAAATCATTGGTTAAAAAGTCCCTGAACCATTGGCAAATTTACAACGCAGTTTTCGCAAATCATAGCCCTCTGTGGATAACTAGGCTATTTTGGGTATAAACTAACCTATAGTAACACTTATCAATAATCATATAACCATTTACAGTACTGCATTACAGCATACAAGTTTTTTTAAAAAAATTTTTTAAAAAATCTCTTTTTATATTGACTAAATCATTCATATGTAGAAGTCCGGCTACATTCTATTCCATTGAGGGATTACACTATATTTGAGTCATGATAATCGATTACCGCTCTGATACTGTTACGAAACCCACTCATGGTATGCTGGATGCCATGATGAAAGCCAGCGTAGGCGATGATGTTTTTGGCGAAGACCCCGGCATTAATCAACTGGAACAAATGGCTGCGGAGATGTTTGGGATGGAGGCTGCTCTTTTTTGCCCTTCCGGCACCATGACTAATCAAATTGCCATAAAAGTGCATACCCGCCCGGGGGATGAGGTAATATGTGATAAACTCTCTCATATATACCAGTACGAAGGTGGCGGTATAGCATTTAATTCGGGAGCCTCTGTAAAATTAATAGAAGGGATGCGGGGATTGGTTACGGCTGATGAGGTGGAAGCTGGTATAAACCCCGATGATGTACATAAAGCAAAGACCAGCCTCGTAAGTCTGGAAAACACCTCTAACCGGGGTGGCGGAAGTTGTTATGACTTTTCGGAAATCAAAAAAATAAAAAATGTTTGTGTAAACCATAATTTAACACTTCACTTAGATGGTGCAAGATTGTTCAACGCATTGGTAGCAAAGAATGAATCGCCGAAATTGTATGGAGAAACCTTTGATTCTATATCCATCTGCCTGAGCAAAAGTTTAGGTTGCCCGGTGGGAAGCCTGTTACTGGGAACAAAGGATTTTATTAAACAATCCCGCCGTATAAGAAAAGTATTTGGTGGTGGTATGAGACAGGCAGGATATTTAGCCGCAGCCGGAATATATGCTTTAACGCATAACATTAACCGCCTTTCCGAAGATCACAAACATGCAAAACTGGTGGCCCAGACTTTACTGAAAAAAGATTTTACAGGCCATATGCTTCCGGTTGAAACAAATATTATCATTTTTGAAGTGGTGGGCCATCATTACACAGCTAAATCACTGGCAGAGAAATTAAGAACAAATGATATTTATTGTATTGCTATTTCACCCACACAAATAAGAATGGTATTTCATTTGGATATTACACCCGAAATGGTGCAACGAACCATACAGGTCATCCAGGCTGTTTAATCAACTGCTAAAAATTTAGACTGCCCAATAATCTTTCCCTGTTCATCTGTTAACTGCAGCCGGCCATAACCTTTAAAACTGATTTTTAACTCAATCATCCGGAATGTAGTGCTGGTAGGACTGTTAAATTTATCTGCCGCAGTAATATCCCCGGAATTATTAAGTATCCTGATAGTATACTGCTGTTTGTTTAAGCCCTCAAGTTTTACGATAACCCTGTTATTTCTTACGGGGTTGGGCATTATGGTAATAGTAATTGGATGGTTGCTGTTTCCGTTGGGTGTTTTACCCTCCGTGTTTTGTGAAAAAGATTGCAAAGACATTAAAGTCAGTAATAAAAAAGCCGTCAAGCCATTTTTCATGAGATCTGGGTTTTGCGAATAAGAAATTAGGACTTTCCAGGGCGACGGGCACAAAAAACGAAGCCCGGGGGCTTCGTAGTATGTTTAGTATAATATTTATTTTGGCTTTTTCTTATTTAGGCTCGGATCCTTCCACTTTAGCAAGACTACCCTGACCAATTATATCTTTCATTACATTAATCGCTTCGCCTAAATGGATGTCTGTGGTAAGATTTTTTAACCATTGTTTACTTCTTTCAGCTTTGGCCTGGTCATCTTTAAAACGATTTTCTTCACCCGGCAAAAAGCTGATATCAAGATTGTTTGGCTGCTTCAAAATATTTTCCATTTGCTTGTAAGTATCTGCCAGCTGCTTTCGCTCCGCCCTGAATTTATCTATTTGCAAAGAATATATTTTGTCATTTGCCTTTGAAAGCCATTGCGCATCCTCTCTTAATAATTTAAAACCGGGGTTGTTGTTGACTCTTTGTTCACTGGCTGTTTTTAATGCGTTCAGGTTATATTCATTTAACCCGATGTAATCTGCTTTCTGTATTTCATCCCATGGCAATGCATCCGCATCATCTTTCTCCCTAAGCTTAAGGTATTCATACTGATCGGGCAACACAATATCACTCACCACTCCTTTTAATTGAGTGGAACCTCCATTAACACGATAGAACTTCTGCAATGTTAATTTAAGAGCCCCCAGGTCATTATTGTTGCTGGCTAATAGCTCACCCAGCTTATCACCATTTAAACTGATATTGCGTTGAACTGTTCCTTTTCCGTAGGTAGAAGAGCTACCGATGATCACAGCCCTGCCATAATCCTGCATAGCTGCCGCAAATATTTCAGAAGCCGAGGCGCTGAATTCATTCACCATTACCGTTAACGGCCCATCGTATAAAACTGATTTATCCCTGTCAGGCAACACTTGTGCTTTTTCATCCCTGCCCTTCACCTGTACAATGGGACCTTCTTTAATAAACAGGCCGGCCATTTGTATAACATCAAACAACGATCCGCCACCGTTATTACGCAGGTCAATGGTAATACCATCTACATTCTGTTGTTTTAATTTTATTACTTCCTTCGCAACATCCTGTGAACAACGGGCACCGTTTGGTCTTTCCCAGTCGGCATAAAATTCAGGTAAATAAATATAACCGATTTTTTTGCTGCCGGCATTAATAATAGCGCTTCTGGCAAAGGTTTCTTCCAATACAATTTCATCACGGATTAATGAAACTATTTTACTTACACCATCTGATTTTTTAATAAATAATTTCACTTCAGTTCCCTTCTTACCACGAATTAATTTTACGGCATCTTCCACGGTATAACCCGTCAGGTCGGTGGGTTCCTCATTACCCTGCCCCACTTTTGTAATAGCATCACCCACCTGTATTTCACCACTCTTCCACGCAGGGGCGCCGGTAACAATGGTGGCTATTTTTATTTGACCATCATCATCTTTTAAAGAAGCACCGATGCCATAAAAACGGCCACTCATACTCTCATCAAAAGCTCTTTTTTCCTTCGGGGGAAAGAAAGTGGTATGCGGATCCATGGTAGTGGCAATTTCATTTACCAAAGCATTAAACCGCTCTTCTTCGGTAAACTGGTTGCGGATGCGGCTGAAGGTTTTTTCCATCACTTTCGACACCTTATCCCTGGCTTCCTTTTCCAGGTCGGTATTTGATTTGGCAATAAACCCTTCCTTGCCTTTATTTTTCTCCTGCTGCTCCAGTAAATCAACATAGCGTTCAAGAGTCATATACTTTAAACGTTTACGCCAGCTTTCTTTCAGCTCCGCTTCGTTCTTTGCATACGACAGCTTTTCACCATCCAGCGTTACATTTTCATCTTTTGTAAATTCAAAAGGTTTGTCCAGTATCTCTTTATAAATTACTTCTGCCTGGTCAACCCGTTTATTATAAATATCATTGATGGCATAAAAAGATTGCAGTTCCTGGCCATGAATTTCATCATCAATTTTTGTCTCATATTTCTTCAGTGCATCTATATCGCTTTGCAGGAAATAAGTTTTATCGCCATCCAGTTGCTGCAGGAATTTTTTGAAAATGGTTTTTGAAAATTCATCATCAATTTTCTTTGGACTATAATGCCCCTCTTCCAGCATCTCTCCCACCGAACGCAGGATTTTTTCATACTTGGTACGGGGGTTATTAGTGTAGCCGGAGGATTGTACGGCATAAAAAATACCTCCACCCAGTACTAATAACAGGATAATGGGTAAACTCTTTTTACTAAACATAAATTTTTTAATTTTTAGCATGACTGTAAAAATAACGCAAAATCAATGCGTGTGTTGCAATATGGTGCTAAATCGTTAAAACCAATCGTTAATTTTTATGATTGGCGAAGCCGGATACCGGCTGTTTTTTCCGGTGAAGGTTATTTGATTTTTATTATCTGGGCATTATCGCAAGACTAAACAAAACAGCTATAAATTGAAAAAGCCTCTTCATTTTTGAAGAGGCTTAGGGTGGCTAACCGGGCTCGAACCGGCGACCCTCAGAACCACAATCTGATGCTCTAACCAACTGAGCTACAGCCACCGTTTTTGGGACGGCAAAAATAGATAAAAACCCAACGCACACAAAATCATATTTTGAAAAAGAGGGCTTTTTCTTTTTCTTTGCCCACCTTGTAAATTACATTAACCCTCCGTATGAATTATTGGCTTTTTATTACTCCGCTGATATCAGCTTTTACCGGGTGGGTCACTACCTGGATAGCTATTAAAATGCTTTTCCATCCAAGAAAGCCAGTTAAAGTTTTTGGAATAACCATCCAGGGCATCTTTCCAAAGAACCAGGGGGAGATTGCTGTAAAACTTGGCCAGGTGGTAAGCCGTGAACTATTATCGTTTGAGGAAATTGAAGATAAAATTACCAGTGCCGAAAACCTCGAAAAATTAAAACCTGAAATTGAAAAGCATATTGATGATTTTTTACGTAATAAGCTGAAGGAAGTTTTTCCAATGATTTCCATGTTTATTGGTGAAAAAACCATTGGTCAATTAAAGGAAGCTTTCCTGAATGAACTGCAAAGTCTCTTTCCTGTGCTGATGAAAAGTTATATGAACAAACTGCAGCATGATCTTAACCTCGAAAGAATTGTGGTGGAGAAAGTAGCAAATTTTTCCACCAAAAAACTGGAAGATATCCTTGACCAGATCACCCGCAAAGAATTTAAGTTCCTGGAAATTATAGGCGGCCTTTTTGGTTTACTCATCGGGTTAATACAGGTACTGATCACGGTACTTACACAATGAGCACAGATATCCTCAAATTAAACCGCTTATAAATAAATATTCACCTGCCCGAAAGCAAAAAAAAAATTATCCTTCTAACTGTAAGATTAACCGGTTATCCGGAGTGTTAAGTGTTATTATTGATTGGTATGGAATTTTCCCCGTTCAAAACCTATTACATGAAAAAAATTTTACTATATACAATTGGCTGTCTTTGCATTTCTCTTTCAATAAAAGCTCAGTTTCCATCAGGTGGGGGTCAGGGCCGGATGATGGGCGGTAATGCGAATATTGGCCATTTCTATGGTAAAGTAGTGGATGCAAAAACAAACAAACCTGTTGATGCAGCCTCTGTTACTTTAGTGCAAAGTAAATTTGACAGTGTAACCAGGAAAAGAAAAGATACCATCATCTCCGGCCAGCTTACAAAAAGTAATGGTGACTTTAGTTTAGAAAACCTTCCGCTTTTTGGCAATTTCAAATTAAAAATTACTGCTATCGGTTACACGCCTGTTGAGCAAAAAGTAGCGTTTGAATTTAAAATGCCTTCGGGTAATGCCCAGGGTGGTGATTTTAGTGCTATGGCCAGTGCTTTTGATAAAGACCTCGGTAATATCAAAATACAAACAGATTCAAAAGTGCTGGAAGATGTGGTGGTAACGGGCTCCGCTCCCACTTTAAAATTAGCAATCGACCGAAAAATATTTAATGTAGAAAAAAATATTGTTTCGGCAGGTGGTACTGCTACAGATGTATTGCGTAATGTCCCAACCGTGAGTGTGGATGTGGATGGGAATGTAACGCTGCGTAATACTGCTCCGCAAATATTTGTAGATGGAAGACCCACCACTTTAACCATCGATCAAATTCCTGCAGATGCCATTCAGAGTGTGGAATTAATTACCAATCCTTCCGCTAAATACGATGCCAGTGGCGGTCAGTCCGGCATCATCAATTTTGTTTTAAAGAAAAACAGGAAAGCTGGTTATAACGGAAGTGTAAGGGCCGGTGTGGACATGCGTGGCAGAATTAATGCTGGTGGCGATATTAATGTGCGGCAGGGAAAAATAAATGTATTTGCCAATGCCAATTACAACCAGCGTAAATCAATTGGTAAAGGAGAAACAACCCGAAATGAATTTGGCACCAAAACACCCAACGAATCTTTTCAAACAAATACTAATACCAGCTACGGTTCATTTGCCTTTGGAAGATTTGGGGCAGACTATTTTATTGATAACAGGAATACCATTACTATATCACAAAATATCGTAAACGGGCATTTTGATTTTAAAGACCGGAATAACTTTCTCATCGATTCCATTGAAACAAACCCGGTATTTGAATCACAATACCGCAATACCGATGGCGAAAACATGTTCAGGAATTATGGAACCCAGCTCAGTTACAAACATCTTTTCGCCAAACAGGGCAAAGAGTTAACGGCCGATGTTAATTATAACCGGAGCCGCAATAATAACGACTCAAAAATTTATTCTCAGTCTTTCTACGATGCAGCCCAAACGAATCCAAAAAATGGTGAAGTGCTGCAACGAATTGACGGTGGCGGAAGAAACTCCTTTTTTACTTCACAAATTGATTATACCAACCCTATTAACGATAAAATGAAATGGGAAATGGGTGGCCGTTCCCAGGTAAGAACATTTGAAAGCCAGCAACTCAATTATTACACTTTCCCCGGTGGCAGTGAAACATATATTCCCGCCATCAGTAATAAATACAAATACACGGATTATGTTACCGCTGCTTATGTAACTTTCTCCAGGCAAACCAGGAAAAACTTCAACTTTCAATTAGGATTAAGGGCCGAAAGTTCAAAATATGATGGTGAGCAATTGTTTACCAAACAACAATACAGCAACTCTTTTCCATTGAGTTTGTTCCCGAGCATATTCATGACAAAATCATTCAAGAATAAATCGGACTTACAATTCAATTTTACACGCCGCATTAACCGTCCTAATTTCTTCCAGTTAATGCCGAATACTGATTACAGTGATCCATTCAACTATCAAACTGGTAATCCAAACCTGAAACCGGAGTTTACCTATTCAATGGAATCATCTTATCAAAAAACATTTGGTAAAAGAAACAGCACTTTCCTGGCAACACTATTTGGGAAATACACTACTGATCTCATCTCCCGTTACCAGCGCCGTGATAAGCTGGGACAATCATCTGATACAGCATTTATCAGTACGTGGATAAATGCCACTACCGCTTACGCAGCAGGATTAGAACTGGTATTACGCAGTCCGGTAACCAAATGGTGGGAGATCAATTATAATGTGAATATTTATTATTCAAAAATCAACGGCAGCGATGTGGTGGCGGGCCTGGAAAACGAACGCACCAGCTGGTTTGCTAAAATAAACAACACTTTTAAAGTAGCTAAAGGATGGAGCATACAGTTGAGTGGCGATTACAACGCCAGGTCCATTTTGCCGGTGAGTACCAGTAACAGCGGAGGAGGCGGCAGAGGTTTTGGTGGTGGCGGAATGATGTTTGGTGGCGGTCAGCAATCCACCACGCAGGGTTATATTGATGCCAACTATTTTGCCGACTTAGGTGTACGTAAAGAAATACCCATTAAGAAAAATACACTGACGATTTCAGCTAACTGGAGCGATATATTTCGTACCCGTAAAAATGTTACGCATACGGAATCACCGTATATCATCCAGGAGAGCTGGAGAAGAAGAGACCCTCAATTCTTCCGATTTAACATTGCTTATCGTTTTGGGAAGTTTGATGTTTCATTATTCAAACGCAAGAATATGAAAGGTGAAGCCGGAGCGATGCAGGAAGGTATGAGTGGGGTACAACAATAGGACAAGCTGTCTGTACATAAGCATGTCATTATGTTTTGGGAAGAGTTCCGGGTTCCTTGTTATACATGTGAATTCGGGACTCTTATTTTTAATTACCATTTTTCTTTCCGCCCAGCATGGGTACAAAAGAAAAATAATCAAATAACTCTTCCGTCGCAGACCCATCTGTATTTTTAGTAATACGCACCATACGCTGATGGCTTCCTTCATCAACAGGAATTACCATCTTACCTCCTGCTTTCAATTGTTCAATTAATTTAGGCGGAATAAACGGCGCCGCTGCGGTGATGATAATTTTATCAAATGGTGCATAAGTTGGTAAGCCTTCAAATCCATCACCATAAAATAATTTAATGCTGGGATAGCTTTTCAACAGCGTAAAAGTTTTGTTGCTGTCGAATAATTTTTTCTGCCGTTCAATAGTAAACACCTGTGCACCCATTTCTGCCAACACCACAGCCTGGTAAGCACTGCCGGTTCCAATCTCCAGCACTTTTTCAAATGGTTTTATTTCCAGCAATTGAGATTGATAGGCTACGGTATAAGGCTGCGAAATAGTTTGTCCTTCACCAATAGGAAATGCCCTGTCTTCATAGGCAATTTTATCAAAAGCGGAATCCATAAAATAATGACGGGGAACATGGGTGATGGCCTGCAATACTTTATCATCTGTAATTCCTTTTTCTTTCAGCACTTTTACTAACTGCATGCGCAGGCCTTTATGGCGGTATGTATCTTCAAAACGTCTCATAAGCAAATGCAAGATACTTGCTTCAATTAAGAATGAGTAATTAAGTATTGAATTACCGCGGAACTGTAACCCATTTGGCGCCGTTCCATTCCATCGCCATTTTTAATGTATCTGAAAATGGTTTATCCTGTATTGGAGTTGGGATAGATAAATTACTCATAGTTCCTTTGGCAAAAGCTGTTACCTCAAATACATTTTTTCCGGTTGAATCTTTAGCAACAGAAAGAATGGATACTTCCTGAACATTGTATTGATTACCGTTAGGCAGGCTGGCCTGCTGCTGGTAGTATTCGTACACTTTGGTTTTTATTTCCTGCTGGTTGGGTGGTTGGGTGGAGCAGGAAACAAGTAATAATACAAACAGTATTGATACAAACAGTTTCATATAAAAAATTAAAAACCTATAAGCAATATTGAACTTACAGGTTTTATGTGTATTGATTAAAATTTATTTCAACTTCATATCACTAATAATTCCATTAATCTTTCCTCTCAACTCTCCCATCACTTTATCAAAATCTGCAGCAGAAGCTAATTTAGCATTTACACTGAAATAGAATTTAATTTTCGGCTCAGTACCACTCGGTCTGGCAGAGATCTTACTTCCATCAGCAAGGATAAACTGCAATACGTTTGATTTTGGTAAATCAATCGTCCAGCTATCACCGGTTTGTAAATTCTTACCCACTTTCAATTCATAATCCAGCAACTGAACTACTGCACTTCCATTGATTATCTTTGGCGGGTTGCTCCTGTACCCTTCCATCATCTCTGCAATTTCTTTCTGCCCGTTCATCCCCTTTTTCGTTATTGAAATCAAATCTTCCAGGTAAAATCCATATTGCACATATAAATCCACCAGCTTACTAAACAGGGACCTGCCTTTATCTTTTTCATAAGCGGCCATTTCACACAGTAAAGCCACCGCACTAATGGCATCTTTGTCCCGCACTTTATCACCAATCATTAATCCAAAACTTTCTTCCCCGCCTATAACATAATTCTGTTTACCCTCTTCCGCTTTTATCATGGAAGATATCCATTTGAAACCGGTAAGCACATTATAACAGGCCACCCCGTTTTGTTTGGCTATTTCATCAATCAGCTCTGTGGTAACAATAGTTTTAATGACCATATCATTGGGCCGGGCAATACCCTTTGCTTTTCTGGCCTCAATCATATAATTGAAAGCCAATACTGCCGTTTGGTTACCATTCATCAGTACCCAATTGCCATGATTATCTTTTACGCCAATCCCTACCCGGTCGCTGTCAGGGTCTGTTCCTAGCAAAATATCGGCATTCATTTCCTTTGCATTCTTTAAACCAATACTCATCG
Source organism: Sphingobacteriales bacterium (assembly GCA_003963365.1). GTDB lineage: Bacteria > Bacteroidota > Bacteroidia > Chitinophagales > Chitinophagaceae > AWTP1-9. The sequence goes on from RXJG01000006.1 coordinate 249,424, forward strand.
CTTCCTTCTCTTCCGGGTTCGGATACACAACGGTAGGGAAATTGCCATCCGGCTTGCTTTGCTCTTCCACCACATGCACATTAGTAAAGCCAAAAGATTTAAGTACCTGCGGCATAAGCATAATACCGGTTCCATGTATAGGTGTGTATACAATTTTTAAATCATGTTGTTTTGCTATCACCTCAGGATATACACTCAAACCTTTCACCATCTTAATATATTCATCATCCATGTCTTTACCAATAATGGTGATATTGCTTTCTCCCCCGCTCCACTTTACATCATTTACTGAAGTAATTTTATCAACCTCAGTAATTACATTTTTATCATGCGGCGGAACTAATTGTGCGCCATCATCCCAATAAGCTTTATATCCATTATATTCTTTAGGATTGTGTGAAGCTGTACACACCACACCACCTTTGCCTTTATGAAAACGAATGGCATAAGATATCTCCGGCGTTGGACGCAACGCTTCAAACAATAATACTTTAATACCATTTGCACCCATCACATTGGCAACAATCTCTGCAAATAAGCGACTGTTGTTACGGCTATCATGACCCACAACCACTTTCACTTCTTCACCGGGAAAACTTTTCTTTAAGTAATTCGCATAGCCCTGTGTGGCCATACCCACCGTATATTTATTCATTCGATTGGTGCCAACACCCATTATACCCCGCAAGCCGCCGGTACCAAATTCAAGATTTCTGTAAAAAGCATCCGCCAGTTCATCGGGATTTTCTGTTTGCAGTTTACGTATAGCGGCTTTGGTTTCTTCATCAAACTGTCCATCGAGCCATGCAGTTACTTTACTTAAAATAGCAGCGTCCATGTTGTTAGTTTAAAATTTTACATTCAAAGTTGAAAGTTATAGAATTTTCTTATTCAAACTGAAATAACCATTACATCGTATTTTTGTTTTTATGAACCCAGCACCCGTGCAAAATTCATCGCCTGTTGCGTCGCACACTTGTACTGTAACAATCCTGTTCATCTTTTTGTTAACGCTGATTCATTTTAATGTAATTGCACAGGACACAGCTAAAACTAAAGTTATACTGCCTTTTATAAGCCCGGATAGTTTAAAGAAAGTCGACAGTACTTCAATTATTAATTCTTTAGAACACAAAACCAGAGATATCGAAGTTTATCGTCCTATTAAAAAAAGAGTAAACCTCATCACCGCAGTAAACATAGCAGGCTATGGTGGTTCATTAATTCTATTAAACCAGGCATGGTATTCACAATATCCAAGAAGCTCCTTTCACTTTTTTAATGATAATAAAGAATGGTTGCAGGTAGATAAAGTGGGACATGCATGGACAGCTTACAATACTGGCAAAGCCTCCACTGAAATGTGGAAATGGACTGGGATGAACAATAAGAAAGCGGCCATCATTGGCGGTTTAAGTGGCGCCGCTTATTTAACGGTGATTGAAATACTGGATGGTTTTTCAAAAGAATGGGGTTTTAGTCCGGGTGATATGGCGGCCAATGTTTTTGGTTCTGGTTTTTTCCTCAGCCAGGAATTAGCATGGGGCGAACAACGCATACAATATAAATTTTCTTTTCACCGAAAAAGTTATGGCGGGCCAATGCTTAATCAGCGGGCCGATAAATTATTTGGCAACAGCTGGTACGAACGGATGCTGAAGGATTATAATGGCCAGGCCTATTGGTTTAGTGCTAACTTAAAATCATTTTTTCCGCACTCCAATTTACCGGCATGGTTAAATCTTTCTGTTGGTTATGGCGCTGAGGGAATGTTAGGCGGTTTTGAAAATGTAGCATACGATAATAACAATAATATCATTTTCGACCGGAGAGATATAAAACGATACCGTCAATGGTACTTAGCACCGGATATTGATTTCACTAAAATTAAGACTAATAAAAAATGGCTGCGTACCGCTTTTCATTTTTTAAATGCTTTTAAGTTTCCAGCACCGGCACTGGAATTATCCAACGGAAAAGTAAAAGCGTATGCTATTTACTTTTAAACTGCACTACTGCGTTTATATATTTAAAGTTATCCCCGGTTATTAAAATTAAAAGCAGGTAACATCCTTATTTTGGCACCTTTTACAAATATCTTTTTTGAAAATGGAGAAAGAGGTTGAGATAATGCTATTGATAAAAATAGATACCCATAAACATGTATAGATAAATTACGATTTTCCGTGAGGAATTCACTATCGCTCAAAAAAAGTACAAGTAGTTGGTACAATTTCATTGTATTGAAATCAACATTGCCATAGTTTTAATTTCAAAATCCACCTTATGAAAAAAACTTTTTTGAGTATTGATGCGTCTGTTCAAAACAAGAACATATTTTACTCAGTGAGAATCAAACAACTGAATAACTTTTCACCGGGGTATAGTAAAACGATTACACTTTCCAGTAATTAACATTAATTCCACATAATCATTTCTTTCTATCATTCGGCACGAAAATTGGATTCTTATCACTCTGCAGTATCAACCCATTTTACCAACAAAATTTTAAATAGAGCTTTTGGTATAATGCTTTATTTATTTCTATGAAACATTCAAAACATATTCTATGAAAAAGCCAATGCTAATGCTACTTGGTCTGATTATGAGTGTGGTTGCTTTCTCACAGTCAAACAGACTGGCTCCTCAAAAAACAGAAAGTAAAGACAGTGTATGGATTGCCAGGTACAAAAGTGAAAACGGAGTAACTAAATACCTTGGTTCTACCACACTTAAAACTCCTCAAACAAATATTACCGACGAGTCATTAAAGGTAATTGGCACTGTTGATCAATCGGGCAGGTTAATAATCACTGTTCCGAGAAACACAGTGGCTAAAGGACGGTATGTTGTCTATAATACAAATGGACAACTTCTTTACATGATAAAAGTAGACTAAATGAAAAAACTATTTACGTTCATTCTGCTTTTCTCGCAGGTATGTCTTGCTCAGAAAAACAGCGTAAAGGTTACTTCATTTACGCTCATAAATGCAGAAACAGGTTTACCTGTAAGAACACTGACAAACGGAAGTATCATCAACCTCGCTGTTGATGGAAAAAATTTAAACATCCGGGCTAATACTTCCACTACAAATGTTAGTAGTGTGAAATTTATTTTATCCGGAGCACAGAACTATACTTCTATTGATAAAACAATTCCCTATTCATTATTTGGCGATACCGATAATGTATATAATGCATGGACACCAGTTCCCGGTAAATATGGCTTAAAAGCTGCCCCAATATTATCGTCTTCCGGCGGCACAACATTAACAGGTTATAAAATTTATTTTACCGTTGTTAATAATCGTGTAATTGCTAACAAAGGACCCGTTGCCAATGGCGGTGGTAATAAAAGTATTACACTACCAACTAACTCAGTAACACTAAACGGATCAGGAACTGATGCTGATGGTACTATTGTATCTTATGAATGGACTAAAATTGCAGGCCCCTCTCTTTGTACTTTCAGCAGTCAAAAAAGTGCCTCAATTTCTGTTTCTAATTTGATACAGGGAGTATATAGCTTTCAACTAAGAGTAATGGATAATGGCGGGCTTTATGCATCAGATACTGTAAACGTTACTGTAAATGCTTCCCCTAACCAGCCACCAAAAGCCAATGCTGGTGCTGATAAAATAATTACACTTCCCACTAATTCTGTAACCTTAACAGGCAGTGGTACTGTTGTTGATAGAACCATCACTTCCTATCAATGGACGAAAATAGCAGGGCCAGCTCAGTTTACGATAGTATCACCAAATACAGCATCAACCGACATTAGTAATTTAGTTCAAGGCATATACAGTTTCCAGTTAAAAGTAACTGACAATGGAGGATTATCCGGCTTTGATACAGTGCTTGTAACAGTAAATCCAGCCGCTAACCAGCCTCCTGTTGCTAATGCCGGTCCTGATAAATTTATTACACTCCCAACTAATTCAGTAACACTTACGGGTACTGGTACAGATGTTGGTGGAACTATTGTATCGTATCAATGGACTAAGATTGCCGGGCCAGCTCAGTTTACAATTGGCTCTCCAGCATCAGCGACAACACTGGTTTCAAACCTGGTACAAGGTACCTACAGCTTCCAGTTAAAAGTTACTGATAACGGAGGATTAAGTGCTGTTGATACCGTTTTAGTAATAGTAAATTCATTCCTTAATAAACCCCCTATTGCCAATGCAGGGCCAGATATAACAATAACACTGCCTGCTAATACCGTAACATTAGCTGGTAGTGGTACTGATCCTGATGGAACAATAGTCTCCTATTTATGGACTAAAATTGCAGGGCCAGCTCAATTTACAATCAGCACACCAACGGCGGCCACCACTACTGTTACTAACCTGGTTCAGGGGCAATACAGTTTTCAATTAACAGTTACTGATAATGCTGGTTTCCCCGGTTATGATACGGTTTTGGTTACAGTAAATGCTGCTGTTAACCAGCCACCAAAAGCTAATGCAGGCACAGATAAAATAATCACCCTGCCAACAAACTCAGTAACATTAATTGGTAGTGGTACTGCTTCAGGCGGTACAATTGTCTCTTATCAATGGACTAAAATTTCGGGGCCAGCCCAATTCACCATTGGTACACCTAACGCTGCCTCTACTACTGTTACCGGTTTGGTACAGGGTATATATGGTTTCCAGTTAAAAGTAACCGATAATGGAGGTTTAAGTGGATTGGCTACCGTTTTAGTAACTGTTAATGCAGCCGTAATTGTAGATACTACCACACGGGGTGGCTATTATGCGTCTCCAACAGGAACGGGGAATGGTACTTTCAGTTCTCCATTTAAAATTGCCGATTTCTGGAAAGTGGCAAAACCCGGGGATACATTAAACCTGCTGGATGGTCGTTACACAGGGGCTTCATCTATGATAAATCCTCCTCAAAATTTATCAGGAACTGCCGCTGCAAGAATAGTAATAAGGGCAGTAAATGACGGTAAAGCCGATATTGACGGGCAGGGGCAAAATGCACCTGTTACCCTTAGCTATAATAACTACTTTACATTAGAAGGATTTAATGCACATAATGCCGGCGACCCCACTTCTATTAACGTTAGTGTAGTAACAGTTAGTTATTCATCTTACAATATTTTAAGGCGGATATGCGCATGGGAAGCTGCAGACGGTAATACCAATATATTTGGTTGTCATCACGGTGTTTATAATGTATTTGAAGATTGTGCCGGATGGGGAACGGCAAGAAAAGTGTTCAGCAATTCACAAATGGGGAACTACACCACTTTCCGCCGCTGCTTTGGCAGATGGGAAGGTAGCCATGCAGAAGGTCCTAAGAAAACATTTGGCGTAAGCTATAACAGTTATAATGCTTTATTAGAAAACTGTATAGGAACCTGGGATGGTTTAAGAATGCAGCAAAGCTATCAGTTGCATGATTACTTTAATGTTGGAGTAGGTAAATTCTTTACCAATTACGAAGTGCAGCAACCAGATGGTATTTATTCTCACGATGGCTTTGATAGTTTGCCTGATATTGCCAATGCAAGATTATACGGTTGTATTGCCTATTTAAAAGGCAGTCAGCGTTATCATAATTCTGCTAAGTTGTGGGCCGGACCTTTTGCCTTTGAAATTAAAGGTATCGATATACAAAACAGTTTATCCTTTATTCAGCCGGGAAGCTATACCAACATATGGAATGTAAATCTGGCTACTGTTGGTAATACAACAACCAACAGAGTAAAAGGACTTACACAAATTGGGGGAGAACTGGGACATATATCAACTGACTGGGCTCCGCAAAATATAGTTTCTTCCACTACCTGTAACGGAACCAATACCGGAACTGTAGTTTCAAAAAGATATATTGACGGAGTTTTAACTACACAGGATTTATGGCCCTGGCCAATGAACCAGCGTATTATTGATGCAATGACGCAGGCCGGCTATACAGGAGATAAAATTATTGATGTAAATAAAGACGTTTTCGGTCTTTGTGGTAACACACCACCCACTATCACACCACCCACTATCGATATAGTTGCGGTTGCAAAACAATGGCTTAATGATTCAACCACCAGGGCTGCCACTGCACCAATACTGGATGCATGGACAGGTAATATTGATAGCGTTTTAACGCTGGTACGACCTAAGCCTACGAGCACACAAACCGGCCAGGTATTTTATCAAAGTTTTTCTAATCCTTTAATACAGGCAAGATATCCCAAACATCAATTCCATTTGTATGTGCCCACCAATTACAATCCTGCTAAACCAATTGGCATAATGGTTTGGTTACACGGTGGTGGCAGCTGGGATTCTACTGAAATAGATCACCTTGCTGCTTACGATATGGATAATGAGTTGGTTACCGGAAGATCTTACCCAAGGACAGAAACAGATAATTCCAATTATATATTAGTAGCCCCTATTGCCCCGTTTGGCCCGGTAATACCTACTCCATTACATGCCAGCAGGTGGAATGTGCCTAATGCAGACCAGTATGTAATGGACGTTATTACAGAACTATCTACCCGTTATAATATCGATTTTAATCGTATTGTAGTGGCAGGATTCTCAATGGGTGGAATTGGTGCATACCATATGGCATTAAGGTTAAATGACCGGCTTGCTTCTGTAATGGCTTCTGCCGGGAGCTGGAAGATAGCCACATGGGATGGATTAAAAAATATGCCGATGTACATCATATCCGGTGTAAATGATGCACACTTTGATGCTACGGGTTGTCGTCCGCATTATACCGCTATTGAGTATGCAAGATTAGCCCATAGCTTATTATGGAAATCTGCACAGATACATGCATTGAATGAATACCCCGGGCAGCATTCATGGGATGAATCCGCATTCCTGTACTGGAGAACATTTATCAATGGTCAAACCGGATGGGTAACTAACAAAGTGAGAGATCCGTATAGAAGTAATGTAACAGCCGTTAACCCATGGCGTTCATATGATGTGGGAAGTAACTTTGGTGTAAGCTGGACAGAAAACCCAAGTCCTAATACCATGTGGGTTACCATAAAACAATTCGGCTCCGGAACAATACCATACGATTATGCCCGTACTGAAGGTGATGGCGGATGCTCTTCATTAGCTGCCTTCAATAACTGGGCAATGTATGGAGATATTATGAACTTGCCGGGAGGTAAAGCTGAAGCAAATATCACTGGGCCTAACCAAATCACCATAACTTCAACAAATGTAACCAAGATGTCTATCTGGTTGCATCCAAAAATGGTTGACTACAGTAAACCGCTTACCGTTATTCTGGACGGCGTATCGAGCACTTATACATTAAAACCATCTTTATTAACGGCATTAAGAAGCTACGAAAGAAGATGGGACTGGGGTATGATTTATCATACTGAAATCGACATCAGGTAATAAAAACACTTTATAAAAATTGAAAATCCCCGGCGTTATAAAAGTTGCCGGGGATTTTTTATTCCATCCATGCCCCACTTACTTTGTCCCCGCCCACTTCCACAAAAATGTGCTCCTGTAATGTGGTGGCTACCGACAAGCCTACATAATCCGGATGAATAGGAAATGTTTTATGTGTACGTTCTACTAATACTAATGTTTGAATCTTCTTGGGATCATGATCCAAAAAAGGTTTCATTGCATGCAGCATTGTTTTACCACTGTTGGTTACATCATCAATTATAATAATTACTTTATTATCAAAACCAATTTCTTTATCAAGAGTCACTTTTTGCGGAACCCTTTTATCGAGGTAAATAGTCACCAGTTCTGCATAAAGATTAGAAATTGCCTGTAAATTTTTCTGTATATATTTTGCGATTACCGTACCATTTTCTCTTATGCCGGCCAATATCACCTGTTGTTCATCACTGTTATTTTCCAGTATTTCATAGGCCAGTCGTTGCAGCTTTTTCTCAGCTGTTACCGCGTCCATGATATAGTTCTTTTGAGCCATTCCACAATTTAATTAAGAATTAGAAATTAATAATTAATAATTTGACTCACTGCTTTTAGCTTTCGGCATTTCGCTTTTCCTGCTATCTTAGCAGTACAATTCCAACATATATATGCAAATTGTTCAGCAAATTTTTTTTATTGCTTTTTTAGCTGTAGCCGTTTGGTTATTTAGTAAAAAGGTGGGTGAAATCCGCCGTAATATTTTACTGGGGAAAGAAGAAAACCTCTCAGACAATAAAAATCTGCGCTGGAAAAATCTATTATTGCTTGCCTTCGGACAAAAAAAGATGTTTAAAAATCCACTGGTAGCATTCATGCATTTTGTGATTTATGCCGGTTTTATTATCATCAATATTGAAGTACTGGAAATTTTGTTAGATGGTATCCTGGGCAAACATCGCTTATTTGCAGATCCATTAGGTGGTTTCTACACTTTTGTCTTAAACTTTTTTGAAATACTGGCTGTTGGCGTATTAGCTGTCTGTATTGTTTTTTTGATCAGAAGAAATATCATCAAACTAAAACGCTTCATCAGTCACGATCTTGACGGATGGCCACGTACCGATGCCAATGGAATTTTGATAACAGAGATCGTGTTAATGAGTTTATTTCTTTTGCTCAATGCCAGCGACAGGGCTTTACAATTGAATGGACATCAACATTACCATGATACCGGCAATTTTATTATCTCCGGCTGGTTGGCACCCGCCTTTCAAGGTTTAAATAATGAAACCCTGGTGGGTATTGAAAGAACATCCTGGTGGTTGCATATTGTGGGTATCCTTGCTTTTCTTAATTATTTACCGTACAGTAAACACCTGCATATTTTATTAGCATTCCCAAACGCTTATTATGCAAGACTGGAATCATTAGGCAAAATGAAAAATATGCCGGAAATACAAAATGAAGTTTTGTATGCCATGCAACCGGAACTGGCTCCGGCTAATGCCACGCCTCCGGCTAAATTTGGTGCAAAAGATGTAATGGATCTCAGCTGGAAAAGTTTATTAGATGCTTACAGCTGCACCGAATGTGGAAGATGCAGCGCTGCCTGCCCGGCTAATCAAACTGGTAAATTATTAAGTCCAAGAAAAATTATGATGGCAACCCGTGACCGTTTGGAAGAAGTAGGGCATAATATTAATGTACAGGGTGAGTTTAAAGATGATGGAAAATCATTACTGCATAATTATATCAGTGTGGAAGAACTAAGAGCCTGTACCACCTGCAATGCCTGCGTGGAAGAATGCCCTGTTTCCATTTCTCCTCTTTCTATCATATTAGAATTACGCCGTTCACTCATTATGGAAGAGAGCAACGCCCCGCAGGAATGGAACGCTATGTTCAGTAATGTAGAAAATAATTTTGCCCCCTGGAAATTTGCACCTGATGACAGGGATAAATGGATAGCAGAGATCTAAATTTCGTGAAAAGATTTATTAATTCTTCTGTTCATTGATCTTAATACCGCATGGTAATTATTACTTATACTAACGCTACCCTGTAATTAAATATATAAAGTCCGGCTACTGGCATCTCAACACCCGCTACTCTCTAATCATCCAGCTTCAACACTGCTAAAAAAGCTTCCTGTGGTACTTCTACAGTTCCAATCTGCCGCATACGCTTTTTACCTTCTTTCTGCTTTTCTAACAACTTACGCTTACGGCTTATATCACCACCATAACATTTAGCGGTAACGTCTTTACGCATCGCACTGATATTTTCTCTTGCTACAATCTTGGCTCCAATAGCAGCCTGTATTGCAATCTGGAATTGCTGGCGGGGTAATAGTTCTTTTAATTTTTCACAAAGTTTGCGGCCAAAATCCTGTGCACGGCTGCGGTGAATCAATGCACTCAACGCATCTACCTTTTCATTATTCAATAAAATATCCATCTTCACAATATCCGCATCACGATAACCAATGGGATGATAATCGAAAGAAGCGTACCCTCTTGTTTGTGATTTTAATTTATCATAGAAATCAAATACAATCTCCGTTAATGGCATTTCAAAAATCAATTCCACTCTTGTTTGAGTAAGATAGCTTTGATTGATGAGGATACCACGTTTACCCAAACACAAAGTCATTATATTACCAATGTATTCTGGCTTGGTAATGATTTGTGCTTTGATGAAAGGTTCTTCTATGCGGTCAGTCTTAACACTGTCCGGCATTTCCGTTGGGTTGTTTACAATTATCTTCTCTCCTTTTGTGGTATAAGCTATGAAGCTTACGTTAGGAACAGTAGTAATCACGGTTTGATTAAATTCCCGTTCCAAACGTTCCTGTATAATTTCCATGTGCAGCAATCCTAAAAAGCCGCAACGGAAACCAAAGCCCAATGCCTGTGATGTTTCCAGTTCATAGGTAAGAGAAGCATCATTCAACTGCAGTTTATCCATACACTCTCTCAACTCTTCAAACTGGTCAGTCTCTACCGGGAAGATACCCGCAAATACCATTGGCTTTACTTCTTCAAAACCTTTAATGGCTTCCTGTGTGGGATTTTCAGAAAGCGTAATGGTATCACCCACTTTTACTTCCTTGGCATTTTTAATACCGGTAATGATATAACCTACATCGCCGCAACTTACTTCTTTCTTTTCCGTCATCTTCAGTTTCAGGATGCCCACTTCGTCGGCTTCATACTCCTGTCCGGTGCTAACAAATTTTACTTTATCGCCTTTTTTAATACTGCCGTTTAATATGCGGTAATAAACAATAATTCCCCTGAATGAATTAAATACACTGTCAAAGATCAGTGCCTGTAATGGCGCATCTTCTTTTCCCTCTGGTGCAGGTATTTTGTTTACAATAGCATCCAGTATTCCATCCACACCTATTCCCGTTCTTCCGCTGGCTAATAAAATATCCTCCGGTTTGCAACCGATCAAATCAATAATCTGGTCCTTTACTTCCTCAATCATGGCGCCATCCATATCAATTTTATTGATAACCGGAATTATCTCCAGGTCGTTATCAATAGCGAGGTAAAGATTGCTGATGGTTTGTGCCTGTATTCCTTGTGTGGCATCCACTAACAATAAAGCACCTTCACAGGCAGCAAGGGCACGGCTCACTTCATAGCTAAAGTCAACGTGACCGGGTGTATCAATTAAATTGAGGATATATTCCTGTCCATCCTTGTGTTTGTAGTTGATCTGGATGGCGTGACTTTTAATAGTGATGCCCTTTTCCCTTTCCAGGTCCATGTCGTCGAGCACCTGGTCCATCATATCACGGTCACTGATAGTACCGGTGCTTTGTAAAAGACGGTCAGCCAGGGTGGATTTACCGTGGTCAATATGGGCGATGATGCAAAAATTGCGGATATTCTTCATGCTATACTCAGTTCCTGATTTTGAGGGGCAAAAGTAATGAAAAGCAGCGAGGTGGAAAGGATTGTTTATTAGAAGTTTGTACGGTTATTTATATATACTGTCGACGATTTTTTGTGAAAGTAACTTCACCAATCTAACTCTAGAATAGACTACTAGGTACAAAAAAGCTATTACAGTTTTGAATTTTCTTTATGCGAATACCTTCTTTAGCAATTGAATTCTCACTTAATGTTAAATTACTCCCTAAAGAAAAATCTTGTCTTAATACAGCTTCAATATCATTTGCATTAGGATCTTGTATATATACTATTTTATTTTTCAAATTAATTGAATTTATCAATTTAGAATCAATAAGTCGATTATAAAGGGGAAAAGAGTATCCAACAATTACAATTACATCAGACTTTTTAATCGCATCTACAGCTTTATTTATGTGGAAAGGCATTTCTTCAACTTTACTTGTCTCGCTCAAAGTTTCCCAAGAGAACTTCAATAAATTCGACTCTTTGCTTAAAAGCTTTTCCGAGGAATATTCGTTTCTTATAATACTACTAAAATAACTTTTTAAAACCTCACTTTCTATTGGACCTAATTCTTTAAGTAATGGATAATTCACATGACCATTTAAGTGAATTAACGAGATATCATCTTTAAATTTGAAATAATTTATTGAATTTTCATACTTTTTAATAAACGCTGATATTGTCCAATCAGGGTTTATAAAGTTTTGAATTGATGTAATTAAGTTTAAATCATAATTCCATGTCAGAAAATTAACGTTACATAAAAACGAAAAATTATTCTCAATTGGCTCCAGCAATCCAGCAATCAATGCGTCATATCTCGGGTCTAAATTGCCTTTTTTGTGTCCGAAATTTTTTATTTGATTCTGCTCATTAAAAACCGGGTAGTTTGTAATATCCAATAAATGTTCAAAAAGAAAATAAGCTAAAAGAATGTACTTATATGTACGAGGACTCCTTTGAGGAAGGTGGAATAATTTTTTAAAAAAAGTATCAAATGATAAATGATGTTTAACTTGATTAAAAAAATCATCACAATCCTTAGTGAAAGAAATCTTATAGTCATCGTCCGGTAAACCCTGCACAAAATGTCTAAACAAACTAAATCTTGTAGGAAAATTTTCTACAAGTGGCATTGAATAATAGCTTGCACCTGCGCCAAATAGATAGGTTATTTCTTTTTTCATAAAATCAAATTACAAATTATTTCCTTATTGGTCGGTGTCCTCACCGACCAACACAAGTAAAGTCTCCAACCAGCGTTATTTATATATAAGGTTGTTTAGTTAGTTTTATCATTTATAATCATTACATGAAAGCAGCAACCATCAGCGAATTAAAACACTGCAATACGTATGCCTCAATGGTAAACTATAACGCTGTCACCGGATATTGGTATAATCCGGATGTTGACTGTTAAATCTTTACCTGTATAAAAATAAAACGCACGGTTATCAATTATTAGTCTATCTTTATCAGGTGAAATAAAAGTGTCACCAACACTCAGTTTAGTTTAGTCTTAATTTTTACGCTTCTTCTCAGTAACAATTCAACTCCGCTTTACTTTTTGCTGCAGCCATTTTAGCTCACTTTTTATTTATCATTTAAATTTATTTTTTATGAACATGTATGTAAGCAACTTGAATTTTCAAACTACGGATGATGATTTAAGGAACCTTTTCAGTCAGTATGGTAATGTAACCTCTGCTAAAGTAATTAACGACAGGGACACCGGCCGCAGCCGCGGATTTGGCTTTGTAGAAATGGATGTGGTAACCGAAGGCCGTGAGGCAATGGAGAAGCTGAATGGCAAACAAATTGAAGGACGGGCTATGAATGTAAGCATAGCAAAAGAAAGAGAAGAGAGGGGAAAACGTACAGAATTTTCTGGCAATAAAAGATGGTAAACTTAAATTAACCAAACCTTACTTTTTCATACTGTGGCCCCTGAAGGGGCCATTCTTTTTTGATTTAAATACGCTACTTACTCTTCCGCATCACTTGGTTCTTCAGTGAGTTGCTCCGATTGAGGCGGGGTATTATTAGTAATCGTCAATTCAAATTTGCCGTTTAAGCCAAACCTGATGTTTTGTTTTTTTAGCAAAGCGTTTACAACCCGGTCTTCCTGTAAAAAAGCGGCAAGATCCCTGGCGAGAGGAGAATGTTTTTCGTTGGGATTTAAGCGGCCGTTTACCAGTTCAATATCAAAATTACAATTCAGCTTTCTTCCTCCCGAAGCTTTTGTAAAATCAAAAGCACTCATTTGCAAAACTTGTGGTGCGTTAACCGATTTTTTCAGCAATAATGTAATTACAGGTAAATACTTTTTCCAAACTTGTACAAACACTTTTATTAATTTTCAGGTGATTAAGAATTGTTTACACTTCCTGCGCCATGCATTCTTTATAAATACCGGCATAGGCAAAATCCGGTTGCAACTTTAATTCTTTCATTAATTCATCTGCATAAGATTCCCGGGTAAAAAATTCGAGTATATAAGGATAGAGGCAATTTTCATAATAAGCTTCGTAAATATTGAGGTATTTATAATTTTCCATCCCATGGAAAGCAGTAATATCGGTTGTACCCTGCTGAAGAAATACCAATACAGTAGCCAGCTCCGTATCCGCATCGGGGTGATGGTTCTGCTGAAGAACACAATACCCTCCTGCCTGTGTAATTTTTAAATGATGCTTTGCAGCAGCATCACTGTATTTAGCTTTTGAAAAAACAAAATGGAAATCATTCCTGGAGGCATAATGACGGGATATATATTTCATTCTTCCCTGCTGAGCCTCATGTATTATGGTGTCAGGCATCTTGTTCTGGCGCAGGTAATTATTCATTAATGAGAAAAAGACATCTGTTTCCATTGTCGTATCAAAACAAATAAACTGCACAATATCGTTTTTATTCATACTCTTATTTTTAAAAGTGAACTTTAACCGGCTCATCTTTGAATGGTGCTAACAGACAGTACATGGAAGAGAAAGAGAGTAGAAAAACTGCCGGCACTTTATTTGCAAAAGGGTGCCTTTTTACCTGCTAACAATAAACGCTGATGATAACATGGGTAAAGTTCGTGTATTTAAACGGTATGTGGAAATATATTTAAGTAATCAACCCGGCAGGGAAATTATAGCTGCATAATTTGTTACTGAATTTTAAATTTTATTTTATCTGTTCTTCAACTTACCGCACTTGCTATATTCATCAGTAATTCACATCCAGCTCATTAATCTGCTCTTTGTAATCAGAAGGCAGCAATACATTTTTCAGCATCCAGTCCAGCTTCATCAACCGGCTTATTTTATATACCGGTACTACAGGAGTCAGCAAAGAAAAATCGCTGAACTGCAACAACTCTTTTACTCTTTCAGGCACAACTAATTTTTGTCCTTCAATCAACACATTGAACCGCATGGCTCCCAAATGTTTTTTGTATTGTTTAAAAAGGTCTGCGGTGTAACCAGTTTTTTGTAAATCATTTTCCAGGTGCGAGGCTCTCACCGGTAACCAATTTTTATAAGTAAGTGGTAAGTCTTTTACTCCCATCCGCTTTCCTACCCTGTAAAAAACATTATACACTTCTTCTTTTTCCTCTTCACTTAATTTCTTTTCCAGTAATTCATGTGCAGCAATAGAATAATAAATCAGCATAAACAGTACATCACGGTAAGCCCAGTCCGGTATTGAATATCCACGGCTTTTTTCTACGGCTGCATGTATGTGGTGCATGGTGTCAATTGCTTTATTCGCATCTTCTTCACCGGCAAAAACAATCAACCGGGCATAACGAACAGTGGAGAACAAACGGCCAAGGGGGTCAGCCGGTAATTTGCCGGTAAAGTATAGCCAGTCCACAGCTTTATTCAATGCAAATTCAGCAGCAGCACCGGCAAAAATAAAAAGTATGGTGTCGCTCCTGCCCCATATCTTTCTTACCACAGAATTTTCATTTACAAAAAATGACATAAGCCAAATTATATATGCTAAAGTTAAGCATAAGTTATTCTGCAATTTACCTGTCCTGTTCTGCCTGTGATAATCCATATAATTTGCCGGCTTTATTATCTTTACAACTACAATGAGTCATCAGCACCACCACGATTCACATCATCATCACTCTGTTGAGTCAGCCAATATTAACCGGGCTTTCTGGATTGGCATTATGCTTAACACAGCGTTTGTGATAATTGAGTTTATTGCCGGTTTTATGTATAATTCACTGGCATTGCTTTCTGATGCTGGTCATAATTTGAGTGATGTGGCAAGTTTGGGTCTCTCCCTCTTTGCCTTTAAACTTGCTAAAGCAAAATCAACCGAACGATTTACTTATGGTTATCATAAAGGAACCATATTGGCATCATTAGTCAATGCAGTTATCTTATTAATTGCGGTGGGCAGTATTGGTTGGGAAGCGATACAACGTTTTCAGCATCCTGAAGAAACAAAAGGCACCGTTATTTCCATTGTGGCTGCCATTGGTATCGTTATTAATGCTGCTTCTGCTTTGCTGTTTTTCCGTAACAAAGAAAAAGATCTGAATATAAAAGGAGCTTATTTACACCTCGCCACAGATGCACTGGTTTCACTGGGTGTGGTGATTGCAGGCATACTGATTACTTACACCGGGATAAAGTGGATAGACCCGTTAATCAGTTTATTAATAATGGCGGTGGTTATTTACGGCACCTGGAGTTTACTTATTGAAAGTTTGAAACTTTCACTTGATGCTGTGCCGGAGCAAATACAATTAGATAAGATAAAAGAAACGGCCGTAAAAATTGCCGGTATAAAAAGTATAGAACATATACATATATGGGCCATGAGCACTACTAAAATTGCCATGACAGCCCACGTTATTGTAGACGAAAAAACTTCGATGAAGCAAATACAATCCATCAAAAAAGAATTAAAACATCAGTTGGAACACGAAGGCATTCAGCATGTAACCATTGAAACAGTAAGTAGCAATGCTGACAAGGATGATGATCCCTGCTGAGCAATGGAATTAGCCGCATAATATCAATCAGTCTTAAGGAGTAACCACCACTGTTCCTGTCATTCCGGCATGAAAAGTACAGTGATAAGCATAAGTTCCTGCTGTCATAAATTTAAAACTGAAAGTTGAACCGGCAGCAATTGTTCCGCTGTTAAAGCTGGTACCATCATTGGAAGTAACCGTATGCGACATAGCATCGTTATTGGTCCAGGTGACAGTGGTACCGACTGTTACAGATATATTTGTCGGATTAAATGCCATACCACTCATAGTAACAGCATTACTGCCTGCAGGGGGGTTATTAGAACCGCCGGAAGAACTATAAGTATTCTTTTTACTGCAGGATGCTATTGTTGCCAGGCTTATAAAAAGCACAACAACATAAAAGTTCTTTTTCATAACAAACATTTAAGTACACAATAGGATGAAAAACTAATGGAGCAAGAAGACTGCCACTAATTGTTATTTACAGGTTTGTACTGTTAAACAACAATTGTAATCTATACCCCCCTCTTCGCCCTGCTAAAAAAAGTATTACTGAACGGGTTGTATTAGCATTTGAACGGGCACATTTTATTACCTGCAAAATTCCTGTAAGAGGAAACATCAGCTTAACTAAAAGAGCCGCTTTAACATTAACTATTGTTATCCGGCTGATTTACTCAGCTTATGTAATTCAAGGATTGTTCCATTGGGTGTTTCCTGGTACATAGAAACAAACTTGCGGTTAAATTGTATCTCGTTAAAAGTATAAGATGTTCTTTGCTGTACGGTATTAGAATAAACATCATTAAACCCTCTTACCGTAACATAAACTTCCACATCAGCTGCTGTAAAATCTTCTGCAGTTAAATTCAGCAAAGGACTTTCTTCATCAATGGGATGCACCACCGTCCAGTTCATCGGCAGGCTTTCGATTTTATTTCTTTCCAATGGTAGTGAAAAGTATTTGTAATTGTATTCACCGTTCTCCTGTATCAGCATTGCCAGGTTTACCTGTACGGTAACATCCGTTAAAGCATGTTGCTCCTTAATACATACAAAGCGAAACATCAGTGCTGTTTTATCTTTATAGGGACCTATCACTGCATGATCGCTAAAGGCCAAATGAGCTTTTGGCCTGGCGAAACGTCCGTAGATCAAACCGGTAGCCAACGCAAAAGATAACAAACCACTCAGGGCTTCCAGCGCTGCTACAATATTGGCGCCATCACTAACAGGATTTACTCTTCCGTAACCTACTGTAGTAAAACTTTCGGTACTAAAAAAGTATAGTTCTTTAAATAATCCCCAGCCGGAGCTTTTTAATAAGCCTGTAAACTGTTCTGCTCCCATCCAATAGTAAATAGCCGTGTACAGAAAATTGATGGTTACAAAAAATATCAGGATTACACTAATAAACTGCCACAGTGGAAGTGAAATCATTGTGTAAAATAAACTGTAACGCTGCCATACTGGTAACCCCTCCTTTTTAAGATTATAGGAACCATCGCGGTTTATAAAACGTCCGCCATTAACAATACCTTTGTTACTGAAACCGGTATCATTGTTTTGCCTTGAAACAGGATTAATGCGGTTAAACATTGCCATAATATTAATTTTACAAAGCAAATCTACATACACAAGGCCAAACTCATAATATACCCTGCCCTGTAATATTATCTAACTTTAAAATAAAAATCCATGGCAAAAGAATTTATGCTTTATATCCGGAATGTTGGCGATGGTAAGGCCAGCCTTTCAAAAGATGATCATTTAAATTTTGTAAAGCAGTGTGAAGTGTACATTGGCAAGTTAAAAGCGGCTAATAAATTAATTGCAGCACAACCGATATTACGGGAGGGATTTACTATTCATAAATCCGGTAACAAATGGAATATTGATCCCGTTGATGCAACAAAACAAATACAGGTTGGCTATTATCACATTTTAGCGGACGATATTGATGAAGCGGTTGCTATTGCAAAAGAAAATCCTGAGTTTGCGTATGTGTCAACTGCCAGTATTGAAGTGAGACCAGTAAAGATGAAAGAAGAACAAACCAATTTTGTTTATCCTAAGTAACCAATTGAGATTATGCTTTTTTAGCCGCTGGTTAACGATTTACTGATTAATGACCGGTACAACCGGAATCAGATGGTAAGCTAAGGTTATTCTTAATTATACTGTTCCCAAATACCATGATACCAGGATTGGTCCTTTCATATTTGAAAGAGAGAAAAAAGTGTTTGCCACTTAAGGGATTAAAAAAGTTTACTACAGCTCCGTGGCTAATAATCAGCACTGAAAATTTTTGATAGCAACCGGCTTCACCCACGAACTTTTAAAAGGGCAGAATTGTTTAGTTAAGAATTTTTGATGGTACAAAATCGTAACTTCCTTTCCAAATCAGTTATATGAGAAAATTATTCCTCCTTCTTGCAACATATACGTTGCTGGTTTCCTGTAACGCTAATAAAGAAATTAAAAAAGATGCTGCCGTTTCAAACGAAGACCTTTATAAAGAGGTGCAAACGGGCGGTGTAAAAATGATTCCTATTGAAACACCCGTTGGCAAGTTTAAAGTATGGACCAAGAAGTTTGGCAATAATCCGAAAATAAAAGTATTGTTACTGCATGGCGGCCCGGCTTTCACGCATGAATACCTGGAAAGTTTTGAAAGCTTTTTTCCTAATGAAGGATTTGAAATGTATGAATACGACCAGTTAGGTTCTTATTACAGCGATCAGCCCAAAGACAGTTCTTTATGGACGATAGAACATTTTGTTGAAGAAGTTGAACAAGTAAGAAAAGCGTTAGGATTAAATAAGGATAATTTCTACCTCTTTGGAAATTCATGGGGAGGCATGTTAGCGCTGGAATATGCATTAAAGTACCAGGATAATATGAAAGGAGTAATCATCAGCAATATGATGGCCTCTATTCCTGATTATGAAAAGTATAATAATACGCTCCGTTCCCAAATGAGAAAAGGATTATTAGATACATTGGATATGTATGAGAAGAAAGGTGATTTTAAAAACCCGCTTTACCAGGATTTAGTATTCAAAGAATATTACACACAACATCTTTGCCGCTTACCGGAATGGCCAGATCCTGTAATGAGAGCTTTTAAACACTACAATGAAGAAATATATGTAATGATGCAGGGGCCCAGTGAATTTAAAACCGGTGGCCGTTTATATCATTGGGATAGAAAAGCTGATTTGCCTAAAATAAAAATCCCTGCGCTTACTGTTGGTGCACATTACGACACCATGGATCCGGAACACATGAAATGGATGAGTACACAAGTTCAGCAGGGAAGATATTTATATTGTCCTGAAGGGAGTCATTTGAGCATGTGGGATGACCAGAAACATTTCTTCCCCGGTGTGATACAGTTTATAAAAGATGTGGATGCTGCTACTTTTAAAGCCGATGGAAAATAAAAAAGCTGCAAACCTGTAAGCCGGATTCTGTCGGGAGCTATCATTTATCTGCGATGAACATTACTGTTCACCTGTTTCTGCCTACCCTGTAACTCGAACGAGCTATTCTCAAACGTTACTATACGTGGCATTTCAGCACCCAAGGTTTACCCACGAAGCATGTTACCATGAATCGTTGTGAGCTCTTACCTCACATTTTCACCTTTATCCAGTCTTTCGACTGAAAAGTTATTTTCTGTGGCACTATCTGTTCACACCTGCGGTGTGACCCGGCTCTTCACCGGTGGGCTGCTCTGTGCTGTCCGGACTTTCCTTCCTCCTGCAAAGCGGGAAGACGATAGCTTAGTTTGCAGCAACGGCAAAGATAATTCTTACCAATGATTTATTTGAACTCAATCCATCATTTACTTATACTAAATCGCCTACCTTCATTAAAAGTTTTGAATGATGAATATTAGCCCCGAACAGGTAAATGAATTAATTAAAAACAGAAGAAGCACTTTTCCAAAACAATTTACTGCAGGGAAAAAAATTGACGACAGCATTATTGAGCAAATGCTGGTGAATGCAAGCTGGGCACCAACACATAAACAAACTGAACCATGGCAGTTCACCGTATTTACAGGTGATGGCCTGAAAAAATTTGCCGAATACCAGGCAGCCATGTATAAAGAAAAAGAAGCGGCCAGTTTTAAGGAAGATAAATATCAAAAAATGCTGAGCAATCCTTTGCTGGCTTCTCACATTATTGCCATTGGAATGAAGCGCAGCAATAAAGTGCCTGAAGTGGAAGAAATTGCATCGGTGAGTTGTGCTGTACAAAATATGTATCTAACTGCTGAAGCTTATGGTGCAGGTTGTTACTGGACCACGGGTGGTGTTACTTATTATGAAGGTGCCAAAGCATTTTTTGGTTTAACAGAAAATGACAGACTATTAGGCTTTTTTTATGTTGGTGAAATTGCGGTGCCCTCCACCGCAGGCAAAAGAACACCTGTGAGTGAGAAAGTTAAATGGATAAGATGAAAGAGTTAAATGCAGATTACTGGAGCAACCGCTACCAACAAGATGATACTGGCTGGGATATTGGTTATATATCTACTCCTCTTAAAGAATATATTGATCAGTTAACCAATAAATCTCTGGCTATTCTTATTCCAGGTTGTGGTAATAGCTATGAAGCGGAATATTTGTTACAAACTGGATTTACTAATATTACTTTAATTGACATCTCCCCTGTTCTCACCAAAAAGCTGGAAGATAAATTCAATACGTTTAATCACAAACAACTCACCATCATCACCGGTAATTTCTTTGACCTCAAAGGAAAATTTGATCTTATTATAGAACAAACTTTCTTTTGTGCCTTAGATCCTGCATTAAGAAAAGCCTATGTTGACAAAATGCATGAGTTACTTAAGCCCGGTGGTAAAATTGCAGGAGTATTATTCAACAAAGCGTTTGAAGGTGGTCCTCCTTTTGGTGGAACAAAAGAAGAATATGGGCAGTTGTTTTCGGGCAAGTTTAAAATAAAAACGATGGAATCATGCTATAATTCCATCGCTCCCAGAAAAGATTCAGAAGTATTTATAATAATGCAGAAGACTGAAAGCCTTCCTGATTAATTAATTTATTTTCTTCCCATTTGACGTAAGAAAGCTACGTGTGAAGCCACTGCATACCTTACTCTCGGGTATTCGATATAAGTAATACCATATTCCTGGCATGCTTGTCTAATAATCTTGCTGATAGCAGGATAATGTACATGCGATATTTTAGGAAACAAATGATGTTCGATCTGGAAATTTAAGCCGCCTACTAACCAGCTAACGAGTTTGTTTTTAGTAGCGAAGTTGGCGGTAGTTTTTAATTGATGTATAGCCCATTCATCTTCCATTTTACCGCTTACTTCATTTGGCATTGGGAAGGAAGTATGTTCAACGGTATGTGCCAGCTGAAATACAATACTCAACACAAACCCGGCCACTAAAGTAAAGATAGAAAAGCTGATAAGCCAGTGTGTAAAGCCAACCATATAAATAGGTAACCCAATAAATACAAATAAATGAAAGAGTTTAAAACCCCAGAATACAAGGTGATCTCTCAAAGCCATTTTTTTCAGTTCCATGTTACCTACTTTGCTGCGGAAATATTTCTGATAATCCAGTATAAATATCCAGAAGATATAAAGCAGGGAATATAAAACCCAGAAATAAAGATGCTGGTATTTATGCAGCCGGTATTTTTTTTGTGTAGAACTCATCCGCATCCACGGTTGAATATCAATATCATCATCCACTCCATCTACATTGGTATAAGCATGATGAATTACATTATGCTTCATATTCCACATAAAACTGTTACCTCCTAATATATTCAGAGAAAATGCAGCGAAGCTGTTAACCCATTTGTATCTGCTGAAACTTCCGTGAGCACCATCATGCATTACATTAAAACCAATGGCAGCCACCAGGCCTCCAAGGATTACACTCTCTACTATTTCCCAAAACAGGTTAGGTGTAAAGAACACTAAATGGATATAAACAAGTGTAAAACTCACCATTAAGATTACCGCCTTAATAAAGAGATTGTAATTACCGGTGGTTGACTTACCTACCTGGTCAAAATAATCGTAAACTCTTTTCTTTAATTCGGCATGGAAGGAGTTAGGGATACTGGAGAACTTAGGAACTGACATGTACTGAATTTAAAATAAATAATTAAGCAGCAAAGCTACACTTATATTGTTGAATACCCTAAAAACTTATTACCGCTAGTATAATTTCTGGAATGTTTAACTAAGTCTCAATTTTAATCAACGCATCCAGGTTGCTTATGCCGATTTTTTTATCAGAAGTAAAGCCTTCGGCGTACTTAACACCTATTCGTTTGCCCAGCATTCTTGCCCTGGCAATTACGCTTTCATAAAAATCTGGTGAGGAAATATAGGTTTGAGGGCCATCCTTACCATCCGACTTGAACTGTGTGCTATAAGCTTCAATGGCTTTCATGCGTTGGTCAAATACATCAGTAATATCAATAATCAAATGTGGTTCTATGTAACGATCCTGGATATAATGCAGTACATAGGATGGTCTCCATTTCTCCTGTGGTTGACCGTCCTCATCTTTTGTTTCCACTTTAGCCAAACCGGAATAAAAACAAGCATCAGTAATCAACTTAGCTGCTCTGCCGTGATCTGGATGACGATCAGTAATAGCATTACCAATCACGATATCCGGTTTATACTTACGGATGATCTTAATGAGTTGCATCTGGTGGGCTTCATCATTTACAAAAAACCCATCCCGCATTCTTAAATTTTCACGAACTGAAATTCCCATAATGATACCGGCAGCAGCCGCTTCCTGGTATCTTGTATCAACTGTACCCCTTGTTCCTAATTCACCCTGTGTTAAATCAACTACTCCTGCTTTCTTTCCTCTTTTAACTTCATTAATGATCGTTCCGGAACAACCGAGTTCCACATCATCGGGATGAACTCCAATAGCTAATAAATCTAATTTCATCTTTAATAAAATATGCGCAAAGTTAATGAATGACTATTTAGCAATGCGGTAGCTGTAATTGCGGTAATAATAACCCCAGGAAGAAGATTCAAGATCTTTTAAGATGAGGGATATCTGGTAATCAAATTTATCTTCTTCAGGTTTGTATTCCTGCTTAAGGTTAGCACCAAAAAAGAACGCCACCGTTTGCCAGAACCTGGCAGTAAATCCGCCCCGCATTTCTTTAATGATCTCGTAACAGTCATTATTGGTTTCACGATAAATCAGTTTCATCAGCACTTTTCCCTGGTATACAGAAAGTTCCTGCAACTTATCACTAAACTCTTTCTTTAGTTCCTTCTCTCTTGTTTTAATATAATCTTTCCGGTCACGGCGGCTGTCCATATTTTGAATATGAGTATTAACATCGTTGAATACTTTTCCTGCCGCTACTGCATAAGGATAAGTAACATAGACAGCATTACGAAGACGTGTCCATTCAGCCTGCGCTTTTTTCAAAGCTTCTTCACTGCAGTTACAAACAGTAACATCCGGCATTTCTCTGAAAGAAAGCCATTCGCCATTATAATTGTAAACGGGAGTTACGATGGTATCATTGGGCCCATATTTTTGTTTGGGCCGGGTGGAATCCTGTTGTTGGGCATTGACACAAAAATGGGCAAGAGTCAACAAAAAGGTTAAATGATATGTTTTAAAACGAAAAGCCATCAGTATAAAAATAGAAAAACTATTTCAGAATAAAGACAGAAGCAGTGTTAAAATAGATGCCTGGGATAAAGCTGCGAGTTGTGAGATTTGAGCTGCGAGATTTCTCTCACTACTCATCACTCACTTTTCTTCACTCACACTCCCTTAAACCTTCTCCACATCGACATTAAAAAGCCTATCACCATCACAATTATGCCGATCCACAAAACATTGATCATGGGAAATACATAGGCCTTCAAAGTTACGTACTGGAGCAATGAATCTGATTCTTTAACCCCGATACTTATTCCTTCGGGAGTGATTGCATTTAATCTTACTGATAAATCCTGTGCAAGAACAGTGTCGGGAATACTTACGGCATTTCCTTTTGTATATACCAGTAATGGTTGTGCTAAATGATTGGAACTGTCTTTGCCAATTACAGATATTTTCAATGCTACTACTGAATCAGCAGCTTTGGTATTGATCCTTGCTCTTTCGTATTCGGAACTTACTTTATCAACTGTCATATACCCGGAGGCAAAGAATACTTTTTCACCAATCTTCACCGTCTTATCATGATAATTGGCAGTGTCTTTATTTTTTTCAGGATCAGGTAAAGAAGTGATATATGTAAAGATGTCTTTATTCCAGTAATGTTTTGAATCAGGATTGGCCATCAATCCGCTGTTGCCCTTATAATTAATAAATGCATTGGGATATAAATTGAACTCCTCTCCTTTTTCCTTATCCTGGAAATTAATTTCAAAATAATGCTTGGGATCACCGGTAAAGAATGTGTCTTTACGGTAATTCACCTTGTAGTTGAGCATATTCATCTCCTGCCCGCGGATCAATGTGAGGTTTTCTTTTGGATCTTCTTTACTATCCTGACCAAAAGGCACTGCAATACCAGATGTATTGAAACTGATCACTTCTTTTTTGGAAGAAGAAATTAATATACCAACCAGCACCAGTCCAAATCCAAAGTGAGCAACGGAGGCACCGGCTTTTTTAATATCTCCTTTCATGCCAATCCATATATACATTGCATTTGCCACCACGGAGTAAATGGCCGCAAATATTGCCACATGTATAGCTGCTAAATACCCAACTCCATATTTATCGTAATGAATACCACCAAAAATGCTGATGAGTACAGAGATGATCAATGAAATAACAGTAGGCACACCAATCTTCTTAAGCAAAAATTCACGACTGGTGTTTTTATACTTGAGGTATTGAGTAATAGCAGTAAGCAATCCAAGTATCACTGTTACCAATACCATTACACGATTGTAGGTGTACTCCTGGTCTTCTCCCAACGCTTTTTTCTTATCAGCTACATTGTTAAATACGGGTAGCGAAGTAAAGAATGTGATATAAAGGGCTGAAAGAAATAATACCAATGAACCTACAAATAACCAAAACTCTCTTGAACTGATGGATTCTTCTTTTACAATACTGGGTATCTGCTTATATCGTCCGGCAAATAAAATTAAAGCTGGAATTAAAAACACTAATACAAACAAAAGCAACTGCAAATTCATTCCCAGGTCAGCAAATGAATGCACGGATGTATCTCCCAATATTCCACTGCGGGTTAAAAAGGTTGAATATAGAATCAAGATGAATTGCAGAATAAAGAATAAATGCGTAGCTCTTAATGAATGACCGGTTGAACGATAAGCTAATAAAGTATGAATACCACAAACCAGCACCAGCCATGGAACTAACGATGCATTCTCTACCGGATCCCATGCCCAGTAACCACCAAAGGTTAATGATTCATAAGCCCAGGCAGCCCCCATCATAATACCTAGTCCCAATATTCCTGCACTGAATAAAGCCCATGGCAAAGCTGCTTTCATTACTTCGCCAAACTTCTTTGTCCATAACCCGGCAATACCATATGCAAAAGGAACAATGGTTGAAGCAAACCCTAAAAACAATACCGGTGGATGAATCACCATCCAGTAGTTCTGTAATAAAGGATTCAATCCATTTCCATTTTTTATTTTAGTAACATAATCAGCTGAAGCGAAGAGTGGCAGTTCCGGCATTTGCTGACGGAATAATACGAACGGGCTGGCTCCTACTTTTTTGCCAAAGAAATAAATACCCAGCAACATAGTGGCCAAACAAACCTGGGCAAATGATATCACCGTCATTACCGGTGCTTCCCATTCTTTTCCTTTAAACATTAATACTCCACCCAATACAGCATGCCATAAAGTCCACAATAAAAAACTTCCTTCACTGGCACTCCACAAACAACTTAAAATGTATTTAGGCTCTAATTCTGTACTGGAGTTTTTATATACGTAGAAGTATTCAAAATAATGACTGCGGATAAGAAATACCAGCAGGAAGAAAATGGCGAATACTGAAACTATATCTAATGAAAAAGCGATTCTTGCCAATCGTTTCCAGCTTTCTTTATCCGCTGGCAAATCACTTTGTACAGCTTTAAAATAAGCTATGGCAGCCACCAGCGAGGCCACTAAAGATATTATCACAAAGAGATGACCTAACTGTCCGGGTAGTAAACGTTCGCCTATATACTGCATGAATTACTGCTGTGTGTTTTTGTTCAAACTTTTTTGCACATTCCTGGGGTCGTCTTTATACTTGGATGGGCATTTGAGTAAAATGTCTTTACATTCAAAAACCTCTCCTTCCATCTTTCCCTTCAATACCACCCTTTCCGTATTTTCCAGTTCAGGTGGCTTGGGGCTATGGTAAATTACCTTAGCAGAGTTGCCGAGTGAGTCAACCGCTACAAAACTGAGGTAATTAGGATTTTTTATTGCATCGTATTCAATGGGCTGCGATTTGTCCAGTTTGGCTATTACATGCACAAATTTTCCCTGCTTCTGTTTGGCTGAAGCAATGCTTTCATACGTGGAAAGGCTGCCCATGGTCATTATCATGTAGCCAACGGCGGCAGCAATTAAAACAAGAATGAGGATATGTGTCTTTTTCATACTAATTGGATGGCAAAGTTAGCTTAAAACAGCTTGCGTTGTAAAATTGTTTGCAAAAGCTTTGCCATATCTGCTGAACAGAAGTTGTTTTTGTACTAAGTAATATTTTTTGTACAGAATAGAAACTCCACTAACTTGCATCCCTTTTTAAACAGCAAGTAATGGCCGATTTATCATCCTTCGACCCCAACAGTGCAGGAAACCCTAATAACGGAATTTTTGGTTTACCCTTTACAGAAGAAGATGCAAGAGTGATTATTCTTCCCGTTCCATGGGAAGTAACAGTAAGCTATAATGCCGGCACAGCCCGTGCAGGTGAGCACATTCATAAGGCTTCTTTACAAATTGATTTATTTGATGCCGATGTTCCCGATGGGTGGAAACAGGGTTTCTTTATGCGGGAGGTAGATCGTAAAATATTAATGAAGAGTGATTACTTACGCAAAGAGGCTGAACTCTACATCAAATATATTTCAGAAGGACAGGATGTGGAGGATAATAAGTTTATGTGCAAAACGCTGAAGGAAGTAAATGCCGGAACACAAATGCTGAACCAGTACGTGTATGAACAAACAAAAGGATTGCTGGATAACGGCAAACTGGTGGGCTTATTAGGTGGCGATCACAGTACTCCGCTTGGATATATGAAAGCACTGGCAGAGACATATGGAGAGTTTGGTATTCTGCAAATAGATGCGCATTGTGATTTACGTGACCAATTTGAAGGATTCAATTATTCCCATGCCAGCATTATGTACAATGCATTAAAAGAGATCCCGGAAATAAAACGATTAGTGCAGGTAGGTATAAGAGATTACTGCCAGGAAGAATGGGAATATGTTTGTAACAGTGAGTACAGGGTCATCACATACTTTGACCGTGAAATAAAAGACCGCCGTTTTGAAGGGGAAACATGGAAACATATTTGCGAGGAGCTGATTTCAAAACTGCCATCAAATGTTTATATCAGTTTTGATATTGATGGATTAGATCCCAAATGCTGCCCCTACACCGGTACACCGGTACAGGGTGGTATGGAGACTGATGAAGTGAACTACCTCTTCCGTAAAGTGATTCAAAGCGGAAGAAAAATTATTGGATTTGATTTAAGTGAAGTAGGTGTTGGCCCGGGTGAGTGGGATGCCAATGTGGGAGCAAGAGAATTATTTAAGCTATGTAACCTCATGGTGGCTTCAAACCCACAATAATGATATAATAAACCGGTAAAAACTACCGGTTTAATTTTTTATACTACTTTTCGTGCCGAATAACAGAATATGGTTTTTGACTACGTTGTTACATTAAGGAATACAAACAGGAGGACAATTGACCTGATTAATTTATTACTTGTCTTAATTGGAATTGTTTTTATAGCATACAGGATCATTGTATTTGGCATCCTTGGAAGCTTTATCCCGTACTCTCCTGTTTTGCTATTGCTTTTGCTGACTGCAGGATATGTTATAACAAGGATTCGTAAAAAGAAATTTCTTACACCGGCATTAGGGCTGTACATTTTTGGCTGGCTCATAATTCTCTGTACCACTATAACCATTTACGAAAAAATATTTGGCATTTTATTGATTGCTCTTTATTATTTTGAAGAAACTGCTAAAAGCAATTTAGAAATTGGTTTTTCAAAAAATTATATCCAATTCAACAACCTTTTGAGCAAAAGGTACAACTGGTCTCAGTTCAGTAACATCATTTTAAAAGACAATATTCTCACCCTCGATTTTAAAAATAACCGTATTTATCAAAGAGAAACGATTGACGAAGAAAGTGATTGTGATGAAGATGAATTTAATGCCTTTTGCCGGGAACAGTTAAACATTGCCAATAACAGACAGTAACGGTTTGCCGGGCACTTAAATCTTTATCATTATCACCCATGGCAGTTGCGTTTTATTTTTCATATTTGCAGGATGAAGTTTTTATTGACTGCAGTCGTTTCATTTATCATTGTTAATAATAGTTTTTGTCAAAAGCCGGTGGAAGTTTATTTCAATAAAATTAGAAATAACACAGCCGAACTTACCGCTTTCTTCTCCCAAATGCCCAAGGGCGGGGATCTTCATCATCATTTCTCCGGGTCCATTTATGCAGAGCCTATGCTGCAATATGCCATTAAAAATGATTTCTGGCTGAATACAGAAACAATGGCCGTTGCAAAAACTAAACCGCAAAATGCCGGCAATGAATGGAAACGTTTTTCTGAGATAAAAGCACTGGGACAATTAGAGCAGTTTAAAGACAAAGTTTTAGAGAAATGGTCGGTAAAAAATTATAATCATGTTGACTATCCGTCTTACAAGCTCTTCTTCGAGAGCTTTGATAAGTTCTGGGCATCAGCAGTGGAAACTGTACCACAGGGAATGCAGGAACTAAAGCAAAGAGCCATCAAAGAAAATGTAAGCTATATCGAAACACAGTTTCTTTACATTCCGCTGCACATTAATGCCAACAGCAATTACAATAATTTATTACGGCAATCAGCATCAAATGAAAAAGCCTTATTTCAGTTGCTTGATAGTTTATATGCAGATTATTCAAAGCAGGGAATCCGGCAGGCAGCAATTGACTTTAATAAAAAAGTAATTGAGCATTTGCATGACAGCTTATCCATTGACGATTCAGTGTTCACTATGCGATACCTGAATTTTTCTTTGCGCTTTATGGAACCGGTTGATGTTTTTCGTGACTTAACAGCTTCTTTCATCTCTGCAGATAACAGCAACCTGGCCGTTGGGGTAAATATTGTTGCACCAGAACATGGAGAAACGGCATTAAAAGATTATCACCTGCACATGCTGATGTTTAAATACCTGCACCATCGTTTTCCCAATGTAAAATACAGCATGCATGCGGGTGAATTAGCGATGGGACTGGTATTGCCGGAAGACCTCGTATGGCATATTAATGAGGCAGTGTTTACAGCCGGGGCAAAAAGAATTGGACATGGCGTGGATTTGCCCTATGAAAAAGAAGTTTACAGCCTTTTGCGTTATATGGCTGCCAATAAAATTGCAGTGGAAATAAATCTGGGCAGCAATGAATTTATATTAGGAGTGAAAGAAGATAAACATCCCATCATGCTGTATAAAAAATTTGGTGTACCGATTGTGATTAGTACAGATGATGCCGGTGTATTAAGAACAAACCTGGCTGAGCAATATGTTTTATTGGCCAAACGATACAAAGACATTTCATACAGCGATATTAAAACTTTTGTTTACAACAGCATCCGCTACAGTTTTATTAAAGACAACAGTTTAAAACAAAAACTAATTCAGGACCTGGACAAGCGTTTTAAAAAGTTTGAGGCAATGTTTCCCCCCGTGAAATGAGGAATTAGAAATGAGAAATAAGGAATAAGAAAGTATGTAAGACCATGTCTGCTGTATTAAGGTGTACACCTTACATCTAGCATCTTACATTATTTTCTGAAGTCATATGGAATCTTGCCACTCCTGCATCCCAACAGCAACCAAACCGCTGTTTTATGAACTCATTATCACTTCCCATCTCCCACCCGGCTTTTGAAAATTTAAAAAAGAATACGCTTTTACTGCACCTGTTTGCCGCCGTTATCATTTTTGCTAATGCTATTCATGAATACAAAGTGCATGATACCGGTCAGGTTTATTTTTGGGGCCAGGTAATTATTGGAACAGATATTTTCCTGCTGGCTTTATTTGGTAAACGCTTTCTTACTGATACACCACGATACAATCTCGTTTTCCGTTTTATTGAAACTGCTATTTTCACCAGTTTTGCCTGGATGTACGTTTTACAGCTGCATACCATTATGGCGATTGTTATGTTTGGCATTACAGGCGGCTACGCCTATTTGTTTTATTGCGAAAAGAAAAGTTTAAAGCAGGAGCAACTCTCCTTTCATCATATTGGTGTGGAAATACCCGATTTGCCCAATAATCATCTGCTATCCTGGTACCATATCAATGGAGTAAAAGCTGAGCATGACAGCATCACCATTAATGTTTCCGGTCAAAAGAATATCCGTTTCTGGCTAAAGAAAAATTTACATTTAGAAGAACTGGAACAAATTCACGAATTTTGCCGACACTATTTAAAAAGTTGACAGATGACAGTCAACAGTTGACAGAAAAAACTGTCATCAGTCATCCGTCAACTGTCAACTTAAATTATGACTCAAAGCCCTTACTTACTTTACAGCGACGGTAACGGAAATATTTTTGAAGACACTTCTCTTTATGCAGCAGGTCGTGCCGGATGGGATGCATTTCCGGTAGAACCAACAGACTGGATTGAATTACCGGAAGGTGGAAATTTATATGAACTGCCCGGACGCAGAGGAATAGGTATTGATGTAAAAACCGGTGATATGCGTTTGTGCGAAAAAGGATGGGCTGTAGCTGCTTTTATTCCACCCGCACATACAGGTTTATATTTGGCTGCGTACGAAACATCTGCTGATGCACCTACGCTTCCGTTGTTTTGTTATACTGCTGCTGCGTGGTTGGATGATAAGTTTTATGTTACTGCTGTTCGCATTGAAAAAGATATTCGCCAGGAATGTGCCGGTTATGACCAGGACATGATTGATATTGGCACTAACAATTTATTAAAAGCTTATCCTCATAATCGTTTAGTAAAACATTTGATGGAGAATTGCTGCCAGACCTATACTTGTCCCGCAGCAAGAAATTTTGCATTGGGCAGATGGGAATGTCCAGTTCCATCATCACCGGCCTGTAATGCCAATTGTATTGGATGTATTTCTTTTCAGCCACAGGAAGAAAGTATTGTCTCCACACAGGATCGTTTAACCTTTAAGCCAACAGCTGAAGAAATTGTGGAGTTTACAGTTCCGCATTTGGAAACTGCTCCTTATCCTATTGTAAGTTTTGGCCAGGGTTGTGAAGGTGAGCCATTGCTGATGTGGGAAACAATAAGAGAAGCGATTATTGAAATAAGAAAACATACACCCAAAGGTTCTATTAATATTAACACCAATGGTTCAATGCCAAAAGCGGTAAAGGCTTTGTGTGAGGTGGGATTAAATTCTATTCGGGTAAGTACCAACTCGGCACAGAAAAATATTTATACTCCATACTATCGTCCTAATAATTACCAGTTTGAAGATATCATTGAAAGTTTAAAGGTGATGAACAGTTATGGTGGCTGGACGAGCATCAACTATTTTGTTTTTCCCGGCATGACGGATACGGAAGCAGAATATGAAGCACTAAGAAAACTGATTAAAGAAACCGGGCTAAAGATGATCCAGTGGCGCAATTTTAATATTGACCCTGACTGGTATTTAGGCAAGATAGGTGTTACAGAAACAGGTGAATTTATGGGAGTAAAACAATTGCAGGATTTGATACACGAGGAATTTCCTGATTTAAAATATGGTTATTTCAATCCGCCAATTGAACGCATCAAAGGCAATTATGATTTAGATTTTGCACATTATTGATAACCGTCTGAATCCGGCTATTGCCGGAGTCTGCCGGTTAATGTTGCAAACTGCGTTAAAGCTTTCCTAAGAATTTAGCATATCCTTTATGCAATCCGGCACAGTTTTACATCGTTTAGGCAAGAACAATTAAATTTGTTCGGCAAATATGAACAATAACCCTGCATCCGAAGCAAATAAGAACACAAAGGCATTAATAACAACCCTTGTATTTCATGGATTGTTATTGCTGATGTTTTTCCTGATCGCTTTTAAAGAACCTGTTCCGCCCGTGTATCCTCCACCCGGTGAAGGCGTAGAAGTAAACTTAGGTAACAGCGACCAGGGTTTTGGTGATGTGCAGCCATTGATAAAAGGTGAACCGGCACCTGCAGCGGAAGAAAAACTGAGTTCTCCTCCCCCAATTGCACAACCCGAAACAGTAAAAGAAGAAACTTCCAATAATGAAAACGGTGATGAAGAAGTAAAGAAGAACCCAGTGGTTACCAAACCAACCACTAAACCCAAACCTGTTGTAAATAATGAACCTCCCAGGAAAAATCCTGCACCAACAACGGTAAGTAACCCTGTTCCTGCACCACCTAAACCCAAAGCAACTTATAAAGGTGGTAACGGTACTGGTGGTAATAATGCAGATGATTATAATAATAGCCGCAACCAGGGTATCGCCGGTGGTAAAGGTGACCAGGGGAAACCCAATGGTAATCCTAACAGTGATAGTTATACTGGTAATGGTGGTACAGGCAAAAGTGGCATTAGTGTAGGCGGTAATTTAAAAGGCCGTGCACACACCACTCCATCTTTTGAAGATGATTTTAATGAGAATGCCAAAGTAGTAATGCAAGTTACCGTAAGTGCTGATGGTAAAGTGACCGGTGCATCTTATGTTGCCAAAGGTTCAACTACATCCAATGCTTCAATGATAGAGATAGCAAGACGCAAAGCATTTCAAATAAAATTTGCTGCCGGTGAAGAAGCTACCGGAACGATTACTTTTAACTTTAAGTTGAGAGGATAATCTAAATCTTTATATACAGACCTAACAGGTTTTAAAAACCCGTTAGGTCTGTTTTATTTTTAAACGCATCTTTGCGACGCAATGACTTACCAGCAAACGATAGATTATCTTTTTCATCACCTACCCATGTACAGCCGCATAGGCGCTGCTGCTTTCAAAAAAGACTTAACCAACACCATCCAGCTTTGTGAAGCACTGGGTAATCCGCATACCAAATTCAAATCAATACATGTAGCAGGAACAAATGGTAAAGGTTCCACCAGTCATATGCTGGCGGCTATATTGCAAACTGCCGGATATAAAACAGGTTTATATACTTCCCCCCATTTAAAAGATTTCAGGGAAAGAATAAAAGTAAATGGTAAGATGGTGAGTGAATCTTTTGTGATTGATTTCACTGAAAGAATAAAACCATTAATTGAAAGTATTGAACCGTCCTTCTTTGAAATTACAGTGGCAATGGCTTTTGAATATTTTGCAGAGCAGCAAGTAGATGTTGCTGTAGTTGAAGTTGGTTTAGGTGGCAGATTAGACAGTACCAATATCATCACTCCGGAACTTTCTGTTATTACTAATATCGGTTGGGATCATATGAATATGCTGGGTGATACGCTGGAAAAAATTGCTGGTGAAAAAGCAGGAATTATCAAACCCTATATTCCGGTAGTGATTGGCGAAACAACCAAAGAGACAAAAGATGTTTTTATTGCAAAAGCAAGGGAATGCAATGCTCCCATCAGTTTTGCTGATCAGAAAAGAATGGCAGCTGACTGGAAATATGAGCATAACCTATTGAATGTGGAAGTTGCCACCAAAGGCAAAGAAGATCATCAGCATTATCAATTAGATCTCAGCGGTGAATATCAAACTAAAAATTTGCTTACCGCATTAGAAGCAGTTTCTCAATTAAGATTGAAAGGCTGGAATATAGATGAAGTTGTGATAAAGAAAGCTTCATCACAAACAAAAAAGATCAATGGTTTGCATGGCCGCTGGGAAATTATTCATCAGCATCCCACAATTGTACTGGATGTAGGACATAATGCAGATGGCATTAAACAAATTGTTCGCCAATTAGAGAATATAGATGCACCATATGTACATATTATACTTGGCATGGTAAAGGATAAAGATGTAAATGCTGTGTTGGAGTTATTACCAAAAGAAGCCAGCTATTATTTTACCAAAGCACAAATACCAAGAGCATTACCGGAAGAGGAATTAATGCAGAAAGCCAGCAATGCAGAATTAAAAGGAGAAACTTATACTGAAGTAAACATCGCATTAAAAGCTGCCATGGCAAAAGCAAAAAAAGAAGATTTGATTTTAGTTTGTGGCAGTGTGTTTTTAGTGGGAGAAGTGGAAATAA
Source organism: Sphingobacteriales bacterium (assembly GCA_003963365.1). Taxonomy (GTDB): domain Bacteria; phylum Bacteroidota; class Bacteroidia; order Chitinophagales; family Chitinophagaceae; genus AWTP1-9. Next base: position 284,231 of record RXJG01000006.1, read on the forward strand.
GCTTCGGAAGATGAACTGCGGGTTACGGGAAAGAAAAACTCACAACCCGTAGCTCACAACTCACTACTAGTATTTCAACTCCCCTAACCTGCTCAATCCATACAACAAAGCCGTAACATGCATGCTTTGTACAATTTCGTTATTACGAAGTAATTGTTTCACTTCATCAATAGAATATAAATACACTTCTATCTCTTCTCCATGATCTAATTCCTGTTCCTTCACCTTCACTCCTCCTCTCATCAAAAACATATGCATCCAGTTGCTGTTGGTAGAAGGATTAGAAGAAGTCTTACCCAAATATTCAACAGAAGAAAAAGTATAACCCGTTTCTTCCAGTAATTCTCTTCTTACTGCTGATTCTAAACTGTCATCGGTATCATCCACGCAACCGCCGGGGATTTCCAAATTAGTTATACCGGCAGCATGACGATACTGACGTTCCAGTATTACTTTATTATCTTCTGTTAAAGCAAGCGCTGTAACCCAGGTTGGAAATTCATATACGTAGTAGGGAGTAACAATTTTTCCTTCAGGAGTTTCACAAGTATCCTTGCGTACCTTAAACCATGTTTCTTCATAAAGGGTTTCTGAAGAAAGCGTCTTCCATTCCAGATTTTTCATTGCCATTATGTTGAGGATTGAAAGATAAATGCTGAATGCGTCTTTCATTCAACACTCAACATTCAACATTTATCATAAAATTGATCACCATTTCATTCTTTCCCGCAAAGCAGTAATATGTGCCGTATGATGCTTGCTGTGCCATGCATATAACCCCAGTAAAAACCAAAGGCTCATTGTTCTTCCATGTTCAGGATGCACCACTGCTCTTTCATATTCTTTCTCCGTAATACCTTTCAGTATTTCATACCATCTGGTATGTAAAGCATGGAGAATGGTTAAAGAAACATTGATGGGCAAATTTTTTGTATCCGCCATTTGTGCCCATAACTTTTCTTCATATGGTTTGATGGTAGGATTATTTTCTGTTAATCCCAATTTGAAACGGATATATGCATTCATATGACTATCGGCCACATGATGTATTAACTGGTGCACCGTCCATCCTTCGGGACGATACGGAGTTTGCAGTTGTGCTTCATCCAGATCATGTACTGCATTCTCCAATGCCTGCGGCAAAAACTTTATATCATTCAGCCATTCATCTCTTTGCTTTTCACTGTATGGCTTTGGCTCATATTTGCCAATGGGATAACTTAAGTTGATTGCTTCTGTGCTCATAATTAATTATTGGGTTTACCTGGTCCCTTACCAGGAATTACTTCTAACAGTTCCATTTCAAAAACTAAAACAGCTCCTCCGGGTATCTCTCCCTGCCCATAATCTCCATAACCAAGATCGGAGGGAATATATAATTTCCATTTACTACCGGCAGGCATACGGGTGAGTGCTTCTGTCCATCCTTTTACTAACCGATTAGCAGGATAGCGGATGGGTTCTCCTCTCTTATATGAATTGTCAAACTCTTTTCCATTCAGCAAAGTACCCGCATAATGCGCCACAATAGTATCCGTTGCTTTAGGGATAGGTCCATTGCCAGCTTTAATTATTTCATACTGCAAACCATTGGGTAATTCAATTACACCGCTGCGCTTTTTATTTTCGTCTAAAAACTTTTTTCCTTCTGCTTTTGTTGCATTTACTTCTTTCATCTTCTCTCCCATGAAATGTTCGTTAAGACAATTATTCATTTGCTCAGGAGTCATGGCTGATTTAGTTCCTTTCATTCCATCTTCCACACCTTTACGAAAGATGGCATAATTCAAATCTTTTACATCTACATTCTTTAACTGGCCGGCTACACTTTGTCCAAATGCATAACTCAATGAATCGAGTTTTGTTTTTAATGCTGCCGCAGGAGCTTTTGCAACAGGTTTAACCGCTGCTTTAGGTTTTGTTTGTGCAATAACAGTAACACCGGGTACGCATAAACTAATTACAAATAATGTTTGTTTGATCATTTGATTTGATTTTATATTGGAATTTTTAATCTTCTCTTAAGGCGTGACCGGTTAAATTAATAAACACATCCTCCAGTGTTGCTTTCTTTACATCTTTAGGACGTTCAAAACCTGATGCCACTAAAGCATCAATCATCTTATCCGGTGTATCCAATGAAACGATCTTACCGGAATCGATGATAGCTATACGGTCGCAGAGATACTCTGCTTCATCCATATAATGTGTGGTGATGATGACGGTGGTTCCTTTATCACGGATATTCCTGATCAGTTCCCATAAATTTCTTCTTGCCTGCGGATCTAATCCTGTTGTAGGTTCATCCAGGAAAATAATCTTTGGTTTATTAATGAGTGTGGTGGCGATGGAGAAACGTTGTTTTTGTCCGCCACTCAGTTCTTTAAATTTTGATTTGGCCTTATCTTCCAGGTTCACCATGCGCAACAGCTCCATTGCATTTACTTCTTCATTGTATAAACCACCGAACAGATGAATGAGATCAACCAAACTTAAGCCGGGATAAAAACCGGATGTTTGTAACTGCACTCCGATGATTTGCTTGATGTCCCCGGGTTGCTTATCTAAATCAAAACCATTTACCGTTACTTCTCCACTGGTTTTGTTTCTTAGTGTTTCAATAATTTCTAATGTGGTAGATTTACCGGCGCCATTAGGACCAAGTAATCCAAAAATTTCTCCTTGATATACATCAAAAGAAATTCCTTTTACTGCTTCAAAATCCCCGTATTTTTTGGTGAGATTTTTTACTGAGATGATGCTGTTCATACCGCAATTTACAGGTTCATTTCCATTTTTACATCTGCTGTTTCAAATGGTGAATCAGTTACTTCCACATGTTTAAATCCGTATTTTTCATATAAACTGATGGCTGTAGTGAGTTGATGATTGGAGAATAATTCTAATTTCTTGGCACCAATTGCTTTTGCTTTATTGATACAAACTTCCATCAGTAATTTACTGATACCTCTTCCCTGCCATGCATCATCCACGGCCATCTTTGCCAGCTCATAATGGTCATTACCTTCATTCATAATAGCTGCAGAACCAACAATCTTATCTCCTGCTTTCGCCAGCCATATATAACCACCCCGTTTAATGATGGTGGCTTCAGGGTCATTCAACACCAGCAAATCATGACTTTCAGCTAAATTATATTTAGTTAACCAGGTAAGATTGAGCCGGTGAAAATCTGCATGGTATTCGTTGTTGTATTCAACAATCTCGATTGGTTGTTCCATACAGCAAATGTACCGGAATGCTAATTTTTGTCTGTAATAAATTGATAAACGGACTATTTATGCTTCAATAAGGAAAGTGCCTAAATCAAATATCTCTCCCTCTCCCATTTTAAATTTCTCAAAACGTTCTACCGGTATATCTTCCATCACTTTACTGCGAAAAATTTCTTCATCCTGTTTATACACAACAAAATAAAAATCAAGTGAAGCTTCTTTCAGCACATCCTGTGTATCAAAATCATCAGGATTAAAACTGATCTTCACCTGCCCGTTTTCATCAGGGCTTGCCTCTCCTAAAAAATCATCTTCAAAAAAATCTTTATCATACAGGCGAACATTGTACGCTTTGCCAGATACAGGTGCATCACTGCCTTTAGCAATCAGCCTTGCAGTAACTTCAATATTCATATCGGGATTGAGGGAAAAGTTTGTCATTGTTGTATGGTTGCTGCCCGCCCGGATGACCCGGTCTGACGGAGTTACTGGTTGCTGGTTTCAACAAGCGCATCAGTGAAATTAAGCACTAAAGCTGAGTTTTATTAGTTGAGCCTTGAACTGCAGTACATCAGAATTACCGGTGCTGATTGTTCCAATGTCAAACCCCAGTATTGGCAATACCAATGTTGCAGGCAGTACTTTATGTTGCAATGATATTATCTTGCTTTTTTAATGCAGGCTTTCTTATTGGCAATAAGAGTCCAACGATAATGGCAGTAACAGAATATGCAATTATTATGTCTTGGCTCATAGTTCCTTTAATTATAGTCTGCGTAACATAAATCCCTAACACGGAAACTACGATTAAAATAACTTTTGATATTATAAAACTTATATCCTGCTTTGACAAAAAATAAAAACAGGTCAGGAAGACTAAAAATGCCGGTAGGGAAAAGGCAATACTAAAAAGTAATGTAATGGGATAAACTTCTAACAGTCCAACAACCTGATGAGGGTTTATCCCCCAAATGTATTGTATAGCTTGAGATGTAAAAGGTGCTAACAAAAGTGTCAAAACCCAATGTCCAAATACATATGCTCTTTTCATTTATATTTAGTATTCGGTGATTGTCAAAATATTTTGTCTAACCACAAAGTTTGAGATGTCGCACTCTTAGTCGTCAGCCACCATATTGCAAAACCGATCTTGTCTGCAGTTTATTTGTTTAACGTGTAACTGTCCTCAAATTCAATATCACGATAGTAGTCAGGCAATGTTGTTTTTGTTTTAGAATTTGATGTAATTTTTAGCGTATCGTCTTTTACAACAGCTTTAATTGTTCTGTAAACCATTTCCTTATTTGGGCTTTCAACGAACTCAACATTTATTATGTTAGGAATGTCGCCTTGTCTAATGTTAACAGTTTTATTCTCCGTTAAATAGTTATGCCTTTTTTCGGTGTAGTTCAAAAGATATTCAATTCTGATTGCTGCAAGTTTGTTGAAATTTGGAATGTCTTTGTATGGAATAACAACTGAGTTATTTGTACCGATAGAGAGTGTCTTTTCAGGGCTGTCAATGTGAGCGTCAAAGTCATATTCATATTGAACTTTTATACTCTTGTTTTTTAAAACAGAACCTTTATCCGTTTTAAAGGTTAATACAAACTCTTGTCTTGAGTCTTTTTTGTACGTTGCTTTTGTGTCATTTTCTTCAATTTGATAGTTGTCACTAAAAATCAGAGTGTCATTACTCTTTTTCCAAGTTCCTTTATAACTATGCCAAGTGAAACAACTCTCATTCGGTCTACTCCAAAATTCAAATGTTGCGTCAGGGTTTAAAGTAATGTCATTTATTTTAGGTTCAAAAAATCTTATAACAGTATCTTTTGCCTTTATCTTACTGTAATACGCATTCAAATCATTACTGAATGTAATTTCTTTGTCTTGCCCATAGCTTGTCTGCCCCACAATTGCAAGAAGTAAAGCTGCTATAAATTGAAATTGTTTTTTCATTGTACTTGTCAGATGCAACACTTTGGAGTTTTACACAATTGCAGGCAACTCCTAAATATACGCAATGATTTGTACAAAAACCTGTTGATGATTAGCATCATTGCATACAAATCGCCACAAATTAATAGTAACGGTTAATTAATTCCTATCAACCAGCAACAGGCAACCAGTCTAACGTTACCAAACATTCCGCGGACAAGTATCACCATATCTATTACCCAGCAAAAAACCTAATACAATCTCATGGCTTCCTCTTTGCTGACTTTGCAGGAGATAACGGGAATTATTTACTTCGTATGAATAGCTGACATTAAATGTACTGGAGATATTAAATCCGGTCATAGCAGCAAACCCTTCTTTCAATCTGAAGTTGCCTCCCACCCAAAACCGATCGAGGTATTGCAGTTTAACATTTACATCAGTGAATATGGGCTGAGAAGGAACATAACGTAACATCACGGATGGCAATGCGGATACTTCATCACTCAGGAAGAAACGATAACCGGCAGTGGCAAATACATGCGGCACTAAAGTGGTGTTATCATATTTGGTATCGGTCAACTGTAATTTCTGCGGAATGATTTGTTGTGCAGATAATCCAATAAAATAATCAGCAGAATACAACCATAATCCTGCCGACAATTCCGCTTTTACTTTATGTAATACGGCAATGGCATTAGGCACAGCTGGATCAACAGGATTGGCCAATTTTATCTGGCTGGCATCTACTCCTATACTGGAAATGCCACCAGCAAAACCGGCTGCTAAATTTGTTTTGGGAGATAAGCCTAAATGATACGCATAACTTCCGTTAATAAAGAAACGGTTGATATAACCAGTTTTGTAATTAACAATACTCATTCCTATACCATGATGTGGCTCCGGTGCGGTATATTCTTGCCAGTAAGCCTTGCCTCTTGGATTTTCCCCGGGTGTGCTGAAAGAGGTAGCCGTTGTACGATCATCCTTCTTTCCTATGGGAGTATGAATGGTGAAATAAAAAGTAGTGGGAGCCCCATCTATACCTACCCACTGGTTGCGGTAGCTAAGTTTTACATCGGTATAATTCTCTATTCCGCTGATAGCAGGATTGAGAATATAATTATTCATTATATACTGGGTGTAATACGGACGTTGCTGTGCTTTTACCTGCACTAATCCTGTCACCATCATCAATATCAATACAACTCTTTTCATCTTTATCTCAGTATCGTTACATAACCGGCAATGGGTTTGCGGTTATTTTTTGGATCAATTACATAATAATACGTTCCCACCGGCAAGGGATTACCATTGTATCTTCCGTCCCATTTATTGGTATAACCAACAGAACGGAATAATAACTGCCCCACCGTGTTATAAATTTCCACCACACAGCCCGGGTAGGAATCCAGGTATTGTATTTCCCATTTATCATTCACCCCGTCGCCATTGGGAGTAAAGGTGTTTGGAATCACCAGTGATTTCAGCACTTTTACAAATACTGTATCACTGCTAACACACCCACCGGTGCCGGTAACTTTTAATACATAGGTAATATCATCGTTTGGATGAATAATGGTGGGTGATAAAATGTTGGTGGCCGATAAATAAGTTGGCGGTGACCACTGATAGCCGGTGATATTTCCATAAGGTGAAGAAGCAGTAATACTTGACTGAATAGTCTTTTCACCATCCTGCAGTACAAATAAATCCGGACCGGCACTAATAGCAGGATAAGGGCGAATATTAATTTGCTTGCTGGCGAGGTTAGAAATACATCCTTCCGTAGTATATACATTTAAAGTAGCGGTGTACACACCTGCATCTTTGTAAGTATGCGGGGGATTTTGCGCTGATGATTTTGCACCATCCCCAAAATTCCATTCCCATTTATTTAAATCTCTTACAATGCCACTGCTGAGATCGGTAAAGGCAATTTCTTTACCCACACATACTTCTGTAACCGCATTAAAGCTGGCTAATGGCTGAGGGAATACATCCACTAATTGTTTGGATGCTGTACTTGCACAACCATCTTTGGAAGTAACTGTTGAGGTAACCGTGTATGGGCCTAATGCTGAATAATTATGTGTTGGATTTTTAGCAGTGGAAGAATTGCTGTTGTTTCCACTAACGTTAAGATCACCAAAATTCCATAAGTAGGTAAATTGCGATTGACTGCCGTCAGCAATCACTGATTTATCAGTGAATGGTGCCGTACCGGCAGGCAGACAAACCTTTGGTAAATCAAAATCAACCTGTGGTAATGGATTTACTTTAACAGCTTTTGTTACCGGCACACTGGTACAGGTTCTGTCCGTAATTACCTGCAGTGTTACATTATAATTACCGTAGGCAGTAAATGTATGATTGGTTGTTTTACCTGTTGATGAACCACCATCACTGTATGTCCAGTTCCATTGAGCTAAATTGCCTGCATTGGCAGTTGACTGATCATTAAACGTAATGGCTTTTGTCTCGCAGGTTGGGTTAACCACACTGAAATCAGCCGTTGGTCTTGGCCAAACTTCAATGGTATTAGTAGCACTGTCACGACAACCAACTGATGTTATGTACAATGATTTGATGGTATGCACTCCCATTCCTGCTGTTGCAGGATTAAATAATCCTGTTGACGATATACCAGCACCACTATAGGTAAAGCTTCCTGCTAAGCCGGCTAACTCTTTTGCCTGTATGATTTGATAAGACGATGCATCCAAACAAATACCCGGTATATTACTAAACTGAACTTTAGGACTGGCATTCAGCGTAACCGTTTTTATTATCTCATTTACACAGGTTGCACCGGAGAAAGCCAGCATTCTTACCTGTACTGTTTTACTAACGGGTGCCTGGAAGTTTGGATATATATGTTTGTACACCTTATTTGAAAAAGGTAATTCATCAGTATCTCTCAATGCAGGATTATTTGCCCAATCCCAGTATACTTCTACTCTTGTTATATTACCAAAGTTTACAGTGGAAGTATTAATAATAGCAACAGAATCATTACTGCAAAGATTGTTTACGTTGGCAACAATATAATTCGCCAGTGGTATATCACCATTCACAGTAAATGCCTGTTTTACTGAATCCACACAACCATCTTTAGAAGTTACATACAATTGAGCTGTATAATATCCTATGGAAGCATATTTATGTTGTGGGTTCTGTATAGTATAAATATTCGGATTAGCAACTGTGGCGGCAGGATCATCCAATACCCATTTGTAAGTAAGCAAAGAATTATCAGCAATCTTACTGCTGTCTTTAAAAATAGCATAAGCATCATTCAAACAAACCTCCGGTGAAATAAAACCAGCTTTAGGCAAAGGATGAATCGCAATTGTTTTATTCAACACTGTACTCTTACATCCTTTATTCGTTTCAATATCCAGCTTTATGGCATAGTTACCCCAGTTGGTATAAGTATGATTGATGGGATTATTATTAGTGTTATTGAGTTTGGTTCCATCCGCTAAATCCCAGTTCCATTTAACAATATTACCAGCCAATGCCTGCGATGCATCTGTAATGATAATACTGTTCTTTTCACAGGCAGGATTACTGATAGTGAAATTGGGAACAGGCAATGGATTTACAATAAACTTCTTAATTATCGTATCACTGCTGCAACCAACATCCGTCTTTACATAGAGCTTTACATCAAATGTATTTGCTGTTGCAAAAGTATGAGACGGACTTTGTGCAGTGGAATTAGTGGCATCACCAAAATCCCAGAACCAGTTAGTGATCGTTCTTCCATTACCGGTACTGGCATCCGTAAACGTAACAGGGTTACCTAAACAAATCTCTGCCGGCATTGTAAACCCGGCTTTAGCCTGCGGGTAGATGTTGGATAATGTTTTACTGTTTTGTGTAACACATCCATCTTTTGAAGTAACCGTTAATTTAATAGTATAAGGACCAACGGTGGAGAAATTATGTGCCGGGTTCTTTGTAATAGCACCATTATTAGCACCCGAAGCAGGATCACCAAAATCCCATGCATAAGCAAACTGTGCCTGTGTTCCATCTCCTATCGTTGAAAGATCATTGAACTGTGCAGCGCCTGCTGGCAAACACACTACCGCCGGTACACTAAAATCAACCACCGGATTATAATTGATCTTTATATCCAAACTATCGGTTTTGCTGGTACAACCTGTATTCGTTTGCACAAAGAACTTAGCCCGGTAAGTTCCGGCAGTGGCATAAATATTATTTACCGGGTTACCATTCGCCTGCACACTGGTAGTACCATTTCCAAAATCCCAGCTCCATTTTGTAATAATGGAACCATTGGCATTTGATTTATCTGTAAACGTAATGGCTTTACCAGCACAGTTAGGATTACTAATAATGAAAGCTGCGGTAGGTGGATTGCTTACTTTAACGGTAGTACTTAACGTATCAGACAAACAACCTATATCTGTTAAAATAGCATAACGAACATTGTAAGTTCCGGCAGTGGCATATTTATGTTTGGGAGTTTTTACATAAGCATAGCTGCCATCGCCAAAATCCCAGAACCATTTAACAACAGGTCTTCCGTTTCCATTACTATTGTCACTGAAACCCAGTGAATCACTAACACAACCACTGTTGGTAACATTAATAGCAGCCACCGGCGGATCAAACACCTGCAAATCAAAATTAACTTCCTGTATTCCACTGCAACCTTCTGCCGTTGGATTATTCACCACCACTTTTACCGGGTAAGTTCCAATTACATTGTACTGGTAAGGGTTGGGCAGTTTATACAAATACAGCTGTTTATTATTAACGGTAAAGGTGGAATCAAAAACAGGTGCATTATTGGTTACGGTTGGATAATTAGGAATTGTCCAAACCATAGAGGTAGGTTGGTAGGGTAGCGTAACTGATAAATTAAAAGGAGAACCTTTACAGGCCGATGGACTTTTTACAGTAGCATACTGATTCTGCGAACTTATGTACTGATATAAATCTTTTACATTGGCCCCTGCATTATAACCATACGATTCTGCAAAACCATAACCGTAAGCAATCGCATTAAAGCCTGAATCTGCTCTCAAATTATGCTGACCGGCCCCCACCGGAAACTGCGCATAGGAATACGTTGGATCACCCGGAAGTGATACAAAAGAACCCGCCTGCGAAGAACCATCCAGCGTAAAACTGCTGATGGCATCTGTTTTAATTACCACATTAATATAATGCTCATTAATCTGGTAATTGGGCGTGGAGTTTAAGGTTACATTATCCACCGTTTGTTCAATAGCACTCAGGTAAATCATTTCCGGGTCACCATCACCTCCAGCCCCCAGCCCGGAATTAAACACCGCGTTATTACAATTACCACGGGTAGTAACATATTGAGCCACCATTATTGGCTTATCACTTTCAATAATGTTTGGTGCGTTACTTAAAAATTCATAATAAAATCCATTGATCAGCCCTGTTAAAATAATACCGTTTACCCTCACTATTGTGGAAGGATCGTTTACCGCTATCCTGAAATAGTTATTTTCCATTAATTTGGTAGGAACCGTTATGTATTTTTTGCCCCAGGCTGTGGAAGGGGAACATTGCTGTATTAAATTATCGGCCGATTGATATGGACCGCCCCCGCAATCAATATATATTTTGCCTGAACCGGAAAAAACTGCTATACGTTTACACGCCGTGGTTCCATTGCTGATGGACTGGATACGGGAGCCGGTAAGGTCTTTGTCGCTCATTACATTGTACACTTCACCTTTCATTAACAGGGTATCAAAAGGTATACCTGCTGCATGTCCGCCTAATGTGTTTTGCGAAGGGGTTATTTGTATTCGGGTACTGTCTTCCGTAGCCACCGCATAAAACCAGGAATAACTACCCGGTTCATTAGATAACTGGGTAAAATTGATGGAATAATATTCTCTCCCTAAAGTAGGTGTGGGAAATAGAATTCCTGCACCGGATACATTGGCATTGTATATATGTGCATAGGCTACAATCGGCTGATCAGAGGTAATATGAATACCACGGTTAAACTTACCTTCTGCAGTAAGACGGGCATCATTAACCCCCGTTTTAGGAATAGGTACAGAAGTAACAACGGTATTAGCCGGCACTACGCCTGTAGAAACCCAGCCCGTACCCGGTATTTCAATTTTATAATTGGCTGTTTGAGTAGAAGTAAGGTATAACACCAACTCCTGCCCATTGATTGGGCTGCCGGTTGTAAACCGTATATGGTTACCGTAAGCCACCCAAAAATCTTTTCCACGGTTGGAGATATCCTGTGCCTGCAGGTGTAAAATAATGGCAAGTCCTGACAAAAATGTTAGAATCCTTTTTCTCATTGGCGGTGTAAGATGTTCAGGGTACAAAACTGAGCCTGTAAATTTAAATTTTGTATTTGGTAAATTATAATAATTGAGTAACGAATAGTTGCCGTTTAACAATATTTCAACCACCCGTTAGACGGGTAAAGCCCGGTTTCCCTTCGCATAAAAGAAGATCAAGTGCAGAAAGGTTGGGGTTGAAGCCATTCCTGCTTTCAAATACCTGAGTGTATTTGGGAAGCTCATTAGCATAATTCAGATAGTTTTTTGGATTGATATTATTCCTCCAATCCACCACCCCGGCCGGGTAATTTTCTACAAAAGAATCCGTGAGTCCAGTCTTTATTTGCTGACCCGATTGTTTGATGAGCCATTCCAGCCACTGCAAATTCCAGTCGAACAGAAACTCGTGTTTCTTTTCAAAAAGCGACTTTATGTCATCCATATACCATTCAAAAAATGGGGACTTACGGTAAGCATCATGAATGCTGCGCCAGTGTATCAGCCGCCAGTTGTCCTTATAACTGATCCTCACATCCTTTATCATAGCCCTTTGGCTACGACCTTTTTCAAGGGGAACGGAGAGGGAGAGCAGCCCGTTTGGCCCGGCTAAGAGACACCGGTTACGAAAACTCATTTTTTGGTAATACTCATATTGCTCAATTTTTACATCTTCGCAGTTAAATAAAATTTTAAAGAAGTAAACACACGGTAAATAATGATTTTCAATAATTAACGACTTCATATACTAATTACTTATCTCCATGGCCTCTATAGCAGTTAAAAGCGGCTATTTAGTCCAAAATACAGGCACAAAATTCAACTAATAAAGTTTCAATAACCAATATAATTTACTAATAAACAATAAATTATTATATTATAAAATGCTAATTTTATTTGCCAGTATATTTTATCAAATTTCAAATAATCAACCCCTGCTATCCCAATTTTATTAGCTTAAAATATTTGCTAATATCCCACCTTTTTTGCTGAGTCAACAAAAATTGTTGCTAACATTGCTGCTCACCCTTTACGTATATGATTTTGAAAAATATTTTATTGATAACATCCCTCTCCTGCGCCATTGCTTTCAGCAGTTGTAAAAAAATGCAGGACCCGGAATACCGTGACATTAAAAACTTCCGGCTTACTAAATTGAACGCCGATGAATCAACTGCCAAAATGGACGTAGTGTATTACAACCCCAACAACATGAATTTCCAGATACGATCCACGGACCTGGACATTTATATCAACAACAATTATGTAGGCCATACCAACCTCGATTCCGTTATACGGGTACCTAAACAAACAGAGTTTACCATACCTGTTTCTGCCAGGGTTAACACCCAAACTTTTTTCAGCAATGCCCTCTCCGCCCTGCTCATCAAAGAAGTGAACATCCGCATAACCGGAAGCATCAAAGCCGGCGCCTCAGGATTGTATAAAAGTTTTAAAGTAAACTATGAGGGGAAGCAGGCGATTAAGTTTTAGGGGGAGTGGAGAGAGAATAATGGATAAACTGATGCTGATAAATTCAGACATCTACAAGTTTGGAAAAACCTTTCATGTCGTATATTTATGTGCTATCCACAATTTTATGACAGCGCTCATAAATCAAAAAGCATTGTAAAATATTTGTAATTTAATTTGTAAAATATGTGGAGCAAAATAACATCGGCAAATGAAATAAAAAGTTTAACCCAGAATACCATTTTAATAAAATATCCGATTAATGGGACTATTTCGGATTCATTTGATGATGCAAATACCGAAAACACTTTGATTCGAATCATTAAAAAAATTGACGAGGAGATAAATGAAGTCGTTTTATCAGTTTTAGCAGAAAAAGGTGAGCTTCAAAATATTTTTTTAGGATTGGATAGTTTAGTCTTTTCCGACATTAAGAAACCTATAGATTCACTAATAAACGACAAAGTTTGGTGGGTATTTATCAATAATAAGAAATAAAAATTTTATACATCCCATAATGAAGCCTCTTTTATTAACCTTAATAGTATCAATTACTTTTCTCTTAAATATTAGTGGACAGGCATATAATTCTAAAGGGAATTGTAATGAAATAAGGTTTTTACCAAAATCCTCAAAACCTGACTTTGCAAACTATATAAAAGGCGTCAAAAATGTTGTGATTACATGGGATGCTAAGGTATTGAGATATTTGCCAATACAAAATGCCCTTTATAGTTATTTAAAAAAATTAGGATTTGAAAACATTATTGCAAAAAAAGATTGGACAGATTACATTGATCTTTTGGGAAATAATTTATGTGAAACGGTATATGTAAATATTGATTTTGAATACGCTGAAACGACAAACCAATCTAATACAATTCATTACGATGAAGATTATATCGATAACATTTCTATTTCCTTTCTGAGCTGCAACGGCGATTTTTGGTCTTACAGCAGTAATCAAAAAGTTAATGCACGCAGAGGGGATAATTTAGAAATTGGAATATACAATGCTTTTGTTGATGCGTATAATAGGACAAAAGGGGACTTTAATAGTTATTATACACTTAAACAAGATGCATATCAAACTTGCTGGACTGAATCAATATTAAAAGCATCATATTTGAAAAATTTAAATTCAGAAATTGAAGGCATATATGAGGCAACTTCTAAGATAGGAAATAGATATAGATTGGCAGCAAAACTTATTGATGACAAAATTTATCTGCTATATCTCGGTGGCGCAGGTGTGAACAAAGATAACTGGAAAGAAGGTGAAATTAAAGCGGAACTTGAGCCGACTTCTACTTCTTTTTTGTATAAAGCCAAATGGTACAATGCAGACAAAAGTGTGGATGATGATGATTATATAAGTTTTGAATCAGGACTATTCACCTTACTAAGCCAAGATGGAAAGGACACTTACATTAAAATGTTTCCCTCATTTAAAGACTCAAAGAATAATATCGCTTCGGCATCAGGTACAGGATTCGCAATTTCATCAAAAGGGTATATAGTTACCAATTATCATGTTACACAATCATCAAACAAAATAAAAATTCGTGGTATTAATGGAGACTTTTCAAAATCATATAATGCAAGAGTTGTTCTAGAAGATAAAAATAATGATTTATCAATAATAAAAATTGAAGACTCCAGATTTAATTCGTTAGGTGAAATTCCTTTCACAATAGCAAATAGAGCATCGGATGTGGGTACATCTATATTTGTCTTAGGATATCCTTTATTAAATGCAATGGGAGATGAAATAAAATTAACTAATGGAATTATCAGTTCTAAATCAGGCTATAAAGGAGATGTTACAACCTATCAGATTTCTGCTCCAATACAGCCAGGTAATAGTGGTGGTCCGTTATTTGACAATAAAGGAAATCTTATAGGTATAGTCAATGCAAAATTGAAAGGTGCTGAAAATGCATCATATGCAATAAAATCTCTTTATTTATTAAACCTAATAGATATAATTCCTAATCTTCCAAATCTCCAAACACAAAATTTTATTAGCGATAAAAACTTGGTAGAGCAAGTAAAGATCCTTAAAAAATTTATTTATATTATAGAAGTTAATTAGAATATTAGTATGGAACTCAAATCAGATATAGATGAATATTTTTATTCGAAAGAGTGGGATATTATTTTGAATTCTTTACTTACTTTTTTACCTCCTAATCTTTCATTTAACCTATATAAGATAAGTCAAGAAGTAAACATAAATTATGAAGATATTATGGTAGATGGTATTTCAAAAGTTGAAAAAACTTATACAGATATAACAAACTATTTAATTTATAACGACTTTGTAAAGTTACATCATTTTCCAAATGTTACTTTCACTGACAAAGGACGAAGGCTTTTAGAATGTGGTAGCTATAAAGGATTTGCTCATGCTGAACAACTTCGTCAAAAAGCTGAAAAAAGAGACCTTTGGGTTAAGAAAAATTGGTTTTGGGTAGAATTTTTAAAAGTTATTATTACTATTATCGTAGGTGCATTGCTGACTTTGGTTATACAATATTTTACAAATAATAATGGTTCAAAACAAAAAACAAACTATCAAAGCTTAAAACATGATACAACACAAATAAAATAAACACCAATCCACAAAATAGCATTTTCCTTATTTGTTAGTATTACTATCCACTTATGTAATCCAGTCCTTGCTTTTTGGCGCAGACACCTGCTAGTAGGAAAATAGTTTATATTCCCTCTCCTACTTCCCCCTCATCCTCCTAATCATCTCCTCCACCTCACTCTCCAAAAAATAAATTCTTCCACCAATACGTATGGGCTGTAGTATTCCCTGCCTCACCCAGTTATGCGCCGTGCGGGAGGTAATTTTAAACAGTTGTAAAATGTCCTGCATATCTAATAAACGTCCAAGCGGTTTGTCAGCCGCATCATTGGGTTGGCCACCCCCGCCATCATCCAAAGCAGGAGAATAGCAGATTAGCTTTAATGATAAGTGCATACTGTCGTCGGTTAAATAATTATAAACAAATATCCGCAGTAAGTTAACCCATCTGCCCCAACTAAAAAATACCTCAAACTGGTAATTCTGGTTACTGATTTTAATAGCAATAAAAAATGAATAGTAAACAGCAATAAATGAAAATAAAGCAACCAGTCATTCTTCATTATTAATTATTAATTTTTAATTATTCATTATTAATTCCCTCCCCCCTCTTTCCTGCCATCTTATTACCATCTGCGTATCATTTACCTGTTTTCTTCGGTTTCGCTTCGGTTGCCACCGAAGGAGACAGGGAGCAAACAGGAACCAGCACCGAAGAACAACCGAAGAAAAGGCTGTTTTAACCCCCTCCGTAAAAGGTGATTTAACTTAACCATAGTAACATAAACCCACTATTGTTAGGTACAACCACCGAAAAAGAAAACTCAATGAAAAGAAAGGAAATATTATGAAAACGAAGACAAGCTTTTACTATAAAAAAATAAATTGATTACATAGATAGTTTATAAATATGCCGCTGCTGCTATACATGCTAGCTTAGTTAGCAGTGGTGGAGTTAACCCAATTTCCTAACCCCATAAAAACAATTACTATGGGAAAGATTAACAAAGGTATCCTTGGCCCGGTAAGTGGCACTGTAGGTACCGTCATTGGCGGAAGCTGGAAAGGCATCAGCTACCTCAGGAGTCAGCCTACCTCCCGCCGCACTAGTTTTTCGCAGGCTCAGCTGGAGCAACAGGCTAAGTTTGCATTAGTCATCCGTTTTCTGCAGAGCATGACAGCCCTGATCTCCGTAACCTTCCGTGACTATGCGGTAGAGATGAGCGGTTTTAACAACGCTATGCGTTATACCCTCATCAATGCTGTTACGGGAGTTTACCCCAATTTCGACATTGCGTATAACCTAGCATTGGTAAGCCGTGGTGATTTGCCCGGTGCACAAAATCCACTGGCTGCCAGCAGTGCCGCCGGAGTAATTACCTGGCAATGGCAGGATAACAGTGGCATGGGCCGTGCCCTGCCAACGGACAAAAGCATACTGGTAGCTTACTGTCCCAGCCGCAACCAGTGTATTTACACGGTACAGGGTGCTGCCCGTAATACAGGAACTGATGCGTTGCAAGTAGCTGCCTTCAGCGGATTACAGGTGCAAACATTCATCGGCTTCATCAGCGATGATGGTAAACTGGTTGCCAGCAGTATTTATACAGGCCAGCTTACAGTAGAATAGTATTTTCGGGGCTAATGGTGTTGCTTAAGGCCACTCTGCGGGGTGGCCTTTGTTTTTAGCGGGTTTTATAGTATATAATTCAGTGTGGCCACCGCAAGTTCATTTGTTTAGTAATTATCTTAAAAGAACAACAATCCCTTTACGGAATATTTTATTTCCTTTAAAATCTATCCCTTCCGCCATCCAGGTAAATAATTGCATATTTTGATCCTGACCTTTCAATTTCCCATCCCAGCCCATGGAGGCATCTGCTGTTTTAAATACCTGTTGCCCCCAGCGGTTGTATATCATAAAATATTTAAACTGCTTTATCCCGACCGGTATGGCCTTAACTACATCATTGGTTCCATCTCCATTAGGTGTAAATACATTGGGTACAAATATCTCTGGCGCCTTAAATACTTTTATTACAATATCATCCCTTCCTTCACAGCCTTGAGGCGTTATTGCGGTAACCACATATTTTATATCCCTGTCTGTGGTTGCTACCGGGTTAGGGATACCGGTATTGCTGAGTCCATATGCAGGCGACCATGAATAACTACTGAACCCGCTGTTATTTACATCCATCGCATTCAAAGGTAATGGCTCTCCTATAGCTATAGAAGTATCATTACCGGCAAACACTTGTGCCATTGGAGTAACGGTAACAGTGACGGTTTCATTATTAAGCGATTTACACCCTTTGGCATCAGTAACCTGCAGGGAATAAACAGTAGTGTTTAATGGTTTTGTTACCGTTGGTTTTTGAATGCTGCTGTTACTTAAATAGGTTGCAGGTGTCCATTGGTATTGTACACCGCCGCTACCATTTAACTGTATACTCTGCCCATAACAAACGGTAACATCAGCACCTGCATCAGCTACAGGTGCCGGGTTTACATTTACCGTTACAGAGTCTTTCTTTGCACAAATACCCAGTGCGGCTATTAAATAATATTTGGTGCTTACCAGTGGAGATGCAGATGGATTTATAATAGCGGTATTATTGAGCCCGGCTGCAGGAAACCAGTTAAAAGCTGTTCCATTAGATATGCCTGATATGATAACCCCTGTTCCTTCACAAATAGTTTTATCCCCGGTGGTTGATAAGCTGAGGTTATCAGTTAATCCTACACTAATTGCTTTTTGTGCTGCGCATCCATTGGCATCTTTAACGATAGCAGTGTAGTTACCACTGGCCTTATTGGTAAAAATATTGCCAGCCTGGTAATTTACTCCGTCAACGCTGTATTGCAGGGGTGGAGTTCCGCCCGAAGCAGTAAGAGTAATTTTACCATCATTATTTAAACAGGAAGCATTAACAGCTGTTGCTGTTAGCGTTGGCGAAGGAAAATTGGTAACAGTAACCTGCGTTGTATTTTTTAATCCTGCTGCATCTTTTACGGTAATAGTGTAGGTACCGTTAGGTAAATTACTAAATACATTAATGTTTTGGAAGTTAATACCATCTATTGAATACTCGTATGGAGTGGCGCCATTAGCTCCCACTGCTGTAATAGTGGCATTAGCAGTGCCGCATAAACCATTAACGCCTGTTGCGGTAACCATAGGGCAAATATTTTTTACAGTAACGGATACGGTATTAGTATAGCCCGGCCCATCTTTAACGGTAATGGTATAGTTACCGGCCTTTAAATTATTAAACAGTGTACTAGTTTGAAAATTAATACCGTCTATTGAATATTGATAAGGTGGTGTTCCACTATTTCCTGCCGCAGTAATACTTCCATTGCTGCTGCTGCATGTTTCATCTTTGGGGATGGCTGTTACCTGTGGGCAATCAACGGGTATTACTATACTTTTTGAATCAATACAGCCATTTATATCTTTGACATAAAAAGTATAATTATTTCCGCCGGTAAGTGAACCAAAAACATTATTTAGCTGATAATTAATTCCATCTTTACTATAGAAGAACCCTGCTGTACCACCTGACTGACTTACCGTTACACTACCATCCATATTTGAACAGGATGCTGGTATAACTGTTAAATTAATTTGTGGACCTGCTATATTTCCCAGTGCAATATTTTTGGATGAAATTTTTCCTGTGGCATCTTTTACTGTCAATTTATAATTAGCAGCCGAAAGTCCTGTGAAAATATTATTGGTTTGAAAATTTACCCCGTCTATTGAATACAGATAAGGGCTGGTTCCACCCGCTACATTTATTACAATGGAGCCATTACTGTTTCCGCAGGTAGAACTATTAGCAAAATAAGTAAAAGGCAAACAGGCATCATCTACTGTAATAGTGGTGGTGGCAATAAACCCATTGGCATCTTTAATAGTGATGGTATAGTTACCAATTGCCAGTCCGGTAAACACTTTACTTGTTTGAAAATTTATTCCGTCTATTGAATAAGTATATGGTGGCGTTCCCTTATTACCGGTAGCAGTTATGGTACCGTCATTCGTATTACAGGAAGCTCCTGTACTTACCGCCGTAACCAACGGACATTTATCAACCACTGTAGTAAGTAATGATTGCAGGTTACCACTGGCATCTTTAGCTGTTATAGTATAATTGCCCGGGCGGAGCCCGGTAAATGTGTTACTGCTTTGATAATTAATGCCATCTATTGTATACGTATAAGGTGGGCTTCCATTCGTTACCAAAATTGACACTGATCCATCACTTTGTCCGCATGATGCATCCGTTTCTGCATAATCAATTATAACTACACAAGATTTAAATATAACATATCCTAAAGTGGCAATATTGCCAGAGTTATCTTTTATGTAGATCGTATAAATAGAAGGACCCAGATTGGGAAATGATCCACTGGCCTGGTAGTTTATACCATCAAGAGAATATAAAAAGGGACCATTGGCACTATTATCCCGGATATCAATAAAGCCTTCATTCGTACAGGCAGCAACACTGGCATTTAAGCTCAGGGGTCTGTTGCAGGAAGCAAAGGTGTTAAAAATGGTAAATCCTAAACATCCATTAGCATCTTTTATAAAAAATTCATAAAAGCCCTGGGAAAGGTTGGAAAAACTATTGCTGGTTTGATAATTAATAGCATCTATACTATACAAATACGGAGGTGTGCCACCTGATCCGGCCAGGGTAACTACTCCATTTGTAGAACCACATCCAACTAACCCCGAATAGTTGCTAACAGCAACAGTGGCCCGGTTATAAGTATTCGTTATTGTAACTGTTGTGGTGGTAACGTTTCCGGCAGCATCTTTTACCGTTACTGTATGATTACCCTGGTATATATTCTGAAAATTACCATTGTTTTGTGTGTAGCTGTCTACCCTAAAAGTATATGGGGGTGTGCCTCCTGTTGCCTGGATAATAATGCTCCCGTTTGTATAACCACAGGTAGAGTTGGCAGTAGTAATAGTTAAATTAACAGGGCCTGCAACCCTAAACACTTTACTGTTATCAACATCTTTATAATTGCTGGTACTGATTACTCTGTTTATAACAGAAGAGAAATAATCATTATTCTTTTTACGGAGATTAGAGTCATCAGATTTATTCAACCGGAATTCAACCCGGTTACCATATGTTCTGTTGTTTTTTAATCCTGGCCTTTGCGCATAAACATTACCAATCACCATGCAGGTGATAAAAAGAAGACAGACAATACATTTAAGTATGATAAGATATTTGCGGGGCATTACTAAATACAGATTTAAAAAGATTTTTACGGCATAAATATATTTAATTCGGTGTGAATTATTAATCTGATATTACCACAAACCTTTTTAATATAAAACAAAGGGATCTTTATTTACCGCCTGCATTTGGAAAAGGGTGGTTATATATATCCAAAATTTCTATTAGTTGAAGATTGTCAGTATTAGTCTACTTGGATTGTTTTAAGCCAGGCACATGTTTTAATACTAAGCCGCACCGGCTTGCCGTTGCTGGTAGCCTTACCTGCAACCGCCGTATGCAACAATTGTGGGTAAGGCTGCCATCAGTAGCAGTGCATTCAGAATTAAGCATTATGCTTTCTGCTTCTCACAGCTTAGGCAAAGCATAGCCGTTGTGGTAGTGCTTCATCAGGTACTGTTTGTTGATAGCGGCATCGGTAAACTGTGCCGTGGCTTTATCCCAGCTTAGTTTTTTATTGCTGCGGAAAGCAATATTGCCCATTTGTGCTACGGTGGCTATTTTGGCTCCTTCTTCTATGGAACAGTGCAGGTTTTCCAGCTTTCTTGATTTTACGGCGGCTACAAAGTTTTCCCAATGTTTATCCAGCCCGTTATCCATTTTCTGCTCAAGCGGATGGGCTATTTTGTTTTTGCTTTGTTTTTCTTCTATCACTTCCCAGCCTCCCCTGTCTAATACCAGCGTTCCGTTATTACCGATAAAGGCGATACCGTGGTCCCGGCCGTAGGAACCATTGTCAATACCCATGGCGGAATCCCATACCAGGTTAAACCCGTCAAACTCGTAGAGGGTGGTTAGGGTGTCAGGCGTTTCTTCATACAGGTCGGGATAGGCAAATCTGCCACCCATGGCTACAATCGTTTTTGGTACAGAGGCTTTCATGCCGAGGAGGGCATAGTCCAGCAGGTGTACGCCCCAGTCAGTCATCAGTCCGCCGGCATAATCCCAAAACCAGCGGAAATGAAAATGAAAACGGCTGGCATTAAAAGGTCTTGTGGCGGCAGGGCCCAGCCATTGCTTATAATCCACTCCTGCCGGCGGGGCACTATCGGGCACCACGGGTTGGGGCCGCATCCATCCCTGGTAACACCATACTTTAACGGTGCGGATATTGCCTAGCTGTCCGCTGTGCACCATGTCCAAAGCGTTGGCAAAATGCTGCTGGCTGCGCTGCCACTGTCCGGCTTGTACTACCCTGTTGTATTTTTTTTGAGCAGCTATCATTGCCCGGCATTCCATAATGGAATTGCCTACGGGTTTTTCCACGTACACATCTTTACCGGCCTG
This sequence comes from Sphingobacteriales bacterium, assembly GCA_003963365.1. GTDB lineage: Bacteria > Bacteroidota > Bacteroidia > Chitinophagales > Chitinophagaceae > AWTP1-9. Next base: position 306,351 of record RXJG01000006.1, read on the forward strand.
GCAGGCATGGATCATAATGAGGGCATGCCAGTGATCAGGCGTGCCGATGATAACGGCATCAATCTCTTTTTGGTCTAACAGCTTGCGGTAATCTTTATATTGTTTAATACCGGATACATCAGCCCCGGTGGCCGCTAATTCTTTTAATCGCTTATCTATTACATTCTGATCCACATCACATACGGCCAGCAGTTTTACTCCGGGTATTTTTAAAGCAGCCGTTACATTGGCCCATCCCATACCATTAATGCCGATAGCACCGATGTTCAACTGGTCAGATGGAGCGATGCGGTTTTTAAAAATACTAAAGGCTTCTGCCGGTATAGCGCTGACTAATAATCCTCCGCCCACTAAAAGGGAAGATTGCTGAAGGAATTTTTTTCTTGAATGCATAGCGTTGCGGTTGAGTGTGATAGTGTTGATGAGGTACAAGCTACGAAAAAGTTGCTGGTTGAAGAGTTTAAAGGTTGAAGGATTGAAGGGTTTAAAGTTTATAGAGAAAAGAACATTTTAAGTTCATTTTTGATGGTGCGTAGCGGATAGAAAGAAAGTTTTCCCATTCAAAATTCAACATTCAACATTTAAAATAGTGTATTCCCTCTTCTTCATTCAAAATTTAGCTTTCAAAATAAATCACAATAACGTTCCTTTTAAAATAAAGGCTGCAATGGTAAAATAAATAACCAGCCCTGTTACATCCACAAGTGTTGCCACTAAGGGTGCAGAGGAGGCCGCAGGGTCGAGATTAACCCGCTTGAGTAAGATGGGTATCATAGAGCCGCTGAGGGTGCCCCACATGACAATGCCTATCAGTGAAAAGAAGATGGTAACAGCCAGTAAAAACCAATGCTGTCCATAGTCAAAGAAATGCAGCTCCTGCCACAGGGTAATGCGCACAAAACCAATTACCCCCAGGATAAACCCAAGGGTAAGCCCGGAGAGAATTTCCCGTCGCATCACAAACCACCAGTCTTTCAGTGTTAGTTCTTTAAGCGACATCGCCCGGATGATTAACGTAGCCGCCTGTGAGCCGCTATTGCCACCACTGGAAATAATCAAGGGTACAAATAATGCCAGCACTACGGCTTTGGCAATCTCTGCATCAAAATAACCCATGGCCGTAGCCGTAAGCATCTCCCCCACAAATAATATAATAAGCCAGGTGGCCCTTTTTTTAACGAGGGAGAAGAAACTGGTTTTTACATAGGGATAGTCCAGCCCTTCCACGCCACCAAATTTCTGGATATCACGGGTATCCTTTTGTTCTGCTACATCCAGCACATCATCCACGGTAAGTACCCCCATCAGTATATTTTCTTCGTTGGTAACGGGGAGTACCACCCTGTCGTACTCTTTAAACTTTACCACTGCATCCTCTTTGGTGTCACGCATGTGCAGAGTTACACAAAAGCCATCCAGTAAGTCGGCCACTTTTTTATCGGGTTCATTTAATACCAGTTTGCGGATGGGAACATCATCAATGAGTTTACCTTCCTGGTCCACAACATATATTACATTGGCAGTTTCATTATCCTTATGGTTACGCCGCAGGTGCTCTATGGCCTGTGCGATGGTTTTTTCCGTGGTGATAGTGGCAAACTCGGTATTAATAAGCCTGGCCACAGTGTTTTCCGGGTAACCCAGCAGGTCCAGTACAGCATCCCTGTTTTTGGGCTCCAGTAAATCAAGAAAATGGGATCGTTCCAGGCCCTTAACGGCGGTGTAAAAAGTCATCCGGTCGTCACTGCTCAGTTTGTTAAGGATAAAGGAAGCCCGGTCTTTTGTGATAACCCGTATAATTTTTATCTGTAATAAAATATCCAGGTAAGGAAAAACTTTCAGCTGGCTTTCGGTAGGCAGCATCCTGAACCCTTTAAGGGATGTTTTATATGGCACACCGGAGAGCATTTTCGCTACTTCGGCAGGATGAATTTCTTTATTGGTTTTTACAATACCAAGGAGGCCGGTAAAATCGCCTTTGAGCAGTTTACGGGTAATTTCTAATAAACTAAACATGCCGGTAGCATTTATCTGGTTATGTATTACTGTAAAATAAAGGATTATGGGGAGAATTGGTATAATTAATGGTTAATAAAGGGGCTGAAAGCAATGAGTAGTGTTTATGGTTTATGGTTCATTGATCATAGTAAGAAGGCTTCGAGATAGACGATAGACGACTGACCATTGACGATTGACCATTGACCATTGACCATTGACAATTGACAATTGACAATTGACCATTGACAATCGACAATTGGCTACTCACAATTTATCATTCAACATTCAACATTCAACACTCAACATAAAATACTCCAACCCGCAATTCTTCTACGCCTGCCTGAACGTTCTGCCACTTCTTCCTCCACGGCGCATGGCGCTGAAGGATGGCACTGCAGCTACTGCTGCTTTTACCGGTTCGCTGTGCATCATCTTATTATCGAATGGATGGTCTTTTACAACGGGGATGGTTTTCTTGATCAGTTTTTGTATATCGTTTAAAAAACTTTTTTCACTCCAGTCGCAGAAAGAGATGGCGGTGCCTTCTGCTCCTGCCCTGCCGGTACGGCCAATACGGTGTACATACGTTTCCGGTATATTGGGTAAATCGTAATTGAGTACATGAGTAAGGTCATCTATATCAATACCACGGGCAGCAATATCGGTAGCTACCAGCACCCGGGTTTTGCGGTTTTTAAAATTCTCCAGTGCTCTCTGGCGGGCATTCTGAATTTTATCACCATGAATGGCTTCTGTGCGGATGCCGGCATTGTTTAAGTGTTTGGCCAGCCTGTCCGCATGGTGTTTCATCTGTATAAACACCAGCATGGTTTTAATGCTTTCATCTTTTAATATATGTACCAGCAAACTTAATTTCTGCAGTTTATCTACAAAATATACCTGCTGGTTAATAATATCTACTGTACTGGAAACAGGTGTTACTTCCACCTTTACCGGGTTATGGAGCAGCATACCGGCTAATTGTTTTATTTCACCCGGCATAGTGGCAGAGAAAAACAGGGTTTGTTTTTTTGCGGGCAGTTTGGCGATGATGCGTTTAACATCATGCACAAAGCCCATATCGAGCATACGGTCGGCTTCATCTAATACAAAGTAGTTGATACTGTGCAGGTCAACAATGCGTTGCTGCATAAGGTCTAATAACCGACCGGGGGTGGCGACGATAATGTCTACCCCGCTGCGGATGGCTTTGGCCTGTGCAAATTGTTTTACCCCGCCAAATACCACCTGGTGTTTAAAAGGCAGAAAGCGGCCATAGGCAGTAATGCTTTCGCCAATCTGAATGGCCAGTTCACGGGTGGGTGTTAAGATGAGTGTTTGCAAACGGTGGGCGGGTGGCTGACCGTTTAATTGCTGATGCATTAACTGCAAAATGGGAATAGTAAAGGCAGCTGTTTTGCCGGTACCGGTTTGGGCACAGCCTAATAAATCCCGTCCCTCTAATACGGGGGGAATGGCCTGTTGCTGAATGGGTGTGGGGGTGGTGTACCCTTCTTTGCTCAATGCAGCTTTTACAGGCTCAATGAGCGGTAAATTGTTAAATGACACGAAAAACTGTTTTAATTAAAAATTTGTGATAAGGCTACCAGCAATACACTGATACTTTATCTGCCTTACGTTAACACATCACAATATTTGAGGAGGAATTATACTACACAAACAGGGAGAGGGGTAACATTAAGAAATGCAAAGATAGTGATTTTTGTTGAATGCGGGGAAAGAAGATGACAGATGACTGTTGATGGATGGCCGTTGACGGATGACCGTTGACGGATGACCGTTGATAGAGGGCTGTTGACAAATGAATGGAAGACGGTGCCGGATTATTAGTTACCAGTAGCTTATTGAAAGTTAAAGGGCTTGTGATTGAGTGTTGGTGGTTGATGGTTCATAAGTGAGGCAATGAGGCACTATGTCAGCGAGCAGTAAATTTTAGCTTTTGAGTTCATTGATTGTAGCAAGAAGGCTTTTATCATTCAGGATTGACGACTGCCCATTGACCATTGACCATTCACCATTCACTATTCACAATTTATTATTCAACATTTAAAATAAAACCCTCTTCCCCACTTTAAAAGCTTATCTTCGCAGCAGACAGTTTGAGTCATCTTGTCTTGTAAATGAATAATATTTAATTCCCTTCTTTCCGTTATTCTTCTTTTACATCTCCATTTGCTCAGGCAATTCATCAACTTAATTATTTTATCAAAATGAATCTCTATGTATCTAATCTCGGTTTTAATGTAACCGATAACGAATTAGCCAAATTATTTGCTCCTTATGGGACCGTAAGTTCGGCTAAGGTCATTATGGACAAATTTACTCAACAGAGCCGTGGTTTTGGTTTTGTAGAAATGAGCGACGATACAGCCGCCGGCAAAGCCATCAGTGAGCTCAACGGAAAAATAGTGGATGGAAGAGCACTAAAAATAAGTGAAGCGAGACCAAGAGAAGAACGCAGCAATAACCGCCCTTCTTCCAAACGCTGGTAATTATTATTCACATAAATTTTTTTACATGACAGCAGAAATGATAGAAAAATTCCTGGAAAACAAAGCAGGAAAAAATGCAACCGTCAATATTCATTTTAAAGAGCGAAATACCATTACCGGGATTTTTGTAAAAGGCAGGGATTATGAGGAAATGAAATCCAAAAACTTCTGGCGGATAGTCAATACTAATGTGGCCGCCGACTGGAACGAAACAAAAGACATGGGCTTATCCCGCCTGTACAACGGTTTATCCTTTACCAAACTATCGTAGATGAAATAGTTTGGCAGTATCCCATAACATCAAATAATACTAATGGCAGAAACCTGGAACAAAAAAGAAAGAGAAAAGAAAAGAGACCAGCAAAAAAAGCAAAAAGCTGAACGCAAACTGGAGCGGAAAGAAAAGGCAAAGGAATCAAAAAGTGCGGACAGCATGATGGCTTATATTGATGAAAATGGCAATCTCACTGATACGCCTCCTGACCCAAAGAAAAAAGAAATCATAAACGCTGAGGATATTGAAATCGGTATTCCTAAACTGGAAGACAGGGTTAAAGCGGCTATGCATAAAGGAGTGATTACTTTTTATAATACTGCCAAAGGTTTTGGTTTTATTAAGGACCGTAATACACAGCAAAGTATTTTCTTTCATACCAATGCGCTGGAAGAACCAGTAAAAGAGCAGGATAAAGTGAGCTTTGAAATAGAGAGGACCCCAAAAGGCCCGGCGGCAATAAATGTAAAGTTGCTGCGATGAGATAGGGTTACCGGCTCAGTAAAAACGTGATAACGGATCCTTAACAGCTGATTGTGTTCCGGAAACACCGTTCACTATTGGTAATGCTTAAATCACCATTATTCAGAAAGAGATACTCCAAATTATGTAGTAGTTAAAAAAAGATGAAGCTTTCGCTTCATCTTTTTTTATTGCTGTGTTTGCTTAATAGCGTTTAGCGATTTTAAATATAAAACGTTTGGGCTCTCCTATTACACCAGATTCTTCTCTCCGCTTCTTCAATGCATCCGATTTCCAGTAGGCAAAAGCTTTGGCAGTATCGGTAAGCGCTGTTACCAGGCTTACTTTATGATTGTCTTTTACGTCGTGGCCATACTGCCTGTCCACAATACCATTATCTTTCCTTTCCTGTTTTCCTTCTGCAAACTTGGTTTTCCAGGTATCCCAGTCTTTAACGGTGAGTTCGGTTAATACCCGGGGTATACCGCCTACATTAACGGTATCCTGCCATACAATCGTGTTAAGGTTAATGGTAGGTGCACCAACTACCCCGCCTTTCTGCATTGCTGTTTTAAGGCTGGGATCTTTACCAAAAGCGAGGGCTTTGTCCGCATCCTCTGCCTTAAGGGCCACCATCACCATATTACTGTCATCAAGTGCACGGGACACTACATAACTATGTAAACCATATTTGAGGCGTACAGAATCGTGTGCCTCATAAGCCGGAAACCAGGCGGCAAAACTCTTTACCTTATGCCTTACCACCATCATAGTTTGCGGGGTAGTAACAATAGTATTAACAACGGCCGGCTCTTCAGGTTTTACCGTAGTGGTATCAGTGGTAGTTTTGTTTTCACCACTGTTACAGGATATATAAGCGAGGGCCATACCTGTAGATAGCAATGCAAAAAAAGAGGAAACTTTCATGTTAATGTTGTTTTTGAAGTTGAAGAAAGGAAGAGTACAGTCTAGTTACTGCATGGGGTATTGATAACCAAATGTAGGGAGAATTTGAAAATAGTGAACCGGAGATGGGAATGTTTTATTTTGAATGTTAATAAGTAGCTGGTTGTGAACGGCGGGCGGCAGGTAGCAGGTGATAAATGATGTGTGAGTCTTTTATTTAGAATGATAACCCTTAAATTGTCAATGGTCAATAGTCAATGGTCAATGGTCAGTCGTCAATCGCCTATCGTCTATCACGAAGCCTTCCTGCTATGATCAATGAGCTAAGTGATTGTTAACTTAACCATGAGCTACAAATGAATAAGTGTATAATGATCTCAGTGATTATGCTCTCTTTTTCTTTTTATGCACTCTGCCTGTTTTCTTATCTTTTTGCCGGCCGATAATATAACCGGCGCCAGCTCCTACCACGGCTCCTATTACCGCCCCGCGGCCATGTTTTTTATCAATGATGGCACCAGCTACAGCACCGGCACCGGCGCCAATGGCAGTTCCTTTAGCAGCATGGCTCCACCCTTTCTTACGGGGAGCTTCATAAGTAGTGCCGGTACCTGCCGTACTGCTGCTCTTATCCGTAGTTTTATTTACTTTATCACCCGGTGGGTTTTTTGCCGGTGCAGGAGTATGATTCAGTGCTTTAGCTTTAGCCATTGAATCACTATAATAATTCGCAGCACGGGTTGAATCCGGACTCAGCAGGTTTACTTTGTTGTCTTTTGTTTCGTTTTTACAGGCAGTCAAAAGAATTAGCGTTACTGTTGTAAGCAATACTGTTTTTTTCATAACGTCTGATATTTTTGTGAAATAAATACTCCCGGCGCAACACTCGCCGTGCTAAGGGTATTGGATGCAAAAACAAGAATCACATTCTAAAAAACCGTGCCAAAAGAAATGAGATAAGCCTGAGTTTTCCACAGCTATAAACAATAAATTGTAAATGAAGAAATTGATGCTAATGCAAAAAAGTATTAGTCGAAGGTTTAGCTGAACCGGGTGTGGAGGTGGCAATTGCTAATTTAAATGAGCAGGTCAATTTAAACCCTTTAACTGTTTACTTTTATTTCTGAACAAGGCATTTATACTAATCATACGCCTCCAGCAATTTAAAATGCCGCTGTGATTCTTTGAGATGTTCCCACCCCCGTTTGAATGACCAGTACGGGGTACCGTTCTCGTGATTGTACCTGGAGATTTCGTATAATACTTTCCAGTGTTTGAGCAGCTCTTTATACGCACCAATAAGGGTGTAACCGGTATCGTAAATATGATTGGGCTCCGCTCCGCAACCGTTGAATTCAAGTATGGAATAATTTTTTCCCTGTTTCAGGTCCTCAACGGATGTGCATTTGATATCGTAACGGCCGTAATAAAATTTATCAGTGTAATGACTCAGTTCATCAAATACTTTTAAAAGTTGTTCATCAATATGATGACACAGGTCAATAAACCTGGCTCCGCGGTTATGGTTGCCGGCATAAGAGAGATAGAATTTATGCCCGGCTTCAATTACCCTGTCTAAGCGGTGTTCATGACGGTGACGCATTTCCTCCAGCCTGAATTTTGCACGGGGATGTTTTAATATGAGTTCCCACAAAGTGGATTCACCGTCGCCGGTAACTTCAAGCAGTTCTTTTTGAATAAAGCCGCTGATGGTTCCTTTTTGTTGTGTGGGGTGGCGGTAATAAAAAACGCTCACTTCTACCGGGTAGTCAATCAAATCCTGTACAATATATTCCACCGGTATCCGCTGGTGATATTTTTGAAACTGCTCTTCGTTCTCGATTTTACGAAACAGGATTCCTTTCATACCAATATCCGGTTTTACAATAAACGGATAAGTAAACCCGGCTTCTTCAATCGTTTTCTTTTTTACATCCTCAAACTCCGCATCGTGTAATATGTAAATCGTTTTTGGGAATGAACCTTTGGGTAGCTGTTCATACATTTCCTTTTTACTCTCACCTTCAAATCCCCCAAAAGTAATGGTGGGATTAGAAGAGCTGAAAAACCACATACTGCGGCTGCGTAAACAATACCAGAACCATACAAACCCGATTGGGAAATAGAGTATAAAAAAGGGCCATTGTTCCCAATTAGTAAGCCGTGCAAAAAATCGTTTAATACTATCCATGAAGTGGGCAAATGTAATGAGTCAAATTGACAATTAGGAAATTTGGTAATGATGGATAAAGTATAAAGAAAAACCATTCAAATTGCCTATACTTAATAAAACACTCATCCTTTATGTCATCGTGCCATTGTGCCTGTTCATCTTTTTCCATAGTTTTGATACAAATATTTTTTACCATATGCATGTACCAACGATGGCGCAGATGATGGCTGCAGGTGATAGCCCCGAGATATTATTTTGGGTAGGCTGTGCAGGAAGTTTTGATCAGCGGGCACAAAAGATTACCAAAACATTTGCTTCTATATTAAATAAAGTGGGTATTAAATATGCCATCCTGGGAAAGGAAGAAATGTGTACTGGTGACCCGGTGCGCCGTGCAGGTAATGAGTTTATGTTCCAGATGATGGCTTACCAGAACATTCAGTTGTTAAACGGCTATGGTATTAAAAAGATTGTTACTGCCTGTCCGCATTGTTTTAATACCTTAAAAAATGAATATCCTGAACTGGGTGGAACATACGAAGTGATCCATCATACCACCCTGCTGCAGCAACTGATTGATGAAGGAAAGATTAAATTAAAAGATGGCGGAGTTTTTAAAGGGAAAAGAATTACTTACCATGACAGTTGTTACCTGGGACGGGCCAATAATATTTATGAAGCCCCCCGTAAAGTACTGGAAATATTAGATGCCGAGCTGGTGGAGATGAAACGTTGCCGTACCAATGGAATGTGTTGTGGTGCCGGTGGGGCACAGATGTTTAAAGAAGAAGAAAAAGGCAGCATCCGGGTAAACATTGACCGTACCCGGGAAGCCATTGCCACCGGGGCCAGCATTATTGCCGCCGCCTGTCCTTTTTGCAATACTATGATGACCGATGGAACCAAGGTAGCGGAAAAAGAGGATGAAGTAAAAGTGATGGATATTGCGGAGATTATACATCAAAGCATGGCCGATTAACTAATTATAATTACTTATAGAAGCAAGTTTATTATCTGAATAAAACAATTTTTTGTTTTAAAAGACAGAAAGCATTTGTATTAACTGGCGATTTTTTCTACTTTAGCAATATAATCCAACTCCATGAAAACAGGAATGTTTTGTAAGCCTGCTTTAGCTAAATATGACCGCTATGCCCTGCTCATTTTTTTTGGCGGTACTACTCTTTCACTTTTCACCAGGAAATATTATTTGTTTGACGGATTCAGGCCCATCTTTTATGCGGCTTTATTCGGGTTTATGTTGAGCCTGATGTTCAGAACCATTTTAAAAAGAGATGTGGGTGAATCCGAATCAACACCCACTCAAAAAAACTGGCAGGTTTTTGTATTGAATTTATTCATTATATCCGGTATTGATTTTTTATTACTTTGCCTGGCCCTGTTTATAGTTTGGTATATTTCCCGTTTGCAGGGTATTATTATTTTTGATGATATCAGCTTTTGGCCCGATGCTTTGTTACTATGCGCCTGCCAGGGTTTATTTTATACGATCTATGCCTTTGCAGAAGACAGGTTTCACAGGAATATGTTTGGATAAGGAGGGAATAAGCCTGTAAATAACTATTGCCTTTTAAATCGCTGGTTGTAATTTTGAATTATGAATTTAGAATACAGAAATCTTTTGGATGATAGTTTTTCTCCCCGTTCAAGAGTATGGATTTACCAGTCCAGCCGCTTATTTACCATGAGCGAAGCATTGCAGATAGAAGATTTACTCAATCATTTTGTAGCAAACTGGAAAAGTCATGGTGATCCTGTGAAAGGAGCGGCTTATCTGTTCTTTGGCCAGTTCATTATTTTAATGGCAGATGAGGAAGCAACTGGTGTTAGCGGATGCAGTACGGATAGTTCAGTTCGGCTGATTAAAGAAATTGAAAACCTGTATAAAGTAAATTTATTCGACCGCCAGAACCTGGCATTTGTGGTAAATGATAAAATACAGCTGATTCCATTATCGCAATTTTCTTATGCGGTGGAAAATAATTTTATCAACGCCGGTACGCTTTACTTCAACAACACTGTATTGACAAAAGCTGAATTAGAAAACAACTGGATTATTCCTGTTAAAGAAAGCTGGCTAAGTAAAAAAATAGTTGCCGCTTCGCCTGCTAAATAAAAGCAGGTACAAGCTAAATTGCTTATACCTGCCTTATAAATAACATTACCCAATTATTTTTTTGTAATTTGTAAACCTTCAGCATCAGTTTCCCTGTTGCTAATGGTATAGGTTTCTGTTTTTTTACTGTTAAGATAGGTTACTGTAATCACGGGATTAGCATCGGCCAACTCTTTTTCAAACATAAATTGTTTTGAATAAGCAGCACCGGTAAATAATTCGGTATAAACAATAATACCGCTTTCGTCTTTTACTGTGATAAGCACTTTTTCACCAGCGGTATTTTCAAAACTCAGGCGCACAGAAGGCTGGTTGTTTATAAAACCTGCATGTGCAAGTTTCACTGAATTTGATTTACCAGTAAAAAAATGTTTATGTTCAATTCCGCTGGCTGCATTTACATTTAATGAAGCAGCAGCAGTTAAAATGAATACGATTGCTTTTAAAGATACTTTTAGTGTTTTCATGTTTTTAAAATTTTTAAGGTTACTTAAAATTTGTTTGCTAAAATTCAAATGGCTGCAAAACATTTATTACAAAATAGAAGCGGAGCGTTTTGGTTTGACTGGGTTAGTTTTTTCCCCTCTGCATGCAGTACACGTGTAATTGTTACTTGCTGATGCAAACTTATGACGGGTTTTTGGGGCCCAAAAACTAATCTTTGGGTCTTTTTTTGATGGTTAACCGGTTAAGAAATTATTAAAACCCTTGTCCACAGGATGTTTCATCAAATACCGGGAATTATATCCAATGCCTGGTTTGTACATTTAAAAGAGAGCTTTAAAGAGTTATTTCTGCCATCCTGTCACTTTAAATGGACAGTTTTATCTATCTTTGCCTTCCTAAAAAAAGAAAGAAAATATGCTGGATTACGTGTCAGAAAAAGTGCAGGATGAAAGCAGGCAGGGAGAAGCATTTGCCCCTTTTGCCAATGACCCCCAAGTGTATAAGAAGAAATTTTATATAGAAAGCTATGGATGCCAGATGAATTTTGCCGACAGCGAAATTGTGGCTGCTATTTTAAATGAAACCGGTTTTGGTGCCACCCGTAATGCAGAAGAGGCAGACCTGGTATTATTAAATACCTGTTCCATTCGTGAAAAGGCGGAACAAACAGTTCGTAACCGCCTCACCACTTTCAAACAAATAAAAGATGCCAGGCCCGGAATGCTGATAGGGGTATTGGGTTGTATGGCGGAAAGGCTGAAATCTAAATTCCTGGAAGAAGAAAAACTGGTAGATATGGTGGTGGGGCCTGATGCCTACCGTACTTTACCGGGTTTGATTGAAGAAGCAGAAACCGGGCAAAAAGCAGTAAATGTATTACTGAGCCGGGAAGAGACTTATGCTGATATTTCTCCTGTTCGTCTTGACAGTAACGGCGTAACTGCTTTTGTAAGCATTATGCGGGGCTGTAATAATATGTGTGCTTTTTGCGTGGTTCCTTTTACAAGAGGAAGAGAAAGAAGCCGGGATGCTGAATCAATTGTTAGAGAGTGCACCGATTTATTTAATAATGGATATAAAGAAGTAACCCTGCTCGGTCAGAATGTGGATAGTTATTATTTTGTGGATGAAGCAAATGATGAAACAATAACTTTTGCCAAACTACTGGAGAAAGTTGCATTGATCTCTCCTTTACTAAGGGTTCGTTTCTCCACTTCGCATCCAAAAGATATAACCGATGATGTTTTATATACTATGGCAAAGTATGAGAACATCTGTAAATACATTCATCTTCCGGTACAAAGTGGTTCTACCAGGATATTACAGTTAATGAACCGCACCTATACCCGTGAATGGTATATGGCCAAGGTAGATCGTATAAGAGAAATAATGCCTGACTGTGGTATCTCTTCTGATATCATCGCCGGTTTTTGTACGGAAACAGAAGAAGATCATGCTGACACACTGGGTATGATGGATTATGCAAAGTATGATATGAGTTATATGTTCTTTTACAGCGAAAGACCGGGAACTCTGGCTGCAAGAAGATATAAAGATGATGTTCCGGAAGCAGTAAAGAAAAGACGCCTGCAGGAGATTGTTGAAAAACAAAATAAACTCAGCCAGGAAAGTTACCGGAAAGATGTAGGCAATACTTATAAAGTTCTGATTGAAGGTAACAGTAAAAAAAGTGATAAGGACTGGATGGGAAGAAACTCACAAAATAAAGTAGTGGTATTCCCCAAAGGCGATCATCAGCTAAACAAAGGCGATTATGTAATGGTGACTGTTCATAGCAGTACACAAGCAACATTACTTGGAACAATTACTAATTAAGAAATTAATCATTAGTAATTAAAAAATTAAGAGCATAATGGATTTACAAAGTATAAAAAACAGGTTTGGTATTATGGGTAACGCACCTGCCCTTAACCATGCATTGAATGTGGCAGCACAGGTGGCGAATACCGATCTGTCGGTATTGATTGTGGGGGAAAGCGGTGTGGGTAAAGAAGCTTTTTCACAAATTATCCATGCACTCAGCCCCAGAAAACACAATTCGTTTATTGCAGTTAACTGTGGCGCCATTCCCGAAGGAACTATCGACTCTGAGTTATTTGGCCATGAAAAAGGTTCTTTCACTGGTGCCGTTGACAGCCGTAAAGGTTATTTTGAAACAGTAAATGGCGGTACCATTTTCTTAGATGAAATTGGGGAGATGCCATTGGGTACACAGGCAAGATTATTACGGGTTTTAGAAAGTGGCGAATTCATCCGTGTTGGTTCCAGTAAAGTACAAAAAACAGATGTAAGAGTTATTGCTGCTACTAATAAAGATTTATTAGAGTCTACCCAAACCAGGAAATTCAGGGAAGATTTGTATTACCGTTTGAGTACAGTTCCCATCAGGGTACCGGCGTTGAGAGACCGGAAAGAAGATATTTTATTACTCTTCAGAAAGTTTGCTGTTGACTTTGCAGAGAAATATAAAGCCGCCCCGATACAACTGGATGAGGAAGCAAAAAATCTGTTAATTAACTACAGCTGGCCGGGCAATGTTCGTGAATTGAAGAATATTGCAGAGCAGGTTTCTGTTCTTTCGGGCAATAAAGATATAACGGCAGCAGAATTGCGGCGGTTTATTCCTGAAACCAGTAACAACCGGTTACCGGCTTTATTGCATGGAAACGGGAGTGTGAGTCATGCTGAGTTTGCTAACGAACGGGAAATCTTATACAAGCTCTTTTTTGATATGAAGAAGGATGTGAATGATCTGAAGAAAGTAGTTTTTGAAATGGCAAAAAACCCATCGGCCGTGCAGGGCATGAGTCATTCCGCTTACCAGCATGAGCCAACAATACCGGAAATGAGACCGGTGGAATATGCGCAACCAGTAATTACTTCGCCCACCCAACCGGTTATCCTCCCGCATGGTGAAATCCATCATCATGAAGAAGTGGAAGAATCGCTCAACATCATGGATAAAGAAAAAGAGCTGATCATAAAAGCTTTGAAAAAACATAAGGGCAAGCGTAAAGATGCTGCATCTGACTTAGGCATCAGCGAAAGAACCCTTTACCGTAAGCTGAAAGAATATGATATTGAAGAATAATACTGCGCAACAGGTAACAGGCTTTAAGCTAACCGCCAAAAAATTAAATTTTTTGCCTGCGGTCTGTAGCTTATTGCTAATAGCTTTACTTTTTCCCTCCTGCTACTCATTTAAAGATGTAAGCATAGCTCCCGATATAAAAACCGTGAAGGTGAATTACATTGAAAATAAAGCAAGATTAGTTAATCCGCAATTAAGTCAGAAACTCACAGATAAAGTAAGACAGAAAATTGTTGGGCAAACCCGTTTATCGCAAACCAATTCTGATGAAGCAGATTATGACCTGAGTGGGTATATCAGCGATTACAGTGTAAGCACTTCTGGTATCAGCACGGGGTCTGATGGAAGAGGCCAGGCTTCCATCAACCGGTTAAATGTTACGGTTCATCTTATTTTTAAAAACAGGAAAGATGAAACCAAAAATTTTGAAACTGATTTAACCCGCAATATTGATTTCCCGGCTACGCAAAGTTTGGCACAGGCAGAATCTGGAATCACCGATGAACTGGTGAAGAATTTAGCGGATGAAATTTTCAACCGCATATTCTCCAACTGGTAAAATTCAATTAACTTGTCCGCATGAATCCAGCATGGAGATCTATAGCTGTTAGCCAGTATAAAACAATTGAAGAACTGGGCAGGGAAGAAACTAAAAGCCTTGCCGAACAATATCCCTACTCATCTTTTCATCAATTATTGCATTCATTCAAACTGAAAGCTGCGGATGAAGCAGCTTATAAAAAACAAATCAGCCGAACTGCATTATACATCCATAATTTGCCCTGGCTGGAATATGTGTTAAATCATTATACGAACCCACCTGCAGAAACAATCACGGAAGCAAAGAACATTAATACATCAGAAATTTTAGAAGAACCAATGACTGATGAAATAATGACTGAAACCGAAAGAGAACTGGAAGTGGGGCACGAACCCGGGCCGGGCACCGATAATTTATCAGAAGAAACTATTGTTGATAATAATGACAATATAACTGAACCGGAAGCAGCTATAGAAACAGGTGATGATAAAGGTCATTCGCTGGTGAGCAGTATTCTTGACAGAGAAAAAGAAATGGCTGACCAGGAAACAGAGTTAAAGTTTGAACCACTTTATGCGGTGGATTATTTTGCATCGCAGGGAATAAAACATGTGGCAGAACAGCTTCCTGCAGACAAGTTTGGTAAACAACTCCGCAGTTTTACCGACTGGTTAAAAACCATGAAGCGTTTACCAGCTGAGGAAAACGCTGAAATCAATGAAACCGATGAAAAGAAAATAAAGGCGGAAGCAGAGGATTCAAACGAAATAAAAGAAGTGGTAACTGAGGCAATGGCCGAGGTACTTATAAAGCAGGAAAAGACACATAAAGCCATTGAAATTTACCAGAAATTAAGTTTGCAACATCCCGAAAAAAGCCCTTACTTTGCGGCCTTAATTGAACAATTAAAACAATAGATATGGTGATTTTATTTGTGATTTTGATCATTATTGCGGCAGTGGTATTAGGTTTTATTGTACTGGTACAAAATCCAAAAGGTGGTGGTTTAGCAGGCAATGTAGCCGGTTTCAGCAACCAGTTTATGGGTGTTAAACAAACTACAGATATCCTGGAAAAAGGTACATGGATATTTGCTGCAGTAATTGGTGTTTTATGTTTGATATCCACCCTGTTCATTCCGAGAGAGAAATTGATTACTCCTGCAGAAAGCAAAAATCAAACACAACAAACAAGTAAACCCGCTAACAGCAATCAGCAACAACCAGCTAAATAAACTTCCTGATTATAAAAAAGAGACCCCGCACAATGCGGGGTTTTTTATTGTACTTTTTCATAAGTTATATTATACAAAGCACTTCGTTCAGGATGTAATGCCTGCACCTGTATTTCAAATTTTGAATTTGGAGTCAGCCATTTGAAATAGTTATCAATATAACCGGAGTTGGACTTATAAGGACGAACAAAAATCAACTCATCCTGAATATTCTTCACTTCTCTTTTAAAATAATCATAGTTAATCCATGCCAGGTAGTTTGTTCGTAAATAAAGTGAATTATCGAACATGATTAGTTTGCTGTTTTCGATATAAACATCCAGTGTATCCAACCTTTGTGCAGCATTAACCCATTTGCCCAATAAAGCGGTGGCAGATGTATTGATATTGTTACTACTCTTTTTACAGGAGAAAAATAATATCGCTGATAAAAGATATAAAATTATTGCTTTCATAACTTTTATAAAGTTGATTAAGCCGGGCGGCAAATCGTTGCATCAGGTATTTCCTTTTTTGGCATCATATGGCAGCAGGCTTTGCAATAACATGGAGATCAATATCACCCCAACTGCGCCAATAGGATTGAGCCAGAGGAATCCAAGAGCCAGCACTTCCGTTTTAATCAGGTAAAAAATAAAAAGAATAAACAACTCCGTAATGATGGCAGCAATGAAGACTGCTTTGCCCCCAATATTTTTCAGGAAGAAAGCAACTAAGAATATTCCAAGTATTACCCCATAAAATAATGAGCCCAATACATTTACTGCTTCAATTAAACTATTACCGAGGTTATAAGCAAACATAGCAATTACAATACAAAATACACCCCAGCCAAATGTATACCATTTAGACAAGCGGTATTCTGTTTCTTCTGACAGCTCACGTTTAGAAAATCGCCGGTGAAAATCAACCATGGTACAGGATGCTAATGAGTTTAATGCGGCCGCAATACTTCCCCATGAAGCCAGGAAGATGATGGCAATTAATAAGCCTACCAAACCAACAGGTAAATAATCCACAACAAAATGAAGAAAGATATAGTTAGTATCATTGGCATCCCCTCCTACTTCTTTTTGTTTTATTATATTTTTATAATGAACTCTTAGTGTATCAGTTTGTGCCTGGATGTTTTTCCAGTCTTTCTCAACGCCAGTTGCTGGCCTGCCTGACTGGTATGCATCCACAAACTGCGCCACATATTTTTCTTTCTGCTTGTTTAACGAATCGTATTGCAGTTGAATTATTTTAGCTGAATCGGCATAAACGGATGATTGCACTTTTGCCACCTGTACCTGGTTAAAAAACAATGGGGCTGATTTAAACTGGTAGAAAGTAAATACCAATGCCCCTATTAAAAGAATAGCAAATTGCATGGGCACTTTTACCAAACCATTCATTAATAACCCAATCTTACTTTCGGTGGTTGATTTAGCTGTTAAATATCTCCCTACCTGCGATTGATCTGTTCCAAAATAAGAAAGGGCTAAAAACAATCCTCCTATTAACCCGCTGAATAAATTATACTGATCGCTCCAGTTAAAAGAACCATCTTTTTTAATACCGGTGGTAATCACATTCAGCTTTCCCAGTTTACCGCTTACTTTTAATGCATCAATAAACCCAACATTAGCCGGTAGCATCTTTACTACTAAATAGCCAGCTAAAAACATCCCGATAAATACAACGATGAGTTGCAGTTGCTGTGTATAAGCCACTGCTTTTGCACCACCTGTTACTGTGTAAATGATCAGCAATCCACCCATGAAAATATTAGTCCAGTAAATATTCCAGCCAAACAGCGAGGAAAGAATAATAGACGGGGCGAATACACTGATGCCGGTACTTAATCCCCTTGATAATAAAAAAAGGAAAGATGTGAGTGTTCTTGTCTTTACATCAAAACGTTGCTCTAAATATTCGTATGCCGTGTAAACTTTTAATCTATGAAAGATGGGAACAAAGGCAATACAAATAATTATCATTGCCAGAGGTAACCCAAAATAATACTGAACAAAACGCATTCCATCAGTATAGGCTTGTCCCGGTGCTGAGAGAAAAGTTACTGCACTCGCCTGTGTGCCCATAATGCTCAGCAATACCAGCCACCACGGCATTTGCCGATCGCCTAAAAAATAACCATCGAGATTCCTGGAAGTACAGCTTTTATACACACCATAAACAATGATGCCCACTAATGTTACCACGAGTACTATCCAGTCAATATAACTCATGCAAATTGTTTGGTAAAGAAATAAAAGCCGGTGATCAGCAGCACTAACACCACCAATACAAAAATGTACCAGCCTTTCCAGCTTTTAAATAGCGGTATTTTATCCTGCTGTTGTTCCATTTAATTAAATGTCATTATTTAAAAGCCCTGCAAACCGCTGACGGGGGTTTAGACGCCGTCAGGGTTTTTCCCGGGTAGAAACAAATAATAATAGTGTTATAATTAAACCCACCACTAACCCAACTGCTAATTTTTTAAAAACGAATGTGAGGAGAATGCCTAACACTAATCCTACTGCTACTCCCATTCCTCCCCTGTTTGTATTGTTTGCCATACTATTAATTCAAAAGTTAAAAGTCAAAATTCAAAATAATGATACCCTACCCTTTTTTACTTTTTAATTTTGATTTTTGAATTTTCATTGCTGGTTTCGCTAAAATATTTGCAAATAACCGGTATGCACCGGGAACGCCTGCCGGCAACTCACGGAAGAACACTAAACCTGTATACACAAATTTCCCTTTGCCATAATTAGTAACGATCAGACTTCCTGATGTTGGTTGTTCACCCGGATCGTTGAAAGATAATACAGATGCATAGCTGCTATCCACTTTATCCGCTTCATAAATACTCCGTTCCTGTATCCAGCCATCAAAATCTTTTTCTGTTATTTTATTGGGATAATTCAATACCGGATGATTGGGTTGAAGAAAATTCACTTTTGCTTCTTCATCCGTAATTCTGTTTCTTGTAATAGTAAATGCGGCAGGGCCAATTTTACCATTCGCCAATGGCCCGGCAAAACTATTGGTGTTGTATTGCACCACATATACACCACCTTGCTTTACATATTCCATCAATGCATCATAAGCATTAACCATATAATCGTGTACGTTGTATGTACGAACGCCTGCTACTACTGCATCATATTTTTTTAAGTTGTCGAAAGTCAAATCTTTTTCGCCGAGCATTGTTACAGTGTAGCCCATTTGTGTTAATGCATCCGGCACTTTATCTCCGGCACCAACAATGTAGCCAATATTTTTACCGGTGGCTTTATAATCAACAGATACCGTTTTAACTGCTGCATCGGTGAAATAAGTAATGTTGGGAATATGATCATATTTTATTTCATGAATGGCTTTATTTAAATGTTCATTGTAATTACCGGTAAAAAAAAATTGCTTTCTTTTCCCATCAGCTTTTATCACAATAGGGAAATTCTTTTCCTCGCCTTTAGCGAAATCTCCCCACCCTGCATTGAGATAATTTTCCGGTGGGAGTTGTGATGACAGTTTAGGATCTGAAAGCTGAATATTTTTATAAGCTTTTAGAGAAGTGTTAATTATCATTTCTTTCGCCCTGTCAAATACTAATAAATTTTTATCCGGCTTTATTGTTACAGCAGGCGTTATTACCAACGGTTGAAACAATTCTCCTTTCACTGGATCAGTAAACTTATACTGAACCGGTTTGCGTATATAAAAATCTTCTCCGCCAATATTTACCACATACACTACTTCCAATGATGGTTTGTTTTGTGCCATTCCAATCAGTTTCTGATCGCTTACATTGAAACTTCCTTTCGTCATCTCTTCTTTTAACCAATAAGGTTGTGATATTTCATGAATCGGATCAATCAGGATAGTTTTGGAATAACTGAAGTTTTTATTCGGCTCCAGCTCTTTGTTTAATTCATTTAAAGCAGACTTATATGTATCGCCCTCTGGAGCATTACCATCAAATTGATAATAGCCTTTCACCACTATTTTAGTATTACTGCGGTCAATAACACTATAGTTGATTTTTAATGTATCGCCCTGGGCTACGTATTGTTCAGTAGTAGCTCCCTCTGCATATAAACCAGCACAGGCTTCAATCAATTGCTGCACCTCCTGCATTTTTCTTTCTCTCCAGTAATTATCTGCCAGTTGTAATTTTGAAATTGTTTTATACAAACTCAGCAATGCATCTACTGACGCAGATGGATTATCAAAAGAATAACTTTTAATAATGGAATCAATTTGTGTTGCAATAGCAGCGCCACCTTCTACCCTGCTCCAATCAGTAATAACTCCATCTAATATATCTTTTGAGGCGCTATCGCCCAATGTAAGTTTGAAATATTCAAACTGCTGTCCCCTGCTGCGTGGTACACCAAAGCCCTGGCTCTTATGCTGACTACGGCTTTCTGCCGCCATCTCCCCATAACTTTTTCCCAATACAGCATTATAAGTGCCCACATCAATCTTCAACTGGCTTTCACTGGTTGTATTATTACCACCAAAGTTGAAAGTGTTCCACATAATGCGTTTAGCCTGCCATGGTTTTACGCCATATTTAAATTGTTCAGGAAAACGGTTAGGATCAGCAGCGGCGATAAATGCTTCTCTTGCCAATACAGCAGAACCGGAGTGATGACCATGTCCAGCACGACTATCCTCAGGAAAACGGGTGATCATTACATCGGGTTGAAACTTTCTGATCATCCATACTACATCACTTAATATTTTTTCTTTATCCCAGGTTTTCAGTGCTTCATCTGTACTCTTGCTAAAACCAAAGTCAAATGCTCTTGAAAAAAACTGTTCTGCCCCATCAATTCTCCTGGCAGCTAACAACTCTTGTGTACGAATCAATCCCAATTCAATTCCCTGTTCATCACCAATTAAGTTTTGTCCACCATCACCTCTTGTCATACTCATATAACCGGTACGGTATAACTTGTCTTTGGATAAATAAGCCAGTAACCGGGTATTCTCATCATCCGGATGCGCAGCGAGGTATAATACAGAGCCCAGTACTTTCAGTTTTTTTAATCCAAGATAAATATCGGAAGCACTGTAAGCAACCGGAGGTTGTGCCGTGCTGAATAGAGAATAGTGAACAGTGAATAAAAGGATTAGTAAAAGTTTTCTCATATAAAAATTGATGAGCGAATATAGAGTTTGTGCGGCAAATCTTTGCCACCTGCTTATCGGCTAATCCTTAAAACCGGGGCATTTATACTTTTTAAAGGCTTTTTAACAAGTATTTGCTGAGTCTTTTGTCTTTTCACCGGCCAAAAACGTCCATACGTCAATCCTTTTTAAAAATTGTATTTACTCAATATAGGTTTGTGCAAAATAAATTATATGCAACAAGGGAATACAAGAGTAGCTTATTTAGACTGGCTTAGAATACTGGCGATTATAGGAGTATTACTTTTCCATTCAGCTATGGCTTTTGTGGCCGAATGGGGATGGCACATTAAAAACAAAGAGACCAGCTATCTCTTTATGGAATTTAATTTTTGGCTCAGCCGCTTTCGTATGCCCTTGTTATTTTTTATTTCCGGAACTGTAAGTTATTTCATGCTTCAAAGCAAATCTGCCGGATCATTTATCGGTTTACGGTTTCGACGCTTGTTTATTCCGTTACTGGTAGGATGTTTTATTATTGTACCTCCACAGATATATTTAGAAAGGGTAACACAGGGCTATACCGGAAATTATTTCAGCTTCTATAGTAAAGTATTTGAATTTGAACCTTACCCTAAAGGAAATTTCAGCTGGCATCACCTTTGGTTTATTGCTTACTTGCTGGTATATGATATAGTTTTTGCTCCTGTATTTAAATGGTTCAGCAGTGATAAAGGGAAGATGGCTTTACAACGATTAAATTTCCTGGCAAAAGGAAAATGGATTTATTTGCTAACTCTTCCTACTGTTATTATTCTTACTACACTTTCAATAAAATACCCCACCACCAACGATCTTATACATGACTGGTGCAGGATATTTTACTGGCTATCGTTTGTATTAGCAGGTTTTATTTGTATTGCCAGCCCGACTTTAATGGACAGCCTTGAAAGAAACCGCCGAACCAGTTTTGCACTGGCATTTTTAACCATCATGTTTATTAATTACCTCCGCTGGAACAAACATGAACCATCCAATACCAATAGCTGGACAATGTATGCGTACATTGCTGTTTATGCTTTTACTGCCTGGTTCTGGGTTATGACACTAATAGGATATGGAAAAAGATATTTAAACAAGAAACATAGAGTTTTAAACTATCTCAACCAGGCGGTGTATCCTTTTTATATTTTACACCAGACAGTAATTGTAATTATAGTTTATTATGTGGTTCAAACCAATGATACCATCTTATTGAAATATCTCTTTACCCTCACAGTAAGTTTTGCAATTACCATATGCGTTTATCATTTATTTATCCGTCCTTATGCAGTTATGCGGTTTTTATTTGGCATGAAACCAAAAGAAAAAATAACAAACCCAATAAAAGAAGATATTGCCATGCAACCGGCTTCGGTAGCCATTTAATTATGTAACTTTCTCTTTCAATGAAAAAGTATTGGAAAATAATAACACCGGGTTTATTTGGATTGATGGTATATACCTGTATAAGACTGGTAAATGATACTGCAGCCGGTGAAAAATTCTGGACATGGCCCTGGCAGGTTTACACAGAGGAAATTGCCGCTACCATTGTGGTAAGCTATTTAATATTGTGGATTGTAAACCGGGTTATCAGGTACTTTGAGGCGGCACATTCCAGTTCAATCAACAACCGGACTTTTTTCAAAGAGTTTGGTATCATGTTTTTAATAACACTCGGTATAAACCACCTGCTGATTTTACCTATAGCCATTTTTATTGGAAACGGTATGCAACTGCAGGATTATGTTATTGCAAACATCGTTCCCACATTATTTACCCTTTTATTTTTCACCATTAAAAGAGGGAACCAGTATTTAAATAATTATATAGATGAAAAAGTACAGGTTGAAAAAATAACCAATGATAAGCTGCAAACAGAACTTAAGTTTTTAAAAGCACAATATCACCCGCATTTTTTATTTAATGCGCTCAACACCATTTATTTTCAAATGGATGAAAATAAAGCGGAGGCCAAGCATACCATTGAAAAATTTTCGGAGTTGCTGCGTTACCAGTTGTACGACCAGCAGCAAACTGTGCCTGTAAGTCAGGAAATACATTACCTGCAAAATTTTATTGATATACAACGAGTGCGTTCGTCTGAAAAACTGCAGCTGGATACAAATTTTGATACTGCATTGAATGGTCAGCAAGTTTATCCCCTGCTATTTCTGCCATTGGCAGAAAATGCTTTTAAATACGTGGGAGGGGAGTATAAAATTGAAATCAGTGCGGCTGTAAAGAATAATGAAATAGAATTTTCAGTAACGAATTCTTTACCGCAGTTGCCCGTGCCTGAAAAACAAAATGGTATTGGTTTGGAAAATTTGAAAAGGCGGTTAGCATTGCTCTATCCCGGCAGACATGAGTTAATCACTCAAAAAGCAAATGGAAGTTTCAAAGCAATTCTCCGTATCAACATTCATGATTGACCCTTCACTATTGATTATTTACTATGAAAATAAGATGTATTATAACCGACGATGAACCTTTGGCAAGAAAGGGATTACTGGGTTATTTAGAAAAGATTGATTATTTGGAACTGGTTGCTGTGTGTGAAGATGCTATCCAGCTCAATTCAGTACTTAAAGAAAAAACGGTTGATCTGTTGTTTCTCGATATAGAAATGCCATATGTAACCGGTATTGATTTTTTGAAATCAATGCAAAACCCACCCAAAGTAATTTTTACCACCGCTTATGAAAAATATGCCATTGCCGGTTACGAACTGGATGTGCTTGATTATTTGCTGAAACCGATTTCGTTTGACCGTTTTTTAAAAGCCACCAACAAGGCATTTGATTACTTTAACAGCCGCCAGGACAATGAGCATAATTACCTGTTTATAAAAAGCAATGGTAAACTGGAGAAAATAAATTTTGAAGATTTTCTGTTTGCCGAAGCGATGGAAAATTATGTAGCGGTTTATACACCTGCCAAAAAATATATTGCCAGTTCAACATTAAAAGGACTGATTGAAAACTTACCCGGTAAACAATTTATTCAAACACATAAATCATATATAATCAATTTGAGCTGCGTTGATTCTATTGAAGGCAACCTTATCAACATCAGTAAGTACCAGGTACCTATTTCCAAAATGCTAAAGGATCAGGTAATGGCAAAAATAAAGACTGGTGGCAAATAAAAAAGGCACCATAAAGATGCCTGTGAAACTTAAATCCAACGAAAATTTTTTTATTATTCCATGGAAATATTGATCAATGCCCGCCTGTTCTTACTTCTTCCATCCGGGTTATCACGACCGTTGATCAGTTCCATTTCCACCGGGCAGCACATACCAAATGATTCAAAAGTTATACGGGAGGCTTCAATACCTTTCCCTATAAGATAATCGGCACAGGCTTTTGCTCTCTTATCAGATAATACTTTGTTATACTCTTCCGTTCCCCTTCCGTCGGTATAACCTGAAATCTGTATAGTGGCTTTGGGTGTTTTATACAGCACTGAATAAATAGAATCCAGCACATGTATACTGTGTGGCTTTAAATCGTATTTATCAAAATCAAAAAATACTGTCACTACTGTTTCTGGTTTTATCACCAGCTTCCTGTCCATCAAAACAGGTACGTTTTGAAAATTATCACTGCGCCAATCTGATTCATCCACATTTTCTATTTGCACATCCTGGTTTTTATCCTTGTATTTATCTTTGGTTACAGCCAGGCTGTTTTGTTTAACATCTTCTGTAACGTCAAAACGATATTTACCCTCTTTATCTGTTTTTGTCTGAACAGTGCTTCCATCTGTTTTTTTCATCACCACTGTTGCGCCTTCTAATGCTGAATTATCCCTGGCATCTTTTACTAAGCCTGAAAAGATTTTCTTTTTAGGTGCTTTAGAAAGAATATACGTTTCCAGGCAACAACCGGCGCCACGGTCTGAACTAACCAATGCGTTTTTAAGTAACATATCGCCTTCCGGTGCAAAAAAGTAAATATCATCCCGTGATGAATTAACCGGGTAACCCAAATTTTGAGGAGTAGTCCATTGCCCTTCTATTAATTTAGATTCAAACAAATCATAACCTCCCATTCCGGTTCTTCCGTCACAGGAAAAAACCAGTGTGTTGGTCCCCGAATGAAAGAAAGGGGCCTGTTCATTATTTACCGTATTAACCGCAGTAAGATTAACAGGTGTACCGGTAGTACCATCTTTTTTTAAAGGTGCATACCAAATATCAAAACCTCCGGCACCGCCAGTCCTGTTGGATGCAAAGTATAAATACTTGCCATCAGCCGTACAAAAAGGTTGCTGACTGCTGAAACCATTTAGATTGACGGTAGATAACGGCTGTGCGTTGCTCCATTGATCGCCTTTCTTTACTGCATAGTAAATGGAAGAAACAGGTTTATCATTTATTTTACCCCATTGAGTAAAATACAAATAATTTCCACTGGCACTAACTGTGGCAGTACCCTGGCTGGCTTTTAAATCCGTTCCGCTAACGGTTAGCATTTTATTAATCTCAATACTGTTATTATTAATTACTGCACTAAACATACGGTTGTGAAAAGGGCTCTCATTTACTTTTGCAGCAGTATCTTTTTCAGTGCTCGTAAATACAAATTGGTTACTGGCAACTAGGGCCGGAGCATAAACACCTTTTTCACCACCAAAACTGGTATTGAGTAATGTCACTTTATACATCCCCAGGTCGGGGCGTTTGAGCTGGCTGTTAATAAAATTTATTGTTGCTAATTCCTGCTTTGCCTGTTTTGTGTAACTACTAT
This sequence comes from Sphingobacteriales bacterium, assembly GCA_003963365.1. GTDB lineage: Bacteria > Bacteroidota > Bacteroidia > Chitinophagales > Chitinophagaceae > AWTP1-9. The sequence goes on from RXJG01000006.1 coordinate 332,077, forward strand.
GACCGTCATCAAAACCAAGGTATTTGCTTAAATAAGATTCTGCTTCAGCATAATTACCCAACCCCCGCTGGCATACTGCATACCAGTAAATAGCATCACTATAGAGCACAGAATCTTTGTCATAACAATTTTTATATTCCACAGCTGCTTCATTTAAGTAATGCGACAGCCGGTAACTATGAGCCAGCCGGTACATAACTTCTATATTCTTTAATTGTAACCCGGTAGTTCCCGATTGACGATAGCGTTTTGCATTAAGCGGAAAATTTGCCCTTGGTGCTTTTCTTTTAGCAACATTAAGGTACTGTTGGTATAAACCAGCGGCAGTATAATAATCACCGGCAGCAAAATACTTTTCAGCTAAAGCAAGATTTTTCGAACTTTGGGCGGTGGCAGTTGTGAACAAGACCATCATCCACAAACAAAACAAGCCGCACTGCTTTACTGTTTTGATGCGAAACTGCGCAGACAGTTGATATAATCCAGGGAAAAAGGTATTCATATAATTCGTTGTTCGTGATAATTGGATTAATAATGCATTACAACCGTGGACAACGGATAAAGTCGAATATACTTTTATCAGTTGAACGCTTTGTATAAGTAAAGCTTATTTCAAAACTGTTTACATTTCGTGTCATGGCTCCCAGTTTGGAAATATTGGCATCATAACTTACGCCAATGGTAAAGTTTTTATAATCGATACCAGCATAGGGTGCCACTGCATCTTGATTTCGGTAATAGCCTCCAAAAAGAAAATCAGTTTCTTCATTTACATTCATTCGTACATAAGTACCAAACATAATTTCTTTGGCATTGCCCTGCTGCATAAACAATACATGCGGCACTATATTGCACTTCTCCGAAATATTAAAGCTGATCCCACCGTGTAAAACATATCGCAAAGGAATTGTACTTAACTCAGCACTGCTGCTGTATACAATGGGATCTTTTGGGCGGTTAATATGATATACAGAAAATCCACCAAATACGTTTGCTTTTTTCTCCGGGCTGGCATCATAATACAATGCCCCGGCTCCGATATCTAATGCAGTTGCGGAAGTGGTATTAAATGTTTCAGAAACAGCATTATTAGGATTATACCCTGTTATTGGATTCCATTGTTCACCCCATTTGAATTTTGTCTGATCTACCCGGCGGTTAATTATCCCTGCCTGCAGAGCCAGCACCAGGTGATGATTTAACCCATTACCAAACTTAACCCCTGTATACGCTAATGAAGCGGCTGCATTAAGATAATTAAACCCGCCATCACCGGCAGATTGATTTTGTAAATTAACCCCTAACGCAATATTTTTATTGGTACGGGTATCAAAAGACACGCCCACTGTTCTGAATGGATTGGATATACTTCCCCATTGTGAACGATAGATGGCTGAAACCCTGTAATCTCCATCGCTGCCACCCGTCATAGCTGGGTTTATATACATTGGGTAGGTATAGTTTTGCGTAAAATGCGGATCGGTTTGTGCCATCCCTTTATTAAGCACCAGGGCTGACAAACATAATGTAGTTGATAAAAAACGAATAAGTTTCATCTTATTTAGTTTCGGTTTTTCAATTTTATCGTACAAGGGTTATTGAACCTTTTAAATTTACAGTTCTGCCATCTGTAAGGGTTGCACGCAGCACATAAACATATACGCCGACCGGTTGAGGTTTACCCTTGTATTTGCCATCCCAGCCGGTAGTGGTATTGGTAAGAGCAGCAATTTGCTCTCCCCACTGATTAAATATTTTCATATCCAGTTTCTGAATATAATTACCATAGACAAACAGGAAATCATTCTTACCATCTCCGTTTGGTGAAAATACATTTGGCACAAATACTTCTTTATTTAAGGGTTTAACCGTTATTGTAAATGTTTTTGGAGACCCACTGCAGCCATTGGCTACCGGTGTTACGGTGACTGTACCGCTTACAGGTGATTCTCCACGGTTTACCACGTTAAATGAAGAGATAGAACCTGTACCGGTTGCTCCTAAACCAATAGTAGCATTAGAGTTAGTCCAGTTAAATACCGCTCCCGGTGGTGTACCCGTAAAATTGATTGATGGCATCAAATTACCATCATACAAAGAAGTATCTCCCCTCACAACAACTGTTGGTATGGGATTAACGGTAACCGTTAATGTAGTACCCGTGGCACATTGGCCCGGTGAAGGAGTAAAAGTATAAGTTCCGGATGTGGTATTACTAATAGCAGAAGGGCTCCAGCCGCCTGTTATTCCATTAGTGGAAGTTGCCGGTAATGCGGGGGCAACAGAACCACTGCACAACGCCAAAGTGGTACCGAAGCTAAAAGTTGGTGTTACTATTGGATTAACTGTTACAGTAAAGGTTACCGGTAATATACATTGCTGCGGGGTAGCATTGGGCGTGAAAGTATAAATACCCGAAGCGGTATTACTAACAGTAGCCGGGTTCCACACCCCATCCACTCCATTTGATGATGTAGTGGGCAACGATGGAACTGTTCCGCCAGTACAAATGGTTAAGGAAGTACCAAAACTGAAAGCAGGCGTAACAGTAGGCGTAACTGTCACTGTCAGGGAAGTGCTTACGGCACATTGTCCCGCGTTAGGTGTAAATGTATAGCTACCATTAGCCTGGTTATTGATTGTTGCCGGGCTCCAGGTGCCATTTACTCCATTGGTTGACTGGTTTGGCAGCACGGGGGCCGCAGTTCCTGAGCATATAGTGATGGATGTACCAAAACTAAAAGTGGGTGTTATGTTAGGATTAACTGTAACACTAAATGTTGTATTTGTTGCACACAGCCCTGCTGTTGGTGTAAAGGTGTAGGTACCGGATGTGGTATTATCCACCACAGATGGACTCCACGTACCAGTAATACCGTTGCTTGATGTTGTGGGTAATGCTGGCACCGAACCTCCACTACAAATTGTAAGCGATGTTCCAAAGGCAAAGGT